>JAHJRQ010000025.1 GCA_018830485.1 Pseudomonadota bacterium | reverse complement strand
GGTAAGAATGACGCCCACGCCTGCCTGGGAGATTCCCTCGCCGATTGCTTCCTTATCAAGTTCGCCAAGACCGAGTCCTTGTTTCTGCATTGTATTCTTCATGGTGAGCCTCCTATGATTTTGTTTTTCCGCCCGTATCATTTCGTGTTTCGTTTGATCAGGGTACATTGCATGGGGTGTGCCAACACACTCCGGGCGCAGGGAGGCTTTTCTATTATTGAATTACAACTAGTTGATTTTATAGGAAATAAAAAAAAATGAGAATTTAATACCGAGGGAGAGTACAGCATGAAAAAAACCTGAAGATCAGACCGTTAGCAAATCTTTACAGCGATTATCAGCAAGATGGCACAGCAGAGAATGGCAGGGGGGAGGGAAAACAAAAAAGTGTGGCGCCAGGAATTGAGGCGCCACACTTTTGCTGTTGCATGTGTAGCAGAGTGTTGCACGCGCAACACTCTGCTATTCCAGACCGTACGCCTTCATCTTCCGGTACAGGGTGCTGCGGTCAATGCCAAGCAGCCTGGCAGCTTTGGCTTTGTTGCCGTCTGTTTGGGCAATGATATTCACAAGATGCTCCTTTTCGCTCTCCCGCGCAACAGGAGCACTGCCTCCGAAGCCCTTGACAGCCGAGGGCTCCTCCCCATTACCCCCCCCCGAAGTTGCGGCAGCAATACGGTTCCAGCTCCGCACCTCTTCAGGAAGGTTGCCCGTGGTGATCGTGTCGTCCGTGCACAGCACACAGGCCCGCTCCACAACATGCTCCAGCTCCCGGACATTTCCCGGCCAACTGTAGTCAGCCAGCATTTGCAAGGCCTGGTCGGAAATGCCGTTAATATTCTTGTTCAGACGTTTGCTGAACCGGGCCAGAAACAGATCCACCAAAATGGGCAAATCCCCTTCACGGTTCCGCAAGGGCGGCAGGGTAATGTCAATCACCCGCAGCCGGTAATAGAGATCCTCCCGGAACTCCCCCCGCTGCACCTTTTGCTTCAGATCGGCGTTGGTGGCGGCCACCACCCGAACGTCCACGGTGACGGGCCTGTCCTCGCCCACCGGATAGAAGGTGCGTTCCTGGAGAAAACGCAGCAGACGCAACTGCATGAGCGGGGAGATATCACCTATCTCATCGAGAAACAGGGTGCCGCCGTCCGCCTGCAGGATCCGTCCTTCCCGGTTGCGGTCCGCCCCGGTGAAAGCGCCTTTTTTGTGACCGAACAGCTCACTTTCCATGAGGTTTTCCGGAATGGAGGTGCAGTCGAACTTCACCAGTGGCATGTCCCGACGCGGGCTTTCCGCGTGCAGGGCCTCGGCCACCAATTCCTTGCCGGTGCCCGATTCTCCGGTGATCAGCACCGAGGTGTCCACCTGGCCGACGTTTTCGATGAGGGTATAGACCGTCTGCATGGCCCGGCTCACCCCGGCCAATCGGTGAAAATAGGTACGCTTGCCCCGTTTTTCCAAATCCTCCAACCGACTCACATCACGGAACACCAGCACCACCCCGAGAAAGCCTTTGTCGTGCTGACTTTCCAGAGGAGCCGCACTGAGCCGGAACACAACATGCGCCCCGTCCTCCAGATTGACCTCAATGCGATGCTCGCGCACCGCTTCCCGGGAGTCCATCACTTTTTGCACATCCGAGGCAAACACGGCAAAGGCGCCGGCCACCTCCTCCAGATCGGCGCCAACGGCAAGGCCGGGCATATACGTTGCCGCCCAGTTCTTGGCCTGATCATTCATCTGCACCACCCGCAGGTCATGGTCAACGGTGATGATCATGTCCCGGACACTGCGGAAAATCGTTTCAAGATACTGCTGGGAGCGCTCTTTTTCCTCGGTCAGCCGTTCTTTTTCCTTCCAGAGTCCATACTGCTGGAGGGCCATGCGCGCGGTGCGCAGCAGATCGGCCTTTTTCACCGGCTTGGCCAGGTAGTCAAAGGCCCCCAGCCGCACCGCCTCGGAAGCGGTATTGATATTGGGGTACCCGGTCACCATGACCACCGGACACTCCAGTCCCAACTCCCTGACCCGCCGCAGCAGGTCGATGCCCGAGGCCCCCTCCATGACGATATCGCTGATGATCAGGTCAAAGGTCTGCTGTTCAATGAGCGCCAGGGCCTCTTCAAAGGTCGAGGCGGTCAGCACCGGCCCGTAGCCCTCGCGGCCGAGAAACATCTGAAAGGTCAGCCGCAGGCTTTCCTCGTCATCCACCACCAGTATCCTGGTCTCTGATTTATCCAGATCAATCATTGCCACCCTCGTAAAAAAAGGAAAGAAATCAACGGTTCATTCTTCATATGCCGGCAGATCGACGGTCATGGTGGTGTACACCCCGAGTTCGCTTGCCACCCTCAGTTCTCCCTGAAAATCCCTGACCAACCCTGCGCTGATGGACAATCCCAACCCGGTCCCCTCTCCCGGTTTCTTTGAAGAAAAAAACGGCTCAAATATCTGGGAAAGCATCTCCAATGGGATCCCTTCGCCATGATCGGTTATTTCTGTCCGCACCATGGTCCGTCCCGGTCCCTGCACTTCCCGGCAGCGGATCTCCAGCTTTTTACCGGAATCCCGCCCGGGGTAGCGGTGGTTGAGGGCATATCGAGCGTTGCTGAGCAGATTGAGAAAAACCTGCTGCAACTGTTGCGGATGCACCCGGATGGGCGGCAAATCCACCGGAATATCGGTGTGGATGATTATCCCGTCTTTCTGGAGCTGGTGCTTAATCAAGGCCAGGGAATCCTCGATAATTGCCCCGATTTCGACCAGCTCCGCCTCCTCTTCCCGCTGGCGGGCAAAAAAGAGCAGATTGCGCACTATATAGGCGATCCGCTCCCCTTCCTTGATGATGCGATCGAGCATCTCCCGCTGGGCCGGATGGCCTCCCTCGCCCTCCATCGTCCCCTGGCTTGCGTCATCAAGCAGCACCTGGGCGTAATTGATGATGCCGTTGATGGGATTGTTGATCTCGTGGGCCACTCCGGCGGCCAGTTCGCCGATGGAGGCAAGCTGGCCGGCCCGCATGGTTTCTGCCCGGTATTTTTTTTCCTCGGTGACATCCCGCAGGAGAATCAAGGCCTTGATTTCGCCATCGATATCGACAAAGGGTACATAGCTCTGCTCGTAATGGCGTTGGTCGGACATGACCTCCTCTGTTCGCTGGATCTCGTTGCTTTCGATGGCGGCATGCATGCGGCACACCTCGCAGGGCGTGTCCCGTTGCTTGTACACTTCGTAGCATTTTTCACCGATCCTGTCGCCAAAGGTCCGGCGCAAGATCTCGTTTTGGTATTCGATCTTATAATCCCGGTTGAGGATGTGCATCCCGTGATCAAGGGCGGAAAGGATCCCCCGGAACTTATCCCGCTCCGTGCGCAACTGCCTCTCGATATGTTGCTGTTCCGTAATGTCGCCGAAGCTTTCCACCGCGCCGATGATCCGGCCGCTTGCATCCCGCAATAAGTCGGCGTTTTTACTGACAATCCTTATCTGACCATCCTTGGTTTTGATCTCGCAAATCCGCTTCAAAATAGGCTTCTTGACCGTTTCCGAATACACGCCGCAGCCCTTTACCGTGCATGGTTCCAAGGCAAAAACACTGCACGGCTTGCCAAGAACCTCCGCTTCCGTATATCCGGTGATCCTTTCAGCCTTTTTATTCCAACTGGTGATCTTTCTATCGAGGTCAACGGTGAAAATGGCGCTGGGAATAACACTGTACACGAGTTTTGCCCGTTCGCAGGCCTGAAGCAGTTGATCTTCGGCCCAGCGCCGCTCGTCGACCTCAAGGCGCAGGGCATCATTGACCTTTTTCAGCTCAATGGTTCGCGCCTCAACCCGCTGCTCAAGCTCGTCATGACTTTTCTTTAAAACCTCGGCGGCAAGATTCAGTTCGGTGACATCACGCACAATTTCGATAACGCCGAGCAGGGTATCGCCGTCCCCCAGCAGGGGGGAAGCAAACACCTCGTAATGACGGAGCTCGCCGGACTTCAGGGTAATGTCTTGGCAAACCGACACTGCTTTGCCGGTTTCAAGAACCTCCATGAGCGGACACTTGCGCCCGGCCTTGTCGCACGGTTGCTCCATGCCGAACAGCACCCGATAGCAGTGCGAATTTTCGGAAAATCTCCCATCGTTCGGCCGGGAAACAGGAAAATCACGCGCTGCCTGGTTGATGAGCTTTACCCGCATATCCGTTCCGATCACCAGAACAGGGTCAGTCACCCCGTTGATCACCGATTGCAGAAAGCGGAGATGATCCAGCAGCATGCGGCCGATGGCTCGCCTGTCGGTTTTTGCCACCCTGCGTTCTTGCCTTTTCCATTCCATCAGCGTACCTGTCCGCCATCCAAAGGGTTTGCACCCTGGCTCAGCACCGTGTCCATTTCGTCGGCCAAAAAGGAAAGATGCATTTTTTCTTCATCCGCCAAACGCAAAAACAACGCCCTGGCCTCGCCTTTTTGACTCTTGTGCGCCATGCGGCTGTACAGATCCAGGGCCTGGGTCTCCAACGCCATGGCCAACTCCAGGATATCCCGCTTGGTTTGCAGTCGGGCATCGACCCGGGCAAGAAAACCCTCCACCCTGGAACCGCCTTCCATGAACCCATCCGCCCCTGTGCCCGGCATGGCCGCAGACCCGTGCGCCTGCCGGTACTCGGCAAGAAGCCGGGTCTTGTGCGCATCCTCAAAGCCCATCAAGCGGGTGTAGAGCTGCCGGACTTCGTTATCCTGCGCCCGTTCGGCCAGAAGACGGTAAAACTCCTGCAGCCCGTCTTCCATGGCATAGGCAAGGCTCACTCCGTCCTCATACTCTTCCTGGCCGGTGAAAAATTCCAGGCCGGCCTCTTCCCCCCCCCTGGCCTGTCCCCCCTGCCAGGCCTTGATGCCCCCGGCCATGTTGTAAACATTTGCAAAATCCTTGCCAGCAAGAAACTGGGCCGCGGCTTTGCTTCTGCCGCCAACGGCGCAATAGGCAATGACCGGCTTATCCCTGTCAAGCTCAGCCAATCGCCCTGGGAGCTCTTTGAGCGGGATGAGGATAGCCCCGGGCAGATGCCCTTCCTCATACTCCTTGGGCTGACGGACATCCAGGAGCTGATAGGCCTCCGCTCCCCGCGCCTCCATGTACTCCTTGGCCTGGGCCACGGTGAAATCCTTACCCGGCACAAACAGATTCTTCCAGTTCATTGCTCACTCCTCTCGTCTCTTTTCCGATCCGGGCTTTTCATGCTTCACGGGGTATTGCGCGTAAAGGGCTGGGCCAGCAGACCCCAGAAGCCCAGCTTTTCGATTTCCCGGTGCAAACCGATGACGATTTTTTCCTGTTCCACCCAGGTGGTCAGGGTGCCCAGCATCCGATCCCAGATGGACAGGATCACCCCGTAGTTGGAGTCCCGCTCACGAATCCGCACCGAATGGTGGATGCGGTGCAAGAAAGGCGGGGCTCGTTGGCCTTCTCTTTAAAAATTACCACGATTTGTGCCAAAAACGGGAAAAAATCATATCCCGTTTTTCCCGGAAATAATCTTGCGCTGGAGCGCCGCAACGCGCGCAGGGGTAAGGAAGGCATGCGGAAATACAGAGAAGAATCCGAACAAGGGCCATACTCAGGCTTACGCCAGCATCTTGCGGATCTTGACGGCAAGCTCGCCCGGGGAAAGCGGCTTGCTGATGAAATTTGCGTGCGTCCGAAAAACCCCGTATTCTTCGAGCATGGAATCGGTATAGCCCGACATGAACAACACCCGGATCCGGGGGTCTGCCGCCTGGGCCCGGGCGGCCAACGTGTGGCCGGCCATTCCCGGCATGACCACATCGGTCAGCAGGAGATCGATCTTGCGCCCCCCCTCTTCCACAAGGAGCAGGGCTTCCGACGAAGACCCGGCCGTAAGCACGGTGTAGCCCATGGTCCCGAGGGAATGGCTGATAACCGCCAGGATCTCCGGTTCATCGTCAACCACGAGGATGGTCTCGCTGCCTTGCAACACCTCCAAGGCGTGTCCGGTCACCACCGCCTCCACCGGCGCCTCCACCCTGGGGAAATACAGGCGAAAGGTGGTTCCCTCGCCAGGCTCGCTCTCAACCACAATATAGCCGCTATGCTGCTTGACAATGCCGTAGGCAGTGGCCAAGCCGAGGCCGGTTCCCTTGCCTTGGGGTTTGGTGGTGAAAAACGGCTCGAAGATATGCTCCTGAACTTCCTTGCTCATGCCTTCCCCTGTATCGCTCACCACAACAACCACATACCGTCCGGGCTCGATATTGTCGAAATTGGAGAATTCATCCTGCTCCAAAACCTCCTCAAGGCAGGAAATGGCCAGGGTTCCCCCATCCGGCATGGCGTCGCGCGCGTTGATGGCCAGATTGAGCAGCACCTGCTCGATCTGGTGCTGGTCGGCAAGAATCCGCCCCTGCCCGCCGGAGGCAACCGCCACCGTAAAATCGATGCCCGGGGGGATGAGACGCCGGATCATGGTGCTCAACCCGGAGACAAGATTATGCAAGTTGATAACCCGCACATCCACAACCTGATGCCGGCAGAAGGTAAGCAACTGGCGGGTCAGGGCCGCGCCTCGGATGCCGGCCTCGCGGATGGCGCGCAAGGCGTTCGCCAGGGGGTCGCTGTCCGGCAGACGCCTCAGATACAGCTCGCTGTAGCTTAAAATCGTGGTGAGCAGATTGTTGAAATCGTGGGCCACGCCGCTGGTCAACCGCCCGACAGCCTCCAGCTTTTGGGATTGCAGCAATTGGGCCTGCAGTCTTTTTTCCTCGCTGACGTTGCGGAAAATGCAGCGGGTCACCTGAGGCTTGCCGTTTTCGTACCTGCAGTTGGCCGCGCCCTGGATCATGATCTTTTCGCCGTTCTTCGCGACAAAGGATGTGTCTATCCTGTCAACCCGTCCCTCCTCCAGGACCCGTTGAAAGGTTTCCATGCAGTGATCCGAGCAGTCCGGATCGATGAGATCAAAAATGGTGAGCTTCCCGACCTCTTCCTCGGAATAACCAAAGGTGTCCCGCCAAGCCGGATTGACTTGGAGAAAGGAGCCGTCCGGCCGGACGAACTGGATGAGATCGCTGGCGCTTTCAAAAAGATCGCGGTATTGCTCCCCGCTTTCCAAAAGGGCTGTTTCCATGCGCTTGCGCTCGGTGATATCCCGGACAAAGGCGCAGATATAGTCTGCCGCGCCGAGGGTGACGCAGACCGCATCGACTTCCTTCTGGACGACCTGCCCGCTTTTTGTCCGATGGGTGGTTTCAAGACGCAGGATGCCCTGTCTTTTCCACTCGGGCCAAAGATGTTTGGCACTGGGGCCGATTTCCGGATCAATATCGGCAAGGCTCAAGGCAAGAAGCTCTGCCTCGGAATAGCCGAGATTTCTGGCCGCTGCCTGATTCACATAGGCAAATCCCCCTTCAGGGGTGATCAGATAAAACTCCACGCTTGCGGTATCGACAACCCGCTTGAATGCTGTGTTCAATTCCTGATTATCCACGCTGCATCCGCCGTTCCTACTCCATGGAATACTATTGCGGCCGTACGCCGCTTTTTTTCAAACATACTCCGTCTCCCCTGCCTTGTGGCGAGAATCTGGGCCGCGAAAGGCATGGCGCTTGTATTTTCCCCGGAATTCCGGACAAGACGGCAACAATCTTTTCAAACATGCGCCCGTATCAGCTCTTCAAGCTCCTGCCAATCGATGGAACTCTGCCTGCAGTTGCAATCCTTGAGCAGACACACCTGGGGAATCACCTTGAGCCCATGGCCGCCCAGCGACCCTGCGGGTGAGACATTGGCGGAGCGCAGATATTTCTCCCGCAGGTCACGGGTGCAGAGGCACCCCAGCACCGCGTTGGGCCGGCGCTGTTCGATCCGGCGCACCAGGAAATCCCGGCTGCGCAGCACCCCGTCCTTTTTGTGCAGCCGGCCGCTCACCACCACGGAAACATCCTGATACCCCAACGCCAAAGCCGTCTCCCGCATCTCCCGCAAACGGCAGGGAATACGGCATTCAGGCGGGCACAACAAGCCCTTTTCCTGATCTATAACCGTGGCGCACCCTTCGGCCCGCAGACAGTAGGGCAAAAACAGCATCCTCTCGGCATAGGGCGTTTGGGCAAACCTGCGCCGGTAAAATTGGTTGCCTGCCGCCACGACTTTCCGGACGTAGGCATCCTTGTCCATCTTCGGGAAAAACCGGGCAAGGGGGTGGTAGAAAAAAACCAGAACCGGAAGAAGCAGCCAGGAGGGGAGGGATAGTGTCATGATCTCTATGGTTGTATCGTTTTTTCGGCAGCCCATGCAGATGCAGGACAACGGGAACTTGCAACGGTCTTGACACATTCATCCTACCACACCATCCCGTATCCGGCAGACAGTTTTCATGGGTATTTCCCCCCCGGCCCTGTTTTTTTGCCGCCCGGCCCAACCCCCTGCCACGCCTCCAGCAACCCGGTCAGCCATTTTTCGGCCAGCCCCAACGCTTCCGGGGAATTCCCGCTGTTGGCCAAGCTCAATTGGGCCAGAATCATCCGGTAGCTCTCATGCAACGGCTGTGCGGCTTCCGGCTCGGCTGCGTCCAGGGCATTGTCCAGATACAAGAGAATATCCATGGCCTTGCGCAGACTTTCCGCCTTGCCGGCAATCTCCCCGGCGGTGAGACTTTTCCGCGCACCGGCCAGGTGCAGCAAGCACTTTTCATACAACGCGACAATGTTGCGCACCGGGCTTGCCGTCTCAACCATGGTTTTCAGATACTGCGGTCCAGGCTGCTTCATTCCCCCCCTCTTTTCGTGTTTACTCTTATCCTCGCATATCAGGGCACGATTCCATAGCGCCTTTTTACAAAAAAATCTCCCCTGTTCTTGAAACATCACCAAGATATTCACCCCAACGGACAATGGGGTTCACGGAACAGCCGCGGATATGATATTCTTATTACGGCGACCGACTGTCTTGCCGACGCACACCGCCGTCGAAAAAAACCACCTCCATTTCGGGGAACTAAAGATGCTGAAGCTTGTCAAAACATCCTCTCGGAAAGCCGGGCTTCCCCCGGGAAGCCCGGTGTTCATCGGCGAACGGGTCACAGAAAAATTCGGCCTGGACATGGTCGATTACGATGCCGAGAACCTTTCGCTCAGCACCCCTGTGCGTCTCGACGAATTCCGCCTGCTGAAGGAAACCCCCCGCAACACCTGGATCAGGATCCACGGCCTGCATGACGCCGAGGCGGTGGACAGGTTCTGCCTTGAGTTCGGCCTGCATCCGCTGACCATTGAAGACATCCTCCACACCGGCCAGCGGCCGAAGATCGACCATTACGAGGAGTACCTGTTTTTGGTCATCAACCTGATCAACTATGACGATGCCGCCGGGGAGATGAGCATGGAGCAGATCAGCTTCGTGCTCGGCTCCAACTACCTGCTCACCTTCCACGAAAAAGACGATGACATCTTTGACGACCTGCTGGCCCGCCTGGAAACCAACAAGGGCCGCATCCGGAAATTAGGGACCGACTACCTGTTGTATTCCCTGCTGGACAGGGTGGTGGACAATTACTTTTCCGTTCTCGAAAAAATCGGCGAGGAGGTCGAAGATCTGGAAGAGGAGCTGATCGCCGCGCCTTCCCCGCAAACCCTCCAGGCAATCCACTCGCTGAAACGGGAGATGATCCTGCTCCGCAAGTCGGTCTGGCCGCTTCGCGAGGTGATCCACGGACTCCAACGGGATGAGGCCATTTTCATGGGGGGATCGACCAGGGTCTTTCTCAAGGATCTCTACGATCATACCATCCAGGTGCTTGACACGGTGGAAACCTTCCGGGACATCATCTCCGGCATGATCGACATCTACCTTTCCTCGGTGAGCAATCGCATGAACGAGATCATCAAGGTCTTGACCATCTTCGCGGTGATCTTCATCCCCCTCACCTTCATCACCAGCCTGTACGGCATGAATTTCAACACCGGCGCGAGCCCGTTCAACATGCCGGAGCTCAACTGGTATTTCGGCTACCCCTTTGCCCTCCTGCTGATGGCGGGCACACTCCTCTCCATGCTTGTCTACTTCAAAAAGAAGCAGTGGTTCTGAACGATCCACCGGAAAAACCCCTTGCGGCCGGGACTTTCCTCTATGATATACTGTTGTGGAGCGCCATGCGTCACAAAGAATGCACTCTCCGCCTGCCATGAAACCAAAAAAAGCGTGGCAGATAATTCAGTTTATAACTATATAATTAAATACTGAATATACGAAACCGACTTCCCCCCTTTCCTTCGGTCTGCAGACAAGAGAACACGGAACCATGACCCGGCCACTATCTCCTTGCGAAAACACCAATCGCCGCCTTTTCTCCTGGCGCAGGCTCTGCTCTCTGTGCCTAGCCCTCGTGCTGGCGAGCGTTCCCCCCCCTGCCGCCGCCGCGGCCACCGATGCCCCACCCAGGCCGGAGGTGTGGACAGTTCGCAATGCGGTGCTCTTTGCCGTGCGGAACAACCCCGACAGCCGGATGGGAAAAAACCGGATCGAGGCGGCCCAAGCCGCCATCGCCATGGAGAGGTCCTCTTTTTTCCCAAGGCTTAATCTGAACTCCCGATACGAACAAACCGACAACCCCATGTATTCCTTCGGCAACATCCTGAACCAAGGGGCCTTCACCAATGCCATCGACTTCAATAATCCCGGCCGCACCGACACCCTGAACATGGGGGTCCGGCTCGGCTACCGCTTTTTCAACGGCGGCCGCGATCTGGCCGGATTGAAGGCCGCCGAAGCCCAGGCGGTTTCCTCGCGCATGGAGCTCGGGGCGGTCCGGGCTCAGCTCGCCTTTGAGGTGGTCCGAACCTTTCAGCTCGTCATCCAGGCCGAGGAGCTGGTCAGGGCGCGACAGGCATCGGTGGAGGCGATCACCGCCTCCCTGGCCGTGGCGCAGTCCCGTTACCGGGAAGGCGTCCTGCTGAAGGCCGATCTCCTCGATCTGGAGGTGCAACAGGCCACGGCCAGGGAAAACTTGAGCCAGGCCCACCACACCCTTGAGGTAAGCCGCAGGATCTTCCTCGGCCTGATGGGCCTTGACGATGGCCCGGTGGCGCTTGACCCGGCCCAGGGCAGCGTTCAGGAAATACCGCGGTCCGCAACTCCTGAACACCGTTTTGAGCTGAAAAGCATGGAGGCCCTCATCCTGGCGGCCAAAGCCAAGGTCCGCCAGGCCCAGGGCGGCTATTATCCCTCCCTGGAAGGCTATGCCGGATACGACGCAGACACTGGCTATGTCACCGACGGCTCCGGCGATTCATGGCAGGCCGGGGTCACCTTGCAGTTCAACCTCTCCGAGGGCGGCCGGACCGGAGCCGAGGTTGCCAGGGCCTCCGCCCTGCTGGCCGAAGCGCAGGAACAAAAACGCAAAACCGAACTGGCCATCATCCTTGAGGTGAAGCAGGCGGAGTTGGCCCTGCAGGAGGCCGGGGAGCGTTTGCAGATTACGGAAAAAAGCGTGGCCCAGGCCCAGGAAAGCGCGCGCATCAACCGGCTCCGCTTCAAGGAGGGCACCCTGCTCTCCGCCGATCTGCTCGGGGTGGAAAACCGCCTGATTGACGCCCAGGTGCGGCGCATCGCGGCGGAAACCTCCCAACGCATTGCCGTTGCCGGCCTGCGGCGCGCCCTTGGCCTGGACCAGTTTCCGGAAATAGCGGACGAATCTCCTTCTGGAAAGGCGCCAGCTTTCAACTAAGATACCAGAGGAACAACTTGGAAAAATCTCGCAGAAGCGCTGGGCGCGCAAAGAAACATAGTAGTGTAACTATATTTCCTCTGTGACCCTGCGTCTTGGCGAGAAAAAATAGTTGCTACCTGCTCATCAACTAAGCCCTGCAACAGGAAATCGACATCATGCGGTACAAACATTTTTTCTCGGCGCTTCCCCTGTGCCTGCTCCTCACCGCCACCGGCTGCAAGGATCCCGGCCACAACGGAGCCCCCCAGCCTCTTCCCGTTGCGCAGGTGCGGGTGATCACCGTGGCCGGCCATACACCCCAGCGGCAAAGCGAGGTGGCCGGCGCCGTGGAATCGCTCCAGCGGGCGACCATCGCCGCCAAGATATCCGGGCCCATCGAGGAGATGCCCGTGGAACTGGGATCCGCTGTACAAAAAGGCACGCTGCTGGCACGGATCAGCGCCGGGGAGATTGTTGCCCGGCTGTCGCAGGCCGAGACGCAATTCGGCCAGGCGCAACGGAATTTCGACCGCGAAAAACGGTTGCTGGCACAAGACGCTTCCACCCGGGAAACAGTAAAATCCCTGGAAGATGCCTACCGGATGGCGGAGGCAGGTCTGCGCGAAGCCAGGGCCATGCGCGGCTACACCCTGATCACCGCCCCCTTTGCCGGGATAATCTCGCAGAAAATGGCCAATGCCGGCGATCTGGCCACCCCGGGGATGCCCCTCCTGGTATTGGAAAACACCGAACACTTGCAGGTGGTTGCCGCGGCGCCGGAGGGGGCTGCCCTGAAAATCAAAAAAGGGGACACGCTTGCCGTCACGGTCCCGGCGGCCGAGTTTTCCCAGACCGGAACCGTCACCGAAATCGGGCCGTCAACGGACACCGCCTCACGGACCGCGCTGGTGAAAATCAGCATCCACGGCGGCGACTCCTTGCGACCCGGGCAGTACGCACGGGTCGCGCTTCCCGGCGATGATGGCGCCAAGGCCTTGCTGGTGCCGGAAAAAGCGGTGTTTCGCTTTGGGCAGATGGAGCGGATTTTTGTGGCACACAACAATACCGCCCAGTTGCGCCTGGTGCGCAGCGGGGAACACCTCGAAGGCCGGGTGGAAATCCTCACCGGCCTCAACGGGGGAGAGCAGGTCGTGATCCAGGGCGGAGAACGGCTTATTGACGGACAACCCGTAGCCATCGTGCCGTGATGAACCACACCCCGGAAAACCAACACGGCTTCGCCGGCAGGCTCGCCTCGGTTTTTATCGAATCCAGACTGACCGTCATCCTGCTCATCGCCTCCCTGCTCCTCGGAATCGTGGCCGTTGCCATGCTGCCGCGGGAGGAGGAGCCGCAGATCAAGGTGCCGATGATCGACGTCATGGTCGCCATGCCCGGCGCCACCCCCAAGGAGGTTGAGGAGCGCGTCGCCATCCCCATGGAAAAGCTCCTCTACGAGCTGCCCGGTGTGGAATACATCTATACCACTTCCATGCCGGGCCAGTGTCTGCTCGTAGCCCGTTTCTATGTGGGCGAAAAGATGGAGGACGCCATCGTCCGCCTCAACCAGAAGCTGGCCACCAACTTCGACCGCATTCCCTATGGCGTCGTGCCGCCGCTGGTCAAGCCGCACACCATCGACGACGTGCCGGTGCTCGCCCTGACCCTGCACAGCCCGCGCTATGACCACTACACCCTCCGGCGCCTCACAGCCCAGCTTGACGACGCGGTCAAGAACATCCCCGAGGTGGCCGAGACCAAGCTCATCGGCGGCGCCAAACGGCAGGTGCGGGTGCTCTTCGATCCCGCCCGTCTTGCCGCCCGCGGGTTGACCGCAACGGAGATAATTCCGGCGCTGCAACAGGCCAATCTGCAATCGTACTCCGGCACCCTGCAATCGCAAAACCAGGAAACCCTTCTGCATACCGGCCGGTTTCTCACCTCGGCCAGGGAAATCGGCCGCATTGTCGTCGGTGTGCACCACAACCGGCCGGTGTATCTCGACGAGGTGGCCGACGTGGTCGATGGCCCGGAAGATCCCAGCAACTATGTCCTTTTCGGGTCAGGCAAGGGGCAGCCGGAAGAGGCGGCCGTCACCCTTTCCCTGGCCAAACGGCCGGGGGCCAACGCCGTGCAGGTGGTGGAAACGGTGCTGGCCAAGATCGAGGGCCTCAAGGGAACCCTCATCCCCACCGATGTCACGGTGAGCGTAACCAGAAACTACGGCGAAACCGCGGCGGAAAAATCCAACGAACTCCTGCTGCACATGGGCATCGCCGTTTTCGGGGTGACCCTGCTCATCCTCTTCTTTTTAGGCTGGCGGGAGTCGGTCATCGTCATCCTCGCCATCCCCTCGACCCTGGCGCTGACCCTGTTGCTTTTTTATCTGTACGGCTACACCCTGAACCGCATCACCCTCTTCGCCCTGATCTTTTCCATCGGCATCCTGGTGGACGACGCCATCGTGGTGGTGGAAAACATAGTCCGCCACCTCCGGCTGCCGGGAAACACCCAAAAATCCGTGCTTACCATCGCCATCGAGGCGGTGAACGAGGTGGGCAACCCGACCATCCTCGCCACCTGGGCGGTGATCGCCGCCATTCTACCCATGGCCTTTGTCGGCGGCCTGATGGGCCCCTACATGCGGCCGATCCCCATCGGCTCCTCCGCGGCGATGATTTTTTCGCTGCTCATCGCCTTCACCGTTACCCCCTGGGCCGCTGTACGGGTGCTGAAAAAGAAGACCTCCCCTGACAACACCTCTCCGGCTCCGGAACAACTAGCGGCAGACCATGACCACGCGCCCACGGATTTCTTCACCCGGATCTATCACCGGGCCATGGACCCCCTCCTTGCCCACGCCCGCTGGCGGCTGATCTTTTTCCTGTCCATCAGCGGGCTGCTCCTCGGCTCGTGCGCCATGGTCTACTTCGGGCTGGTCAAGGTCAAGATGCTCCCCTTTGACAACAAGAGCGAGTTCCAGATTATTTTGGACATGCCCGAGGGCGCCCCCCTGGAAAAAACCACCCAGGTCGCCAGGGAGATTGCCGCGCTCATCGGCCGGGAACCGGAGGTGATCAACTATCAGGTGTATGCCGGAACGGCCTCGCCCTACAATTTCAACGGCCTGGTGCGCCATTACTATCTGCGCAACAACACCAACCTGGCGGATATCCAGATCAATCTGCTGCCCAAGGGTGAACGCAAGGCCCAGAGCCACGAGGTCGCCAAACGCATCCGGCCTCAGGTCGCGGCCATAGCCGAAAGGTACGGCGCCGCCGTGGCCGTGGCCGAAGTACCGCCGGGGCCGCCGGTGCTGCAAACCCTGGTTGCCGAAGTCTACGGCCAGACCGATGCACAACGGGTTGCATTGGCATCCAGGGTCAAGGACCTCTTCACCACCACGGAAGGGGTGGTCGATGTGGACTGGTACCGGGAAACGGAGCGGCTGAAAACCGTGATCGCGGTTAACAAGGAAAAGGCTGCCCTCAACGGTATTTCCGAAGGCGAGATTACCCGGGCCGTCGATCTGGCGGTCAAGGGCTTGGCCGTCAGCCTGTTGCACCTGCCCGAGGACAAGGAGGGGATCGGCATCGTCTTGGAGCTGCCCCGGGGGGAGCGGGCGCGGGTTGAGAGCATCCTCAACACCCAGCTCCGCTCCGGCCTAAACCCGACCGGCCCCCTGGTTCCCCTGCGGGAGCTGGTCTCGGTCAGCGAAGTCCCCATTGACCAGCCCATCTACCGCAAAAACCTCAAACCGGTCATCTATGTGACGGCCGACGTGGCCGGGGCGGCGGAAAGCCCGGCCTACGCCATCTTCGCCCTGAACAAAAAACTCGCCGAACTCGACGGCAGGGAGTATGGGGGCGAACGGAAAGCGATCTCCATCTACAACCTCAAGCAGCCCTTTTCCGAACTGGAACCGGCGATCAAGTGGGACGGAGAGTGGCACATCACCCTGGAGGTCTTCCGGGATCTGGGCTTCGCCTTCTGCGCGGTGATGATCCTCATCTACATGCTCATGGTGGGGTGGTTCAAGGATTACACCGTGCCGCTGGTGGTGATGGCGGCCATCCCCTTTTCGCTGATCGGCATCCTTCCGGCCCACTGGGCTTTCGGCGCCTTTTTCACCGCCACCTCCATGATCGGCTTCATGGCCGGGGCAGGAATCGTGGTGCGCAACTCCATTATTCTCGTGGACTTCATCGAACTGCGCATCAGCCACGGCCTGCCGCTTGAAGAAGCCGTAGTGGAAGCCGGAGCCATCCGCTTCAGGCCCATGCTCCTTACCGCCCTGGCCGTGGTGGTCGGGGCCTCGGTAATCCTGGCCGACCCGATCTTCCAGGGGCTGGCCATCTCGCTGATGTTCGGGGAGATCGCCTCGCTCTTGATCAGCCGCATGGCGGTGCCGGTTCTCTACTTTATGCTGCACACGCGCCGCCGTTCGCACAGGGGGGCGGCCCCATGACATTTCTGTCCTTGGAAATAAGCCCGTTCACGGCAACGGCCTTTCTGCTGCTGCTCCTCTATCACCTGGGATTGCTGGTCATAAAAGATTGTTGTCCTGAAAAAACGATCTACGCCCGCAACGCCGCGACCAGGGCATCCTGGGTCCGGGAGATGGTCGTAACCCAGCGGGACATCCTGGCCATACAGACCCTGCGCAACTGGACCATGGCCGCAAGCTTTCTTGCCTCCACGGCAATCCTCATCGCCCTGGCCCTGCTCAATATCGTCCTGAGCCCAGGACATCCGCTCGACACAGACATGCAGGCCTTCAGCTTTTTGGGCAAAAGAATCGAGAGCCTGCACCAGATCAAGCTGCTCATCCTCTCGGTGGACTTTTTCTTCGCCTTCTTCAACTTCACCATGGCCATCCGCTATTACAACCATCTGGGCTTCATGATCAACGCCCCCTCGGATCCGGCCTCATCTCCCCCTGCCTCGGTGGTCGAAACAATCCAGTACGGCGCGGCCCACTATACCTTGGGGATGCGGGGCTACTACCTGTCCGTCCCCCTGGCCCTGTGGCTTTTCGGCCCCGGCTGGCTGCTGGCCGGCACCCTGATCATCATTGCCGTCCTCTTCCATGTGGACCGAACCGGCTGATTTTTTTTGCAGGTGCTGCGGACACTCTTCGGTATAATTTTATAGTGACAAACACCCCGGATCTCTGGTATCGGGGCTGTGCAGGATGTAATGCGTCCGGCTTCCCTAAAATCACTTGGCTACAAACACCGACCCACGCATTTTTCGCTGGAACCACATCAACCATCATGTCGACCGCCTCCGGAGGAAATCATGAAAAAAGTTGCCTTGACCCTTGGCCTGCTGCTCGCAGCGGCGATAACCGGTTGCGACTCAGGCCCCTCGCAGCAATCCGCCCCGGTTCAAACCCTTTCCATCAAGGGTTCGGACACCATGGTACACCTGGTCAGCTCCTGGACGGAAGAATTCATGAAAGCCCATGCCGACATTGACGTTTCCGTAACCGGCGGCGGCTCGGGCACCGGCATTGCCTCCCTGATCAACGGCACCACCGATATCTGCGCCGCTTCCAGGGGAATGAAGGAAAAAGAGCAAAACATGGCCAAGGAAAGGAACATTTCCCCGGTGGAAATTTCTGTGGCCCGAGACGGCATCGTCATGGTCGTGCATCCGGAAAATCCGGTGAACAGCCTGACCATCGACCAGCTTCGATTGATCTATACAGGAAAAGTGACCAACTGGAAGGAGGTCGGCGGCTCCGACACACCCATCCTTCTCTTGTCCCGCGAGTCAAGCTCCGGCACCTTTGTTTTCTTCCAGGAGCATGTCCTGAACAAGGAGGATTTCAGCTCGTCCGCCCGGTTGCTGGCCGGCACCTCGGCATTGGTGCAGTCCGTGGCCGCCGACCGAGGGGCTATAGCCTATGTGGGCTTGGGTTTTGCCGCCGAGGCGAAAACCTCCGTGAAAACCCTGGGCGTTCAGGGTGCTGACCAGCCCAACCCGGTGCTCCCCACCGAGGAGACGGTCCGCTCCGGAGCATACGCTGTTTCCCGGCCGCTGTTCTTTTACACCAACGGGACGCCGACGAAAACTGCGCAACAGTTCATCGACTTCTGTCTGAGCCCGGCAGGTCAGCAAATCGTGAGAGAAACGGGATATGTCCCGGTCTCGTAGGCTCTTCATAACAGACAAGGCGATGCGGTTGCTGCTGGTCAGCGCCGCCTCGACCAGCGTTCTTGTCGTCTGCCTAATCTTCCTCTTCCTGTTCAAGGAGGCCGGACCTTTTGCGCTGAGTCCCGGGTTGGGCAAGCTTCTGGGCAGCCAGTGGATTCCGGTCTCCTTCCAGGAGGAGCATTTCGGCGTCGGCCCGCTGCTTTCCGGCTCGGCCCTGGTAACCGCCCTGGCCATGCTGGTCACGGTGCCCATCTCCGTGCTGGCGGCGATATACATCGCGGAAATCGCCCGCCCTGCCGAACGGGAGGTTCTCAAGCCGTTCATTGAAATTCTGGCCAGCATCCCTTCTGTGGTTTTGGGTTTTTTCGGCCTGCTGGTGGTGGCCCCCCTCATTAAAACACTCTTCGGCCTCAACACCGGGCTCACCGCCCTGACCGGCGCCCTGCTCCTCTCGCTCATGGCCATCCCCACCATCATCTCCCTGTCGGAGGATGCCCTGGTCAGCGTGCCCTACGCCCTGAAAAACGCATCCCTGGCGCTGGGGGCCAGCCATCTGCAGACCATCTTCCGGGTTACCCTGCCCGCAGCCCTGCCGGGGATCGTGGCCGCGGTGATGCTCGGCATCGGCAGGGTTATCGGAGAAACCATGGCGGTGCTGATGGTCACCGGCAATTCGGCGATCCTCACCGCCTCCCCCCTGGCCTCGGTGCGGACCATGACCGCCACCATTGCCGCGGAGATGGGCGAAGTGCCCTTCGGCAGCGTCCATTATCAGGCGCTTTTCTGGATCGGGATCATCCTGCTGGTCATCACCTTTTTCCTCAACATCATTGCACAGCGCGTGCTGAAGAAATACGGCATGATGAAATGAAGACGATCTCGCAAAAGAAGAGCCAAGGCGCAGGTCCATTGAACGCCAGCAAAAAGAAGCAAGCCCGCACCGTCGGCGGAGCAACTTTTCGTGGTTTCATCGTGTTCGTGCGCTGCGAGGCCGACAAATGAAGACGAACAACACCGCCGATACATTCATTCTTCTCGCCCTGCGGCTCATCACCTACGCCATTGTCCTGGTGATCGGCTATATCCTCTTTGACATCATCCGGCATGGGGCCACAGCCCTCAACTGGCAGTTTATCAGCAGCTTTCCCCGGAGAAGCGGGGCAGCGGGCGGCATCTTCCCAGCCATTGTCGGCACCTTTTATCTGGTGATAGGCACCATCGCCGTTTCCCTGCCCTTGGGCATCGGCGGGGCGATCTATCTTGCCGAGTATGCGGAGCAGAATCGGTTCAACACCCTGATCCGCTTGGCCATCGTCACCCTGGCCGGGGTGCCGTCCATCGTCTTCGGCCTGTTCGGCCTCGGCATCTTTGTGCTCTTCTGCGGCTTCGGCCCCTCCATCCTGGCGGGCAGCCTGACCCTGGCCTGCATGGTGCTGCCCACCATCATCGTGGCCAGCGAAGAGTCGCTGCGCGCCGTGCCCAAGGGGTTTCGCGATGCAAGCCTGGCCTTGGGAGCCACCAAATGGGAGATGATCCGCACCAACATCCTGCCCTACTCCCTTTCCGGCATGATAACCGGCTCGATCCTGGGCATCGGCCGGGCCGCCGGGGAAACCGCCCCCATCCTCCTGACCGTGGCCGCCTTTTATCTCCCCAGGCTGCCAAAATCCGTTTTTGATCAGGTCATGGCCCTGCCCTATCACCTGTACATCCTTGCCACCCAGCATCCGGAGGCGGATCGGATCAGACACATGCAGTACGGCACCGCCCTGATTCTCCTCCTGCTGGTTCTGGGCTTAAGCCTCGGCGCGATACTCATCCGAACCCATTTCAGGAAAAAATACCGATGGTAGAACAGTCTATTTATCCAACAGATATGGAGATGGTCATCACCGCCAGCCAGGTCGATTTTTTTTATGGGCCGACCCAGGCGCTTTTTGACATTTCCCTCCTGATCCCGGCCAAGCACGTCACTGCCCTGATCGGGCCGTCGGGCTGCGGCAAATCCACCTTTTTGCGCTGCCTGAACCGGATGAACGACACCATACCCCACAGCCGGGTTGAGGGGACAATCACCATCAACCAGAAGGATATCTATGCGCCGGGCACCGATGTCGTGGAACTGCGCAAGGAGGTGGGGATGGTGTTCCAAAAATCAAACCCCTTCCCCAAGTCCATCTTCGACAATGTTGCCTACGGCCCCAGGATTCACGGCGAAAAAGATCCCAAACGGCTGGCGGAGATCGTCGAACAGAGCCTGCAACAGGCCGCCATTTGGGACGAGGTCAAGGACCGGCTGCACGCCAACGCCATGGGTCTTTCCGGCGGCCAGCAGCAACGGCTTTGCATCGCCCGCGCCCTGGCGGTCGGGCCGAAGATCCTGCTCATGGACGAACCGGCCTCGGCCCTGGACCCCAAATCCACCATGCGGATCGAGGATCTGATCGGCGAGCTGCGCACCAACTACACCATCGTCATCGTCACCCACAATATGCAGCAGGCAGCCCGGGTTTCCGATTACACCGCCTTTTTCTACGAAGGCGGCCTGATTGAATGCGATGCAACCCCGAAAATATTCACCAACCCTCGGCAGAAACAGACAGAAGATTACATAACCGGGCGCTTCGGATGAGCGTAATCGTTCGGCAACACCGCATCAGCTTTGTCATCGGCCTGCCCCGCAGACCATGCGTATAGCGGGCAGACCTCTTTCGCGCATCTGCAATGTTGCCGAACGATTACAATATCAGAGTTAACGAATTTTTTGTCCCCCTGGTGAACTGAATAGTTACAGCGTGGAGTGAAACTATGCCAAAACACATGCAGCACGACATCGAGAAACTGAAGGCAAAGATCATCGCCATGGGCGAAGCCGTGGAAGACCGGGTTTACCAGGCCACGCTTTCGGTGATCAACCGTGATCCGGTCAAGGCAAACGCGGTGATCAAGGGGGACCGGGAAATCGACGACATGGAGGTGGAGATCGAGGAGGATTGCCTGAAGATCCTCGCCCTGTATCAGCCGGTGGCCATCGATCTGCGCTTCATCGTGGCGGTGCTGAAAATCAACAGCGATCTGGAGCGGATCGGGGATCTGGCGGTGAACATCGCCGAACGGGGGTTGTTCCTCGCCGGCCAGGATCAGTTTAAAATCCCCTTTGACCTGACCGCCATGGTCGCTCTTGCCGAAAAAATGGTCACGGAAAGCATCGACGCCCTGATCAACCATGACGTGCGCTTGGCCCACCATATCCGGGCTGCGGACGACACCATGGACGCCATGAACCGGGAGATGTACGCTCAGATCAAGGAGATGCTCATCACCGATGCAGAGCAGGTAAACACCCTCATGCATGTTCTCTCCGTGGGGAGGCATCTGGAGCGCATCGCCGACCATGCCACCAACATCGCCGAGGATGTCATCTATCTGGTGGATGCCCAGATCATCCGCCACACGCCGGAGCTCTACGACGAGTAAGGGTGCGGCGCCGCCTGCGGGACCTTGCGGGGCTGGGGCTACTCTGTCCCCTTGCGCACAATGTACCCGCAGAAATTGTACCACTTAAAAAAGATCTCGCAGGAACTGAAGCCGTTTTTCAGGACCAGTTCCTCGTTTTCCTGTACCCGGTAGGGGATGAGAACATTCTCCAGCGCTTCGCGTTTCTGGCTGATCTCTAGCTTGCTGTACCCGTTTGCCTCCTTGAAGTCATAGTAATACTTGAGAAAGAACCGGTTCAGAAGCGAATCCCGACTCAGCACCTTCTCGATCAGGATCAGGCAGCCGTCCCCGTTGATCCCCTTGGCAATCCTCCGGATAAGCCTATCCCGGTTCAGCGGCCGGACGAACTGCAGGGTAAGGTTCATGATCACCACCGAGGCGTTTTCGACCTCCACCCCCCGGTTGAGATCCTGACAGGCGAGGGCGTACTCATGTCGCATGCCATGCGCCTCTATTTTTTCCCCCGCCTTTCGCAACATTTCCTCGGAGGAGTCGCAGCCCACCAGGCGGACTCCCTCGGGAAGATCCTGATCAAGCTGGATAAGGGTTGTCCCGGTGGAACAGCCCAGGTCATAGACATTGGTGCCCGGCACGGCGAAATCCCTTGCCAGCTCGGACACCATCCTCTGCACTTCGAGATAAAACGGCACCGAACGGACCAGCATGTCGTCAAATACCGCCGCGGTTTTTGCGTCAAACCTGAAATCGGCCACCGTACCCTGCGGGGTTGCAAAAATTTTATCCTTACCCATAAAAACCCTCTTTTCAAACCTCCGATACTGTTCTTGCACCAAGCATGCTATGTCTCCCGGAAAACAGAAACCCCGTTGGCTGGGCTGCCAGTCGCTGTTCAGTATAGCTCTTCATCGGCGACCATGGAAGAGTAGAGGGAGCCTTGAAAAATTCAAGGCTCCTGTGCGGGGCAAGGACACCCCGTCATTTTCAGCCACTTACGTTGCTGAAAATGTGAGCAAAGGCAAAACTTGTTTTGGTTTTGCGGCTTGAAAAATCAACAGGAAGTTGATTTTTCAAGGTTCCCTAGAGAACGGACGCCTTCCGCGAAAAAAGAATATGTGCGGGCAGGCTGGTCGGTGTGGTATAGTTTTCTGCCCTGTTTTTTCCGGGGATGAGGCACTTTTGTCCGGAATATGCCGGACTCGCCGGCAGCGAGTTTTTTTCTCCCACACACACAACCATGATCCCAACCGTGCCCCCATATCGCTCCTGGCTGAAAATCGTGGCAAACCGCTATACCCTGTTCCTGCTCTTTCTTCTCGGCGGCACGGAGATTCTTCAGCAAACCGGCGGCCTGCCGGCCTTGCTGCCTGCCTGGCGCCTGGAAATCCCCCTGCTCCTCTATCTCTATTTCTTGTTCAATCAACTCCTTCGTTCATCCCGCCTGCAACCGCTGGTGGCTGCGGCGCCGCTCGTTCTGCTGTATGGCGTGTTCGACGTCTATTACCGCATGTTTGGCAGGATGCTGCGGATCACCGAAATCACCGAGCTGCCGGAGATGCTGCAGGTTCTCTCCCCCCTGGGCCTCGTGTTGATCGGGGCGCTGATCGGGATTCCCCTCCTGGCCTTTCTCGCCCTCCTTGAATTCCCGCCCCGGCGGCTTGCGTCGGTCGTGGCCTCACTGCCCCTTGTGGCCTTGCTGCTGATGGTGGAAATAACCCCGGATTTTTTCATGACCGCCTTCCAGAAAACACAGCAGGAAATCGTCGTCTATTCCGACATGTTCAGCGCCCGCAACAATGGGCGCCTGAGCATGATGCTCTACAATGAGGCCAAGCGGAAAAGCTACCACAAAAAGATTGCCGGGCACCAGATAACCCCCGCTGCCTTGATTAATTTCGACAAAGTGATCAATGAACTCACAGAGCAGCCGGAAAAAAGAAATATTCACCTGATCGTCCTTGAGAGCTTTCTGGACCCTGGGCTTTTAAAGAATGCCCGTTTTTCACGCAACCCGGCTCATCCCGACTTCAGCAAGCTTCTGGCAAAAAAGGGGGGGTTTTCCATCTCCCCGGTCTTTGCCGGAGGCACGGCGCAGGCCGAGTTCGAGGTTCTCTGCGGAGCTCCGGCCCTGCGGGAATTTTCCGGCATCGAGTTTGATGTGTTCACCGGGGCCAAAACTCCCTGCCTCCCCCGCATCCTCTCCCTGGGCGGTTACGAGACCCACGCCACCAACTCCTACAAGCCCGATTTTTTCAACTCCACCAAAGCCTACGCCGGTATCGGCTTTGAAAAAATGTACTACCCCCAGGAATTCTCCGCGGGCTACGACACCTATTTCGCCGCAGGCGACGTGACGGACGAAAATTACATGTTCGACGGGGTGCTTCTCTCCCAAAACCTGGAATTCATCGCCAAACGGATCAGGGACAATCCGACGCTCCCCATCTTCAACTACGTTATCGGCATGTACGGCCACTCCCCCCACGATCTCAACCTGAGCAAACGCCCCAAGGCCATTACAATGCTTGAAAAATTCCAGGACGAAGGCTTGGAGAAAGCCGCCAACCAGTACTACTACCGCACCGAAGCCATCGCCGCCTATGTAAAAGGATTGATCGCGGCAGACCCGAAGTCGCTGATCATCCTGGTGAGCGACCACCTGCCAAGCCTCTCGGGAATCCAAACCTACCAGGATCTCAACTATCTTGGCGGGAAAATGGGCGCCACCTTTCTCAACCGGATCTACATTATCGAAAACGGCCGCCCCGTGCGTCAGAATACCATCCACCATTACGACATCCCCCGCATAATCCTCAACTACGCGACCCGGGGGAAATACTGCCGGGAACATGCCTGCAATTTCACGGCCCAAGACACCCCTTTTCCCCAAACCGCTTTCCGGGACGACTACCTGGACATCATGTCCCAGGCCATGGATGCCGCGTCAGGCTTTAGCCTGTTCGACCCGAAGGCGCAGTGCGTGCAATGAAACCATGGCTACCCTGATGAATCCTTGGGTAATTTTCCCTCTTGTCGCAGGGTGCTCCCTGTTGCTGACCGGGGTTATCCGGCGCTACGCCGCATCGAGCAATCTTTTTGATGTTCCCAACAGCAGGAGCTCTCACACCATTCCGACTCCGCGGGCAGGGGGGCTGGCCATTGTCTTAACCTTTCTCCCCGGGCTGTTCTCCCTGTGGTTGACCGGTTTTCTGCCGACCCATGCATTGGTGGCCCTGTCCGGCGCCGGAGGGTTGGTTGCCGGCGTGGGTTTCTTGGATGATCGCCGGCATATCCCCGCGAGATGGCGCTTATGCGCCCATTTTCTCGGGGCTGCCTGGGGCCTTTCCTGGTTAGGGACGCTGCCCCCTCTTCCTGTTTTCGGGCACCTGGTCTATCTCGGCTGGGTCGGCTATCTGCTCGCCGCCCTCTATCTTGTCTGGTTGCTGAATCTGTACAATTTCATGGACGGCATTGATGGTATCGCCGGCATTGAGGCGATCACGGTCTGTCTGGGCGGAGGCGTTGCCTCTGTGCTCTCCGCCCCTGACGGGCAGAACTGGCTCTCGCCTGTATTGCTGCTTTCCGCGGTGGCCGGATTTCTCTGTTGGAATTTCCCCAAGGCCAAGATCTTCATGGGAGATGCCGGCAGCGGTTTCCTGGGCCTGACCTTGGGGCTTCTCTCGATTCAGGCGGGCCAGAGTGAGCCGGAACTGTTCTGGTGCTGGCTCATCCTCCTCGGGGTTTTCATTGTCGACGCCACCACAACTTTAGTGCGGAGGGCAATCCGGAGAGAGCCCGTTTATGAAGCTCATCGCAGTCACGCCTACCAGTACGCAGCCCGTCGTTTTTCCGCGCACCGGCATGTCTCCATCGCGGTGGGGCTGATTAATCTTCTCTGGTTGTTGCCCCTGGCGCTCCTGGTGGCCAAGGGCGCGCTCCCAGGCCTGGCCGGACTGCTGATCGCTTATGCGCCGCTGCTCTGGTGCGCGTTTATGTTCAAGGCTGGGGCAAAGGAACACCAGGAGGTGTGAGTGCGGGGCAATTTCGACTCAAAAAAAAGAGGTTAGCCGAAAACGGCTAACCTCTGTACTATCGCTGGTCGGGATGAGAGGATTCGAACCTCCGGCCCCTTGAACCCCATTCAAGTGCGCTACCAGACTGCGCTACATCCCGACAAAAATATGTAAACCATCGAACAGGTTGGCCCCTATTTAGCACGACCGGAAGCACCTGTCAAGCTGGACTCACCCCAACGACCTTATTCCTCGAGAATTTTCTGTAAGGCCAACAACTCCGCCTTGACCTGCATGAAAATATCCGCCGGTTTCAGCGGCAACTCCTGCACCACTTCGCGGGCAACGCTGTCGCTTTCCTGGCCGTTTCCGCCCCGCGCCAGGGCTTTTTTTGCGCCGGTAATGGTAAAGCCCTCATCCTTAAGAAGCCTTTTGATCGCCAGGACCGTTTCAACATCCACCCGACGATAGAGCCGCTGCTTGGACTGGGCCCGCTGCGGCTGGAGAATCCTGAATTCCGACTCCCAGTAGCGAAGCACATGCTGCTTCACCCCGGTTATCGCACACACCTCACCAATCTTAAAATAGCGCTTGTCAGGAATCCCTGGAAGAATCTGGGCTCCACTTTGACCATCATCAAAAGTCTCGCAAGATGGCTTGGTCACTCTGTTCCTTTATTCCTTGTTCAGATTCTCCCGAACCACTTTGCTGGGCCGGAAGGATACCATGTGCCGCTTGGAGATCTCCATGGTTTCACCGGTCCGGGGATTACGACCCACCCGCGAGGATTTCTTCCGCACGGTGAAGGTGCCGAACTGCACAATCTTGATGGCCTCGCCCTGCAGCAGGGTTTTCTTGAGCGCATCAAAAACAGCATCAACCATCTCGCCGGCGCTCCGCTGTGAAAACCCCATCTTCTCGTTGATGGTTTGCGCCAGTTCTTTTCTGGTAAGGTTGGATCGTTTCATCTCTCATGCCTCACGTAACTGCCCGTTAAAACGGGAAATCATCATCTCGATAATTTTCTGGTGAATCTTGCCAACTGTTTCGTCGTCCAGGGTCCGGTCAAATGCGCGATACGTGATGGAAATAGCAACACTCTTTTTGCCGGCCTCAATATTTTTACCCTGAAACACATCAAAGATCTCAGCTCTTTCGATGAGCTTCTCGCCGCATCCATGGATTGCGGAAAGCATTTCTCCTGCGGCAACTCCCTCCGGCACCATGAGAGCCATGTCCCATTTCACAAGGGGAAATTTTGGCAACGGGGCAAAGTTTTTTGCCTGCGGGGAAAAACCGACAAACGCGGCAAGGTCGAGATCCACAAAGAAGGCCTGCTGCTTGACGCCAAAAGCCTTCAGTGTTTTCTGGGAAAAAGCTCCGCACCAACCCAATATTTCCTTTTCTCCTTTGATCGCCAGAACACTACCCGGTTCGGCAAAGGGGAGTTCCTGTCCGGTAATGCAAGGTTGACAGGTGATTGCCGCGCCGAGTCGGAGGCTGCCAATAATCTGCGCCACAACCCCTTTCACATCGAAGATGTCTGCCTGGATTTCCCCGGCATACAACACAGGGGCACCGGGATTGCGGCGGCCGGAGATGACCGCGGCCAGCCGGAAAGGTTCCTCAGGCTGCCTGCTTCCCTGAGGATGAAAGACCTTGCCGATCTCAAAAAGCCGGACATCATGGCTCTGGTGATTCACATTGCGGCGCAGGCTCTCAAGAAGCCCGGGCAAAAGCGTGGTCCGCAACACACTCTGATCTTCCGCCAGAGGATTCAAGAGATGCACGGACTGCCTTCTCGCATCGTCCGCAGCCAACCCCAGCAGATCACAATGCTGCGGGGTCACGAAGCTGTAGTTGATTGCCTCATAAAAACCCAGGGCGGTAAGGGTCTGGGCAAGATTTTTCCGCAGTTCCCGGAGGGGGTCCTGCTCGGAAAAACTCATGGGCACCATGGGCAGGGTGGTTGGCAACAGGTTGTAGCCCACAATCCGGGCCACCTCTTCAATGAGGTCAACCTCCCGCTCAAGATCAACCCGAAAACTCGGGGGCGTCACCCGCAGGGTGTCGTCATCGAGTTTTTCCACGTCAATTTCAATACCGGCAAGGGCAGCGCCGATCCGCTCCAGGGTTAGATCCATGCCCAGCAGGGCACGCGTCCGCTTCCCACGCAAGATGATGGGAGCCGGGGCGATGACCCCGTCCAGGCAATCCACGCCGCCTTCGACAATTTCCCCGCCGCTCAGGGCGGCGATAAGCTGCACAGCCCGTTCCATGGCGCGGGGGACACCCTGCGGATCAACGCCCCGCTCGAAACGGTAGGAGGCCTCGGTGCTCATCTTGAGCTTTCCGGCGGTGCGGCGGATGCCAATGGCGGAAAAACAGGCGCTTTCCAGCAGAATATCCGCGGTCTCCGCATCAACCTCGGAATTGGCCCCGCCCATGATCCCGGCCAGGGCCACCGGCCGCTTGGCATCGCAGATCATCAGCATCTCTGGTTCAAGCTGGTGCTCGTTTCCGTCCAGGGTAACAAGACTCTCGCCAACCCTCGCCCGCCGGACCACGATCTTGCCCCCGGCAAGCTTGTTAAAATCAAAAGCGTGCAGGGGCTGTCCATACTCCAGCATGACAAAGTTGGTGATATCGACGATATTGTTGATCGGACGCATGCCCACGGCCAGCAAGCGCTGCCGCAGCCACCAGGGCGAAGGCCCGATCTTTACCTTCCTGACGAGCCGGGCGGCATACCGCGGACAATCGGCAACGGATTCAACCTCCACGCTGAAGGGCAGTTTCTCGTCGGACAGTGCGGGGGGCGCCTCGACCGGCGGCTTGATCCGCTTGCCGATCACCCCGCCCACCTCCCGGGCAATTCCCAGGACACTGGCGCAATCGGGCCTGTTGGGGGTGAGATCGACCTCGATCATGGTGTCAACCAGACCCAAGGCCTTGCTCAACGCCACTCCCGGCTGAAGATCCGCGGCCAATTCCATGATTCCGGCCTGATCCTCGGCAATCCCGAGCTCCTTGGCGGAACAGAGCATGCCGCAGGATTCCTCCCCGCGAATCTTGGCCGGTTTGATGGTGAAGCCCCCGGGCAAAACCGCACCGGGCAAGGCAAGAGGTATCACCAGCCCGGCGCGCGCATTGGGAGCGCCACACACCACCCTGGTGAGTCCCTGTCCCGCATTCACGTCACAGAGCACCAGTTTGTCCGCGTTGGGATGGGGGCAAACCGCCTCGATCCTGGCTACCACAACCCCGGTCAAGTCGGGATAGCACGGCACGCAGGCGTCCACCTCAAGGCCAAGCATGGTGAGGTGGTCGGCAATCCGTGCCGGCTCCAGGTCGGTGTCAATGTATTCGCGCAACCAGTTGAGCGTAAACTTCATGGATAGTGTCTTATGGTCGTCGCCCGAAAAAAGGCTTAAGCCGTTGAAAAAAAACGGCATACAGGGCCGCAGCAGCATCAGCGGCAACGGCGATAAATACTCAGTAACGGCTCCTAAAACTGGGCAAGAAAACGCAGGTCGTTTTCGTAGAACAGCCGGATATCGGTGATGCCGTACTTCAACATGGCAATCCGTTCGATCCCAAGGCCAAAGGCAAAGCCGCTGTACTCTTCCGAATCGTAACCGACCTTTTTAAAAACCTCCGGATCAATCATGCCGGCACCGAGAATCTCGAGCCAGCCTGTCTGCTTGCACACCCGGCACCCCTTGCCGCCGCAAATCACGCAACCGATATCAACCTCGGCGCTGGGCTCGGTAAAGGGGAAAAAGCTGGGACGAAAACGGATGGGGGTGTTTTCCGCGAACATTCTGGTGATGAACACCGAAAGCACGCCCTTGAGGTCGGCGAAGGAGATATGACGGTCAACGAGAAACCCTTCCACCTGATGAAACATGGGGGTATGGGTGATATCCGAATCACAGCGGTACACCTTGCCCGGCGCGATCATCCGCAGGGGCGGCTGCTCCTTCTCCATGATTCTGGCCTGCATGGGCGAGGTATGGGTTCTGAGCAGCAGGCTGTCACTGATATAGAAGGTGTCGTGCATGGCCCGGGCCGGGTGATGCGGAGGGATGTTCAAGGCCTCAAAATTATAAAAATCAACCTCGACATCCGGCCCTTCGGCCACCGCAAAGCCCAACCCCTCGAAAATGGAGCACACCGCGTCCATGACCTGGGTCACCGGATGCAGCTTGCCAAAAGGCAGCGCCCTACCTGGCAGAGTCAGATCTAGGGTGGCTTGGGCTGAAGCGCTGCCGGCATCGGCAAGGAGAGCTTCCCGCGAAGCATATGCGGTTTCCAGCTCCTGCTTGATCTCGTTTGCCAGTTGCCCGAGCCTTGGGCGCTCCTCGGGAGGAGCCTGCCCCAATTGGCGCATAACAAGGGTAAACTCCCCCTTCCGGCCCAGGTATTTCACCCTGAACGGTTCGAGCTCGCCGATCGTGGAGATTGCGGCGAGCTCTTCACCGGCAGCGGCTTTCAGGCGAAGGAGTTCTTCCTGCATGCTGGGCATGGCGGAGGGCACGGCAACAATCAGTTGCTGACGCCAGCCAGCTTGGCAACCTGGGAAAAAGCCCCCGGATCAAGAACTGCCAGATTGGCGAGAACCTTGCGGTCCAACTCAACATTCACTTTCTTCAAGCTGCCCATCATCCGGCTGTAGGTCGTGCCGTTTTCATGGCAAGCCGCACCGATACGCACAATCCACAATTTCCGGAAATCTCGCTTTTTCTGACGGCGATCGCGGTAGGCATAGACCAGCGCCCGGTCCACGGCTTCCGTTGCCGTCCTATACAGACGGTTCCGCCCGCCGATAAAGCCACTGGCCAAATTCAAAACCTTTTTTCTTCTCCGGCGCGCTTTAAATCCACGTGTTACGCGAGGCATCGTACTTCTCCTTATTGTCATTCTCCGACGCTTTCTCGGCGCCGGCAGTATTTACACTGGTAATCGTCTTGAGGCGGACTATCAATCCTGCCGGTTTTCACATGTAGGGCAACAGACGCTTGATCCCCTTGAGATTGGTGTCGTCAACAATCCCGGCCTGGCGCAGATTTCTTTTCCGCTTGGTGCTCTTCTTGGTGAGGATATGGCTGGTAAAAGCCTTGCGGCGTACAATCTTGCCGGTGCCAGTGCATTTGAACCGCTTGGCAGCCCCTCTGTTTGTTTTCATCTTCGGCATGGTGTTCTCCCTTTGTAACTACCCGGACTCAGCTAAAACCCAAAATCAGGCTTAAACATCCCATTGTAATCGTTCAGCAGTACCGTAGCTGCTAAGCAGAAGCCTGCGACGTGTGCTGGCGCACATGGGCAGGCTGATAACAACGCAGAGGCGGCGCTGCTGGACGGTTACGTTATTTCGGCCCCACAAACATGGCCATCTGCCGCCCTTCCATCTTGGGGGACTGCAGGATAACCGCGTCTTCCTTCAATTCCTCTACCACCTTGTTCAAGACCTCCATGCCGAGGGTGTCGGCATAAACGATCTCGCGGCCGCGGAAACGCAGGGTGATCTTCACCTTGTTCTTCTGCTGCAGAAACTTCTTGATATTCTTGATCTTGAATTCAAGATCATGCTTCTCGGTCTTGGGCCTCAGCTTGATCTCCTTGACCTCGATAACCGTCTGTTTCTTCTTGGCTTCCTGTTGCTTCTTGGACTGCTCGTAACGGAATTTGCCAAAATCCATGATCCGGCAAACAGGAGGATCGGCCGCAGCAGAGAGTTCCACAAGATCAAGCCCTGCCGCTTCGGCCTTTGCCAGCGCTTCGCGAACAGGCACGACCCCTACTTGCTGCCCTTCCTCATCAATGAGACGGACTTCCTTGCAATCAATCTCGTGGTTGATTCTGGCCCGCACTTCCCGCTCTGGTCGGTCGCCAACTTTTTTCCCTTTGATACTCATACCTCCGCACACATGATTCTTAAAACACCGCACCTGACGCAACGCATCCGCACGCTGAAATATATCATAATACTCTGAATCACCTAGCTATTGCAAGCACCAGTTCGACCTGCCTCATTTTCCCCGGCAATCAAGGCCGCAAACTCGGGGATCGACATGGCCGGCAGATTGTCGCCGTTGCGCAACCGCACCGTGACCTGACGCGCTTCCACTTCCTTGTCGCCGATGATCAGCATGTAGGGAATCTTCTGCATCTGGGCTTCGCGAATCTTGTAATTAAGCTTTTCGTTGCGGAGATCCTTTTCAACCCGCACCCCAGCCCGGCGCAACTCGGCATACACCTCTTCCGCGTAACCGCTCTGCGCGTCGGTGATGTTCATAATCCTGGCCTGCGCCGGGGCAAGCCACACCGGAAAGGCGCCGGCATAATGCTCGATGAGCACCCCGATAAACCGCTCCAGCGAACCCATGAGCGCCCGGTGGATCATGATCGGCTGATGCTCCTTGCCGTCTTCCCCGGTATAGGTCATCTCAAAGCGTTCGGGCAGGTTGAAATCCACCTGGATGGTGGAGCATTGCCAGCTCCGCCCCAGAACATCCTTGATCTTGATATCGATTTTCGGCCCGTAAAACACCCCTTCGCCAGGATCGATCGCATACGCCAAACCCTTTTTTTCCAGGGCCAGCTTCAGGGCACCGGTGGCCTGATCCCAGTGCTCGTCGCTGCCCACGGATTTTTCCGGCCTGGTGGAGAGATACACCTCATAGCTTTCAAAACCGAAGGTCTTGAGGATGTGCAGGTTCAGGTCAAGGATATTGAAGATCTCCTCTTCCAGGTGATCGGGACGACAGAAAATATGGGCATCGTCCTGGGTAAAGCCGCGCACCCGCATCAATCCATGCAAAGCGCCGGTTTTTTCGAAGCGGTACACGGTGCCCAGCTCGCACCAGCGCAGGGGAAATTCCCGGTAGCTGCGCTTGCGCGTATTATAGACGCCGATATGAAACGGGCAATTCATCGGCTTGAGCTGATAGCTCACCTCTTCGATCTCCATGGGGGAAAACATGTTCTCCCCGTAAAAATCGAGATGGCCGCTGGTTTTCCACATGTCGCGCCGGGCAATGTGCGGAGTAAACAGCAACTCGTAGCCGTTTTTGTAATGTTCTTCGCGCCAGTGGTCCTCGATGATCTTCCGGAGCAATGCCCCCTTGGGCTGCCACAGAATCAGACCCGGCCCGACCTGATCGGAGACGGCAAACAACTCCAGCTCCTTGCCGAGCTTCCGGTGATCGCGCTTTTTCGCCTCTTCAATCTGGAGAAGATAGGCCTTCAGATCCTTGGGGTCAAAAAACGCCGTGCCATAGATGCGCTGGAGCATCTGGTTTTTTTCATCGCCACGCCAATAGGCGCCGGCCAACTTGATCACTTTTACGGCCTTGATCCAGCCGGCATGCGGCAGATGCGGGCCACGGCAGAGATCAACAAAATCTCCCTGCCGGTACAGCGAGACCGTCTCGGCGCCAAGGTCTTTCAGCAGTTCAACCTTGTAGCGCTGCCCGCTCTTTTCAAAAAGCGCAATCGCCTGGGCGGAAGACATGGTCTCCCGGGAAAAAGGAGCGGCGAGAGCGACAAGCTCCTGCATTTTTTCTTCAATGCGCACGAGATCGTCCGGGGTGAACGGCTCCGCCCGGTCGAAATCATAGTAAAATCCATCGGCGATGGCAGGCCCGATGGCAACCTGCACCTCCTTGCCGAACAGGGCAAGAACGGCCTCGGCCATGACATGGGCCGCGCTGTGCCGGAGAATTTCCAAGGCCTCGGGGCTGTCAATGGTTATGGGCGAAAAGGCGGCAGCGGCAGTGATGGGCATGGAAAGATCCACCAGCCTGTCATCCAACCGGGCGGCAATAGTCTGCTTGCGCTCCTTGTTGGAAACCAGCTCTTTCAGGGCCTCGGCCACCGTGGTCCCCGCGGGGATCGTTTTCTGCTCCCCGGAAGGAAGGGTGAGGGATATTTCCGTCATGGTTGTTGGATCAGCCTTTCCGCAAATGCACAAACAAAAACAAGCACATTGACCTGGTCAATCTGCCTGCACAATAAGGTCTGGCAAAAAAATCCCCCTGCCAGGCCTTGCGACGTCACGATAGAGTGGATGTTCTTCTGGTAGGCGCGGGCGGATTCGAACCGCCGACCTCTTGCGTGTCGGGCAAGCGCTCTAACCAACTGAGCTACGCGCCTAAAAAAATAATGAGCACGCCGCCATTGGCGACAGCCCCTTGTCTCTTTAAGACAAACCTTCCAAACGGCAACCAATTACCAACAATTCGCCCCAGTGTCAAGGACAAATAGTTTCCAGATGAGTGTCAATCTTCCGCAAATTCCCTCTCCCCCACCAAAGCGGGGGAGAGGAGGGATTTCGCAGGGATTGTCCTATGTACAAATAACGTCTTGCCGAAGATTAGCGCTCATCCGGAATAGCTCAGACAGCCCCTATCCAGAAAGGGCTTCCGCCCTCAGGAACAGGTATCCTTCCGGGATTCAATGGCCCGGCTGAGCGTGAGCTCATCGGCATATTTTATGTCCATGCCCATGGGAATCCCGCAGGCCAGCCTGGTCACCTTGACCGCCGCCTCCTCCTGCAACCGCTTGATGAGATAGGCGGCCGTCGCCTCTCCGGGCACGGTGGAGCTGGTGGCGATCAGCACCTCCCGCACCTGCTGGTTGCGGATGCGTTCCAGCAAGGCATCCGCCTTGATTTCCTCAGGCCCGATCCCATCCATTGGAGAAAGAACCCCATGGAGGATATGGTACTTACCCTTGAAGGCCCCGGTCTTCTCGATGGCCATGAGATCCGCGGATTCCTCCACCACGCAGACCAACCCGCCATCACGCTCGGAATCCTTACAGATGCCGCAGGGATCGGTTTCCGCAAAGGCGAAACAGCCGCTGCACAATCTGATGCTCCGGTGCAGCTCCCCCAAATCCCTGGCCAGGCTCTGGGCCTCGCTGGCCGGCCGCCGCAGGATATGGAGAGCGAGCCGGGTCGCAGTTTTCATGCCGATCCCGGGCAACCGGTTCAGGTCGGCAATAAGGCGGCTCAGGGCCGGAGGCACGACGTTCATATACAAAAGGTCCAAGGTGAAAGGTAAGAGGTGAAAGGAACGGACAAACACAATTTCTCAGGCTTCATTTCTTCACCTTGCACTTTTAACCTTGAGCCTTGCGCCTATCCCTTAAAACATCCCCGGAATCTTGATGCCGCCGGTGATCTTGGCCATTTCGGCCTCAATCATGGCCTGGGCCTTGCGCATGGCCTCATTCACCGCCGAGACCACAAGATCCTGGAGCATCTGCGGGTCCGAAGGGTCTACCACTTCCTTGTCAATGGTCAGACTGACGAGCTCGTGCCTGCCGTTCACCGTGGCGCTCACCATCCCCCCGCCCACCGAGGCGCTGACCTGCCTGCCAGCCAATTCCCCCTGCATCTCCGTCAGCCGCTGCTGAAACTGCTGCGCCTGCTTCACCATCTGTTTCATATCCATCCGCATATCTCCGACATTGACTTTCCAAACACTGTGAACACAAACACAGGAAGCATTTTCCGCCTCCGCCCGCTATCCCTGTACCTTTCACAGGACTCGCAAAATTCGTCACCCCGGCGGAGGCCGGGGTCCAGCCTTTTTACAGCTGATCTCAATACTGGATTCCGGCCTCCGCCGGGGTGACGGAAATCGTTGTTTTTTTGAGTTGTTACGACTCAACCAACGTTTTACTTGGACCCGGTTCGGATACTTCCGACCTGCCCGCCAAAAATCTCGGCTGTCATCTGCACCATGGGATCATTGGCCAGAACACGCCTATCGGCAAGCAGACTCTCGGCCTCATCACCACCGCAATCCTCGACAGACTGAGCGCCACGCACCCTGATAACGACCCGAAAATCATGCTGAAAAAAATCCAGGGCAAAGGACTGCAAAAGCTTCAGATTATCATGCTCCTGCAGCAGTTTGCAATCGGAAGGGTCATCAAATTTCAGGACCAGCTCGCTTCCTTCATCCCGGGCCATGGCGCAGAGTTGCAGCACTGGCGCCATCCAGCGTTTCCGCTCTTTGACATACTCAATAAATGCTTCCCAGTGCCTTTTTACCTCCAGGCCTGAGGAAGGAACCGTCGATACAGGAGGCAGGTACCTGTCATGCTCAGGCGCGGGGGCCGACGCCTCGGCTATTTCATTTTTTTTTTGTTCCAAAACCGTTTCGGAAGAATGGGCGGACACCGCTGACCTGGAGAGAGGCTTGGGGCCGGCGGGCTCAGGCTCTGCCGTTGCAATGCCGGAAAATCCCGACCTAGGAACCCCCTCCGACAGAGGACCCGCCCCGGCGAGCAACCCGTCCAGGCGACCCAGAAGGGTAGCCGCCGGCACGATCTGCCCAGCCTGGGTGGCCCGGACAAACGCCATTTCCAAGGCAAGGCGCGGCCGGGAAGAGTACTGCATCTCCTCGCTCCCCTTCAGCAACAGCGAAAAATACTGATAGAGCGTTTCCTGGCTGGCGCCTGCGGCAATATCCTTGATGGCCGCCAGTTCCTGATCGGAAATATCCAGCAGATCCTCGGGACTGGCCTTGACCTTGGCAATCAGCAAGGATCGGAAGAATCCCAACAGATCGCCGGCAAAACGCTTGAGATCCATGCCCGCGGCTTGGCCCTGCTCAAATATATCAAGGCACCCGGCCAGGTCTCCGGCCAGGAGCGCGCGCGCCAGATTTTCATAAATCCGGCGGTCGACCAGCCCCAGAACCTCGGCCACATCCCCATCGCTGATCTCAGCCCCGCCAAAGGAAAAAAGCTGATCAAGAAGACTTAAGCCGTCCCGCACACTGCCGTCGGCCTCCCGCCCGATCATCTCCAGACCGCGCTGGGAAATCACGACTTTTTCCGCTGCGGCGATCCTGGCAAAAAAAGCAACCAGCTCGACAAAAGGCACCCGCTTGAGCTCATAGCGCTGGCAACGGGAAAGGATGGTGATCGGGATCTTGTGCAGCTCGGTGGTGGCGAACATGAAATAGACATGGGCGGGCGGCTCTTCCAGGGTTTTCAACAGAGCATTGAAAGCCTCGGTGGTGAGCATGTGCACTTCATCGATGATGATGATCTTGTAGCGGCCCTTGGCGGGAAAAAAACGGATGTTTTCCTTGAGTTCGCGGATCTCCTGGATGCCGCGGTTGGAGGCGCCGTCGATCTCATGCAGATCCATGGCATTGCCGGCCATGATCTCCAGGCAAGACTCGCACTGATCGCAGGGCACATCCGGCTCGCCCTGCCGGCAGTTGAGCGCCTTGGCCATGAGCCGCGCCAGGGTGGTTTTCCCAACCCCGCGCACCCCGGAAAAAAGCATGGCATGGGCCACCCGGTTCCGGGTCAGCGCGTTGCGCAAGGTGCGCACCACGGCCTGCTGACCGACAACCGCATCGAAATTCTGGGGACGCCATTTTCTGGCGAGAACAAGGTAGGACATTTTCAGTCCTCAGGTGTCAGGCACCGATACTTCTGGTGATATGAAAGGCAGAGCGAAGGACCAAGCCGCCTTCCGAAAGATAAAAAGGTAAATGTGCAGCAGTGCCGCAGATGCTAGGAAAGAGGCCTGCGAAGTGTGCTTGCGCACATAAGCAGGCCGATGACAACGCAGATGCGGTGCTGCTGCACATTTACAAAAAAATGATAGCCAGGCACCCCTGCGGCACACAGAGTTACTCACTACCGTTGCTTCCTTCCGGACCTGGCGGGGTTCGCAAGTCTCTGTTGCGCAGGACCCGGCTATCAAACCGTACAATATCTGGCGGAGAAGGTGGGATTCGAACCCACGGTACGTTGCCGCACACACGCGTTCCAGGCGTGCACCTTAAGCCACTCGGTCACCTCTCCAGCGTTTTCTGAGTCAAAAAGGCACGCTGGCCAATGGGGCACCACTTTACAACACCTGCTCCCTCTTGCAAAGAACAAAATAACCAAGAGGACGAGATGACCTCTCATCCAACAATTTCACCAACTATTTCAAAAAGATAACCCATCAAAGCAACGCTCACCCTTTATTCCGGCCGACCATCACGATGGCAAACCGGAGTTGATATACCACCGCCAAAGTCTGTGGCTTATCGGGTGAGCACCTCGGCAGTCCTAACGGCGAAGGCGCCGATAAAACCGTCAGCCGTCCAAGGCGTCCGCATTTTTTCGCCTCCCCCTTTAACAAAGGGGGCTGAGGGGGATTTCAAAAACGCCCGGAATCACCCAGCCGGCATGTATTTCTTCTCCGGGAAATCAACTTTACCCGTTCACCTGTGCAAATCCTTTCCTCCCAGCAGCCAATCGCGGGCAGCAATGACTGTCACGCCTGCTGGGATGTCGAGCAATGCGGGCCGATCCAGCGCAACCAGCACCAGGCCGGCCTGCGGAAAGTCCGGGGCCGCGTCTTGCAATGCCCTGATTTCCCTGGCGAGAGTAGTCGGCTGATCGACGCTGGCACAGACCTGAATTAATTCTTCGCGGCCTTCGACATAGCGCGCGTGGAAATCGACCTCAAAACCATTGGCGGTGCGCACATAGGCGACTTCGGCGCCGCGCCGATCCAGTTCCACAAACACGGCGGTTTCCAGCGCATGGCCAAGGTTGGCTTTTCCAGACCGATCAAAAATCGGAATCAAGCCGGTATCGATGGGGTAAACCTTGCGTGGATTAACCCTTCGACGCCGTTCGGAATCGGCGGCGATGGCGATGCCGCGCAACAGGAAAGTATCCTCCAGATAGCCCAGGTACTTGTGCAGGGTGTCTTTGCCCACGGCAACGCCTTGCGACTTCAGGTCGACATGGAATTTGTTGACGCTGAAAGCGCAAGCCGCATTGCCCAATAACTGACGCACCATCCAGCGCAACACAAGCGGCTGGGTAACCCCGTGACGCTCCACAACATCACGCAACAACACAACATCCACATAACCACTCAGCAAGGCAATGCGATTGCGCGCATCCAGCCCCTGCGCCTCGGGAAAACCGCCTTGCTCCAGATAAGCGAGCAGGTGCTTATCCAGCAAAGATCGCTCGGCCTTGGGCAGGTGTTCTGGTGATTTCAACGGCTCCCGCCCAGCATGCCGCAAGCTCTCGCGAAAGCTGAATGGCGGCACGACGGACTCCATGGCGCGACCACGCATGCTGGTGGCTACTTCACGCGAGAGCAGCCGGGCGGAAGAGCCCGATAGATACAGATCGATCTCTTCACTGTCCAAAAGCCGGCGAGCAAACACTTCCCAGCCGGGAACGACCTGGATTTCATCAAGAAAGAAAGTGGCCCGCCGCTGATCCCGCCATTCCGGATACAGACGATAGTATTCTTCGACCAGCATATCGAGGTCGCTTGCCTGCATGCCGGCCAGGCGTTCATCCTCAAAACTGAAATACAGCAACCCTTCACGCGGTGTTCCCTGCGCAAGACGATCAGCCAAAATTCTCCAGAGCAAGCTGGTTTTTCCCGCCCGCCGCATCCCGATCACCGCGGTTGCCTTGTTCGGCACGGCAGGCAGCCAGACATCGCGGCGCGTCAACACCGGCACAGGAGCAGAGAGTGCATCCACGATTTTTTGTCGGACAACCTGACGATATTGTTCTTCCATAGGGATATCCTACAAACTATTTGTCCTTATTGGAAGGATAAATATCGCAGACGAAGCGAGTGTTTTCCTGTAAGAAAATTGCAATATCACGCAAAACATCACAATTCCCCCTCGACCCCCTTTTTCAAACCCATCAAAAGCAACGCTCACCCATTATGCTGGCTTACCATCACGATGGCAAACCGGAATTATCATGGATGCCCCCTTTCTCTTTCGCTTTGACGATAAGAAGATGTTATATTATGAGCCTTGATGTGATTCAAACTTTGGAGAACGACCATGGAACAAATCATCAACCTTCATATTGAAAAATTACCGGAAGGGGTTTACCTCGCCACTTCCACGGAAATTCCCGGACTCGTTGCCCAAGGCCGAACCGTCGCCGAAACCTTGGAAATTGCCCGCGACGTAGTCAAGAAACTTCTGGAAGCCCAAGTCGAGAGGCAAAAAACTTTCAATTTTCCTCCGATGAAAGATTCCTTCGATTATCCATTAGTGGTTGGTGTCTAATATGGGCCGATTAGCCGGGTTCCGCTATCGGGAAATAATCAAGCGACTCAAAATGCGGGGATTTAGCTTCGACCGCCATGCCGCTGGAAGTCATGAAATCTGGTATAATGAAAAAACAAATCAATACACTACAATCCCAAACCATCCCGGAGACATGCCGGAAGGAACCCTCCGCGCCATTCTCAAACAGGCAGGGATTTCTCCCGAAGCGTTTTTGGCGATAAAATAAATCTGAGTTACCCCGTTTTCCGCGTTCCAACTTTGATGGACTCGTAACAACTCGTCTCCCCGACGAAGGCCGGGGTCCAGCCTTATTGTAACTGCATGAAAACACTTGATTCCGGCCTCCCCCGGAATGACAGGATATCGCGGTTTTTGAGTTGCTACATGTCCATCACCTTTCAGCACAAGAAAAAAATGAGCCGAAGATCGACGCGTATTCCTCTGGCTACTGAGATTGTTTGGTGAGCAGCATTTTAAAAAACGGCCCCGCAGAAGCACCGTTCACCCCTTAGGCAAAACAGACTCACTGGCCTGGAATGCATACTCAGGAATCAGCCTGCCAAGCTCGGCCTTGATCCCCTCGGCATCATGGGTTGAAGCGAATTGCTTAAGATTTTCCAGCGATTCCTGCAAGTCTTCCAGACAAGCGCCGTTCCCGCGCAGCACCATAATCTTTTCATGGCCGGTGGGTACGATCCCCTCGCCCTCGGTGATCAACTCTTCGTACATCTTTTCGCCGGGCCGGAGTCCGGTGACCCTGATCTCGATTTCCGTATCCGGCTCCTTGCCGCAGAGCTTGATCAAATCACGGGCCATCTGGCCGATCCGCACCGGCGTCCCCATCTCCAGAATAAAAATCTCCCCGCCCTCGCCCATGGTGGCGGCTTGGAGAATAAGCTGACTCGCCTCCTCGATGGACATGAAGTAGCGGGTCATATCCGGATGGGTGACGGTAACCGGCCCACCAAGCTCGATTTGCCGCCGGAACAAAGGAATGACCGAACCGGAGGAACCGAGGACGTTACCAAAACGCACCGCCATAAACCGGGTTCCTGCCCCAGCCAATCGGGCCTTTTCGCAAAAACCCTGCATGAGAATCTCGGTCATCCGCTTGGTGGCGCCCATGACATTGGTGGGCCGCACTGCCTTGTCGGTGGAGATCACGATAAAACGTTCCACCCCGGACCGCACCGAAACCTCCATCAACCGCTTGGAGGCAAAGATATTATTGTAGACTCCTTCCCAGGGATTGCGCTCAACCATGGGTACATGCTTGTAGGCCGCAGCATGAAAAACCACAGCCGGTCGATAATGCGGGAACAACGACTCCAGCAAGGCCTTGTCCTGCACCTTGCCGAGCACCGCAACATAGTTCTCAAATCCATATTCGTGGAGCAACTCCATCTCGATCTGGTACAGATTCTGTTCGCTGGCGTCCATGAGAACAAGGGTGGAAGGATGAAAGCGGACAATCTGGCGACAGAGCTCCGAACCGATGGAACCGCCAGCCCCGGTAACCAGAACCGTCTTCCCCCCCAAAACATCGCCGATCTGCTCCATCTCAAGCCGCACCGGCGGCCGCCCCAGAAGGTCCTTGTACGAGACATCGCGGATGGTTTTAATGGAGACCTTGTCGCTGATCAACTCCCCCAAGCCGGGCAAAGTCTTGAACGGAATTTCGCTAGCCCGGCACAGATCGACAATCCGCTGCATCTGGTCACGGCTGGCCGAGGGAATGGCAATGAGCACTTCCTGGGCCTTGGTTTTAATTACATACTCCGAAAGATCCGCAATGGGTCCAAGAACCGGAATCCCGTGAATCTGTTGGCCGATCTTGGCGGAATGGTCATCCAAAAATCCGGCCACCATGTAAGGCAGTGCCTTATTGTCGTTGATTTCCCGCGTAACCTTCTCGGCTGCGTCGCCTGCCCCGATGATGAGCAGCCGCTTGCGGCGCTGGCGTTTTCCGGCATCTTCCCGCAAAAAAGGCAGACAAAAAAAACTCTGGCAAGAAAGTCGGAGACTGATCCGAAACCCGGCGATGAAAAGGAAGGTCAACAGAGCATCAAGCACAAAGACAGACCTGGAAAACCCCTCAAAACGGTTGAACAAGAGGATACCGCCCAAGGTAATAAATCCCGCCGTCACGCACGCCTTGAGAATGTTCAAAAGGTCGGCAAGGGAGGTGTACCTCCACATCCCCCGATACAAGCCGAACAGATAAAACAATAGCAGCTTGGCGGGAAGGATAAAACCAAGGACGGTTGAGATATTGTTCCGCTGCTCCAGGGGCACCGTGCCGTCAAAACGGATCCCGTAGGCCAGCAGATGCGCAGCGGTCAACAACAGAAGGTCCACCCCGAGTACAATCCAAAAATTCAGTTTACGAAACTGGTATTTCATTGGTTTTCCATACATTCCTGTTAATCAGCCTGCAACTTCCGGGACCGGCGAAGCCCGCCACCATCTCCATGCCTGCGATGCAAATCATAAATATCCGAGCTTAATCCTGCCTTCCTGTGAATCAGCCTTTGGTAATATCCCTGTTAAATTCTTCCCAACTCTCTTAGGGGAGCCTTGAAAAATTCAAGGCTCCCGTGCGGGGCAGGACGCCCCGTCATTTTTAGCCACGCAAGTGGTTGAAAATGTGAGAAAAGGCAAAACTTGTTTTGGCTTTGCGGCTTAAAAAATCAACAGGAAGTTGATTTTTCAAGGCTCCCTTAGCAATGACGGTGGATCACAAACTATCTAAAAATTTCTTCGCGGTCCTGCGCAAGCCCTCATCCACACTGATGGGAGTACTCCACCCCAACAGTGTCCGTGTTTTAGAAATATCCACCTGAAGTGAACCAAAAAGTCTTTGCGCAAAGGCACGTTTTCCCAGCATTGCAGCCACGGGTTGTAAAAAAAACACTGGCGCAGGAAACAGGCGTGCCGGCGTACCCAAAGCCTGCCCCGCCCGGCGTAACAACTCGGTTGTGGACAGATCCTCTCCATCAGATACAAAAAACGTCTGATCGGCTGCGGCTGGGTGGTCGATGCAGGTCATGATCAAATCAACTAGATTATCGAGCGCAACAAAGCTGCGTTTGTTTTGGATAGCGCCGAAGGGCAATGGCACCCCGCGATTAATCCAACGCATCATGCTCAAAAAATTGGCCTTGACCCCGGGCCCATAAACGAGGGGCAGTCGAAGGATCACTACTTCCATGCCGGTTTCTAATGCCAATTGGCGAAGCCCATCTTCTGCTTCACGCTTTGAAATACCGTAGGCGTCTTCTGGCGCAGGCAGATCCTCCGGGCGAAAAGGTTTCCCCAAAAGCGTTGCTTCGCCATTTACCTTGACTGAGCTAAGCATTATCAACCGCGATACTCCGGCGGTTGCGGCTTGACGAGCCAAATTCAACGTCCCACCCACATTAACCGCACGAAACGCCGCCAATGGGTTGGCAGAGGTGTCGTTCATCGCGTGTACTCGAGCAGCGCAATGCACTACGCATGAAACACCTGTTAACGCATGCGCCCAGTCTGTTTCTGCCGAAATATCACCAATCTGGATGACTTCCCCCAGCGCGAACAAATGTTCGGATGCCTTCCGCGCCGCCAATCGCAAGGCATACCTCTTTTTGCGCTTCAGTGTGCGCGCCAATTCCCCTCCGACAAAACCGGATGCGCCCGTGACCAAAATCACTCCCGGCCCTCTTTCGTGGTTTGCCGGTTGGCATTTGCAAGCTCAACAAACCACTCCCCAAGCCGGCCCATCAGTCCTTCGCGGCTGAATTCCTTTTGCGCATAGGACCGGCCGTTTTCACCAAGCCGATTTCTTTCTTTTTTGCTCATTGCAGACAATTTCAAGACAGCCTGAGCCAAGCCGGAGGAATCTCCTGCCGAACAAACCAAGCCGGCATTGGCTTCACGAATAACACGGGCACCTTCGCCATCGAGCATGCCCACCAGTGGTATCCCAGCCATTAAATATGATTGGACTTTTCCCGGAATAGTCAAAGAAAAAACAGGAGCACGCTTGAGTGAAACCAGCGCAGCGTCCGCATGAACATAAAACGAAGGCATGCGCTCTAGTGGAAAGCGGCCCAACAACAAGAAACAATGCGCCAATCCGCGGCGAGCAACCTCATTACGCACCTGCTCGGTCATGCGGCCATCGCCCACAATCAGCCACCGAATGGCCGCGTTGTTTTTCAGACTCTCCGCTGCGTCCAGTACCGCCGGAAAATCCTGCGCCTCTCCCAAGTTCCCGGCAAACAGTATATTGAAGGTCCCAGCTTGCGCTGGCACCTCGGGTGCAGAAACTATATCGGTGGAGCGAAACACTTCTTCCGCCCAATTCGGAAAATACCGAATTTTTTTAACATCCGAACAATATTGAGCAATATTATCCAGAAACCCATGGGATTGCCCTAACACCAGAGCACAACGATTGTAAATGAAGCGCACCAGCGCTCCAATTGCCGCCAACACCTTGGGGGAGCGCACTACGCCCACTGCCGCCAAAGTTTCTGGCCATAAATCCTGTACCCAGAAAACCACGGGGGAACGCTTTAGCCACCCCAAAAAAACGGCTGGTAATCCTACCGTCACAGGAGATGGCTCAAAAACGAAAATGACGTCAAACCCCTGCCCGCGCAACCGCCATGCCCCGAAAACGCAAGCCCCCACCACAAAACTTAAGTAATTCAGCAACAAGCGCAGACTCCCGCTGCCGCGAACAAACATGGGAACCCGACACACCCGGGCACCCGCGTAATGCGCAAACGCCTTGGGATCTTGTGTAAACTCTTTAAATACTTTTCCCGCCGGATAGTTGGGAATTCCGGTCAACACCGTGACACTGTACCCGCGTTGCACTAACTCACGAGTTAAATCATTAATCCGAAAGTTTTCAGGCCAAAAATATTGGCTAACGATTAAGACTCTCACAACGTTCAGCTAATCTTCTTCCACACCACACGGTTTACATAGTCCGTGTAGCTATGGATAATCCGCACAATTTTATCTGACACATTAGGGACACTGTAGTCACCCACTTGACAAAGCAAGCGTTTATCGCCACGAGGCTGGCCTTCCAGAATAGCCAAAGCTTGCATCACTCGCTCAGTCTCCAGCCCAACCATCATCACTGCAGCTTCTTCCATGCCTTCAGGACGCTCATGGGCTTCACGGATGTTGAGGGCGGGAAAGTTGAGAATGGAAGATTCTTCGTTGATGGTGCCGCTGTCCGACAATACAGCTTTTGCTGCTATTTGCAGCTTATTGTAATCCTTGAATCCAAGCGGTTTGAGCAGTTGCACCTTGGCATGGAACTTGACCCCCATCGAATCGATCCGTTTCTGCGTCCTCGGGTGTGTAGAAACGATGACCGGGATTCCGTAGTGCTCTGCAATCGTGTTGATCACCATTACCAGCTTGCCAAAATTATTGTCCGAATCAACATTTTCTTCCCGGTGGGCACTGACAACGAAAAATTCCCCGTATCGTATGCCCAACCGATCAAGCACGTCGGCTCCCTCGATGCCATCACGGTAATAGGTAAGCACCTCGTACATCGGGCTTCCGGTCTTAATCACAAGATCCGGAGACAGCCCCTCCCGCAAGAGATACTCTCGCGCGATTGCGCTGTAGGTCAAATTGATATCCGCAGTGTGGTCGACTATTTTCCGATTCGTTTCTTCAGGCACCCGCTGATCGAAGCACCGATTCCCCGCTTCCATATGAAATATCGGGATTTTTCTACGCTTTGCAGGAATCGCCCCCAAGCAACTGTTGGTGTCCCCCAGAATCAACACTGCCTCCGGTTGCTCCGACACAAGTACCCCGTCCAACGCTATGATGATCTTCCCGATCGTCTCGGCAGCATTAGCACCGGCAGCGTTGAGAAAATAATCGGGCTTGCGTATTTCAAGATCCTTGAAAAAGACCTCGTTGAGTTCATAATCGTAGTTCTGCCCAGTATGCACCAGCACATGCTCCGTGTGCTGATCCAATTTCGCCATCACCCGCGACAAACGAATTATCTCCGGTCGCGTCCCCAGGATCGTCATGACTTTTAATTTTTTCATGTCACACCTCGCACCTCATCGTATCGGTACGACTATGGTCGAAAATCTCGTTGGCCCACAACATGACGACCATCTCGTCTTCTCCCACATTCGTAATGTCATGCGCCCATCCCGGCACCGTCTCAACCACCTGGGCCACTTCCCCCGAGGTGAAAATCTCATAGGTTTCGTTGGTCACGACATGGCGGAAGCCGAAACGCGCAGACCCCTTGATGACGAGAAATTTCTCCGTCTTGCTGTGATGATAATGCGCACCCCGTGTTACCCCCGGATGCGCGGTAAAACAAGAAAACTGTCCGCTATCAAGGGTTTTCAACATTTCAACGAATACTCCCCGTTCGTCACTGTAACGCGGCAAATCATAAACAAACTTAGACGGCGGCAAATAACTGACATAAGTCGAATAGAGTGCCCGCGCCAAGCCTGTCCCAACACGCTCGGAAACCAAGGTGCTGCGACAATTGCGAAAGGCCTCAATCTGCGCGGCTAACTCCCCCAGTGTGATGGTATATTCAGGGGCCACTTCCCCCCTGCGGACACCATCGGTCATCAAGCCGAGCGCGCACAAAAACTCGGAGACCACATCATCGATATACACCAGACGCAACACTGTCGAAGGTTCATGTATCTGTATCGGCAGATCATGCACGATGTTATGACAAAATGTCGCCACCACTGAGTTGTAGTTGGGCTTACACCATTTGCCGAATACATTGGGCAAGCGATAGATCACTACAGGGTTGCCGGTCTCTGAAGCAAGTAGCTCCACAGCCTGTTCAGCCGCATGTTTACTCTTCCCGTATGGATTAGAAAGATCCGCCTGCATGGACGAAGCCAGGACAAGAGGAATCTTGCGTCCGGATGCCTGTACCGCCGCACAAAGGGCCTTTGTCAACTCCTCATTACCCAGAACAAAATCAGCCACATTTTTGGGACGATTTTCGCCCGCCAGATGCACCACTGCATCGGCCTGGCAAACCTTGTCAACAAGCGAAGGCAACGCATCGTCACGATCAAAACGTAACACCTCACAACCTGTGGTTTCGCCCAGTCGCACAACCAGGTTCTTGCCGATGAACCCTCTCGACCCTGTCACCAATACGCGCATCTCACTCCTCCGGCGGGGCATACTCACCACGCGCTATGGCCTGCATGAAAGAAAGTTTCATCAACAATGCCATCATCGCCTCGACATCCAAACGGGTCGTGTTGTGTGAATTGTAATCTACTGCCTCGGAAATCCTGATTTCACCCTGCTCAACGAATTTCCCATAATTCAAATCGCGCAGGTCAGGCGGAACACGGTAATACCCCCCCAAGTCTTGAGCGGCAACCATTTCTTCCCGGCTGAGCAAGGCTTCATACAACTTTTCGCCATGGCGCGTTCCTATAATTCGGATTTCATGGTTGGGAACCCCCATCAGCTCTGTCAGCGCTTTAGCCAAGGTTTCTATGGTCGCAGCGGGAGCCTTCTGCACAAAAATGTCGCCAGCCTTGGCGTTCTCAAAGGCATACAACACCAAATCGACGGCATCATCCAGAGTCATCATAAAACGAGTCATATTGGGGTCGGTAATCGTAATGGGATTGCCTCCCCGGATTTGTTCCACAAACAGTGGAATTACCGAACCGCGCGAGGCCATCACGTTACCGTAGCGCGTCGCACAAATAATGGTTGACTGACACCCCCGGGACTTGGCGACAATGACCTTTTCCATCATCGCCTTGGAAATTCCCATCGCATTGATCGGATAAACCGCTTTATCCGTGCTTAGGCACACTACTCGCTTTACGCCGCTACAAATTGCAGCCTCAAGGACGGTCTCTGTACCTAGTATATTAGTCTTAACCGCCTCAAGTGGATGAAATTCGCATGAAGGAACTTGTTTCAATGCCGCCGCATGATAAATGTAATCAACTCCGCGAACGGCATTCAACACGGACTGGTAATCTCGAACATCCCCAATATAAAACTTGAGTTTTGGGTTGTTGTAGCGCTTGCGCATATCATCCTGCTTTTTCTCATCGCGGCTGAGAATGCGGATTTCGCGCAGATCAGAGTCCAAAAAACGACGCAATATGGCATTACCAAAAGAACCCGTACCGCCAGTGATTAATAGCGTTTTACTCGAAAACATGAAAATCCTCTTATTTGTAATTACTTCAATTCCACGTCCGCCATTCCCAAGGCCTTTCTGATCAATTCATCGCGTTGCACCAAGGTTGGGTAGTTGATCAAGACTGCCTTGTACACCCCTTTGAACACGAACAAGCTTCCGGCTGCGGCACCGATAACACCACATGATCGAATGAGAGCTTCAATATCGCTCAATGTCCCTGCCCCGCCAAGAATGGTAATGGGGATCTTCACTGTTTGCCTGATTCTCTCCGCCAAAGCCAAGTCGTACCCCGTCATCGCACCATCTCGGTCTATCGAATTGACGACCAATTCACCAGCACCTAATTTTTCAATCTCAGCCGCCAGATCAAAAACGCTTCGTTTGGTGTTGTTAAGGGCGTTTTTGGTAAAAACATCGTAGTCTTTGCTGAACATGCGTTTTTTGACATCCAAAACCACAACCACGCTTTGACGCCCGATATCGTCCGCAATTCGCGTAATCAATTCAGGGTTCTCAATAACCGCGGAACTGATGGCAACCTTTTCTACCCCTAAGCCGATAATCCGCTTTGCCTGCTCCGGGGTTTTGATGCCGCCCCCATAACAAAGCGGCATCCTGCACTCAGCAGCCAGATTGGCGATCATCCTGTAGTCGGGCTCGGCATTGTTTACTGCTGCATCGATATCCAGAACAATGAGTTCATCCGCTTCCTTCTCGTTAAAAATTTTGACCGCGTTGATTGGGTCGCCCACGTATTTTGGCGTTTTGAAGCCTACCGTTTTGACAAGGCCACCCTTGTGAACCAGAAGACAGGGGGTAATTCTTGGGCGCAACATCTCACAGCTCCGCAAAATTTTTCAGCAATTGTGCGCCAAAGTGATGACTTTTTTCGGGGTGGAACTGCACGCCATGGACATTGTCGGCAGAGACGGCACAGCAAAAATCAAAGCCGTAGGATGCAACAGCAGCGACATGTGACGGTTCGTCGCATTCAAAAAAATAGGAGTGGAGAAAATAAAATCTTGCGTCGGATTCAAGATGTGCAAAAAAGAGCGCCCCGGGCTTGGGTTGCACATCGTTCCAGCCCATGTGCGGCAAAGGCAGACTTGCTGATTGTTCGTGGACACGAAATGAACGCACCTTCCCCGGCACCCAGCCCAAGCCCGACAGCCGACCTTCATCGCTAGCCGAAGCCAATATCTGCATCCCCACGCAAATCCCCAGCACAGGCACCTTGTCCCGCAAAACCAAAGCTTCCAAAGCAGCCCGCATACCCGATTGATCCAGCAACTCAATAGCATGGTCGAATGCGCCAACGCCGGGAAGAATGATCTTGCTTGCTCCAATTAGATCCGAAGCGGTTTGGGCACGGGTAGCCTCAAACCCAAGCCGTTTGAACATCGTCAAAAAGGCTTGCACGTTGCCGAGGCCGTAATCAACCACATGAATCATCGAAAAAACCTTTTCTCCATACCAAGACAGCGCAAGACGCCGGTACCGAGACCAATCAGCCAACGTTTATTGCGATAATCCCGGTATGTTTTATTTTTACCATCAAAAATTTCTTGTAACTCAGCCACGCTCAGGTCCAGTTTGCTAGCCACATACTCGAATTCTTGTCGCAAGAAATGTTCGTCCATCTCCGGGCGAGAAATTCGCTCTAAGGCCTGATCACGCTTCATCTGCCCAGTCATGATCAGACTTGAAAAATGAGCTCGCCGTTTCTGAAAGCCAAATTTGCGCGGCAACCAGTAATCTTCGTAAAATCGGGTGAAACGCGATTCGTGGTGCTTGTGCTGGAACCGCTGCCAGCCAAACCGACTCGCAAGTTCTTCTTCCGCATTCTTCTTGATAAAAGGAACCATATTCAATGGCTTGGCGATCTTCATCCCCAGTATCTTCTGGTAAAATCCCTTGGAAACTATAATATCAACCAAAGGAAAGGATCCAAGTGGTCGTTTTCCAAAACGAGAATGGATGTCTTTGAAAAGCAGCGTGTCAATCCCGAGATACCCCCCCCATTCTTCAGGCTCACGACAGCACTCCGTCGAATAATTAGAGCCGGTAATCACATATTTAATTTTGTATTTATGGGCAAACCTGTAAAGAGCGGAGAAGAAGGCAGCATCTTGAGGCAGGTCCTGGTCCGGAATTTGAGAACGCAGGAATGCAACCTGAAGATCCTTCATTTCCTCCCAGTTAATGACCTCTGTGTAAAGATCAAGCCCCAGCCCATCCACCAGCTTTTCAATATTCCCGACCGCTTGATCAGTATTCCAGCCGGCATCGACGTGAAACAACAGTGGCCGCAAGCCCATCTTCTCCTTGACAACATACGCCGCATAAGAACTATCCAATCCGCCGCTAAGCCCAATAATGCAGTCAAAGTCTTTCCCCTGGCCTTCTTGCCGAATTTTGCAAGCAAGCAACTCAAGAGCATTTTCACCTGTTCGATCGGTATGCCAATTGGGCTGTATCGTTGACTCAAAGTTATTGCAGTAGTCACACCATCCACGCTCATCAAAAACGATGTTTGGGTCGGACGTGTCCATAATACAGTGAAGGCAGATTTGGTAGGCCCGGTTATTCATTTTCTCGGTCATAGATTTGCTTTAGACTCCAAATACTCGCACCAAGGCACCCCGCCTCTGTTATGCCATCTTGTATGTGCGCGGCGCATGGTTAACACAAATGGCAAGCAACCACATCAACATCGGTCGCTATCGCTGCCAAAAGCACGTTCCAGAGAAATTCTCTCGATCGTTTTCCGCACTCCAAGCGAATAGCTAAATCCTGCGGAAACTAATCGATTGGACGAATACTTTACCTTTCCAGAATTCCCAGTCCGCCCCACCAACAACCGTAACACATACGGAACAATCACTGGAAGATGTAGATTTCGGGTGATGGCATTTTGTTTCCCTGGGGACTCCATCTCCCTAAATATCGACCATAAATCCGAAAACGTGTTTAACGGGTCATCATCAAGAGACACAAAAAATATACGGGGCGTCAGAGAAGACGGTCGATCGAGAAAGAACACCGCAGCATTGGCCACATCCTCGGCATGCACTATATGAGCGCACTCCCCTCCTTTGACAAACGCTTTCAGCAGGCTCTTGATCGACCCGTCAACAAAAAGGCTCAGCTCACCCAGATGTTCCCAATCTACAACATTTGTCGGTCGCAGAATGATGGTGTTACACCCGTCGATTCTGCGGCCAACGAATTTCTCAGCTTCGAATTTTGTTACTTCATAGTGGTTCTGGGGCTGACATGACGTGTCTTCATCCACAACCTCCTGTGAAGTGCGCCCAACAACCCCAGCACTGCTCAAGTGGCAATAATATTTAATATGATACCTCTCGACCATCTCTGTGATTTTTTCCGCGCCCAAGACATTTGCTGCCCACATTTTCGATTCGTCACGCAGCTCAGCCGCGCAGTTAAATACGAAATCTGCTCCGCAAATGAATTCATTCAGTGTCGCCTCATCGGCAAAGCATGCATTGAAGACGCGGACCCGTTGATTCACATAATGGCGGCGAGTTAACACCCTGACTTGATACCCGCGCGCAAGCAGCTTTTCCACTATTCGCCGCCCGATCATGCCTGTTGCTCCAGTCACGCAGGCGATCTGCGACTTAGTGGTCGATTCAACGCCAGCGCCGACCATTGCAATCCCTTCCCGTTGAAATGGGTATCAAGAAAAAAGACAAGGACCCGTCCCCCGCACACCGACGACAAACAACCGATCGTGGATCATTTCACAATAATCACAGAAAAATACATAACAAAATCACCTCAACCAATTGGGTATAAGTGCTCTAAAAATAGACAATTTGGGAAATCGATAATATACAGATTTAAGATAATAGCTGATAACTGGTGTGATTCCACCTTTATTTTTAGCAATCCCCCACATCAATAACTGACGAAGTTTGAAAAGCTCCTGATACGAATGCTCTTGCAGATTGTACGGTACATCATCAAACTTAATCCAATAATCATCACTGATAAAATTGTTTGCGCGCGCCTCTTTAAATACTTGAGTCCCCGGCAACAACCACAGCAAAGATGCCCCTGTTGACAAATGAGGTTTTACAACGCCCAACATCTCAACAGTTGAGTTTATCGTATCTACACTCTCACCTTTATTCCCAACCATAAGGTAAGCAATGGGTTTTATGCCAGCCTGATGCACCAGCGCAAAGGTCCGCTCTATATCAATACGGCTCTGACCCTTATTTATATTTTTCAAAATAATGTCGCTTCCGCTTTCTACGCCGAAATCGATGCTCACACAGCCACTTTGTTTCATAACTCTCAACAAATTGGCGTCAATAGTCTTAACATGACCACAGCACGCCCAACTGATATTTAACTTTCTATCGATTATACCTTGGCATATATCAACAGCTCTCTTTTTGTTAACGGGGAAGTTGTCGTCAAATATATAAACAGAACGAACCCCCCACTTTTTTACCAGCAACTCCATTTCATCAAGTACGTTTTCTGCTGAACGGGAACGCCATCTTTTGCTCCAGAAATTAACCGAACTGCAATAAGTACAATCAAAAACACATCCCCTTGAGGTAATCACCGCCGCAGTCGGGCCTGGAAGGTCGGCGCCACCAATCCCGGTATAATTATCGAAGGTAAAGTTTTGGAATCCCTCATAGTAGGGAAAGGGTATTGAATCAAGCTGCTCCACTGGAGGTCTTGGGGCAGTCCGCACAAGAACGCCATCGTTTTTTTTAAATATAATCCCTCTAACTTCCGATAGATCGCTTCTGTTTTCAAGAGCTTGCAAAAGTTCGCTTATGGTGTCTTCACCCTCACCAGTCACCACCGCATGAGTATTTGTTTTTAAAAAGATATGTTCAGGATAATAGGTTGGGTGCTGTCCTCCGACACAGAGAAATGCCTCCGGCATCGATTCAGATAAAAGGTTAATCAGTCGCCAAACAATTGCCCTATTTATTGTCCAACATGTTACTCCGATAAATTCCGGCGAAAACTCCTTTGCTTGCCGCAATATTTTCTCAATATTCAAAAGACCGCCATCGATAAGGAGAACTTCGTGACCGTCTCTCTTGGCTATTGCCCCAATATACGCTAACCCGATAGGAGGAAAATCCGGTTTTTCTTCATATTTATTCGGATGACTGATAAATAAAACTTTCATACTAACAGTTCCTTTTTTCTTATTTAAATCGATCGTGCCACAATAACTTTTGCAGGGAATGTTTCAGGAACGGATACCCTTCACGCATGTACGGGATGTTCGTTTTCCCCTGCCATGGAAGAATAGAAGACCAACTCCCAGCAGTGATTATTCGCGCATGGCAGAAAAACAGGGCTCAATCACTTTAGGGCGCCTTGAAAAAACCGTCTCGAAATGTTTTCCGCCATGCCGGCGAAAGCCGGTATCCAGTAATTTCGAGAGGGTCTAAAAAAACCGGACACCGCTTTTCACCCTCCCGGTGTGACGAATTCTGCAAGGCTCCCTTTTCAGCGCTGGTGTTTTGGCCCTCCCACGAACGGTTTCAGTTACATGCAAGGGGGTGCTATCAAGAAACATTGTCGACAGTGCGGGCGTGCTCCACGCCTTTAATGGTTGAAAGCATGTATTTTCCTAAAAAGATCCAGGTACTTCTGCACAGCACAATCCCAGGTATAATTTTCTTGAATATAATTCTTATTTATATTCCCCATTTCCCGCAATCGACCAGGATCGCATAGCAATTTTTCCAGACCTAGCTTGATCCCTTCTACAGATGCAGGAACAACCGCCCCACCATTCTGTCTTTCTATCTCAGAAAATCCACATTGATCCGTTAGCAAGACAGGCAGGCCACATACTCCTGCTTCAAGAACTACGATTGACATCGCTTCGAAGCGGGAAGGAATAACTACAAGCGTTGCGGCATGATACGCGGCAGATTTATCAGTCCCGGACAAATACCCGATAAAATGCACCCGGTCAGAAACACCATATCCAATTACATTTCTCCTGAGTTCTTCCAGCATTCCATTATCCGGACCCACAAAAACCAGATGTATATTAGAAAACCTCCCGTCAAGCAGAGAAAATGCTGTTAAGAGAATATCCGGGCCTTTCTCCGGGTGTAAACGCCCTAAAAAAAGAATAAAAGGAAAGTTTTTTAGTCCATACCTTCTTCGAAATCCTTCAACATCTTCAGCCATGAAATCATCAGGATTTATACCATTTGGTATACTTACAATTGTATCCGCAGCAACGCCATAGGCTTTAAATTGCCCTATCTCATTCTCTCCGATTGCTATATGCCCATTGGCATTAGCTATAATCCTTTTGCCGATAAGAAAATTAAATAATGTTTTAAGCACCCTTGAGCGTCCATAAATCGATAAAGCGCCTGCCGGACATACGACGTATCGCTTCCCCAACAACCTTGCAACGGCATATGACAAAACATTAATAACAGTCCAATGCCCCATTAAATGGACAACATCGGCCTCAGAAACAAGCTTAATCATAATGCCTATTGACAGAACGGGGAAGTAAAACCTATCGCACAGACACCGTAGCGCTGTGATTCGCAACCCCTCTCCCCTCAAAACTTCCAAGGCCTGAAATGTCATGCCGACATCAGTGGTCAGTATGGCGCAATCTATACCGGCTTTACGCATGTGCCTTGCCAATTGAAGTGTTCGCTCGACGGTTCCGCCGCCGTTAACTGGCTCAAGCATCATATTGACAAAAAGGACTTTCATGGATTGTGTGGCTCGTTACGCAAAGGTGTGATGCATATTTTTCGGCAATGGCAGACCATCAGGCATGCAATGATACAAATTTCGGATATCGCGTGTCGCTGCCTGATAACCGCAGGCTTTTTTTGCCGAACACGTCGCGCACCATTCTGAATGCCAACAAGGCAAATTTTAAATTATGAACTGATAATGTATCAAAACCAACTTCGATACACTCCTCACGCCAGCGATCTACATTGGCTCCGCATCCAGGCAATGCAGTTTAAACCCATGGCTGCATAAATTCTTGCATTGAAGGGCCACAGCTCAAGAGAAGTAAAAAACAACTGCCAAGCCTCGGCATACTGTCCACTTGCCTGCAAAGACCTCCCTGCTCCATAATATATCCGGGACTTGCATCGTCTGGCGCACAGTCGTGATTTCAGACTGCTTGATGAATCTGTTTGCAAAAAATCTCCTGTTACACTTAACGCAGACTTCAGATGAGACAGAATAGACCCACTAAGATTGCCGGCATGAACTCGATATTCTCCCAGAATTTCCTCTAAAAAAACCATGACGGCTTGGGCCCGAGCCAGTTTAAGCCATAGATGATAATCCTCTGAGGTAATAAATGCCGGATTTTCAGAGAAGCCTCCCACTGAATCCAAAATGCTTTTCCTCACCAGGGTGGCTGAAGGGATAATGCAAGAGCCATGCTCAAGTAGCGCATCAAAGGTTGACCGTTGCTTAGGACCACAATGGACAATCCCTTCGCGGGTCCCTATGTTGCGCAAATCGTGGCATACCAAATCTGCGCCTTGATCTAAACAGCAAACGCAATGGGACAATTTTTCCGGATACCATTTATCATCGGAATCGAGGAAGGCGATATACTTCCCTCTTGAAAGACGAATGCCTCGATTTCTGGACGCGCCGATTACTCCATTATTACGGAAATTCTCCACTCTAATACGCGGGTCATTAAATGCCCCAACGACATCAAGGGTGTTATCCTCGGAATAGTTGTTAACCACCAAGGCTTCCCAATCCGAAAATGTTTGGGCAACAAGGGACTCCAATGCTTCACGCAAAAATTCTGCGTGGTTGTAAGTCGGAATTACAACTGAAACCAATGGTAGAGATGCGGCATTCATTCATTTGAACCCAAGGGTACGTCACGGCAATTACTGTCTGGTAACAACGCAAACACACTCGATGTATTACATTGCAACCGAAAGATATCTTTATAGTCTGTTGACATTCTACAATAACTCATTTGCAAACTTACGCTGCCCTTTCCACTTAATCGGACGAAATAATTTGCTTATGGAACGAACAGTTGTAAGCCCTAAAACTGACATATATAAAAGCAATACCAAAGTAAACAAAGCAACAGATGGCAAAGGATCGCTGCCTGCAATTATCGATGGTATCAATATAAACTTCCAAAAAGGTGAAAAACTTGACAGCTCAATCATCCTAGACAGTGCGCCAATCACAAAAAAACTACCGGGCATAAACATTCCAAACAATATATATGCCATGCCCAGTTGCCCGGGATTCTCCCCATGGCCCCCTAACCCTTCCAAGTAAGCAGCCGACGAAAAAAAATCAACTTCAAAGCGTCCGTACATGGTTTGAAGCTTGGCAACAGAGATATATGGTGAGACTTCAATGAGATCGCCGGGAACCAGGCTGTTGATTAGCTCCGCAATCCTGACGAAAACAGAGTAGTCCGGCCTGACCGTCTCTTCGCTTATCAGCTTGAACCAGAGAAAAAACGATTCGAAACTAGTCCCCACGCGGTTCGAAATGGCAGCCAGTTGATCAAGCGGAAATTCATACCCCTGAAAAGGGTTCACGGAAACGCCGATCAAAATCAAGCGCGAGGTTGAAATCAGCGGGTAAACCAGAACAGCCAATCCCAACAGCATCAGCCCAATTACGATCTGGCGATACGTTGCCCGAGTCCCCATGAATCGCGCGGCACAATACAGAGCAAAAAGAAATGAAATCACCGAAGCGCGTGAGGCCAACAGGACAAAAGAAGCGCCAACAACGATTATTGAAGCAATGGCTATCCTGAATCCTGTCTCGCTGCCGACAGTTGACATCGCCAGGCTAGAATAGACAACAAAAGGCAAAAAAAGTGGCAGCAACTGTGAGACACGAACGATTGCCGCGGACTCCCGGGCATATTCCCCCCCGGTCAGCCCAAGATTCAACACGAATATTGAGTAAATCTGAAACACAAGAAGAATGCAGAGTATGGGAAAAAGTGACTTAACCACCGTTTCCAGAGCAATCTTTAACCCGAAAACACGAAACGTTGCCACGGCTTCGGTTTGAGAGATTTCACCTGCAAGACGGCGCTTCTTGGTCCGTTGTGACGTGTAGGGAAAAATTTGGCCTACAAGAAAAAAAAGACTCGCCAGAACAACAAACAAGCCCCCTTTTTCGAAATTTGCATACTGAGAAAGCAACACCCCCTGATAATCAAGGTGATCAGGAAACAGGTAGAGGATTGGGACTCTAGATAAAAAATAAATATTTGTGCTCACCGCAAACAACTGTCCGGAAATACTCCTAAAAAATGACAACAAGGTTATTATCGCGGAGGCGACAAAAAACATCAAGAGCGACAATATTGAAAATATAGAGTGAACCTCACTTGCAAACAACTCAAACAAGAGACAAATACCGATGGAAACCAAAATCGTTGCACTCAATAATACAAAAAGCCGTTCAAGAGGGCCGTGGCTTGCCGGCGATGACATAGCAAACTCGCCACAAAACCGGGCCTTTGATTCAATTCGCGATGCAACGCCGGAATTCGTCATAAAGCCTCAATACTCTCTTGAGCACAACTCAAAAAACAAGCATGGTTAAAGACGCCCATGGAGCCGTGCGGGATCATGGTAAAATGTATCGCTATTTTTTAAAGTTGCTACCAAACGACGAAGCGCAAAACGACAATAATCTGTCAATTTCAGCATCGTTATCAGGAATCACAGTTAAACCCAGCCTCGCCAATTCGTTCGAACGATACTCCAATTCCGGATATTTTTCATCGACCCCTGGCTCAAGGCATTTCATTTCAGGAGTAACATCCAAAACAAGCTTACAACGTTGCCGGACCAAAAGCGCCATCTCCCGCAAAGATCTTGAAACTCCAGTTCCAATATTGATTACACTGGGAGCATAAGAGCCTAAATCACAAGAAGCAAGGTGGGCAATTACCCTGCAAACCTCTGCCAGAGGAACAAAATCCCTTTTCTGCAAGCCGCTGGACCGTAGTATCAACTCTCCGCGCTGCACCGCTTGCCTGCACAAGTCATTGACCAGGAGCGTCCAACAGTTGACCTCTTTATGCGTCGGCGCACCAAATGCGTTCGAAAGGCGTAGCGCCATACCTTCAATTTCCCCTCGGCGACGGGCAGACAATACTGCATTTTCACCGGCAAGATGGCTGGCGGCATAGGGATGGGAGTTCGTCGGGTACATCTCCTCGGTAATGCTGCCCTCAAGCGGACTGGCGTACACATGGGCCGTGGAGAGATAGATGAAACGCCGCACGCCTGCACGGCAGGCAGCGTCAACCAAACAGGCCGTCGCTGCCCCATTAAATTCCATGGCCAGTTCCGGATCAGCCGCGCAATCTTGCGCGTTCATGCCGGCGGCATGAATGACCACATCGATCCCAGTGCAGATTGTTTCCAGAGCACAACTATTTGCCCAATCGGTCTCGACCACTTCACCGGCGGCTAACCACTCGGGGAAAGCACGGACACTCCGTGTTCCCAAAACGACCTGATGCCCGGCATGCTGGAGATACTGCGCAAGCCTTCCGCCAACAAAACCAAAGCCCCCTGTGATTAGAATTCGCATGTATTCAGACTACCGCGACCACGGTGCGCCTTTTGCCCACATCGACTCCAGCAGCTCGTGATCTCGTTTGGTATCCATGCAATGCCAAAAGCCCTCGTGATGATACGCCATCAATTCACCTTCCATGGCCGCGCGTTCGAGAGGTTCCCGTTCCAGCATCGTGCCGTCGCCGGCAATAAACTCGAAAAAACGGGGTTCAATTACAAAGTACCCGCCATTAATCCAACCTTCATGCAATTGGGGCTTTTCCTTGAAGCTCGTGACGCGACTGCCATCCATTTCAAGTTCGCCGAATCGCGCAACCGGGCGGACAGCGGATACGGTGACCAGTTTGCCATGACTGCGGTGAAAAGAAAGCAGTGCATCCAGATCAATATCCGCCAATCCGTCTCCGTAGGTTAACATGCAGGTCTCGTTGCCTATGTATGATTGCATTCGTTTGACACGGCCACCAGTCATGGACGCATCCCCGGTATTGACCAAGGTCACCCGCCAGTCAACTTCATCCAGTTGATGCGGCGATATAACGCCGGTCCCTAAATCCACCGAAAAATCGGCGTTCAAGGAACGATAATGCAGAAAATACTCCTTGATAATCTCAGCTTTGTAACCTAAGGCAACATAAAAATCCTTATGGCCAAATCGCGCGTAGGTCTGCATGATATGCCAAAGAATCGGCTTGCCGCCGACCGGCACCATCGGCTTGGGAATCAGGCTGGTATATTCAGCCAAACGAGTACCAAAACCACCAGCAAGCAGGATAACTTTCATAACGCGTTCCAATTGTATTTAATTTCTGAAACGGGCTTGCGCAATACTTCGCCTGGGTCATGGGCGATGTCCGCAAGATTCATCAGGAGACTCTTTTGGCCCCCGCGACACTGAAATCCGAACCAAATACCGGGCGGCACGGTCAGACGAGCATAGCGGGATTCGCCAATTTCCTCACACCGGAACTCTGCGCCTTGATTTGGCAGATGAAAGACGAACCGGACGTCCCCCAAAGGAACAACCAGATTGAGGGTCATGCGCTGGTGACATTTCCAGGCCTTGATTGCCCCGGGTTCAACCCAAGAAAAATAAGCCTCGCCAAACCCCACGAAGTCCGGCTCAGACTCCTTCAACGCATGAAGAACATCTCCACCGGGGGTCAGAATTCGCTTTAACGGAGTCACCCTAATATCATCAAGACTCACGGCAGTCATGCCCCACCACGACCCTGCGCGATAGACTCATATTCCCGAATCTGGGCACAGGTCACATCCCCGATGGAACCAGGCGCCTCATAGTAGGCTCGGTACCACTCGGCAGTCATTCGAATGGTTTCGTCAAATGACATGGAGGCGTGCCAGCGCAACACATGTAACGCTTTGTCGCAGTTGAGCTTCAACAGCCCCGACTCATAAGGCCCCAAGGCCGCATCGGAGATGTCCGTCCACCGGACGTCTGCCCAATAACGAGACATCGCCCGCACCAGGTCAAGGACCGTGTGGCTCTGTTGGGCGGCCGGGCCAAAGTTGAATGGCTCGCCATGGAGCTCTGCCCGCTGATGCAGTTCCGCCGCAAGCGTGAGATAACCGCTTAAGGGTTCCAGCACATGTTGCCAAGGCCTTGTTGAATGTGGATTTCGAAGCGCCACTGTCTCCCCGGCCCCCCAGGCCCGAACGCAATCCGGCACGATCCTGTTTGCTGCCCAATCGCCTCCGCCAATGACATTGCCGGCACGAGCCACTGCGACACGCAAATTTCCGCCTTTAGGAAAAAATGATTTCACATGGGAGCGAATAACCAACTCAGCAGCGCCTTTGGAGGCGCTGTAGGGGTCTGGTCCACCCAGCGCGTCAGTTTCGCGGTAGCCCCACACCCATTCGACATTGTCATAGCACTTATCGCTCGTGATCATGGTGGCCACGCATGGTTTTCCCAGCGTACGCAAGGCTTCGAGAATGTGCAATGTGCCCAGCACATTTATCTGATACGTTTCCACAGGATCTGCATATGACTGTCGCACAAGAGCCTGGGCCGCCAAATGGAAAACAAAATCAGGCTGTATATCCTGCACCATAGCCTTGAGCGCCATGGCATCGCGGATATCCAAACGATAATCCTGGATCATTTCTCCCAGTTCAACAGCAGCGAAATGCGAGGGAATAGTTGGCGGGTCCAGCGCCACCCCAATAACCTTGGCGCCCAGCAGATGCAACCAGGCGGAAAGCCAGCTCCCTTTAAATCCTGTGTGACCTGTGACCAAAACAGTCTTGCCCTGAAAAACTTCGTATCCGCTCATGATTTCCTTACTGACAGATTGTCTTTTTACGCCGGTGAAAGGCCGGTCCCTTGTTTTAAATCGACAGCGCCCACCCCTATCAAATTTTTCCATCGCGGCATTGTCGAATCAAGCCGAAAAAAATCGTCCGCAGAGAATATGCCCCGAGGACCGGCAGCAGCGGAAATCAGTGCCCTTGTCAGCTCTTCCGGGGTGCTGACAAAAAATACCCCTTCCCTGCCCCGCAAGGGACTCAGGTTGAGACGACTCGGATCAAGCAGCGACACAACCGGAACACCAGCACAATAGGCATCGACCGCCGCTGCAGTGTTACTGCTTGTGTAGACAACATCGCAATCATCCAGCAGTTCCGGTACGGGATTTGCGGTCATTTGCATCTTCAGACCAGGAAAATCAGAAAGTTGTACCGGACAAGCCGGATGGGGCTTGAGAATAATAATGGCACCCGAAGGCAGAAACTGCGCTGATTTTTCAAACAGATGCAGTTGTTTTTTTGTATAGCTTGAATCGTAATCCCCCAGAACCAAAACCCGCAAATGACCATTAGATTCCGGCAAAACCGACTCCCCCCCCTTTTTTGCTTCAAAAAGATGGAGATAGCGCAAGGCTTCAACTTCGGCCACATCCTCTAACGGATAGTCGCCCGCACGGTAGGCATCGAAAGCCGCCGCCCCATTGAGCGCCACCTGATCCGGCAAAGGCAGATTATTAAGGCCCGAGCGCGTGTAGCTCCGTGGATCGAAAAAATAGCGCAAATCCCAGTAACGCACAGTCGAATGCGGTGTGCCGATTAATCGGCCATGCCCCGCTGCCTTCCATGCATGAATGCATGCAAATTCCCACCCTTGATTCTCTTGCAGATAGACACCGACTCGTTGGAGAGCCAGGGACTTGAACGCCGACTCAAACAAGTTACAATGCAGCAGGTTACTCAAGGCGTCCTTCCCGGCCAGAGAACGACGCCAGTCTTCCCGAAACAAGGGCCAGAGGGGAATCTTAACACCATGTGGCAAACAAAGCACTTCCTGAAGCCCCCTTGCTCGCCGCCGGAGACGGAACCAATCGCGCAACGTCTTAAAAACAACCGCCCAACTCAGAAACGTATCCAAGACAACGTGCTTTTGGCCATCTTGAGCTGTGTTGTTGAATTGGCAGATGGCCTTAGCCGCTTTTCTGGCATTAGGAAGCAGCGCATGCTCGACATATAAATGAAGCCAATTGGTTTTACAACCATCACGCTGGAGATTTTCGGGCAGATGCGCCCAATAATAGCTTGCAAACCGGCCCTCGCTTGCAGCAGAGGGAACCAGGTTAAACAGATAGGAAACAAAGGTCGTCCGCCCTCTTGATTGGCGCCATCCGGAAAGACCTGCGCCCTTGAGCGGCCAACGGCGAACCAAATAGAGGACCAACCATGTAATGGCCTGCAACGAATACGGCAGGGCTTGATGAAACTTTTTCAGCCAAGATTGTTGCTCCGCCGTTGCCGGCAGGGGTTGCCATTCAAACGAAACTCCCGTAGCAACGCACCAAGACCGGAGACACTCGGCAAGATGCCCATTGGAGCTGACTACAACCATATGGCCGAAAACTTTGCCCTGTATCCAGTCCTCAAAGGCCATCAGGCGAATGGCGTGGTCAATGTGCGGAGATTTCACATAATTGCATTTCTCCGCAAACAACGTCATCCACCAATAGCTGAACCCGGGCCGCAATTCCAGATGGTCGATCAGCCGGTGCCCCCGGATACGCGCCTCACCCAGATCGTAAACCCACGCCAGATAGCGTTTTTTAAGCGCGTCCGCATTCGTCTCCACCAGCTTTGGTATTGATACGACGTCAGGCGCACCAGAGCCAACGCTTTGCCAACATACCGTTTTATAGCCAGTAGTTGGAGGCGCCCCTTCCGTATCCCAAACAAGCAACGGAACTATGGCGTCGGCACTCTTCCGAGAATTGCGTTCAACCTGGGTCGACGTCATGCGAATCGTACGGAAATAAAAACACAGCCACCCTATCCGTTCAGTGATTTTATCTTTTTCGCAGGGTTGCCTGCATACAGAGAAGCCGAATCAACATCGGAAACCACGACACTCCCGGCTGCAATGACCGCACCACTTCCGATCCGGACACCTTTCAGGATAATGCAGTTCATTCCAATCCAGACATCCCTTTCGATAATTACCTCGGCAGCCGCCCCTGGGTTGCTCCATCGCTCGCTTGGAGGCCATAAGGCATGTCCATCATGATCCAGGATAAAAGTATTGGCCGCAATCATAGTATTATCGCCAATCGCCACTTTTTTTCTTGCGGCAATGGTTGCCCCATTCAGACCAACGTGTTCACCGATAACAATGCAGCCATCGCCAATGACAGTTAAATGACAAGGAGAAAAAAGCGTATGGAACGACCTTCGCCTCGCTGATACGGCATGGAAATCCTTTCCTATTGTAATTGATCCCGTACCAAGGATTAAAAACCGGATACTGCCCCAAACTCTATATGGCGGGGCAATAACCAGGCGGCCACCATACAAGAGCCTGCTGAGCGATATTGATACTATTCCGATTAAAAACGAATATTTTTCGTAAATGGCGTACCGGATATCGCCATCTGCGATCATCCTTCGAATTTTCTTGAAAAAATTAAACATCTGCATACCCTAAAAGCGTAATGCAGACAACAGGCAACAACATGTCACTCTCAAAGCAATGTTTCAACGAATGACTCCACGGTGCAGTGAGATTTCTCCCGCAAAGCGGGCGGTTTCCCGAAGCCCCTTCATATGGCGATACACAGACTGGGTGTTGTGCGTGTTACAGTCAACCCCACATCCGAAATCACTCCATTGCGGGAAGACCATCGTCTATAGCTCATAAACAATCGTTGTTACTAAAGCTCCAGACTCCTGACTTGTGCAAATGACCCGCTCACTTTTGGCTTTCAAAGAAAAGGGTTCTTCGGTTAAAACAACTCCACTTTTAATGCCACGGGCAAGACGAGAGAAAGCCCCTGTTGGTTGATCAATATTTGGAGTAAACTCGCTATCCGGAACAAATTCCGTGAGCACAAGAAATTTGTACCCGCGCAATTTAGTTGCAACCGACTTGATATCTTCATTGCTCAGGTGCTGCAGAACCTGCCTGACAATGACCACATCGCCATGGGGCAGTGGATCTGCAACAATGTCAAGGCAGCGAAAATCCACATTGAGATCATGGAACTTTTTCTTATTGCGCTCAAGCAAATCAGGCGCAATATCGCAAGCCACATACGTTGCACAATGCCGCCGCAACCGACTCCCCACATTGAAGTCACCGCAGCCCAAATCAACGACATTCTGTGGACACGCAAATGTTTGCAGAAACGCTGAAACTGCATCGACATAGGGATCAACGTGGACAGCAAAATGAGAACCATGCCCGGAATTAAACTGCTCGGAGTTCAGGGGATGCCCCCACCAAAATTTGGCATATATCTCAGAAAATATATATTTTCGGTCTTTTCCTTGAAAAATGGCATCATGAGCCCGTATATCCTTCTCCCTGCGGTAACGCGCCAAGGCGTCCAAAATACTTTGCGGGACATAAGGCCTGATCGCCCTCTTAATAAATGAAAACATACTTTTTCCTTTTCAATTTCCCATTCCATTTTCTAACAAAATCAGAAAGTTGTTCACTCAATTCAAGTCAAGCAACCCTCGGCTACGCTCCGCAGCATGACCGCGTCTACCGAATAGGCCAGGAAGCGATAGCCTTCATCCAGCCGCTGTTTCAGCTCCTCACGTGCCGGCTGGACCACATGCACCCCTGAGGCAATGTTCTTTTGGGCGGCCAGCTCGCGGATACGATTCATCATCGCCTTGAAATCCGGATGATCGAACCTTGCCGTCAGCCCCATCGAGGCGGAAAGGTCGTACGGGCCGATCAATAGTGCGTCCAGCCCATCAACTTCAAGTATGTGCTCCAGGTCTTCCACCGCACGAAAATTTTCGATCATCGCAACCAGCAGCGGGGCTTGAGCTTCCTCACGGTAGACATCGAAGTGCTTCCCGAACAGGTTGGCGCGTGAAAACCCCACCCCGCGAATCCCCGCGGGCGGCCAGCGGCAAGAATCCCGCACCGCTATCAATTGCTCGGCACTTTCGATCATCGGCACGATCACCCCGCCGGCGCCGGCATCCAAGGCCTGTTTGCAATCCTTGGAATGCCCTTGGGCCAGCCTCGCAAGCGGTAAAGTTCCGCCAAGCTCCAAAGCACGAAACAGGTCCGGGAGTTGATGCGCCGCAATGGCGCCGTGTTCAAGATCGACGGCAACCCAATCGTAACCGGCCTGCCCCATGATCTCGGCCACCGAAGCATGCGGAATCTGCATCCAGCTCCCGATGGAATGACCGCCTGCGCACAAACGTTCCCGAATTTGTCGGATGGCATCGATTCTATTCATGGTCGGCAAGCCTACATTTGATAATGCAAAAAAAGTGAGGGAAATCAGGGAGCACTATGTCGGTCCAATCCCTCTATCGCTGCACGCCCCATGGCCAAAATAGCCTCGTGCGCACTGCCGCCTATATGGGGAGTAGCCAAAAAATTTGGCAGTCTGATCAATTCCTGGTCCGTGGGAGGCTCCTGGGCAAACACATCAAACGCTGCGGCAGCAAGCCTCCCCTCCTTGAGCATGCTTTTCAAGGCCTGCTCGTCTACCAGGCCACCCCGGGCAAGGTTGACAAGGATAGCCCCGGGTTTCATCAAAGCAAGATTTTCAGCGTGTAACAAATTTCTGGTCGAATTATTCAGTGGCGTATGAATCGTTACAACGTCGGCTCTTCCCAGAAGTTCGGCCAGACTCACGCCAACGGCTTGGTGTTGCAGGCAAAATTCGGAAGTATCAGCAACATCGTTCACCAAGACTTCACAGCCGAATGCCTGCATAAGGAGGGCGACATCTCTGCCGACAGGGCCGCAACCAATTATCCCCACAGTCTTTCCGGACAACAGGCTCCCCTTGTGCTGACGCCACACTCCTTCCCGAACCTCCAGGTTTGCCGCTGGAACCTTACGGAGCATGAGAATGGAGAAAGCCACAACAAGTTCTGAAACAGCTCTTTTATTGACCCCTGCTGTCCATCCCAGCCTGACCCCGTTTTTTTTCATTGCCCCAAGGTCGAGCATATCCAGCCCCACTCCGAACTTGCTGACAACCTTCAGTTCAGGCAATCGCGAGAGAAGAGAGGCATCAATGGTCTCAAGGGCCACAATCGCCTTGTCGTGTCCCCGCAAAAACTCGACAAGATCCTCGCCTGTTAACTGGCGGCCGGCATCATTGAATGTGACATGCTGATAACGCGTCAACAGCTCGGCACGCAGGGTGGAATTCTGCGAAAAAGAGCGGGAACAAACGGCTACCTTGCTGGTTGTGTTCATTAGTTTATCTCATCGAAAAATTATTGCTTGCATTGCAAGCGGCATCGGCACCATGCTTCAAAACTGATCAATCAAGATACGATTTGCGGCCTTTATCGAATATTGGTACGTTCCTTCTCTGACATCACAATACGTCTTACCGCCGGCCCCCTCCACAAGGGCCAATCCGGCAGCGACATCCCAAAGCATAATGTCTTCCTCACAATACGCATCTGCCGCTCCTTTTGCAACGAGAAGCAAGGAAGCGGCAGCAGAACCGATCATTCGCACCTTGGCAAATGAGAAAATAGTTTCAGTAAACTTCTTAACCATTGCTCCATTTGTCAAATCAAAACGCGCCGGAACACCTGTGCACAATATCGCCTCACCTTTCCGTGTCTTATTGTTAACGCTGATCGGATCCGAATCTTGCCAGGCGCCGAACTCTGCGCCCCCCCAAGCCAAGCATTTATCGTGCAAAGAATAGATAACTCCGAAATAGGGGGCCATATCTTTCCAAAGAGCTATCGATACGGCACAAGGTCCGGTCCCTCGACTGAAATTTACACTTCCATCAAGTGGATCCACGATCCATAGCAGCCCATCTTTGTTTTTCTGGTCAATATACCCCGATTCCTCCGTTAATATTGAGATCCCGGTGGAGGTGAGTTTTTTAAGTATTTCTGCCTCCACAATCCGATCCCCGGCGATCTTGGTTTCTCGACCCGACAAAATCACGGATTCAACCGCACCAATCACTTCATTTTTCGTTGACGATACAATCCGGGCGGCGTCAAGGGCGGTACTTTTTGCCAGCTCAAGAAGGTCTACAGATTGACGCACCATTAATTGTTAACCAAACGCATCAAGTACGCTCCAACCAAATGATCCAGCACCATATGCGCATCCTCAGCCGGCCCGTATTCCTTGGGCCCGGTCGGGACATGAATTCCCTCATCCGCCATCGTTTTCATTTTCCCGCCATCGAAAGCCGTGATGGCCACCGTTTTGATTCCAGCACTTTGGGCATACTCAAAGGCACTGACGAGATTAGGCGAATTCCCCGAGGCAGAAATAGCGACGACGACATCACCTGCCTTGCCCAGAATACGCAGTTGCCGCACAAAAATATCATGATAGCCGAAATCATTTCCAATCGCCGTGATGATCGCCTGGTTGTCGGTCAGACTGAGCACGCGAAAGGGTTTCTCGTAGGAATTGGTCCCGATGGCCAAATCGTTGGCGAAGTGACTGGCCGTGGCAGCGCTCCCGCCGTTTCCAACGAAAAACACCGTAGCTCCCCGCTCTCGAGCGTCCAGCAGTGTAGCGACAAAACGCCCAATTTCCTGAACATCAATCCCCTTCAGAACCTCAGCCAAATAATTGAAATAGGACTTCGCGAACGTAGCCGGATCCTGGGAAAAAAATCGATCAATATTATTCATGCGTTGCATTCCTCTGGGTTTGGGATTTGATAGGCTGCGCGCCACGCCGGATCGGCGTGGTAGATTTTATACACAAGTTTCATGGTTTGCAGGGCATCATGCGACGAGCCGCTCATGATCGGCTTATCGCCGACAATCGAATCCACGAACGAGGCAATTTCTTCGTCCCAGGAAGGGTCTCGATTATAGCGGGTGATCTGCTCCTTGGGATCCCCGTTGTCAGTATCAGGGTCAGCCGTTACAACGGCGAGCGTTTCGGCCCCATAACTTTTCGAACCCGAAAGAATGCCGCCGAGGATGATACTCCCCTTTTCAAGATTGATGTCGAGGTGGAAACGATGCCGCCACTGCGTTGCCGAAGAATTCAACATGCCCACAACCCCTTCTGCGGTTCGCATCAGCGCATAGGCATTGTCTTCAACGTCATAGCCCCAGTGGTTATTTGAGACAAAACTGTGCACTTCGGTGAATTCCCCGGCAAACAAGCGCATCAGGTCAACCATGTGTATGCCCTGATCAAGCAGCACCCCCCCTCCTGCGATTTCCCGTTTTGTTCGCCAATCAGGCTGATTAAAGGTCACCAGTTTGGATTTTCCGTAAACCCCTCGCATATTGATGATGCGCCCCATCTTGTCCGACCGGATCAAGCCGAGTGCATCCTGAACAGACTCATGATAGCGATGATTGAAGCCGTACATCAACTTCAGCGACGGATGCTGCGCCTCGGTGCGGATAACCAGGGCAATGTCTTCCACATTCCTGCCCGGCGGCTTTTCGCAAAAAACATGCAAGCCATGGTCAAGGCCAGCTATAGTGACTTCCGGGGCGATTTCATTGGTGAGGCAGACAATCAGAATGTCGAGTTTTTCATTCAACAAACTTTTGTAGTCCGAATAATAACGGACTCCGTCGGGAAACCTCCCCGGACTGTCGAACATGCGGTCACACACAGCCACCATCTCCAACTGCGGAATACGGTCGACACATGCCCTGCGGCGTTTCCCAACGACACCATACCCGGCAATTCCTACTCGTAATTTAGTCATGCACAACCTCTTGTCTGGGTTTTTTACCCAAAACCCACATATGGGAACTTAAGCGGTTTTCGGCGAGAAATATCTGGAACGCGGTCGCGAGAGCATCATCTGCGAGAATCTTCGCCAAATAACGCTGGTTGCTAAAAAGTTCAGGGTTTTTCTTGACGGCATTGCGCACGATGTCCACATCAAGTACGCCAGGAGTCGTTATATCAATATTCTCCAATCCCGCCCTCTCGAATAGACGTTGAAAGCCTGCCACGGACAGAAAATTAATATGATGCGGCGGAAAAATGCTGTTCGATTTTTCCCAGAGGCACTGGATGTCGAAACCATCGACACCGAGAGTGCTCACAAAGACGTATCCACCTGGACGGGCCAAACTGGACAAAGTCCGCACAAAAGCCAGCGGGTCGTAGACATGCTCGAGCACTTCAAAGCAAACGACGAAATCGGCAACACCCTGATAGCCGGTAATGTTTTCCGCTATATTTTCAACAACCTCCAACCCCTTGGCGCGACAGGCACGCGCAAGCATTGCCGAAGGTTCAATGGCCAGGAGGTGAGCCTGAGGATGCAACCGGCGCCATTCGTCGAGTAAAATGCCATAGCCGGCACCGACATCAATGATCCTCTCAACCACTAACCCTTTCTGAGCGCACAGATTGGACAATCGTTCGGCCCGCGGCTTAAAGATCCGCTCCCGCCGGGCTTCTGCAACCGCCGGGAAAAAAACTTCGGCCCAGTAACGGCCTGAAACGGAATCGCGATAAAACGCCTCAAAAGACTCGATGGGTGGCCTGGGCGCCTGAAACAGACTGCCGCAATCAGAGCATGACGCATACCCGAAACCGTTTTTTTCAAACTCTGGCTTGAGCTGGTTTCCACCGCAACCGACACATGGGATAGAATGACGAGAAATCCCGGAAAAACACCGTTCGGCATCGTTCGCGCTCAACTCCAGATACCGATTGAACAATGCCTCCGGCCGGATATCGCTTTCTTTCATGAACACGGATATTCCCCAAGCAAGGGATCGCCCTGCATCAGACGGCCGGCTTCATCCGCTTCATCCGGGGTATCAACCCCGATGGTAACGGCGTCAGTGAGCACCATACGGATACGGCCACCGGTTTCAAGTACGCGATTCATGTCCACCGATTCGATTTTTTCCAGTATTGTTTCAGGCATCTTATTGAAACGGATCAAGGTTTCACGACGGAAAGCAATGACCCCGACCTGCATATACATCGGCAATTGATCGATGCCTTTCCATGGCGAAGGGATCGGCTCGCGGGAAAAATAGAGAGCATCCTTGTTCTGATTAACCACAACCTTTACGTTGTTCTTGTCCTCAAACTGCTCGCGGGTACGCAATCGCGACATAATATTAACAATCTCAACGCCGGGATCGTTAAAATGACGCAATGTCTCGCCGATGGATTCAGGCAGGATCAGCGGTTCATCGCCTTGGACCATGACGATTATGTCCATCCGTTCTCCTGTTTCGCTCTCGATTTTCGCCATGGCTTCCGCCGTACGATCGGTCGCCCGGTTGTGGCTTGATGAAGTCATCACTGATTTGCCGCCAATCGAACTCACATAATCGGCGATCTGCTGATCGCATGTAGCGACGTACGTCCCTGCCAGACCGGCCACCATCCGGGTGCGGAAGTAGCAGTGGCCGATCATGGGTATGCCCATAATCGGATGCAACGGCTTGCCCGGAAAGCGCGATGCCCCCATTCGCGCAGGAAGAATAGCGATTGCCTTCATGTAATTTGCTCCTTTAATCAAGCGATCATCATGACGGTAAAATGAATACGAATCGATCGTCTCACTTATGCCGCAGTTCGGGTGGCTTGTGCCGATTCGCCTGTTGCCGCAACCTCACGGAATATCTTTTCCATCACCTCAAGCGGTCGTTCCGGAAAATGCGCGTAACACGCGCAAAATTCCCGGCGCACGTGTTGTATCGATTCGCTCTGCCACCACGCATCGACGTTGTCCCAAATTTGGGCCATATGCCGGGCAGCACTTTCCGGGGTGTCGTGAAAAATCCCTACGGATTTCAGTTTTTCCAAAGCGGGGATAGCGGAATCGCGCAGCTCCCAATGGAGCGGATTCCAGAACATGATGGTCGGGATATTGAGAGCCAAGGACTCCAGATAGGTGGTGGCGTTGTAGGTGCTGACATAGAGGCGTGATCTGTTGAGCAGGGCCGTCATGGGCTGGCTGCCGTCGTCCAGCCGAATCAGAGGAAACCGCGCCTGCCACCGCTGCTTTTGGCACCAACCATAATCCTGCGAATAGAGCCTCACCAGCAATTGTTCACGCAATTCCGGTGGCAGCGCCTGCACAAACCGGCATTGATCTTCAAAATAATCGAGCCATTGATGCGCGACCGGCACACTGTACAGGTGGTAGCTGGTTCGCGGCATGGTCATCTCAACCAGCAGGGCAATACCTTGCTTGTCAAACGCCGCCTTGCTGCCGAAGCCCTTCACATTACCGACGGGAATAAGCTTCTGCTGATCGGCCTGTTGCCATCCCCAGGTCAAAAACCGGTCAGCAATGGCGATCTGGTGTTCCTCGGCAAAGTTCCACCGTGCCATACCAAAGTTGCCGCCGTGCTGACCTATCACCAGGGGCACCCCGGTTTCCACCTTTTCCGCCGCCCAGGCTTTGAAAACATCATCGGCCGAATATGAGTTGCTGGTGAAGATGGCCTTGGGGAACTTTGGCCACGACAGTTTTCGCGTTATCGCCACCAGACTTCTATATCCTTCCCGATAGGCGGTCGGGATATGCCTTTGAATCATGGCCCTGGCAACGGACGGAAAGTCGTGAACATCGTCAGGGACAATTACCTGCTCTTCTCGTAACGTATGGTCCGCAAGCGATGGCGGAACCCGGACCAGACGCCATCGCTTGGGCAACTGCCCCAGTTTCAATTCCAACAAAAGCCGCTGTTTGGGGGGAAGATACGATGCAATAAAAAAAAATTCCCTCTCGGCACAAACCAGGCCGGACAGGGCATCCGCCGCCCATGCCAGGGTGTTTTTCAACTTCCTTTTAAACCCAATCCCGTCCCCACTCTTTTGCGGCATCGACAACGGTATATCTGTTCCGCCGGCGGCCAACTCGCAAGGAACACCCATCCAGGCCAGCAATTCCCCGCAAATGGCCTCGTTCCATGCATCAGAGATAAAAAGCGAATGAAAACTCTCCATGTCATTTGGAACAACGTGCCGCCCGTTGTCCGACATGACCCTTGCTCCGACGATATCGTAGTCGCGAATAGCCTGCCGCACCATTACCCAACGATCGAACAGCATCTGGATAAAATATCCCAGCCATGGCCCGAGCAAGATTCGCCAGTAACGCACCGAATGGTCGACGCCATGCAACGCATTGAGTTGCGCTCCGAGCTCGGCCAGCAATTCCTCATAGAGTTTTTGCAGATACCGGTAGTCTTGATCGAATTTTTGCCGATCATCCCAGTGATAGGGCGCCACTTCGGCATCAAGGCTTTGCCATTTTTCTCTGCGATCATACCGGCGGCACCATTCCCCCAAAAAAAGAACCGGCACATCGTCGCGCCAGGTTTCTTCCAGCGCAGTGGTGACCAGAAACCGCTTTACCACACCGAGCGCCCGCCATCCATAACGATATTTTGCCCATTCATATAGGCCGATGCCTCGGAGCAAAGAAATTGCACCGCCGCCCGGTATTCGTCTCGCTGCGCCATCCGGCCGAGCGGAATCAATGAGCTGAGGCGCTGCACAAATTCCGCACCTTGCCCATTGAATACTCCCCCCGGCGATAGCGCGTTGGCCCGCACATTCTTGTCGGCCCAATAGGTGGCCAGGTAACGAGTCAGCCCAACAAGGCCAGCCTTGATTACCGAATAGGTCACCGGCTTGACGGGTTGCATTTCGTCTGCCAAGCCCTCTTTACGATACAGCCTTTGATCCGGCGAAAAAACCGACAAATCGGAGGCGATGTTCAGAATAACCCCTCCCTTGCCATCCTTCGCCATGGCGGCCCCAAACACCTGACTGCACAAAAAGGCTCCGGTCAGGCCGACGGCAAGCTGCAAGTCCCATTGTTCCAGAGGAAAATTCTCAAGGCGCGAGGTTTCAAGAACCCCTTGATCGCCTTTGACTTTGGGATCAATGGCTGCGTTATTAACCAGAATATCAATGCGGCGGCCAGCAGACTCAAATGTTTGGGCAACCCCCTTTATGGCCTCGAACCGAGACACATCCATCACCTCGGTGAGAATCATTTCTGCAGGATACTCTCGCGACAATGCTTCCCCGGCTACGCTCAAGGCAGCTTCCGAGACATCGGTTAAAACTACGACCGCACCGCATTCCAGGAGTGCGACTGCATGTTCAACCCCCAGTAATCCCGCCGCACCAGTAATAAGTGCGGTCTTCCCGCTCATGTCAAATTTATTCGATGCCATTGCCTACGCGGTTTCCTTATTTTTTGTATTGCCTATGACCGAACCTGGCCGCCGTCAAGTGTCCAGATACATCCCGTTGCGAAGCCAGCACGGGGTGATGCCAAATAGGCTACAAGATCCGCAATTTCACCCGGCGTTCCCAAACGAGAAAGAGCAACATCCCGTTCGAGCATTGCATGAACGGAGTCGGCATCTTCAGCCAGCTTGCGTGACCACACCGAACCCTCAAAAAGAATGTTTCCCGGTGCGACTGCGTTGATTCTCACTCCGAGCTTGCCAAGCGGGCGGGCGATACCTTTCACATAAGCGTGCAAGGCCGCCTTGGCGGCGGAATAAACCACCGGAGCGCCCGGAACAACTTCCAGCCCACAGATGGATGACACACAAACGATTGCGCCCTTACTTGCTTCCAGCGCCCCACGGGCCGCTTCCACGGTATTCGTTGTGCTCCACAGGTTGAGGGAAAAAACCCGCTTCCACTCTTCCGGAGTTTCATTTCCGGGCAGGGCTGCTCGACCGCTGCCGACATTGCAAACAAGAATATCCAGTCCACCGAATTTGCCAACCACTTCCGTCACTACCCGCCGGGCATCATCGGGATCGGTCACATCACCTGCGATGGCGAGCGAGCCGGAACACGATGCAGAGGCGATCTCCACATCCTTCGCGTTCCGCCCATTCAGGGCAACCCTGCACCCCTCTGCATGCAGCGCTTCGGCAATCGCTCGTCCGATTCCTCGCGAAGAGCCGGTGATTAGCGCAACCTTGCCGGAAAGATCAAGTTCCATGGATCAAAAGCCGATGATTAAAGAACAGCGTTGAGGTGAACATGTGATCTCATCCACGAGGCAGCAAACCAAATTGCCGCATCCAACCGGCAGTCATGTCACGGTATCGGGCAAGCGGCACCCCATGATCGTGGTTCGTGGCGCGAGCCGTCTGCAGAATGAAGTTTCCCTGGTAATTCATTCGACCGAACTCCTTGAATACGGTTTCAAAATCTGCATTGCCTGTTCCCAGCGGGACGGTGGTGCCGCCAAGCACCCTGTCCTTCACATGCACATTCAGAATACGGTTGCCATAGGCCGCAAATTCTTCTGCGGGAATATAACCCAAGGCGGCGCTATTGCCTATATCGTAGTTGATGCCGAAAAGGGCCGGATCGAGGCGGTCGATAAATCTGGCAAGCTCTCTCGGGTTGAAGTCGGATTCAAAAACCACCTGCAATTGGTTTGACGAGAAAAATTCCGCGTGCGCCTGCAGAAATCGGATGAGTTGCTCTTCCTGATCCCGGTTGTCCAACCGCCCGTTATCGACCAAGGGCACCACGATAAGCGAAATTCCACCAGCGCGGCACGCTTTGGCAACAGCAATAAAATCCCGCTCCAAGGCTGCGCGCTCCTCCGCGGGAGCCTTCCAGAAAGGCGCCTGCATAAAGCAATCCCCGGTCAGGGAGGGGATATCGATCCCGTGCCGTTTGCAAAGCTGCTGGATCTTGCTCTGCCCGGCCGCCGTCAGGAGGGGATTTTCGTAAAGCCGCTCCTGATCAAGCGTCCATTCCATTGCACCAAAGCCAAGTTGTTCCGCAAGGGAAAACTCGTCTTGCCAAAACTGCCACGGAAACGCCTGGATGCGCCCATCCACCATAGGCGAAAGCCGGCCCTGCATGAAACCGATTTGCTGCCTCACTTCGTTTTGAACCGGTAAGGCGTTGGGGCGCTTCCGGTTGCAGAGGCCCCGCGTTCAGCATCCCACGTTTGAATTTGGCGAACGATATCGACGCCGGTATTATCCCCCCACCGCCGAATAATTTTATCAAATACTTCGCCGACTTTTCCCGTGCCGATGAGGTTCCCGTTGAGTGAAGTTACAGGCAGCATGCAAAACGGTGTCCCGGTCATGAACGCTTCATCGGCGGTGTAAACGTCATAGGCTTCAATGTTCTTTTCGACAACGGGAATGCCCAACTGTGGACAGAGTTCCTCTATCACGTATGCACGAGATACGCCACGCAAGATATTTCGGCCCTCCGGTGTAATCACCGTACCATTCTTGATGATGAAAAAATTATCTCCTGTCCCCTCGGCAATAAAGCCATCCGGATCCAAAAGAAGAGCCCAATTGTTGTCGCCATCAATCTGAGATGCTTCAATATTCGCCATCAGGTAATGAATACGACTTCGGTTCTTAATCTTGGGGTCGAGCAATGTTGCGGGAATCGCCCGCTGAGAAGTGATAACCGCATTGATGCCGGTTTCAAACAATTGCCCCATGCCGGCGACCGTCCAACGCAGAGGAAAATCAGCAATGATGACATTCGGCCCTTTGTGCAACCCTTCAATCCCCTGGTAAATGCCAAGCAATCCGCGAGAAACATCTATCATCAAACGATGTTCATCGTCTGCGCCAAAGAGATGGTCGTTCGCCTCAATGGTCTCGTAGCACGCGCGCTCCATTTCTTCCGGGGTCATCTGGAGCGGAATACGGAGTACCTTGAGTCCAGCGTACAAACGCTCGATGTGCTCCCGCAGTTTAAACTGCTTCTTTTTAAACGAGCGGGTCATCTCAAACACCATGTCGCCAAACATCAGTGCCGAGTCGTAGATGGAAATCTTCGCCTCGGTTTCCGGGACGAGTTTTCCGTTGAAATACACCAAGCGGGATTGCGTTGCCATTTCAGATGTCCTTAATAGAAAAAATTCCGATGAACCGGTTGTCGTTCGTATCCTTCCCCGTATTCGTAAGCCAACTAAGTCGAACAACGGGAAAAATGACTAAAAGTAGATACATACACCGCAGGGTGGGATGACGCAGTAAATTTTAAATCCACGCAGTCATCCGCTGGCGCGACAATACACTTCGTCATACCAGCGAATAATATCTGTAATGTGAAACTTCGGATTTCTCGGATACAGATACTCATAGAGTTTCCGCATGAACTCATATTGCGCCTGAGTATTCACATCGAGAACAAGATCGGGACGCCTGAATTCCGCAGGACATTTAACTGTGCTGATGGGACACCACTTGGCATCGACCGGCTGACCAATCCCGTAGTCGTAGAAATTCAGGTGCACATGTTCGCGCCGGCGCGAATCGGGGTTTCGCTCTCTTGCCTCTGCCAACAAGGAAAAATCGAACATCTCGGCGCCGATCCCGTCCGGATATCCGGAATTGTCAATAACGGACAAATTCGACGAAAACCCCGGTCGCCCGAGCGATAGATGGTGGTCGACAATGCGATCGATTTCGGAGGGCTCCGGGGTAGCGTTGTCCGCCGGCAAGCGCCCGACGATGTCCGCTTTACTCCGGAGCGCTGCCTGATAGTAGCGTTCAACAAGGTCATTTTCCGAACCGGCAAAAACTGTAATCCCGTACTGATCGCCCAACGATTTCAACACGGCATCCTTTTCCGTATCCGGGATAGCCAAAACCGTATCGTCGATACGGCTGCAACGCTTCACGCGCTCAAGGATACGGCCGACTAAGGGTGCCCCAGCCAGGTCCATCATCGATTTTCCAGGCAGGCGACTGGAGCCCATGCGAGCCTGGATGATAAGAACAACGCGCTTACCCATGATTGCTTAACCTTGGGAATAGTGCCGTTTCCACCAGGCCACAGAGAATATGCCCCAGCATAATGTGGCACTCCTGAATACGGGCAGTTTCGGCCGATGGTATGCAGATGCATTCGCAATGGCGCTTCAGCTCCCCGCCACTCATGCCTGTCAAGGCAACGGTGGAGATATTCTGCCGATTCGCTACTTCAACGGCGGCCAGAATGTTCGGGCTGTTTCCGCTGGTCGTGATAGGGATAAAGACGTCGCCGGGTTTGGCAATTGCCTCAAGTTCCCTGGAAAAAACCTTATCGTAACCGTAGTCGTTGCCGATAGCACTGATGGCGGAGTTATTGGTCCCCAGTGCCAGGGAGGGCAATGGCGCGCGATCAAACTGAAAACGGGAAGTAAATTCTGCGGAAAGGTGCTGGGCATCGGCAAAACTGCCGCCGTTACCGGCAAAGATGATCTTGCCGCCGCCGCGCAGAGAAGCCAGGCACAGGTTTGTCAAGGCTTCGACCTGGGCAATGATCTGCAAATCCTGCACAACAGCTTGTTTAGCAATAATCGACGCTTCGATCTGATTACATATTTCGGTTGCTATCGGGTTGGTCACAGCTTCCCCTCCAATCGCTCCAGTGCTACCCAAAACCCTTCCCCCCCATTCTTGTGCCCTTGCCAGATTTCCGGGATGAATGAAGCGGCTGGGCAGCCTTTTTTCAGGATATTGCCAAGACGTACGAAGTCGATTTCTCCTTCCCCGACCTGGAGGCCTTCGCCGTTGAGCCCTTTAGCATCTCCCAGATGAAGGTGCGCGGTGAATGGGGCAATTCTAGCGCTGAAATCATAAAAGTCCAAACCCATATGATTACAGGTCAATCGGCTGTGTGACACATCAAAACACATGCGCAGATTCAGCTTACTGCACCATTCGACGATCTCGTCAATCTTGACAAAGATATTCTGGTAACGCTGGCCGCCGAAATGCCATGGAAAAGGGGCCATGGTTTGGGGGATAAGTTCAACGCCGTCCATGTCCAGTTCTTGCAAACTTTTCGCAAAGCGTTCATAGTAGCCCTGGATCGCTGATGCCGGCAGGGGTTCATCCATTGTGAATCCGCCGATGTTGGCGACGATGGGAGGCCTCTTGGTCTTCGGAAAAAAGCGCTTCAGACGCCGGGTAATATCGATAACCCGCTGAGTCTCAAGAAGTGATTCACGCCGGGACGCATCGTCGGGAGTCGCCAGATCCATCAGCCGACTTCCGGCAAACAACTCCGGCGCATGCACTACGAAATCCGCCATGCAAGGCCCATCAAGAAAATCCCCTGGCTCAAGTTCCATGTCCGAATACGAGAGGTGGAACTCCCAAACATCAGGCCGGATGCGAGCGGCATATTCCTTAAAATCGTGATAGCGGACCGGGACGCCCCAAGGCCGCGAGAAACTATATAGACGTGGTTCTAACCGTTCATCCTTGAGATCGGAGGGATAAAAAAAATCCTCTTCAGCCATATCATGCTGCAGAGTGCGGCCGAGCAGGGCATCGTAATGCTGGGGCGACAATCCTTGTCCGGGGCTGCGGACCTTGATGTGCTCGGGGACAATTTGGGTCCCCGCGGACAAGGGAATAGCAGCCACCAAACTTTTGCCGAGATTTTCGCGATTGATCATTTCGCCTTGGGACAACTGACGTTTCCCACCTTCTCCCAGCGCTTCCTCAATTTCACGTATCCCCTCGACCAACCGTTTGAACTCGGGATGCGTCAGGCTTGCTGCATGGTCCGGACCTTCCATGGTCCGATCGAGCGTAAAATGGCGCTCAATGACGCAGGCACCCAGCGCCACCGCGGCAAGGGAAACATTGATCCCGCGTTCGTGCCCGGAGTATCCGACCAGTGGATGAACCTTCCGCAACTGGTGCATCCACTTGAGATTGATGTCGTGCAGAGGCGCCGGATACGTACTGTTGCAGTGCAGAAGAACGAATTGAACCTTCCGCTGATTCAGGAAGGAAACGGTGGCGGCCACCTCTTCCGGATGGCTCATGCCCGTAGAAAGAATCAGGGGTTTTGCCGTTTTGGCCAACTTGTCGAGCAGCGGAAGATTCGTCAGGTCGGCGGACGCCACCTTGTAAGCAGGAACACCGAAGCTCTCCAGCACGTCGACGCTGCGTGCATCCCATGGGGTGCAGAGGTACATGATTCCTTTTTGCCCGCAATAGTCCATAAGCTTGCGGTGCTCCTCGATGGAAATCTCAAAACGACTTAAGAGATCGAGGACGTATTCCGTCCCGAGGTCTTCACCGTCCTTACGCAAGGTCCGCTGGCGATAGACTTCGTCCAGATGCCGCATCTGGAACTTGACACAATCCGCCCCCATGCCGCAGGCGAGGTCGATCATCTCAAGAGCCCGTTGGACGCTGCCGTTATGGTTATTGCCGATCTCTGCGATAACGTAGGTTCGGCCAGCGCCGATTTCATAATTTCCGATTGTAATTTTCATGCTCTCTCACAATCCATGCCCTGTTTACGCTCCCGCACTGTCCATGCCCGCAGACCTTCCTGCTCGAAACGGAAGGGGCGAACCTGCAGTCCTGCCTCTTCCAACTGGAGCATCAATTCATGTTTGCGGAATGGCGGGACGTAAAAGATGAAGAACCCTCCCCCGCCTGCGCCGAGCAACTTGCCGCCGATGGCGCCATGGCGACGGGCGTTTTCGTAGATATGATCCAATCGGGCGTTCGAAATCTTGTTGCTGAACTGCCGCTTGAACTGCCACGCCTCGTGCAACGATTGGCCAAATTGCAGCAGTTTGCCGCGAAGCAATTGATTGCGTATCCGATAGGAGAGCTCGACATTGGTCTGCACCTGCTGCCGGACGTCGTGCTGCTCCATCTGGCGGCGCTGATCCTGATGGATGTCCCCAGAGTCGTGCGTGGTTCCGGTATCGCAGAGAATCAGGCTTTCCTCCAGTTCCAGCAGCGTGTCCACATGAATGCGCAAAGGATGGACAATATTTTGATCCATCCGAAATTCCATAAAATTAAACCCGCCGAATACGGTGGCGTATTGATCCTGCCAACCGCCCGCGACCCCAAGATACAGGCGCTCCGCCTGAAATGCGAGCTCGGCCAGTTCATGCAGATTCCACTGATCTCGCCGGAACTGATTAAAGCACCCAAGGACTGCCGCCGAGACAACGGCGGAACCGCCGAGGCCTGAATTCATTGGGAAGTCGGAATGCAGATACAGCTCAAATCCGAAATCCGGATGAATGGCCTTGAGCAGAGCTTGAATAAGACCGAAGCGGCCTTCTTGGTTCAAGGCAGAGGGGAGGTCATCGGCACAGAGTGTCTCCCGGAGGTCAAGCGAACGGATGATTATTTTTTCATCGTCTCGGATTCGCAACGTGGCATGGCTGTAAAGGGAAATAGCGGTATTGATGACCGCCCCCCCCTCCCCAGCAAAATAGTGGGTCAAATCCGAACCGCCGCCGCCGAAGCTGATGCGAACCGGCGACCGGGCCCGGGCATAAACCGCTTCCTCCGCCTGGATCGGCAAATGATCCCTGCTGACAATGCCCACAAGCCGGGAATCTGCATCAAGTAAGGGAATCACGCGAATACGATGATCGAGTTTCTTCATCAACAACTCGCGCGTGGTGGTCGGGGCCTCCCACACAAACTCTGCGTTGGCGCATGCGGCAATGGGGTCGTCCAACGACGCACCATCAAGCAACTTCCTGCGAATATCGCCATCCGTGGCCAAGCCGGACACGCCACCCGCCGAATCGGTTGTCAGAATAATTCCATGGTGATTGGCTTCAATCTGCGCGAGGGCCTCCCGCAGAGAAGCGTTTTCGGATATCAAAAATAGATTCAGATGCACAAGGAGTCTCTACGGTCTGTTTCAATCCAGCGACAAAAACGGAAGTAATCGTCGGGAATGCCGATATCGATGAAATCGGTTTTCAAAGGCACTGCGCTCAATTCCCCATTGGAAGCCAGCGCAGGAAAAATCTCACCCTCCAGCGAAAATGGACAGCCATCCCACTCGGTGAAATAGTTTGCGTGAAGATGATAGAGCCCGGCATTAATCCAACCCGGGCCTTCGCTTGCCTGTTTTTCCTCGAACGCCATTACACGACGCCCATCAATTCGCATCCTGCCATAACGTTCGGTGTTTTGCACCTGAATGGTTGCAATTGAGGGGGGTGCCGCTGCTGAAATCTCCCGCACTCCACTCCCGATCCAGGTGTCCGCATTTGCCACCAAAAAAGACCCTGTAAGCCGGAGTTGCTGAACGGCATACGCAACCGCGCCGCCGGTGCCAAGGGGGGTTGGCTCAACCAGAGTACGGAACTGGCAATCACGCCAGAGACCCGCTCTCTGTGCTGCGGAGCAAAATTTTTCAACCAAAGGCGCTTCGTGATGCAACAGAAGGGTAAGTTTTGTTGCACCCTGCCGAATCCAACTTTCGATCAGGTAATACAGAAATGGCCGGCCTGCAACCGGCGCCAAGGGCTTGGGCACGTCGGATACGACGGATCGCAGGCGCGTGCCGAATCCGCCGGCTAAAATCAGCATCTCAGGCACAGGATTCATTCTTCTCAAGATAGGCAATCAGCGTATCGCATTTGCCGACGGCGGCCAGGGAAGCGGCATACGCTTCCGTCAACGCGGGAGAATCAAGGAAAGCCCATCGTTCATGTCCGCCGGGCTTTTGACGACTCAACCAATACAGGTGATTTGAAAGTGGATAGCGCTGGTGTTGCTGAATTGAAACCACTTTCAACCCCGCCTGCCGGGCCAGCGTCTGCAACGTCTCCACATTAAAGAGAAACAAATGCTGGCTCCAATAGGTGAAGCGCTGAAAGGCATCAGACTCGTAGACAGTAAGCAGGGCATCTTCCGAACTGGGGACTTCGACCACCAGCCGGCCATTTGCCGCAAGCATATCGCCAAGCCGACCAAGCATACCCCTGGGGTCAACAAGGTGTTCGATGACATGAAAGGCGGTAATCAGATCGTGCTCTCCTCCCGCGGAATCGAAATCGGGATGGATTGCGATTTGCCCATCCCAGTACTCGCGCACCCGCCGCTCAAGCTCAATGCCGACAACAGTGCCTGCGAGGTGCTGTGCTTTGCTCAAGAAGCCACCCGCACCACAACCGAAATCCAGCAACTTCCTGTTGGGAAGCATCGGCTTAAGCATATCAAAGCGGCGCTGGTCATCCTGATCTGTTTCGTGGAGCCATGATGCCATAGCCAGAGGCGCTTCCCCATGCATACCTGATTTTTCGTAGTGCCCGGGTTGAATGTGATCGACCGAGTTGAGCGCCACGAGCCCGCAATTGGAACACTCGACAATTGCCAATAAAGGATTATCGCGTACCATACCTTTACGTGTGCGATGATCCGAGTGGTTACAAAGGTAACAGTTCATAATCGGCAGGAGCTAGTCTCTGTGATGGTTAAGGACAGCAAGAGGAGAAAGCATCGTTTACCCGCAGGGTCACTGGGGAGATTATATTAATCTTCCGTTCTTAAGCTGTTTCATATACTCACTGGGGCGGTGCAAAACAGTGTTGAAATTGTATTGACGTATATTGCGCAATGACTTGAAAGGGTGACGCGTGAAAGCCACCCGGCACAGACTGGCCACATCAATAAAATACTTGAGCACTGGCCCCAGCCAGCGGAAAACGGCACGCTCTGAAAAACGGTAAGCCGCGACATCCCTGAGAACAATCCCCACAATTTCATCAATGGGATTGGTTTTTTTCCTAATCGAATAAAAACTGTCGAAATAGTCATTCAGCTCCGGTGAATCGACGGGCGACAACGAAGAATTCATACACAACGCAACAGCATCATCAATGGTTTTCGGCATGTAGGCAGCCTTGGAAAATATGTTAATGCTCCTAACACAGTCCGCGCCACTGTAATGACATTTTTGAATACCTTGGGTAGAAATAATTGGAATATTAGCAAGATACGCTTCGGTATAAGCCGTAGATGTAGGCCCTATGACAACCGACACCTTACTCAACCACTCGTTGAGGTCGTAACTCGCGTCGACATTAAAAAGTGGGCCAAATTTTTGTTTCAGAGCCTGATAGCTGCTGACGTTCTCATTCGGATGCGGTCTGAGGGAAACAACGATGCCCTTCGTCGTAAGGATACCAATCACTTTTGCAACGATGGAAAATGCTTCCGAGTCGATGCCACATCGATCATAGTACCACCGATATGCCTCATCTTCTGGATCAATCTCCAGCAGATTCTGGAAATTATGTCTGCCATCAAAGGTATTAATAAGTTCAAAACGAGAAAGGATGCCGACCGCTGGCGTATTTTGGGAGTCTTTGCGCTTAGTAACGATATTATTTCTGACCGAACCGGTGGCATGAACACGTTGTGGATCAATATTTCGGTGCTTTATCACCCAATCACGCGACCATCGACTCCACACAAAAATTCCTGCGAGCAATTTATAATCAATATATCCCGCTGGATAAGTGCTGCCGATGCCCGCTTCATCATTGATCACACCTTCCACTTCGTTAATGTAAACTTTGACATTGCGTTTAATCAAGGCTGTCAACTCAGCAGAACTCAAAACAAATACATGCGACAAGATCACAACATCAGGCGTAAATACCCTGAACAAGTAAGAAGTGGAAGTTCGCGATGTCATGATCACGCGATATCCGGCTCGTTCGAATTTCTGCCCCAGAAGCCAACTGCTTACATATTCACGTCGTAACGCATCGATATGAATCACAACTACAGGCTTCGTCATGAATTCGTTTCTCTTGTCCCATCCTTCAAAGATCTTTTCGGCACAATAAACTCTTTATAGGAATTGTTCGACTCCACAGACAATAAATTTCTTCGAGTCAGTGTAATCCGCAAAAAATATAATCACCACAAAAGGATAGACATGCCGAAAAAACCCCTTCAGCCGAAAAATAATCGTTGGGCTTTGTATCAGGCTGGAGGCAGATTTTGCAGTATTTCATGGTGTCCGTTGCTGTTCGATGAGGAGCTGAAACTTTTCAATTTCTGTTTGCCGCAGGACACATGGGGTTCCGCCCGGAGGAATCGAACTGACAACTCGTTTTCCTGCCAACAACCCAATAACCATGGCCATGGATTGGCACCCCACCACCACATCACTACAGGCAATTTCTTCGAGCAAGGATTTGATTCCGCCAATATGAATCGGCACGTTGTACTCTGTTTTTGCCCATTCGTACTTGTCCAGGCTCTCCGAAGGATGCGGGCGGATGACGACGGAATCCACCGGCTTGCCCAGCGCTTCAATGCCGGACAAAAAATAGCGGAGCGCATCTTCTTCGACGTAGCCCCAGTACCGCTCATTTCCATATTGTTTGAACGCATGCTCTCGTACAGGCTCACAAACGTACAGCACCGACAACGTCGGTGAATTGGCAACCCGTTGAACCGGAAGGCCGGCAAGCTCCTCTTGAATATCCTTAAAATACGGATTAGGCACCAAACGGATCGGCAGTCCCGGAAAAGCATCAGTTGCCAAAGCCTGCGCCAAGGAATCTCCGACCAAGATTTCATCCGGTAGCACGAGTTGGCCAGAGCAGGTAAATCTCTCCGGGTAATTGACCCAATGATCAATAAAAGCCGCGGATGGCTTCTCCTGCAATCGGGCTAACTTGATTCCCCGCAGCTCAAGATCAGACTGCCAACTCGTCCCGCACAAGACGGCCGTTGCCTTGCTCACGACATCCTCAAGGGAGGATGATCTGATTTCACCTAATTTCCGCTCAAAAATCTTCCGGGCGGGCCCATCGAGAACGAACAGGCACTCTTGCGAATTTCGCCGCACAAAACTGCTGAGAATCTCAGCACCGCCGGCATCATGGGAAATAATCGCAAGCATCAGACTAAGCTTTAAATTCAGACTGTAAAATTCCGTATTCGAGCATATCGACCCTGGCCCCGTCGAGGAAAAGCTGCCGGCGTCGCGTACCTTCCAAGATCATCCCCATGGCAATGGCAAGATTTTTCATTCCTTCATTGGTTGCGGCAGTTCCACAATATATGCGCTCCAAATTCAGTTTATTAAATCCGTGCTCAAGAATTTTCCTTCCTGCTAGCAGCCCCAGTCCTTTACGCCAATATCGCTTGTCCCCCAAAAGGATTGCGAATTCCGCCGTACGGTTAATCAGAGAAATTTCTTGCAGGCTGACATTGCCGATATGACCATCTGTGTCATGACAAATGGCCCAAACCACACGATCTTCATGATTGAGATTGTCGAAATACTCCTTAAAAAAAGCCTTCGTTTTAAAAAATTTTCCATGGGAATTATATCGACACACCTCTTGATCCTCAAACCATCCAGGATAGGCGCCATCCAAATCGGTTTCGGCAAGGGGACGAACGAAACAATTATTGTTAAGCTGATAGATCATTTCAGGCTCTCCATCCGGGTCCACACCTTCCGAAAGGCACGCACTATTAAATCAACATCCTCATCCGACAGTTCATGCAGACACATTTCAAAACCCAGAAAGGTGGTTTCATGCAACTTTTCCGCCGTGGGGCAGATGCCTTTTGTGTAACTGACATCACGATGACAGATATCCGAAGTCCAGGGAAACCCCCCGGAGCCATAGGCCATTTTCTGTTGATACATGGGTAAAAGATGAACATTAGCATAGCCGGCGGCCAAGCCCTCAATTCCTTCTGCCTCCAAGGCTTCCACAATACGAGCCCGGGACACCCCGATTTTTTCCACATCCAACACAATCGGGTACACATAATACACATGGGTGCAATCATGTGTAATAACCGGAGTCCGCAAACCAGGCAGATCACGAATCCCCCGGGTTAACCGTTCGCCCGCTCGCTGACGGCTGGCAACGCACCCCTTTAATTTCTTTAGCTGCTCAATGCCGATTGCGCATTCAATTTCCCCCAGCCGGAAATTATAACCAACCATGTTCCGCAAGTCACTGACGCCCTTGTCGCCAACCACCGCCTCTGCATGATTGCGGATCAGACGCAAACGATCTGCGATTTCATCATCATCCGTAACCAGAATACCGCCTTCGCCGGTATGGATATGTTTGTGGTAGTTGAGGCTATACCCTCCCACATGGGCTAACGTCCCGGCAAACTTCCCTTTATAATAGGCCCCCGGAGATTGGGCTGTATCCGTAATAACCTTGAGGTCATGCAATTTGGCAATCTTCATCAGCGCCTCCGCATCGGAAGAATGACCAAAAATATCCACAGCCATGATAGCCTTGGTGTACGGAGTGATATTCGCTTCCACCGAAGCAGGGTCAAGGCAAAAAGTTTCCGGTTCGATATCGGCAAAAACCGGAATCGCATTCCAATGCAGGATGGCGGTGGCGCTGGCACACATGGTCCAGGGGCTGACGATTACCTCATCGCCCGGCTCTATGCCGATGGCACCTACAGCGGCAATCAGACCGGAAGTCCACGAGTTGACAGTGATCGCATGCTTGACGCCGAAGTACGCCTCGCATTGACGTTCAAACTCCTGCACCTTGGGACCACCAAAAAAATCAGGTTCCCAACACCCCAGAAATTGGGAAAGTATTCCGCTCTCGACCACTGCTTTAGCAGCTTCGACTTCTTCTCTGCCGATGGAATTATAACGATTCAATGGCTGGGTGATTGTTTTAGGCCCACCGTGGAGAGCCAAAAGTTCAGTTGTCACGCTCATAGTTCCCCAATAATTGTTTGCATGGACTCCAGGGTAGCCAGCGCTTGAGCTCCTGGGCACAAGCTGCAGCTTCTCCCTTGAAAACCGGCGGCCAATTGTTCGGCCACATGCAGTTGATAACAATCCATTCCGGAATCGATGGTTTCCGGCGTATCGGCAAGCACGGTATAGCCAGGGAAGTGCGGGTCGGGTCGGGTTGACTGCCATTGGATCAATTCCCCTCCCCGGTCATAACGCAGGCGGCCGCAAGGCGAGAGTAATTCAATCGTATAGTGGGAAAAAGCCTCCTCCCAGGCAGAAAGAAACACTATATTCCCACGTTCGAAAGTAACCTGCACATCCAATTCGATATCACTCTCGCCCAAGCGCCGATCACAGTGCAACACCTGTGAGTGGAGCATCGGACCGAGCCAATATTCCAGAAGATTAAAGAAGTGAGACCCGTTGTTCAAAAAGCCTTTAGAGTACCACACTACCCCTTTAACCGGATTCCCCGCGTTATCCTTATCGAGCCGCCGCTTGACCTCTATGACGCCGGGGTCTGAACGACGCATGTAGTTCACATACAGGCCGACGCCCTTGGCCGCGCAAGCCTGCACCATTTCCCGGGCTTCATTTAAATCGTAGGAAAGCGGCTTTTCGCACAGGACTGCCTTGGGGAGATGCGTCCGAAACACTCGTTGCAGGACCTCATTATGGAGTCCGGTCGGAACGGCAATCACGAGCAGTTCCGGCTGATGATGACGGAGAGCACTTTCTACATCTGCATAGGCCGGACAGTGATACGTTTGCGCAAAAATCTGTCGCCGTTGCTCCTCTTGATCCACGGCAGCCATCAGATGGAAATACGGATGTTGGCTAAAAGCATTGGCATGGGTGTAGACATGTGCTTCGCGATCAAGACCCAAATCGTAGCCCAAACCGATCTGCCCAAGCCCCACAAGCAAGACACCAACACTCATGTGTCGCCCTTGCGTTGGATTGCCTTATTAATAGCGACCCAGTCCGGATTAGCGCGCAACAACCGTACCGCGTCAAGACAACCAAAAAGGGAATTATCCTCGCCGAAATGTTCTATGATTCGTTTGAGCAGTTCGTAATCCTCCGGTTCATCAAGAGTCAATCCCAACTCAGGCCAATGCATCTCTGGCGGGGCCACCAGATGCACGTGGGAGAACAACTCCGGATGATTACGAATATGCAATGTAACGTGCTCGCGGTCAAGCGGCGCACTGGTCATGGATGCCGAGCGCTTGAGGGTCTCCAGGCTAAACACCTGGGTGTCCATGCCGTCCGGATAGCTCCGTATCTGGGCATTTCCCACATAGTCCGCATCATGAGCACGATACATCCGAATTGTCTGTTCAACAATCTGCGGGTCGATGATGGGGCAGTCACCGGTTATTTCCACAACAACATCGGCCTGCACAGACTCCGCCGCACCGATGACCCGCGCCATGACATCATCCTCGCTTCCACGAAAACAGGCTATTCTTTCCCGCTTGGCAAAAGAATCCAAGGCATCATCCGTGGCATTGACGGTCGTTGCCAGAACTATCCCGTCCAAGGATGGCACAACCCGCAATCGGGAAACCAGATGATGCAATAAAGGTTGCCCGAGTGCCTCCATCAACACTTTCCCAGGCAACCGCGAAGATGTCATTCGTGCCTCTATGACAGCACATATTTTCATTGCACAATCTCTGTTTTTTTCATTTTCACCCCAGAAGCTCCCATTTCATGGGGGTCCCCTTTTCCACATCCTGATTCACAGTTCTTCCCAACACCACATCAAGATATTTCGTTGGTAACCCCAGGCCCGGTCGGATCGCGCGAACACTCTCCTTCGTCAGTACATCACCGGCTTTCAAATCTTTCACAATATACAGTGAGCGGCGAAACACTATGGATTTTCTCTCGGCTTCGGTAGGACCATAACTGACCTGCCCCAGTGCCTGCCAGGCTCGTTCAGTCTCGATCACTAGCTGTGCCATCTCGGCAGGCTCCATGGAGAAAGCACTGTCCACGCCTCCATCGGCGCGATTAAGAGTGAAGTGTTTCTCGATGACCGTAGCACCAAGGGCCACGCTGGCCACCGACACGCCCACACCCATGGTGTGATCCGACAGGCCAATTTCGCAGCCAAACAGTTCGCGCAGATGCGGGATGGTCAGAATGTTGGTTTTCTCTGCCGTGGCAGGATAAGTACTGGTGCACTTGAGCAGAATCAAATCTTTGCAGCCCGCCGCACGCGCAACGCGAACGGTTTCGTCCAATTCCGCCACGGTGGCCATTCCGGTGGAGATAATCAGCGGTTTACCCGTTGCAGCCACGCGACGAATCAACGGCAGATCTGTATTTTCAAACGACGCTATCTTGTAGCAAGGCACATCCAATTTCTCAAGAAAGTCCACTGCCATATCATCGAAAGGTGTGCTAAAAACGATTATTCCCAGTTCCCGTGCTCTATCAAAAATCGGCTTGTGCCATTCCCATGGGGTGTAGGCTTCGCCGTAAAGCTTATAGAGCGAAGTCCCCGCCCACAGGCTGTTAGGGTCGCTGATATGAAATTCCCGCTCATCCAGATCAAGCGTCATGGTATCAGGCGTGTAGGTCTGAATTTTCAACGCATGTGCACCTGTTTTGACTGCGGCCTCAACAATTTCCAATGCCCGTTCGAGCGATTGGTTGTGGTTGCCGGACATTTCAGCGATAACGAAAGGAGCGTGTTTTAGCCCAATCTCTCGCTCTCCTATCTTGATCATTACTTGCCTCTTTCGTTAACATTTTCGGTAAGACTGATCCGGACATCCGCTACCACATGACCAGTTTTCATCGACGCGCGTGTAAATTCTATCTTAAAAGGGCCTACATTTAAAAAGGCGTTGGGATAACCCTCAGCATCCAGCATTCGAATCAGGTCAAACGCCTGTTCCAGTGATTGAGCAGCAACCAGAGCACTTTCTTCTGGTTTGCGACGCTTAAAGATTGTTGGCACTCCATCTTGAGGTATCGGCTCGGGCAATTTTTCAAGTATCTCTACAATCATGTCCTCAATAACATTGGATGCTCGCATAAAAATCTCTTCTGCCGAACCGTACAGACTGAAGGGTTTCTTCAAATAAATTGGGCCCGCATCCATTTCCTCAACGCAACGAAGTGCGGTGATCTTTGTTTCAAAGATGCCACGGGCAATCAGATTCTGCAGCGGGCTACCACCCCGGCCAAAAGGCAAATCTGTCATATGAAAAATCACACACTCAAACTGTTCATAAATACTTGAGTCAATGCGATGCGACCAGTGTGGGAAAAATACGAATCTGGGATTAATGGAAGTCAATTTCTGAGTCGTTAGTTCCGCTGGCTCAGAAATCAGAACAAAATCACATCCGGTCCGGGCACCCAGCGTATCGGGCATCTTGCTGTTCCAAGGCCTGCTAGTGACCAATACACAGTTGCGATTACCATCTGAACGAGAAGCTTTTGATGAATCGAACGAAGTGATCATTTTTGGTTCCTCGACGTTTGGTGTGAAAATGACTATTTTGAGCAGTAACTCTGAACTGCCCTTTTTTCTGTTTCCCGTGTGCAGAGTAATGAATCCACACCCGCTACCTGATGCGGCCCTGAATCGATACCCCCATTAGGATTTGCTCAAATCCACATGAAGCGTCGAAGAACCTCTTTTTCTGCTTGAACAATGACAAACGAAATTTATTCTGGACGACGGAAGACCCAGAGCCTAGTCTGCCCTAGATTCAATGCCTCAAATTGTGGAAATTTACTCAACTCTAACGCGAGTCTATTAATTGGCGCATCATACTTTGGCTCTTCATTCTGTTCTTTTGCCAACCATGCATTGATAATCCGACTGAATAAATAGTATACAGAAGTGAAATCACGGTATTCAATCAATTCCGCAAAATCAATCTCAAGAATATCACTCTGCTCCAAATAGCGGTTATGCCAAGGGCTAGCAATTGCCTGCAAACCAACGCTAATTCTCATTTCGTTCAAATTATCCAATCCATCACGCAAATTCTCACACATGAGATAAAGGCCGCCAGGACGCAAGAGTTTAATAATTTCACGAATTGCGTTCTTCTGCTCTTCCCATGTTTCCAAATTTATTAAGACACGCTCAGTTATTACAATATCGAATGGGACGGTTTGTTTCGATAACAGTTTATCAATATTACGTATATCCTGAATCGCAAAGTTAAGTTTAGAAGGCAAAATACCTCTTCGGTCGCGTTCCTGTATGGCTTCTTTCACCATTTCTGGCGAATAATCCATACCTGTGATTTCAACAGATTTATTTTCAGCAAGAAAAAAGGCTGTTGTCCCACTGCCGCAACCCAAATCCAGGATCCTTTGTCCATCGCTTACATAGTGAGATAACGTCTTAATCTCAAGCTGTTTCAATCCAATATCATTTGTTCCAGCCAATGAACTTAGGCTTGCTCTACTATTCCAAAATTCAAGTATTTTATCTTTTTTCATTCTCTGTATCCTACTAAAACTCCATTGACAATATCGGCTCCATATCCATCCACCAAAGCTTGTCCTGCCAAAGACATCTCTATCAATTGACAGGGGTTATCGATCATATGGAACACTTTATTAGCTAAACTAAAGACGTCTACTTTATCTTGACAACCAAGATAATCAATATAGTGGGTGCTATGCAAAGCAATACATGAATGTATTTGGTTCTCGGCAATACTCACTACCACTGTCGGCAGGCCCAAACACATTCGTTCCAAAGTCGTCACACCACCGGCACCAATGGCAAAATCAGCCTGAGACATTAGGTCTGCCAGATGCGAACGAGTATTGTACAAAGTAGTGAGCGGTCTGTGCAATATCTGCTGTTCGATGGTCTTGCGATGTGGGTTATTAGCACCCACCACAACATCGACGCCCAGATGTTTCAGCGTGGGATGAGATAGTGCATCAATCGCTTTTCCCGTCATATTATGCGGATCAGAACCACCGAAAAACACTAGTACCTTTTTAACCCGCCCATCACGGCCACGCAGGATTTTACGGTACATGGCATATTCGGGTCGTAGCAGTGCATAAAGGGGCCCAACCAGCAGCTTACAAGTTTCAGGGACCAACTCTGCATAACGGCGCTCGCCTTCTGAAGAATAGTTTTGATCCAACAATATATCGCAGTCATGAAAACGATTGGCCAAATCGTCAATCACCATCAACTTGCTGACATACGGACGCATCCGCTGTTCCCATTCAGCATCAAGCCCGTAATGATCCACCACTAACCATTCTGGTTTCTCTCCATTGAGTGCCTCAATGGTCTGCTCGGCATCTTCGGCCTGCGTCATGCCCAACCAGACAGCGTAGTCTTCGGCGGACACCATGTCGTTCATCCCTGGCGCAGGCAGTGTCGTTACCGGTATGGCCTTCTGTCGCAGCAGGGCGATGAGGTTGCCGGAATGTTCACGACAGATAAAGCGTACCTGCACTCCGCGTTCTTGCAGCGATTCTGCCAGAGTCAGGCAGCGCAGGAGGTGGCCGGTGCCCATGCGAACGGAAGCATCAACGCGGAAGATGACCTTCATGCCAAGTGCCGACCTAACATGAATGCCTCGGCTGCATCCACACCGACCGTTGCCCCACGCCAATGCGCCAGATGTTCGACCCCTTGCCTTGAGCGCGGATGCGGCCAAGCACGCAGCTCGTCGGTATAGGCCTCCAGTGCAGACAGCTTGCGATCGAGCGTTGCAGAAATATCCACAAACCAGTTGGGTACAAACGCCGGTGCGCTGCCAGGCAATTGCCATTCAGTGCTGGACGGCACCTCGAAGCACAACAGCATTTTCACCGGGTGGCCGTGCTGCGGACGACAGGCAGTGACAACGGCTTCATGCACTCTGCGATGATCGATGTTGACATCACCCACATGGTGAGTGAAAATCGTCTCAGGTTGGTGCGCGGTAATCAGTGCTTCCACGGCCTTGATGATGTCGAGCAACGCAATGGTATCCATACGGTTGTCCGGGAAGTCGCCGAAAGACACTGACTTGACGCCCAGGATGTCGCAGGCTTTTTGGGCAGCGGTGCGACGGATATGCAATTCTTCCTGCTGTTTGTTTTGATCCCCCGCTCGCGAAAAGACACCGTCAGCCAAAAAAGCGACATGAATGGTTGCGCCTGCATCCGCCAGTTTGGCGATGGTACCGCCACAGCCGAGAACTTCGTCATCGGGATGGGCGGCGAGAATGAGTATGGATTGAGACATCAATTCAACCGTTTGAACCCGCCATGACACACCGGCCCTTTGAGCAGGCTCATCACATCCCTGCCCTCTTCACATTCTTTGATCAACACAAATATTGGATCAAGCGACTCAAAGAAACCCGTCACGATCTGCGGGGTATGCTCAATGCAGACATACACGCTGTTCCCTGCCAAGTAACCTTTGGCCAGCATTTCTTGCGTAATAAGCGTTTTGTAAGCCAGCGCATTGGGGCTTTGAAAAGAAAAACCCGTAAGCGCCGGCAAACCCCAGTGGTCGATTGTGAGACCGTGCTTGTCGGCAAGTTGCTGCCAACCTTGGCGGATACTCAGCCCGGTCCGGGTGATGGTGTCCCAGGATTTCACGCGCTCCATGACCTCCAAGGTTTTGAGTGCAGCAGTCGGGCCGATGCGCTCGGTCCAGAAGGTGCTGCTGATGAAGGTGGTTTGCGCAGCCTCCATGACTTCGCGCTTGCCTATGGTGGCGGTAATGCCGTAGCCATTGCCCAGCGCCTTGCCGAACATGGCCATGTCCGGCTCCACGCCGTACATCTTGTGCAAACCGCCAAAAGTCTGGCGAAAGCCCGAGGTGCATTCGTCAAAGATCAACACGATGCTACGGTCTGTCGCGAGCTTCCTGACCTTGTGCAGGAAGTTGTCCTCGGGGCCTTTGTTACGTACCACTTCCATCTTGATCACGCCAATGTCGTGGGTGTTGACCAGTGCTTCCAATTCGGCAAAGTTGTTGTAAATGAAGGGAAACACCGTGCCGCGCAGATTTCTGGGAACGCCATTGGGTTCCAGGCCCGGCAACAAATGACCATCAAGGCCTTTTTCTTCACCCAGATTGGCGGAGAGATACCAGTCGTGCCAACCATGGTACCCACAGATAGCCACTTTATCCTTGCCCGAAGCGGCGCGAGCAATCCGGATCGCAATGGCGTTGGCCTCACCGCCTGTGCGGGCAAGGCGCGCCATGTCCGCCCAGGGATGGAGGTCAATCAGCTTCTCCGCCAGATAGACTTCTTCCGGACAATTAAGGGTGGACATATTGCCAGCGTCGATGGTAGCGCGCACGGCATTATCCACTTCCGGGTGACCATAGCCCAGAATATTGGTGCCAATACCCATGATGGACATATCGATGTATTCATTGCCATCCAGATCCCACACTTTACAGCCCCTAGCCCTATTGAAGTAGGCCGGCCATTGGTCGGGGAGGAACATCTCGGCGCGTTTGGAGAGCAGCATATTGCCGCCGGGGATAACTTGTTTTGCGCGCTTCCAGAGCTTCTGGCCGGTGCCCATTTCGGCTCCTTCGTTCCGGATAATCTTCTGGTTGATGCTAAAAATGTCTGGTTGCTGGTGTTGCAAGGTAAGCACATCGCCCCAGGTAAAATCGGTACACGGGTGGAAGTACTGAAAAACTTTCTCAATCACAGCAAAGTCGGCGGGTTCATCCACCGTCCAACGCAAGGCGGAGAGGTCTTGGCCGTGCTGCATTGAGGCAATCTTGAATCGCCCCGATTCGCGCAGGTAGGGTGTGACATGTTCGCGGTCAAAGGGTTTACTGGTTTCTTGGCTGGCTTGTTCCAGTGCCTTGAAGGTGCAGACTTCGATGTCCAGTCCGTCCGGGTAGGTGGGTGGATTGATGTTGCTAAAGTAATCCACGCCTGTAGTCTTAAAAAGGCGAATGCATTCATCAACCAGTTCGGGATCAACCAGCGGGCAGTCGCCGGTGATGCGCACCACTGCATCTGCCTGGTGAGTCCGCGCTGCCTGCACAAAACGGTCGAGAACATCGTTTTCGCTACCTTGCTCGCAGGCGTAACCCAGCTTGCGAACATGCTCAACCAGCGGTTGATTGCGCTCGTCGACCGAAGTGGCAACCACGATTTGAGCCACTTCTTTTGCTCGAGATAGGCGCGAAAGCAACAACTCAAGCATGGGGACACCGCCAATCGGCATCATTACTTTGTTTGGCAGGCGGGTGGAGCCCATGCGGGCCTGAACGAGCGCAACGACTTTCATAAATGGGACCAACAGGCCGGGTTTATCAAGCTCTCCGCTTCACAATGCAGATCCGGCAGATCAACTGGTGAAACACTGATCGCGGCAGCGATAATTTGCTCCAACTGGTTCACGCTATCTGCCCCTACGACAACCCGGTCGATCTCCGAGAAGGCTAGCGGGAAGGACAGACAAGCCTGGACCGCAGATACATCGTAATCTGAAAGCCATTTGTGCCATCTCTTCCACAATTCACCCCATTGCGCGAACTTGTTCGGTATGGCAGCTTGCGGCATCAACAACAGGCCTTGCAGGAAGACGGAACGGGTATGAATTTCAACACCGTCATTCTTCAACCGCCGCAGCCAGCCAGTTGTGTGCAGACGCCGATCAACAAGGTTAAACGGGGCTTGCACCAGATCGAGACAAAACAGTTTGCTGATCGCTTCCAGTTCGCTTGGGGAATAGATGGAAACGCCCACTTTTTGCACCTGCCCACTGTCTTTTAATTCTTGCAGGGCTTGATAGAACGCTTTCCCATTTGAACCGAGCAACTGCTCAGAACGGTGCAGCAACAGACCATACACGGCTCTCACACCCAACCGCGTCAACGATCCGGCAACCTGCTCCTGAACCCACCCGCGTACATCGGCGCACCCATCGGGCAACGCAAGTTTAGTCACTAACTTGAAATCTTGCGTTCCCACCTCGCCCAGGCATGTTTCGCTTTCGCCATATGCAATGGCTGTATCAAGCGTGTCAATGCCATTGTTTACTGCCAGTTGCAGCATGGCCTTCGCTTCCGTTCGCGTGACTTGGCCAGCCTGATTGGCGATACCGTAGGGCAAGCCAAATTGAACAGTGCCGAGAGCGAGTCGATTCACGCGTTAAGTGCTCTCTGATTTCGCAGCACAGAGACAGCAACCCATGCTTTCTGCGCATCGGTATAGGGCGCTTCACGGTAAGACCAAATCTTACAGGTCATCCTCTCATAATCTGGATGCCAAGTGAGCAAGGTATAGTAATCTAAAATCATCAACCACCCTGGCACGTTCGACAGGCGGTCTGCTTCGCTGGCAAGACAAAACACCTTTTCACGATCACAAAGATAAAAGCAGAAACCAAAGATCACCATGCCAAAGCTCTGGCTGTCGAACAACGGTGCATTTTTATCAGGAAGTTTTCGCGTGCAAAGCCTTGTTAGTTTCGGTGGAACCACGCGTCACCTTCAGATTGTATTTTTCTGTTCCATTGGCGCAGCCTTCTGTTCGTAAAACTCAAAAAATCGATTGATGCCCGATGGGGTTAATCAACCGCCGAACCACTTCTAGCTGCTGTTCATCTGTCAAAGCTGGGTAAATCGGCAAGCTAATGGCTTCGGTATAATAACGCTCCGCCTCCGGAAAATCAATCAGGTTGAATCCCATGCGCGCATAATAAGGCTGTCGATAAATAGGGATGTAATGCAGGTTCACGCCAATCCCATTCACACGCAACCGCTCAAAAACCTCGCGATGCCTAAGAGCGCTCAGATCCAGCCGAATAACGTAGAGATGAAAGCTGGAATAACAGTCTGCATGTTGCCATGGAGTAACTACAGGCAAATCTGCTAATAATTCATTATAACGCTGCGCACTGACATGACGCTTGGCAACGAACTCATCCAACCTCCGCATTTGGCTTAAGCCCAACGCGGCTTGCATGCCGGTCATGCGGTAGTTGTAGCCTAGTTCTATCTGCTGGTAATACCAAAGACCATCTGGCGCATGTGTCATCTCGGCAGCATCACGGGTGATGCCATGACTGCGCAACCGCATCATTTGATTGGCCAACACAGGGTCGTTGACCAATGCCATGCCGCCCTCTCCCGTCGTGATTATCTTGACCGGATGAAAGCTAAACACGGTGATATCGCTATAGCGGCAGTTGCCGATTGGCTCTCCGTTGTATCGGCCCCCGATGGCGTGTGAGGCATCTTCGATAATTTTAAAATTATATTGCTGGCTCAGGGCATGAATGCCAGCCATGTCACAAGATTGGCCGCACAGATGGACGGGGATAACAACCTTAGGCAACTTTCCGATCTTTTCTGCCTGTGCCAGTTTTTCCGCCAAGCGGTCCACGCTCAGATTATAGGTGCGCGGATCAATATCCACAAAATCCACCGTCGCTCCGCAATAAAGTGCGCAGTTGGCGCTGGCCACGAAGGTGATCGGCGTCGTCCAGACCACATCGCCTTTGCCTACGCCCAAAGCCAGACAGGCAATATGCAACGCACTCGTGGCGCTGTTTACCGCAACCGCATGCTGCGCACCACAATAATCGGCAACGGCCTTTTCAAATGAAGGTATTACCGGCCCCTGAGTCAGAAAGTCTGAGCGCAATACTTCGACAACTGCCTCAATGTCGGCTTGATTGATATCCTGGCGTCCGTAAGGGATCATGGCAATCCTTTTCGTTTTAGCTGCTGACGGCAGCGTGCTCTGTGCGTGAAGAAATTGCGTTCACTTGCTGCGGAAAAAACTCCCGAAAGGTCCCTACCTGGATCATTCCCCCGAGGCTTAACTTGACAATCTGCGTGCAATGCCTAAGGGTCGAAATGCGGTGGGCTATAATCAAAATGGTTAGTTCAGGATGAAGTTCCTCAATTGATCGCATTACGGCATCCTCGGTGGCTGAATCAAGAGCGCTGGTGGCCTCGTCAAGGACCAAGACATCCGCATTTTTGTAGAGTGCCCGGGCAATTCCAATTCTCTGTCGCTGTCCGCCCGAAAGCCTGACGCCTCGCTCACCGACGCATGTCTGATACTGGTTGGGCCAACTTTCTATATCGGTGGCTATCTGCGCTTGTCTCGCGGCATTGCACACCCGTTCCCGATCGACCTGATCATTTGGCACCCCGAAAGCAATATTCTCTTCGATGGTTCCATCTGCCAAAAAAATCGATTGGGGAACATGGGCAATATGCGCTTGCCATCCCCGGCAATTCCGCTGCGTGATAACTTCACCATCGACTTTGATGACTCCCTCCACGGGTTGCAGCAAAGCCATGATCAAATCAAGCAAGGTACTTTTTCCGCTTCCAGTTGGACCGACAAATCCGAGGCGACCGCCTTTGGGTATTATCAAACTTAAATCAGAAAAAATCCAGGGACACTGATCATTGAAACGGAAAGAGACCTTGTGCAGACTGATTTGGTCATGGAAGGGGATCGGATTTCCCCTCGGTTCATGAGCATGCGGCGGCAATGTTTGCCCTAGCAAGTCGAGAGCATCTTGGATTGAGGCTTGATTCGCCTTGATGCCAGCCCATCCGGCATACGATTGCTGAAGCAGCGGCAATGCGCGTTGGGCGGCCAGCGCTATGGCCCCAAGTATCGGAAGAACTTCCGAAATACTGCCTTGCTGCACCAACGCGTAGGAAACCGCCGCAATCAAGGCCATCGCCAATGCTTCAACGACATAGCGGGGGCAGCCACTCAGAAAGGTACTGTTCCCGGAAGCACGGCGCATTTTTTGATCAGCCGCCCGATACAACCGGCAATAGGCAGGCTGATTCCCATCGATCAGAACATCGCGAATGGCGCCTAGCCCTTCTTGGAGAACTTTGATTACATTTGTGGATTCGCGGGCCACACATCGGCTATTGGCCATCAGTCGCTTCCGCACAAGCAAGATGGCGAGTCCGTAAATGCAGAACAAACCGACCACGGTGACCAATGTTACAGACGGGCTGACATACAGCAACGCAACCAAGATGGCAAGAATCGTAAGCATGGCACTAATGATGTTCAAGCCCATAAAAATGCCGTTGGTAACGGCACTCGCCTTGGCGGAAACAGCATTGATGACATCGCTGCTGTTTCTGCCAAGATGCGTTGAATAGGGCTGATACAGCGTTTTTTGATAAATATTGTAGCTGAGATCAGCGCCTATCCCAAAGGAAACACGAGTATTGGTCCAGAGCAGCAACAACCTTATAGCGCCGGACATTATGGCTGCCAAAGCAAAAACAACCGCCAGAGGAAGGAGTATTTGACTTGGATCAATAATGCCGAAAAACTGAATTACTGGCCTGGCAACGGGATAGTTGAATAATTTTGTCGGATCCATAACCGCAGCAAGAAACGGCAAGACAGCCCCAATGCTCAGGATCTCCGCAAACGAGGAAATCATCATCAACGCACCCAACAGGGAGAATTGCCACCTGCGCCTCGGCGTGAGGTAAGGCCACAATCGCGTTGTCAGGCTGGATATCGATTCAGATGGGTGCATACTGAAATTCCGGGAGTCTCCGTTCGGCGGGAAGAAACGGCTGAAGGGGTGGCTATCGAATAAGAGAGGAGTTATTAAGCCCAGTGCAACACTACACGCCTCATCGCACTCACCGTAAACGCTTTTCGGTGTCGGACGTCAGTTCACAGACTGATTCTCACCCATATCTTCAAGCGCAAAAAAAATGACCGCAGGGTTTTGTGGGAGTTAGCCCTGTCGGTTCGCGGCCAGCATAAACGATTAAGGGATTTAATAAGGATAAAAAGCTACTTTGAAGCACACTCTTCGTGCAACTCTGTTTTTTTCCCGCGCTGTTGAAAAAAATCAAGCAGAAACGAAGCAATAACGCCAAATACCCCACCCAGAATAACACCTATGGCCAAAACAAGTGATCGCTTTGGTTTCACTGGCTGTTGCGCCTCAGTCGCCTGCTGATCGACGGCAACCGCACGGACAATCGTTCTTGTCGCTTGCAACTGCTTCAACCCTGCATCCAGATGCGCCAAGTTCTCCTGTTTATCCCGGAACCCGACAATAAACGGCTCGTCATCCTCACGCCTTTCCAGCGCCTCCTTCTCTGCCGTCAGCTCCTTGACACCCCGCATATACATCGGTCCTTGCAAAAAATCCAACACCATCCCTGATTTTTGACTTTCCACCACCGAATACCCGGTCAGTTGCCGTTCGAAGATCTTTGAAGCACGGGCAATGGCGATCTGGTCTTCCAGCAAAGCAATTCTGTCAAGGCGCCGTTGACCTGCAACATCCCGGCCTATCTGGAGCGAATCCAATATCGCATTTTTTTGACCAGTGATTTTTATTGCAATGCCATCATAAAAATCGTCCAAGGTTTTTCTCTCTGTATACAGGATGAAGCCGTTCACCCAATCTGCCATGAGTTTGGGCTCATGGCCCTGAAGGCTCAAAAAAACAGAACCCGCTTCTTTTTTCGTCCCTTCCTTGACCTTCGGTTCGTTGCTTCGCAAGGAAGAAAACTGCGGATTTTCATCAACAAACTGCTGCCGAAGGGAACCGCTTTTGAGATTCCCCGCAAACAGGGTAAAAATATCAGCGCTGGTTGCCTGGCTGATGCCAGAAATATTCAGCGCCTCCACATATTTGCTCTCAGGCGGTTTCACAACCGCTTGCACTTCATAGACAGGGGTTGCCAAAAGTATATAGACAACAGCCCCAAGGACCGACAGGCCGGTGATCGCACAAATCATTTTCCTCTGCCGCACCAGAACCCGCCAGAAGTCAAGCAAGCCGATTTCATCCTCCTCCGGACAGGCAACACATTGTTGCGCCTGCGACGCCACATGAGAAGCCGGTTGTTCCTTTTGCTCGTCCATCATCGCTTCCTCCCTGACAAATAATATCAAAAGACCAGCAGAGATCGAAAAATGGCATGCTACCGCCATTCGGGTGAACAACTGTTCAACTGTTGCCCCGGTATACAGGAGATTTTCAATCAGCGTCAAACAAAAAAATGTTTTAGGCAATAAGGGTGAACAATCCGTGGCCTTATCGCCGCTGCACCCTGTCCAAAGAAAGCGTGGCCTTCACCTGCCGGTTGAGAAAACTCAAAAGCACCACCACATTCTCCTGACCGGAAAACGAATAAAATAACCCCTGGGCAGAGGTATCGCCATCTAGATCCACCGCCACCGCTGCCCCGGGGGTCAGCCTTTTTTTCTGCAGATCCGCCAACGGCACCGCTCCGCTTGCATCCTCCTTGGCCTGCAGGTCGGAGATGATCCAGTCCGGCACCGGCACATACTGGTCGCCGAAGCATATCGGCCCGAGGGCGCCGCGGGTGGAGGAGATCGCTACCCAGTTCCGTTCGGACGGGGCAAGATGCAGAAAGAGATAGCCCGGAAAAAACGGCTTGAGCTTTTCCTCGGTTCGACGGGCGTGCCGGACAATGGTCCGCATCATGGGCAGATAGACCGCATACCCCTGTCGCTGGTAATGAAGCTTGGCAACCTGTTCCTGCTGGGGCTTGGTGCGGATGGCGAACCACTCTCCGAGGATGTCCTGTTTCATGTACTGCGGATTGACACCAGGGTCAAAAGGCTGGCCCGTGTCTGGCAATGCAAGGATATCATTTTTTCTCCTGATTCCATCTTCATGCACGAAAAATCAGATAACCCTGACACAGCTTTCCCTGAAACTTTTCCAGAACGGCGAGGCGTCCGACTGCATCTCTGCAAACTCTCCCGGAGTATATACCAGCAGATCAAGCGCGAAGCCAAGATCGAAAAGATCATCAAAAAGCCTTGGCCTTTGGATAAACGGGTCTTCCGTTTGGGCTACAACCACGAGATCGCAGTCAGACCAAAGTGAGGCCTTGCCGCTTGCTGCCGAACCAAAAAGAAAGGCTGCGGCAACATTGGGATGCTGTAAAAGCCGTTGCCGGAACATCTCGACAAGCGCATCCCTGTCGTAATCACGAACACTGACCACCGGTCTGCTTTTCTCTAAAATCGGCCGCGCCATGCAGATTATTTCCCGAAAGAGGTTCGTTCGACGATGATTGCATATATGGTCTCGACAGCGGCAAGAGCTTCCTCGGCCTGCTCGCGAGTGATCATTTCGTAAGGCGCTCCTCCGGGGAATGCGTCCGGATACCGCCCGGCGATGTAATACAAATCAAGGATCTTGGCACATTTCTCCAGCTTCCCGTTTTCATGCAACGCCCGGATGATCTGATAGAGAGAGTGTGTGCGGATAGTATCATACTCCTTGAACAGACAATATGCCTTCAACGCCTTTTTGGCGGCCTGCTGACAGACAAAACAGGACTGGGCATAAAAATCTCCGGCAAAAGAATGTTTGGCCCATTGCAAGTCATTTTCCGCTTGATGGAGCCAGTCGAGGTATCGCGTCATTTTTCCACCATTCTACTTTCTGATTAGCATTAATCAGGACCCAGAACGTCCAATCGAAGGATTTTCCGGCATGACTGGCGGAGAGGGAACGGGCACTCAGTCAAAATCCCGTTTCGTCAAGCCGGATTGACGGAGTATTGACATAAACGTACCATACGGAATTTCCCGTTTTTGCAGCCGGAACTATAACAGTAAGGTTATTCTTCCGCAGTTTCTTGTGACTGCCAGTCTGGTCTGTTTCGAAAAAACCGTGACGATTCAAAATCATGATAATCCGTCGCGATGAAACAGCTTAGGCATTTACCTGCGCCTCGCCAATCAAGGCATCACCGACATCATGAAAGAGAGGATTCACCGAGTCGTCCTTAAGATAAAGCTCTACAGCATCTTTGAGATTTGTCACAGCTTCATCAATGCTTTTTCCAAAGCTGGACACATCGACATTCAGACATTGGGAAACAAAATACTTCCCCTCACGATAGACAACATACTTTAAGCTACGCATATACCACCTCCGGACGTCCACATGTGAGTGATGCCTCCCGCAAACCAAGACTGGAGGAGAGGGTGGGATTCGAACCCACGGACCTGGTCTCCCAGGTCAAGCGATTTCGAGTCGCTCCCGATCGGCCACTCTGGCACCTCTCCGTTTCAAACCAGGTCGTTCTCAGAGCCGAAACCCCGATCGCACTTGCCTCCCGCCGACTCACCCCTTCCGGATCCCCTCCTCGACGAGTTGCAGATATTGTTCGACATCCTCCAGCCGCTTCATTACCTCGGCACAGATTACTACGGAGTCCACTTTTTCGTAGTCATGGGCCAGGAAATTCCTGAATCCGGCGATGGCGGCAAAAGTATAGGCAAAATCCGCCGGGATGACCGCCCCCTCTCCCAAAATATCAAAGGCCTCGGCATAGGTTTGCGGCAGGCGCAGTTTTCTCATGCGGATAATCAGCTCGGCCAGGACAATGCAGCCATCGGCGAGTAAATACAGATAATGCAGAACCGCGCCACGAAAAATGGGATCGACAGGAAAACGATCATGGCATTCCGGCCGGAGCAGATACAAAATACGCAGATGTTCTCTGATCCGCCCTATTTTCTGAGTAAGCCGTTCCATCACATCCCCATGACCATGGCCCGCTGGTGACGAAAATCGATCCCGAGATGCAGGATGCGCTGTTCATAGTCTGCCCGCACTGCGGAATCACCATCAAAAATCAAGGCGCCACGTCGCAGAATCTCTTCCTGCAGGATGAGATTCTGTGATGCATTCAGAATAACGAGGTCAATATCATTGCGCTGTAACGCTCGGGACAGGTCGGCATACAGGGCAAATTGATGTTTTGCCGGAAAACGACCGGCACCCGGCGCGAAAAGCACTGCGATATCAAGATCGCTCCGGCAGGTCGCCTCTCCAGTTACTGCGGAACCGAACAGATACACCGCCGCCAGAATGTCGGCATATTTCGCGAATACGGGTTGCAGTACGTTGTTGAGATTCATGCCGCCGTTGTGCATTTTCTCCTCACCCTTCTTTTCCACCGCGCCGCCTCTGCCGGAAAAAATCCTTGAGCAGGGTCCCGCTCTCTTCTGCCAGCAGACCGCCCTCCACGGCCAGCAGGTGATTGAGCCGCGTGTCCTGCCCGACCTGAAAGAGAGAGACAACCCCCCCACCCTTGGGGTCGACTGCCCCGTAAACCAACCGGCTCACCCTGGCGTGCACCAAGGCGCCGGCGCACATCACGCAGGGCTCGAGAGTAACATAGAGGGTCGTGTCAGGCAATCGGTAATTGCCCCGCAAGCGGCCTGCCTGCCGGAGCACCAGCATCTCTGCATGCGCTCCGGGGTCGCAGAGTTCGATGGTGCGGTTACCGTTTTGGGCGATGATCTGTCCGGCACCATCCACCAGCACCGCGCCGATGGGCACCTCGCCCCGCTCCGCGGCAAGCCGGGCCTCGGCAAGGGCGACTGCCATGTACTGTTCGGGAGAACCCTTCGCTGAAAAATCCGCCACGCTACTCGCTTTCCGAAGTACGCTTGAGCCGGTTGGCATAATTGGCTGCCTCCCAGCCGGCCACGCACCCCTCGCCCACGGCCTTGGCCATCTGCCAGGGAGGCCCGGCGATGTCGCCCGCCGCGTAGATGCCGGGAATGTTGGTTGCCTGCTTCTTGTTGGTCTCGATGTAGGAGAAGGTCTCCGTGTCGAGCATGACGCCGATGCTGGTGGCAAGCTCCATGGCGCCCTTGGCCCCGAGTTCGACAAAAACTCCGTCCACCGCGATGGTCTCGCCGCTGTCCAGCACAAGACCGTTCACCGCCTTCTCCCCGGCAATCTCCTTGGCCCAGGCCCCCTTATGCACCACCACGGAGCTGGCTCCCAACTTTTCGCCAAGCTCTTTCGTCACCGTCAGATCCTTGCAAACCAGATGGACCTCGGAGGCATATTTGGTAAGGGTCAGGGCTCCGTCCACCGCGGCGGATTCGTTGCCCACCACCGCCACCTTGGCGTTGCGATAGAAATTGGCGTCGCAATCCACGCAGTAACTGACCCCGCGCCCCAGCAATTCCTTCTCGCCCGGCACCCTCAGCTTTTTCCGCGAGGTGCCGGTGGCCAAGATCAGGGACCGGGCCGTAACCTGCCGCCCGCTTTCCACCTCGACTGTAAACAGCTCGCCTTCCTGGCCAAGATGCAGGACATCCTCCGCCCACACCTCCGCACCGAAACGGGTAGCCTGATCCAGGCCGATCCGCAACAACTCCGCCCCCCCGGTCACGCCATCGACACAGAGATAGTTTTCAACATGGGCCGAGTAAATACTGCTGTTTTCCGCCCGGCCCAGGACAAGCACCGAGGCCTTTTTTCGGGCTGCGTGCACGGCGGCCTGAAGCCCTGCCGGGCCAGCGCCGATAATCACCACATCTCTTATCTGTTCAACCATTTCCGGTCTCCCTTTTTTTAAAAAACACCCTTCGACACGCTCAGGGCGAACGGTAGTCATCTTAAAAATCATCAATCTTCTTCCGCTCGTGGTGAGCCTGTCGAACCACACGCAGTATTTCACAAGAGCCTCAATTATATAACGATTTCCCAAAGGGAAGGCCACCCTTTTCCGTAGGGAATTCCGGCGTGGACATGGATAGAGAATCTGTGTAAGATTCACTGGTTCATGTCGGTTTTCCTCTTTTTAAAAGAAAATTGCGTTTAATGGTGGCTTCCCCCTTTGAAAAAGGGGGACTGAGGGGGATTTTGAGATTTATGGAACGCTACAGCCCAAAACTCAGGGAAAATTCCCGCTCACTCAGAACCAACATGACCGATGCGGAACAGGTGCTATGGCAACGCATTCGACGCAAGCAGATACAAGGTGTACAGTTTTATCGGCAAAAGCCATTGTCCACATTCATTGTGGATTTTTATTGCCCGGTAGCGAAGTTGGTGATCGAACTCGACGGAAGCCAACATTTTGCAGAAGAGCATCAGACCAAAGACCAAGAACGCGATGCAGCATTGATCGAATTAGGCTTGCGTGTATTGCGTTTTGACAATAGGCAGGTTTTATTGGAGACGGATGCAGTGCTGGTAGTGATAGATGAAATCGTAAAAGGCCGGGTAAGAACACATTCAAATCCCCCCTGACCCCCCTTTTTCAAAGTGGGGAAAAGCAGCGAGCGGAGCCAACCTCCTCTTTTTTGTCACCCTCTGCCGGCACTGTCCGGTTAAGAAATTGCATCCGAGGAAAATACTGTATCATCGACTAAATAAATCCCCCTCAATCCCCCTTTTTCAAAGGGGGAGCTCAGCGATTACTTACAAAGCAGGTAGTGCATATTATTCCCCCCTTTGAAAAAGGGGGGCGAGGGGGGATTTAGACGTTTTTTAGCGGAAGAAACTTTTCAAACGACAACAAAAAAATGCGCTATATCGCTGATCTCCATATCCATTCCCCCTTCTCCCGGGCAACCAGCAAGGCCGGCAATCTGCAAGGACTTGCCGCCTGGGCTCACGTCAAGGGCATCCATCTGCTCGGCACCGGCGATTTCACCCATCCCGGCTGGTTCAGCCAGCTCAAGGAGCAGCTTGAGCCTGCCGAACCGGGGTTTTATAAGCTCAAGGACGAGGCGATCCCCCGGGCCTTGCCGCAGGCGACCCCGATTGCCCTGCCCAGCCGCTTTGTGCTCACCGCCGAGATCAGCTCCATCTACAAACGGCACGGCGCGGTGCGCAAGGTCCACAACCTGCTCTATGTGCCCGACTTCGCCTCGGCGGAACGGATAAACTCCGTCCTGGCCGGCATCGGCAACATCGAGTCCGACGGCCGCCCCATCCTGGGCCTCGACTCCCGCGATCTCCTCGAAATCCTGCTGGAAAAAGCGCCGGAGGGTTTTCTGGTTCCGGCCCACATCTGGACGCCGTGGTTCTCCCTGTTCGGCTCCCGTTCCGGATTTAACACCATCGAGGAATGCTACGGCGATCTCAGCCCGCACGTCTTTGCGCTCGAAACCGGGCTCTCCTCGGACCCGGACATGAACCGGCTCATCCCACCCCTGGACCGCTTCGCCCTGATCTCCAACTCCGACTGCCATTCTCCCGGGAAATTGGGCCGGGAGGCGAACATCTTCAACACCGGCTTCAGCTTTGCCGATCTGCGCGAGGCCCTGAAAAATCCCCTCACCGGCGGTTTTGCCGGGACGATCGAATTCTACCCGGAAGAGGGGAAATACCATTGCGACGGCCACCGGAACTGCCATGTTTGCCTTGAGCCCCTCGAAACCCGGAAAATCGGCTCGATCTGCCCGGTCTGCGGCAAGCCCCTGACCGTGGGGGTGCTGCACCGGGTCATGGAGCTGGCCGAACGGACCGAGCCGTACTACCCGCCCGGCTCGCCCGCGGTGCACAGCCTTATTCCGCTGCCCGAGGTGTTGGGCGAGATCCTCGGCGCCGGCCCGGCCACCAAGGGGGTGATGGCCCTGTACGCCAAGGTCATCGACCGCTTCGGATCGGAATTCAACCTGCTGCTCGACACGCCGGTGGAGGAGATCAACCGGATGTCTCCGGTGCTGGGCGAGGCAGTGGCCCGCATCCGCACAGGCAGGGTCATCCGCACCCCTGGCTACGACGGGGAATTCGGGGTGATCCGGGTTTTTGCTGAAGGGGAGCGGGAGGAGTTGGCCGGCCAGATCAGCCTGTTTGCCGGCAAAAAGACTATCCAGCCCGCAAAAAAACTATCCCGCTCACCGCTGCCCCTGGAGCGAAACCCCTCTCCTCCCGCCGACACGCCCAAATCCCCAAGAAAACCCAACCCGGAGCAACTGGCCGCCATCACCAGCGCGGCAAGGAATATTCTGGTGGCTGCCGGGCCGGGCACCGGCAAAACCTTTACCCTGGTGGCCAGGATCGAACATCTGCTGACCGCCGAGCATGAACGTCCCGAAGAGATGGTGGCCATCACCTTCACCAACCGGGCAGCCCGCGAGATGCACGAGCGCCTTAGCCGGGAGCTTGGCGAAACAGCCCGGGCCATCTTCGTGGGCACCTTCCATGGGTATTGCCTGGCCCTGTTGCGCAAGGAAACCCCAGATCTCCTGGTCATCGGCGAGGATGAGCGCGACCTCTATCTGCGCAAGGTTTTCCCGGAAATATCCCGAGCCGAACACCATATCCTCAAAAAGCAACTGGCAGTCTATGTTGACCAGCTCAACAGGGGCACGCTGCCAGCCGGAGGGGCCCTGCCGGAACTTCTTGCGCGCTATCTTGCCTCGCTTGCCCCCAACAAGGCCATTGACCTTGATCTGGTCATCCCCCGCTGCGTGGAGCGCCTCAGCAGCGATCCCGCCTTTGCCGAACACATCATCGGTCGGGCGACCCATTTTTTTGTCGACGAATTCCAGGATCTCAACCATCCCCAGTACCAGTTGGTCCTGTTGCTTGGCGCGCAGGCGCGGGTTTTTGCCATCGGCGACCCCAACCAGGCCATTTACGGCTTTCGCGGCAGCGACCTCACCCTGTTTCAGCGATTCAGAGACAGAGAGGGGGTCGCCACCTTGGCCTTGATCCGCAACTACCGTTCAGCCCCTGCCATCATCGACGGCGCGGCTGCTCTCATCCGCCGGAACCGGCAGAGCGGCGACACCCAGCTCGTGGCCGAACGCAGCAGCACGACGCCCATCGAATGGTATCAGGCGCCAAGCGCCCAGGACGAGGCGGAGTTTATCGTGCGCCGCATCGAAGAGGGGTTGGGCGGCATCAGCAGCCTGTCCCGGCATACCGCCAACCGCGGCGATCAGACCCTGCCACGGAGCTTTGCCGATTTCGCCATCCTCTTTCGGCTCAGCCAGATGGCCGAACCCATTGCCGAAGCCCTGCACCGCAAGGGCATCCCCTTCCAGCTCGTCGGCGCCACCCCCTTTTACCTGAAACCCGCCCTGAAGGGCGCCTGTCATTTTCTCCTGGCCGGTGCGGCAGACGCGAACCTACACGATCATCTCCTGTTGCTGGCCGGCCTTCCAGGCATCGGGGAGGCGGCCATCTCCCGCCTGGAACAAGAGCTGCCCATGCGCTGCCCTGATTTTTACAGCGCGGCGCTTGCCCTTCCCCTCCCGGCCGGTGCGGCAAAAAGCATCGCGGAAATGGGAAAAACCCTCGCGCATTTCCGCCGCGCCGCGGAGCATGGCCTTGCCCTCCCCCTGACCGAGGCCATGCCCATCCTGGGCATTGATCCCCAGGAGCCGGAGGCCAAGCGATTGCTCCAACTTGCCAACGCCTTTGGCAACGATCTCCAGGGGTTCTGCGAACATCTCCGGCAAAACGCCCAGGCCACCGCATACGATGAACGGGCCGAAGCCGTGGCCCTCATGACCATGCATGGCGCCAAAGGCCTGGAGTTCCCGGTGGTTTTTCTGGCCGGGATTGAAGAGGAGATCCTTCCCTGCACCATTGCCAACCGCCTCGGCGATGTGGAAGAAGAACGCCGTCTTTTCTATGTTGCCATGACCCGGGCCAAGGACCGCCTGATTGTAAGCAGCGCCGCAAACCGCACCATATTCAACCGGACCGCCGCCCACCTCCCCTCCCGCTTTCTCCGGGAAATACCGGCCTCCCTGCTGAAGGAGACGGACCAGCTCGTGACCAAAGGCGGGAAAAGAAACGAACGGCAGATGAAACTTTTTTAGACGAACCTGGCTTGACGCCGTATCCTATACAGGAACCCCATGGAAAATCAGGACAGACCAGCGCCCCGCACCATCCGCATCGGCGCGGCCAATATCGGGTTGATCGGCCTTGACCAGGCCTTGAACACGGCGCTTACCGGAGAGATGGAGGAAGAAGCGGCGGTGGATTTTCTTTTTGAGGCCATTGCCAGGGAAAATTACGTTCCCGCAACGGCAACTCCGGTCTACCGTGAGGCCTTGCGCGCAGAATACCGCCGCCGCCAAGGAAAACAAGGCGCCGCCCCGGAAATCCTCACCATCCGGGTGCTGGGCTCCGGCTGCGTGACCTGCAACACATTGAGCGCCATGCTCTTTGAGGCCCTGCAGAAATTCGGCCTGGCCGCGGACATGGAATCGGTGCACGACCTCGACGAGATCTGGCGGTTCGGGGTAACAAAAACTCCGGCCCTGATTATCAACGGCGCGGTGAAATGCGCGGGGCGGATGCCGTTCCCGGCCGAGGTCGAGGAATGGGTTAGGGAGGAAGGCGAAACGTTGCGCAGCAAAACCGCAGGAGATGGACATGGACATCACCCAGAAAATGAAAGCCGCTGAAACCCGCATCACCAAAGCGGTTTTCCCAAACACTACCAACCACTACGCCACCCTGTTCGGCGGCACCGCCCTGCAGTGGATGGACGAAGCAGCCTTTATCACCGCCACCCGCTTTTCCCGGCAAAAAATCGTCACGGTCTGCTCGGACCGCATCGATTTCACGACCCCGATCCCGGCCGGAACCTTTGTCGAACTGGTCGGCCAGGTGGTCAAGGTCGGCAACACCAGCATCCAGATCCGGGTAACCGTGTATCTTGAACAAATGTACGACGAATCCAGGGTAAAGGCCATCGAGGGACTTTTCACCTTTGTCGCGGTGGACGATGCCATGCGTCCGATTCCGGTGAAGAAATAAAGGGAGCCTTGAAAAATTCAAGGCTCCTGTGCGGGGCAAGGACGCCCCGTCATTTTCAGCCACTTACGTTGCTGAAAATGTGAGCAAAGGCAAAACTTGTTTTGGTTTTGCGGCTTGAAAAATCAACAGGAAGTTGATTT
>JAHJRQ010000014.1 GCA_018830485.1 Pseudomonadota bacterium | reverse complement strand
CCCGTTCCCATTCCGCACACGGAAGTTAAGCCTCTCAGCGCCGATGGTACTGCCAGGGAAGCTTGGTGGGAGAGTAGGTCGCCGCCGATTCACTTTTTGTTGTAAAACCCTTCCCCTCAAAAGGAAGGGTTTTTTTTTGCCCGATTTGTGGGTATGGTTTTGGCTCGGTTCAATGTGCTGGTCTTTTGCGTGGAGGAAGGTATATGCAGTATTCTTCTGTTGTGGGTCTTGTCTTGGCGGCCGGGAAGGGCACCCGGATGAAATCGGAAATTCCGAAGGTGCTGCATGAGGTGTTTTTTTCCCCGATGATTCACCACGTATTGGCTGCCGTTCACCCCCTCGCGCTTGGTAGAAATTTCGTTGTCACCGGTCATCAGCACCAACTGGTTGAAGAATCACTGCGCGGACACCCCGTATCATTTGTTCATCAGTCACAGCAGCTTGGAACCGGCCATGCTGTCCTGGCATGCGAAGGCGAGTTGCGCTCGCATACCGGTCCGGTTCTTATTCTCTGCGGCGATACTCCCCTGATAAAAACAGAGACGCTTCAGCAATTCCTGCGCGTTCATCTGGAGAGTGCTTCGCTTGTTACGGTAATGACGACCACCGTTGCCGAGCCGCATAACTATGGAAGGATTGTCTCCGATGAGCACGGAAACATTGCGGGCATTGTGGAAGAAAAAGATGCGACCGCAGCTCAAAAGGAAATCAGGGAAATCAACGCTGGTATTTACTGTGTTGACGCGCGATTTCTGTTTGAGGCGCTCCACAGAGTTGGGACAGACAACATGCAAGGCGAGGTGTATCTTACTGATATTGTAGCAATTGCAGTGGGCGACGGGATTCATGTGCATAAATTTTGTTGCCAGGACAGTGAGGAAATTTTGGGGGTCAACTCACGGCGTGAACTGGTTCAGGCCCATTCTGTCTTGCAGCGGCGGTATATTTCGCTGCTCATGGATTCCGGAGTAACTATCATCCAGCCGGAATCCGTAACCATAGAGAAAACCGTAACCATTCGAAATGATACCGTTATATATCCAAACACCTCACTCACCGGGGTCTGTAAGATCGGTTCGGGAGTGCGCGTTGATTCCTTTGTGAAAATACACGCCTGCACGGTTGGAGATTTTGTGCGCATTGGCTCTTTCACCCATTTGCAGCAGACCCATATCCCTTCCTGGAGTACTGTCGCACCCCATACAGTCGACATCCGAATGGGGTGAGGCGCGGAGATGCTTGTGTCACCCGGATTGAGTCTTTCTTTTCCGGATAAATGGCTTGACTTTCTTTTTTCCGAAAGAGTAAATTTCATATTCTTCCAGCAGTTGTCAGAGGAAGATGCTTTCGTCGTTTTGCTCGCGGTCCTGAAACTGGAGCGTGGGCTTTTCTGATTGTAAATACTATTCATCCCGGATGATTCCGGGAGAAGAGGAGTTCTGTATGGAATATGAAGAAGATTTGAAAAAACTTGAGAGTAATGTCGAGAAAATGTTGAGCAGCCTCGATTCAGCTCAGGGAGACAAGGTGAAACTCCAGGCCGATATTGCCAGGTTGGAGCTCGATAAGAAGGATCTTGAGGAACAGGTCAAGCGTTTGAAGGAAGAAAAAAAGAATATCCATCAACGGGTTTCCGGTCTGCTTGGCTCCATTGAAAAGTGGGAAAAATCCGCACCCCTTGAACTCGGGGCGCTCTCTTCGGCAAACGGTATTGGCAAGGACCCTGCTGAACCAGTACAAGGTGTTCTGATTGGCAACTGATTGTGAAAACATCTTCTGATTACCATCGAACTTCAGCCAGCACCCGGGTGTTATGCGTTAACTATTCGATCCTGCGTGTTTTGTGTCAAAAATTTACTTTGCGGAACGTCATTTCGTCTTCCGCCGGAATGACGAAAATAAACCGGCTGAAGATTAGTGGTAATCAGAAAATATATTGCTTTCAGGGAGTTATTCTGTTAACCCTTTCAATGGTGGTGCCTAGTGGAACGATTGGTCACCTTTAAAGTGCTTGGCCAGGAGTATCCGCTCTATACCGATGCCCCGGAAAAAGATGTGCAAGAAATTCTTTCTTTGGTGAAGACCCAACTAGAGAATGCCGGACAAGCCTCGCAGCATGTATTGCCGGCGAATAAGCTGGGGATTTTAACCAGCTTGAACATCGCAAGTAAATATGTGAAAATGAAAAGGGAATACGAAGAATACAAACACCGGGTTGAGGAAAAAATAAGTTTTCTCAGCGAGAGAATAGAGAAGAATTTTTAAATGGTGCAGAGGTTTCCCCTGCCTTGTTAGTGATCTGGGAGAGTGTCTCGAGCCAACATTGATTTTGAGGGCGACTTTGCTGTTTCTGGAAAGGAATCCATTCCGGTGGAATTCCTTCAAGGGAACTCAGGTACCGCCCACCTAACGTAGTTAGGTTCGATGTCACTTCCTGACACTTCAATGGCGGGGGATTTGTTTGTTGCCGATACTGCCTTTCCTTGATAGGGATGGCATTTAGATAATAGTCTGTGGCGAAGGTCTTGGGGTAGAACGAACAGCAATAATGTTCTATCCGTCAAGAGGATGCAAAAGCGATAGCGGGTACCGTTTTTTTTCAACGTGGGAATGGTACATGGATTTGTGGTTCAGGTCACTTGTTGGCATCATACGACAGAATATTCTCCGTTGATTATGGGGATATCATATCGATATTTGTAAAAAAAATAGTCGTTTGAGGAGTTGTCTCAAGACAAGAGCGTTCCCTGAAGCACCTTTCCTTTCCGCTGTTGTTTCCTCCTGATCCCCTTCCTGCATATACATACGGGATGGCGGCATTTGTGCAGACCTGACCGTACTGTGTTTAACATTGATTTCCATACCTTTTAGGCATGATCACGGCATATTCCCCGCAGGGAATTGTGCGTGTTTTTTAGATAAATTCGACATGAGGTTGTCTTCGTGACTGTACAGATACTATTAGCAATTGTACTTGGCGTATGCAGTGGAGTGGCCCTCGGCTTTCTGGTGCGTAAGAAATTCCTTGAAGATCGAACGGAGAACTTAGAGGCGCAAGGGCGCAAACTTATAGAAAATGCTTTGGCAGAAGCAGAGCAAATTAAAAAAGAAGCTGTCCTGCAAAGCAAGGATGAAGCTTTTGCCCTGAAGCAGGACGCTGAACGGGAAATCAAGGTACTGAAGAAGGATGTTCTTGAGGAAGAGAAGAAATTCATCCAGAAACTTGAGCAGATTGAACGGAAAATGGATTTTCTGGACAAGCGGGAGATGGATTTTCTGAAAAAAGAACAGACGTTTGCCCGGGAGGAAGAAGCTCTGTCCCGTCGTCAAAAAGAGATCGATCTGGTTATCGAAGAGCAGCGTGTTCAGCTTGAAAAAATTTCCGGGATATCCCGCGAAGAAGCGAAAAAACAACTTACGGACAGCATTGAAAGTGAAGCCCGGATGGAAGCCGCCAAGATGGTGGTTAAAATTGAAAATGAAATGAAGTTGCAGGCCGATAAAAAGGCAAAGGACATCATCGCTCTGGCCATTTCTCGATACGCCGGTGATTATGTCGCTGAAAAAACCGTTTCCGTCGTGCCGTTGCCGAACGAAGAGATGAAGGGCAGGATCATCGGCCGTGAAGGCCGAAATATCCGGGCGATTGAAGCCGCAACCGGAATAGATATCATAATTGACGATACTCCCGAAGCGGTCATCCTCTCAGGATTCAATCCTGTTCGGAGAGAAGTTGCCCGCCAATCCCTCGAAAGGCTGATAACCGATGGCCGTATTCATCCCGCCAGAATCGAGGAGATTGTGGAGAAGGTGAGCGAGGAGCTTGAAGTGACCATGCGGGAGGCCGGGGAGCAGGCAACCTTTGATGTGGGCGCCCATGGCGTGAATCCCGAATTGATCAAGCTGTTGGGTCGGCTCAAGTACCGAACCAGCTATGGTCAGAATGTCTTGCAGCATTCATTGGAAGTCGCCTTTCTCTGCGGCGTCATGGCGGCGGAGCTCGGCATCGATGTGAAACGCGCAAAGCGGGCCGGATTGTTGCATGATATCGGCAAGGCTGTTGATCATGAGATCGAAGGATCGCACGCCAGCATTGGTGCTGATCTGGCTAAAAAATATGGTGAATCATCGGTTATCGTGCATGCCATTGCCGCCCACCATGAAGATGTTGCGCCCGATGGAGTGCTGGATGTTCTCGTGCAATCCGCCGATGCCCTGTCAGGAGCTCGTCCGGGGGCGCGGAAGGAAATGCTGGAGTCGTATGTCAAGCGGCTTGAGGATCTTGAAAAGATTGCCAATTCCTTTAGGGGGGTCGAGAAGTCCTATGCCATTCAAGCCGGCCGCGAGGTTCGCATTATAGTCAACAGCGGGGTGGTCAGCGATACAGAGGCAATGATCGTCAGCAAGGATATCGTCAAGAAGATCGAGCAGGAGTTGACCTATCCCGGGCAGATTCGCGTAACCGTGATTCGGGAAACCAGGGCTGTGGAATACGCTAAATAATAATTTTCTGAAATGCTGATGGAATCCGTGTTTGTCTGGATCCCATCAGCATTTTTTTTTTGCATGAGCATCAATGAATGGCCACCCCATGAAAACATCAATTGAAAAACAGGTTGAGCTGATAGAGCGCGGTGCTGTCAACGTGATTTCCCGGTCAGATCTTGTGAAAAAACTGGAGAAGTCGGCAACGACCGGGGTGCCGTTAAAGATCAAGGCAGGTTTTGATCCGACCGCTCCGGATCTCCATTTGGGCCATACCGTCCTTATCCAGAAGTTGAAACATTTTCAGGATCTCGGGCATGAGATCAATTTTCTGATCGGCGACTTTACCGGCATGATTGGCGATCCGACCGGCAAATCGGAAACCAGGAAACCTTTGACCATCGAGCAGGTGGAGAAAAACGCCGAGAGCTACAAAGAGCAGATTTTTAAAATTCTCGATCCGGAGAAAACGAAGGTTGTCTTCAACAGCACCTGGCTGAATACCCTTACGTCCAGGGATTTCATCATGCTCGCCTCGCAACTCACCGTGGCGCGCATGCTGGAGCGGGAGGATTTTAAGGTTCGTTTTGAAAACGAGCGGCCCATCAGCATCCACGAATTTCTCTACCCGCTTATCCAGGGCTACGATTCCGTTGCGCTCAAAGCGGATGTGGAGATAGGCGGCACCGATCAGTTGTTCAATCTCCTCATGGGTCGCGATTTGCAGCGGGTCTGGGGACAGGAGCCGCAGGTGGTCATCACCATGCCTTTGCTCGAAGGACTCGATGGGGTCAACAAAATGAGCAAATCGTTGGGCAATTATATCGGCATTACCGAGTCTGCCGACAATATCTACGGCAAGACCCTCTCGGTTTCCGATGAGTTGATGTTCCGTTATTATGAGTTGCTGAGCGATCTTTGCTCCGATGACATAGCCAGGCTGAAAAGCGAAATGGCATCAGGCAAGGCGCATCCCAAGGTTGTTAAACAACAGCTTGCCCGGGAATTGACCGCCCGTTTTCATGGGGCGGACATGGCCCGCCAGGCCGAGGAAAATTTCGAGCGGGTTTTCAGCCAGCACGAACTGCCGGAGGATATGCCGGAACTTATTCTGCCTGCTTCTCCGGACGGTGTTTGGCTGCCCAAGCTCCTGGTGGATACGGCAATGGTCAAAGGCAGCGGCGAGGGGCGCCGTATGATCCAGCAGGGCGCGGTGACGATGAACGGCGAGAAGGTGAGCGATGTCGAGATGGTGGTCAAGACCGAGGGCGAGATATTGCTGAAGGTTGGCAAACGCAGGTTTTGCCGGGTGATTTTTGTGTAAAACCCAATGAATCGTTTTTTCTGAAGAAACGGGATCTTGCCAGTTGTTCTCTTGAAGAGATACAAAAAGACATCCTCTCTATTTTAGCACACGAGAGGATGTCTTTTTTTTAGGCTCTGTCATTGTGAAGCGCTATTTCTCCTGGACCAGGAGAAAAAATTCTATCAGCCACACTTGCTTTCGTCTTTCGGATCATAGGTGGTGGCCCCAAATCGCCAGAGAAAATCGTTTAACACCAACAATTCTTGCATTGTTATTCCGTTCCATGCACCTTGTTTGGCGCAGGCTGGGTATTTTTGATAAAAAACCCGGTCCCAGGCGTTGGGAACCTTCGACTCGGTATGCAGGAATGGCGCACCCTTGTCGTTGGTGCGGGTGTGACAGCTCTTGCATCTTTCCACGAAAAGTTGTCGTCCCTTTCCATACCACATACTATCCCCTCCGAGAATGCGGCAACTGTCGGTCCCCTTGTCATAACGCTTGAGATCTTTTGCCTCGGCTGGCAATGAAAAAGCGGCAAAAAAAACTGAGACCATTAAGATGCTGAGAAAGAGCTGTCGGTGTGGCATGGTGTTTTCTCCTTTTCCCCAAAAAAAGTAGTTATTCTTTCCTTCCTTCTCTAAAGTATAGACAGAGGTGTCTGGTCTTGAACAGTGTCGTTAGCGACAATGAAGAGGCGAAATCCGTCAGCGTCTTGTCTTTGCCTGGGACGCTGTTGTACGATGCGGACGTGAGACGAGCTACGATGAGCGACAATCGCAGATTGCGGGGGGAGGGGGTATGAAGAAGGTTACAATCTTGGCCGTGGATGGGGCCTCGGCGACAACGATTACCGGCCCCATGGATGTGTTCACCAATGCCGGAGTGTTATGGAATCGTATCTTTGGACAGAGTGTTTTCCCATTCTTTGAGGTGGAGGTTGCGACCATCTCCGGAAAACCGATTATCTGTAATAATAACCTGTCGTTACAGCCGCATGCCTCTATCCGGGAGATCACGCAGACAGATCTTATCATTATCCCGGCGGTGTTCCATATCGAAAATTCCTTGGTCAGAATCGGTAATACGGTGATTCCCTGGCTGATTGGCCACTATGAGCAGGGTGCCCACCTGGCCAGCATATGTACCGGTTCCTTTGTCCTTGCCCTGACTCGCCTGCTCAACGGCAAGGAGGCCACAACCCATTGGGCGGTGGCGGAAGAGTTTCGCCAGCTCTATCCTGAGGTGATCCTCAAGCCGGAAAAGCTCATAACCGATGCCGGTGATATTTTTTGTTCGGGGTCCTTCAGCAGTTGCATTGACCTTGCCATATATCTGGTGGAGAAGTACTGCGGTCATCAAGTGGCGGTTGAATGCAGCAAAGCCCTGGCGCATGATATGGGAAGATGTTCCCAGGCACCCTACACCCCCTTTCGTTTTCAGCGCAACCACAAGGATGATGCCGTCTTGCGTTGCCAGCATTTTCTTGAAGAGCAGTTTTCCGAAGAGATCGACATTGAAGTGTTGGCTGGGCGCAACGGCATGGGCCGGCGTACCATGGAGCGCCGTTTTAAGGCGGCCACCGGCGATACGTTGCTGTGTTACCTGCAGCGGGTGCGGGTGGAGGAGGCTAAAAAGATTCTGGAGTCGGGCAGAGAAACCTTTGACGAAATCAGTTACAAGGTGGGCTACGAGGACAGCAGCTTTTTTAGGCGTGTTTTTAGAAAATATACCGGCCTGAATCCCACCGAGTATCGCGGCAAGTTTCAGCGACTGGTGGATATGCCTGATACGTGAGCGGCGCGCTTTCCGGAAAGGGTCATCCCGGGGGGTGTCCAACATAACAAGGCGTCAAGCCGACGCCTTGTTATGTGTATGCTCAATGGAATCTTATCTGCCCCATTTCTGTTGGATTCTCCGTATTGCCTCCTGCACATTTTCTCGCGAGCCAAAGGCCGAGAGCCGGAAATACCCCTCGCCACTGGGTCCAAAACCGCTGCCCGGCGTCCCAACCACATGGCACTCGTTGAGCAGCTTGTCGAAGAAATCCCAACTCTTCATGCCTTCCGGTGTTTTGAGCCAGATATAGGGTGCATTGACCCCGCCGTAGCAAGTGATGCCGGCGGAGGAGAGCCCTTCCCTGATCAGGCGGGCGTTTTCCATGTAAAAAGAGATGGTTTCTTGTACCTGAGCCCAGCCCTCGTCGGAGTAAACCGCGGCTGCCGCCCGCTGCACCGGGTAAGAGACGCCGTTGAACTTGGTGCATTGCCTCCGGTTCCATAACCGGTTCAAGGCGATCTTTTCACCGCTCGTTGTCGTGGCCGTGAGTTGTACCGGCACCACGGTCAGGCCGCAGCGTACCCCGGTAAAGCCAGCGGTTTTGGAAAAGGAGCGGAATTCGATGGCACAGGTTTTCGCCCCCTCGATCTCGTAGATGGAATGGGGTATGCCCGGCTCGGTGATGTAGGCTTCGTAGGCTGCGTCAAAAAAGATGATCGAGCCCTGGGCATTGGCATAGTCTACCCACGCCTTCAGCTCTGCCCTGGTGGCCACCATACCGGTGGGGTTGTTGGGGTAGCAGAGATAGATGATGTCAACTTTTTCCTTGGGGATAGCCGGGGTAAAGTTGTTTGCCTCGGTGCAGGGCAGATAGACCAGCCCCTCGTAGTAGCCTTTTTCGTTGGCCTCGCCGGTACGGCCGATCATGACATTGGTGTCGTTATAGACCGGATACACCGGGTCGCAGATGGCAACCTTGTTTGTCAGGGCAAGGATGTCCAGGATATTGGCGCTGTCGCATTTGGATCCGTCGGAGATGAAAACCTCCGAGGGCAAGAGATCCACACCCAGCGGTTGGTATGATTTTTCGATGATGATTGTGCTCAGCCAGTCGTATCCCTGCTCCGGCCCATAGCCGTGGAAGGATTCCCCCCGGGCCAGGTCGTCAACCCCGTCATGGAAAGCCTTGATCACTGCCGGGGCAAGGGGTTGGGTCACATCGCCGATGCCAAGGCGGATTACCTTAGCATCGGGATTGGCGTCGGTAAAGGCTTTTACCCTGCGGCCGATTTCCGGAAAGAGGTAGCCCGCTTTAAGTTTGAGATAGTTTTCATTTATTAAGGTCATTGTTCCTCCTGCGTAAAAAAGCTTAACTCTTCAGCTTGATTCCGTAATGGAGCGATAATTACGGAATGTAACTCGTTAGCAGCGCCGCTTCACTGCTGCCGCAGAGGCTAGTAAGAGGTCTGCGAAGTGTGCTATTGCACATGAGCAGGCCGATGCCAACGCAGATGTGGTGCCGCTAACTGCTAACTAGTTATAAAAAAATCCTGCCTTGCTAGGCAAGGCAGGATTCCCAAACAGGACTTGGTCAAGCCATGTTTTACTTCTTTTCCGGCTCCAGAGCCTTGGCCCGGCCTTCCAGGAACTTCCAGGATTTTTCCACGTCCTTCTGGCTCAGTGCCATGAGTTCGTCTGCATGCTCCGGATTCATCATCTTGAGCGCCCGGTAGCGGTTCTCGTTCAAGGCGTATTCCTCAAAGGGAATGGACGGCGCTTTGCTGTCGATGGTCAAGGGGTTCTTGCCCTGCTCCTCCAGCTCCGGGTTGTAGCGGTACAGGGGCCAGTGGCCGCAGGCTACCGCTTTCTTCTGCTGGTCAAAGCCCTTGGCCATGTTGATGCCGTGGTTGATGCAGTGAGCGTAGGCGATGATCAAAGAGGGGCCTTCGTACGCCTCGGCCTCGGCAAAGGCCTTGACCACCTGGCTCGGGTTGGCGCCCAGGGCAATCTTGGCCACATAGACGTTGCCGTAGGTGGAGAAGATCATGCCGATGTCCTTCTTCGGCATCTTCTTGCCGCCTGCTGCAAACTGCGCCGTTGCTGCACGCGGGGTGGACTTGGACATCTGGCCGCCGGTGTTGGAGTACACCTCGGTATCCATGATCAGAACATTGACGTTCTCGCCGGAGGCAAGCACATGGTCCAGACCGCCGTAGCCGATATCATAGGCCCAACCGTCGCCGCCGAAGATCCAGACTGATTTTTTCACCAGGTAGTCCGCAATGGGCAGAAGCCGTTTAGCTATTACCGATGTGCTCTTGCCAAGGGTTTCCTTCAGTTTGGCAACCCTGCCGCGTTGGGCTTCGATCTCGTCCTGGGTTTTCTGGGAAGCAGAGGTCATCTCGTCAGCCATTTTCTTGGTGATGAGTTTTTCTCCCACGGCCTTGGCCAGCAACTCGGCAGCCTGGGCCGCGAATTTGTTTGCGGTGTTGCGCATGCCAAGACCGAATTCGGCGTTGTCCTCGAACAGGGAGTTGGCCCAGGTCGGGCCGCGGCCATCGGCCCGCTTGCAATACGGGGTGGTTGGCAGGTTGCCGCTGTAGATTGAGGAGCAGCCCGTGGCATTGGCAATCATCATCCGGTCGCCGAACATCTGGGTGGCCAGCTTGATGTAGGGGGTTTCGCCGCAACCGGCGCAAGCGCCGGAGAACTCGAACAAGGGGCGGAGCAACTGGCTGCCCTTGACGGTGGAAGGATCGATTTCCTTATTGGCGACCTCGGGCAGGCTCAGGAAGTACTTAACATTGGGAATTTCCTGGGTGCGAACCGCCTCGTTGTTTTCGATCATCTTCAGGGCCTTTTCCTTGGCCGGGCAGGCGTCGACACAGAGGGTGCAGCCGCAGCAGTCTTCGGTGAAGACCTGAATGAGGGTTTTGCTTCCCTTGAACTGGGCGCCGACAGCATCGACACTCTTCATGCTCTTGGGCAGTTTCTTGAGCTCGCTATCCTTGACGATCTTCATCCGGATGGCGGCATGGGGGCAGACCAGGGAGCAGCGGCCGCACTGGATGCAGTTTTTGGGCAGCCACTCGGGCACATGCACCGCAATGTTGCGCTTCTCGTACTGGGTGGTGGCAGTGGGCCAGGTCCCGTCGCAGGGCATCTGGGAGACCTTGACCTGGTCGCCCTTGCCTTCGATCATCTTGGCAGTGACTTCCTTGACAAAGGCCGGGGCGTCGGCGGGAACAACGGGCGGTTTCTCGTGGCCGCCCGCGGTTTTGGGGATCTTGATCTCAACGATGTTGTTCACTGCCGTATCAACCGCGGCGTAGTTCATGTTGACGACCTTGTCGCCCTTCTTACCGTAGGTCTTCTTGATCGCGTCCTTGATGGACTTGATCGCCTCATCCTTGGTGAGGATGCCGGAGAGCAGGAAGAAGGCGGTCTGCATGATCATGTTGATCCTGGCGCCCAGGCCGATGGCCTCGGCCAGGGTGATGGCGTCGATGATGTAGAATTTGGCCTTTTTCTCCATCAGATCCTTCTGGACCGAGGAGGGCAACTGCTTCCAGACCTGATCCTTGTTGAAGGTGGTGGTCAAAAGGAAGGTGCCGCCGGTTTCCAGGTTGCCGACCATGTCGTACTTGTCAAGGAAGGTGAAGTTGTGGCAGGCCACGAAGTTCGCCTTGTTGATGAGATACGGGGCAACGATCTTGTTTTTGCCGAAACGCAGATGGCTGGTGGTGATGGAGCCGGATTTCTTGGAGTCGTAAACAAAATAGCCCTGGGCGTTGTTCGGGGTCTCGGTGCCGATGATCTTGATGGTGTTCTTGTTGGCGCCAACGGTGCCGTCGGCGCCCAGGCCGTAGAACATGGCGCGGGTGACATCCTTGCCCTCGATGTTGAAGGAGGGGTTGTACTTGAGGCTGGTGCGGGCGACATCGTCGTCCGGGCCGACGCAGAAGTGGGTCTTTGCCTTCTTGGCCGCCATGTTGTCGAAAACCGCCTTGACCATGGCCGGGGTGAACTCGGCGGAGCCGAGGCCGTAACGGCCGCCCAGGATGATCGGGGATTTCTTGAGGGTGCCTGCCTCAACCGCCTCGCCGACTGCGGCGCGGATGTCGAGGTACAGGGGCTCGCCGGCGGAACCCGGCTCCTTGGTGCGGTCGAGTACGGTGATGCGCTTGACTTTCTTGGGCAACGCCTTTACCAGGGCGGCAGAGTCGAAGGGGCGGAACAAGCGGACGATGACCAGGCCGACCTTCTTGCCCTTTTTGGCCAGATGTTCGATGGTGGCGGCCACGGTCTCGGCGCCGGAACCCATCATGATGACGACATCCTCGGCATCCGGGGCGCCGTAGTAATCAAAGAGATGGTATTTGCGGCCGGTGAGCTTGGCAAACTTGTCCATGGTCTTCTGGACGATGGTCGGGGTAGCGCTGTAGAACTTGTTCACGGTCTCGCGGCCGGTGAAGTACACGTCGGGGTTCTGGGCGGTGCCGCGGATTCTGGGCCGGTCCGGAGTGAGGCCGCGTTCGCGGTGGGCGGCGATCAGATCCTCGTCGATCATCTTGCGCATGTCGTCGAAGGTGAGCTGCTCGATCTTCTGGATCTCGTGGGAGGTCCGGAAGCCGTCGAAGAAGTGCATGAAGGGAATGCGGCTTTGCAGGGCGGCCTGGGTGGCGATCAGCGCCATGTCCTGACATTCCTGAACGTTCTGGGAGCAGAGCATGGCCCATCCGGTCTGGCGGGCGGCCATGACATCGCCGTGGTCGCCGAAGATGGACAAGCCCTGGCAGGCAACGGAACGGGCGGTGATATGGAAAACGGTCGGGGTCAACTCGCCGGCCAATTTGTACATGTTGGGGAGCATCAGGAAGAGCCCCTGGGAGGCGGTGAAGGTGGTGCAGAGCGCGCCGGTGGTCAGGCTGCCGTGCAGGGCGCCGGCCACGCCGCCCTCTGACTGCATCTGGGTCACAACCGGAATGGAGCCCCAGATGTTTTCCTGCTTGGAGGCTGCCTTGGTGTCGGATTCCGCTGCCATGGGGGTGGAGGGGGTAATGGGGTAGATCGTGATGATCTCGCTGGTGGCGTAGGCCACATGGGTACATGCCTGATTACCATCAATGGTGACCATTTTCCGGGACATAGACTCATCTCCTTCCATTCTGATTGGGTTGATAGTGGGTAAACTGTACAGGACCGCATCCGTTGTGCGCGGGGCAGGGTGAGCGCGGTCAAAATAATATCTTCTGTCGGCAGGAGAAAAGCCAGACGGCGGAGAGCTCTTTACGTATAAATACGAGGAGTTAAAAGCAGCCAGTCAAGTGCTATTCTTACTGAATTTAACAATCTAAACGAAGTTTTAAAGAATATCCAGTTTTTTCACCCAAAAGGCATAAGTTTCGTTTATACCCCTCAAAAGGGCATAAAATCCGGCAAGCTGCTCAACTCAGCGTTATTTTACCTGCTGGTTTTGCGTGGTTTTCATGATCAATTCCTGAGATTTGAGCAGAACCTTGGTGTCGGGCGGAACGGACTGGGTGAGCCAGGTATTGCCGCCGATGACCGATCGTGCGCCGATGACGGTGTCGCCGCCAAGAATGGTGCTGCCAGCATAGACGGTGACATCGTCCTCAATGGTGGGGTGGCGTTTGCTGCTCCGGTCCAGGGCGCCGGATTCGTCCCGGCGGAAGGAGAGGGCGCCCAGGGTGACGCCCTGATAGAGCTTGACTCGCTGGCCGATGGTGCTGGTCTGGCCGATAACCACGCCGGTGCCGTGGTCGATGAAAAACGAACCGCCTATGGTGGCGCCCGGGTGGATGTCGATGCCGGTAATGGTATGGGCGTGCTCACTCATGATGCGGGGCAGGATCGGAACCCCGAGGGTATAGAGTTCGTGGGCAACCCGGTAGACCATAATGGCGTAAATGCCGGGATAGCTGAAGATGATTTCATCAAAACTGCCGGCGGCAGGATCGCCTTCGTAGGCAGCGCGCACGTCTGTGGCCAGAATTGCCCGCAAGTCGGGCAGCGAGTTGACGAACTTGAAAGCGTTTTCCTTGCCTGCGTCCTCGCAGTGCTGGCAGCTTGTGTCGTGGCGGAGGCACTCGTGCCGGATGGCGTTGGTGATCTCGCGGGTCAGTTTTTCATAGAGTCCGGAGATTTCCAATCCCAACTGGTATTTGAGGCTGACCCTGTCGATGCCTTGGTTGCGGAAGTAACCGGGGAAGAGGATGTCACGGCAGGATTCGAGGATATCGATGACATGTTGGCGGCTGGGCAGGGGTTCTGCTTCCACATGCTCAAAACAGGTATTGTTGTAGCAGGTGTCCACTACCTGATCGACTATGTGCGGAAGTCGGCTCCTGAAGTCGGAGGTGACCGGATGCTCCTTAGGGCAGGCCTCATTCTGGGCATGGGGGATTTGTTTTGTCTTGGGCATGGCGTGTCCTCCGGATCGTTGCCAATAGCAAAAAAATTCAACAGCGGAACATGGAGTAAGACAGTAACAACGATTTGTGGTTCCCTCAAGATTTCCTTGAAAGTTTCCGGTGTTTCTGCGGGAGAGAGGGATGGATGTTCAGGCTGCTGGTGTGTTTTGGGAGAGAACAAACAACAGGCTCGCCGCTGCCAAAATTATGCAGGCGCCAAGAAAAGAGGCGGGCAGGCCAAGAGAGGCGGCAAGAAGGCCACCTATCAGGGGGCCAAGGCTGTGTCCCATATCCATGATGGAGCCAAGAATACCCATGGCGGAACCCTGTGCGCCGTTTTTGCTCAAATCCGCGATATGGGCGGCGCTGGCCGAGGTGACCACCGAGATGGTCAACCCCAAGAGGATGCTCAAGGCGAGCAGGGGTACAAAGGAACCGGCCAGTGCGAAAAAAGCGATGCAGATGCCTGCGGCAACCGCACCGAATAAGATTTGCCCTGGTCTGCCGTGGCGATCGGAGAAGCGACCCAGGACAGGTTTTGCCAAGGCGATGGTGAGGATCTGGGAGGAAAGGCACAGGCCGACCTGATACGGGTTGAGTCCCGCCGAGAGAGCGTGGGCCGGGAGAAAGGTTTCAAATGTGCCGTAAGCGAAGAGGATGGCCGCTTCCACGCCGCAGGTCAGCATGATGGCCCGGTTTCTCAAAATTTCTTTGATGCTCTCGCGCCAATGAGGGTGAGGGACAGGACTTTTCTGGCGTTCTGTGTTGAGGTCGGGAAGAAAAAATACGCTACAGAAAACGGCAAGCCCGGCGGCCCCGCAAATAAAGTAGAGGATGTGGAAGCCGGTTGTTTGCTGAGTCGTGTAAAAGCCGAGAATCGCACCACCCATGGCCGGAGCCAAAAAACGGCCCAAAAGGGTGGCGGTGGAAAACCAGCCCATCTTTTCACCCCTCCCTTTTTGGAAAAGATCCGAGACCATGGCCATGGCCACTGGCACGAAGATGGCAGTGGCCAGTCCATGGTAGAAGCGGACCAAGGCCAGCTGCCATACTTCCCGGACCGTCAGATAGAGAAAAGGGGCGGTGGCGAATACAAGGGCAGAAAAAAGGAGCATGTGTTTGCGGCCGATCCTGTCCGAGAGGATGCCTGCCGGAAAGCTGAACAGGATGCCTGTGCAGGCGGAGATCGAGGCAATCAGGCCGATTGCGGCAGGCCCACCGCCGAGGTGGCTGACAAACAGGGGAAGCGCCGGGCTCTTGGAGATGGTGCTGCTGAAGATGGCCAGCAGCCCCACCCCGCAGAGCAATTTGAATGGGGAAACGGTCATTTGCCTATTTTCTGTCCTTGTGGGTGGGGCATTTCTCGTTCTGGTCACTAAAAGCGGTGCAGGCAAAATCATCCTCCACCGAGTCCAAAATGGATTCTTTCCCGCTTGGGGCGGCATTTTTGGCCGCAACGCCTGCCTCTTTAGTGCTACAGAGTGGGCATGGTACGCCTTCTTCCGCGAAAGCGGAGCAGGCCAGGGTGTTTTCGATCTCTTCCGTTGTGGTGCATTTCTTGTCGGTCATGGTTTCTCTCCAGAGTTGGGTTGTATGTTTGCCTGTGCGCCTTACCTGACACTGGAATTAAGGGTTTCTCCGTGCTTGGTCCAGGCCTTGAGACCGCCATCGAGATAGGCAACAGCAAGGCCTTTTTCCCGAAGCGTGTTCGTTACCGACTGGCTCACCGAACCGCCCCGGGCGCAGTAGATAACGGTCTGGGTATCTTTCGCTATCTCTCCGGCCCACTGCTGCACCTGCTCAGGGTCGCGCCAAACCGCGCCTGGGATCATATCCGGTGCAGTCTCGCGGTCTGCCTTGCGGCGAACATCCAGCAGGGTGATTGCGTCCTTGGCCAGCATCCCTTTGAGTCGTGGCGCATCGATGATCCGCCCGTTGATCAGTCCTTGGATTTCTTCGTGGTATCCCAGGTAACGGCGCAGGGTGATCTCGTTCTTGCCGTATTTGGGATATTCGTTGAGAATCTCGACAAAGCGGGCCTCCGCTTCGGCCTCTTCCTTGATTTCCACAATGCCGTCGTGGATGATGTCCACCAGCCGGTCGGCGTAGATGATGATCCGTTCCTCCAATCGGTTCAGGGTGTAGTCCTTGACCGGCAGCCCTAACTCCACTGCCTCCGGCTCGGTCAAGCCGCCCCGGATGTGTTTTTCCATGATCACGGTGACCGCCTGGGGCAACCCCAGCTTGGCGCCCAGCTCCGCGCCGATCCTGCCGTGGCTGATCTCGTGGGTCACGGTCTTGCCCAGATCGTGGAACAGCGCGCCCCGGCCAACCAGTTCCAGATCCAGCGTGGCCCCGGTGCGTCGGGCGATCTCCAATGCCTTGTTTGCAACCTTCAGGGAGTGGTTCAGGTCGGCTTCGGTCATCCCTGCGGTGCGGAGAGTCTCGATATCCTTTTGCGCGATGCGGTAGTCCATGCTTATTCCTCCTTTGCCGCGATGCCGAAGTAGCTCTGGGCCTCGGCCATGACGTCCTTGTATTGGTGCCTGATCTTCTTGAACTTCTTCTCCATGTCCTCGCGCAGGTGCTCGATGTACTCCCGCACCCCTTCTTCGCCGAACTGCGCGGCGATCTGTGGCCCGAAATCCCAGATGCGGGTAAAGTCGTGGCGCTCGTTCTTGTTGTCCGCGTCGTCGATCCAGCGGTGCAGGTCAGCGTAGTCCTTGCCGGTTCTTTTCAGGCTGGTTTCAAAATGGTTTTCGGTTGGGGGCATGGTGTTTCCTCCTCGGCTGTTATTTTTTGTTTGTAAAAAAAGCCAGCAGGGAGTCCAGTACGGTGCTGGCCCGGTCGATGCGTTCCAGGTCGTCCTCGGTGGTGGCGGTGATGCCGTCGAGAAGCGCTTGGATTCCCGGGGTTTCCGGGAGAGCGAAAGCCGACTCCTTGAGGTCGATGTCGTGGATGATCCTGGTCACCTGGGTCAGGGCCTGGTCGGTGAGGCCAAATCGCTCCACCATCACCTCAAAGGAGCATTTGTCCATGACGTGGGTGTATTCCGCCTCGGCCATGTCAAAGCGGATTTCATTCGGGCCAGGGGAGTATCGGCCGCTGTCCACGAATTTAAAGCGGGCCTCCGGGTCGGCGTAGCGCCGGACCAGCCAGGCGCAGGCGATTCGGTCCACATAGAGATTTTTTCTGGTCACCCAGGTTTTGCCGGTCAGACCGGCAACCCCGCCGCCTTTGCCAGAAGCGGTCTGTTCCGGTGTCCGGGACTCGATGAGGGTGGTTTCGAGACCGCGAAGCGCTGTCTCGGCCTGGAGCTGCTCCGAGGCCTTGAAAAAATCGATCCGCACCACCTCGGTGAACTGCTTCCGTAGTTTTTCCAGTCGGCTTTTGAATTCGAGAAGGCAGTCGGTTGCGGATTCCTCTGCCTTGCAACGCCAATCCTTCTGCAAGGCCTGGGCCTCGGCGAGAATCCTTGCGTAATCTCCGCCTCTGGCGGCGTGGAACAGGCCGATAACCTGCTGATCGCTCAACCCTTCGAGAAAACGGGCTTCGATCATTGTTGCCTCGCCGCCACCGTCGGTAATCTCCTTGACGATCCAGGTCAAATCCTCAAGGGCCTGTTCCTGCCGGGGCATGGCGTACACCGACTGCTTGATCGCCACCGCGCCAAGCTGTTGCAGCCGGCGCCATATCTTGGCCCGAAAATAGGCGGGTTTCGCGGGTATCTGGTGGATGAGTAGCAGCCAGTCCATGATGTACTCCTTGTGTTATGTCAACTGTTATTATGATAGTATAGCATGTGTTTTATGTTGTCAAGCGCCGGGCAATTTTTTTTGAGGGAAGGGCCGAGCATCGGGTATAGTGGCGCCATGATCCAGGCAACCTCCCAGCAAGATTCGGCTCCTGTTTTTCCTGCCAGTCAGACCGTTGTTTCCGTCACCGGCCTCACCAAACGGTTCGGCGGGCGGCTCGCTGTGGACAATATCTCCTTTGCCATCCAGCGGGGCCAGTGTGTTGGCTTTCTTGGCCCCAACGGAGCAGGTAAAACCACCTGCATCAATATGCTCCTCGGTCTGGTGGAAAAAAGCGCGGGCGAGATCCGGATTTTTGATCTGGAGGCGCCGCGCTTCCACCGGCAAATCAAGGCCCGCATCGGGGTGGTGCCCCAGGCGGACAGCCTTGATCCGGACTTGAGCGTGGAAGAGAACCTGCGTACCTATGCCGGGTATTTCCGGATCCCGCGCCGTCTTGTCCGGGCGCGGGTTGAAGAGTTGCTGCATTTTTTTGCCCTGCACAACCGGCGCGACGAGATCATCGAGCATCTCTCCGGGGGCCAGCGGCGGCGGCTGCTTCTGGCCCGCGCCCTGATCAACGAGCCCCATCTTCTAATCCTCGACGAGCCCACCATCGGACTCGACCCCCAGGCCCGGCATCTGATCTGGGAGCGCCTTGCCATCCTCCAGGCCCAGGGTACCACCATGCTCCTGACCAGCCATTATCTCGAGGAGGTTTCCCGGTTGAGCCAGCAGGTGCTGATTCTGGACCATGGCCAGGTGGTGGTCCAGGGCGAACCGCAACAGCTCATCACGGATATGGTCGGGTTGGAGGTGTTTGAGGTGGATGGCACGGCTGCCGAGCTCGACGCGCTGGCAGCATCTTTTAAGGAGTGCAATGCCACGCAGGAAAGGGTGGGGGACAAGCTCTATGTCTATGCCCGGGAGGATTGTTCCCGCCTGGTGAAGGTGCTGGGTGAAGCAGGCAGTTGGGTGCGGCGTCCGGCCAACCTGGAGGACCTATTTATTCAGCTCACCGGCAGGTCGTTGAGAGAGTCATGAACGGATTTTCCTTTTGGACAATCTGGCTGCGCAACGGGCGGGTCTGGAAAAAGCACATCCTGGCCACCCTGATCGGCAATCTGGGGCAGCCCCTGCTCTTCCTCCTGGCCATGGGCTACGGCCTCGGCCGGGACATGGCGGCGGTGGAGGGCTTGACCTATTTGCAGTTCATCGCGCCTGGGCTGGCGGCCTCAGCAGTGATGTACAGCGCCGCCCTTGAAACAACCTATGGTTCCTATACCCGGCTCACCGTGCAGAAGACCTACGAGGCTATTCTGATGACCCCCCTCGGGGTTGCGGATCTGGTCCTGGGGGAGATTGTCTGGGGGGCGAGCAAGGGGATGCTGGCCGGGGTCATCATGCTTGCGGCCCTGCCCCTTTTCGGCGTGATTCCTTCTCCGTGGGTCGTTGCCCTGCTGCCGGTGCTGTTTCTCTCCGGCATGTTCTTCTCCGCCTGCGGCCTGATCATGACGGCGCTGGCGAAGAATTACGATTTCTTCAACTACTTCACCTCGCTGGTCATCACTCCGCTCTTCCTCTTCTCCGGGATCTTCTTCCCTGTGCAGACCATGGCCCCGCCGGTGCGGGGGATTCTGGAAATCCTGCCTCTCACCCCCATCGTCAGCCTGTCCCGCATCCTCTGCTACGGACGCTTCGGCGAGCCGATCCTCATGAAAATCGTCGGCTCTCTTCTGGCCACCGGCTGTGCAGTGTGGCTGGCCGGGTATCTCTTGAGGCGGCGTTTGATTCAATAACCGGAGCGGGTGTGTCCGGAAGCATCATCCGATAGATGTTGTTCGATAAAACTCCGGATTTTTTGCGGGGTGAGGATGAGGCCGGTGAGGGTCCGGCTGCCGATTCTGATCGCGGGCACGGTTGTGATGCCGGCCTGGCGGGCCCGGGTGAGGTTGGTGGCGACCTCGATGGTTTCAAGCTCGAGGCGCGGTGCGTCGGCAACGATCTTTTTCAGGATGCGGCTTACATAGAGGCAGCGCGGGCAGAGGATGGTGCGGTAGAATTCTATCTTCACGGTTTTGGCCGGCTGTTCGTGGCGGTCAGCGTTCGATGAGGGTTTTGAGATAGCTCTGTTCATCCTGGGCCGGGATGAAAACCTCCAGGTTGTTGTTCCAGCGGCTTACATAATGCTGGGTGAGCAGGATGCGCATGGCGTTCTTGAGCTGGATTGGCGTGGTGTACTCCTGGATGAAATATTCGCCGTAGCTGTTTTCCGTAACCATGGTCGATTTCAGCGTTTTCGATCCCTTTACCGGTTCCTTTTCGAAATTGACGATGGCCAGCGCCCGGAGCACCTTTTCCCGCTTGAGCAGGTTTGCCGGGGAGATGCGGGAAAAATGGATAATGGGAAAGGTCTTTATCAGCAGTTCGGTGAGCTTCTGGATATCCACCAGGTCGATGGGCAGGAAATTCTTTGTCAGATGGAGCTGGGTTTTGGCGGCAAGAATGCCGTTGACCAGGAGCCAGACAATGAGCCGGACCAGATTGTCTTCCCGCTTGATCACCGAATCCACATTGCTTTTCACCGTTTCGTGGTCGAGCTGCCCCTGAAAGGCATAGTAGTAAAAAACCCCCTCGTATTTGGTGATATGGATGGTGATATGCTCCTGCGCCATGAGATCGCGGGAAACACTGCGGATATAGTCGATCTTGTCGGGCTTTTGCTCATAAAAGGTGAAAAGCTTGCGGCCAAGGATGGAGATGTCCCGCTCGGTAATGGTCAGGCCGGTGTCCGCCCCGAAACTTTTAAAGATCCAGCGCAGCCTTTTGTAGGTTTCGATGAGGTAATCGTGGACCTTGGCGCCAAAGGCGATGAGTTCCTTGTACTTCCAGTTGCGGAATCGCAGGAAATGGCTGAAATTTTCCGGGAGAAGGTGCCAGGCCTGCATCATGTCCATGGTTGCCTTCAGGTGGCTGGTCTGGCCGAACTTGGTGTTTTTTTGTGATTCAAATCCCTCAAGGGTTTTGAGAAACATGCATTCCTGGATCAGGGAAGCGCGCTTCTGTTCGGCTTTCTCCTGGGTGTAAAAGGCGATGATGTCTCGGGCCAGCAGGATGTACGGGTCAATCTCGGCCAGATCCATGGCGCCCTGTTCGGTTCCGGCCAGTTTTTCCGGATAGGTCACCAGGCATTTTACCCGATCCGAGAAGAGGGGAAGGGTTGTGGTTTCCCCGCGCAGGAGCAGTTCGAGATAGGCAAATTTGATCACCGACTTGAACGGGCTGTCCAGCGCCTTGTTCATCTGCCAGAGGCAGGCTCCGAAGATTTCCGCCTTGGGGATGTCGGAGAGATAGCCGAGATCGACGAAATCGTTGGCGCGGATCTTGTTGCGTGAGACGAGATTCTGGACAAAGGTCCGGTATTCGCCTTCGGTAAGGCCCGGCGGAATGAACCACCAGAGGAGCATTTTTCCGGCCACCAGAATATGGGTCCGGAAAAGCTCATCCTTGAGCAGGAGCTTGATGGAGGAGCCTGCGGATTCCTCGTCTGTCTCGGCTTCGAAGTTGTTTTCCCGGGTCTGGTCTATGTCCATGAGAAAGAAGTGGACTTCCGAGCCCCGTTTCTCGGCCCATTCTTCGATGGCCTTGCACTTCTCCTGCAAAAGCCGCAACCCTTGTTCCCCGAGATCTCCCTTGCGGATGCTGACCCAGTAATCGCAGTCGGAAATCGCCGATTGGGCGATGGTGCCGATGCTGCCGATGGTTTTCAGGGAATGGATGCAGGGTTTATCGGTAAAGGGGGAAGGCCTATCCGTGCGCATGGCGGAAGAATTGGGGAAATAGCGGCGAAAAAGTTCGTGGGGAAATTCTTCCGCCGGGTTGAAGAGGTGGATGCCGTAGGGGCAGTTCGCGTCATCGATAAACCCGGGGAGGTCAGGATAGTTGCTGTGGAGCAAATAAGGAAGAACCTTGAGCAGGAGATTGCCCTGGTGCGGGTTGAAAAGCATCGCCTTGGCTTTCCGTTCCTCATTGTATTGGAGGTAGCGGGTTACCTTTTGTTGAAAGGAGCTCGCGGCGGGTTCCGGTTTGGTCTCCATGGGGCGGTCGATTCCTTTTAAGGGCGGCAAGAGAGTATCTCTGTATTCCTGGCCACTGTTTTGGTGCGCGGGATCTCGTTTGGGTCATCCGGCGGATGGCCTTGTTGCCTTACGGAGCGAGGGCTGCAACGTCTTAGGTCGCTTGGCGTATGGCCTCATGCAGTCGAACCGCCTGCACTGTTTTGCCGACGTCATGCACGCGCAGGATATCCGCTCCCTGCGCGGCGCAGTAGGAAGAAATCAGCGCCGTGGCGAGATCGCGGTCCCGGGTTTCAAGGCCAAGCAGCCTCCCGATGAAACTCTTGCGGGAATGTCCGACGAGGAGCGGGCATGCCAGCTTTTTGAACGCCTGTAAATGTTTGAGAATTGTCAGGTTATGCTCTATAGTTTTGCCGAACCCCAGTCCGGGGTCAACAATAATCTGCTCCCGGTCAAGCCCCTGTTGTGTTGCCCAGGATATGCGCTCAGCCAGAAAATCCATGATCTCCCCGACAACATCATCGTACACCGGTTCGTCCTGCATGTCTTTGGGAGTTTTGCGCATATGCATGAGGATGACCGGCGCCTCAAGGTCAATGGCGACCCGGACCATTTCCGGGTCGAAGCGCAGGCCGCTCACGTCATTGATGATATCCGCCCCTGTTGTCAGGGCCTGGCGGGCTACCTCCGCCTTGGTCGTATCAATGGAAATCGGGATGCTGCGATGCAGTTCGCGGATGCAGGCAATGGCGGGAAGAACCCGGCGCAGCTCATCGTGTTCCGACACTGCTTCCGCATAGGGGCGGGTTGATTCGCCGCCGACATCAATGAGGTCAACCCCGCTCTCCAGCATGGACTTGACCTGGGAGGAGAGGGCTTCTGCCCGGGTAAAGCGGCCGCCATCGGAAAAAGAATCCGGGGTGACGTTGAGAATGCCCATGACCAGCGGACGGAGGCCAAAGGCTATGGGTGCGTGTTTGGTTTGTATCTGCAAGGGGTGTCCTGTAAAAGGGTGAGCCCTTTGGGCGGGTGGACCGCCAAAGGGCTCAAGGTGCTGGAAGGTGCAAGCAGAAGCATCGGTTGTCCGGCGGGTTTATTGCTCCGCTGGAGTCTCCGCCGGGGCTGCTGTTTTGCTGTCGCGTCCCATGAGTGCCTCGATATCTTCAAGGCCGAGGGTTTCCTTTTCAAGGAGCGCCTGGGCAATGGCTCGCAACACCGCAATGTTTTCCGAAAGCAGTTGGTGGACCTTTTCGTTGGCCTTCAGGACAATGGACTTGACCTCGTCGTCGATCCGGACGGCGGTTGATTCGCTGTAGTCGCGGTGCTGGGCGATTTCCCGGCCCAGGAAGATCTGTTCTTCCTTCTTGCCGTAAGACAGGGGGCCCATCTCTTCGCTCATGCCCCATTCGCAGACCATTTTCCGGGCCAACTGGGTGCAGCGCTCGATGTCATTGCCGCTGCCCGTGGTGATTTCGCCGAAGATCAGCTCCTCCGCCACCCTGCCGCTGAGCAGGATGCAGAGATTGTTTTGGAGAAAAGACCGGGCATAGGTGTGTTTCTCGTCCACCGGCAGCTGCTGGGTAAGTCCCAGGGCGCGGCCCCGGGGGATGATGGTCACCTTGTGGATGGGATCGGTGCCGGGCAGCAGCATGGCCACCAGGGCGTGTCCTGCCTCGTGGTAGGCGGTGATTTCCTTTTCCTTTTCGGTGATGATCATGCTGCGGCGTTCTGCCCCCATCATTACCTTGTCCTTGGCCTGCTCCATGTGGACCATGGTGATCTTTTCCGCATCGGCACGGGCTGCAAGCAGCGCGGCCTCGTTCACCATGTTCTCCAGATCGGCTCCGGAAAAGCCGGGGGTGCCGCGGGCGATGACCTCCCAGTTGATGTCTTCCGAGATAGCCTTTTTCTGGCCGTGGACTTCGAGGATTTTTTCCCGTCCCTTCACGTCCGGCACCGGCACCACCACCTGGCGATCGAAGCGGCCGGGCCTCAGCAGGGCAGGGTCGAGCACATCGGGACGGTTGGTGGCGGAGATGATGATGACTCCTTCGTTGGATTCAAAGCCGTCCATCTCGACCAGCAACTGGTTTAAGGTCTGTTCGCGCTCATCGTGGCCGCCGCCCAATCCTGCGCCACGGTGGCGGCCCACTGCGTCGATCTCGTCGATGAAGATGATGCAGGGCGCGTTTTTCTTGCCCTGGATGAAGAGATCCCGCACCCGGCTTGCACCCACGCCAACGAACATCTCGACAAAATCGGAGCCGCTGATGGAAAAGAAGGGGACCTCTGCCTCGCCGGCAACGGCTTTGGCCAGAAGGGTTTTGCCGGTGCCCGGCGAACCGGCGAGCAAGACGCCCTTGGGGATGCGACCGCCCAACCGGGTGAATTTCTTGGGATCTCTCAGGAAATCGATGATCTCGGAAAGCTCTTCCTTGGCCTCTTCAATGCCAGCGACATCGGCAAAGGTTACCTTGGTCTGGTCCTTGTCCAGGAGGCGGGCCCGGCTTTTGCCGAAGCTCATGGCCTTGCCGCCGCCGCCCTGCATCTGGCGCATGAAGAAGATCCAGACGCCGATGAGGAGCAGCATGGGGAACCAGGAGATCAGGACGGTGACGTACCAGGGGGACTCTTCCTTCTGTTTGACCAGGATATTGACCTTGGCCTTGCGCAGGTGGGGAATGAGCTCCGAGTCGGCGGGGGGGGTGATGACCTTGAAATCCTTGCCGTTGCTGCCCTTGCCGGTAACCGCATCTCCCTGGATGTCCACAGAGGAAATCTGCCCGGATTCAACGCTGGTCAGGAAATCGCTGTAGCTCATTTCCACCACGGAGGTCTGTGGTTTGTTGAACAGGTTGAAGAGCAGAATCATGGTGAGGCCGATTACCAGCCACATGGACAAGTTTTTATAAAAGCTATTCAAGCAGAACCTCCCTCATTGTGTGCAAATCGCAGGGAGACTCCTGCGAAACATGTCAGATATTGTGTGTTCAGCCGCATTATCCGGTTATGGAGCCGTGCGGAGTGTTACTGTCTCACCATAAGGCAGACGCCGGAGAAAGTCCAGAGGAGGGGCTGCGGCGAACCACTCTTTTTTGCGCGGCAGGCGGGTTATTCGAAATATTCCTGCACCGATTTGGCCTCTATGGATTCCTGCTGCATGGTGCCGATGGCCTTGACCATGGATTCCGCCCCGGCAATGGTGGTGGTGTAGGGAAGGTGGTAGTTCAGGGCCGCCCGCCGGATGGTGTAGGCGTCCTCCGTGGTTCTGGTGCCCAGCGAGGTGTTGACGATCCACTGGATCTGCTTGTCCTGGATTTTGTCGAGGATGTGCGGCCTGCCCTCGGAAATCTTGTGGACGCTGGTGCAGGCAACCCCGTTTTCCGCCAAAATCTTGGCAGTGCCCCGGGTGGCGAGGATATTGAAGCCCAGGGCGATGATCTTCTTGGCAATGGGCACGATGGCGGGTTTGTCGCTGTGCCGCATGCTCAAAAGAACATTGCCCTCGGTGGGGATCTTCTGGCCCGCGGCAAGCTGCGACTTGGCAAAGGCCAGACCGAGGCAGACATCCATGCCCATGACCTCGCCGGTGGATTTCATCTCCGGACCCAGCAGGGTGTCCACGTTGTCAAAGCGGTCAAAGGGGAAGACCGCCTCCTTGACCGCATAGTGCGCAACCTTGACCTCTTCGGTGAGGCCCAGCTCCGGCAAGGTTTTGCCCATCATCACCTTAGTGGCCAGCTTGGCAAGGGGAACGCCGGTCGCCTTGCTGACAAAGGGGATGGTCCGCGAGGCGCGGGGGTTGACTTCGAGGATGTAGAGCACATTCGCCTTGACCGCAAACTGGATGTTCATGAGCCCCTTGACCTTGAGCTCGGCGGCCATGGCCCGGGTCGCGCTCTTGATGGTCTCGATCATCTCCTTGGAGATGGAATGCGGCGGCAGCACGCAGGCGGAGTCGCCGGAATGGATGCCCGCTTCCTCGATGTGCTGCATGATTCCGCCGATGATGGTGTTTTCCCCGTCGGAGATGGCATCCACATCGATCTCCACCGCGTCTTTAAGAAATTTGTCGATCAGGATGGGGCGGTCGGGCGAGACGTCGATGGCCGAATGCATATAGGCGGCCAGGTCTTTTTCGTTGTAGACGATGCGCATGGCGCGGCCGCCCAGGACGTATGAGGGGCGAACCACCACAGGGTAGCCGATCTTGGCGGCGATGACCAGGGCTTCGTCAGCGGTCTGGGCCGTGCCGTTCTCCGGCTGCAACAGGTTCAATTTGTGCAAAAACTGCTGGAACCGCTTGCGGTCTTCCGCCCGGTCGATTGAATCCGGAGAGGTGCCGAGGATGGGCACCCCGGCCTTGGCCAAGGGCACGGCCAGGTTCAGGGGGGTCTGCCCGCCGAACTGAACGATGACCCCGTCGGGCTTCTCCGTTTTGATGATATGGAGCACATCTTCCCGGGTCAGCGGCTCGAAGTACAGCTTGTCCGAGGTATCGTAATCGGTGGAGACGGTTTCCGGGTTGGAGTTGACCATGATGGACTCGATGCACATCTCCTTGAGAGCAAAGGCGGCATGGACGCAGCAGTAGTCGAATTCGATGCCCTGGCCGATCCGGTTGGGGCCGCCGCCCAGGATCATGACCTTGCGCCCTGTGCTTTCGCGGGCCTCGTTTTCCACCTCGTAGGTGGAATAATAGTAGGGGGTGTACGCCTCGAACTCGGCGGCGCAGGTGTCGACCAGCTTGTACACCGGCTGCACCGCAAGCTTTTCCCGCAGCTCCCAGACATCCTCTTCCGAGGTGCCGGTGAGGAAGGCGATCTGGCGGTCGGAGTAGCCGAACTGCTTGACCTCCTGCAGAAAATCTTGGTCCAACCCGTTGAAGCCCATCTCCCGGATGCGGGATTCCATTTCGACAATCTGCTTGAAGTTGTGCAGAAACCAGGGGTCGATGAAGGAGATCTCGTAGATTCTTTCAACGCTCATGCCCCGGCGCAAGGCCTCGAACACCTGGAAAAACCGTTTGGAGTTCGGCTTGCGCAACCCGTTTTCAAGATCCTGCTGGTCCATGGACTCCAGGTTGAATTTGGGGTCCGCGCCAAAGCCGCTCACCCCGATTTCCAGGGAGCGCATCCCCTTCTGGAAGGCTTCTTTAAAGGTGCGGCCAAAGGCCATGGTCTCGCCCACCGACTTCATGGCCGTGGTGAGAAAATCGTCGGCCTCGGGGAATTTCTCAAAGGTAAAGCGGGGGATCTTGACCACGCAGTAATCGATGGTGGGCTCAAAGGCCGCCATGGTTTCCCGGGTGATGTCGTTGGGGATTTCGTCCAGGGTGTAGCCCACGGCCAGCTTGGCCGCGATCTTGGCGATGGGGAAGCCGGTTGCCTTGGAGGCCAGGGCCGAGCTCCGCGATACCCGGGGGTTCATCTCGATGATCATCAGCTCGCCGTCTTTGGGATTGACGGCAAACTGGACGTTGGAGCCGCCGGTTTCCACCCCGATCTCCCGCATGATGGCGATGGCGGCATTGCGCATCTCCTGGTATTCGCGGTCGGTCAGGGTCTGGGCCGGGGCCACGGTGATGGAGTCTCCGGTATGCACGCCCATGGCGTCAACGTTTTCAATGGAGCAGATGATCACCACGTTGTCGGCCTTGTCGCGCATCACCTCAAGCTCATACTCCTTCCAGCCGAGCAGGCTCCGTTCCAGCATGACCTCGGAGTTCATGCTCAGGTCGAGGCCGGCCTTGCAGAATTCGTCGAGCTCCTGGGAGTTGTAGGCGATGCCGCCGCCGGTGCCGCCCAAGGTAAAGCTGGGACGGACAATGATGGGGAAGCCGATCTGCTCGCTGGCGGCCTTGGTCTCTTCAATGGTGTGGATGATGGCGCTTTCCGGCACCTTGAGGCCGATTTTGCGCATGGCATCCCGGAAGGAGTCTCTCCCTTCCGCTTTTTTGATCACCGCGATATTGGCCCCGAGCAGTTCCACCCCGTATTTGTCCAGCACGCCCAGTTCTGCGACCTTGATGGCGGTGTTGAGGGCGGTCTGTCCGCCCAGGGTGGGCAGGAGCGCGTCCGGGCGCTCCCGTTCGATGATCTTGGCGACCATCTCCGGGGTGATGGGCTCGATATAGGTCCGGTCGGCGATCTCGGGATCGGTCATGATGGTGGCGGGATTGGAGTTGATGAGGATGACTTCGTAGCCTTCCTCTTTCAGGGCCTTCACCGCCTGGGTGCCGGAATAGTCGAACTCGCAGGCCTGGCTGATGATGATGGGGCCGGAGCCGATAATCAGAATCTTTGTAATGTCGGTTCTTTTAGGCATCGGATTTCTTACCTGCTAGTGGTTATGTCAATTTAGGAGCCGTTGCGAAAGATCGGTTCCTTTCCTTGCGGCTCTTTATGCCGTTGTTGCAACGGCGAATGATCGTTTGTTGTTTGCCGGGTTGTGCCTGCGGCTACGGCTGCATCATGTCGATGAATCTGTCAAAAAGATACAGCGAGTCATGCGGGCCAGGGGCGTTTTCCGGATGGTACTGCACGGAGAATATCGGATATTTCCGGTGGCGCATGCCTTCGACGCTTTTGTCGTTGAGATTGATATGGGTCAGCTCAATATCATCCGGATTCAGGGTGGTTGAATCAACGCAGAAGCCGTGATTTTGCGAGGTTATTTCAATTTTGCCGGTGAGGAGATCCTTGACCGGCTGGTTGACGCCGCGATGGCCGAATTTGAGTTTGTAGGTGGTGCCGCCGTAGGCGAGGCCGAGAAGCTGGTTGCCCAGGCAGATGCCGAAAATGGGCGTTTTGCCGAAAAGCGCCCGGATATTATCGACAATCCCCGGAATGCCGGCGGGATCGCCGGGGCCATTGGAAAGAAAGACCCCGTCCGGCTTCATGGCCAGGATTTCGTCGGCGGTGGCGGTGCAGGGAACCACCTGCACGGAGCAGTTCCGCTCGGCCAGGAGTCTGAGCTGATTGTATTTCAGGCCGAAATCATAGGCGACAACCTTGTATTTGCCGGGCGCGGCTGTACTGAAATTGCTGCCTGGGGCAGGTTGGTTGTCCCGCCAGCCATAGGGCTCGGCGCAGGTCACTTCCCGGACCAGATCGCGGCCGACAAGGCCGGGGGAGTTCTTGGCCTTCCGGATCAGGGATTTTGGGTCGAGATCCTCGGTGGAGACAATGCCCTTCAAGGCCCCGGCATTACGGATGTGCCGGGTCAGCGCCCGGGTGTCGATGCCCTCGACTCCGAGGATGTTGTCCTTTTTGAGGAAATCGGCCAGCGTGCCGGTTGCGCGGAAATTGCTGGGGATGGCATTGTATTCCTTGATGAGGAACGCCTCGACCTGCACCCGGTCCGATTCCATGTCCTCGGGATTGACGCCGTAGTTGCCGATGAGCGGGTAGGTCATGGTGACGATCTGGCCCTTGTAGGACGGATCGGTGAGCAACTCCTGATAACCGCTCATTCCGGTGTTGAATACGATTTCGCCGCTGGTCTCTCCGGAGCCGGTGAAGGATCTTCCTTCAAAAATAGTGCCGTCTTCAAGGGCGATAAGTGCTTTCATAGAAATTCCCTAACCTCTAAGTTGTCGAATGTGCGCACGATGAATGCGTCACGGAATGCAGATCCTCTTTAATGAGCGCCACCTGCTTTTTGGCCGAACCCTGTTGTCTGCCCGCGACCTTGAGGGCGCCTCGCCCCGCCACGGCATATTCTTCAGGCTTTTCAATAAAGTAGAGCAGCAGGCGGGTGAGTTCCCGAGGGTTTTTTACGCAGAACCCGGCGTTTTCCGCCTCAAGCAATGCCTTGGCATCGGAAAAATCCGCCATGTGGGGGCCGTAAAAGACCGGGGTTCCCCAGGCCGCGGCCTCGAGCACATTGTGGCCGCCGCGATCCACCAGGCTGCCGCCGCAGAAAACATAGGTGGCCACAGAATAGAGGCCTGCCAGTTCACCCATGGTGTCGACCAGCACCACATCCGTGCTGCGGCCTTGCTCCTGAACCTGACGCAACCGCATGGTGGCAATCCCCTGGTCGGCAAAAAGCTTTTCGATCTCGGTGAGACGCCGCAGATGCCGGGGGGCAATCACCCAGACCAGGTCGGGGAGGCGCTGCTGCAGGGAGCGAAACACTTCGATCAGCATCGCTTCCTCGCCGGTGTGGGTGCTGCCGGTAACCAGCACCGGTTGCTGCGGATGGACATTCAGCATCAGCCGGTAGCGTCCGGCCATGTTCGGCTCTGCCCGCATTATGGTCTGATCGTATTTTGCGTTGCCCAGGATCCGTATGCTGGCAGGGTCTGCGCCCAAGGCCCGAAATCGCTTGGCGTCATCACCTTGGATAACGGAAATCTTGGTGAAGCAGGAGAGCAGATCTTGCATGAAGCTTTTTATCTTTCTGTACCCGGCAAACGAATTTTTCGAGAGGCGGCCGTTCAGGAGAAACAGCTTGGCTCCGTGGTGTTGCGCCTGCCGGATGATGTTCGGCCAGAGTTCGGTTTCCAGGCAGACATATATAGTAGGCCGGATTGTTTCCAGGGTCCGGTTGACAATGCCGATGAGGTCAAGCGGAGCGAAAAAACAGGGCACATCCTCGGGCAGTACCTGGGCTGCCACGGCAAGGCCGTGCCGATTTCCGGTGGAGACAACGATGGAGGCCTCGGGCAACTGTCTTTTGAATTCGGCGATCAGCACCTTGGCAACCTGAATCTCTCCGACAGAGGCCGCGTGCAGCCAGATGCGGACGGGTTTCTCTTCGTCAAGTTGCACATCTTCCACATGGCCGAGGCGTTGCCTCAAACCCTGGCGATGTTTGCCCGAAAAACCTAGAAACACACAGGCAAAAGGGGAAATGACAATGAAAAAGAGCCAGCCGAAGAGTTGATACAGAGTATATAGCAAGGAGTAATGGGCCCTTTCTGTGCGAGAAAATATGCCGGTTGCAGACCTCAGATAAAAATCAAAGTATTAAAACTGATTGGGGCTTTTTCGTCAATAAGAATTACAGGGCCGGGACGCTGTGGAATCGTGGGAGGGTTGTCCTTGCCTGCCAAAAGGGGTGGTTAAAAAATGCCGGCAATGGTTCCTTGGCAGTGGTTGCATTTTCCTTTGGTCATCTGTTGCTGTTTTACCGCAAAGCCGGACCGTTCGATGATCAGCTTTCCGCAGTTCGGGCAGAGGGTGTTTTCGCCGGTGTCGCCGGGGATATTGCCGACATAGACATAGCGCAACCCCTCGGCCAGACCGATCTCCCTGGCGCGGACCAGGGTGTGGTGCGGGGTGGGGGGGCGGTCGGTCATCTTGTAGGTGGGCCAGAAGCGGGTGACATGCCAGGGGATGTCGGCGGAAAGGCTTTTGATGAAACGGGCGATGTCGGTGAGTTCCCCATCCGAATCGTTCCAGCCCGGAATCACCAGGGTGGTGACCTCCACCCAAACCCCCAGTTCCTGCATGAGTCGGATCGTGTCCAGGACCGGTTGCAGCCTGGCGCCGCACACCTCCTTGTAGAAGGTGTCGGTGAAAGCCTTGAGGTCGATGTTGTTGGCGTCCAGGTACGGAGCCAGTTCCCGGGTGGCTTCCGGGCCGGTGTAGCCGTTGCTGACAAAGATGTTCTTTAGTCCTGCTTCCTGCGCCAGCTTGGCGGTATCGAGGGCGAACTCGTAGAAGATGGTGGGCTCCACGTAAGTATAGCTGATGGACCGGCAGCCGGCCCGCTGCGCCGCTGCCACCACTTCCGCCGGGGTGCGCAGGGCGCCGGCAATCTCTCCGCCATGGAGGGAGGGATACTGGGAGATCTCGTAATTCTGGCAGTGTTTGCAGTGGAAGTTGCAGCCCACCGTGGCAATGGAATAGGAGAGGGAGCCGGGCAGCAGGTGAAAGATGGGTTTTTTTTCGATGGGGTCGATGTTTTCACTGATCAGGCGGCCGTAGTTGAGGCTGTAAAGGATCCCGCCCTGATTTTCCCGGACCCTGCAGATCCCGCGGCCTCCTTCGCCGATCAGGCAATGGTGATGGCAGAGCAGGCAGCGGACCTGCCCGGGGGTGTCGGGGGCTTGTTTGTAAAAGAGCGCTTCGTGCATGGTCACCCTCCCAGGCAATGGGCCTGTATGTGCGAGACGTATATATAATAGTATTAATTCACAAACCAGGGGAGGCGGTCAATAAGAAAATATCCAATTTATTTCAATGGATTACCGTGCTTTTTAATGCGTAGCGAATAAAAAGTAAAAAATAGGGTTGACGTGGGGGGACGGATCGACTAATTTGCCGCTCTCCGCAACGACGGAGGCCGAGACTGACTTCGGGTCAGCCACCTTGGCGCAGCGATCATTGAAAACTGAATAGTGAGCAAAGTAGAAGATGGGCCCCAAGAAACCGGAGCTTTAAGCTTCGGGAGTTTTTATTGCATTAAAGAGATCAGAATCTCTGTTGAAGAATAACGGGTCTTTAAGGCTTGT
>JAHJRQ010000013.1 GCA_018830485.1 Pseudomonadota bacterium | reverse complement strand
TTACGGTTCCCGGCCAACGCTGATCAGGAGCCGGTGACGGATGCTGTGTCCTTTAAAGCCTCCGTCGCGGCCCTGATGCCGTTCAACGGCTAACCTTGCAGTACCCTCCCTCCAAGCCCGGGTTCGCCCGGGCTTTTTTTTTATTGTTTTTCGCGGAGGAATGGTAGTCTGGAGTTAAGACATGGTCCGAATGTTGCAGCTTTTTTTCTTGGAATCCGTTCGTCCTGCTTCGTGTTCATTACAGTCAGGGAGGAATTTGTGGCCAAATATGTTCGAAATTATCTGCTGCTCATGGCGGTGGCAACCTTGGGGGTTATCGGATACAACGTCTGGCTTGTTGAAAGTCAGCTTCCCATGTTGGAATATTCCGCGTTTCTGGCCAAATTGGAAAATAACGAGATCAAGACGGTGCGGATACAGGGGCAGGAGATCACCGGCACTGACAGCTATGGGCAGTCCTTTTCCACCTATGCCCCGGATGTGCAACCGCTTCTTCCCAGGCTCGAGGAGAAGAATGTCCGTATTTCCGCCGGAAAACCCCGGGCGGTTTCGCCTTTTTGGTCATCGACCTTTCCGGTTTTGCTGCTCATGGGCGGCTGGATGTTTTTTATGTTCCGCGGCCAAAAAGGGGGAAGCGGCGGCGTCAGTGGCGGTTTCGGCAAGAAAAAAATCGCCATGGATCCGGACATGGCCCGGCGGGTAACTTTTGCTGATGTGGCCGGCATTCCGGAAGCAAAGGAGGAATTGGTCGAGATCGTCGAGTTTTTGAAGGATTCCAAGAATATTACGCGTCTCGGGGGCAAGATTCCCAAGGGCGTGCTGCTGCAGGGCCCTCCGGGAACCGGAAAGACCTTGCTGGCCAAGGCCATTGCCGGAGAAGCAGGCGTCCCTTTTTACAGCATCAGCGGCTCTGATTTTGTTGAGATGTTTGTCGGGGTTGGCGCTTCAAGGGTGCGGGACCTCTTCGCCCAGGCCAAGAAAAGCGCGCCCTGTATCATCTTCATCGACGAAATCGATGCGGTGGGCCGCAGTCGCGGGGCAGCCGGGGCCATGGGCGGCCAGGACGAGCGGGAGCAAACCCTCAACGCCCTGCTGGTGGAGATGGATGGCTTCCAGAGCGAGCAAACCGTGATCATCGTCGCGGCGACCAACAGGCCGGATGTCCTGGACCCTGCCTTGATGCGGCCGGGCAGGTTCGATCGGCAGGTCACCATCATGCCTCCCGATGTCAAGGGGCGGCGCAAGATCCTGGAAGTGCACTGCCGCAACGTGATGATGGATCCGGACGTTGATCTTCAGGTTGTGGCCCAGTCCACGCCGGGATTCACCGGCGCCGAACTTGCCAACCTCATCAATGAGTCCGCCCTGATGGCGGCGCGCAAGGGCAAGGCGGGAATTCAGCTCTCTGATATCGAGGATGCCAAGGATAAGATTCTCATGGGCGCAGAACGAACGGGGCTGGTCATCAGCGACCAGCAGCGAAAGGTCACAGCCTACCATGAAGCCGGACACGCGATCCTGGCCAAGGTCTTGCCCAATACGGACCCGGTGCACAAAATTACCATCATCCCGCGAGGGCAGGCAATGGGGGTGATGCAACAGGTGCCCATTGACGACCGACATGCCTATTCAAAGGAATATTTGACCAACCGGATCAAGATTCTCCTTGGCGGCAGGACAGCGGAGGAGATTGTCTTCAATGAGTTCTCAACCGGCGCCAGCAACGATCTGCAGGTTGCCACGGATATCGCCACCCGCATGGTGTGTGAGTGGGGGATGAGCGAACGGCTTGGACCCCGGGCCTTCGTCACTTCGGACCGGGGGTTTCTCGGCAGCGGTTCGCGGCAACGCCCCTACAGCGAAGAAGTCGCCAGGGCAATCGATGAGGAGGTCTCCCGGATCATTGCGGAGTGCTATCAGGAGGCGATCATCGTCCTTGAAGGGCGCATCACCTTTCTGCACAAGCTGGCCGAGGTGCTTCTGCTCAATGAGACCATTGACGCGGAAGAGGTTGATATCATAGTGACCTGTCCCAAGCTAACCGAAGAAAACAAGGCGCAAACCGGATTGTTCGGTTAGGCGCGTTATTGAGCGCAACCTGTTGCATGCAACACTTATGTAGCATCAGAAGTGCTGCATGCAACACTTCTTCCCGGCGTGGCGCAACTCCGTTGCACACTGCATGGCATCCCGCTGTAACTTTTAATTTCCCCCGCGTGCGATCTTCCCCAGAGTGAGCGTTGAGCAAAAAACGCTCTCTTCTCCAATGGCTCACGTTTTTTCCGGAGTCTGTGCTGTGCGTTTTCGGTGGAATGATATCTAAATCCCCGTTCCGGGTTGAGGGCTTTCACTTAATGCGCTCTAAAAAAATGGTTGGCACAGGATGTGCTAAGTCGTAAGGTCGATAGCAACCACACACGCAAAAAATGGAGGGGGTGCGCAAAAAAAACATCGCGTGAACAGCAGCGCGGGCGGTGTTGCTCGTACCAACTCTTTCTGTGTGAGGATTTTTCGATGGTACGGTTATTTTTTAGACAACGGCTTACGAGATTACTTTTTTACTAAGGAGACCAACATGGGAGGAAGAAAAAAAACACTCATGGGCATGGCGGCGCTTATGCTCCTGACCGCGCCGACGGGTGCGCAGAGTTGGGCCGCGGATGGCCCCGGCACGGTGGAACTCGGCAGTCTGGCAAATCATTATTCCGCTGTGACCTTTGATCATGCCATGCATGTCGGGGTGGCAACGAGTTGTGCCGATTGCCATCACCACACAACCGGGCTCGCGCCCACGGATCCGAACTGTGTCCGTTGCCATAAAGCCGGGGCTCAGGCACAATCTGTTTCTTGTAAGGATTGCCACTCTGACAAGCGGTTTTCCCCTGAAGATCTGGAAAAGACCGGCGGAAATCCCCAACTCTACCATAAAGGCAAGCTCGGCCTGAAAGGGGCGTATCACCAGAAGTGCCTTGGCTGCCACACCACCATGGGCGGACCGACCGGCTGCCAGGATTGTCATGCCCGCAACGACCAGGGCGACGCTTTTTTTCATTCCGGCAAGTATGCCCCGGCGCCAAAGGCTTCCGGCGGGCATGGGGGCGGTCATTGATTTGAAGGCCACAGAGGCTTGAAGCTTACGCTGAAACGATATCAGAGGAATTTACTATGAAAAAGTTACACCGCAGAAGTTTCTTGAAAGGCGGGTTGGCCGGTGGCGCTGCCATCGCCGCCGTCGGGACAAGCAAACATGCCGAGGCTGCCGGGAGTTTCGGCGGCTACCCGGACAGCATGGGCGTGCTTGTCGATCTTACCAAATGTGTCGGCTGCCGCACCTGTGAAGCCGCCTGCAACAAAGAACAGGGGCTGCCCGCACCGGACAAATCCTTTGACGATCCCTCGGTGTTTGAGGAGAAACGCGAAGGGGGATTGCCGAGAAGGACCACGGAAAAGGCATATACCGTTGTGCAGAAATACGACGTGCCGGGCAGGGAACACCCGCTCTTTCGCAAGGTGCAGTGCAACCACTGCAACGAGCCCGCCTGTCTGACCTCTTGTTTCGTCAATGCCTATAAAAAAACGCCGGAAGGCGCGGTGATGTACGACCACACCGTCTGCGTCGGCTGCCGTACATGCATGGTGGCCTGTCCGTTTTATATCCCGGCCTACAGCTATTCCAGCGCCATCAACCCGGTGGTGAAGAAATGCATCATGTGCTACGACACCCGCCTCAAGTTCGGCAAGCCTCCGGCCTGTGTCGAGGCGTGCCCCCAGGAGGTCATGACCTTCGGCAAACGCAAGGACCTTCTCAAGATGGCCCATCAGCGGATCAGCGATAAGCCTGGGGCCTACGTGGACCATGTCTACGGCGAAACCGAGGTCGGCGGCACCGCCTGGATGTACCTCTCAGACGTGCCCTTTGACAAGATCGGCTACGACACCCACCTCGGGGACCAGCCGATCATAAGTTATGTCAAGGAATTTCTGACGATCGTCCCCATGGTGCTCACCATCTGGCCCGCGCTCTTTACCGGCTTCCACTTGCTGAGCAACCGGAAAGAGGCCCTGAAAAACGAAGATACTAAAAGCTGAGGAGAGGTGGACAACGATGAATAGCTTACAATCACAAGGGTTCGCCCCTATTGTCTCCCATCTGAAGAAGGATGGGAGCGAGTGGACCGTTAAAGAGAAGCTCCTGCTGGGGCTTTCCCCCAAGGAATACTGGGCGGTGCAGCTCAGAAACCCCTTCAACTGGGTGCTTTGGGTCATCTATGCCGTGGGGCTGCCGATTCTGGTGGGACGTTTCATTTACGGCCTCGGCTGGGTCACGCATTCCTCCTATGATTATCCCTGGGGGCTGTTTCTCGGCTGGGGTCTGTTTACCATGGTGCCGCTGTCCGCTTCCGGTTTCATGATGGGAACCACGGTGGAGCTTTTCGGACGCAAGGATTTCAAACCCCTTGAGCGGCTCGGCTTGCTGAACGGGCTGCTGGGCTATCTGTTCGCGGTCATGTTTTTGCAGGTGGATCTTGGTCAGCCCTGGCGTCTGATTTACCCCATGTTCGTCTCCCTGGGGCCGGCGGCGGTGCTCTTTCTCGTGGCCTGGCATGTGGCCACCTATCTCTCCTGCCAGGTGGCGGAGCTGGTGCCGGCCTTTGCCGAATGGATGAATTTTCCCAAGGCCAAGCAGTTTATCAAGAAGATCGTCCTCGGCCTGACCGTTGCCGGGATCATCCTTTCCACCCTGCACCAGGGAGCCCTGGGTGCGCTGTTCACCTATGCCCCCGGCAAGGTGCACCCGCTCTGGTACTCTTCCTCATTCCAGTGGTTCCAGTTTTTCGTTTCCGCGGTTTTTGCCGGGCTCTCGATGCTTATTGTGGTCAGCACCCTTAGTAAATGGTTCATGCGCTGGCGGTGTGACGAGACCTATCTGAACAACCTGAGCAAATTGACCCTGGGGCTGGCAAAGGGCGCTTCCCTTGCCCTGATAACCTATCTGGTGATCAGGATCATCGGCATTGCCCATGATAACGACTGGCAGTATCTGGCCACCGGCTGGGGCGCCTGGTTCATGTTCGAGATGGTGGTTGGGGTGATACTGCCCCTAATTTTCTACACCATGGCCGTGCGAAACAGTAACGCCTCCCTGGCTCGTTTCAGCGCCTTTTTGGCGGTATTCGGCCTCGCCCTGAACAGGTTGAATACGGCGCTGATCACCTTCAACTGGCAGTTGTATCAGGAGATCCCGCACTGGAGGGAAGTGGTTATCGTAGTCACCGTCTATGCCACCTATATCGTGGTATATCGGGCGATTCTGGCCAGGATGCCTATTCTTTACACCTGGAAGGAAAATAAGTAATTCTTCGTTTGTAAAAAAATCCCCTCCCCTAGTGGGGAGGGGAGGGGATGGGGGGAAGATACTGTGTCGCTCTCCCCCCGTCAAATCCCCTTGACACATCCAGCAAAAGCCCGTAATCATTCTGGGCATATGCACACAATGATTCGTTCGAGCTGTGTAATCAAACGTTTGATTTTTACTATGGAATAACACGGCGTCACTGAAAAATGGCATTTCCCTTAAAGAAAACAATTCATGCCACCGCGGTTTCGGTCACGCTGATTCTTGTGGCCCTGATGGGCCTTGGAATCAGGCAGTATCAACTGTACAGCAATCATGTCGAGGTCAGCCGGCAGACGGAAAAACTTATCTTCCAGTTCGCCATCATCCGGGAGCATGTCACCGAAAACCTGCTGGAAGGGCAGTATGGCGGCCTGGCCTCGGTGGGCGCTGAGCTGGAGGAGCTCAACCTTAATCTTGCCTCCGTCATCGGCAACCGTTCCATCGACGACCATTACAAACTCACCCTGGCCAACGCCATCGATCTGCCCGGTCTTGTCCTGCTGGTGAGAAAAATCAGCGTCGGGCCGGTCAAGCCCGAATATCTGCGGCAACTCAATACGGAAATCCGCACCCTGGGAGAGCGGCTCATGCTCTTCGACCGGGTGCTGGTGGAGCATGGCAAGCGTGAGCTGGTCAGCTTTCAGAATGTGGTGATCGGCGCGCTGGCCATGGTGGTCAGCCTGATCATCGGAATGCTACTGTTTTTCCAGAGGCGGCTGATAGCCCCGCTGCTGGATCTTGTGCAACAGGTGAAAGAGGTGGCCTCCGGGACCCGCGAGGGTCTTTCCGTTTCCGGGAGAAGCGGCGAAATTTCCGAGCTGGCGTATTCGTTCCACGACCTCTTGATGGCCCGGGAAATCACGGCTCAGGGACTGGCAAAGTTTCAGCGGGTGGTCTCGGCGGTGAAAGGAGCGCAGTTGGCCATCGCCAGGAATAAAACCAGGGATTCCCTGTTCAAGGAGGTCTGCCGCGCCCTGCTCGCAAATCATGAGTATTGCCTGATCTGGATAGGTCTGGCCGACGAGGGTGGGGATGTCATGCCGGTGACCGCCGACGGCGCAACATCCATGAGCAGCAAGGAGTGCGAAACCTGCATGGCAATACTGCTCACCGAGGCCGAGGAAAAAGGGCTGGAGCAGAATCCCGCGGCCCTGGCCGTGCGTTCCAAGGCACCGGTGGTGCGGATGGATATCCTGGCTGGGATTCCCAAGGGGCTGCTCAAGGGAACGCCCTTGGCGGATGGGCATGCAGCCTGCGCGGCCCTGCCGATAATCTGGCAGAATACCGTGTACGGCGTGCTTTCCATCTATGCCCTTTCCGCCAAGGATTTTGACCCAAAGGAGATGGAGCTGCTCGAAGGATTGGCAAACGACCTGGCGTTGGCCCTGCACACCATGGAAGGCCAGCAGCATCTGGCTAGCAGGGAAAATTTGCATGGGCGACTCTTTGGGGCTCTGCAAGCGATTCAACTCACTCTTACTCCTTCAGGGAGTATCCTTGCCGCGAACACGATTTTTGCCGGGATGGCAGGTATTGGCGCCGAACAGATATCCGGCCGTTTTTGGCGTGATTTCCTGGCGCCGGTCCAGCCTGGCCTGACCAGCGATACCCCTGGCCTTCTCGAAAAATTGCGTTCAGATGAGGGCGCCGAGCTGGTGTTTTCAGGGAGCATGCCTGTGCGCCGCTTCCTGTGCAGGGTGGTTCCCGACCAGGAAACCGGCGGGGAGCCGGAACAGTTGATCCTGGTCGGCTATCCGCTAGTCCGGCAGGAAAGGGCCGGGAGCGGGGAGGCGTGCATGCGGCTGGAAATGATCGCCTCCCTCGCAGGCGGCGTTTCGCACGAGGTGAGCGATCTCAGCAACGGCTTGATCAACTATGCACAGGTTCTGGCCGATGAGGAGCAGCTTAAGAGGCCTGGACAACCGCAGAACGAATTGCTGCTCAAGATCATCGAGGCTGGCGAGCGCATTGCGGACATAGTCCGGAAGTTCATCCTCTATGGTCGGGAAGAGAGCCAGGCGACCGGAGAATTCTTGCCGGTGGCCACCGTGTTGGAGGATGCCTTGCTGCTCACCGGGTATCATCTGAAAAGCGAGGGCATCCAGGTGGAAACCGATTTTGAACCAATGCCGCCAGCGGTGCCGGTTCATGCCCAACACATGCAGCAGGTTTTTTTGACCATCCTGGCCAGCGTCCGGGCTGCGCTTGCCGAGAGATTCGCCGGCAGGGATCCACGCAAAAAACTCGCCATTATCAGCCGGTCTGCCATGGATTCCGTTCAGGGGCGGGTGTTTGAAATCACCTTTGTGGATCAGGGGGCGGTGATTCCCTTGGACGGCCTGTCCGAGTCCGTGGATATCAAGGAGCTTCCGGTCAGGGGCTGGGGGAGGATGTTTGCTGTCTGCCGCCGCATCGTCGAAGATCACGGCGGCCTTTTGTCGGTTAGCGGGGAAGAAGGTAAATATACCAGGATAACATTCAGTTTCCCTTTGAAGGGGGATTGATCGCGGTTTTTGCAAACATCAGAGAGAGGAAAAAGGATTGCCCATGCGATGCCAGGCCCACCCTTCAATCTACCGTATTTCCGCTGCAGCCGATATGCTGGACCTGCACCCGCGCACCTTGCGCAACTACGAAAAAGCCGGGCTTGTCACCCCGAGCCGCAAGGGGAAATGGCGGTATTACAGCGCCGATGATATTGCCTGGATCAGGTGTCTTTTCAGCATGATCCATGGCGGCGGCATCACCATCGCCTCCATCGGCAAGTTGCTGCACTATGCCCCATGCTGGGAGGTTGCTGAGTGCGCCAAGGAGAAACGTGGGCAATGTCCGCGGTATCTGCGGCGTAGCCGGGAGGCGCGCTGAAATACGCAGCAATGGTCGATGTTCTACGAACAGAAGGGTGTTCCTTCTTGAAAAGAGAGAATAGCCTCGCCTGACATTTGTTGTATTTTTTCTTGACTTTGATTCTTCCTCTTTGCTAGCCTGTCGGCAGAGGCTCGGACTCCGCACCGCACCGATCTGATGAACAAAATCACCAGCCATGCCTACGATGCTTTGGCAGAACCATGATCTACCATTGGTGTTGGGCATAACAGCCAGCGAGGTGGGAAGGAGGATTGGCTTGACCCAATCTGTGGTGAAGCCGGGCGGTGCAGCCGGGAGAGAAGCTGTCGGTCGGTTTGAATATCCCCTTTTCGGCATGAACGCATGAAATCATGGGCCCCTTCCCCCAGGCTTCTGCATGTTGTCAGGATATAGGATAACATAGGCGCATTTTTCTGTCAGGTCGCGGGGGAGCAGCGCCGGGGTCTGTCGGCTCCTGTGGCTTGCTGGGTATGGTTTTTTGTAAATAGTGGCTTCTCTTTATCTCTTGATTCGTCTTAGGTTCGCATGAGATAAAAAATAATGCTCGGATCAGCGGTGCATGAAAGGGGCGTATCAGTCAATGCACCGATAAGAAAAGATAAAATACCCATGTAAGCCATGTCAGATCACTGCGTATACATTGTAAGCCGTTCTGATTTTCAGAGAAAGTTGCTGGCGTCGTTCGTGGAAGAAAAAACAGGCATTACCTGTCTGTGCATCGTCGCGGAGGAGTGGCATCAGATTTTCGCTCATGCCACTGATGGTAAGAAGATCGTCCTTTGGGACTGTCTCAATGTTGACTGTGAATGTCTTGATGACAGGCTGAGCAGCTTGCTCAATTTTTACCCCGATCAATGCATGGTCTCCCTGTTTAATGTCAACGCCTCCTATCGAGACAGCGCGAAATTCATTTCCAAATGGTTGTATGGCGTTTTTTACGAAAATGATGTCCCGGTACTTCTGGTCAAGGGGATCAAGGCCCTTGTCCAGGGGGAGATGTGGTTTCCCCGGGGTGTCATGACGCAATTCATCCTGGCTAACAAACCCCACCTGCGAAGCGATGCCTACGCCCCCCCTCCTCTCACTTCCCGGGAAAAAGAGATACTGCTCCAGATTACTTCCGGATCCGGTAATAAACAGATTGCTGACCGGCTCTGTGTGAGTCAGTACACGGTCAAGACCCATCTCTATAATATCTTTAAGAAAATTAAGGTGACTACCCGCGGCCAGGCCAGTCATTGGGCTGCCCGGAATAATCATTATCTCATCTGAAAGCATGAGGGGTTGTCTCATCCTTTCGCCCTCTTTTCAGCAAAATCACCTGACAAACATAATGCCAAAACAGGCAGAAAAATAATCCGTTCGGACTATTGTCTTTTAGGTGATTTTCTTCAATTCTTAAAAAATAATTTTTAGATTCTCTGTGTCGTAAGAGTCCCCCCTCTCGGCAACATATCACAGGCAAGACAGGTTATTGTTTTAGCGTGGGATAGGCTTTTACTTTTTCATGATGACCTCCTGCCTCCGTGGTCGTCTTCATGGGGTGGTCCTTATACGCATTGGTTCGCTGAGAGGGGATACTTGAAATCTCATTTGATTATCAAATTGCATCAGCCCGCGGCAACGACAGATCATATTCCCCATTGGGTCGATGCCATCTCAACAAAGAGCGGCGGCTCACGGCAGTTGGTTCCGGCAATTGATGCCATCCTGGCTGGCAAGAGTATCCCGGTATGGGTGACCCGGGAATATCCGGTGGCAGGGCAGGATTGGTCCACGGCCGAAATTAAGCACGGCTTGAACCGTATCTACCGGTTAGTCCTCCAAGATGATCGGCAACTGCCGGCAACCCTTATTCGTGATATCAACCTGCTCCCCGAGGTCAATTATGCCCGCATGGGCGATATTGCCGTTGCCGATCTGCCCCAGGCCCATGCCCTGACAGACAGTCAGGCCTCGATAAACAGCGGCACCGATCGGGCCTCCCGGGAGGCCATCCGCCTGCCCGAGGCGCATCTCTCCAGCCAGGGGGACCGGCGGGTCATCGTTGCCGTGCTTGACACCGGTGTCGATGTTGACCATGCCGAGCTGGTCCATGCCTATCTGCCCGGCAAGGATTTTGTCGACATTATCGATGGTGCCGAGCGTTTTCTCGGCGATTTCCTGGGCTACGACAACGACCCAGACGACACCCTGGTGGGTCACGGCACCCACGTGGCCGGCATTATCGCGGCTGCCGGCACCCATATGCCGCGGGGCGTGGCGCCTCAATGCCGCATTCTGCCGGTGCGTGTGCTTGGCGCCATGAAGCGGGGCGATAAACCGGTGGGCGCCGGCCTGGTGGATAATATCAATGTCGGCCTCAAGTGGGCCATCGATCAAGGGGCCGAAGTGGTGAATATGAGCCTTGGTGTCCGCGACATCGGCGGTGGCCTGCCCTACAAGGAGGTCATCGACTACGCCCGCACGAAGAACGTCACCATTGTCGCTGCTTCAGGGAATAACGGCAGTGAAGATCTCTACTATCCCGGCGCCTATCCCTACGTCGTGACGGTGGGGGCTCTGGACCAGGACAAGGAACACGTTGCTCCCTTTTCAACCTATGGCAAACAGGTCGATCTGGTGGCGCCCGGGACGGATGTCTACAGCACTTTTTTGAACAATGGCTATGCCTTTTCCAGCGGCACGTCCCACGCCGCTCCCTTTGTCTCCGGTGCCATCGCCTTGCTCAAGTCGTTTGCCCGTGCCAAGGGCCATAAGCTGTCGGACGGGAGGGTGAAATATATCATCAAACATACTTCAGACAAGGTGGGCAGTCGCTACAAACACCCCAAGGCCGGTTATGGTCGGCTCAATATCGGTGATGCCATGCGATTACTCAGGCAGAAGCTCAACTAGCGGAGGAGGTTTATGGCTGAAGATATCAAGAAGATTATCGAGCAACTCAAAAGCTACCAGCAAAAGGAGGGGCTGCCCGATATTGCCGCTGGTCTGAGCAGCAAGGAGAGGATGCGGCTGTTGGACGACCATTGGCAGCTTGTCATCCGTGGCCTCAAGGGCCAGAAGAAAAATCCCATGATCTGCCAGGGAGAGGCTGCCTGGGTTGCCGAACTCGCCGGTTATGACCAGGTCGATTTGGAGCTGCTCGCCTATTTTAAGAAGAAAAGAGGCGCGATCCCCTTCTCCACGGAAGGATTAACCAAACTTTTCAAGACATATGAAGGATTCTATTTGCAGAATCCAAACCCATCAGAATCAACGGAGGTGCCGACATTGAATACTGCGAATAAACCCCAAATGAGTAGGATTTACCGGCCATATAGCGCGGCAAAGAAATTTTCAGCAACAATGAAGCTGGCGGTGCCTGATTATCTGCGAATTACCGTGCCCTCACAGGCCCTGGATCAGCGACTCAGTAATGCCTGCAATGATATAGCCGCCAACATCGATTATGGCGATGCCGAGGTCGATCTGGTCCAATATGCCACCCAGCTCAAAAAGGTCACCACCAAATTAAACACCATGGGCCTTGAGTTTCTCTATCGATTGCTGCTCAACCGGCTGCCGGTCTACAAGAAGATTATCAAAGGTTTGGTGAGGAATGGGGATCTGTTGCAGGACCCGCTGGGTTTTGCCGAGGCCGTGGTTCGGCAGCTCAAGGGCGTCAAGTATGCGCTGATCGAAAAGATTGCCATCGGCGTATTGAACGACAATAAGATCCAGCTGCAGGACGCGGAAATCAAACTATTTGTGGCGGACATCGTCGCCATTGGTCTGCCCTATGGCCCCAATTCGGTTGAGCCGGCCATCCTCAAGGTCCTCAATGGTGCTTTGGAAGAGGGGGGGCTCAGTGAATTCGTCGAGCGCTATATCGCCCGCAATGAAATAAAGCAGGAAAAGTTCACCGCTAACGTCAAGCGCCGCATGGTTTCCCACCTCCTAACCACCGGCATCAACATCACCGACGACAGCAAATTTGATAACGGCGGCTACGACGAATACTTTGCCCTGGCTTATAACAACGCCATAAGTACCTCGGAGAGCACCATGTATGGCAGCCCTACCGCCGGGGGCTGGGACTTCTCGGTGGATACCTTTGATGAGGTGGTTGACCAGGCCATAAACAGAGAAAACATTCTGGCTGCTGGCTTCCTCGATTATGCCTACGAGCTTGGCGAGAAGGCCCATATCTTCCAACTCATGGATGTCCTTTATCTCAACTGGCATCGGGGGATCCTTGATCTGCCGCAATCAGAGGTCACCGATACCCTGGAACGCTTGTGGCAGGACCGCGAACGTCGCAATACCCCGGAAGAACGGGCCATGTCCTACAAGAAGACCTTGGGTAAGGGCGATGTCCAGGTGCTCGACCGGATGATTGTCAATGAGCAGTTTGAAGACCTGTGGGCCATCCTCATGGAAGAGGTCGCCAATTTTATCCGCAAGTCCGAGGAGATTTCCGTGTTTGGCGACGGGGCCGCTCCGGTTTCACGGGTGCCGATCTATCAGGTCACCAAGGAGCTGCAATACAATCTCACCGAATACGGCAATGGTCGGACCAAGACCCAGGCCGCCCAGCTGCGAAGTCTGATGGATACCTGCTTCCAGGTTCTCGATGCCCCGGAGATTATCGACTTTTACGGCTTCGGCACCCGCAAGGATCGCTGGACCGTTATTGACCGCCTGCACAAGGAGCCGCCCTTTGACGGCACACCAAACCTGGAGGCCTTGAAGACCGTGGCCGGCAAGGGCAACAAGGTGTTTCAGTGGATCGCCAACTTCAACGAGGCAACCGTCTCGGATGAAGAGTTTGAAACACTTATCCGTTCTGCCGAGGCCTGGATTATTGCCCAGCGCGCTGTCCCCCAAGAGGAGGGCCGTTCAGACGAGGACAAAGGTTTCGATGATTCTGAAGAAGATGAAGAATTTGACGACTTCGATGATTGATACCTGGAAAACGGCCAAGCACTCACAGCGGATATGGAGGTTTAGTAGATGACTATTGATCCAAAGGTCATAAAAGCGCAGGCGCTTGAAAATACCCAGGGCATTTTGGCTGGTTCTCAAAGCTTCAGCACCATGCCGATGGCAGAGCAAAAGGCCCTTTTTAAAGACATATACAACCAGCAGTTCAGCACCCTTGCCCGTGGCAACGGAGTTGAGGCAATGAAGGTGCCGAACATCAAGGACAAAAAGGCCTCAGATCTCATTGATGACGAACGGCACCAGAACAAGCGCATCGATCAGGCAGGTCAGCTGGCCGGTGATTTTGTGCGCCAGGTGGATTTCCCTAGATTCGTCTCAGATCTCTTGGAAGGGGTGTTCAACGCCAATCTCAATGTGACCTTGAAGCAGATGGAGAGCTACCAGACCCTCTTGAAAACGGCGACGGCCTCGATCTCCAAGTTCGTCAAGGAGGTGGATGACGCGGCCGCCTTCGGCTACCTGGCCGAGAACAATTCCGACGAGTTCAGCTTTGATTTTTCCGATGACGAGAAAGACGACAATGGCCAGCCCAAGGCGGTGCTCACCGATAAAGACGGCAACGCCCTTGATATCGGTGATAACCAGGTCAAGGCCAAGATCATGGACGCCAAGATCGCCATGGCCAAGGAGCAGCGCAAGCTGCTGCGGGAAACCATCCTGATGGGCATCACCCGTCTGGTGGTGGAGAAAGGTAATGTCAAGGCCGCGGTGGTCTTCGATATCAAGGCTAAGGAGCAGATCGCCAAGGGAGATAAGGCCGCCTCGAAACAATCGTTCTCGGCAGGGGCCTATGCCCGCGGCAGCACAGGCCTGATTGGCAAAATTTTTGGCGGTGGCGGGGCTGGCGGCAGCAGTTCGTACCGGTCGACCCAGATCTCGGTGTCATCGGCCAAGAGCGAAGCCTCCACCGAGTTGGCCGCCAAGATCACCGGTTCCGTCGATATCACCTTTAAGTCGGATTATTTCAAGCTCGATAACTTCATGGATATTGAGCTTGCCGATATTAAGGCCAACAGCCCCAATAAAGAGGCGGCGGCTGAGAAGAAATAGGCCATGGCTCTGGCGATTCTCAACGACGACGGCTATCGGGACCAGCACCACCATTTTCGGGCAGACCTGGGCAGTAATCTTTTTTACTCCTATGCCATTGGTGATGGGGAGCAGACCGTAAAACGGGAGGGGCGCAAGGTGTTGTCCCCTGTCGTCCACAAGTCGGAACTGTTCGGTCCCTTGCCGGCAGGTGTTGATGGCCGGGTGCGGATTGCAGTGCCGGCCTCGCTGTTTGCCAGGAGCAATCGCGCAATCCAGCTCTTTAGTTTCCGGACGCGTGATCTGGCGGGGCCGGCCTTTTCCGACATTGTCGCAGTCATTCCAGCCCCTGATTCCGGCGCAGCGCTGGCCTTAGGGAGAGGAGAGGTACCTGTGATGCAAGAGTATGATGAACATGTAGAAAACATAGCTTTTTCATATAAGCCAGCCCCCCTGGCAGAATCCATGTTTCTGGAGGCGATCTCCGGCATCATCGGCAAGGTGCTGCCCATCGCCGAGAAGATATTGCCCTCTCTCCTCGGCGGCGGCGCCAAAGGAGAAGGGGGCGCCGGCGGTGGGGAAATGATCAAGCTGATCATGGATCTGCTCAAGCAGTTTGCCACTGCCAAGGCGACCTCTCAGGGGGTCTACTACACCGACAAGAAAGTGGCCGCGGAAGCGGCAAGTGTCCAGCGCCAGTATGCCGAGGCCCAGATCGCTCCGGCCCTGCTCGCCGCCCTGCCTGCCCTGATGCCCCTTCTGCAAAATGTCCTGTCGCCGGAAACCATCAAGTCCGTGGTGGAGAGTGTCTCGCCGGCCAAGCTCGCTGGTATCGCGGTGGATGGTCTCAAGGATGCCTTTAAGACCATTGAAAAGCTGGACCAGGCCGAGCTTGATTTCCTGGGCAAGATCAACCCGGGCGTCGATGACTCTGCCCTCGATAAACTGCTGATGGGCATGGGCTTTGCCTTGGGTGCGGGGGAAAATGATATCAAATATAAGAGGATCAACGCCGTCAGCCTTGATTTTGATGGTATCAAGAGCATCACGGTTCACGGCCGTTCCCGGGTCGCCTACCGGCATGGCAAGGACCTGGCCTTTCCCCTCAAGCTTAACACCCCGAAACCCATCAAGATGGCCACCTTGCACCTGTTGGTGAAGGAGCCGGTATCCCTGAAAACTCTGGCCGAGGTCAACTACCCCGTCAAAGACCTGAGCGGCGGCGCGCTGCCGGTGGTCGCCTCCATCAGCGGTGCCAAGCTTGCGGATCTCAAACCAGGCGAGGAGTATCTGGTCAAGGCCGTCCTGGTCTGGAAGAACAAGAAGGGCGAGGCCCGGGGCACGGCAAAATCGCAGCTCATCACCCTGGTGGGCGAGGCGATCTTTGAGCGGGTGGAAGATACGGTGGGCAATGTGGTGGTGGCCGACAAAAACAAATACCCGGCCTTCAGCCATAAGGTCTGGCAGGGCTCATTTAGCAAGGACCTGCGGCGTATCACCTTTCAATGCCGCTACACCTATGCCCTGGCCACGGCAAGCGGCAACAATGCCCGTAATCCGACGGTGACCCGGATAGAGGAAAAACAGCTTCGCCACGATATCGGCAAGCTCAAGAGTGGTATGGAGTTGAGCCCGGACGCCTTGAATAGATTGTTGCCGCAGATCTCGGCGCATCCTGCTCTTGATCCTTTGGAGCTGGCGGCCCTGCGCAGTGATGACTTTCATGCGCGTTACAATGTGGCGGCTCGCACGCGCATCGAATTAGGGGCCCTGCCGGGCGACAGCGCCGCCCTCTTTGTCTATCCAGAATTCAACCTCCAGCGCATCGTGCTGCAGAAGCCAAAAGAGGTTGACGCCTTAACCGGCCAGGTCGTGGGCACGGAAGAAAAAATCGTGGTCTTTCCCCTGGTGGCAGCCGTCCATCTGGCCGCAGCCGTCACCGGCGACAGCAGCAGCGGGGCGGGCGACAGCGGCGCGGATACCCTTGATGGCATGAAGGTGAAGACCCGGCAGCGGGCGGTGGTGTTCCCGGTGCAACTCGTTAAGACCAGGCCGGACCAGGCTAACGACATGATGGATTAACCATGGCCATGGCAGACGATAACGAAGAGCTGGCCCAGGAACCCATCCGCGCCTTTGAATTTTTGTCGCCGGTGCTGGACCTGGTTTTGGGCTTCACCGATTTTACCGACGAGGTGCGCGACGAGGCAGTGGGGCTGGCCTGCTGGGTCACCGAGGTCACGGTGGACATGCCGGTGGAGATGGTCATCCAGGTTGATGACAGCGGCAAGGTCAGGCTGGCCAGCGCGCCGCCCACCCAACAGATAGAAACAACAATATTTCCCGTATTGCACCGGATGCGGCTTGGTTTGGTTGGCGAACATGACCCAGAGAGAGAGTAACGATTGGAACATAGAACGTTTTCTCGATTCGTTCATCATTGAGCTGGACAAGGCGCAGGACACCCTGGCGGTGAAGGGCATCAACCGTAAGCTGACCTATACGGTCAAGGATGTCTCCCTGGACCTTCATGTCTTTCCAACGTTCAAGGATGGCAAGGTGTTGTTCACCAACGCCAAGAGTGGTGACACCGGGTTCTCCAAGATGTCCATCCAGTTGGGTTCGATCACCGACGCCCAGATCGCTCAGCATACCTCCGAGCCGATCAGTGGAGATGACATCGCCATCGATGAACTGGAAGGGGTTGATGAAGAGACCAAGCTCGAGATGCGCCGGATCGGGGTCAAGTCGGCAAGGGATATCAGCAGAATGGAAAACAGAAATATAAAGGTGGATAAGGTGCTCGGCGACTCCAGCCCGGACAAAAAAAAGATGAAGGACAAGTACGACAAGCTGGCCAATATGATCCAGAAGGCGCGCCGTAAGCAGTCCGTCCCGCGGGTGCTGGCGGTGAGTCTCGGCCAGGAACAGGGCGGCCCGGTGCTGAAGCTGGATGGCGACAATCTCATTGTCAGCCGGCACCAGGGATATCCGGCCGCCCTCATCAACGGCATTCCGGTGGAGATCCTGGCCAGCGACGCCCAGACCATTCAGCTCAGTGTCGATGGCCAGGCCTTGGGCCAGGGGCCGAATACGTTGAAAATTGCCCTGGATCCCTATGCTGTGATCAGCATGGAGTTAGACGCCTAGGGGAAAAGTCCCGGCACCTTTGTTAAGCGTTCTTTGAGGTGAAAGATGAGCAATCAAACTGCACAAGCGATCTACATTTTTTACGGGTTTTCCGGTGATGGCGGCCCCACGCCGGCCTTTCCCGGCGGCCAGGACAACAACCGCTCCCTGGAGCTGGTGGCCGCCACCCTGAAGGACACCCTGGCGGCCCTCTATCCATCGGACGTCATCTATGTGCTCCAGGCCTGGACCAAGAATATTATGATCGAGGCCCTGGCCAAGGCCCCGGAGAAGATCCGCCAGGTCCATATCGCCTGTCATGGCGATTCGACAAGGCTTTCTTTGGCCTATTATTTTGACCAGGGTAAACGGCTCAGGGAGCTGGCCAAAAAGATAGACAAGATGGCCGGCAACTCCAATGCCAAGGCCATCAAGGCGATGCAGGAGGAAGATGCCCTGGTGGCCGGCTTCTTCACCCATGCGGTCGATCCGGCCACCCTGCAGCAGATCAAGAACAATCACATGGAAACAGCGGCCTGGCAGATCTGGGGGTGCTATTGCGGCTACGCCTCCGACAGTTTCAGAGGCATTGGCGATGCCGTTGTCGATCCCTACCTGCTCCGCTTCAATATGGGGCAATTAAAGGTGCCGGGCATTGCCGTTGAGATTGCCAAGACCCTGGGGGTGACCTGCACGGCTGCCCAGGGCGGAGCCGGCATGAATTTCTGGCATGGTGAACAAGGCAAGAAGGTTGTCGAGAACACCCGGAAGACCAGGGCCAAAAAGCCCTTCTGGTTGTGGAATACCAAGGGGTCAAGCTGGGTCACCTATGATGCCACGGGCAAGGCCTTGGCCAAACCGCTGATCTTCCAGGTGGCCCGCGACAAAGCCCACCTGCCTACCCCGAATCCGCCGGCTTGGCTCACCCAGGCCGGTATCGTGGCCGCCGGTCTCGCCATCGGCATGGCCCGGCAATTCAGGGCGCCCCTCGGCAAGACCATGTCTTCTTTTTTTCAGGACGACAGCAAAACTCGTGACCGGGGTGAAAGGCCGGCCCGGTCCTTGGCGGTTGAACTCGGTGCCTCTGTACCCAGCCCCCCTGATGGCGTCCAGCTGCGGGCCAGCTGGGGCGCCGCCAAGGTGGGCACGGTGGGCAGTGTCCATACTCCCAAGCAGATCACCATCCACCATACCGCCACTCCCAACGCCGACACGCTGCCCGTCGAGGAAAGAATCAGAGGCATCCAGAACTACCACATCAAGGCAAAGAAGTGGCAGGACATTGGGTATCATTTCCTCATCAGCCCTGATGGCCGCATCTGGCAGGGCCGGGAAAATATGGAGCGCACCGGGGCCCACGTCGGTGGGCATAATGCGGGCAATATCGGCATTGCTTTTATCGGTGATTACCAGAAGGTCGCCGTGCCCCAGGCCGCCCTTGCCGCCGCCGCCACATTGGTCCGCTGGCTTGCCGACAAATACGGCATCGCCATCAACAGGACCAACATCAAGGGCCATCGGGAATGGGCGGCAACCACCTGTCCCGGCGACTATGTCATGGCCAAATTCGATGAGATGCTCAACGCCGCCCGGCAGGCAGCAACAGCTCAGGGGCTGGGGCTGTCGTACGGTCTGGCGGTGGGGGCGGAAGGATTTTCTGGGGGCGCGGTCCGCCTCGATCCCTATCTGAGCCTGGTCAGCAGCATGTATGAAGAGCCGGGGGAGGAAGAAGAAAGCGGGGCGATGTGGGACACCGAAAGTGCCGCCTATTCTGAGGATGACAGCCAGGCGGAGGATGGCGAGGACACCAGCCAGGCGGAGGATGGCGAGGACACCAGTCAGACGGAGCTCAGTGATGAGGAGCTGGCCGCCGAGATGTCAGATGTCCTGGCGGCCCTGGCACAGACCGTTGATGATGAGGAGGATGATTTCCAGGAAAAACTGAAACAGGCCGCCCTCGGCCAGTACAAGAAAGACGAGGTGGCTGGTCCTGGCCCGGCATCGCGCCCTGTGCCCGGCAACGACAAGCCGGCCAGCCGCCAGCTGTCCCATGATATTTTCGACCATCTGGGCCACGATCTGTCCCACGCCACCACCTTTGATCTGGGCAAGCATGACATCAGTCAACGCCTCGACAGCTTTGCCCAGGAGGTGCTGGCCGAGGAGAAACCCAGACTGCCCCTTGCCACCGAAAGGAAGCTGGCCCAGGCCTCAGCGCTTGATGAAATGGACCTGATTTCCTCCCTGGCCCTCATTGATGACGCCGGCAGTAAGAAAAATGCGGGGCGTGCCCCGGAACAGGGCAAGGACCAAGAGGATAAAAAAAATCTCGAGAGCGCCGAGATGATCGGGGCCGGGCCGCAGTCCGGCCCTGACCCCACCCTGCCCGAGCGCGCTCACAAGGATGATGAAACGATCACGGAACCAGCCGATGATGAAACAATATCGCAGGAGGCCACATAATGAGTAATCGACTTGCCAGCGTTGAACGAACCATGTACAGCTCCAAGGGTCGGGCGTCGTCACTGTCCCGGCGTTCCACAACATATGGCATGGGCACCGTCTTCGCCTTTGCCAAACCGATCGCCGCCCGGGCCCAGAAGCCATGGCCCCGGGTCCATCACCCGGCCAAGGACACGGCCTGGGCCGGCCCCCTGGCGGTGATGATCAATTGGAAAAACAAGGGCCAGGAGAGTGTGGCCAGCGTCGTGCAGCAGCTCGGCGACCCGGTTCTGGCTGCTTTTCAGAGCGGGCGGTCGTTGACCAAGACAGAGCTGCACGATCTCTTGGTGCAGACCGGCCTGGTGGAGAGGCCCGTGAAAAAGGGGGCCGAGAAGAGCATCGAGGAAATGCTCCTGCGTTATGGGCCGCTCCTGGTGCTGCAAGGGGCAGGGCGTCCGGCGTCCGGCGGCTTCGTGGTGGTGGGGATCAAGGGCAGCGGCGAGGCCGGTGCCACCAAGCTTGAGATCATCGACCCCGCCACCGGTAAAGGCCGGCGGATAGGGCTGGATCGAGCCTTGAGCGGCGGCAAGAGCCTGAATATCGTCCATTGGCCGGTGGATGCCCGCCTGGCCGGTGGCGGCACAGTCAGTCAGGGGCTGAGTTATGCGGCGGCGCCGCGCAGTGTGCAACTAAGCAGCAACCGGCCCTGGTCCGATTTCTTTCACTTTACGGCCGGCACGCGATTTGTCGTCGATGGGCCCGCCAGCTACAACGGCAGCGGTGTCGTCAATGAGCTCAGCGCCGCAACGCTCTCCTTCACCCTGGACATGCCGCAGACCACCATCATGGGCAATACTATTCCCCGCGCCCATCTTGTCATCAAGGTGACCTACTCGGCGGAAGGGGCGGGCAACAGCGGCAGTATCGACTATAACGGCGCCAGCTATACGGATAACAACCTGACCATCGAGACCAAGGGCGATCGGCGTATTCTCAAGCCAGCCATTGTCATTCCCGGCATTCAGATCAACGAGATCAGCATGGAGAAGGAAAATGCCGACGAGATTGATCTTGATATCATGATTGATGGCTCCTCCTATGACTTCGATCTGGAGCGGATTCCTGCCGCTTCGGCGAAAGCGCATGGTCTCAGCATCCATGAGATCGCCTGGGGCCAGGCAATCACCGACACCTTCAGCGTGGCCTTGAATGTCCCCTTGATCAACATCACCCATGCCGGCACCTATCGTCTGGCCTATGATCGGCTGCCGGCCCAGGGCTACGGGGTGCCGGAGCCGCTGCCGGCCAGGACCAAGAGGATCTTCCGCGGTCAACAGTCCCTGCAGGACGCCTTGAACAACTGGGCGCCGTTGCTGGCCAAGGTCGAGATGACGGCGCCCAGTCTCATTCTGACCGGTGGCCTCTATGTGAACAAGGCTGGGCAGCATGGCCAGGGCTTGGCCATCGATGTGGACGGCTTGTGGTGGAGTGATGCCAATAAATTTTTAACCCTCAATGCCCCGACGGACTGGTATCGGTATCTGCGGATCGAGGCCTCCCTGCGCAAGGTGTTCGGCACCGTCCTCAACTACGATTATAATGCCGCTCATCGCGATCACTGGCATTGTGATCTGGGCACCAGTACTGCCTGGCGCCATGTTGAATCCCAGACAAAATTTGTCCAGCGGGTCCTTAATGAATTGTACAAAGAGACGCTGCCCATTGATGGTAAATGGCAGGGTGATACTATTACCGCTGCAAAAAATGCAGGGTACGAACTTGACAAGGACGGCCATTGGGACCGTTTCCTCGATAATCTCATCAATGCCGAATCAACGCCGGCCTAAAGAGAGCTGGTGCTGCTGATACCTCTGGCCTGGGCTGCGCGCTAGAAAGTGTGCCCCGGGCCAGATTTTTTTTGCGGCAGGGGAGTTGTTTTTCGTGGTTGTCGCCGCCTCCCAAAAAATCTGATTGGCCTCGAATGCTAGCCATGGCCCGTGGGCATTATTGTTGAGGTTGCCGACCGCACCTTGGAAAAACACGGGTTACCCCGGCGTATCAGCGGCGCGGCAAAGATCCCCGCTGATACGCCGGGGCAAAGAATTTATTGCCGCAACAGGGTCCAACTGCACCAGCGATCATTTCGCCTCCGTTCCAGCAAGGTAATCCCGCTCTGCGGCAGGGCTGCGAGTAGATCCTCCTCCATCCCGGAAATGAAGCCGGAGAGCAGGTAGAGTTTTGCCTGCCAGAAATCAGGGTCCTCGAACAGCTCAAGCATCAATCCCTTGTACAGGTTGGCCATCACCAGATCCACCTTGGTGTCCGGGCATTGTCTCCGGAGGTCGGTCTCCAGTACCGTAACCCGGTTCGTTGTTTCGTTGATCAGGCAGTTGGCGCTGGCCACCTGGCAGGCCAGCAGGTTGTTGTCGCAGGCGGTGATTTTGGCCACCCCCTGTTTGGCTGCGGCAATGGCCAAAAGTCCGGTGCCGCAGCCCAGATCAAGGGCGGTGTTGATGGCGAGTTCCGGGCTTGCCGTATACTTGAGCAGCCCTTCCAGGCAGAGGCGGGTGGAGGGGTGGAAGCCGCTGCCGAAAATAACGCTTGGGTCCAGCCGGATATCCGCCGGAGTCTTTTCCCATACCGGGGCCACGGTCAGGCCGCCCACGGTGAAGGGTTCGATCTCCCTGCCCGCCTCCCAATCCGTATAATCCAGATTCGCCTCGTAGATGAGTTTTGCCCCCGAGGCCTCGCAGAGAGTTTCGACCAGCCGTTCCTTGGGGCGGTGGAAAAAGAGGATGGCGGTTTCATCCTCGATCCAGGTGCCGATCAGATCCGGGTCGTCGATGGCCGGGAGATCCCTGAGGTCGAGATGGTAGGTGTAGAGGCGGCTGTACCTGGTATAGGGCGGACGGAGCATGGGCGGGTATCCGGGTTAGGGGGCAAGGGGTGTTGCCAGTCGGTGCGCGGCCGGCTGACTGGGGTTTCAAAGTACTGTCCGGCGGCTTGGCTGGGTTCCCGGGCAAGGGTCATCGGGACCGAGCCGAATCTGCCGCGGGGTTTTGGGGTATCAATACTGCGCATCATCATGCAACCCGAGGGCTCGTGTCCGGTGTCCGAGGTCAGAGCTTGGCAGGAACACGAAGGAATGCTAAGATGCCAAGCCTGAGGGAAAAAAGTGACTGTCCCGCAGCATCATGTTCAAGTTGGCATCGTGCAGGGCCGCAGGCTCTTGTTTCGGCACAATACCATAACCTTACCGGGGAGTTCAACGTGCTTACTTTTTTACGGGGTGTTTTGGTGTTGCTGGTCGCCCCCCTGCTCACCGGGTTGGTCAGCATCGTGGCCATCATCATGATTGTTGTCTTCCGGCGCTCTGCGGCTGATGTGCAGTTTCTGCCCCGCACCCTGGGCAGGATTGTCGCCCGGTTCAGCGGGGTTTCGGTCAGCATGACCGGCGGTGCTCTTCTTGAGCAGGGGCGCCCCTACATCTTTGCCGCCAACCACCAGAGCCAGTTCGATATCTTCGCGCTCCAGGGCTATCTGGGCTGCGATTTCCGCTGGCTGGCCAAACTGGAGCTGTTCAAAATCCCCGTGTTCGGCAAGGCCATGCAGATGGCCGGCTATATTCCCGTGGACCGGGCGCATGGCCGCAAGGCGCTCCAGAGTCTGGACGAGGCGGCCCGCCGCATTGCCGACGGCACCTCGGTCATCATCTTTCCCGAGGGCACCAGGAGTCCGGACGGCAGGCTGGGTCAGTTCAAGGCCGGGGCCATGGTCCTGGCGATCAAGGCCGGGGTGCCGTTGGTGCCGGTGGCCATCGTCGGCACCCATCAGGTTTTGCCCAAGGGAAAGCTGCTCGTCCGGCCAGGCCGGGTGGAGATCCGGGTGGGCGCGCCCATTGCCACCAGCGACTACACCGTTAAGCAGAAGCAGGATCTGGCCGAGCGGCTGCAGGGCAAGGTGGCCGAATTGTTGGGGGAATAGCGCCTTATCCACATGCGCCGTCGGCCGAAGTTGGGCCACGGTGGGATCGCGTGTTTTTCTCCCTTCGCCGTGGGGCTTTCTGGAAATCTCTCCTGTCAAAAAAATGTGAAAAGCAGTACTGTATAGGGTGCCGAGGTGACAGCCTTCTTTTCAGTTGTCCCGAGGGTCTGCCGTTGACCGCAACCGGAGGGGGACTGGTTCGTCATGTTTTTGCGCGCCTTGTTCAGAAGCTTGCAGTCCTGTTTTTCCTCGCAGCAGAGGACGGCGCTGGAAAAATATGAAACCTTCCGGGAAGTGTTGCGCCTCGACCGGGCGGCCCACGAGCTGCTGGCCGAATTCGAGGGGGTGTATTACGGCAAGCGCCATGAGGAATTCTGCCGTATTGTCCGGCGCTACGACCAGTTGGCCCGGACTGTGGGGGAGATGATCGAATCTCTCTGCCGTCTGTCTCCCGGCGCCCATGAGCGCCTGCGCATTCCTTTTCAATCCCTTGATTCCCAAATAAGAGCCCTTTTCGCTCCACCCGCGGCCGACGGTGCCCCTCCCTATATTCTGCCCCTGCATGCCATAACCGCGGATACCGTTGAGGTGGGCCACAAGACCAGGGCGCTGGCGCAACTGGCCACCCGGTTGCATCTGCCCGTGCCCGATGGTTTTGCCGTTACCGTGAACGGATTCCATCATTTTTTGGCGGAAAACGCGCTGCGAGAGAGAATTGACGATCTTCTCGCCGAACTGAACATCGAATCCCTCGAGGATCTGCAGGCGGTTTCCGGCCGGTTGATGGCCCTGATCGCGGCGGCTCCGGTTCCGGCGGATCTTGCCGCGGCAATAGTTCAAGCCTTTGCCGATCTTTCGGGGCGGCGCGGGCGGCCAGTGTCGGTGGCGGTGCGCAGCAGCGCCTTGGGCGAGGATGAGGCGACCTCTTTTGCCGGGCAGTACTGTTCCGTGCTCCATGTCGAGCAGGGGGAGATTCTCCGGGCATATAAGGAGGTGCTCGCCAGCAAATATGCGCCGGAGGCCCTCTACTATCGGAGCTGCCATGGCCTTTCCGACGTGGAAACCGCCATGTCGGTCCTGGTGCTCGAGATGATCGAGGCCGAGGCGAGCGGGGTCATGTACACCGATACGGTTTGTGATTCGGGCAAGCCCGGGGGAAAGGAACTTTCCCTGCATGTGGTGCGGGGGCAAGGAGAGGCCCTGGTGAGCGGCGCCATGGCGCCGGAGGTTTTCAGGATTTCCAGGGAAGGTGCGCCGGTTGTCGTCCGGCAGGAGGGAGCCTCGCTCCTCGACGAGCAGCAGGCGCTGCGGTTGTTTCGCTGGGGATTGCGGTTGGAAGGCTATTTCGGCTCGCCCCAGGATGTTGAATGGAGCCTGGACAGGCAAGGACATTTCCATGTGCTGCAGAGCCGCCCGCTCGGTAGACGGCAAACCGCCATTGGCCTCGGCCCTGTTATGTCCGAACACATTGCGGCGCCGTTGCTGCTCGCCGGGGGGGAGCAGGCCGCGGGCGGGGTTGCCTGCGGCGCGGTTTACACCCTCGGCCCGGATACCCCTTTGACGGCCATGCCGGGCGGCGCGGTGCTGGTGGCAATGGATACGCCCCCTGCCTATGTCAAGGTGCTCGGCCGCCTGGCCGCCGTGGTGGCGGAACAGGGCAGCCAGGCCTGCCATTTCGCTACGGTTGCCAGGGAGTTCGGAGTGCCGGTTCTGGTCAGGATTCCCGGCGCCACTTCCACCCTGACACCGGGCATGGAGGTCACCGTTGACGCGGATAACGGGAAAATTTATGCCGGCCGGGTGGCACCACTGCTCGCGGAGCGGGCCGCCGGCGTCGGAAGCGGCGCGCCCTATTGCCTGAAGCGGCTTGAGCCGGTAATGGAACGTGTTTCCTTTCTCAACCTCCTGGACCCGCGCGCCCGGGATTTCAAGCCGGAGTCCTGCCGCTCCCTGCATGACATCGTCCGGTATGCCCATGAAAAGGCGATGCAGGAGATGTTCGTCCTCTCCGGCCATGGCCTTTCTCGCAGTGGCGGCGCCCGGCAGCTTAAATCACAGCTTCCCTTTGAACTTTTTGTGCTGGATATCGGCGGAGGATTGCATCCCGAGGCGGCGGAGAAAAGGAGCGTTTCTCCGGAAGAGGTGCGCTCTCTGCCGCTGAAAGCCCTTTGGCGTGGGCTCAGCCATCCGGGGGTTGCCTGGGATGGGCGGCAGCACTTCGATTGGCAGGGATACGAGGCGATCGTCATGGGCGGCGGCATTGCCAGCCCGAATTCCGCCTCTTTGGCGAGCTATGCGGTCATCGGAGGGGATTACTTGAACATCAACATCCGGTTCGGGTATCATTTCACCATTGTCGACGCCTTCTGCGGCGGCACGCCCGCGGAAAATTACTGCGGATTGCGCTTTGTCGGGGGCGGCGGCGAGTATACGGGGCGGCTGCTGCGGGTTGCTTTTCTGGCCCGGATCCTCGAGCGGCTGGGCTTTGTGGTGGAAAGTGCGGCGGATCTGCTGGATGCAAGGGTGATCGGTCTTGCCGGAGATGCGCTGCTGGAAAAGCTCGATCTGCTCGGGCGCCTCCTCGGGGCAACCAGGCTGTTGGACATGGTTTTAAAAGATGAGGAAATGGTTGTCCGTTTGGCGGATGATTTTCTGGCGGGGCGCTACGATTTCCGGAAACAACAGAGCAGCGGGAAACAGGAGCGGAGCATATCGCCATGACCGCATATGAAATAACCTGGATCACCAGTCAACTGGCGGTGGGCTACGCCCCCATGTCCTATGCGGAGCTGGATCGCATCAAGGAAATGGGCATCGACGCCATCGTGAATCTCTGCGGCGAATTCTGCGATCTGCACGAGCTTGAGGCGGAAAGCGGTTTTGAGGTGTATTACCTGCCCATCCCGGATGAGGGCGCGCCGGATCTCGAGGCCATGGAGCAGGGCCTTGCCTGGCTTGATGAGGCCATCTATCTCGGGAAGAAGATTCTGGTGCATTGCCGGCACGGCATCGGCCGCACGGGCACCTTTGTTTCCGCCTACCTGCTGCGCCGGGGGCTCGGCCTCAAGGTGGCGGAAAAAAAACTCCGGCACAGCCGCGCCACCCCGGCAAATTACAGTCAGTGGCGGCTGCTGAAAAAGTACGGCAAGCAGTCCGGCACCTTGAGGATCCGGGAGCCGTCCCCGGAAAATCGCAATGTCGTTGATTTGAATGCTTTTTTCGGCGAATACGAAGCCTTGATCCGGGAGGTGGAGGAAAAGGCCGCAGCCGCGGGGCACCCCCCGGGCTCAGCCAACCATTGCGGCTTGAACTCCGATGGCTGTTGCCGGCATTATTTCGAAATGACGCTCATCGAGGCGGTTTTTTTGAACAACAGGATCAACCGGCATCTGACCAGCAGCCAACGGCAGGAGGTGATTGCCCGGGCGGTGGAGGTTGCCCGGAGATTACGGCTGGTGGCGGGGCAGGTGTCTGCTGAGGAGACTGAGGAGGACATCGCGCGGATTTACGCGGCCGAAGGGCTTCTCTGCCCTTTGTCGATAGGAAAGAACTGCCTTTTATATGAATTCCGCCCCCTTCGCTGCCGGACCTGGGGACTTGCGCCGGAGGGTCAGGATGCCTCTCTGGTTGCGGAAATGCTTTCCAACCTGTCGAAAAATGTTTTTTTTGCCCTGTCCGGAGTTTTTCCCGGGGAGCGCGAGTTGCTTTTCCCTTGCCATGACGTGCTTTCCGGCAGGTTCGTCCAGGTCTACTTTTATTATCTTTCCTCGTTGTGAGGGAAAAATGCCGAGCGCGGCAAGGGGGGTGACTGCTTCGCCATCCACAACTTCCTGGGAGAGGCAATCAATGTTGAAAACAGTTCTTTCGCTGATCTGGGTATTCGCGGCTCTTCTGCTGCCGGGGTGCGATCAGGAAGAGTCCCCGCTCAAGGTGGATTTGACAAAAAAGGAACAGGTTCGCCATGAAACTTCGGCAACCGCCATTACCTATGCCTATCTGCCGCAGTATTCCCACACCGTTTCCCATGAGCGGCACCGGCTGCTGGTGGAGATCCTGCGTCGGGAGACAGGGTACAACATCAGGCAGGTTTTTCCCGACACCTTTGATCAGCACATGGACATGGTCGGGCAGGGAAAAATTGATATCTCTTTTGCCAATCCCTTTGTCTATGTCACCTTGGCCCAGCGTTACGGCTCAAAGGTTTTTGCCTCCGTGGTCGAGGGGGTGGAGGGCAGCAGCAAGTTCCGGGGACAGATAATCTGCCGGGCGGATAATCCGGCCATCGTCACCCTGGCGGATTGCCGGGGCAAGCGCTGGATCGCCGTTGATCCGAACTCCGCCGGCGGCTACCTCTACGCGCTCGGACTTTTTCACGGCCAGGGGCTGCGGCCCGAGGATTTCGCGGAGATCGCCTTTGCCCCCGGGCCCGGCGGCAAGCAGGAAAAGGTGGTCCTGGCGGTTTGGGCCGGGAAATACGATATAGGCTCCATCCGGGAAGGCACCCTGCAGGTGGTTGGGGAGAAGATCGACCTGCGGGAGATCAAGGTGCTGGCCACCACCCCCTGGTATCCCGGGTGGGTCTATTCGGCCAGGGCCGGGCTTGACCCGGAGGTGGCGGAAAACATCGCCAGGGCTCTGCTCAAGCTTTCCTCCACGGACAAGGAACATCGCCGCATTCTGGACGCGGCCCACATCATGGGCTTTGTTCCGGCGCAGGACCGGGATTATGACCCGATCAGAAACCTGGCGGCACAGATCGGCATCCATCTGGATTGAGGGGAGAGGAGTTCATGCTGAAAACCGGTCTGCGCGGCAAGCTCTATCTGGGTCTTTTCCTGTTGCTGTTTTTTTTCAGCGTGCTGATTTTTTTCATGGTCACCCGGATCATGCGCGAGGCGCTTCTCGAGGAAAACCGAAACCGGGGGATTTCCATCGCAGCCAATCTGGCGGCCCGGGCAGTGGAACCCATTCTGACCATCGATTTTTTGATCCTGAAAAATCTGGTTGACGAGGCCACCAGCCTCAACGATGACATCTCCTACGGGTTCATCCTTGGGAGCAAGGGAGAGGTTCTCGTCCATACCTTCAGGGGCGGCTTTCCCGTTGAAATGAAAGAGACCAACACGGTGGAGAGTCATCAACCCTTCAGCAGGCGTTTGCTCGATACCGGCGAAAACCTGGTCTATGATTATGCCGCTCCCGTGATGATAGGCGAGGAGCGGATCGGCACCGTCCGGGTCGGCCTGCTCAGGACCAGGGTGGAAACGGCCATCAACCGCTTGCTCCGCCTCGCCTTTCTCATTACCAGCATTGTGACCCTGGCGGCCGGGATTGTGGGGGCGGTTTTGGCCAATTCCGTCACCCGGCGGATTAAGCTGTTGCAGCAGTCCGCGGAAAAAGTGGTGCGGGGGGAACTGGACACCCATACCGCGCCCACCCTGAAGGAGAATTGCTGGGAGGTCATGGAGTGCGACAATACGCGGTGCAAGGCGTACGGGAATTTTTACCACCGCTGCTGGTATCTGGCCGGAACCCTTTGCGCCAAGTGCATTGCCGGTGATTATGCCACCAAGATCGAAACCTGCCGACACTGCGACGTATACAAAAAATCCACAGGAGACGAAATCCAAAGCCTGGCCGAAAGTTTTGATTACATGACGCTCTCCCTGAAAAAACGCATGCAGGAGTTGCAGGATGCCGAAAAAACCATGCGGGAGCAGCGCATGCTGCTGAAAACCATTCTGGACGCCACGCCGGAATTCGTCTATCTGCAGGATTGCCACGGGAAGTACCAGGCGGTGAACAGGGCTTTCTGCCACTTGCTCGGCAAGGAGGAAGAGCAGATCATCGGCAAGTTTGATCATGACCTGTATCCGCCGGACCGGGCCGCAAGAAATATCGAGGAAAACGAGGAAATACTGCGCAGCGGCACTGTCCTTGAGAAGCAGGAAGCCATCGAAAGCGGCTCGGGTTCCAGATGGTGCCATGTGATGCGGATGCCGGTGCGAAGCCCGGACGGCACGATCAGCGGCATCCTCTGGAGCGGGCGGGACATCACGGCGCTCAAGGAGATGGAGGCGCGGATGGTGCAGGCTCGCAAGATGGAGTCCGTGGGGCAGCTCGCCGCCGGGGTTGCCCATGAGATCAATACGCCGCTGGGCGTCATTCTCGGCTATGCCCAGGTGCTCCTTGAAGAGATCCCGGAAGACGACCCGCGGCACCAGGATCTGGAGATTATCAACCGGCAGGGCAAGATCTGCCGAAGAATTGTGGCGGATTTACTCAAGTTTTCGCGCTGGTCCGGAAGCACCTATGCCTTCTTTGCCCCAAACGAGGTAATCGAAGAGATTGTTTCGGTCATGGAGCATACCTTCAACCTTGACCGGGTGACCATCCGGTGCCAGTTGGATCCGTTGCTTCCCGGTTTTTTGGGCGACAGGGATAAATTCAAGCAGGTTCTGGTGAACCTGCTCAACAACGCGCACGATGCCATCGGCACGGATGGCCGCATTTGCATCACCACCTCTTTTGATGCCATGCGCAGCGAGCTGGTGATGACGGTGAGCGATACCGGCCAGGGTATCCCCAAGGAAGATCAGGGGAGAATCTTCGACCCGTTTTTTACGACAAAACCGGTGGACAAGGGAACCGGTCTCGGATTATCTGTGAGCTACGGGATCATTCAGGAGCACGGCGGAAGGATAACCGTGGAAAGTCCCCCGGAGGGTGACCATGCCTGCGACAACAAGAAGGACCGGGGCGCTGCCTTCCTGGTCCGCCTGCCAACGGTATATTTCCAGGAAGGGCAGGGCGGTGCTGAAAAAATGATTGTGAGGAGCAAGAGCGCATAATGGCCAGAATTCTTGTGCTGGATGATGTCCCGGACGCCTTGAGCATGATCAGGCGGATCCTGGAGAAGAAGGGGCATGAAATCGCCACCTTCACCGAAGAGGAAGAGGCTCTCCAGTATGCCCGGGACAACAGGGTTGATCTGGCGATCCTTGATATCAAGCTTAAAAAAATGAGCGGGGTCGAGGTGCTGGAGGAGTTGAAAAAAATTAATCCCACCGGGCGGGTGATCATGCTCACCGGGTATCCCACCATGGAAAGCGCCCGGGAGTCCCTGCGGCTGGGGGCCAACGACTATTGCGTGAAGCCGCTTGACAAGGTTGAACTGGAAGAGAAGGTCAGCCGGGTGTTGGCTGGATAGCCTTCTGTCGAGGCATCCCCTGGGGGAATTGCGGAGAAACAATACGGCAGGGGCGTTGAGCGCCACGCAGAGAAGGGCTTTGCGCAAGATTTTTTCGGTTGCTCGGCACGGCGCAACGCGGAAGCAGACGAAGGGGAAAGATGGAAACCAAGCTCACGGAGCCGTTGCATGATGTGGCGCGGATTTGCCGGAACTACCATCGTAAGATACAGGTGCTGGCCGGGGTACTTTTCTGCGCCGTTGTTCTGGGGGGACTTGTCCTCTTTTTCGAATGGGCGCAGAAACCCATTTTCACCAACACGGCCTTTGCGCTCTTTGTCTGCGCAGGCTTTGTCTTTGTCTATTACATGGAAGGGCTGAAGGAGTACAAGGAGATCACTCCCAGCGAGCAGGGCAAGGCGGCCGAGTTTGCCCGCGAGTACCCCGAGGTTGCGGAATACCTGCGGAAGGTTGCCGCGACGGGCAGGGGGCTGGTGGCGATGGAATATGAGGAGATCGTCGCCTTTGTTGAGGCGAAAAAAGGGGAAGGCGGGAACAAGGGAAACTAGGCGCTTGCCGCAACCGGCTTCCCGTTCAGCCCTTGCCCCCTGGTTACTTAATATTGCGCGGATTCATGGATGCGAGCGTGGAAAAGCGGTCCGGATTGCCTGGCGCAGAAGGGCAATATCATTGGCGTCCGGATGCCCGGCTGCGGCTGGCGCGTCCGGTAGCCAGGGTGCTTTGGGGTTTTTCTCCGCCACTGTAGCTTGGACCTTGGCGGAAACCTCGCCCGGGCAACTGAAGCTGCCCGCTATCACGGCTCCAACAGCGAGTTCGCCGGCTTTATCCAGGCCATTTTTTGCATGACTGGAGTTGGCGGACGCCCCATGCGTGGCAAAGAAAAATACCGTTTTCCCCGCCAGTTTCGGGAGAAATTCCTGGGTCGCCGGATCCGGGCCGCCGCCTTTGAACCAGAAGCCTAGGGCGATGCGATCATAGCCCGCGAGATCTTCTGCTTGATCGACCGGTACCATCTCGGCGTCAAGTTCCATCGCTACCGCTTCGGCCAGCTTCCTTGTGTTGTTGGTTTGCGATGAGAAAATTACCAGGGATTTCATGCTGTTCCTCCTGTGTGAAAGGTGAGGGTGTGTGATTTCTTCCCTGTCAGGCAGACAGGGATAATTGGATGATTTTTTCGTACAGTCCGCGCACAGCCTTTGCCGCCGCCGAATCCGGTGCCTGCTGCAATAGCGGCACTCCCTTGACCACCGCATCCACCATGGCCGTGTCGAATGGTATTGTGCCGAGGACCGGGATGGCCTGTTCCCGGCAAACCTGGCAGATATCGGCACTGTAGCCGGGGTGGAGATCCCATTTGTTGATGCACGCCCCCATTGGGAGCTTGAAATGGCGGACGAGTTCCGCCACCCTTTTGAGATCATGGAGGCCGGAAAGGCTTGGCTCTGTAACCAGGAGGACAAGGTCGGCTCCGGAGAGCGAGGCGATGACCGGACAGCCTATCCCGGGAGGGCCATCCACAAGCAGCCATGCCGCATTTGCCTTTTCAGCCTCTTCCCTGGCTCTTTTTTTGACCAGGGAGACAAGCTTGCCGGAATTTTCCTCGCCGATGCCCAGGCGGGCATGGATCATGGGGCCGTATTCGGTATCGGAAAGAAACCACTCCCCGCAGTGCTTTTCCTGAAGGCGGATTGCCCCTTCCGGGCAAAAGCGGGCGCAGACGCCGCATCCCTCGCAGGAAAACGGGATCAGTTCGGCCGTGGTGTTGATGCGGATGGCCCGGAATTGGCAGAGTTCGGCGCAGGTTCCGCAGGCGTTGCACAGGGCGGGATTAATAACCGCCAGTACCCCGGACCGGAACTCATGCTCCTCGCGGATCCGAGGGGAGAGAAGCAGGTGGAGGTCGGCGGCATCCACATCGCAATCCGCCAGGACCGTTTGTGGCAGCAGCATGGCCAGGGCGGCGGTTATCGAGGTTTTCCCGGTGCCGCCCTTGCCGCTTACGATCAGGAGCTCCTTCATCGGCTGATCTCCTTGAGCAGGGAGGAGAAAATGGGGAGCAGTTCCGGCCGGCAGTCGAACAGGGGAATGCCGGCGGCGTAGCCTTCGGCTATCTTCCGGTCAAAAGGGATTTCAAGATGCACGGGGATATTTTCCTCCCGGCACCATTTCCCTGTTTTACCATCGCCCAGGTCGGCCCTGTTGAGGATGACTCCGAAGGGCTGCTCCAGTTTACGCAAAACTCCCACTGCAAGCCGCAGGTCATGAAGGCCGAAGGGGGTCTCCTCGCTGACCAGCAGGGTGTAGTCGGCGCCGGTTATGGCGGCAAGGAGGGGGCAGGATGTACCCGGAGGCGCATCGAGGATGACAAGCCCATCTGTGAGGAAGGCTTCTTCCTTCACCGCGCTGATAAGCGGCGCGGCCATGGCTTCTCCTACCCGGAGGGTGCCCTGGCTGAAGCCGATAGTGCCTGCCCGGCCGCTTTCCAGGAGGCCCAGCACCCTCGTTCCCCTGGTGAGTGCGTTTTCCGGGCAGACCAGAAAGCAGCCCCCGCAGGAATGGCAGAGTTCCGTGAAGGCCATGGCCGTGGAACCGAAAACCGTGATGGCGTTGAAGCGGCAGATATCCCGGCACTCGCCGCAGCCGCTGCATTGCGCCTCAACCACCTCCGGCACGGTGAGGGCGAATTCACGGCGTTGATCCAGAACCGGCCTGAGCAGAATGTGGCCATTGGGTTCCTCCACATCGCAATCCGCGTAATGGACCGGTCCGTCGGCGGCCAGGGCAAGGCTTACGGCAATGGTGGTTTTGCCCGTCCCTCCCTTGCCGCTGGCAATGGCGATTTTCATGCCCCGCCCCGCCTGGCCCGGCAGCCGCCCGTGCCGCATCCCCGGCCCAACCCCTTGCCTTTTTTCTGCCTGCAAGGGGTTGGCGGTTGTGAGCCTGTCTGCGGCGGGGAAGGCGTGCCCGGCGCGGGAGCATCCAGCCCGGCCCGGAACTGATCGATTGCCTCGGCCACTGTTCCCGTAATGTTGTTCAGCATGGTAATTCCTGCTTTTTCGCAGACGGATGCGGCCTTGGGGCCGACAACGCCGGTGAGCACCGCCCCTGCACCGGCGTCGGCAATAAGACCAGCCGCTTTGATGCCGGCGCCCTGCGCCGCTTCGCCGGCGGCCTGGTTGTCAATGGCCTCGACGATGGTCTTGGTGTCCGGATCGACAATGAGCAGGTACGCGGCCCGTCCAAAACGTGGGTCAACTCTGGAAGAAAGGTCTTTCCCTGTGGCGCTGATGGCGATTTTCATGGCGAATCCTCCGGAAAATAGGGGTGGAAGGGTGGGCGCGCGCTTATTGTGTGCATATGCTCATAATTGTTGTAAAGTTTTTACGGGGTCATGTCAAGGGGGATTTGTGGCCGGCGCAATAAGTCGCGTCGGCGGGAAGAGCCCAAAACGTTCTTGTTATTTTCACCGTCCCCGGTATAGTTGATTCAGTCTCTCGCCGCGCCTTTCCGTGACCAACTGCTTGTTCCCCTGAATGATCCGCCAAGGAGCCTGTCCGGCAGCCATGTGTCCACTCGACCCGAAAAATCCGTTTTCGCCCTTCCGTGGCAGCATTCTTGGCGCCATCACGGAAGGGGTCTTCACCGTTGACCGGGATTTGCGGATCACCTCGTTCAACCGTTCCGCCGAAAAAATTACCGGGGTCACAGCGGCAGAAGCCATCGGCCGGAAATGCCATGAGATTTTTCAGTCCGACATCTGCGATTTCACCTGCGCGATCAAAATAGCCATGGGAACCGGCGGAGAGGTCATCAAGCACGGGGTCAACATCCGCACAAAAAGCGGGACCCTCCTCCCGATCAGTGTAACCGGTTCAGTGCTGCGCAACGAGCAAGGGGAAATCATCGGCGGGGTGGAAACCTTCCGGGATGTCTCAGCGCTGGAGGATCTGCGCAAGGAAATCTTTCTGGACAATTTTATCCTTGATTCCATTGCCGACGGTGCCTTCACCGTGGACAAGGATTTCCGGATCACTTCCTTCAACCGGGCGGCCGAGGATATTACCGGGATAAACCGTTGCGACGCCGTCGGCAAAAAATGCCACGAAGTGCTGCGCGCCAATATCTGCCAGACGGACTGCATTCTGAAGAAATCCATTGAAACCGGCCTGGATGCGGTAGTTCACAAGGTCTATCTCCAGGATATCGAAGAAGACTTTGTGCCCGTCAGCGTCAGCGCTTCCGCTCTGCGCAACGAGCGCGGCGAGATCATCGGCGGCGTGGAGACCTTCCGGGACATCTCCACCCAGGAGTCCCTGCGCAAGGAAGTTTCCATGGGTGAGTTGATCCTTGACTCCATTGCCGACGGCGCCTTCACCGTGGACAAGGATTTCCGGATCACTTCCTTCAACCGGGCAGCCGAGGATATCACCGGGGTGCACCGCAGCGAAGCCATGGGCAGAAAGTGCTATGAGGTTTTTCGGGCCGATATCTGTCAAGAGACCTGCGCCCTGAAGAAGTCCATTGCAACCGGCAGGGATGTCTCAAATATAAAGGTCTATATCCACGATGCGGAAGACGATCTTGTGCCCATCAGCGTCAACACCTCTGTACTGCGCGGCGAGAACGGCGAGGTCATCGGCGGGGTCGAGACCTTTCGGGATATTTCCTCCATGGAAGCCCTGCGCAAGGAAATTTCCGAAACATACAGTTTCAATGACATCATCAGCAAAAATCACACAATCAAAAATATTTTTGCCACCCTCCCCGATATTGCCAGAAGTGAGAGCACGGTTCTCATCGAAGGGGCAAGCGGGTCAGGCAAGGAGCTGTTTGCCAAGGCCATCCATTCCCTAAGTAAACGCAAGGGCAGATATATCACCCTCAACTGTGCCGCGCTCCCCGATACCCTGCTGGAGTCGGAACTGTTCGGCTACGAAAAGGGGGCTTTCACCGATGCCAAGGGCAACAAGCCCGGACGCTTCGCCCTGGCGGAAAAAGGGACCATTTTTCTCGATGAAATCGGCGATATATCGCCTGCCTTGCAGTTGAAGCTTCTGCGGGTTCTCCAGGAAAAGGAGTATGAGCCCTTGGGAGGCACCGCCACCCGCAAGACTGATGTCCGGGTGATTGCCGCCACCAACAAGAATCTGAAGGAGCAGGTGGACAAGGGAACCTTCCGCGCCGATCTCTTCTACCGTCTCAATGTCATCAAGATATCCCTGCCTCCGCTGGCGGAGCGTCGGGAGGACATCCCTCTTCTTGTTGAGCATTTCATAGATAAGTTTAATAAGTTGAAAAACAAACAGATAAGAACCGTGTCCCCGGATGTTCTGGATATTCTTATGCGCCACGAATTTCCCGGGAATGTGCGGGAGTTGGAAAATATCATCGAATACTGTTTTGTTCTTTGCCATGGAGAGACGATCGAAAGAATGCATCTGCCCGAAGGTCTGGTTCCGCGAATTTCCGGGGAAGGGGCCGGCCATGAGAATCTCCGCATCGAGGCCAATCCTCTGCTTAATGCCGAAGCGAGCACGATTTTTGAAGCCCTGCAAAGGTTCAACGGGCATCGGGGCAAGTCGGCCGCCTACCTCGGCATCGACAAGGCAACGCTCTGGCGGAAGATGAAAAAATTTGATATCTCCTTTCCAGCAGGTCGCGAATGAGGGCTTGGAATACAAAAGCAAAAAAGAAGGGCTGCCAGATGGCAGCCCTTCTTTTTTAGCGGTATGCGCATGCGGAAAGTCTTCGGCCTGTTTAATGGTGCTCCTCATAGCCGGTGATCATCGCTTTGAAATGCGCCAGCGGCGTATGCCCCAGGGTGGCGAGATAGCAATGCACCACCAGAAAGGATGTAAAAAAGAAAAAGAAGAGAACATGGATCGTGTCGATGATCCGTATCCCGCCCAAGAGATGGATGTAGTCCGAATAGCCTTTTACCTTCCAAAGAAAAACACCGGAGATCATCTGGGCCGGCAGCAGGACAAACATGATCCCCAGGTACGCCTTTTGTTGGAGGACGTTGAATTTATTTTCCGGGGTCATGACGTGGGGATTGGGTTCGCCCCGAAAAATGCCATAGCCGTAAAATTTGACCTGTTTCACTGCCTTGGCCACGAAGGTGCTGGGGTCCGGAAAATAAATGATGATTTTGCCGGTGCTCAGATAGTAAAAAAGCCAGAGGAAGTAGGCGGCGATCACGCCGAAGCCGGTAAAGTTATGCAGGCTTACGCTGTCTTTGAGCGGCATGAGGTTGAGGATTTCCGCATAACGGATTTGAAAACCGGTGACAACCAGCAGAACTATCCCTGCTGCATTGAGCCAATGCCAGACGCGAACCGGGGCCGGGTGAATATAGATCAGTTTCTCATGGCTCATCGGGAAACCTCCTCTTGCATGCTTGATTGTTCTGCTTCGTATGCATTCTTTCTGCGCAGGGGAATGGTGGCGATGCGCACGGCCAGATGGCCAAGCACCACGGAGAAGCCCCCGGCGAGAAGAAGAAAGCCTATCTTGTCGAGAAGCTTTATCCTTGTGCCGCCCAGTGCGTAAAAATGCCTCAGGCTGAAGCTTTCCAGCACGGCCCTGTCCACCTGGAAGTGGTCCGAGCTTCCATCATCCTTGGCAAGCACAAGGGTAACAGCATCGAAATAGGGGGAGTTCGCGGAATGGCAGGTTTTGCAATCCCGTTCCGCCTGTCCCCTGTTTATTTTATGGACACTGGGATGCATCTTGGCAACGAGTTCGGCATGAAAAATTGCATGGACGTTTTTTTGCCGGAGGATCAGTTCCAGATTCTCAAACTCTTTGACGTTGATGATGTCATCCTTATCTGTATCCAGAAGGAGCCTGAACTCGCTTTCGCTGATGCCGAGAATTTTAAGTATCTCCTGGCTGGAATAGAATTTGTTTGTCATCAGATCGAAAAAGGAGAGGCGAATATGGCGCGGAGCTTCAGGGACATGGCAGACAACGCATTCCACAAAGGAGAAGTGTTCGTTTTTCTGGGGCAGCCAGTCATGCGACTGGTAGGGATTGTGGCATTTGGTGCAGCCATTGTTGGTTCGATCCGTCACCGACAGGGCTTCCTGCCGCGTTGCATAGTGGTATTCGTGGCAGGCATTGCAGTTCATGGTGATACCTTTGCCGCGGATTTTCATGTGCACGCTGTCCTTGAAGGCGTTGCTCGATTCCTCATGACACATGGTGCAGTTGACCAGATCCAGTTGTTTTTTGTGGGGCAGATCTTGCTTGTAGTCCAGCTTAGTGATGTCGATGTGGCAATCAACGCAGCCGATGCCGTTGTTGTGATGGACGGAATGGTTGAATTGTGTTTCGTCAATAAAGAGCTGTTCGCTCATCCGGCTGTGATTCATGCCCTCGGTTGCGCTTCTGGTGAGACCTTCGTCGCTGTGGCAGGCGAAACATTCGGAGTTTTCGATGGAGGCGGCCCCTGCCATGGGAGCCGCCGCAAGACAGGCGAGAGCGACTGCCAAGCCGATGCCGATCGTTGGGATTAAATTTTTCATTGTTTCTGGATCTCCCAGTGCATTCTTTAACAGCGGGTTTGCCCTGCCTGCGGCAGGTGCGCATGGGCCGGCTTGCTGAACATTTTCTCCGCTTGCAGGGGTCGACGCACCTGTGCGCATGGTTTCATATCCGGTGGAAAATTTGCTCCAGCGGAGATGAAACCATGCGCATAACTGAGGGTAGAGGTATTTGCCTTCGGTCGCAAGCGGAAAAGCTTAGAAGCCGAAGATTGCGGCAAGCCAGTTGCGGCCAAGGCCGAGCAGGCCGTTGTTCATCAAGCCGGCCGCCATGCAGGCTAAGCCCCAGAACCCGACAATTCCGGCCAGGGATACCAGGATGCCGAAGGCGGCCATGCTGATGCCTTCGCCTGCCTCTTCCACATGGATGCCGTGATAGGCAAAGTGGGGTCCGGGTGCCGTCTTTTCTTTTCTGGTGTTCATCATGGTGTTGCCTCCATCTATTGAAAGGTATATGTTTTTTATTCGGTGATTATCCCCGTGCGCCCTGGCGGACAGGGCCCATGCCGAGGCTGGGTTCCTTGGACTCGCCGGCAATTTTCTGGCCGATCTTGTAGCCGATCATTCCGTAATATGAGGACCAGATCAGGGCGTTGACCATGTGGATCATGAGAAGCTGCGATGCCTGCAAGGGAGCGCTTTCAGCCAGCAAACCGATGCTCTGCAGGAAGAAGTAGCCCAGGGAGCCGTGGATAAGATTTGTCATCAGTCCGATGAGCCCCATGAGTTTGCCGATAACCGGCATGCTGGTCAATTCCATGAGGCCGTAGCTTACCGGAGAGATGACGGTCCCGAAGGCTACTCCGAACAGAAGCCATCTGTCCTTTGGGTGCAGTTTTTTGCTCAACTGCAAGCAGGCAAGGGGGATAACTGCCAGCAAGGCGAGTAGTTGTGTCATGGTCTTTCTCCTTTATTATGGTAGTAGTAACGGTTATAAATCGGTCATTATGCAATGCGGGTAATCTTCATAGTTTTCATAGTGTTGCAACTGTAATTAAGCATTTTTCATGCCACCGATATCCTGAATTGTCCGTGTGCGTTTTTCGGCTGTATATCGGGAAGTTGGGGGATAAGCGGCAGGAGTGAGGGGATACCTCTGCGAGATTGACGCTTGCAATTATGCAATGCGCATTGCGATATTGCATTGCATAATTGCAATATTCATTGCCCTGCTCAAGAGAGGGACCAAGGCGCGGTTTTGGGAAAAGGAAAAGTTGAAATCAGGGATGTCCGTGCCGGGCGGAAACGCTGCGGGTTGTGGTCGTTTACCGGGAAAGCGTCTGGGCCAGCAAGGGTTCGAGGATGGTGAGGCGACCGGCGGAGGAGTCGAGCCGTGCTTGTGCTCCCACGGGCAGGATCTGGTTTCGGCTGCCGTGGCCGCAGGGAAAGTTGGCCCAGATGGGGATGGGACGGTGGGCCAGAAGGTCGAGGGCTCGTTGCCAGATCAGTTCAATTGGGCCGCATTGGTCAAAATCGCCCAGGATCAGCCCGGCGATCTGTTCAAGGCGGCCGGCGGCCCAGAGGTGGGTGAGGAGCCGGTCGATGCGGTAGGGGGCTTCGCCGATGTCCTCCAGCACGAGAATGGTGTCTCGCCATTGAGGCTCCCAAGGGGTGCCCAGCATATGAACCAGGCTGGTCAGGTTGCCTGGCAAAAGAGTTCCTTGGGCTTGTCCTCCCTTGAGGATCTCCAAGCCCTTCACCTTGATCTCCGGGGGGGATCCACCGGTGAGCAGATTGAAAAATCCCTTCTGGGAATCGCGGTCGCTTCGTGCCAGGGTGGTGAGCATTGGGCCGTGGAAGGTGATGAGTCCGGTCCGTTGCCGGATCGTGGAGAGCAGGACGGTAAGGTCTGAAAACCCGATGAGCATTTTCGGCTGCTGGCGGATACGATCGAAGTCGAGGTCCGGCAACAGCCGCAGGCAGCCGTAGCCGCCGCGTACGGCCACGATGGCTTTGATCTCCGGATCGCGCCAGAGTTCGTGCAATTCGGCCAGACGTTCCTGGTCGGTCCCGGCCAGGAAGCCGTCCTGCCTCAGGATGTCGTTTCGATGCCTGGTTTTGAAGCCAAGATCGCGAATGATCTTCAGCCCGGCGCTGAAATCGCTTTCGTTAAGCACCGGGCCGGCCGGGGCGATGATGCCGACGGTGTCCCCTTTTTTGAGGGGGGCGGCAAGGATGGGCTTAGGCGTTTCGTGCATGGAGCAGGCGCAGGCCGTTGAGGGTGAGCATGGGGTCAACGTGGTCGATGCTGGTGGTGTACGGGGCGATGAGGGTGGCCATGCCGCCGGTAGCCACCGTCTGCGGCAGCGCCGGGGCCATCTGTTCCCGCAGCCGCCGGATCAGGCCGTCCACCATGCCGCCATAGCCGAAGAGGATTCCCGATTTGATCGCCGCTACGGTGTTGGTGCCGATGGGCGCGGCGGGCGGAGTGGAGATATCCACCTGGGGCAGCTTGGCCGTGCGGCTGCCCAGCGCCTCCATGGCAATGGACAATCCCGGGGCGATGGCGCCGCCCAGGTATTCCCCTGCGTCGGAAACGCAGTCCCAGGTGATGGCGGTACCGAAATCAACGACAATGAGGGCACACTTGAACCTGTCGTATGCCGCCACGGCATTGACCAGGCGATCCGCGCCGATTTCCGCGGGGTTGTCGATACATACCGGCATGGAGGTCTGCACCGTGCCGCCGCCTACCACAAGGGGGACGGTTTTCAGGTATCGGGTGGCAAAGGCTGCCCAGGCGGCCTGCATCGCCGGCACCACGCTGGAGATGATCGTTTCGGAAATATCGTTGAAACGGAGCCCTTCCATGGTAAAAAGGCCATGGAAGATGGCGGCCAGTTCATCCACCGTGCTGCCCTTGTCGGTTTTTACCCGCCAGTGGCAGCGAAGCGTCGAGCCGGTGAAAACCCCGATCACCATGTGGGTATTGCCAATGTCAACCGCTAGCAGCATGGGGCGACTCTCTGTGGGTGGTGAGGAAGGCTGTTACGAATTTTTATAACTGCACCATGGAATGCCGTGACCGGCAGCAGCACCTTAATGTACCAGAGATCGGTGCAGGATGTCCATGCTCTTGGCCTGCGGGGTGAAAAGTTTATATCCGGACCGCGTGACGGACTCAGGGCGGGGAACAAGAATATCCTGCGTGCTGTCTTGTTTTATGATAAGGAGCGAGCCCAATGCATGAATATATCCAGGTTGCCACCACCGTTGCCACCGAGGAGGACGCCGGGGCCATTGCCGGATTGCTGGTTGAAAAAAGGCTGGCCGCCTGTGTTCAGGTGCTCGGCCCCATGACCAGCCATTACCGCTGGCAGGGAAAGATTGAAGCGGCGGGGGAATATCTCTGCCTTGCCAAAAGCCGCGTTGCGCTTTATCCTGAAATAGAGGCGGCGATCAAATCGATCCATCCCTATGCGGTTGCCGAGATCATCGTCACGCCGATAATTGCCGGGAGCAATGAGTACTTGGCCTGGCTGACGGCCCAGGTCAAGGAGCCTTGTTGAGTATGGAAGGGGAGCAGCCGAAAAAGGCCGGCCGTCGCCGGGGCTTGCGTGAGTTCCAGTGCCATTGCTGCCGGAGGAAATTGCCCTTCTGCTGGAACTGTCCTTGCGGCTTCCAGATCTGCGATGACTGTTTCAAGGAAAATATGTGGGGGATCAGCAATGGCCCGACCTGGGTCTGTCCGGATTGCGGCCGGATCCGGATGATGTGATGTGTGCATGAACGCGCTGCAGGACAGGGGGTGTCCTGGAAAAAGTGGGGGGGATTGAATATGGCTAACCAGAGGGAGAGCCGGCGGTGCCGGAGGTTTCCGGTCAAGGACGGGGTAATCGCCCTTGATTCCGTGTATGGCGAAATCATTGACATGAGCTTCGGCGGCTTGTCTTTCAGGTATACGGCGTATGACGACATGACCACTGAGCCTGCGGAGTTCGGCATCATCTTTGGCGGGGAGGAGCTCTTTTTTGACAATCTCCCCCTTACCAATGTCTCTGATATCGTCATCGATCACGAGGGCGACGGAGACGGCGAGGTCAGGCGGAGGGGCATGGCTTTTGGCGAGCTTGTTCCCGAGCAGGTCGTAATCCTGGCCCGGTTTATCCGGCAGTTTTCCCTGGAAAAATGATGGCGTCGCACAAATCGCCAGCTACTGCGTTGCGCTGCATTATCTCGTCATTGCGGCGTACCTGAGTACGCTTCATTCCTCGAAATTTGCGCGCCTTGTATCTGACGATTTGTGCTTAGCCATCCCCAATTTTTGTTTTTCACGAGTGTATCAAAAAAATAGAGCGAAATTTTGGGTAGTAAGCCGCCACTCACCGAGGAGCGACGGTTGCGTATCGTGTCAGATATCGGTCCAGTTGGTTGGCAAAGGCCTGGAGATGAACCTTGCTCAAGGCAGGTGGGCCGCCGGTAATGGCGCCTGCTGAGCGCATTTCGTCCATGAAATTCCTGCGCGCCAGATGTTCTTGAATGGATTCTGCCGTGTAGAGCGTGCCCCGAGGATTCAGGGCGGTTGCCGAGGCTGCGACCACCTCGGCCGCCAGGGGAATATCCGCGGTGATAACCAGATCGCCCGGTTCAACATCGTCGATGATCCGGGCGTCCGCAACATTGAAGCCCGGCTTGACCTGGACGGTTTTGATAAAGGGCGAGCGTGGCACCTTGAGGCAATGGTTCGCCACCAGGACGCTCTCCACCCGCATGCGATCCGCGGCCCGGAACAGAATCTCCTTCACCGGGACTGGGCAGGCATCGGCGTCAATCCAAATGCGCATGGTTTACATCCGTGCCTTCTTGTTCGTGATATTTCCGGAGCGGGATTCCGTTTTGTGCAATCCCGCTCCGGCATAGCGCCCGGTTGGCCCCGCCGCCGGGATTATTTCTGGATCACCCACCTGCCGTTATTGTCCCTGCACGCAGTGGAGATCACCTTTTCCGGGCGTCCATCCACGGTGGCGAGAATTTCCGCCTCCCGGCAGACCTGGCCGGAAGGTTGCGTGTAAGCTGGTTTTGGCGTCACCGTGTATGAGCGGTTGGTGTCCGGGTTGACCCACTGGGTCTGCTGGTTGGAAGGCGAGCTCTCGTACACCTGATTGAGTTGAGCCTGGTCGTATTTGTCCATCTCGTTGCCAATGATATAGCCCAACAGTCCGCCAACCGCGGCGCCGAGCAAAGTTCCCTTGGTGTCGCGGCCGATGGCCTGGCCGGCGATGGCGCCTGTTGCCGCGCCGATGGCCGCGCCACTTGTTCCTTTCGTTGTGGTGGTGGCGCAACCTGCGGTGGTGAGCTGCATGAAAATTATCGCCGCTGCCGCCATTCGTAGCCCATTTTTTTTCCGCATTGTGATCTCCTTGAGTTGTTCAGTTCTCTGTCTGGTTGAAGTCCCAAGCCGGATCAGGTTTCTCCCCGTCCGGTGCGCTTGCCTGTTTCGCGCAAGAGACTGTGTGCATCCGTCCCGAAAACCGGTGCGTACGGCAAATCATATAATGCTTGCAGGCAAACGTCAATGACGCGCGGCAATCAGACCCTGCCCCGGAAGAGATGATGGGCCATTGGGCCCTTGCCCTTGCCGAGAACAAGGCCGGCGCTCTGCTGCAATACGGTCTCCACGAAGGCCGTTGCCTTGAAAAACGCCTCCTGGTCATTGCCGTGGAGCAGGTGGTAGGCGGTAAAGGCCGAGGCAAAGGTGCAGCCGGTGCCGTGGGTGTTGCGGGTGTTGACCCGCGGATGCTTGCTTGAGAAAATCTCCACGCCCTGCCCGTGTCTGAGGATCAGGAAATCCTCCACCTCCGCGGCCTGTTCCTGGATATGGCCTCCGGTAAGCGCAATGGCTCGCAGCTTGGGATATCGGGCAAGCAAGGAGACTGCCGCCGCCAGCGCTTCCCGCGCCGTTTGAAGATTTTGCTGCGTCAGGCGTGCCAGCTCGGGGAGGTTGGGGGTAAGGACCGTGGCGATGTTGAACAGGGCATGCAGGCCGAGGGTTCCTGTTGTCTCTTGAAAAAGGTCGTGGCCGTCGCTTGCCGTAAGCACCGGATCGCAGATGACCTCACCGGGAAAACCATGCAGTGCCTCGGCCATTGCCCCGGCGATTTCATCGGTGCCGAGCATGCCGGTCTTGATGTGGCTGACGGGCAGATCGGCCAGGACCAGTTTAATTTGTTTTGCGATAAAATCCGTGGAAACGGGAAGATAGGAGTCGACTCCGAGGCTGTTCTGAGCGGTCAGGCAGGTGATCGCCGCCCCCCCATAGACCCCGATGGCGGTGAAGGTTTTCAGGTCCGCCTGGATTCCGGCCCCACCCGAGGGGTCCGAGCCGGCAATGCTCAGGACTGCCCGCGAGACATGCCGGTCCGGGAGATGGACTTTCGTGGCCATGGGGAAGATGGCCGGGTCAGGCGCAACCGCAGCCGCGGTTAGGCGTGCAGCCGCCCGTGCTGTTCGGGCCGCAGCCGCAGCCAGCGCCTTCGGCAACAGGGGTGTCGATGGAAAGCAGGGTGATCTGGTAGGAGATATCCTGACCGGCCAGCGGGTGATTGAAGTCAACGGTCAGGGTTTCATCGTCAACCGAGAGCACCGTAGCCGGAATCTTGTGCTGCTGGCCGTCCTTTTCCATATTCATACCGAGGATCATACCCGGGGCAATGGTTTGCCCGGAAAAACCCTGGCGGCTTACGGTTATGATCAGATCTTCATTCTTCAGGCCATAGGCATCCTTGGCCGCGACGATGATGCTCTTGGTTTCCTGGGGCGTCATGCCCAGCACCGCCTGCTCAAAAGCAGGCAGCACACTGCCGGTGCCCAGTTGAAATTGCAGAGGCCCGGTGTCTTGGGAGGAATCAAATTTTTCGCCGGTGGGCAGAAGTCCATCGTAGAGAATGGTGACTGAGTCGTTTTCGGAAACTTGCTGCATGGTGCGTTACTCCTCTATGTGGTTGCGGTGGGTTGTGTCTTGCAGATAATAAGACTGCGGGAGGCCAGGGTCAAGGGCGGCCCTGGGAGAGCCACCACTTGAGGCCAAGCAGCAGCAAGGGGGCCAGGTGAAACAGGAGATCAAAGATGTCTATCGGTCGATGGAGCTGGCCGTTTTTCAGCATGATGATCTTTTCCACCACATGCGGCATGGGGTGAAACGGTGCCAGCAACATGAAGATTGCAAGCACGATCAGGATCGGGAAGGGCAGTTGGTCGAGGAACCGGAACATGGTCAGATTCTGGCGCTTTCGAGGTTTGCGGTGCGTACTTCCAGCTTGGCGACAAGGCGTCCCACCGTAGTCTTGTGCGCCGGAGTGGGCTTTTCCTCCGCATCGTCGGAGCTGAAATCGGTGGTTTCAAAGCTGTAGAGCATTTTTTCAAGCCTTGAACCGTAGGTGCTGATGGCTTCTTTGGCCGTCCGAAAGAGCCCCTCGTAGGGAAAGGGCTGCTCGAAATCGCGGAGTTTGGTTTCGAGAAAGATGTTCAGTCTGGCAACGTCTGCCTTGGTGTTGCCGTAATAGGTGTCGCAGGTGTTAAGGATATCAATGAGGATGAGGTGCAGATCCTCGGATTTTATGGCCTTCTGCCCGCCGGCGGCGCTGAAAAGCAGCTTGACGGCGCGGACAAACCCCTTGAGTCCCATGAAGAAATCGGTGGTTTTCTCGGCGGCCACCGTGTTGGGGTTTACCGGAGAGCCCGGCTCCTTGATCTTGCGGGTCATTTCGGGAAGGATGGTGTTTTTTATGGTGTAATGCAGGGTTCGGGTTTCTTCCAAAACAATGGGAAGAAACTGGATCTGTTTCAGGTTCTGCGCCTTGTTTCTCAGGCCGATCAGGTTTCTGGCCAAGCTGGCGGTGAGAGGCTCGATCTGTGCCAGGATTTCCGGCGCCGCAGTGTCCCGCAGGGCGAGAATTTCCTGCTGAAGCGTATCAACCGCCCGGATCTCTCCCGGGAGATTTTTCAGGAAAAATTCGATGAATTCCTTGAGTTGATCCGTGGCTGCCATTGCCGCTTGGAGGGTGTGTTCTACAATGGTCCGCGCGAGACCGGGGAGGCTGTTCAGGTCAAGGTGGCGGATCCGCTTTTCCAGGTCAATGGCCTGGGCATGATAGTCGTGGAGGGAAGGGGTTTCACTCTGGCCGCTTGCATCCTTGACCATGCGGTAGAAATTGTGGCCTTCGCTCACCATTGGCGCGGTTCTGCTGTTGAGCGCAGTGGTCAGGGGGAGCAAGCCGCTTAACGAGAGCCGCTCTCGAATCGTTTTGTCCGCTTCGGTCAAAAGGGAGATCTGGGCTCGCCAGTTTTTCACGGTGTTCTGATAGGCGGCGCATTCTTTTACAATTGCTTGCGCCTGGCTGACCGCTTTGAAGGGCTGGATGGTGTTGCGGCGGATATCGATATCCAGGGCGCCAAGTTCGTTTTCGCATTTTTCAATATGCCCGAGGATTCGCGAGGCTTTTTCCGGATGCTGGTCCCTGGCTTCGGCCATGGCGCCGGGCAGGTCGAGCAGCTCGAGGATGCGGGCATAGCCGTTGAAATTGCAATCGTGCCACTGGGTCACGCGGGGATCGGTGGAGAGGGTGAGAGTTTCCTTTTTTTGCGCGGCCAGGGCCCCTTTGGCTTGACTGATAACCTCTTCGGCCTGGGCTAGCGTGGCGGCCCGGGCTTGGTCCATCCCCACCGGGGGCTGGTCAAGTTTTGGCTGCATGGAAGCAAAGGATACGGGTGTGATCATGGGGGTTCGGCTTTATCTTGTTGAAAAAACAGAGCAAAAAATAATAAGTGGCACCCTGGGATGTGTATTTCTGCGGATGCCTTAAATCTAAAAAAATAGTCTTTTTCCAGAAGATATGCTACGTTAATTTTTTTTGAAGGCCGGAGCGGATGTTTCACCATGCCGGACGTTGCCGCAACCACTTGACAAGAGAGAGGGATCGGCATATTTTGCGAATTTTTCAGGTGGCGCGTTGGATCTGCTCTGTGAAAAATATACGGACAAGGTTGATTCCCGCAAGGCTGTTTGCCGAAGGCCCAGGGAGTATTGCACATTCAGAAACGCCTGCCTGATGCACTTTCTGGCCGGAGAAAAAGCCGGGGATGAAAAAAAAGGCGGAGGATAAGGACGGAGAGGGCAAGGAGGCAATGCCTGCCGTTGTTGGAGAATTATGAGCATGCTGCGATTTGACAAAGGAGGCGGCCTTTTGCCTGCCATTGCCCAGGACCACTTGACCAGGGAGGTTCTCATGCTTGCCTATATCAGTGAAGAGTCCTGGCAAAAGACCCTGGAAACCGGCAAGGTTCATTACTGGAGCCGCTCCCGCAACACGCTGTGGCTTAAGGGCGAATCGTCCGGGCATGTGCAACTGGTAAAAGAGATCCTGGTCGACTGCGACGCCGACACCGTGGTTTTTCTGGTGGAACAGTTGGGCGGCGCCGCCTGTCACAAGGGGTACCGGAGCTGTTTTTTCAGGAAGGTGCAGGGCGGCGGGCTTGAAATAAATGATACGCCGGTTTTTGATCCCGGGAAGGTCTATAGCAAATGAACATCTTGAAACTGGGTATACCCAAGGGCAGCCTGGAAAAGGCGACCATCGAGCTTTTTGAAAAGTCCGGCTGGCGGATCAAACTCTCTTCCCGGAATTATTTTCCTGAGGTGGATGATCCCGAGCTGTCCTGCTCCATCTGTCGCCCCCAGGAAATGTCCAGATATGTGGAGAAAAACGTGCTGGACGCAGGGATTACCGGCAAGGACTGGACGCTGGAGAACGAATCCGACATCGTGGTGGTGGCCGACCTGGTCTATTCCAAGGTCAGCAAGCGGCCGACCCGTTGGGTTCTGGCCGTGCCGGGAGACTCCAGCATCCAGCGGCTTGAGGATCTGGAAGGCAAGAAGATCGCCACCGAGCTGGTGGGTTTCACCCGGAAATTCTTTGCCCAAAAGGGGATCAACGTCGATATCACTTTTTCCTGGGGCGCCACCGAGGCCAAGGTCGTTTCGGGCCTGGCCGACGCCATCGTCGAGGTCACCGAGACGGAAAGCACCATCCGGGCCCATGGGCTGCGAATCATCCATGAACTGATGACCTCCAACACCCAGTTCATCGCCTCCAAGGCTGCCTGGGCCGATCCCTGGAAGCGCGAGAAGATCGAGAACATTGCTCTTCTTTTGCAGGGGGCGCTGCGGGCCGACAAGATCGTCGGTCTCAAGATGAACGTGCCCCAGACCCATCTGGATCAGGTGATCAATATTCTGCCCAGCCTGAACGCGCCCACCGTGGCGCATTTGTATCATTCGGATTGGTATTCGGTGGAAACGGTCATCTCCGAGCACGAGGTGCGGGACCTTATCCCAAGGCTTTTGAAAAACGGCGCCGAAGGCATCATCGAATATTCCTTGAACAAGGTGATCTGATTTTTATCCGGACAGGGCTGTCAAACAAGAACTGGGCGACTGTGTTGCCGTATTCGTTTACCAGAAACGAGAAACGGGGCTCAACCGCTGGAATGTAAACATTCAGCGGTGCCGCAGATGCGCGAAAGAGGCCTGCGAGCTATAGCCCGCCTATGCGAACAGGCCGATGACAAAGCAGATGTGGTGCTGCTGAATGTTTACATGTTGCCAGGGAGAAAATGTGACCGACTCTGCCGTGAATTACGCGAAGATCGAATTTGTGAAAAGCGCCTTCAAGATGGCGCAACTGCCCGAGGAATCCCTGCCGGAAATCGCCTTTGCCGGGCGCTCCAATGTGGGCAAGTCCAGCCTGATCAACCGGCTGGTGAACCGCAAGGGTTTGGTCAAGGTCAGCGCCCGGCCGGGCAAGACCCAGAGCCTCAACTATTTTATCGTTGACGAAAAGCTTTACCTGGTCGACCTGCCGGGATACGGCTTTGCCCGAGTCTCCAAAAAACTCCAGGACGACTGGCAGGAGCTGGTGACCGACTACCTGTCCAACAGCCCGACCCTGCGCTGCGTGGTGGTGTTGATCGACCTGAGGCATCTCCTGAAGAGCCAGGACCGGGAACTGGTCGAATGGCTCAGGATGCGGGGCCGCCCTTTTCTCATCGTCTATACCAAGCGGGACAAGCTTTCCAACAACGAGCAGGCCAAGCAGGCCGCGAATCTCGATGCCGCCCTCGGCCTGAGCAAACAGGAGCGGGTGCTCTTTTCCGCGAAAACCGGTGAGGGGAAGGACGATTTAGTGGCGGCAATCGCCACCTTCTTGGGGTAGTTTTTTCCGATCGTGATGATGCCGCCGCTGGCTTTTGGCCTGGGGCTTTCCTTTTGTGTTGGGAAGTAAAGAGGATGTACACCATGATAATACAGGAAGAATGGCATTGTTGGCAGATTACCCGCTGCGGAAGCGAGGAGAACTGTCTGGCCTGGAAGCAGGGCCTTGAAACCAGGCCCTGCTGGGAGGTTGCCGAGGAGCTGGACGATTACCGCAGCGCGCTCAATGTCTGCAAGGACTGCATCGTCTTTGTCTCAAAAGAGAAAAACGCAGCCTTGAGCGAAGCGGAAGTCCGGGAGATCATGGAGCGCAAGATTGAGTGTGTGCTTGCCACGCAATGCCCGGGACGAATGGATTGAAACGGGGTTTGTCCGGCGGCCCACTTACTGGTCCGACTTGAGCACAGCCAGGAAGGCGCTCTGCGGGATCTCCACGTTGCCCACGGTTTTCATCCGTTTTTTCCCGGCCTTCTGTTTCTCAAGCAGTTTCCGCTTGCGGCTGATGTCGCCGCCGTAGCATTTCGCCAAAACATCCTTGCGCAGGGCGGAGATGGTTTCCCTGCCGATGATGTTGCCCCCCACCGCCGCCTGGATGGCGATCTTGAACATCTGGCGCGGGATCTCCTCTTTCAGCTTCTCGCAGGCATGGAGGCCGCGCGCCCTGGCGTTGTTGCGGTGCACCAACTGGGAAAGCGCGTCCACCCGCTCGCCGTTCACCAGGATGTCCAGCTTGACCAGATCGCTTTCCCGGTAATCCAGGAGATCATAATCAAAGGAGCCGTACCCCTGGGTGATGGATTTGAGCCGGTCGTAGAAGTCGTAGATGATCTCAGCCAGGGGCACCTCGCAGGTGAACTCGATCCGGCCGGGCATGGGGTAGTGGTGGTGGGTGTTCTCGCCGCGCCGCTCCATGCAGAGAGTCATCACCACCCCCATGTAGCGTTCCGGGATGAGGATGGTCGCTTTGATAAAGGGCTCCTCGATGCGATCGATGGTCGTGGGGTCCGGGTAGTAGGCCGGATTGTCCACCTCTTTCATGGTCCCGTCTTTAAGGAAGATATGGTAGTTCACCGAAGGCACGGTGAGGATCAGCGAGAGGTCGAATTCCCGCTCCAATCGCTCCTGCACCACCTCCAGATGGAGCAACCCCAGGAAGCCGCAGCGGAAGCCGAAGCCCAGGGCGGTGGACGAATCCTTCTGAAAGGAGAGGGAGGCGTCGTTCAAGGTCAGCTTTTCGATGGCCGTGGCCAGGGTTTCGTAGTCGTCGGTGGAGACGGGATAGATGGAGGAAAACACCACCTGCTTGATCTCCTGGAACCCGGGCAAGGCTTTGGCGCAGGGCCGGTCTTTGAGGGTAATGGTGTCGCCAGCCCGGGTGTCGGTGATGTTCTTGATTCCGGCGATGATGTAACCGACCTGGCCCGCGCTCAATTCTTTTTGCGTTTCGCGGGTCAGGCGGAAGAATCCCACCTCCTCGACCCGGTAGGCGGCGTTGTTGGACATGAAGAGGATGGTGTCCCCGGCCTTGATCCGTCCTTCAAAGAGGCGGCAGGAGATGATGGTCCCCCGGAACGGATCGTAGAAGGCGTCAAAGATCAGGGCCTCCAGCGGTTTTTCCGGGTCGCCCGCGGGCGGCGGCAGGAGGTTGACCACCGCTTCCAGCACCGTATCGACGCCCTTGCCGGTTTTTGCCGAACAGAACTGGATGTGGGTGGCGTCCAGGCCGAGGTCTTCCTCGATCTGCAGGGCAACCCCCTCCGGGTCGGCGGAGGGGAGATCGATCTTGTTGATCACCGGAATCACTTCCAGGTTGTTCTCCATGGCCAGGTAGAGGTTGGCCAGGGTCTGGGCCTCGATGCCCTGTGCCGCGTCAACCAGCAGCAGCGCTCCCTCGCAGGAGGCCAGGGCTCGGGAGACCTCGTAGCTGAAATCGACGTGGCCCGGGGTATCAACGAGGTTAAGGATGTAATCTTTGCCGTTCTTGGCCCGGTACGGCAGGCAGATCGCCTGGCTTTTGATGGTGATGCCGCGCTCCCGTTCGATATCCATGCTGTCCAGAAGCTGATCGTGGAACTGGCGGTCGGTAACCATGCCGCAGAGCTGGATGAAGCGGTCGGCCAGGGTGGATTTTCCGTGGTCGATGTGGGCGATGATGCTGAAATTTCGAATGTTTTCCATGGGCAAGCCGGGGAAGTCCTGTTTTTTCGGTCGGGCGGTTATTGTACTGTATCAGAATCATGGAAATGGGCGGAAAAAATATCCTGCTCCCACAGAAGAGGCTATCTATCATAAAAAGGTAGCCTTGGCAATTTTAAAAAGGAATTTCGCCCCCTTGGGGCTGCCGGCAGGCTCACGGCGAGGCGGGAAAGGTGACGACCGCTGTGGAAAGAGCTGTGGAAAGAGATTGACCTTTGGCACGGTTCTATTAATAATAACCCCCATGAAAGAAGACCCGGAAGTCCTTGAGATACTCGATGAAGAAGAGGATGCGCAGGAAATGCTGCATCCCCTTGTCGCCCTGTCGGATGATGACAATCTTCCGGCCCTGGGCAACGCGGGCCTGCATCGCTATCTCCAGGAAATCAGCCAGTACAAGCTCATGACCCGGGAAGAGACCGATGCGCTGGCTCGCCATTTTCAGGAAACCGGCGACCCGGAGGCGGCCTACAAGCTGGTCACCTCCAATCTGCGGCTAGTGGTCAAGGTGGCCATGGATTTCCAGAAGTACTGGATGCAGAACTTCCTCGATCTCATCCAGGAGGGCAATGTCGGGTTGGTGCAGGCGGTGAAGAAATTCGATCCCTACCGGCAGGTGAAGTTTTCCTATTATGCCGCGTACTGGATCCGGGCATATATCCTTAAATTCATCATGGATAACTGGCGGCTGGTTAAGATCGGCACCACCCAGGCCCAGCGCAAACTGTTTTTCAGCTTGAATAAAGAAAAAAAACTGCTAGAATCGCAGGGCTTTGCGCCGGAGGTCAAATTGCTGGCCCAGCGCCTCAATGTCAAGGAAAGCGAAGTCATTGAGATGAGCCAGCGCATGGACAACTGGGATGTCTCCCTGGAAAGTCCGGTGCGGGAAGGCTCCGACGAGGAGCAGAAGAATTTTCTGCCCATGGTCGGGCCCACCGTGGAAGAGCGGGTGGCGGAAAAGGAAGTGCAGGAGTGGATGTCCACGGTTCTCGACAAGCTGCGCGAGACCCTAAACGACAAGGAAAAGGCCATCCTGGCCAGCCGGTTGCTCAGCGACGAGCCCCTTACCCTGCAGGATATTGCCGACAAGTTTGACATCTCCCGGGAACGGGTGCGGCAGATCGAAGCCAATCTCTTGAAAAAGATGCGGGAGTATTTTGAGAAGGAAGTGCCTGACATCAAGGATTTCCTTGCGGAATTTCTCAACCCCTGGCGTTCATAGCCGTGGGCCGGCGCCCTCGCCGTCTGCGGCGATACCTGGAAAAGACATATGCGCGTTCCTCTTTTAGATTTGCATGGCCAGATGGCTCCCCTGCGTGACGAGATCCTTGCCGCGGTGACCGAGGTCATTGATTCGACCCAATACATCCTCGGCCCCAAGGTCGAGCAGTTTGAAAAAAATGTCGCCGCTTACTGCGGCTCCGGGTATGGCATCGGCGTTGCCAGCGGCACCGATGCCCTGCTTGCCGCGCTCATGGGGTTGGGCATCGGCCCCGGCGATGCGGTTTTGACCACGCCCTATTCCTTTTTCGCCACCATGGGCTGCATTCTCAGGCTGGGCGCCCGGCCGGTTTTTGCCGATATCGATTCGGTCACCTGCAATATCGACCCGGAGCGGATGGCCGAGGCCTTGGCCCGGGATGCCAAGGGGGAGAAGCGGATCAAGGCGATCATCCCGGTGCATCTCTACGGGCAATGCGCGGACATGGGGGCGATTCTCGCCCTGGCCGAACAGTACAGGCTCCCGGTGGTGGAGGATGCCGCCCAGGCCATCGGCGCCGTCTATCCCATGAAGAGCGGCGGCCGGACCGTCTGGCATCGGGCCGGCTCCATGGGCGAGGCCGGCTGTTTTTCCTTTTTTCCCAGCAAGAATCTCGGCGGCATCGGCGACGGCGGGTTGATTACCTGCAACGACCCGCAGCTTGCCGAGCGGCTCAGGATAATCCGGGTGCATGGCGGGGCGCCCAAGTACCACCACGGGGTGGTGGGGGGGAATTTCCGGATCGATCCCATCCAGACCGTGGTCCTTGATATAAAACTCTCCCGGTTGCCTGAGTGGCACCGGGCAAGGCGGCGCAATGCCGCAACCTATCGCCGTCTGTTCGCCCAAACCACCCTGCTGGAAAACGGCGCGGTTTCCCTGCCCGAAGCGGTATACGAGGCCGAGGGAAAGGCGGCCGGGGAAGGGGGCGATTATCATATCTATAACCAGTTTGTCATCCGGGCCAGGGAGCGTGACGGACTGCTCAACCATCTTCACAGTCATGACGTCGGGGCGGAGATCTATTACCCCATTCCCCTCCACCGGCAGGGATGTGTTGCCGGCCTTGGCTACGAGGATGTCTCGTTTCCCGAAGCGGAGCGGGCTTCGCGGGAGACCCTGGCCTTGCCCATCTTTCCTGAGCTCACGGGCGAGATGCAAGATTTTGTCGTGGAAAAGATTGCCGAATTTTACAGACGGTAACGCTGTTCCATTTCTCGTCTGCTTTTTAAGCCGGTCCTTTTTACGGTTGCCAAAAGGACACCCCTGCTGATGCGTATCGGATTGCCTCTTTTTCTCTGCCCTGTCCGCTTTTCCCCGGCTTTCCTCCGGGCGAGAAACATCGCCCGGGCGTCTGTCTTTCTCCTCTTTGTGTCTCTTCTCCTTCCCGTGGCCGGCCAGGCGGCGGAGTCCGCAGTGCCTCGGGGCAAAGAGGTCGTGCCGGCGCGAACCATCCGACTCAAGGAGGACAAGGATGTCGCCTGGAAGGCTCTGTGGGACCAGGGGCGGGAGCTGGCGCGCAACGGCAGGCTTATCGAGGCGGCGCCGGTCTATGAGACGTTGCTGACCATGCGGGAGGGACTCGAGGCTGCCCGGTGGGAATTGGTTACCATTTTCCTGCAACTGAAGCGCGAGGAAGGCGCTCTTCCCCATCTTGAGTTGCTGGTTGAGGGTGCTCCCCGGAATGTGCAGTATCTGTTCGCCTTGGCCGAGGTGAGCCGAGGGCGGAATAATGCCGCCCGGGCCGAAGCGCTGTACAAGAAGGTTCTCCAGCGGGAGCCCGGCAATCTCCAGGCCTTGCGGGGAGCGGCTTTTGCCCTTCTTGCCCAGCAAAAAAAAGGAGAGGCCGCGGCCATGCTGGAAACCCTCCTTCAGCGGGAGCCGGCCCGGCTCGCTTTGCGGGAAGAACTGGGCAATCTCTATTACGAGATGGGCGCCTATGACAAGGCCAGAACGCATTTCACCGTCCTGGCCCGGGAAAATCAGGCCGACCCGGCAATCCTGCTTAAAACAGCCCAGACGTATGACAAATCCGGGTTTGAGAGCCAGGCGGTTGAGTACTGGCAGCGTTTGGCCCACATCTCCAAGAGCGCCGAGGCAAAGGAACGGTTGACCGCCTACTATCTGAAGGGCGGCAAAGGGGAGGATGCCTTGGCCCATCTTCTCCCCCTCCTTGAGAAGGAGCCCTCCTCTCCCAGGCTCCTCAAGCGCCTTGGACAGATCCATGCCTCCCTTGCCCGTCTCCCCGAGGCCCTGGCCTATTTTGAACGCTATATCTCCCTCAAGCCCGAAGATAAAGAGGTGCTGCGGCAGGTAATCGACTTCCATGCCGTTTTGGGGAACACGCCGGGAGGGATGGCCCTGGGACGCAGCCTCAGGCTTGAGCCTCGGCCCGACCTGGAAAACTTGTCGCGCGGCGCCGCACTCTATGAGGCGAGCGGCGAGTTGCGGGAGGCTGTTGCCCTATATGACCAAATCCTGGCGGTCACCCCCGATGATCCTGAGATTCTGGCCAAACGGGCCAAGGTTCTGCTGGCGAGCGGCAATGAAGAAGAGGCCAGCGCCATGTGGGGCCATCTGGCGCGGCGGGAAAAACTTCTCGAAGTGCTTGAGGTTCTCGTCCGCATGGAACCCCGAAACGCAACGGTTCTTAAAAAACTGGCAGGCATGTACCTGGACCGGGGGGAGCTGGCAAAAAGCCTGGAGATCTTTTCCCGGCTGGAAGCCCTCGGGGTAAGGACGCCCGAGGTTTTGGCCGGTCAGGCCTTGGCGTGCGAGGGGCTTGATCGTTCAGCCAAGGCGCTGTCCCTGTATGAACAGCTTCCGGATGGGGCCGACGCAACCGGAGAGTTCCGGCTGCGTTGCGTCCTGTTGGCAGGAGAGCTTGGTCTGCTGCGGAAAACCCAGAGCCATCTGGCCCGGCTGCAGGAAAAATTTCCCGAGCTGTACGCCTCTCCGCAGACGCAGTTGCACATTGCCAAGGCCTTGAATGCGGCAGCCGCCCAGGGTGCGGCCAGAGAATACTATACCGGCATACTTGCACAGGATCAGGTTGGCGATGAACTGACCATGGCTGCTTTTCTCGGCCTGTCCGAGACCTACCGGCAGAACGGCTTGCCCTATGAGGCGGAACAGGTTTTGCGGCAGGCCTATCTTCGTTATCCGCGGGATAGTGCGGTTCTTGCCCGCTTGTTTGCCTTGGCTCTTCAAGAAAAGCATTTTGCCGAAGCCCGGGTCTGGCTTGGTCAGTTGGCGCAACAGGACAGCAACGTCGCGCGGCAGGGAGCCGGAGCAGCCCGGATGATAGGGCCTTTGGCCCAAGAAGTCTCTGACCCGAGGCTGCTGTGGGCACGGCTGCTGGCGGCCGAAGGCGCGACCGGGGATGCGGTCAAGCTCGCCCGGCAGGTGGTGAGGGAATTGCCTGAGAGCACAGAAAACAAGCTGTTGCTCGCCCGGCTCTTGCTGGCCGATGGTCAGTATGGCGAGGCCGAGGAGGTGGCCGGGTCCGTGTCTGGTCAGGGGGGCAAGCCCGAGGCAGGTCTGCTTCTGTTGCGGATTTATCGTGCCCAGGGGAAGAGCGGCGCTGAAAAGGCGCTTTTTCAGCGGATACTGACGGAGTCCGCCCAGGACCATGGCCTTGCGCTCGATCTTCTGCAGGCCATGGCGGAAGAAGGGCTGATTGCGGAGCTATGCGAGAGGGCGGATCTGGCTGGCCGGCAATATCCTGAATCTGTCTCCATCCGTTCCTTGGCTGCCTCGGCCCGGGAGGCCAACGGCGAGGTCGGCCCGGCTATTGAACTCTGGCAGAGTATTGTCAGGGATTTTCCGGAACAGGAATTTGCCGTCGTGCGTCTTGCCCATCTGTTTTTCCACCATGGCCGTTTTGCCGAGGCCAGGGCGGTGACGGAACGTTTTCCCCAGGGAACGTTGCGCCCCGACATGCTCTTGCTCAAGGCGCGGATACTCTGGGCCGAATATGAGTGGGAAAAGAGCGTGGCCATGTACGATGGTTTTCTTCAGCCCACGGTGGCGGACAGTATCGTTGCTCTGGCGCGGGAGCGGAAGGTTCCCTTGCCGCAGCCCGAAGAGCCTGGTGTGTGGACGCGGTTGACCGTGGCCGAGAGTGCCAGGCAAACCGTGACCGATGGGCTTATGGCGCCCACGGCCGTGCTTGAATCCGGGGAAAGGGCAATGGCCTTGAATCGGATGGCCGTTGGGTTTTACGCCCAATACCGCTGGCAAAAGCAGTTCTCCCTCGAGAAAACCGCCAGGCAAGCGGTGCTCAGGCGCGAGTATCTGGCCGCGGCAAATTACTTCAGAGAGCTGTTGCGGGAATATCCTGCGGAGGCCTCCCTGCAGTTTGATCTGGCCGGGATTTACAGCCGGTTCGGGCAGTTGGGCCATGAAGCCGCACTGTATGAGGATATCGGTGCTGCAGGAGGAGAGTTCCCAGGTTTGGCCGAGGCCAGGGAGAGAAACGAGTTGAAACGCCAACCCAGGGCCGCGCTGGGGTATGGCTATCTCCGGGAGGAGGGAAGGTCGGGCTATAAGGCGATCAGAAAAAGCTGGGAAGGGGCCAGTCTGCAATATTCGCCGTATCTCCAGCATGATCTGGCGGTGAATCTTGCCCGGCTCGACTACCAGGATCCCGGCGGCACCGGCAAGATTCGTGGAAACCGCGCCTTTGTTTCCTACGCAGCCAATATCAATGAGCATCTTCTCCTGCGCGGCGGGGCAGGAGCGGAGGTGCTGGAAAACAGCCGGCCCGACACCGCCCTGGTTGAGTTGGCCGCGGAGGGGCGTCTGGGAGACCGGGTGACCGGCATTCTTTCCTACGGGCGGGATGTCAAGCACGATACCCTGGCCAGCCTGAGCCGGAATATCGTGCAGCAGGACTACAAGGCGGATTTTGTCTTGGACATGGTTCCCAGCGTCCAGGCGGGAGGCGGGTATCTTTTTTCCGATTTTTCCGACAACAATACCATGAAAGGATATGATGTGTGGGCTGCCTACCTGCTTTTTTTTGACCCGGCATTTTTGAAGTTTTCCTATACCTACGATTTTAAGGACACCGCGGCGGGCAGAGGCGACGGTGTTCTGCTGGCGGACGGGTTTGGCGCCTCTGACCACCCGTACTGGACCCCGATGAATTATTGGCAGAACCGCTTCGCCGTGTATTTCCGGCACCAGCTTTCCGATGATCAGTTCCGGCGCGGTGTTCCCCGGTACTATGATCTTGAGTATGCCGTGGTCTATGACGAGATGGGGTATGCCATGCAAACCTGGAAGGGAGGATTTTTTGTGGAATATGCCCCGCAGGTCATTTTTTCCGCGACAACGGAACTGACCTCAGGCCCTGATTACCGGGCCAAGGAGTTTTTTCTTTCGGCCATTTACCGCTGGTAGTCCTGCTTTTTCCGGACCGCTTTCCCTTGCAATCTTTTTTGTCGTGTGCTAATTGAAGGGTTTGCTGTTGTCCTGCCTCTCCGGAGACCGGAGTGCGCTGGCGTTGATGGGTTGAAGGATATTTTCGCCGTTTAGACCGGGGCGATCGCTGCTGCGATTACCTGCCGGGAAAACGGCCATTTTTTTTATGGAGTTGTATTGTTTGGCAAGGAGGATGTTATGGTTGAGCGTATTCCCATGTCTCAGGAGGGGTATGCCAGGTTGCGTCAGGAGCTTGATCGTCTGCAGAAGAAAGAGCGTCCCGCGGTCATTGAGGCGATCGAGGTGGCGCGTGGGCACGGCGATTTGAAGGAAAATGCCGAATACCATGCGGCCAAGGAGCGCCAGGGGCACATCGAAGGGAGGATCATGGAGCTCAAGGACAAGCTGGGGCGGGCCGAGGTTATCGACTGCTCCGCCGTGGACTGTTCCCGGGTGGTTTTCGGCACGGTTGTCTCCCTTGTCGATCTGGATACCGACGACGAGATCCGGTATCAGCTTCTGGGACCACTGGAGGCGGACGTGAGCAAGGGCAGCATTTCCGTGCTTTCCCCCATCGGCCGGGCCATGATCGGGAAAAGCGTGGGGGACGAAATCACCGTGAAAACCCCCGGCGGGGTGCGGCAACTGGAGGTTATGGAGATCAAGCCCCCGGAGCGGGCTTAAAGCGGAGTGCTGAGTGCAAAGTACCGAGCACGCGGAACTCAGCACTCGGAACTTGAAAAAGGCCCTGTGGCCTTTTTTTACGAGTCCGTCATAATGCCGGAAATGAAGATATCGCTGATCTGCCGGGCCGCTTCGTCAATGGTGTAGCTGTGGTCCGGCGACAGAACCCAGAGCCTGGAGGTTTCATCCAGCGCCCCGAAAAAGGCCCGCTTGAAGACGCCCGGCAGGAGGCTTTTGCGGAACACCCCCTCTTCCTGGCCCTTGTGGATAATGGCCGAGACCACATCCACATATTCAATAAACTTGGTATTTCTGTATTCTTTCATGAACTTGTTGCTCTGGCGCAACTCCATCTGCAAAACCTCGGCAAGCTCTTTTTTCTCCTCCATGAGCTGCATGTGGTGGAGGGCAAAGATGTGGAGCATCTTCCGGGGATCGGTCTCTTTTTCCAGGAGGAGTTTAACCTCCAGGATGATCTTGCCGATCTCTTCCTCGAACAGTGAAATAAGGATGTCGTACTTGTTGTTGAAATAGAGGTAGATGGTCCCGTCGGCCACCTGGGCTTCCTTGGCGATGTCGGAAATGCGGGCGCTGAAAAAACCCTTTCTGGCAAAAACGGTGATGGCCGCTTCGATGATCTTGGTATGTTTGTCCGAGGTTCTCATGGGTGAGCAGGATACGTTGAGGTGGCGGTCGTGGGGATGGTTGACTTATGAATGTGTATTCATTCATTTTTCGGCCTATCATAGAGGTGGAAGCCTCGGGTGTCAAGGCAAAAGTTTTTTCTGAAGAAAGCCGGATTTTCTCCGGCAGGCGCAGGGATTTGTTGGGCGACGGCCGGAACGGCGGGTTGCATGCGTCAAGGGGAGGACTCCTGTCCCGGTTTTGACTCTCCAGGTGATACATTTGTGGTTCGCAACGGTTTATTACTTTCTTGTCCTGCGGTTTTGGGGTAAAATACATCCCTCCGGTTTTTTGGTATTTCCTAATGACTCCGGGGGGATAAAAGATTATTTCAGGAACAAGCCGAGGAGATGTTTGATGAAGATTCTGGTTGTTGGTTCGGGCGGCAGGGAGCATGCCCTGGTCTGGAAGTTGCGGCAGAGCCCCAGGGTGACGGAGATTTATTGCGCACCGGGCAATGCCGGGATCAGCGGACTGGCAACCTGCGTTGCGATCGGCGCCACCGATATTGACGCGCTTGCCGACTTTGCGCACCAGAAAGGGATTGACCTCACCGTAATCGGCCCTGAAGTCCCTCTTTCCTTGGGCATCGTTGATTATTTTGAAGAAAAAGGGCTGCGGGTGTTCGGCCCCCGGCGCAACGCCGCCACCCTTGAAGGCAGCAAGGTTTTCATGAAGGATCTGCTTGAAAAATATCATATTCCCTCTGCTTTTTACGCCGCATTTACCGACAGGGAAGAGGCCCACCGTTATGTGGAAAAACAGTCCGCCCCCTTGGTGGTTAAAACCGATGGTTTGGCTGCTGGCAAGGGCGTGGTGGTGGCCCAGACCCTTGCCGAGGCAAAGGCGGCGGTGGACCTGTTCATGAAAGAAAAGGCCTTTGGCGAGGCAGGCAGCCGGGTGGTGATCGAGGAATTTCTCTCTGGGGAAGAGGCCTCTTTTCTTGCCTTCACCGATGGAGAGACGGTCCTGCCCCTGCCGACCTCCCAGGACCATAAGGCGATTTTTGATGGTGACAAGGGCCCGAACACCGGCGGCATGGGAGCCTATTCCCCTGCGCCGGTGGTGACCGAATCCCTGCACCGCCAGGTCATGGAAACCGTGATGCTGCCCACGGTCAAGGGTCTGGCTGCGGAAGGCTGCCCCTATAAAGGGGTGCTCTATGCCGGGTTGATGATTGACAGGGGGGTGGTCAAGGTGCTTGAGTTCAACTGCCGCTTTGGCGACCCCGAGGCCCAGCCCTTGCTTATGCGGCTCAAAACCGATCTCGTGGAGGTCATGGAGGCGGTGATCGATGGCCGCCTTTCCGAGATATCCCTGGAGATCGACCCGCGCCCCACGGTCTGCGTGGTTATGGCGGCCGGAGGCTATCCCGGCAAGTATGAAAACGGCAAGGTCATCCATGGTCTTGCCAAGGCTGGGGCGCACAAGGACGTGGTGGTTTTTCACGCCGGCACCGCCTGGCAGGGAGATGCGGTCGTCACCAACGGCGGCCGGGTATTGGGAGTGACCGCCATCGGCGACACGGTGCGGGATGCCATTGGCAAGGCATACAAGGCCGTGGAGGAGATCGGTTGGGACGGCTGCTACTACCGAAAGGATATCGGCCGCAAGGCCTTGGACCGAAAATAAACGTTCAGCAGCACCGCATCTGCTTCGCAGTCTCGCTCGCTTAGCTGTCATCGGCTTGCTCGTGTGCAATGGCACACTTCACAGGCCTCTTTGGCGGCACTTCTGCCGACAATTGACACACGCATCTGCGACAGCAGCGAAGCGTCGCTGCTGAACGTTTATTGTGCATAGTGACATAGTGGATTTTGTTTCTGGCGAATAATTATGATCGCAAAGGGGAGTGAGTTATGATTGGCATTGTCATGGGCAGTGATTCGGACCTGCCGGTTATGCAGGGGTGCGTGGATTTTTTGCAGAAGATGGATATCCCCTACGAAATAACGGTGGCTTCGGCCCACCGGAGCCCGGCGCGGGCCTTGGAATATGCAAGCAGCGCCAAGGGGCGCGGCCTGAAGATCATCATCGCCGCGGCGGGGATGGCGGCCCATCTGGCCGGAGTACTGGCGGCCCATACCACCCTGCCCGTTATCGGGGTGCCGGTTGACTCCTCTTCCCTAAACGGGCTTGACGCCTTGCTTTCCACGGTGCAGATGCCGCCGGGGGTGCCGGTGGCCACCATGGGCATCGGCAAGGCCGGCGCGAAAAATGGGGCTATTCTTGCGGCGCAGATCCTGGCCCTTGCCGATGACCAGTTGGCGGCACGGCTTGTCGCCTTTAAAGAAGAGATGGCCCGCGAGGTTGAGGAAAAGGCGCAACGGCTCGTTGGAAGTGCGTGACAGGGAAACCGTGGCGCAATCCCTTGTGACGGAAGCGGCCCTGGCCCAAGCCTGTGCGGTTCTTCGCTCGGGAGGGGTTGTCGCCTTTCCTACGGAAACATATTACGGGCTGGCGGTTGATCCTTTCAATCAGGCGGCCGTGTCCCGTCTTTTTGCCCTGAAAGGACGTTCTCCCGACAAGCCGGTCCTGTTGATTATCGACAATTCCTCCCAACTTACCCATCTTGTCGCCGAGATCCCCCCCCTCTTTCCTCTGCTGATGGATAGATTCTGGCCCGGGCCATTGACCCTTGTCTTTCCAGCGGCTCAATCCTTGCCGGAGTTGCTTACCGGCTCCCGGGGCACCATTGGGGTGCGGGTTTCTTCCCATCCCGTGGCCCGGAAACTTGTCAAGGCCTTTGGCCGACCGATAACGGCTACCAGCGCGAATTTTTCCGGGCAACCCGCGGCGGTGGCTGCCGACGGCGTGTCTGTGCAGTTGGGTCCGGAGGTGGATATTGTTCTTGACGGTGGACTGACCCCAGGCGGCCAGGGTTCGACCCTCCTGGGCTATCAGGAGGGCAAGATTCGCCTGTTCAGGGCCGGGGTCATTCCTCTTGCCCGGATAGAGGCGGTCTTGGCCGGAGCATAGGGGGTGCTTTTCTCCTCGGTTCGCAGGAGAAAAAATACGGCGCGGAGTTTTCCCCATTTATACATTTGCTGATCGGCACCACTTTCTGTATGATAACCAATAAGCTGCAACCGTGGTTTGAATGATGGTGCGTCGTTGCCTCCTTATTGATTTCCGGCTGTGGCGACCACTAATTTCTTGATAAGGAACAGATATGGCAGACCTTGAGTGGGACAGGAATTTCGCCCTGGAGCAGTCCGGAGACGACGAAGGGATGCTGGCGGAACTGCTGGTGCTGTTTCGCGATTCTTCCGCCTCTGATCTGGCGCGGATCAACGAAGGCCTTGCCGCGGAAGACGCCATGGCTGTGGCTGATGCCGCGCACAGCATCAAGGGCGCCTCCGCCAGCCTCGGGGTGGAAGGTGTGCGAAAAATCGCGGCCGAGCTTGAAAAGAAAGGCCGTGCCGGCGATCTTTCCCAGGGAAACGCGCTCGCCGCCCAGCTTGCCGCCCTTCTCACGGCTTTTGCCGAACGGCAATGAAAGTGACCAGGGCGGAAAGACCACCTGTTGCAGGGAAAATCTCTTCCCTGAATTCCTCTGGCTGAACCATGCCCAGCGCCAAAGAAATACTTCGAAAATTCACCGAGCTGAAAACGCTCCCGCATGTGGCGATCAAGGTGACTCAACTGGTCAATGACGATCGCAGCACCATGCAGGATTTCGAGGAGATCATCAGGCTCGACCCTGTTCTGGTCACCCGCTTGTTGCGTCTTGTCAACAGCCCCTATTTCGGCCTGTCCCAAAAAGTCGAATCCATTTCCAAGGCCGTGGTTTTTGCAGGCATGAAGCAGCTCCGCAATCTGGTGGCGGTTGAAGGGTTGCGCGGGCTGTTCAAGGGTGAAGACGCTGATTTTTCGGCTCCGAAACTCTGGATGCATTCCGCCACCGTGGCCATCCTCTCGGGAATGATTGCCAAGCGTATTTTCGGCAAGGAGGGCGAGGATGTTTTTCTGGCCGGCATCATCCATGACATCGGGCTCATCGTTGAAAATCAGATAGCCGGGGAGGCGCTGCGCGAAGCCTGCAGGGCCTACCGGGAAGGAAAGGGAACCCTGATCGAGTGCGAACGCAGCGCCATTGGCGCCGATCATGCCGAGGTGGGTTATCTTCTTGCCAAGGAATGGGGATTGCCCCAGGAGGTGCTCGGCTCCATCAAGTCGCATCATCTCGGCAAGCAGGTGAAATCCGTTTCCAGCACCGGCAGTATTCTGCAACTGGCGGAATTCATGGCCGGAAAGATGCAGTATTGGGCCATCCCCGGGCCCATCGAGCCATTGCCCCCCGAGTTGAGCCAGCATGTGAAGGAGAAGGTGGCGGATTACAAGATCATTATCAGGGATCTTCCCGGAGAAATGGCCAAGGCCAAAGAATTGTACGAGTCGGACGAGTGAAACGCTGATGACCGAGCCCACCTTTGATGCCATATTTGATGATCTGATCGACGCCGATGCGGAGCTGCAAAGTTTTTTGGCGATCCTCGATGCCCTGTTGCCCGAGGCCTCGATGCTCCTGGTGAGTGAGTCCGGGGCTGTGCTTGATGGAGCCCGGCCCCTGGCTGTCGCCTTGCCGGTGCGTGAAAAACTGGTTCGCGAGGCCAAGGCCACCGATGGCTTTATCACGGGAAAGGCGGATAACGGCACCCGGTGCCACGCGATATCGTTGGCAAAGTTTTCGGCGGTGCTGGTCATTTCCTGCACTGCCTCCCCGGAAGATGATTGGGAGCCAGGTTCCGCGATCGCCTCCCTCTTGCGCAATACCCTTGAGCTCGCCCTGTACAGGCAGGAGCGGGAGATGCTTGTCGCGGATCATGAGCAGTCGGTCCGGCAGATCAGCATCCTCCAGCAGCAGCACGGGAAGCTGATTGAGGACAACTATCGTCAGTACCGGCTCAATCAGGAGCGGGAGAAAGAGTATGCCCGCACGCTGGAAAGCGAAATCGCCAAGCAAACCGCCGAGTTGCGTGAGGCCAATGTGCGGCTTGAGGAGATCAGCCGACTGAAGAGCGATTTTCTGGCCAACATGAGCCATGAGCTGCGAACGCCCATGAATGCCATCATCGGTTTCAGCGAACTTCTCTCCGAAACCCCTTTGGCGGAAGAGCAGCTTGAATATGCCCGAACCATCACCCAGTCCGCGACGAGCCTGCTGACGCTGATCAACGACATTCTTGACCTGGCTAAAATCGAGGCGGGCAAGCTCGAACTTGAGCACCAGCCGTTTGATCTCGCCGAGATGATCGATAACGTGGTCGCCATGTTCAAGATTCCCGCCCGGGAAAAGGGGGTTGTCGTTGCCAGCACAATCGACAGCCGGATCCCGAAAAGAATAATGGGCGACTGCAACCGGCTGCGTCAGATTTTGATAAATCTGGCTGGAAACGCCATGAAGTTTACGGAGCAGGGCGGGGTTGACATCAAGGTTGCCTATGAACGTTCCGCTGCCGGTCGTATTGTCAGCCGGTTTTCGGTGCGCGACAGCGGCATAGGTATCCCCGCCGACCGGGTTGAGGCGATTTTTGAAAAATTTACCCAGGCAGACGGTTCGACCACCAGGAAATATGGGGGGACAGGTCTGGGGCTGGCCATCTGCCTCCAGCTCGTGGAGCTCATGGGCGGCCATCTCGCGGTGGAGAGCGAGTTGGGAAAGGGCAGCACCTTTTTCTTCGTGATTCCTTTGGAAGAAGCCCCGGCGGAGATCATCTCCTTGCAGGAGCGCAAGGAAGCGTACCGTGAAAAGACAGGGCGAGGCGGAAAGATTCTTCTGGTCGAGGACAACGCGGTTAATCAGCGGCTGGCCGGCATCCTCATCACCCGGGAAGGGTACGAGATCGAGGTGGCTTCCGATGGGACCGAGGCTCTCGAGCATTTGCGGCACCAAGCCTTTGACCTTGTTCTGATGGATGTGCAGATGCCGAATATGGACGGCATGGAGGCCACCAGAAGAATCAGGGCGATTGAGGCCGATTCGGCCCTGCGGCAGGACTATGTCGGCTTGCGCGCCCTCAAGCAGCCGTTGGGGATCGTCGGGCTCACGGCCCACGCCAGAAAAGAGGATGAAACCGCCTGTTACGAGGCAGGAATGAACGGCTTCCTCACCAAGCCCATTATCAAGGCAAAGCTGACCATGATCCTCGGCGAGATGATGCCCGGGATTTCGTCACCGAAGGGCAACGACCCTTCCTGACCCGTTGCAGCCCCTGCTTCTTCAACCGTTGCTGTTTATCCGCGCCATTGCGGGTCAGCCCGCAGCGCGGCGATTTTTTCCTCCCATCCCCCGCCATATCCGGTTAATTCAGCCAGCCGGGCCGTCTCGCTGAGCAGGGTGAGCTCGATGTGCAGCCGTTCCGCGGGCATCAGGCTGCCCAGCCGGTCCGGCCATTCGATCACACTGAGTCCTGTGCCGTAAAGATATTCCAGCACGCCGAGATCCTCTATTTCCGTTTCATCGCTCAAGCGATAGAGATCCAGATGATAGAGGGGCAGCCGCCCGGGATATTCGTGCAGGAGGCTGAAGGTGGGGCTGGTTATGTAACAGGATGGGGGCACCAGCAATCCCTGGCCGATGGCCTGGGTGAGGGTGGTTTTCCCCGCCCCCAGGGAGCCGCCCAGGGTGATCACCTCGCCGGGGCGGGCTGTCTTGCCGAGATAGCGGCCAAGGGCTAAGGTGACGGCAAGGTCTGAAAGGGTAATGGTGAGTTTCATCTTATTGGTATTTCTTGTGGCAGAAAAGACACCGGTATTTCGGCGGATGGCCTTCTGGAAGAGGGGCTTGGCCTTCGGAAGCATGGCAGGAGGCGCAGTGCTTCTCCGCTTCCTTTTTGTCCAGGGGGTAGAATTGCAGGTGGATTTCATCCTGGGGCAGCTTTTTTGTTGATTCCGGCGGCGCCTTGAGCAAAAAAGCAAGGATGGCTGCACACCCGGCAAGAAACAGGATATTGAGCAGGCGGGTTTTGTTCTTTTTCGGGTCAGGGTTCACGGGCAGATCCTTCATGAGGGTTGATCGATGCCCATTTCCAGGGCGCGGAAAGGGATAAGGCCGGTGCGCAGGCAGAAAATCAGGGATTCCAGGACGATTTTTCCGGCCAGTTTGCCGCCGGAGGCCAGTTCGAGGATGCGGCTATGCTGGTGATGCCTCTTGATGAGCTGGGTCATTTTTTTGCTTTCATACCCGGCATCAAGGATGGTGCGCGCCGCTTCTTCCCCGGAAACGATCGCCGAATAAATGCCTTCGCCGGTGAGTCCCGAGGCAAGGCCCGCCGCATCGCCGATCAGAAAGCGGTTGTGAAAACGCCAGCCGCGAAAATCTGAGTTGATCAGGGCGGCCTGCGGCTGGCGCGACTTGAGTTCCAGGTTGTAGCGGGCGCCCCACTGGTGCAGGCGGTTCAGCAGGATGTTGGGTTTGCTCGTGCTGCGCCGGGCATATACGCCGATGGAGGCGGTGTCCTGATGGGGGAAAATCCAGGCGTAGCCGTTGCCGAAAAGTTCGGTGTCCAGGTGCCACTGCATCTCGGGGAAGTTGCCCTGCACCTGGTAGTTGATGCCCACCCCCATCTGCTCCGTGGGAAGACCAAGCTGGCGGCGTACCAGGGAACTGCTCCCATCGGCGCCCACCAGGAAGGAAAAGCCGAACTCCTCCCCCCCCCGGGTATGCACCCGGTTTTCCCCGATCTTGAGAACAAGGGCGCTTGTGGCGATGCTGACTCCTGCGTCCACGGCTCTGTCGGCCATCCATCGCCCGAGCCTGCCCCGGTCAACGGTGCGGATAATGGGGCTGTCGTCTTGGATGACGGCGTGCTGCCAGTTGCTGTTGATGTGCTGGCTGGCGAAGGACTTTTCCCACAGGGTTTCCGGGAAACCGAGGCCATGGGCTGCGGAGGGAATGCCGCCGGCGCAGACCTTGGGGCCGATAACGCTGTTTCGCTCAAGGACCAGAACTTCTTTGCCCTGTCGGGCGAGAAGGGTGGCGCAGGCCAGTCCTCCCGGACCGCCCCCCACGATGACGGTATGAAAATTTTTCATGCTCGTTGCCTCTGATTCTCTCCGGGAAAACACCTCGCACACTATATGAGGATGGTTTTTCCTGTCAAGAGATTAAGAGCCGTTACGGGACAAAGACCTTGCCGGACCGTGCCGATACGGCTCTGTATGCCGCCATTGTTATCCTGCCGCTGAGGCTCATTTTTCTTTTGCATAACGGCTTAAGAGCTCTGGAATCATGGTTCGGTTCATGGTATTATCGCCACAATTTGAAAACGAGAAAGTCCCTGGGTGATGTTCCTGCCGGGTAAAGTTGCCATTTTAAAAGGTTCCGTGTCCGGAACGCCCGTGTGAAGAGGATGGATGCATGAATCTTGACCCGTTTGACAAAGCGAAGAAAAACAGGAGCGCACTTCCCTCCCTGATTATTGGGGGCTTGGGATTGTTCGGGCTTATGCTGGCGGTTTTTTTCTGGCTGGTGGGGGAGATGGAAAACCCCCGGGTAACGCTCAATGGGGAGAGCTCCCACATCGGCCTTGCCCGGCAGATGTCCGTGGTTGCAAGTGATGCCGAGAGTGGTTTGAGTTCCATCAAGGTTTCCCTCCTTCAGGAGGGCAAGAAGGTGGTGTTGCTTGAAAAAAGCTATCCCAAGGCGGGGTCTCTCGCCGGAGGGGGGCCCAAGCAGATCGAGGAGGCCTTCGAGATCACGCCCAAGAGTCTGGGCTTCATGGACGGCTCGGCGGAATTGGTGGTGACGGCGGTTGATTATTCTTGGTGGAACTGGTTCAGGGGCAATGTCACCGTACACTCCACGGTTGTCGTCATCGACACCAAGCCGCCGGCGATCAGCGTGATGGAGTCGCCCCGGTACATCAAAGGCGGCGGCGCCGGGGTGGTTATCTACCGGGTCAGCGAGGCGGCGGGCAGGCACGGAGTGCTGATCAACGAGATCTTCTACCCGGGTTTTCCTCTGCCCAAGCGGGGCGAGGGGGTCTATGGCGCCTGCATGGGGCTGCCCCACGATATCGCCGCACTGGAAAAGGCCTTTGTGGTTGCGGAAGACCAGGCCGGAAACGAGGCCAAGGCTCCCTTTGCCATGAACCTGCATCTGCGCAAGGTTGCCAGTGACAAGATCAGCATCGGAGACGGGTTTCTCTCCGCCAAGCTGCCGGAATTCGCCTCCCATTATCCGGAATTGAGCGGCACGCCGGTGGAGCAGTTTGTTTCGGTGAACAACGACATCCGGGCGGCCAATTACAAGAAAATTCAGGAGGTTTGTTCGAAATTTCAGCCGGAACGTCTTTGGGATGGCCGTTTCGGGCGGATGCAGGGGAGCCCGCGGGCAGGATACGCCGATCACCGGACGTATCTTTACAACGGCGAGAAGATCGACGAGCAGGTGCATCTGGGGGTGGACATCGCCTCGCTTGAACATGCCGATATCGAGGCCGCCAACCGGGGGCTGGTGGTTTTTGCCGAGTATCTTGGGATTTACGGAAATACCGTTATCCTGGATCATGGCCAGGGGATTTTCAGCCTCTACTCCCATCTGAGCCAGATTGATGTTCCCCTGAACAGCATGGTTGAGAAGGGCGCGATTCTCGGCCTTTCCGGCACCACCGGCATGGCGGGGGGAGATCACCTTCACTTCAGCATGCTGGTCAACGGCATCTTTGTCGATCCGGTGGAGTGGTGGGACGAGGAGTGGCTGAAACTTCACATGTTGAGTGTGCTCTGAGTTTTGTCCAGGATCAGGATTCTTCCGGAAAATCTGGCCAACCAGATCGCGGCCGGCGAGGTTGTCGAGCGGCCTGCCTCGGTGGTCAAGGAGCTGCTGGAGAACGCCATCGATGCCGGGGCAACCCAGGTCGGTATCCAGGTGGAAGGCGACGGCACCCGCCTGATCCGGGTGATTGACGACGGCTCAGGCATGGATCAGGATGATGTGCTCCTCTGTCTGGAGCGCCATGCCACCAGCAAGATCACAAGCTTGGCCGAGCTTGGCGCCATTCGTTCCCTCGGGTTTCGAGGCGAGGCCGTGCCCAGCATCGCCTCGGTTTCCCGGGTGCGGATTACCTCGCGTCTCGCAACCCAAGAGCTGGGAACCCAGGTTGATCTTCGCTTCGGCACGGTTCTCAAGGTGCATGAGATGGGGGGCAGCCCAGGCACCTCCTTTGAGGTGACGGATCTTTTCGGCAATGTCCCGGCCCGGAAAAAATTTTTAAAATCCACCCGCACGGAACTGGCCCATATCGAAGAGGTGGTGAAGAATTATGCCCTGGCCCGCCCGGAACTGGGGGTGAGTTTCAGCGTGGACGGACGCGAGGTGTTGCGGCTGCCTTCGCGGCTTGACACCCCACGGAGCAGGGCGGAACGGATTTTTGGCAAGGGAGGGGGCGCATTGGTGGAGGTGGAGCGCCAAGCCCAGGACGAGACCGAGCCTGGGGTTTGGGGGTATCTTCTGCCGCCGGACGCCCCTGCTGCCGGACGCTTGCGAATATTTGTCAATGGCCGGGCGATCCATGACCGCCTGGTAGCCCACGCGGTGGGCGAAGGGCTGCAGAACTATCTCATGAAGGGCCGGGGGGTGGGCGGGGTGATTTTTCTGAGCCTGCCGCTTGCAAGCGTTGATGTGAATGTCCACCCCACAAAGCAGGAGGTCAGGTTCCATAAGCCGTCGTCGGTGCATCAGGCCGTGGTCGCCGCGGTTCAGGGTGCCATGGCGGATCATCAGCGGGCCTTGAAAAAGGAGATATTCCGGGTTCCAGTTTTTGATCAGGACAGGGGGCAGGAGCAGGCCAAATCCGCTCCAGCCAAGGCGTATGAGCCGGGTTCTGCCATTGCCGACCCTGAGGCGCAGGAGCCGTTGCCGCTTTTTGCGGCTGCTGGCGCTGCCGTGCCGTCGGTTCCTCAGCCTGCTTCAGAAAAGCCCCTCTTTTCGAAAGGCAATTGTGGGGCCGAGCAGCCCCAGTCTCTGACCGCGGCCGGGGAGGAGAGAGCCCCCTCCCGTGGCGGATTGCGCTATCTCGGGCAGGTGCTGGACACCTACCTGCTCTGCGCCACGGAAAACGGACTGCTTGCCGTTGACCAGCATGCCGCCCATGAACGGCTGTTGTTTGAAACGTTGAAAAGGCAGTTTGCCAGCAAAAAAATCGCCCGGCAGACCCTTTTGTTCCCAAGGGTCATGGAGTGCAGCCTGGAGGAGCTCCAGATTCTTAAGGAGTATGCCGAGGAGATCCGTGCCCTCGGGGTCGAGATCGAGGATTTTGGAGGGGCCAGCCAGGTGGTGAAGGCCGTGCCCGCGGTGCTTGACCGCTCTCCGGTTGAAGAGGTGATGGCCGGTATCTTTGCCAGGTTCGGCGAGCCTGGCTCGGGCAGAGGCGGGGTGCGGGCCGAGGAGGTCCTCTCCGATATGGCCTGCAAGGCGGCGATCAAGGCGGGGCAAAGGCTGGCCGCCACGGAAGCCGAAGCGCTGCTGGACGAAATGCAGCGGGCCGAGGTTTTTTCCCATTGCCCCCATGGCCGGCCGGTGGCCAAGAGCTTTACCTCCGAGGAGATCAAGAAGTGGTTTTATCGCGGCTGAGTCCGGATAAGCCATCGTCAAAAAATAACATGGCCGTTTTAGGCAGCCAATGGCATAAGGAGCCGTACAGTAGGCAACATGAATGGCCTGATGTTTCTGAACGGCTCCTGAAAAAATATCGCGCAAGCGGCTTGAAAAAAAGTATCCTATTTAATAGGCATCGGCATTCCAGTGCCCTCCGCCCTGTAATTTTATTGATAAGGAAAAAGTCATGACAACACCCATTACGCAAACGAATTTTGCCAGCCTCCATCTGCTGCATCGCGGCAAGGTCCGGGATCTCTACGAGGTGGAAGACCACCTGCTGATGGTGGCCTCGGATCGGATCTCCGCCTTTGATGTGGTCATGGATGACCCCATCCCGAACAAGGGCGCGATTCTGACCAAGCTTTCCCTTTTCTGGTTTGACTATCTCAAGGACATTGTGCCCAATCATCTGATCACGGCCAATGTTGAGGAATATCCGGTAGCCTGCGCCCCATACCGGGAGCAGTTGGCTGGGCGCAGCCTGCTGGTGAAAAAGGCCAAGCCCCTGCCGGTGGAGTGTATTGTCCGCGGCTATCTCTCGGGCTCCTTTTGGCAGGCCTATAAAAAAGACCCGACCGTATGCGGCTTTGCCTTGCCCGCGGGAATGCGGGAGTCGGACAAGTTCCCCGAGCCGCTATTCACCCCTTCCACCAAGGCGGCGCTTGGCGCGCACGACGAGAACATTTCCTTGGCCGAGATGGAAAATATGTTAGGCAAGGAGCAGACCGCCAGGATCAAGGATATCTGCGTGCGTCTCTATGTCAAGGCGGCGGATTACGCCCTTGGCAGGGGAATCATCATTGCCGATACAAAGTTCGAGTTGGGTATGTATAACGGCGAGATTATTCTCATCGATGAGGTGCTGACCCCGGATTCCTCCCGGTTCTGGCCGAAGGATCAGTACCAGCCCGGCGCGGGACAGCCGAGTTTTGACAAGCAGTTTCTCCGCGACTATCTCTCCACCCTCGATTGGGGGAAAAATCCGCCGCCGCCCCCACTGCCTCGGGAAATCGTCGAGAAGACCGCGTCCCGCTATCGGGAGGCGCTGGTCAAGATAACCGGGGCGGATATCTAGCAGACTGTTTAAAAAAGCCAGATATGGCGTTTTTTTTGTCGGCAGCCGCAGGGGGAAACTGTGCTATCATCGGAAAGACGGGGTATGGGTTACAGCTCGTGTGCGTGGCTGTAGTCAGGAAACCATTTTTCCGGGAGGTGCGTGATGCCGAGACCGCTTGTGCCTGGTCCGTGCGAAACAGTCGCAGCCATTCTGCTGGGGTGCGCCCTGCTGTTGCTTCCTGGCTGTGGAGTTTCAGGAACCGGCGCCAATGGCGGGTTCGGGAGTTTTTTTACCCCCACGGATGTCGGTATTATCCGGCATCATGTGCGCCAGTATCAGAATTCCCTGCGGGAATTCACTGCCCGGCTTTATGCCAAAAACCCAAAATATGAGAAAGATCCGGCCCGGCAGCGGCGGAAGATCGATGCTGTTTTCGCTCCCCTGCCCACGGGGGAGCAGATTTATGCGTACAAGCAATCCCACGAAATCCTCGCTGCCGCCTTCCATCCCGAAACCGTCGAGCCGGACCGGGTCTATCTGCTGAGCCTCGGGTTGTGGAAAAGCATCGTGGAGGCGTATAATGTCGGGGACGAGGGTATTTTTGTGAGCGGTCTGCAGATTTCGCTGGAGCGGTTGCAACGGCTCCACCATAATCTCAGTCAGGTGAACTGGCGGCTGAAAACATACAAGGACAAAAACGGCAAACTGCTTTTTCTCACCAACGAAGCTGGCGCGGACGGCTACCTCAACATGGGCTACGAGGTTATCATGACCCGGATCCTCACCCGCCTTGAGGATGATATCGCCATGCGGGGAGGATTGCCGGAGCGATACATGTTCAGCATGTCCACCATTTTTGTCGGCATACTGCTCTGACAGGATGTTAAAAAAAGCCGTCCTGGCTTTTTTTAACCACGATCGGCCAGAGGTGCATTCTGTCCTGCCTCGCAATTGCAACAAGTTAGAGCTCGTTGATCTGGCGCTCATCCCCGGTTCGCACGCAGGGCGGAAAATCGAGTTTTTCAATACCCTGCTCGGCGTTCCTGACGAACTCAAAGCCGGGTTTGTCCGGGCTACTGCCCGGCGAAGGGCTACAACCCCGTTTCTTTCAGTTTTTCTACCAGCGCCTGCTGTTCCTTCGACAGATCCTTCGGCACCGCCACCACGATTTTCACCAGCAGGTCTCCCCGTTCGCCTCCCCGTCCCTCCGGCAAGCCCTGTTTGCGCAGGCGCAGTTTTGCCTGGGGCTGGCAGCCGGGGGGAACCTTGACCTTGAGCTGCTTGCCGTCCAGGGTGGGAACCTCCACCTCGGCGCCGAACACGGCGGAGCTGTATGGGATTTGCAGATCCATGGAGAGGTGCGCCCCTTCCCGGCTGAAGACCGGGTGGGGTTCGACCGTGATCAGCAGATAGAGATCGCCCGGCGGGCCCCCCATGGGGGAAGGGGACCCCTTGCCGGAAACCCGCAGCTTCTTTCCGGTCTCGATTCCAGGGGGAATCTTTACGGAAACCCTCTCCGCCGCACCGCCGCGGCCAAGGGAGATGGTCTTTTCGGCGCCGGTCAGCACCTCATTGAGGGCGATGGGCATTTCCAGGGAAAGATCGTTGCCCTTCACCTGTTGCTGCTGGCGGAAATCCTGAAAACCCTGGCTGGTGCGTCCCCCTGCCCCCGGCTGGCGGAACATCTCCTCGAAGACGCCGCCGCCCCCGCCGGAACTCCGGAAGGTGGCGCGGCCCCCGCCGAAGTTGATGCCGAATTCCCGCAGAATATCACCCAGATCGGCATTGCGGAAGATATCCTCCTGGGAATAGCGCTGCTGGAAGCCGGCGGAGCCGAAGGAATCGTATTGCTGCCGTTTCTCCTTGTCGGAAAGAACGGCGTACGCCTCGCTGATCTTTTTAAACTGCTCCTCCGCCTCCTTGTTCCCCTTGTTGCGGTCCGGATGATACTTGAGGGCAAGTTTGCGGTAGGCTTTCTTGATTTCCTCCGGGGAAGCGTTTTTTTTCACACCGAGTAATTTATAGTAATCCATACCTTGCCTGCCTGTGTCTGTCCTGGCGTCTGTTATTTCGCCCTGTGTCGTCATTCCGGCGCAGGCCGGAATCCGGTATGCAAGGGCTTCTGGGCCCCGGCTTCCCCCGGGGTGACGGTTCCGGATATATCTATTTCTGCAAAATAACCTCAGAACGGAACATCATCGCCCATGACCGGCTCGGGGAAGGGCTGGTCGTCGTACTGCCGGCCCTGCCCGGAATCGCCGCTGCTGCCGCGGGGAGAGAGCATCTTCATCTCCCGGGCCACGATCTCGGTGGTGTATTTGGTGTTGCCGTCCTTGTCGTCCCATTTGCGGGTTTGCAGCCGTCCTTCGATGAAGACCTTGGAGCCCTTTGACAGGTACTCGCCGCAAATCTCGCCCAAACGGCCAAAGGCCACGATCCGGTGCCATTCGGTCAACTCTTCCTTGGAGCCGTCCTGTTTCTTCCAGGTTTCCGTGGTGGCGACATTGAAGCTGGCGATGGCTGCCCCTGCCTGCGAGTAGCGCACTTCCGGGTCTTTGCCGAGGTTGCCGATGAGGATGACTTTGTTGACCATTTCTTCTCCTTAATATTCTCGATCAGATTTGCAAAAAAAAGAGGCGCTGTAGTGATGGCCGCCCATCATACCGGCTATTTCCCGCGACCGCACCAACCTTTTCCGGGTGCGGGCTCTCCGTTGCCGTCAGGGCATGGCTGCCGGGAAACGATATATCATAGTAAGGATGGGCCGGTCAAAAATCAACACCCAAAAGGGGGGCGGAATGGGGGCCGTGCTCAGGGGGGGCCGCATTTTGCCCGGGCAGCCCGGTCGAGCATGGCGGGCAGGCCGCCTTTTTCCTCCGGGATGAAGCCGAAAACCTCTTGCCAGATCTCGTCGCTTTCCATGCAGAAATAGAGGCAGGTGTCCGGGTTCAGATAGCGGGAAAGATGGTGCGCCATGTGGCGGTACATCTCCGTGCGCAGCGGCCGGAAGTAGCGGAATTTGTTGTCGAGCCCCAGAACAAACTCTTCATGGAGGAAGCGGGATCTGGGGAAGCGCCCGGTGGCGATGTTTTTCAGGGCCGGAAGAAAGCGCAGCGCCCCCATGCTGATCCAGACGATGCTTGCCGCCGGCACCGCAGCGAAGAGCCGGTCGATCGTCTCGGTGTAGCCCTTCTGCCAGCCGGGATGATGGATGAGCGGGTCGAAATGAAAGGCCAGTTTGTAGCCCCAGGCCGCGCACTGGGCAGCCGCTGCCAAGCGCTGCTCCAGATCGGCGGTGCGCAGTTCCTCCTTGGCCATGATCTCCGTGCTGTTGAGGGACCAGGCCATGATGGTGCGGCCGCCATGCGCGCTGTGCTGAAGGTTGTCCAGGGCCACCGCTTTGGACTTCAGTTCAAGCACCGCGTTGGGCTGGTCCTTGAAAAATTCGATGAGGATCCGGCTTAAGCCCGTGACCCGGTCCAGGGCCATGGAGTCGGTGAATTCGCCGGTGCCGATGCGGCGGAAGGTCTGCGGGGCCTCGGCAAAGGCGGTGGCAAGTTCGGCCAGCAGATCATCGGTGTTCACAAAAAAAGAAAGCCATGGGTTGTTGAGGTAGGCCTGCAGGATGCAGTACACGCAATCCATGGGGCAGTTCATGGCGACATTGAGCACCTGATAGTCGCAGCAGCGGTATTCCCTGGTCGCGGGGCAGGGCTTGAGAAAGCGGCCCCGGTTTTTGCAGAGGACAAGATGCTTCTTGCCGCTGGTGAGATTCCGGGGGGTGATGCCGGGCGCGAAAAGATCCAGGCCGGAACGGGGTGGAATAATCCTCACCTCCCGGCCCGGAAGATTGGCCAGGATAGTTGCGGTGAGGGGCAGATCCCGACAGTCATCCTCCACATAGACATGCTGAATGATGCTGGCTGGATCAAGGGTGGCGGTATGCGGCATGATGGCGAGTTTCCTGTTTGTGTATTGGTTGCGGCACCATACCGCAAAGAATCAGGGCGGCCAACGAGAAAATTCTTGACCCTTGGGAGAAAATTGCACTACCATTTCCTAGGTGTTTGTACCTAGCCTGATCGTGCTTGACTTGTGACACGCCTTTATGATGAAATAAGGGATAATCTTTTGAAATTCCGCTGTTATTGGAAATGGGGAGAATGCTCCATACACGCAAAAGAGGCGAACGATGAAAGAGCAGGATTTTGCCAGGATCAGTGAACGTCTGAACGGGATATCGCGTCGTGATTTCATGAAGTTCTGCACGGTGATGGCCGCCGGCCTGGGGCTTCCCCTTGAGGTCGCCCCGCGGATCGCTGCCGCGGTCACGGCCCCGCAGCGTCCCCCGGTGATCTGGCTTTCCGGCTCTGCCTGCACCGGCTGCACCGAATCGCTGCTCCGCTCTTCCCATCCCTCCCTTGAACATCTTATCCTCGATCTTATCTCCCTTGATTACAATGAAACCCTCAATGCCGGGGCCGGCCATCAGGCAGAGGCGGCCATGCAGGCCTCGATCGCGAAAAACTCCGGCAAGTTCATCCTGGTGGTGGAAGGGGCCATTCCCGTAAAGGACAACGGGGTGTATTGCATGATCGGCGGCAAGCCGTTCAGCGAGATCGTGCGCGAAACCGCGGCCAAGGCAGCCGCCGTGATCGCCATCGGTTCCTGCGCCTCCTGGGGCGGAGTTGCCGCGGCGGAGCCGAACCCCACCGGCGCCATTGGAGCGCCCGAGTTTCTCAAGGACAAGACCGTGGTGACGATTCCCGGCTGTCCGCCCAATGCCTACAATTTTCTGTCCACCGTGATCCACTTTCTGACCTTTAAAAAATTGCCCGCTCTGGATGAGAAGGGCAGGCCGAAATTCGCTTACGGCCGCCTCATCCACGAGAACTGCGAGCGCAGGCCCCATTTCGATGCGGGCCGTTTTGCCCTTGCCTTCGGCGACGAGGGGCACCGGAAAGGCTATTGCCTGTTCAAGCTCGGCTGCAAGGGGCCGATGACCTTTGCCAACTGTCCGGCCGTCCTTTTTAATGACGTTGGCCCAGGCTCCTGGCCGGTGGGTACCGGGCATCCTTGCTTTGGCTGCACCGAGGAAGGGGTGGGGTTTCATCTTCCGCTGCATGTCCAGGCCGACCTGAAGTACATCACCCCCGGGGCCGCGTATCCGCATATCGTTAGTGACCGGGGGAAAGGCGCCTCGGTGGGCGCGGCGGCACTGGCGGCCGGGGCGGCCGGCGTGGCGCTGGGTGCCGGGGCCGCGGTTGCCAAGAACCTTGGCAAGGCCGGGCAAGGTTCTTCCTCAGAGGGAGAATAGGGCATGAAGATACGACGCAGGGAATTTTTGAAAGGGGTGGCGGCCGGCACCCTGCTGCTTGCCGCGGAGCAAAATCCGGCCCAGGCTAAACGGGCCAGAAAGGATTTGCCCCCCAAAGCCGTGGGCATCCTGTACGATTCCACCCTCTGTGTGGGCTGCAAGGTGTGTGAGCATGCCTGCAAACAGGCCAACAATAAGGCGGCGGAACACTCCATCCCGAGCGAGCCGCTGTGGGACGATCCCCGGGATCTTTCCGACAAGACCCTGAATATCATCAAGCGCTACGGTGTTGAAGGACAAAAGGATTCGGTGGAGGGGTTTGCCTTCATCAAGCGGCACTGCATGCACTGTATTGATCCTGCCTGCGTTTCGGCCTGCCCGGTCTCGGCGCTGCTGAAAGATCCGGAAAACGGGGTGGTGACGTACAATAAAAAGGCCTGTATCGGCTGCCGATACTGCCAGGTGGCCTGCCCCTATAATATTCCAAAATTCGAGTGGGATTCGCCTTTTCCGGAGATTGTCAAGTGCCAGTTGTGTTCCCATCTCTTGGCCAAAGGCGGGATTTCCGCCTGCTGCGCCGCCTGTCCCACCGGCGCTTCCCTGTTCGGGCCGGTGGAAAAGCTGCGGCTTGAGGCCAAGCGGCGGCTGGGCATGGAGCCTGGAAAGTACTACGATTTTCCCGTGGCCGACATTGAGTCCACCGAGGTGCAGCAGCACCGGGCGGGCGGCTATGTCAAGCATGTCTACGGCGAGCGGGAGCTTGGCGGTTCCCAGGTTTTGTATCTGGCCGGGGTGCCCTTTGCCAATCTCGGCCTGCCCGACCTGCCCGAGGATTCCTATGTGGCCCTGGCGGATGGCATCCAGTACGCCATATACAAGGGCATGGTCTATCCCATCGTGGTTCTGGGCGGTCTGATTTACATCATCCGGAACAGGGAAGAGAAAAAAGAGTAGGGGCGCAAGCCCCGGCTTTTCACGGAAAGGAGTGTTCCCATGCAGGAAAGAGAAGCTTTAGGAGGCAAGGTGCTCACCGTGCCCTTCAAGGTGTGCGCCGCCATCGCGCTTATCGGTCTTTTTTTTATCGGCAAGCGTTTCATCTTCGGAATCGGCTCGGTTTCCAACATGAACGACGGCTATCCCTGGGGGATTTGGATCGCCTACGACGTCGTGGTGGGTACGGCCCTGGCCTGCGCCGGATATTCCATCGCCCTGATCATTTATGTCTTCAACAAGGGGGAGTATTCGCCCCTGCTGAAGCCCGCCCTGATGACCAGCATGTTCGGCTACACCCTGGCCGGAGTCTCGGTTATCTTCGATATCGGCCGGTACTGGCAGGCCTATAACATTTTCCTGCCCTGGCTCAGCAACCTGCATTCGGTGATGTTCGAGGTTGCGCTGTGCATCGGCACCTATATCCTGGTGCTGTGGATGGAGTTTGCCCCGGTTATGCTGGATAAATTCAAGGCGGACCAGTTGAAGGCCAGGCTCAACCGGATCATCTTTGTCTTCATCGCCTTGGGCATCCTCCTGCCCACCATGCACCAGTCTTCCCTCGGCACCATGATGCTCATGGCCGGGCATAAACTCTCCCCCCTCTGGTGGAGCGGCTTTCTGCCCCTGCTTTTTTTGATCACCGCCGTGGTCATCGGCTATGCCGCGGTGATCTTCGAGTCGCTCGTCGCCGCCATTGCCTTCAAGCGGCCCATGGAGATGCATCTGCTGAGCAAGATCTCGGCGCTCATGCCCTGGCTGCTCGGCCTCTACCTGGTGGTCCGGATCGAGGACGTGAACCTGCGCGGCTATCTGCCCCTGGCCTTTGAAGGCGGGCTCCTGGGAAATCTTTTTCTGCTTGAAAACCTCTTGTTTCTTGGCGCCTTGCTGATCCTGGCCTACCCCAACAACCGGCATAGCCCGCAGTTGCTGTTCATCGCCTCCTGCGCCATGCTGCTTGGAGGGAGCATGTACCGGTTCAACACCTATATCGTCGGCTTCGATCCCGGCACCGGCTGGCGGTATTTCCCCTCGGTGCCGGAAATGTTCATCACCTTCGGCATTATTGCCGCCGAGGTGATGGCCTATCTGTGGTTTGTCAAGACCTTGCCGGTATTGCCCAAACTCACCAAGGCACAGCATACTTGAAGGTAACTATCCAGCTCAGGGCCGGAAAGGTTCGTAAACAAGGAGATTGTTCATGGCTAAGAGAATCGTCGTTGATCCCATCACCAGAATCGAAGGGCATCTCCGGATTGATTGCGAGATCGACAATGGCCGGGTGACCAAGGCGTGGTCTTCCGGCCAGATGTGGCGCGGCATCGAGTTGATCCTCCAGGGGCGCGACCCTCGGGACGCCTGGGTCTTCACCCAGCGCATCTGCGGGGTCTGCACCACGGTGCATGCCATTGCCTCGGTGCGGGCCGTGGAAAACGCCCTGAATCTGGAGGTGCCGCTCAACGCCCAATACATCCGGAACATGATTATCTCCGCCCACGGGATCTTTGACCATATCGTTCATTTCTACCATCTCTCCGCCCTGGACTGGGTGGATATCGTCTCCGCCCTCAAGGGCAGCCCCAAGGGGGCCGCCGCCCTCGGTCAGCAGCTTTCTCCCTGGCCCCGCAACAGCGAGCAGGAGATCAAGGCGGTGCAGGAAAGGCTGAAAGGTCTTGTCGGGAGCGGTCAGCTCGGAGTTTTTGCCAGCGGCTACTGGGGGCATCCTGCCATGAAATTGTCCCCGGACGTCAATCTGCTTGCCGCCACCCATTATTTCCAGGCTCTGGAGTACCAGCGGCAGATCAACAAGGTGGTGGCCATCCTCGGCAGCAAGACCCCGCATATCCAGAACCTGGCCGTGGGCGGGGTCGCCAACCCCATCAATCCCGACAGCCAGTCTACCCTGACCATCGAGCGGCTCTACCACATCAAGACCTTGATCGATGAGATCGGCGATTTTATCAAGAATGTCTACATGGTCGATGTCGCGGCCATCGGCGCCTTCTACGCGGACTGGACGCAATACGGCGCCGGGGTGACCAACTATCTTTCGGTGCCGGATCTGCCCCTGGACACCAAGGGGACAACCTTCGCCCTGCCTGGCGGCTACATCGATGATGGGAACGTGGGAACGTTCAAGCCGATCACCAGCTTCAACGACGAGGGTTTCAAACAGGGGGTCAAGGAGGGGATCAAGCATTCCTGGTACAAGGGCGACTGGGACCGCCATCCCTGGGAGGAGGAGACCGTGCCCCAGCACACCGAGTTCCAGGACAACGGCAAATATTCCTGGGTCAAGTCCCCGACCTTCAACGGCAAACCGGCCCAGGTCGGTCCTTTGGCCAATGTTTTGTGCATGTACGCCGCAGGGCACGGTCCGACCAAAATCTACACCGACGGTCTTTTGCAAACGGTGAGCAAACTGGCCGGAGCAACGGTGGGGATTTCCGCCCTCCATTCCACCATCGGCCGTCATGCCGCGCGGGCGGTGCGCTGCGCCGTGCTGCACGATTCCCTGCTCGGTCAGTGGCAGGCTTTGATGGACAACATCGGCAAGGGGGATTATACGACCTTCAACCAGCCGGTGTTTCCGAAAGGCGAGCAGCGCGGGGTTGGTTTTCATGAGGCGCCGCGCGGGGTCTTGTCCCACTGGGTCGTGATCCAGGACGGCACAATCAAGAATTATCAGTGCGTGGTTCCTTCCACCTGGAACGCCGGGCCCAGGAACAGCAAAGACGCCCCCGGGCCTTATGAGGCCTCGCTGGTCGGCAATCCTGTGGCTGATCCGGAAAAGCCCCTTGAGGTGTTGCGGACGGTCCATTCCTTTGATCCGTGCCTTGCCTGCGCAATCCATCTGTTGGACCCCAAGAGCCGGGAAATCGTCACCGTCAGAACCATGATCTGAAATTGTTGCGTGGAGTTAACCCATTGAAAACAGGCCGCCCCGGCTATCGGTGCGGCCTGTTTTATAAGGAGGAGCATGTCTCATTCTATTCTGGTGCTTGGCGTGGGAAACGTGTTGCTGGCCGACGAGGGGGCGGGTGTCCGGGCAGTGGAGCAGCTCCAGCTCCAGTATCTTTTTCCTCCCCAGGTGGAGTTGATCGATGGCGGCACCATGGGGCTTGACCTTCTTGGCTATCTCGATGACAAGACCCATTTGTTCATCGTGGATGCGATTGTCTCGACCCAACCTCCCGGTTCGGTGGTCATTGAAAAATTGCTTGATCCGCCGGCCTATTTCAGGCAGAAGATCTCTCCCCATCAGATCGGGCTTTCCGAGCTTTTGGCCGTTGCCGCCATGCAGGATTGCCTGCCTCCCTCCATCACCCTTTTCGGCATTGTTCCCCTGGATCTCTCCACCGGCATGGGGATGTCGCCGGAGGTTGAGGCCGCGGTTGACCGGGTGGTTTTGGCGGTGGTGAAGGAACTTGGCCGGATGGGAGTCAAAGTGGGTGCGGCAAGCCGTTGACCCGCCAGCCACGATTGGGGGCTGATTTCCGCCTGGTGGCTCTGTGGGAAAAAAACTTGATCATGACAGCCAAATAGTATTCTATGAAACACCTTGTCTATGTCGCAGATGGCATGACTGGTTTTTCAAGGAGAAAGGATGTCCAAGATCACGGTTTTTGTGGCGGATGATCATTCCATCGTCAGGGAAGGGTTGCGGCAGATGTTTGCCAGAAGCAACACCCTTGCCCTGGTCGGCGAGGCTGCGGACGGCGAGGCGGCCGCCAAGGAGATCCGCAGATTGCAGCCCGACGTGGCGATTCTTGATATAGCCATGCCCATGGTCAGCGGTCTTGAATGCATCCCGCTTGTTAAAAACGATTCTCCCAATACGGCAATCGTGATTCTCTCGATGTTCGCCCGCGAAATCTATGTGCATCAAGCCTTGTCAACCGGCGCCCTCGGCTATGTGCTGAAAACCGCTCCCTGGTCCGAGGTTCTCGAGGCGGTGCGGATGGTGTCCCAGGGCAAGTATTTTCTGAGCCGGGAGATAAATTCCGAACTCATCCGCGGCTACCTCCACAATGAGGACCGGAAATCCGACGAATCCAGCAGATACGATCTGCTCTCCGACCGGGAACAGCAGATATTCCGCCTGGTTATCGAGGGAAACCCCACCAAAGCCATAGCCGAACTTCTGTGTCTGAGTCCCAAAACCGTGGAAAAACACCGCTCCAACATCAGCAAAAAACTCGGGATGAACGAACCTCTGGCCATGCTGAAGTTTGCCATGAAGATCGGTGTGGCTGATCCCGACCTCTGGCCTGACGTGTAAGGGGGGGCTTCCGAGGCGGCGTCCGGCTCTGGTCGTGCCGATCCGTAAAAAAAGAGTCATTGCGCTTTTCTTGTCTGGTCAAGGGGGTCGGGGGTCGGTATAGTTGTCAAAGCCCTTGCGGCAGGGGCTCGAGTGGGCTCGCCGTTCCGCCGTTGTGTTTGTCCCGTGCCCATGCCAGTCGTGTTTTCAAGCCGGGAATGAATTTTCCTAACCTCTTGGTGGTATGTGAGCGATTCCGCAGAGCCGCACAATTCAAAAATCAGGCCTGTCCCTGTCCGGTGGTTTACCTGGTTCCTGGTGGTGGTCTGGACCCTCTTCATTTGCGGACTTTCTTTTCACGAAACAAGCGGCATCAGACAGATTACCCGGGAAATGGCCATCAGTGAAATCCGGGCTTACTGCAACAAGGACCGCGCCCTGCGTATCTGGGCGGCTTCCCATGGCGGAGTGTATGTGCCTGTCGACAAGCGCACTCCGGCAAATCCATATATCGCGCATCTTCCCGAACGTGATCTGGTAACGCCCTCCGGCAGGGAACTCACCCTGATGAATCCTGCCTACATGATGCGGCAGGTGGGCGAGGATTTTGCAAGCTCCTATGGTGGCGGCGCTCGGATGACCAGCCTCAAGCCGCTGCGTCCTGAGAATGCGCCGGATGCCTGGGAGCGCCGCTGTCTTGAGGAGTTTGTCCATTCCCGGCGGCCGGAAAAGATCGAGTTCAGCCACATTGACGGCGTGCCGCATCTGCGGTTGATCCAAGCGGTGCTGGTGAAACAGGACTGTCTCCAGTGCCACGGCCATCAGGGGTATGAGGAGGGAGACCTCTTGGGCGGAATCAGTGTCAGCCTGTCCATGATGGAAGCGCAGGCCCTTGAGGGAAAACAGATAGTTTCCCATCGTGTCAGGGCCGGTTTGACCTGGTTCCTCGGCGTGACCGGAATGCTGCTTGGCGGCGGCTTTCTGCGGCGGCGTGTCGCGGAGCGCGATGCGGCCCAAGAGGAGTTGCGGCAATCCCGCGATCGCCTTGCCCGGAAAAGCGAGGAGCTGGAGGAAGCCAACGCGGTGCTGCTGACGGAGATTGGTGAGCGGAAAAAGGCCGAGGCCGAGATACTGATCAGCGAGGAAAAATTTCGCACCGTTGCGGATTTTACCTACGACTGGGAATACTGGCTGGATCCGGCGGGAAATTTTCTCTATGTCTCCCCTTCCGCGGAGCGCATCACCGGATATCGACCGGAAGAGTTCAGGGGAAATCCCCGGCTCTTCCTGGATATCATCCATCCGGACCACAAGTCCCAGATGGAAAAGCATTTCCGGCAGTCCGTTTCGGAGCGCAGGGTGTGCATGCTGGAATTCCGGATTGTCACCAAAGACGGGAAAAAGCGCTGGATCGGGCACACCTGCCAGCCCGTGTATGGCCGTTCGGGCGAGTTTTTGGGCAACAGGGCGAGCAATCGGGATATCACCGGCAGCAAATGGAACGAGAAAACCCTCAACAAGTTTGCAATGGAGCTGGCCCACAGCAACAGGGATCTGCAGGATTTTGCCTATATGGCCTCCCATGACCTGCGGGAACCGCTGGTGCTTGTGCAGGCCTTCAGCGAGCGGCTGCGGACCCGCTATGGGAATGAGATCCCCGAAAAAGGCTTGGAATATGTCCGGCGGATTGAAGCCGCCACCGCGCGGATGCAGGAGCTGATTTCCGGGGTGTTGGCCTATTCGCGTGCTTCCGGCAAGGGCCAGCCTTTAGAGGAAGTTGATCTGGCAAAGATCGTGTTGCAGGTGATCTCCGATCTCGAGCTGCGGCTTGCCGAGACCGGGGGGCGGGTAGAGGTTGCCGATCTGTGCCGGATCAAGGGTGATCCTCTCCAGATGAGGCAGCTTTTTCAGAACCTTATAGCCAACGCCCTTAAATACAGCAAGCCGGATCTGCCTCCCCGCATTGTGGTTTACAGCCGGAATCTCCCCGGCACCGATGGCAGCGGCAGGGGGAATTTCTGCCGTATTGTGGTGGAGGACAACGGTATCGGCTTTGCCGCTGAATCCGCGGATAAAATTTTCGGCCTTTTCCAGCGCTTGCATGGCCGGAGCCAGTACGAGGGAACCGGCATCGGCCTGGCGGTGTGCAAGCGGATTGTCGAGCGGCACGGTGGAACCATCAACGCGGAGAGTACTCCGGGCACGGGGTCGCAATTCATCGTCACCCTGCCGGTGCGCGGCCCGGAGGTTGATGATCTGGAGCAGCTTGTGTGTCAGGATTAAACGGCCGGGCAAGCCGGAAAATGAGCGGAGGCGTGTTCCGGCCTGGAATACACCCCGGTCTTTGTGTATCATGAGCCAATGCATGAAATGTCACTGGCTATAAACATTGTCGAACTTGTTTCGGAAAAAGCGCAGGCCGCAGGGGGGCAAAAGGTCACCTCGGTGGAGCTTGAGGCCGGTACGCTTTCCGGGGTGATGGTCGAAGCGCTGGCCTTCTGTTTTGACGCCGCCGCCCGCAATACCCCGGCAGAAGGCGCCCGTCTCGTGATTCGCGAGATTGAAGCGCGCGGCGCCTGTTTGGGCTGCGGTCACGCTTTTGTGTTTGAGTCCCTACTTGCCCAGTGCCCGCAATGCTGCGGCTATGCGGTGGAAACTCTGCAGGGGCGGGACTTGAAGGTTATCTCCCTCACCATTGACGAAGAATAGGTGGCTCATGTGTGATTCCTGCGGCTGCACTCAGCCGGAGAACAGCGTAACCATCACGAGGCCGGGGCAGGCCATGTCCGGGTCCGTAACGGCAGACCACCACCATTCACATCCGGGCCGGGTTGTGGAGGTGCGGGAGGCGGTGCTGGGGAAAAACGACGGAATCGCCGCGCACAACCGCGATTTTTTCAAGGAGCGGCGGATCGTGGCCCTCAATCTGGTCAGCTCCCCCGGTTCGGGCAAAACAACCATCCTCGAACAAACCATCCGGGAGCTGCGGGGGGAGATCCCCATGGCGGTCATTGAAGGGGATCAGCAGACCATGCTCGATGCCGAGCGGATCGACGCCACCGGGGTGGACGTGGTGCAGGTGAACACCGGGGCCGGGTGTCATCTGGATGCGGACATGGTGCACCAGGCCCTGCACCGCATGGATTTGGCGGAGAAATCCCTGCTCTTCATCGAGAATGTCGGCAATCTGGTCTGTCCGGCCATGTTCGATCTGGGCGAGGCGGCCAAGGTCGTGATCATCAGCGTCACCGAGGGGGAGGACAAACCCCTCAAGTATCCGGCCATGTTCGACGCGGCCAGCCTCTGTTTGATTAATAAAATCGACCTGCTTCCCCATGTTGATTTTGACGTGGCCCGCTGCCGGGAATATGCCCTGCGGGTGAACCACCGGCTGGAGTTTTTCGAGATTTCCGCCAGAACCGGCGAGGGCATGCCCGCTTGGCTGGCCTGGCTGCGCCGGCAACTCTAAGCGATCACAGGTCGGCGCATCTGCTTTGTCATCGGCCTGCTCATGTGCAATAGCACACTTCGCAGGCCTCTTTCGCGCATCTGCACCACCCTGCAATCGCTTACAGGCTAACGGTTTGTATTCTTTAATGATTGTCCATGCCCCGTGATTGGTTCTTGATTTCTGGGCGGAAGGAATTCATGCCAATCGAGCGCTGGAAGATATCGGTCAGCGGCATTGTCCAGGGCGTCGGCTTCCGGCCCTTTGTCTACCGTCTGGCCAAAGAGCGATCCCTGGTCGGTTTCGTGGCCAACACCTCGGAGGGGGTTGCCATCGAAGCCCAGGGGCAGATCGCGCAGCTTGATGATTTCCTTGCTGCCCTGCGCAGGGAAGCGCCTCCCCTGGCCCAGGTCGGTGAGATCGTTGCGGTTCCCATCCCTCTGAGCGATGATGGCGAATTTGCCCTCCTCCATTCGACAGCCTCCGGCCCGGTTTCCACCCTGATCTCCCCGGATGTCGCCGTGTGCGATGCCTGCTTGGCCGAAATTTTTTCCCCACCCGACCGCCGTTTCCGCTATCCCTTTATCAACTGCACCAACTGCGGCCCCCGCTATACCATTGTCGAGCGCATTCCTTATGACCGTCCCCATACGACCATGCGCGGGTTTACCATGTGCCCACCCTGCCAGCGGGAATATGATGATCCCGCGGATCGGCGGTTTCATGCCCAGCCCAATTGCTGCCCCGACTGCGGCCCGCAGCTCAGTCTGCTTGAAGCGGACGGGCAGCAAGTGGCCGAACGGGATGAGGCCCTCGACGAGGCGGTCCGACGGCTGGCGGCAGGCGAGATCGTGGCGGTTAAAGGGGTGGGCGGTTTTCATCTGGCCGTGGACGCAGCCAACAGCCAGGCGGTAAGTTGTCTGCGGCAGAGAAAGGGCAGGGAGGCCAAGCCGCTGGCAATCATGGTTGCCGATCTGTCCGCGGCCCGGAAGATCTGCCGCTTGGAGGGGATGGAAGAACAGGCCCTTACGAGCCAGGAGCGGCCCATTGTCCTGGCCGCGAAAAAAGAAGGGCATGGCCTGGCGGAAGAGGTTGCGCCGGGGTACGACCAGTTCGGGCTCATGCTGCCCTATGCCCCGCTCCACTATCTGTTGCTGGCAGGTTCGGTGCGGGCCCTGATCATGACCAGCGGCAACCGCAGCGAAGAGCCGATCTGCATCGAAAACCACGAGGCGGTGCAGCGTCTGGGCGGGATCGCTGATTGTTTTCTTGTGCACGACCGGGGTATCCACCTGGCCTGCGATGATTCGCTGGTCGCCCTTCAGGACGGGATGATCCGCCAGATCCGGCGCAGCCGGGGCTTTGCCCCGAAGCCCATCAAGCTTGCGGAGACAGGGGATATGGTGCTCGGGGTGGGGGCGGAGCTCAAGAACACCGTCTGTCTGCTCAAGGGCAACCAGGGTTTTTGCAGTCAGCACATTGGGGATCTGAAAAATCTGGAGGCGTATCGGGTCTTTCAGCAAAGCCTCGGCCAGCTGCAAGCCCTTTTTGAGATCAGCCCCGCCCTGATCGTCCATGACCTGCACCCCCAGTATCTCTCCAGCCGTTGGGCCGAGGAACAGAAGGTGCTGCCCACCCTGGCCGTGCAACACCACCATGCCCATCTGGCCGCCTGTCTGGCCGAGAACCGGCAGGAAGGCCCGGCCATCGGCATTATTCTCGATGGAGCCGGGTACGGATCGGACCGGACCATCTGGGGCGGCGAGGTTCTGCTGGGAGACGCCCGCGGGTATGAGCGTTTTGCCGCCCTGGAAGCCTTGCCACTGCCGGGCGGTGATGCGGCGGTGCAGGCACCCTGGCGAACCGCCTTGAGTTATCTCCATGCCGCCTACGGCGCGGACCTGCCCGATCTGCCCTTCATGACCGCCCATGAATGCGGGCCAATCCTGTCCATGGTGGAAAAGGGAGTGAACTCCCCCCTGACCAGCAGTTGTGGCAGGCTCTTTGATGCGGTGGCCGCCATGAGCGGGGGCAGGCAGACCATCCAGTATGAGGCCCAGGCCGCCATCGAGTTGATGCAGGCGGCAGGCAGGGGAATTGGCGACAAGGGTTTTCCCTGCGAAATTTATACAGAAAATGATATAGCTGAGTTGAGCAGCGTGCCTGCTCGTACGAAACGTATACCCTCAGTGTGCATGCTGAAAATCTCGGTGGGCTCCCTGATCCGGGAGGTGGCGCAAGCCGTACAGGCCGGGATGGCGCAAAGCGAGATCAGCCGCAGGTTCCATGGTGGGCTGGTGGCGGTCTTTACCCGGGTGGCCGAAGAAGCGCGGCGCAGGGAAAAGATCAGCACCGTGGCCTTGAGCGGCGGCGTTTTTCAGAACCGGCTGCTTTTGGAGGGGATGAATGCCTCTCTGGGGCGGGCCGGATTCAAGGTGCTGATGCATACGAAGCTGCCCTGCAATGACGGGTGCATTTCCTTGGGGCAGGCGGTGATTGGCCGTGAGGCGTTAAAGAAAAGGTGACGGTTATGTGTCTGGCGATTCCCGGCAGGGTGGTGGAGATATTTCAGGAAAACGGCCTGCTCATGGGGCATATTGACTACAGCGGCACGGTCAATACGATCTGCCTTGAGTATGTGCCGGAGATCGCGGTGGGCCAGTATACCGTGGTGCATGCAGGCTTTGCCCTGTCGGTGCTGAACGAGGAAGAGGCGCAACAGAGTTTTGCCGCCTGGCGGGAATTGACTCAGGCCGTGGCGGCGCAGGGCACGGATGTCTTCGGCAATCCCCTGGAGAAGTAGCCCCTTGCAAAAGGCTCAAAAGTTCCCTCCCGTCAAGGGAGGTGAATTCCATTTGGCAGAATTTTGCAAGAGGCGATACATAAAGAGGCCTTTGTCTCCCCATGAAATATGTCGATGAATACCGCGATCCGGCCCTGGCTGTCCGTCTTCTTGCGGAAATCAGCCAGACTGTGACCCGGCCGTGGGTGGTCATGGAGATCTGCGGCGGCCATACCCATGCCATCATGAAAAACGGGTTGGATCAGTTGTTGCCCGCCCAGGTTGAGCTGGTGCATGGCCCGGGTTGCCCGGTGTGCGTGACCCCGGTGGAGACCATCGACCGGGCCGTGGCCATCGCGGCCAGGCCCGAGGTGATCTTTGCCAGCTTCGGCGACATGCTCCGGGTGCCGGGCAGCGGTGCCAGTCTGTCCATGGCGAAATCCGCCGGCGCCGATGTGCGCATGGTGTATTCGCCCTTGGAAGCCGTGGCCCTGGCCCGCCAAAACCCGGAGCGGGAAGTGGTTTTTCTTGCCGTCGGTTTTGAAACAACGGCGCCGGGCAATGGCATGGCCTTGTTGCAAGCCAAACGCGAAGGGCTGACAAACTTCAGCCTGCTGGCCAGTCATGTTCTCGTGCCGCCCGCCATCCGGGCACTGCTCTCTTCGCCAGCCAACCGGGTGCGGGGCTATCTGGCTCCTGGGCATGTCTGCACGATCATGGGTTGGCAGGAGTACGTCCCTTTGGCCGAGGAATTTAAGGTGCCCATCGTGGTCACCGGCTTTGAACTCCTCGATATCCTGGCCGGTCTGCTCATGGTGCTTCGCCAGCTTGAGGCGGGGGAGCATGGGGTGGAGAACCAATACGGCCGATCAGTGAGCCGGGACGGCAATCAGGCGGCGCAACGGATCATGGCCGAGGTCTTTGCGGTGCGTGACCGTCCCTGGCGGGGGATCGGAGTCCTGCCTGCCAGCGGCCTGGTGATCAGGGAGCATCTTGCCGCCTACGACGCGGAGCGAAAGTTTGCCGTTGAGACCATCACCGTGCGCGAATCGGAGTTGTGCAAGAGCGGCAGCGTGCTGCAGGGGCTGATCAAACCCGATGGCTGTCCGGCTTTTGGCCGGGAATGCACCCCGGAGCATCCCCTGGGGGCAACCATGGTATCCGGCGAGGGCGCCTGCGCCGCCTACTATAAATACCACAGGACCTCCCATGCCTAATCTGAATCCGGAAGATTTCAGTTGCCTTCTGCCCATCATGGAAGATGAGACCATCCAACTGGCGCACGGCAGCGGCGGGCGTCTCTCCGCCGAGCTTGTCAGCCGGTTTTTTCTGCCGCGCTTCGGCAATGAAACCCTGAACCGGCTGGAGGATCAGGCGGTGGTTGATTTTCCCCGGGGGCGTTTGGCCCTGACCACCGATTCCTTTGTGGTTGACCCCCTTTTTTTTCCGGGCGGCGACATCGGCGATCTGGCGATCAACGGGACGGTGAACGATGTCTGCATGGGCGGCGCAACCCCGCTCTATCTGGCCGCCGCCTTTATCATTGAAGAGGGCTTGCCCATGGCCACCCTGCATCGGATTCTGCTCTCCATGGAAAAGGCGGCGAAAAGCGCCGGGGTGCAGATCGTGACCGGGGATACCAAGGTGGTCAACCGGGGTTGCTGCGACAAGCTCTTCATCACCACCACCGGGGTGGGTCGGGTTCCGGAAGGGGTGAACATCTCCGCGGCCAATCTTCAGACCGGAGACAGGATCATCCTTTCCGGCACCATCGCCGATCACGGGATGGCTATCTTGACCAGCCGGGAGGGGCTTTCCTTTGCCTCCCGGGTGCAGAGCGACACTGCCGCCCTGAATGGCCTGGTGGCCAGGATGCTGCAAGCCTCCCCGGCTATTCATGCCATGCGCGATCCCACCCGGGGGGGGCTCGCCACCACGCTCAACGAGTTTGCCACTGCCTCCGGGGTCGGCATCGTGCTGAAGGAGGCGACTATTCCGGTGCGGCCCGAGGTGCGTGGCGCATGCGAGGTGCTGGGCATCGACCCCATGTATGTCGCCAACGAGGGCAAGCTGGTGGCCGTTGTTCCCGGGGAGGCTGCCGACACGGTGGTGGCCGCCATGCGGAGCCATCCCTTGGGCCGGGAGGCCACGATTATCGGCGAGGTCGTCGCGGAGAACCGGGGAATGGTGGTCATGGGCAACGCCTTAGGGGCGCAACGGATTGTCGATATGCCGGTGGGAGAGCAGCTCCCCAGGATTTGCTGAATGCGAGCCCGGAAAGAACAATTTCTTGAACACTAAGGGCGCGGAGGCAGTGGAGATATATGGAAAAACGCGGATGATATGTTGACTTTTTTTTACGCAAACAGGTATAAACCTTCAGGAATCAGGATTTCTGTTATCAATTTTTGCAAAGGGAGGTGAGTTGGTGCAGAAGCGAATCGTAACAATGCTGACAGCAATGTCGCTGATGCTTCCCACGGTCGCTTTGGCGGCCAGCGGAGACGCGCTTTTTTTACAGAGCTGTGGCGCATGTCACAAAAAAGGAGGCAAGGCGGCGATTGTGAATCCTGCCGACAAGGCCGGCAGCGTGTGGGAAAAATATTTTGCCCGGGGACGTCACCCGGTTGAGATGGGCATGAGTGATGCAGACCTGCAGGCGGTGTTGAAATATTTGGTGAAACATGCAGCCGACAGCGATCAGCCGGCAGCCGCGGTTATTCCCAAATAATTCACTGGCGAAAAAAGATATTCACTGGGAGGAGGAGAATAAGTGAAAAAGATTTTATTGACCGCAGGTGCATTGCTGGCTTGGACAAGCTGCGCCGTTGCCGGGGCAGGTGGCCAGACGGTAGCCATTCCGGTAGAAGATTATAAGGCGATTCTGGAGCGTCTGGACACCCTGCAGAAGCGTGTCGACCAGATGGAAAAGGCAGAAAGCCCTTCCGGCAAGGTAACGGCAGCCGCCATGCCGAGCAAGCTGGCCAAGGATGTGGAAACGATCTACGACACCTTGGACAAGGTTGAAACCAAAACCTTGAAAGACCGGATCAACCTGGGCGCCGAGCTGCGGACCAGGGCGGATTTTTTCAAGTTGAAGAACGACGCGAATTTTGGCGGCGCAGGCTCGGTTGAGCATAACGACAACCACTGGACCAACCGGTTCCGGCTGAATCTTGATTCCGAGATCCGGAAAAACCTGTTGTTCACCGGCCGTATCACTGCTTACAAGAATTTTGCCAACAGCGACAACAACAGGTTTACCAATGACTCCAATGCGGCCCATCTGCCCGGGGACAGCGGTTTGAAGCTGGACCGCGCCTATGTGGACTGGATTCCCGAGGGCATGCCCATCCCGTTGGCCCTGACCTTCGGCCGTCATCCCTCCTCCGAGGGTCCGCCCTCCGAGTTGAAGGAGAACCGGCTCCGCCAGTCCACCTATCCCTCCCTTCTGTTTGACGGAGAGGCGGACGGCGTGGTGGCGACCGTTGGTCTTGAACGCTACCTGGGATGGAAGAATTCAGGCATCCGTTTTGCCTGGGGCAAGGCCTACCAGGATACCAATACCGCAGTGAGTTATATGGATAATAGCGGCGGCATGTATGACGACACCAACATCTACGCCATGTTTTTTGAAACCGAGATTCCCGGGGTGCGGGACAGCCTCCTGGTGCTGAGCGCTTTGCAGGCTTCGAACCTGAACGGTGATCCGACGTATTTGTATAGCACGACAAACACAGCGAAAGTTGATATCGGCGACATGACCATGTACGGCATCCATGCCCAGGCCAATAACCTTATGGACTCCGGATTTGATATCTTCCTCTCCACGGGGATCAACAAGACCGATCCCAGCGGGCAGGTGATTACCGTGGCTGGAAGCCCGGGTGGTGCTTACGACAACACCTACGGATTGATGAACACCGGGGCCAATACCGACAAGCATTCCGGTTGGGCCGTGCACGCCGGTTTGCGCTACAATATTCCCTACAAGCCGTGGAACAACCCCAAGATCGGCTTTGAGTACAACCATGGCAGTGAGCACTGGTTCAGCTTCACCTGGGGCAGCGCCGAGCTGTTCAACAAGCTCGCTGTGCGCGGGGATGTCTATGACTTCTACTACATTCAGCCGTTTAATGACAATCTTTTCGGTCGGTTGGGTTATACCCATGCCGACTACAGTCATGGGATGAGCGGGATGCACATGGGAACCCCTGGCGACTCCTCCTCCGAGCTTGACAACCTGTACTTTTTGCTCGACGTTCGCTTCTAACGCGCGGGCAGGAGTGGTTTGTTCTTCGAGGGTGGCCGTCTGGCCACCCTTTTTTTATGGTTTTTCCCAAGGAAGGCAGATTGTTTCCGCGGCCTGACCCTGCTGCAAAGATGCCGTGAACCCGCTTGCGCACGGGCGATGAATTGAATAGACTGGTCAGGTATTGTGCGCATCGTTCTCTGCGGACAATCTGACAGGAGTTTTGCCATGGGTATCCGTTCACTGTTTTTTGTGCTGCTGCTTGCCGTTATGCTCTCCGGCTGCGCAGTCAATCCTGTTACCGGCAAATCCGAGCTGGCCCTGTATTCCATGCCTGAAAACGAAGAGATCGCTCTGGGCAAAAAGGCTTTTCCCGAGGCGGTCCAACGAATGCAGGGGGAATACAACGACCCGGGGCTCGAAAAATATGTCACGGCAACAGGGATGCGGTTGGCCACGGTCAGCCACCGGCCCGATCTGCCCTATGTTTTCAAGGTTGTCAACGACTCCAGCCCCAATGCCTTTGCCATGCCCGGCGGCAATATCGCCATCACCCGAGGGTTGCTGGTTGCCCTGGAAAACGAGGCCCAGCTTGCCGCGGTACTGGGCCATGAGCTTGGCCATGTTACGGCCAAGCATTCGGTGCAGAACCTGCAGCGCGGCGTCCTGCTCAATATCGGCCTGCAGGTTCTGTCTATTTCGAGCAGCGGCACTTCTTACAGCGCATTGGCGCGGCAGGCAGGGCAGGTGGCGGGAGCGCTTTTGGAGAGCTCATACAGCCGGGATCAGGAGCGGGAGGCGGATCGGCTGGGCATCGACTACATGGTGAAGGCGGGGTACAGCCCCAGGGGGGCGGTTGAGTTGCAGGAGTTTTTGGCCCAAAAAAGCGGGGAGGGAGAATCCCGGTGGGTCCAGGGGTTGTTCCGGACCCATCCCTTTTCCCTGGAACGGATGCGGGATAACCAGGAGTACATCGACAGCAACTACAGTTGGGCCTTGAACAATGAAACGCATGGCTCCGGGGAGGGGGATTTCAAGCGGGCGATGGCCCCGTTGCTGAAGACCAGCGAGGCATACAACGATTACGACAAAGCCAGGGAGAAAGAGCAGGCCAAGGATCTGGCGGGGGCGATCGGACTCTATGAGCAAGCGGTGCGCAAAGCGCCGCAGCAGGCGCTGCTGCAGAGCGCCCTGGGCATGGCGTATCTGAAAAACAACAGCCCGGACCAAGCCAAAAAAAGTTTAAGCCGGGCCGTGCAGTTGGACGGCGAGTATTACGAAAGCCATTTCGGCCTCGGCTACCTGTATCTGCGCGAGAACAATCCCGCCTTGGCCAAGGAGCATCTGCAAAAAAGCATGAAGCTCATGCCCACCCTGGGCAGCGCCTTTTTTCTTGCCGAAAGCTATGAGTTGACCGGAGAGCCGGCAAAAGCCCATGCCTTGTACGGCCAGGTGGCGGGGGCTGATCCGCGTGGCAACCTGGGCAGATCGGCGGCTGCCAGATACAGAGCGCTTGGAGGGGCGGGACGCCGGTAGAAAGGTCAGGCTTTTTCCGGGGAATCCGAGCTGTGCAAAAACGGCTTGAACAGGTAGCGGAGTTCTTCGAGCGACTGCTTGATCACATAGGGCAAGGCCTTGGCGTACATATCCAACAGCACGATGGCATTGACGGACGAGTCTGTTGTTGACCCGCTCCGCACCCGTGTTGCCATGGCCTGGTTGACCTCCTGGATGGTGCGGTACAGATCCCGCAATCTTTCCAGGTTGAAATCCGCTTCTCCTCCCCCGGTTTTTACAAAATATTGGGCCAGCATATAGGTTGCCGTGGCGCGGAAGATGGTTTCTTCTTCGTTGGCCAGGGGCAGATGAAAGCGGGCCATGGGTTTGAACAAGGCGGTGTGTGGGCAGCCGCTTCCGGCAATGACCAGCCCCATCAGGGAGCACAGCGCCCTTTGCGCCGTGGTTTTTTGGGAAATCACCCTTTCGGCGGTTGTAACCTGAAGATCCAGCACATCAAAGGAGAGAAGCTTTTCGCCCCGCCGGACAATGGGGGCAATGTTGACCGCTGCCGGGCAATGGGGGGAGGAGGCTTCGGTCAACGGGCAACTGGCGCATTGGGAAAAGGAGAGCTTTGTCCAGTGCGGCAAGGGCTCCGCCTTGGCTTCCGGCAGGGTTTCCAGGGTCTGGGGGTCGAGGCGGACGGTAAACAGTTCTTTGCTGTTGTCTTGCAAGCGGAAGCTGTATTCGATGAGCAAAGGCTGCGGTTCCATGTCGGCGCTGTGTTCCCCTGTGTTGTTCCTCCGGTGAAGGCGGAAGGGTCCATCCCCTGTGCAGAAGAATACTTCCATGGTAGGGGAAATCATTGTGAAAAGCAACGATTCCCCTCGGTTAACCGGCATGGCGCACGGTGAAGACGCCTGGAGATTTTGACTTTATCACCTCCATTCTGTACACTGGCTGCAGGTTCTGGGGATGTACCCAAAAAGAGAAAGCTCTGGAAAAATCCGGGAGCTGTCGAGAAATTGCATGACACCGAGTCAATTGCTGTCCACCATCCTGGTTATCCCGGGGATAATTTTTTTGAGTGTTGCGGCGCGCCTCTGCGTGCAGACCTGGCGGCAGGTTCCCATTTCCCTCGCAGGGAAATGGCAGGCCTTGACCGCCCTGATCCTTTTTTTTATTGCCGGCTATTTCTTTTTTATCGTCATTCAGGTCAGGCAGCTTGTTTTTCCGGTGGAGATCGTCACCGGCCTGGTTTTTCTCGGCGGCTCCCTTTTTGTTTTTCTGGTCATCGGGTTGTCCAGGCTCACCATTGCCAAGGTCCGGGACGCGGATAAGGAAATTCTCCGGACAAACACCGCCCTTGTCCAAAAGAACACGGAACTTGAACGGGAGATTGTCGCCCGGCTGGAGGCGGAAGGGAGGGCCAAGGCTCGGCTTCAGCATCTGGCCACCCTGCACGGCATTGATCTGGTGATTACCGCGAGCCTCGACCTGCGGCTGACCATGAAACTGTTTCTGGAACAGACCGTTTCGCAGCTTGGCATGGATGCGGGCGCCATACTCCTGCTCAATCCCCACACCCAAACCTTGGACCATGGGGCGGACTGGGGTTTTGAGGGGATGGGCATCCGGAAATCCAGGGTGCGGCTCGGCGAGGGAGGCGCCGGGATTGCCGCCTATGAGCGGCGGATTGTCCATATTGCCGACATCACCGAGCTTCCCAACCCCTTTGTCCGGCTCGAGCTGCTCCAACATGAGAAGTTCATAACCTATTATGCCGTCCCTTTGATTGCCAAAGGACAGGTGAAGGGCGTTTTTGAGATTTTTTGCCGGCAGCGGTTTGATGCCGAACCGGAATGGTCTGACTTTTTTGAGGCCCTGGCCATCCAGGCGGCCATTGCCATTGACAATGCGACGCTCTTCCGCAAACTCCAGGAGTCGAACATCGAATTAACCCTGGCCTACGACACCACCATCGAGGGGTGGGCAAAGGCCCTGGAGTTGCGAGATTCGGAAACAGAGGGGCACACCCAGCGGGTGGCGGAGCTTACCCTGAGGGTCGCCTGCGCCCTTGGCATCCGGGAGGATGAGCTTGACCATGTCCGCCGGGGCGCCCTGCTCCACGATATAGGCAAGATGGCGGTGCCCGACTCCGTTTTGATGAATGCCGGGCCGCTCACCGAAGAGGAGCAGGAGATCATGCGGCAACATCCTGCCTTTGCCTTTGACCTGCTGTCTCCCATCCACTATCTGCGCCCGGCCCTGGATATCCCGTATTGCCATCATGAATGGTGGGACGGCTCCGGTTATCCGCGGGGCTTGAAGGGCGAACAGATTCCCCTGGCGGCCAGAATCTTCTCCATTGCCGACACCTGGGACGCCCTGATCTCGGCCCGGCGGTACCGCGAGGCCTGGCCTCCGGAAAAGGTTGCCGCGCATATCCATTCCCTGGCCGGCACCCAGTTTGATCCGAACTTGGTTGATATCTTTCTGGCAACGGTGTGAGGGGTGGTGTTTTTCCCATTGGTTGGCGACCTGCAGCAGGGTTCCTTTCCGCCGGTGGGATGTGACCGGCGCCGCATGTCCGCGGTGCAATTTTTTCATGGGTGTTGCCGGTGAAGCGAAATGTCAAGAGGGATAATTTTTTGAAGATCGTCGGGGCTGTGGCGGTTGTCTGGGTGTCCCTGATGATTTACGGGCAGAACAAACCGCTTCCCAAAGGGGTCTCGCTGGAAGGGGCGGCGCACGCCGCGGCACACGTCGAGTTCCTGACCGATTGCACCTATCAACGCAACGGGCAGCCGGTGCGCGAGCAAGCCATTTTCAACCGGGTCCATCAAATCATTGATGGGGCCGAGCGTTTCATTCTGCTCGACTTTTTTTTGTTCAACGGAGTTCAGCCCAAGGGGGGGAGCTTCCCCGCCCTGGCCGAGGAAATGACTCGCAGGCTGGTTGAAAAAAAGCAGCGCTCCCCCCAGGTGGACATCGTGCTCATCACCGACACCATCAACCGGAGCTATGGCGCTGAGGAACCGGAGCATTTCCAGAGGCTGCGGGCCGGCGGGGTGCGGATCATGTACACGGATACCGGCAAGCTGCGTGATTCCAACTTCATGTATTCCGCCTGGTGGCGGCTTTTTTGCCAATGGTTCGGCGCCGGCGGGAATGGCTGGCTGCCCTCGCCCTTTGCCCAGGATGGGCCCGCCATGACCCTGCGGGGATATTTGAGCCTGCTCAACTTCAAGGCAAACCACCGCAAGGTTGTGGTCAGCGAAAAAGAAGCGCTCATTACCTCCGCCAATCCCCATGACGCAAGCGCCTATCATTCCAATATCGCCATTGTCGCCCAAGGTCCGGTGGTTCAGGATGTGGTCGAGTCGGAAGCCGCGGTGGCGAGGTTTTCCGGAGGGACTGTGCCCGGGTGGGAGATACCGGTTCGCCCGCAATCCGGCGAGATGCATCTGCGCTTGCTCACCGAAGGGAAGATCAAGGCGCGGTTGCTGACAGCCCTTGCCCGGTGCGGGAACAAGGCTTCGGTGCGGATGGCCATGTTCTATCTTTCCGATCGCGAGGTGATCGCCGGGCTTCTTGCCGCCGCAGCCAGGGGAGCCGAGGTGCGTTTGCTCCTTGACCCGAACAAGGATGCCTTTGGCCGGAGCAAAAACGGCATTCCCAACCGGCCGGTGGCCCAGGAACTTGTGGAGAAATCCCGGGGTGCAATCCAGGTACGCTGGTATGGAACGCACGGCGAACAGTTTCACTCCAAGCTGACCATGATTTCCCTGCCCGAAGAGACAGTGCTCATCGGCGGTTCGGCAAATATCACCCGGCGCAATCTTGACGACCTGAATCTGGAGTCCTGCCTTGAGGTGACGGCCCCTGCTGATTCGCAGGTGATCCGCTCGGCAACCGGGTATTTCGAACGGATGTGGCGAAATGACGGCGGGGTCTATTCCCTCGAGTTCTCGGAGTTTTCCGAGAACTCGCCGTTTCGCTACGCGCTGTACCGTTTTCAGGAGTGGAGCGGGATGTCGACATTTTAACCGCACACGGGCGGGGCGACTGTGCTACAATAAAAAAAAGGCGGTGAACCAAGGGGGTACTCAGGGCCGGGTGGCTAGAACGCTCGGCCAGCAGGGTTTTGGGGGCGACCATGAATGAAAAGATTCTGGTAGTGGACAACCAGCCGCTGATGCTCCGGCTCATGAGCAATTTTTTGGGCAAAAAAGGCTATGAGGTCAAAACCGCGCCTGACAGCATGACAGCCCTTGCCGTGCTTGTTGACTTTGTTCCGGACGTCATGTTCGTGGATATGGTGATGCCGCATATCAGCGGCGACAAGCTGTGCCGGATCGTGCGCTCCATGCCGGAGCTGAAAAACGTCTGTATCATCATCCTCTCCGCCATCGCCGCGGAAGAAAACATCGACTGCGCTTCGTTCGGCGCCAATGCCTGCATCGCCAAGGGGCCTTTCCGAGACATCGAGCAGCACATCTCCCGGTTGCTCGCCGCCCGCAGCAACAAGGAAGAGTTGGTATCTTCAGGGATTGTCGGGCTTGAAAGCATTTACCAGCGAGAGATCACCAAGGAACTGCTGAGTTCGCGGAAACATTTCGAGGTTGTCCTTGGCAATATCAGCGAAGGGATTGTCGAGTGCACCGGCGAGGGGCGGATTGTGTATGTCAATGCTGCCGGCGCGGCCATCCTTGGGGCCCGGGAAGAAAAAATCCTGGTCGCTGATTTTTTCGAATTTTTTGCGGAAAGCATGCGGCAGGAAGTGGCAGATGCTTTTGCCGGACTCGGCGAGCATCCCGTTGCCCTGGGCGAGGAAACAGTCCTGCTGCTGAAGGGGCGGCGGGTTGCCCTGATCGTGCTGCCCATTGTCGATGCCGGCCAGCGAACGGCCATTGTGATCATCCAGGACATTACCGCGCGCAAAGCCGCGGAAGAGAAGCTTGAGAGTTATCGTGACCATCTGGAAAAAATGGTGGTGGCGCGCACGGCGGAGCTTTCCCAGAAAAATGAGCAGCTCGGCGCGGAGATCCGGGAACGCCACTCCGCCGAGGAACGGATGGGAGAGGCCCGGCGGGAGTGGGAGCGGACCTTCGATGCGGTGGACGACATCGTTACCATGCAGGATGCTTCTTTGCGCCTGACCAGGGTAAACAAGGCGACGTGCCGGATTTTGCGCAAAACAGAGGCGGAACTGGTTGGCAGGTATTGTTACGAGGTGTTCCGGGGCGCCACCGAACCCTGTCTGGGGTGCTTGGCACATTGTGCTTCCCCAGACCGCAAGTCATACATTCAGGAGATTGTGCATCCGGATTCGGGCAAGACCTTTCTGCTCACCGCCACCCCGGTTATGGACGACCAGGGGCGGATAAGCGGCGTTACCCATTTTGCCAAGGACATCAGCGAACAGAAAAAACTGGAGTTCCAGCTCATGCAGGCCCAGAAGATGGAGGCCATCGGCACCCTTGCCGGCGGCATTGCCCATGATTTCAATAATATCCTTGCCGCGGTCGTGGGATACACGGAGCTGGCCATGCTGGATCTGCAAGAGAATATGCCCGTCTATGCCAAGCTTGAGGAAGTGACCAGGGCAGGCAAGCGGGCCAGGGATTTGGTGGCGCAGATCCTGACCTTCAGCAGGCACAGCGAGGCAAAGCGGGAACCCCTTGAGCTGCGCGGCATAGTCAAGGAGGCCATGAAGCTGCTCAGGGCCTCCCTGCCCAGCACCGTCGAAATGAAGCAGGAAATAAGCGACCAGCCCTGTTGGGCCTTGGCTGACCCGGTGCAGATCCATCAGGTGCTGATGAACCTCTGTGTCAATGCCTCCCAGGCCATGCGCGGCAAGGGGGGAATCCTTCTGGTTACCCTTGCTCCCGAGGAAATTGACGAGCCCCGCGCCGCAAGGAATCCGGACCTTCGGCCCGGCCTCTATGTGCATCTCGGGGTGCGGGATACCGGTCACGGCATGGAGCAGGAGGTGGCGGGGCGGATCTTCGAACCGTTTTTCACCACCAAGCAAACCGGGGAAGGAACCGGGATGGGGCTTGCGGTGGTGCACGGGATCGTGAAAAGCCATAAGGGCGCCATTGAGGTTGCCAGCCAGCCGGGGCAGGGAACGGTCTTTGATCTCTATTTCCCCTGCATCACCGAGACCGGGGAGCTTGGAGAGGGCTGTGGTGATTCGCCCATGTCCCGCGGCACGGAACGCATCCTCTTCGTGGATGATGAGCCTGCCCTGGCCGAATTGGGCAAGCAGGCGCTGGGCTCCTTGGGATACCGGGTTGAATCCCATGGCGACAGCCGGGAGGCCTGGGCACGGTTTGTTGCCGCCCCGGACGCCTTTGACCTGGTCATTACCGACCTGACCATGCCGGGGTTGACCGGAGCCCAGCTTGCCGAAAAGATCCTGGCCTTGCGCCCCGCCATTCCGGTTGTCCTGACCACGGGCTACAGCGATATCCTCACCGAGGAAGAAGCCCGGGAGTTGGGGGTGCATGAGTACCTGCTCAAACCCTTCAGCACCGCTCGATTGGCAGAGGTGGTGCGGCGAACGCTTGATGCCGATGGGCACTGAACCGGCTCTCCCGGAAGTCTTTTCCCGGCGGATGCGCAAAAGCCTCCTGAATATCCTGGCTTTTTTGGGAGGGGCTGTGTTGTTTACCCTTGCCGCCATCTTCCTTGCGGGGCGGCTGGACGCTGATTTTCCGGTGGAGACCAGCCTCGTGCTGCTGTCCGGCGGGCTCGGCGGCGTATTCGCGCTCCGCTGGTTCGTGCAGCGGAAAAAAAGCAGGGAGCGCGAGGCCAACCTTCTCATGGTTGTGCGGACCATGCGCAGGATACATCTGCGGCTGGCCGAGAGAAAAGGCCGAGACGAATTACTCCAGGGCATCTGCCGGATCCTGGTGGAAGAGGGCCATTATTTCAGTGCCTGGCTGGCCCTGATAGACAGGGAGGGAGATCTGATCCGTTGCGCCGAATGCGGCCTGGGCGAACGGTTCTTCCGGGTGCGCCAGGGCATGGAACAGGGGGTTTTTCCTGAGTGCGCGAAAAAAGCCCTGTCCGGAGAGCGATTGGTGGTGAGCGATTCGGCAAGCCGTTGCGCGGGCTGTCTTCTTCCGGAAAGCGATGCGGCCAGGGTTTGCTGCACCGCCAGGCTGAGCCACCGTGACCAGTTTTACGGCCTGTTAAGCGTTTCATTCTCCGCGGCCCGCAGGCACAATCTTGAAGAACGGATGCTCTTTGCGGAAATCGCCCGGGATGTGGGGCAGACTCTGCATCTTTTGGAGCTTGAGAAGCAGCGGGCCTTTACCGAAAACAGGTTCAGGGAGCTGGTGGAAAATTCCCTGGCCGGGATTCTCCTGATTCAGGACAACGCGATCATCTATCGCAACCCGGAGCAGAAGAGGCTCTTCGGGCCTCTTCCCGCCGGGTTCCGGCCCAACGCCTTTGTCGGGGTGCACCCTGATGACCGGGAGAAGGTGGAGGCGGCCTATGGCAGGGTCAGCCGCGGGGAAGCAGCCTCCGTGGATCTTGACTTCCGGTTTTATCCACAGCGGAAGGGCGAGGAAACCCAGGCCATGAAATGGGTGTTCTGCCGGGCCAGCAGGATTGAGTATAATGGCAGGGAAACGCTGTTGGTCAGCATGGTCGACATCACCCGAAACCGCGAGCTGGAAGAGATTGTCCGGGTTCAGGACAAGATGTCTTCCCTGGGGCGCGTGGCCGCGGGCATTGCCCATGAGATCCGCAACCCCTTGTCCGGCATCAACATCTATCTCGACACCCTGGTGAAGATGTATGAGCGCCGGTCCAATCTGGAAACGGTGGGCGAGATTCTTGCCCAGATGAAGGTTGCCTCCGGAAAGATAGAATCGGTGATCCGGCGGGTCATGGATTTTTCAAAGCCCGGGCAGCCGAGGCTGGCGATGGTTGATGTCAATCTGCCGGTGGAAAACGCTCTGGCTCTCTGCGCCGCTGCCTTACGGAGGGACAGGGTGGAACTGCGGAAGGATCTGGCCTGCGATTTGCCGCGCTGCCGGGTCGATGCCGGCCTGATTGAACAGGTTGTGCTCAATCTGCTGACCAATGCGGCAGAGGCCCTGCGTCAGGCCGAGAACAAGAAGATAGAGGTGCGGACCGTTCTCGAAAAGAAAGCGGTGGTGATCCGGGTGGCTGATTCTGGGCCGGGTATCCAGGAAGGTCTGCGGGAGAAGATTTTCGACCCGTTTTACACGACCAAGAGTGACGGGACCGGCATCGGTCTCAGTCTGTGCCGGCGGATCATCACGGACCATCACGGCACACTGACCGTGGAGGAAAGCGCTTGGGGCGGCGCGGAATTCGTCATTGCCCTTGCGGTTGAACCGGAGCGGGAGGATTGAACTCCCGGAGGAGGGCGGTATGGATCTTTTCGCGCGATTGCAGGGGATGAAGGTGCTGCTGGTTGAGGATGAACCGCTGATCAGGGATTCCTTGCAGCGCTTCTTCGCCAATGAGGCGTGCACCATCATGGCGGCGGAAACAGGGGAGGATGCCCTGGAGATCATCAAGGGCAACGCCTGCGATATCGTCATCGTCGATTACCGTCTGCCCGGCATGGACGGCCTTGAGTTTTTGAAACGGGCCCAGCGCCTCAATGCCCGGTTCAAGAAAATCCTGATCACTGCCTACATGACCGAGCCTGTCATTTCCGAGGCCTTCCGTCTCGGAGTGCATGAGTTCATCGAAAAACCCTTTGCCATGGAAGATCTGGAGGAAGTCCTTGTCCGGATCCTTGAGAAAAAAAAACGAACCAACGGGCGAGGCCAGGTCAAAATTTAGCAAAGTCCGGGGGGGACTTGACCACAGGAGGTGCGGTATGAAGGAACTTATCCCGAGGAAGCCGTTTTCAGAGCTCAGCACCGTGCGCAACGAGATGGACCGGCTGTGGAACCGGTTTCTGGATGATTGGCCATTGCCCGCCATGTTCGCCAAGGGGTGGGCGCCGATGGCCGACATCTCGGAAACCAAGGACAAGCTGATCGTCAAGGCCGAGTTGCCGGGACTTGACCCGGAAGACATCAAGCTGAGTCTCTCCGGCAATCTGTTGACCATTGAGGGCGAGAAGAAAAAGGAAAAAGAGGAAAAAGACGAACACCACTACTATCTGGAGCGCTACAGCGGAGCGTTTCACCGGTCGTTCCGCCTGCCGGTGGAGGTGCACGAGGACAAGATCGAGGCCAAGTTCGACAAGGGCGTGCTCACCATCACCCTGCCTAAGACGGCAAAAACCCAAAAAAAAGAAATCAAGATCAACAAGAGCAAAGCATAAAAAAACTCCCCCCTGGGTTTTGCCTGCCGGTGTTGATTGTGTTGCCTGCCGAACTGTTTCATAGGGTGCGAAGGGGCGGCGGAGTGTTGTCCCATGAACCCCAACATGCAGTGAGGATCCCATGGACCCCATCTGGCTGAAGCATTATCCCCAAGGCGTTCCCGCGGAAATCAACGTCCACTCTTTCGTTTCGCTCAAGGAGATGCTGGAACAATGCTGCGAAAAATTTCGCACGTGTCCTGCATTCACCAACATGGGGGTTTCCTTGAGCTATGACGAGATCGATCGGTTTTCCCGGGACTTCGGCGCGTATCTGCAGCAGCGCCTCGGGTTGCAAAAGGGCGAGCGCGTGGCCATCATGCTGCCCAACCTGCTGCAATACCCGGTGGCGCTGTTCGGCGCCTTGCGCATCGGCCTGGTGGTGGTCAACGTCAATCCGCTCTACACCGCGCGCGAGCTGCAGCGCCAGCTTGTCGATTCCGGCGCGGTCGTCATCGTGGTCCTGGAAAATTTTGCGCACACGCTTGAGGAAGTTCTGGATTCCACTCTAGTGCGGCATATCGTCACCACCCAGGTGGGCGATTTGTTTCCGCCGGTCAAGGCATGGATGGTCAACTTTGCGGTCAAACGAATCAAGCGGATGGTGGCGCCCTGGCATCTGCCCGGGAGCGTGGGTTTCAACGAGGCGCTCATGCGCGGCCGGCGCCACAGCCTGCAAGACGTGGCGGTTGCGGCAGAGGACATCGCCTTCCTGCAATACACCGGCGGCACGACCGGGGTGGCCAAAGGCGCGGTCCTGTCCCACGCCAATCTGGTGGCCAATGTCGAGCAGACCTCGGCCTGGATAGGCGGCACGCTCAAGGAAGGCGAGGAGGTGGTGGTGACGCCGCTGCCTCTCTATCACATCTTTGCGCTCACGGCCAATCTGCTTACCTTCGTGAAGTGGGGCGCGAACAATGTCCTTATTACCAATCCGCGCGATATTCCCGGATTTATTAAGGAGTTGTGCGCCGCCCGCTTTACTGTCATCACCGGGGTCAACACCCTGTTTACCATGCTGCTCAACGCGCCGGATTTTAAAAAAGTAAGGCAAGCCAATGGGGGGGCGCTCAAGGTTTCGGTGGCCGGCGGCATGTCGGTGCAGCGCGTCGTGGCGGAACGGTGGCAGCAGGCGATGGGCGTGCCTCTGCTCGAAGGCTACGGGCTGACCGAAGCTTCCCCCATTGTCTGTGTCAATCCCCTTGGCAACAAGTCGTTCAGCGGCGCCATGGGAATGCCGCTGCCTTCCACCCGTGTGGAAATCCGCGACGCGGCTGGAAACGAACTGCCTCCGGGGGAAGAAGGCGAACTCTGCGTCAAGGGGCCGCAGGTGATGCGCGGATACTGGAACATGCCCGAAGAAACAACCCGGGTTCTTTCCGCGGACGGTTGGCTTGCCACCGGGGATATTTGCCTGATGGACGAGACCGGCAGCATCCGTTTCATCGATCGCCGCAAGGATGTGATCGTGGTGTCGGGGTTCAAGGTTTGGCCCAACGAGGTCGAGGAAGTGATGATGCTGCTGCCCGGGGTCAAGGAGGCGGGGGTGGTGGGGGTGCCCGATGAAAAAAGCGGCGAGGCGGTCAAGGTCTATCTGGTGAAGAAGGACCCGGCTCTTTCCGCCCAAGCGGTGATCGCCCATTGCAAGGCGAACCTGGCCGGGTACAAGATCCCGAAACAGGTGGAATTCCGCGATTCGCTGCCAAAATCGCCCATCGGCAAGATCTTGCGCCGGAAGCTGAAGGAAGGGCAAGAGCCCGTTGCGGAGCGGGCATGAGCGGGTTGCGCGCCATTCCCTCAAGGGCGAAAGTGTTCGGCCTGTTAGTGCCGGCAGCGGCGCTGGGTGTTTTCACCCTGATGCTGCCGCCCATTCCGCAGCCTTTGGAATATCACCGGTTTGTCGACCAGCGATCTTTCCTCGGCCTGCCTAATTTTCTTAATACTGTTTCTAATGCGTTGTTCGTGCTGGCAGGAGTGGCCGGCATGCTTTTTTTACGGGGTTCGTCCGCAGATCGTGCCTTTATCGAGCCGCGCGAATCGCACCCCTATGCCCTTTTTTTTGCCGCCGTCATTCTGGTCGGTTTCGGTTCGGGTGCGTATCACCTGGCCCCGGACAATGAACGCTTGGTCTGGGACAGGGCGGCGATTGCCCTGGCGCTTATGGCCTGGTTTGCAGCAATCCTGTGCGAACGCGCGAGCCCGGCCGTCGGCCTGCGTCTTTTGCCGCTGCTCGTCGTTGCCGGGCTGGGCAGCGTTGCCTATTGGGGCGCAAGCGAAGCCAACGGCGCCGGAGATCTGCGTTTTTATGGGCTGATGCAGTGTCTGCCGATGCTGCTGATCCCTCTGCTGCTTATCCTGTATCCTTCACGCTACAGCGGCGACCGCGATATTGTGATCGTCATCGGCCTGTATGTGCTGGCGTTGCTGCTCGATGCGAGCGATCGCCCGGTTTTCAGGCTGACCAACGGTCTGATCAGCGGTCATACGGCCAAGCATCTGGTTGCAGCCCTGGCGGCATATCGGATCATGCGCCACTTGAAACACCGAAAAATTGTGCGAGGCTGGGATGACCTCTTCCCGAACAATACTGCACGCTGATGTCCGCCCGTGCGAAGTGTGGGCCTGGGCGATGTACGATTTTGCCAATTCCGGCTACACCACCGTGGTCATCACCGCTGTCTTCAATGCCTATTTTGTCGCAGTGGTCGCAGGCAACGCGCTCTGGGCTACCTTTGCCTGGACCGCGGCGCTTTCGTTTTCCTATTTGCTGGTCGTTCTCACCGCCCCGGTTGTCGGGGCCTATGCCGATTTGCATGGCGCCAAAAAAAATCTTTTGGCCGTGAGCACCGCGGGCTGTGTGCTGTTTACGGTATTGCTCTATTTTGCCCAGCCGGAAACACTGTGGTTTGCCATTGCGTGTCTGATCGTTTCCAATTTCTTTTTCGGCAGCGGGGAAAATCTGATCGCGGCCTTTTTGCCGGAAATATCCCGGGTGCGCGCCATGGGCAGGGTGTCCGGCTGGGGCTGGGGTCTGGGATACCTCGGCGGCTTGGTCACCCTCGGCCTGAGTCTGATGTATGTCGCCTGGGCCGAGGCGCAGGGCCAGACAGCCTCGGATTTCGTGCCGGTTACCATGCTGATCACCGCAGGGATTTTCAGCCTGGCCAGCCTGCCCATGTTCCTTCTGCTCCGGGAGCGTGCGGTTCCCCAAGCGGGGAAAGAGGTGCGGCTACGGGCGGCATGGGCAAAGGTATGGCACACCGTGGGCAGGATTCGGCAATTCACGGATCTGCATCGTTTTCTCCTGTGCAACCTGTTTTATCAGGCGGGTATCATGGCGGTGATCACCTTGACCGCCATCTATGCCGATCAGGCGCTGCAATTCACCACCCGGCAAATTCTCCTGCTGGTGCTGGTGGTCAACATCACGGCGGCAGTCGGCGCCATGGTGTGCGGTCATCTGCAGGATCGGATTGGCCATGTGCCTGCCATCGCCTTGACGCTGGCGGGTTGGATTGTGGCCATCGTGCTCGCATGGGCAGCACACACGCCGGGACTGTTCTGGCTGGCGGCAAATATCGCGGGCTTCTGCCTGGGCGCATCGCAGTCCGCCGGGCGGGCGCTGGTGGGCGTGCTGGCGCCGCCTTCCCATCTGGCGGAATTTTTCGGATTCTGGGGGCTGGCGGTAAAACTCGCTTCAATCGCCGGGCCGCTCACCTATGGGGTCACCACCTGGCTCACCGGCGGCGACCATCGGCTGGCACTGCTTCTTGTCGGCAGTTATTTTGTGGTTGGGCTGATTCTGCTTTCCGGTGTGCGGGTGGTGCGCGGCCGCCGTGCGGCGTTGCGTTCGGAGCGGACCCGTCCCGTGCGGCGGATTGAGATGACACGATAAAGGAGCGAGGTCGCACGCATGGATCATTCATCTTCCCCACTCCAACCCGCACCCACTTCCGACGGCGCGCGATTGTTGCAAATCGTGCGTGAGCTTGCCCATGAATTGCGGCCGCGGGCAAGCGAAGTGGATCACCTGACGCTGGACCATGGGTTGGAGAGCGATTTCGGGCTCGACAGCCTGGCGCGGGTAGAGTTGCTTGTGCGCGTTGACCGCGAAATGGGGGTGCGGTTGGCGGAAGCGGCATTCGCCGAGGCCGAGACGGTGCGCGATCTGCTGCGGCTGCTGGGAAGCAAGGCTTTTGCCGAAGCCTCGGTTCCGCTTGAAACACCATCCGGGCAAGCAACAGGATTCCAGCCTCCGCCGCAAACACTTGCCACCTTGACCGGTTTGCTGGACTGGCATGCAGACAGCCACGGCGATCGGGTGCATATCACGCTCTATGTCGAAGGGGAGCGCACGGAGGAAATCACCTATCGTATGTTGCAAACCGAGGCCCAGGCGTTGGCGGCAGGGTTGCTGGCGCACGGGGCAGTGATTGGTGACCGGATTGCCGTCATGCTGCCAACCGGGCGGGAATTTCTCACCGCGTTTTACGGCGCGCTGTATGCCGGGTGCGTGCCTGTGCCATTGTACCCGCCGGCTCGCCCGTCGCAGATCGAGGATCACATGCGCCGCATCGCCGGGATCGTTGCCAATGCCGAAACCGTTATCCTTGTTACCGATGCGAGGGCCAGGCCGCTCGGCCACCTGCTGCGCGCGCAATGCGTTTCGCTGCGCGGCGTCACCACCGTTGCCGAGCTGTCGCGCCACGGCGCGGCGCCGATATTGCCGAAAGTCCGCCCGCAGGACATGGCTTTTCTGCAATACACCTCCGGCAGCACCGGCAACCCCAAGGGGGTGGTGCTGACCCATGCCAACCTGATGGCCAACCTCAAAGCGATGGAGCAAGCCTCGGGCGTAACAGCGCAGGATATTTTCATCTCCTGGTTGCCCCTGTACTACGATATGGGGCTGATCGGCGCCTGCATGGGCAGTCTGTACATCGGCTTTCGCCTGGTGCTGATGTCGCCGCTGGCGTTTCTTGCCCGACCCGCAGTGTGGCTGAGGAGGATTCATCTCCATCGGGGTACGGTTTCGGCGGCGCCCAACTTTGCGTATGAGCTGTGCGCCAACAAGCTCGATGCGCGCGACCTCGACGGCCTGGACTTGAGTTGCTGGCGGCTCGCCTACAATGGGGCCGAGCCGGTAAGCGCTTCCACCATCGAACGGTTTGGCTCGCGTCTGCTTCCATACGGATTTAATCCCGAGGGCATGACCCCGGTCTACGGCCTGGCGGAATCTTCGGTCGGTCTCGCTTTCCCGCCGCTGCATCGCGGACCGCGGATCGACCGGGTGGATCGTCGTGTGCTCTCACGCCTTGGAATCGCCCGGCCCGCAATGGATGACGATACCCATGTCCAGCGTATCGTTTCCTGCGGCAGAGCCTTGTCCGGCCATGCCATCCGAATTGCTGACGCCAATGGCCGGGCACTTCCCGAACGCACCCAGGGACGCGTGCAGTTTCAGGGGCCATCCTCGACCAGCGGCTATTTCCGCAATCCCGAAGCGACACAACGTCTCATGGAAGGGGAATGGCTCAACACCGGGGATCTTGGCTATCTTGCAGAGGGAGAGTTGTTTCTCACCGGACGGGAGAAGGATGTCATCATTCGCGGCGGGCACAACATTCATCCGCAGGAACTGGAGGAGGCGGTGAACCAGTTGCCCGGGGTGCGCCGGGGCGGTGTCACGGTGTTTCCGGCCACAGACCCGGGTACCGGCACGGAGAGGCTGGTGGTGCTGGCCGAGATACGCGAAGAGGCGGAGTTAAAAACGCGTGGAGGCATAGAGGCCGAGATCAACCGTCTCGCCATGGATTTGATCGGCATGCCGGTGGACGATATCGTGCTGGCGGCGCCGCGCACGGTGCTCAAGACTTCCAGCGGCAAGATCCGGCGTGCCGCCTGTCGCGAGCTGTACGAACGCGGAGAGTTGTTTTCGGCCCGGCGCGCGCCGTGGCGGCAATGGTTGCGCTTGGCGCACACAGGGGTTGCGGCTGCAGCCCAGCACCGGCTCAGTCTCGGTGTCGGATGGATCTGGAGCGTGTGGGCGTGGATGGTTTTCGCCTGTGTCGTGCCCTTTGCCTGGGGCATGATCGTGGTTTTGCCCACGCTCGGGCTGCGTCGCCGCACCGCCAGGGCAAGCGCGCGTCTTGTTTTGACCGTGACCGGATTGATGCCGCGAGTGGAAGGGTTGTCTCAGCTCGCCGGGCGCGATCCGGTGATCGTCGCGGTCAATCATGCCAGCTATCTGGATGCCTTGATCCTCACCGCGGTGCTGCCGCCCCGGTTTGCTTATGTGGCCAAGCAGGAGCTGCTGCGCAAACCGTTCGCAGGAATTCCCTTGCGCAGGCTTGCCTGTACCTTTGTCGAGCGCTTCGACAGAGCGCGCGGCGCTGAAGACACCCGGGGACTGGAGGCGCGGGCCCGCGCCGGTGATTCGCTGGTTTTCTTTCCCGAAGGCACTTTCCGAAGCGAGCCGGGATTACTGCCGTTCCGGCTGGGGGCCTTTGTGGTTGCCGCCCGGGTCGGCATGCCCGTGGTGCCGATTACCCTTGCCGGAACCCGTGCCCTGCTGCCGGGGGAAATGTTATGGCCGCGTTTCAGCAAACTGCAGGTCCGGATCGGCGCGCCGGTATCGGCGCAGGGAGAAGACTGGCAGGCAGCCTTGCAATTGCACGAAGCCGTGCGGGGCGAGATATTGAAGCAGATGGAGGAGCACGACGCTATTGCCGAGAGGTATCACTGACGGGCAATGCGAAATGTCCGGTTCCGGCAGCGGCTGGTGCGCCTGTCCAGGAATGCTCCGGCAACGTTATTTTGAGAAAAAACCCGTGTCCGAAGATTCCGGCGGTTGGGCGTTTAGCTGCTTCAGCCCAACCGCATCCTTGAGTTTTGCCCCTTTGAGATTGGCGTTGCTCAGGTCTGCCTTGTACAAATCAGCCCCTTCCAGGTTGGCATTTTCCAGATTGGCTCCGGAAAGATTGGCGCCTTTGAGGTTGGCTCCTTCCAGATCGGCGCCGCGCAGGTTCGCCCCGGAGAGATTACTGCGCTCAAGAAATGCCCCTTCCAGTTTCTTCCCGGAAAGGTCCTGGCCGGCAAGGTTGCATTCCACGCAGCGGTTGTGTTGCAGGAGCTTCTCGAGATCAGTGAGCTTGGCGGGTTCCGGCGGCGGTATCGGTTCGGGTATCGCGGTCAGGACCGGAGGGCTTGGCGGAGCCGGAGGAGCGGGGAGAGCGACGGGCGGGGCGGCGACGCTTGCCGCGGCGGGCATGGCCTTTGCCGGCGCTGCCTCGGCAACAGCCGGAGAGACCGGGTCAGCGGCCGGCGCCCCGGGCAGGGGGGCGGACGCGGCGGAGATCTCTTCCTCGCCCTTGGCCGGGAGCGGGCTGGGTGTCGTGGCGACGCCGGCCCCGGCGATTTCATTTTCCTGCTCGGGAGTGCCCATGGCCGTCGTTGTCTGCATCGCCGGAAAAGAGGACGCCCACAGGGTTTCTCCCTGTTTCAGATCCCGTTCCCGCGGGTCTTTTCTCTTGGGCGCGGGAAGGGTTGTGTCACGGTATTGGGCGAGGAATGCATCGATATCCTCTTTGGTGCCCTTCTGCCGTTCTTTTTTCAGAATCGTCCCCATCAGGTACGCCCCTTCAAAATCCGCCCCGGTGAGAATTGCCCCCGTGAGGTCTGCCTTGTAGAGATCGGCTCCGGCCAGGTTGGCTCCGGTGAGATTGGCCCGAGTGAGCTGTGCCTCTGCCAGGTCCGCGGTCTTGAGGCTGGCGCCTTGCAGGTTGGCGCCGCTGAGGTTGGCGCCGGCCAGATTGGCCCGATTCAGGTTGAGGCCGGCCAGGTCGGCGCCGGCCAGGTTGCAGCCCGGGCAACCGTTTTGTGCTGTCAGGCGTTCAATCTCGGGGCTGGCGCCCTGGGGGAGGGGCACCGGAACCACCGGTTTTTGCGGGGCCATCGCTGGCGCAGGTTGCGGGGCAGGGGGGGCAAAGGGTTTCGCCGCGGGTGTTTCCGGTGACGGTTCCGGCAGGACGGCGGGTGCCGATCGTGGTGAATCTGTCCGCGGAGTTTTCGCCTGCGGGGGCGGAAGTTTTGCCGAAATCGGGGCGGGATTCGCCGCGGGGGGTGGTTCCGGTTGGGGAGCTGCTGCCGGTTTGGCCGGGACGGGCCGCGGAGGAGGTGTCTGCGCCTCGATGTTTGCATGGAGAGGGGAAACGGGCGTGGCCGGTTCACTCTTGCTCTGGAGCGGAGGGGGCACGGCAACCGGTGGCGGCAGTGGCTTTTCCGGTTCCTTCCGGGCATTTTCCGGGGGGGTGTAGGTGCCGCCCTCAAGGATTGCCCGCTCATGGCTGCTGTTGGCCAGGGAGGCGTTTTTAAGGTTGGCCCCCTTGAGAAAAGCGCCGGTGAGGTCCGCCTTGTAGAGGTCAGCTTCCTCCAGGCTGGCGTCGGTCAGGTTTGCCCCGGTGAGATCAACCGCCTTGAGGTTTGCGCCTTCCAGGTCGGCCTTTTCCAGATTTGCCCTGGAGAGATTGGCCCGTTCAAGAAGGGCGCCGGCAAGCTTTGCCCGGCGCAGATCAGCGCCGGAGAGATCGCATTCCACACAGCGGTTGGTGTTTTTCAGGGTCTCAAGGTCTTTTTCGTTGTAGGCCGCGGCTTGTCGGGGTGTGGCAGTCAAGCAGAGAGAGCAGAACAACAGGGCGGCCGCAGGTGTTTTTCTGTTTAAATGTGCCAACGTTGTGTGATCCCCCGGCCATCTTCATGATGGCGCAATGTGTGCTTGCTGGGCCAGATAACTGATTCGGAGGTGGAGCCGTGAGCCACGCTGTGCCCGAAACCGTAAGTGATTGCAGGGCGCCCTGTGATTGCTTACCCAGCCAGATTCTGATTACAACCCAGGGCCGGACTTTGTCAAGTCAAGATGCGGCTTCCTTGAGTCCGGAGGGGAACTGTTGGCCGCGTATTTGCCGTTGGCCGCGTATTTTTTTCCTGCCGGGCATGGATTTTTCGAGCAATCGGATGGTAAATTTGGTAGATAGGTGTTTCTTTTGATGTCTGAAATTTTTCACCAAAACAACGGGTTAGAGATACTATGCTGGTAAAGGACATTCTCGACAATAACAGGTTTTCCTTCAGTTTTGAATTTTTCCCGCCCAAGGATGAGCCGGGCTGGGAAAATCTTTTTGCCAACATCTCCGACCTGATGCCCCTGAAGCCCGCCTATGTCAGCGTGACGTACGGGGCGGGCGGCTCGACCCGGGATCGCACCCACAAGCTGATCGTCAGGATCCAGCAGGAAACCAACCTCACCGTTGTCTCCCACCTCACCTGCGTTGGCTCAAACCGGGCGGAAACCGGGGAGATACTCCGCAATTATGCCGCAAGCGGGGTGGAGAATATCCTGGCCTTGCGCGGCGATCCTCCCAAGGGGCAGACCGATTTCGTTCATCCCCCGGACGGCTTTGCCTATGCCGCCGATCTGGTCGCCTTCATCAAAAAGAACTTCCCGCACATGGGCGTCGGCGTCGCCGGCTTTCCGGAGGGACATCCCGCCACCCCCAACCGGCTGCTGGAGATGGACTATCTCAAGGCCAAGGTTGATGCCGGCGCGGACTATATCGTGACCCAACTCTTTTTCGACAATCGCGATTTCTATGATTTTCGCGAACGTTGCGCCCTGGCCGGCATAACGGTGCCCATCATTGCCGGGCTCATGCCCATCACCACCAAGAGCGGCATGGTGCGCATGGCCGAGCTTGCCGCCGGGGCCAGGATTCCGGCCGCCTTGCTGCGTGCGCTGGATCGGGCCAGAAGCGATGAGCAGGTGGAAAAGGTTGGGGTGCACTGGGCCACCGAGCAGGTCCGCGATCTGTTGGACAACGAGGTGCGGGGCATTCATTTTTACACCCTGAACCATTCCCGCCAGGCTCTGGATATCTACCAGGCCCTCGGCGTGGAGGATTCCATCCAACTGGGCGCGTGAGCCGGGGTTTTCAGTCTTTGTCTTCCTGGGGCCGTGGGGTCCACCATTTGAAGATGCCGTAAACGGACAGCACCAGATAGACCGAGAAAAGAAACGCTTCGGCCGGCATGCCCTTGTGGGAAAAGCTGACAATCCAGCCGATATTGGCGATGGTCCAGATTATCCAGCCTGCCACATGTTTCTGCAGGTTGAAAAGGGTTCCCAGAATACTGAGCCCGGTGAGAATCCATTCGAACATGGCACATCCTTCCTCGGCGGGGCGTTGCGTGTGCCGCTCCACTGCCGCACTGGTTTTTTGTTATGGGGGAATCAGGAGTAAGGCCCCAGCTTAAAGCCAAACAGGGGCCTTAAGCAAGCATCAATCGAGAAAAAGGCGCGGCGCTGTGTTGTGCTTCGTGATAAATGACCTAATTGTATGGAGATAAAATCCCTTCCAGGGAGAAGACCACAAGGAGCACGATATGTCAGAGGCTAAAAAAGGAGATAGCGTCAAGATCCATTATACCGGCACGCTGGAGGATGGGACGGTTTTCGATTCCTCCGCCGGGCGCGATCCCCTGGGTTTCACCCTCGGCGGCGGCCAGGTGATCGTGGGCTTTGAGGAGGCTGTTTTGGGGATGACCATCGGCGACAAGAAAAAGGTCACCATTCCCTTCCATAAAGCCTATGGCGAAAAGAATGAGGAGCTGGTTATCGAGGTGCCCCGCACTCAGGTTCCCCCGGATCTCAACCCGGAAGTGGACCAGAAACTGCAGATGGGCGGCCCCAATGGCGAACTGGTTGTGGTCACGGTTGTGGCGGTAACGGAGGAGGTTGTCGTTCTTGATGCCAACCCGCCCCTGGCTGGCAAGGACCTCATTTTTGATCTGGAACTGGTGGCTATTTCCTGAACCGGGAAAAAGTGAGCCCGCCCCATGCCTTGGTAAATTTTTTGCCGGGGCATTTTTTTTGCGCCGGGTTCGCTTGCCTGTATCCCGGGGACAAAAGGGTGTGGTATACTCGACGAAAGAGGGCGAAATGCCCGGGCGGCAGGCGCTTCGTCAACAGGGATCAGGGGAGCCATGCAGAAAAGCATTGATCAACGGGGCTTTTTTTTCAAGAGAACATGGGGGCTCACCGTTCTGCTGGCCATGATCGCGGTGTTGTCCCAGGGGTGCGCCTCGCTGCTGATACCCCCCATGGTCGGGCCGGTGGTGAAGAATCTCAACCGCCAGGCGGATCTGGAGCTGGTCTGTGATGGCGCGGCCTCATACCTGCTGATGCTTGACAGTCTGCTGGTTTCCGATCCCGGCAATACCGGGTTGCTGCTGCATGGCACCCAGGCCTATACGGCTTACGCGAGCATCATGCCCGAATGCGGCCGTCCGGAGCGGGCGCCGGTTTTGGGGGAAAGGGCCAGGGAGTATGGGCTGCGCCTGCTGGGCACGCAACCAGGCCTTGGCGGCGCGAATCAGATGCCGCTTGCCGGTTTCAGCGAGGCCTTGCAATCCGTTGGTTCCCGCGAGGTGGAAAAACTGTTCTGGGGTGGTTACGGCTGGGCCACCTGGATCGGTTTCAGCAAGGGGGCGCCCATGGCGGTCGCGGATCTGCCCAAGGTTGAGCAGTTGATGCTGCGGGTGTTGGCCCTGGACGAGGGTTTTTATCACGGCGGCGCCCATCTTTTTCTCGGCATCTATTATGGCTCCCGCCCGGCCATGCTGGGCGGCAGGCCGGAAGTGAGCCGGGGCCATTTTGAGAAGGCCCTGGCCCTGGGCGATCGGCGCTTTCTTCCGACTCTGGTGGCCTATGCCGAACACTACGCCCGGCAGACCTTTGACCAAGAGCTCTACGTCCGTCTCCTGGAAGAGGCGCTGGCCTTTGACCTTGCTTTAGCTCCGGATCTGACCCTGCCCAATGTTCTGGCCCAGCGGCGGGCTCGGAAGCTGCTGGCCCAGGCGGATGAATTTTTTTAGGAGCCGTTTGAAATGATCGCTATCATTTTGTTACGGCTCATTATGCCGTTCTTGCCGTCCAGCAGATGGGATTTTTCGGAATAACGGCTTAGGAGCCGTTTGAAGTGATCACTGTCATTTTGTTACGGCTTATTATGCCGTTCTTGCCAGCCAGGGTGATGGAGTTTTTCGGAATAACGGTTTAGGAGCCGGTTGAAACAACCAGGGTTGCCCCGAGGAGGAATCAAGGTATGCATCGTCTGTTGCGCATAATCTGCTTCGGCATCGTCTGCATGGCGCTCATGGCTCCTTCTGGGGCAGAGGCCGCGCCCCGCTATCTCTTCAAGATCGCCACCCTTGCCCCGGATGGCAGCGTCTGGGCAAAGCGCTTCCAGGAATTTCAGGACGAGGTGACTGCCAAGAGCAATGGCGAGATCGGCTTCAAGCTATACATGGGCGGGGTAATGGGCGACGACCGGGCCATGTACCGCAAGATGCGCATCGGCCAGCTCCAGGGCGGCGGCTTTACCATGACCGGTATCAGCGAGACGGTGCCGGATTTCCGGATCATGGCCATCCCCTTTTTCTTCCGGTCCTACGCCGAGGTGGACAGGGTTGCCGAGGGGCTGTTCCCGCTGTTCCAAAAGGCCTTTCAAGAAAAGGATCTGGTTCTGCTGGCCATGACCGAGGTCGGTTTTGTCTACACCATGTCCAGCGAACCGGTGACCACCGTGGCCCGGTTGCGGGCGAGCAAGTGCTGGGCGCCGGAGAATGATCCCTTGAGCCGCGGCTTTCTCGAGGACATGGGCGTCACCCCCATTCCCCTCTCCATCCCGGATGTGCTCTCCTCCCTGCAAACCGGCATGATCAACACGGTGTTCAACGGCTTTTACGGCTCCATCGTCCTCCAGTGGTTTACCCGGACAAAATACATCACCGATACCCCCTTTGGTTACGCCTACGGCGGGTTGGTTTTTTCCAAGAGCGCCTTTGCCAGGCTCCCGCCCCACCATGCAGCCTTGATGGAGGATGCCGCGAAAAAGCATTTTGCCGGCTTGTTGGTCGATACCCGGCGCAGCAATGAAGAGGCCTTGGCGACCCTGAAAAAAAACGGCATCCAGTTGGTGGCGGCAGAGAAGGAAACCCTGCAACAGTTGCTGGCGGTGCGTGACCAAAAAACCGTGCCGCGTCTGGTGGGCACCGCTTTTTCCAAGGAGATCTACGCGGTGGCGACCCGGCTGCTTGCCGATTTTCGGGCGAAATCTCCCGCTGGGAGTGCGGCCAAATGAGCGAGCCTCTGGGTCGGCTTTCCGGAGGCATCCGGCAGGCAGGCCGATTGCTGGAGCGGCTTGAGGAGGCGGTTCTATTGCTGCTGATCGCCGCCATGATCGGTCTGGCCTGTCTGCAGATCGTATTGCGCGATGTATGGGGCGGGGGGTTGTCCTGGGCCGATCCGCTTCTGCGGGTCATGGTGCTCTGGGCCGGGCTTCTCGGGGCCGTGGTGGCCACCAAGATGGACAAACATATTTCCATTGATCTTGCTTCCCACCTTGTGCCCAAGCCGATTTTTCGCTGGCTGCGGGTATTCAGGTCTTTCTTTGCCGCCGGGGTCTGTGTGGTGCTTACCTGGATGGCCATTGCTTTTGTCCGTCAGGAGGCGCTGTATGGCAATGGCCAGGCAATGGCCGGGCTTGCCTCCTGGCAGCTCAATCTGATTTTTCCCCTGGCCTTTGGAGCCATCACCCTCCGTTTTCTGCTCGGCGGCGTGCAGAGCTTTCGCGCCGCCCTGGCCGGAAAAGATATCCGATCTTTCGAGGAACCGGCCTAGATCCTGATATGCAATTCCTGCAACTGATAACCCTGGTTTTGGCCATATTGGGCAGCCCTCTTTTTGTGGTAATGGCCGCTTTGGCCCTGCTCTCCTTTTATGGTGCAGGCATTGATCCCTCGGTTGTGGTCATCGAAATGTCCCGGTTGGCCGAGACCCCCATGCTGCTCTCCCTGCCCCTCTTTATTCTCGCCGGGACCGTACTTTCCGAAAGCAAGGCGCCGGTGCGGTTGCTGGACCTGTCCAACGTGCTGCTGGGTTGGCTTCCCGGCGGGCTGGCCGTGATCGCCCTGGTGGTGTGTTCGGTTTTCACCGCCTTTACCGGCGCCTCCGGGGTGACCATCTTTGCCCTGGGCGGCCTGCTTTTTCCGGCCATGCTCAAGGGCCGCTACCCCGAGCAGTTTTCCCTGGGATTGATCACCACCTCCGGCAGCCTGGGCTTGCTCTTTCCCCCCAGCCTGCCTCTTATTCTTTACGGGGTCATAGCCGAGACCCGGATCGACCACCTCTTTCTGGCCGGGATTCTGCCAGGTCTGTTGATGCTGCTTCTGTTGGGCGTCTACAGCATCAAAAAAGGCGCCGCCACCCGTGGCTCCCGTAAGCCTTTGCCGGCGGGGGAGATGCGGCGGGCCTTGCGCGCCGCGGCCTGGGAGCTTCCCTTGCCGGTCATTGTGTTGGGAGGGATTTACGGCGGTTTTTTTGTCGTGGGCGAGGCGGCGGCGGTGACCGCCCTGTACGTTTTGCTCGTGGAGATGTGCGTGCACCGGGATATCACCCCGGCGCGGCTTCCTGCCCTCGTGGTGCGGAGCATGGCTCTCTTCGGGGGGATCTTCGTGGTGCTCGCCGCCTCCATGGCCTCCACCAGCTTTCTCATCGATCAGGAGATTCCGGCCCGGCTCTTTGATTTTATCCGGGAGCATATCTCAAGCAAGTATACCTTTTTGTTGCTGCTCAATCTTTTTCTGCTCGTTGTCGGCGCCCTGCTCGATATTTTTTCCGCCCTGGTCCTGGTGGTGCCGCTCATCGTGCCCATTGCCCTGGGGTACGGGGTTGATCTCACCCATCTCGGCATCATCTTTCTGGCCAACCTGCAGATCGGTTACTGCACCCCGCCGGTGGGGCTCGGTCTTTTTCTGGCCAGTTATCGTTTTGAGCGGCCCATTGCCCAACTGTACACCGCCACCCTGCCGTTTTTGGGGATATTGTTCGTCGCCCTGGGAATCATCACCTATTTCCCGCTGCTGAGCCTTTTTTTGGTCGAACTGTTCGGATAGCGTCACGCCTTTTCGCCGGAAACCCTGACAGGCCACGCAGAAAACGATTCCCCCTTTTTGTGGCCGACCCCCAAGGCGCCCTTGTGAAGATACAGAGCCCAGGCCCAGTCCGTTTCAAAAAAGCTGGTGGTGGCAGACCAGTAGGCCTCGCGCACCCGGAGGAACGGGTGGCCGTCCGGCAGGGCCGGTTCTGCCTGCGAGCAGTCCACCAGCGATTCAAGGGCGTTTATGTCGGGGAGCCGCCAGTCGTTGCTGCCGTGCAGGCTGCCCCGGTTGATCTCGCCTATGAGATTCAGGGCCTGGCGCCAGGTCATGGGCTTTCCGCCCACGTCTCCATCCTTGAGCCAGATGAGGAGGGTCAGATTGTCGAGGACCGTTTCGCCGAGATCGGTAAAGCGCGGCTGCGGCCAGGCGAGGCCATGCCGGTGTTCGCCGTCCTGCCCCGAGTTCGGGCAGGGAATCTCCCGCCCCAGGGCGTCATGGCAGGTTATCTGCCCGGTTCTTGGCAAAAGGTTGTGTCCGGCGCCGCGAACCGGCCAGAACAGGGCATACTGATCCTTGCGCCCGTAAAACATGCGGGCGCCTTCGAGGTGGATCCACCAGGCATAGGCCGGGTGGATGGCCGCCGTGGTGGAAGTCCAGTACCAGCCCTGGAAGATGTTGGTGAAGGGATGCTCCTCGGGTAATGAGGGCTTTTTCGCCTCATAGCTCATGAGCGAGCGGAGCTCCCGGCGGTTGGGCAGCCGCCAGTCATCATGGCCGGCCCATTTGTGGCGATTCATTCCGGCGATGAAGGCGAGGGATTCCTGCCAGGTCAGGGGGAATTCGTTCAGGTTGGCGTCCCTGGCCCAGGCGAGTCCGGTGAGGTGGTCGAGAACGGTATCATTTTCCAGGGAAAATCGTGGACTCGGCCATGGCAGGCCCAGGCGGAATTCCCCGTCCTGGCCGCTGCCGGGGCAGGGGATAGCGCCGCCCTCTTCATCGTAGCAAAGGGTTTGCCCGGTTTGCAATATCCCTGTTTTCATGGGGTGTTCCGCTGGAGCAGGGGGGCTTGGCGAGATTTCTGGGGCAACCGTCGGTCCTCTTCCTCAGGCTTGCCCATGACCGGTGAAGGGGACAAAGGCCACGGAGAGGATGCTCCGGCTGCTGACCCTCTTGCCGGATTTCTCCACCAGCAACAGATCCTGGGGCAGATGGGGGCGGCCCACCGGAATCACCAGCCTGCCGAAGGGGGAGAGCTGCTCGATCAGGGCTTGTGGTATGCGGGGCGCCGCGGCGGTGACGATGATTCCGTCATAGGGGGCATGCTCCGGCAGTCCGGAAGAACCGTCTGCGGCGATGACCTCCACCGCATCGTACCCCAAGTGCCGCAAGCGGTCGGCAGCTTGCCGCGCCAGTTGGGGAACGATCTCCAGGCTGTATACCCGCTTGACCAATTGGGAGAGAACCGCGGCCTGATAGCCGGAGCCGGTGCCGATTTCCAGGATGGTGTCGTCGGGGTCCGGCTCCAGCAGGTCGGTCATCAGTGCGACGATAAAGGGCTGGGAGATGGTCTGGCCGTTGCCTATGGGCAGGGGATTGTTGTCGTAAGCGTAGGGCTTGAGTTCGTTCGGGACGAAGTCCTCGCGCCGTACCGTGGCCATGGCGTCAAAGATTTCTTGGCGCAGGGTGTAGCGGCCGGTCAGCCCCCCGGTAAAACGGCATTCGTCTTCGATGGTGCGGAGCATGCCCTGTATTGTTTCCGCGCTCATGATCACCTCCGAGCCGCACGGGATGGAATGGACTGCACTCGAACAGCGCCTGTTTTCATGATTGCTCATCCGGTCGACGGAAGTCAAAGAATTTTATCGTCCCGGGGAGCAATGGCGGCAAGGCAAGGGAATGGAGGCTATGCAGGGAGCTGTTGCCGGACAATGGCGCCATCCATGGCCGTTGCGGCGGACGGGAAACGGAGACGGGGATTATTGCGTAACAACGCTTAAAAACTTGTGCCGCAAGACAATCCAGATTAGTAAAAATAGAGGAAGTACTTCTTTCTATTCCCTCGGACGGTGGCGGACAGTATGGAATTCATCATGGTACGGGCCGGCTTTCTTTTTGACTGGATCGAGCTGCACCTGGAAAGCAAGCAGGGCATGAAGTTTTTTGCCACGGTGCTGGTAAGTTTCTTTGTTTTCGCCATTGTCCTCATCGAGTTGAACCGGAGGCATCTTGTGCCCGAGCCGTTTGCCTCGCATGTTTCCCTTTCCCATCTTTCCGCCATTGAGCAGGCATTCAACCTCTTGCTGGCCCTGGAGGTGGTGAGCCTTATTCTCAGCCTGTCCCACTCGGTCTCCAAATCAGTGGGCAAACAGTTTGAAATCCTTTCCCTGATTCTCCTGCGGGATACCTTCAAGGAATTTTCCCATTACAGCGAACCGCTGCTCTGGGCCGAGATTGCCCCAACCCTGGGAAACATCATCGCCTCGGCGGTTGGCGCTCTGTGTATCTTTGTTGTCCTGGGTTTTTTTTACAAGACCCAGCGCTCCCACCCGATCACCGGGGATGAGAAAATCCGCAGCCACTTCATTCTTGCCAAAAAGATGATCGCCCTGCTGTTGCTGGTTTCTTTCGTGGGTATCTGCCTCAATGACCTCTGGGGCTATTTCGCCCATGGGCTGCCGGAAAACGCCTTTGCTTCCTTTTATACCCTGCTTGTTTTCAGCGATGTGCTGGTGGTGCTCATTTCGCTGCGCTACAGTGCGCAGTATCAAGTCTCCTTCCGCAATTCCGGCTATGCCGTGGCCACGGTGCTGATCCGGCTGGCCCTGATCGCGCCGATCATCATCGGCGCCGTGATCGGGGTGGGCACCACCGTCTTTGCCCTGGGGATCAGTCTGGCGTACAATGCTTTTGCTCCCAAGCCGGAAGCGCTTGTCTGTAAAAACTAAAAAAACGTCGGGTCGCGGGCCTCAATTTTTACTGCGGCCGAAGTGCAACTACGGTATATAACCAGTGGAATATATGGTGGTTTTGTCCCGTGACTCCGGAGAACAATGAGGTGTTGCCATGGGTGTCTGTCGTATAGTGCTGGCTGATGATCATGCCCTGATCCGGCATGGGGTCAAGAAAATGATTGAACAGGATCCCGCGCTCAAGGTGGTCGGCGAGGCGGCCGACGGCCTTGAGCTCATCGCGCTGTTGAAAACCATCCCGGCCGATCTTGTCATTCTCGACATCTCCATGCCCAACCTGCGAGGGATCGAGGCGATCCGCGAGGTGCGCAAGATCTGTCCTGCGATTCGGGTGCTCATGCTGACCATGCACAAGGGCGAGCAGTACCTCTGTTCTTCCTTTGCCTCCGGGGCGGACGGCTATCTGCTCAAGGAGGATTCCGACACCGAGCTGCTGCCCGCCATCGCCAGGGTCCGTCAGGGCGAATTATACATTTCCCCCAATCTGGCCGGAGAATTTCCCGAGGACGTCATCGCCTCCTGCAGCCGCCGCGGCGATGGGTTCGGCGAGATCCTGACCCCGAGGGAAAAGCAGATCCTGCAACTGGTGGCCGAGGGGGTAACGAGCCGGGACATCGCCGACAAGCTCGATATCAGCAAACGGACCGTGGAGCACCATCGGGCCAACATGATGAAAAAGCTCAACATTAAACGCGTTGCCGATCTGATCAAGTATGCCATCGGCAGAGGGCTTTCCGACACTCCTCCGGAATAAGTTGATTCACCCCCCTTTTATATAGAAACAGTTTGCGATACCCTTGCCGTATGATGCACTGCCGCATCCGCCACAGGAGGAAGAGTATGAAAAAAATCGTTGGTTTTTTTTGTTTGTTGCTGGCCGTATTTTCATGGGTGGGCGTGGGGCTGGCCCTTGACGCCCTTGAGGTGCAGACTCTCCGCCAGCAGGCGAAGCTGAGCTTTCAGCCGCTTGAGCAGGGCAAGGTTCTGGTCTCGGTGCAGGACAAGTCCGGGGATGCTATTTTGGGCTTGCAGAAAGAGGATTTTTCCATCAAGCAAGGGTTGAAAACCGCGAAGATCATTTCGGTGGAGGATGTCCAGGAGCAACGGAACATCGGCCTCAATATCGTGCTGGTGGTGGACAACTCCTATTCCATGGAGCAGCGCAAGGCGGTGGAGCCGCTGCTTGCCGCCATGGACAGCTTTCTTTCCCTGGTCCGGCCCATTGACACTGTCCATGTTGTCACCTTTGTCGATCCGGGGACGAAACAACCCAGGGTCTCCACCCGGACCTTCCAGGCAAGCGAGATTCCGGCCTTGAGCGAATTTTTGCGGGGCAGTTTTTTTCCTGCCACCACAGATGGCACCTATCTCTATGACAGCATGCACAAGGGGCTGGAGATTATTCGCCAGATGCCCGCGGACAGCCAGAAGTTCATGCTCGTTTTTTCCGACGGCGAAGACATCAATAGCACGCTGAAAAGTGATCAGGTGAGCGTGGCGGCCAAGGGTGTGAAGAATTTCTCCGCCTATGCCGTGGATTACATGGACAAACCCGGCCTGGACCTATTCCTGACCTCATTTGCCCAGGGCCATAACGGCATGATCCGCAAGGCCACCTCGGCCAATGATTTTCTGCCCATTCTCAAGAGATTCTCCACCACCATCTTCCACCGTTACCTGGTCACCTACCGGTTCCTTGCCCCTCCAGCCGGAACCTTGGTCAGCGCGCCTGGTGCGGTGAATATCGAGGAGATTACCGTGGTGGACAGCTCTCCCATGCTGAACCATGTCTATTTCGACACCGGAAAAAGCCGTATCCCAGAAAGATACGTCGCCCTGGCTTCGGCGGAGACCGCAAACTTTTCCGAAGAGAAGCTGAAGGGCACGATGGAGAAACACCATCAGGTCCTGAACGTCATCGGCAAACGGTTGCAAGCCAACCCCGATGCCCGGATAACCCTGGTGGGCTGCAACTCCGACAGCGGCGTGGAAAAAGGGAAGATCGGACTGGCAAAGGACCGGGCCGAAGCGGTTTTCGCCTATTTTGAGTCCGTGTGGGGTATTGATCTGTCACGGATGGAGATCAAGGCCCGGAACCTTCCTGCCGCGCCCAGCACCAGCCGGGTGCCGGAAGGCGTTGTTGAAAATCAGCGGGTTGAGATTCTCTCCGATCATCCCGCCATCCTGGACACCATCAAGAGCACCTATGTGCAGGAGCAAGCCGATACCAAGGAGTTGCGGTTCGCTCCCACCCTGCAGGGGGAAACCGAGATCGTGCGCTGGCAACTGAGGCTGCTGGGCGCCGACAAGGTGCTGGCGACCAGGGAGGGCGCGGGCGCTCCGCCGGCGGAGGTGGCCTTTGCCCTGGAAACGCTGGGATTGGGTACCCTTGTCCAGCTGGGGCAGGTCAGCGCCGATCTTGAGGTGAAAGACAAGGAAGGCAACGTGTTCAGCACCGCCTCCGCTCCGATCGCGATCAATTTTAGCCGACGGGAGGAGCGCACCGCCCAGAAGATCGGGAACAAGGTGGTGGAGAAATATGGATTGATCCTCTTTGACTTCGACCGGGCCGATCTGAAGGATCGCAACCAGATCATCGTCAACCGGGTGCTCGCTCGGGTTGCGGAGCTCAAGGGGGCTGCCATGGATATCGCCGGGCACACCGACATCATCGGCAAGGAAAAATACAACATTGAATTGTCCGGACGGAGGGCAAAAGCGGTGTACGATTCCACCGTACAGAGCGGAATAGCCGGGGAGGCCCAGATAACCCATGCGGGCAACGGCCCCAATAATCCGCCCTACGACAACAGCCTGCCCGAGGGGAGATCGCTCAACCGGACGGTGATCATCAATCTCCAGTATACGGAGTAATTTCGTTAAGGCAATCCCCCGGCCTTGCCGGGGGTAACTGACTATTTTGGCGGTATGGGGCGGGTATCGGTTGATCGTCCATCGTCCTCTGTGTGACCGCCATTTCGGCATGCCGGTGAGCACCACCCACATCATCTCCGGCAGCATTTTCTGGGTTGGCCCCAGCAAGCACCCCTTTTCATGCAGGAGAAGACGGCCGATTTTCTGCTGGCGGTAAAGACCAAGGCCAAGGATCGCTTCGCACCGCAGTAAGGCGTAGTGAAACGGGGCGGGGGAGAGAGGCGGTGGCTCGTTTTTTGCAGAGAAGCCTCGATGATGATCCGGAATTAAGCAGTGCCTTTCCCTGCATCTTGCAGTAAGGTGCCCCTCTGCTCGTTGTCCGCCGAAATTTTTCGGCCCAAAAAGGAGAAGGCCCCGATTGATTGAAGACAGCACATGCAGGGTGAGCCCCAAGGAGTTCGGGGGTGGTGTTCCACTTGCCTCGGCAGAGAGTTTTGCCAACGGCGTGTATTCTTCCGTGGATGCCGTCACTGCCTGCGAATTGGCTCGGCTGCGCAGCGAAGACGGCGTTGTTTCAAGTTGCGGGTCGGGGTGTTGCCATTGCTGCCGGTATCATATCCTGACCAATATTGTCGAGGCCCAGGCCTTGGTGCAATACATCAAGCGGGAATTGTCCGCCGGGCAGATTGACGCTCTGCGGCTGCGCACCAAACAATGGCATGAGTGGGACAATTCCAGGCCGGGCAGGCCGTCGGGCGCCACCGGCGGGCAGGCGGATCTTTCCGCTTACGAGCATTGCTGCCCCCTGGTGGTGGATGGCGTCTGCTGCGTTTATCCCGTGCGGCCGGTGGTGTGCCGAGCGCATTTCGTCTCGTCGCCTCCTCGATCATGCTGGTCTGCGAACGATCCGGAATCGCACGATGATGCTCCGGTGGTGCTCAAATCCGTGGTGGCGGCGGCAGGCCCGTTTTCTTTGGTCATGCGGGATCATATCGAGGCGGCTGGCATGGATTTTGCCAGCTCTCTCATGCTTCTTCCGCAGTGGCTGGCAGTTGAGATGGGCTGGGATTTCGCCATTTCCCCGTGAATTATCCCGGAGCGATCACCCAACCGGACGGTGTGCCGCAGCCAAGACGACACCCTTTCAACTGAATTTCGCCATGGCCTTCTTGGCTGAGGTGCGCAATTCATCCCAAGCCTTATCGACCCCCTGCTTGGTGATCTGCCAGGCATCCTCGCTTGCAGCCGCAAGTCCGCGTGCATTTTTCTTGAGTTCCTCGATCTTCTTTTCAAGTTTGTGGATTTCGGCAAGGGCCTCGATTTTGCCGGCGCCCATCGCCTTGTGCGATTTCTTTTTAAGGTCGGCAAGCGTGCCGGCGAGGGTTTGCACCTCGGTTCGCATCTTTTTGAGGTACAGATTCTTGGTCTGTTCGTATTTTTTTTCAAGCCCCTGTGCCGGCAAGCAGGCATTCCGCCAGGCGCAGGATAATTGATTGCAGTAATCCTTTGCCGTTTCAAAGCAGGGGAAATTTCCCTCCTTGCTCTGGATGGCCCGAATCAGGTCCACCTTCTTCATCTTGCCGGCCTGTATGCCCAACTGTTTTGCTTTTTCCTTGATTTCCGTCATGTTCATTGGTGTTCCTCCTAACCAGAAAAAGTATTCATCATGTAGTAGGATGATCGGTCATTGCGAAATGGAATGTCAAGGGGATATTTTTTTGAAAAAAGAGGATGGCTCAAGTTGCTTGTCCTGCATGGCGAAGGAGGAGGTGCGGAAAAAAACGGATTTGGTTCTTGTGTTTTCCCCTCCTGCTGGATGTATAATTTAACCATGGGGATGACCATTGCGGCAATGCGGCTTGGCTGGTCTACCCGTGCAGGAAGTGTGCTGCCTGAAGCTGAACCAAAGGACAAGGAGAGAAACCTCATGGACAAAGGCCAATTTGGAAGAAGAGACCGGCTGATTCAGGAAAAGCGGCATGACACCTATCATGAGCGGCGGAAATTGCCGGAGCCCACGGTGTGCAGCCAATGCAACGCCGTGTTCCTGGAGGGGCGCTGGGCGTGGTGGGAACCGGCGGTGAATGCCCATGCCATTGTGTGCCCGGCCTGTCAGCGCATCAAGGATAATTTTCCTGCCGGCACCCTGGAGATCCGGGGGGGATTTTTCGCAACCCATCATGAGGAGATCACGAATCTGATCCGTAACCTGGAAGCCCAGGAGAAAAAAGCGCATCCCATGGAGCGGCTCATGGCAATTACTGAGGAAAAGGAGCGCACCATTGTAACCACCACAGGCATCCATCTGGCCCGGCGGATCGGCGAGGCCTTGAATAATGCCTATCAGGGGGAGCTTGATTTCGCCTACGGCGATGGAGAAAAAAGCATCCGCCTCAACTGGGTTCGCGAATAAGCGAGCCGAGTGATTTAGAAAAGGCTCGGGAGGCCCGGTCAGGTTGTCCGGCATGAGGGCTGGTCTCCCGGGTCTTTCTTCTCCCCGCCTCTGTCGTTTTCAGGAGAGTTGATGGAAAAGAGATCCGGAATCATTGTTGACCCTGTGGCCCGTAAACAATTTCCCGGGACCCTTATAATCGCTCAGGGCCGAATCGTTGATATTCTTCCCGACCCTGCGGTCGAAGGCCCCTTTATCCTGCCCGGCCTGATCGACTCCCACATCCATATCGAAAGCTCCATGCTGACCCCGGCCGCCTTTGCGGCAAAAGCGGTTTGCCACGGCACGGTGGCGGTGGTGGCCGATCCCCATGAGATCGCCAATGTCCTCGGCATTGCCGGCATCGATTTTATGATCGCCAATGGCCGGCAGGCGCCGCTCAAGTTTTATTTCGGCGCGCCCTCCTGCGTGCCAGCCACCGTTTTTGAAAATTCCGGCGCCGCGTTATCGGCCCGGGACGTGGCAGCGTTGCTCAAGCGCAACGATATCCATTTTCTTGCCGAGATGATGAATTTCCCCGGGGTCATCAACCGGGACCCGGAGGTCATGGCCAAGCTCTCCGCCGCCGCGAAGATGGGCAAAAGGGTGGACGGCCACGGCCCCGGCTTGCGCGGGGATGCGTTGGCTGCATATGTCAAGGCCGGAATTTCCACGGATCATGAATCGGGCACATTGGAGGAGTGCTACGAGAAATTGGGTCTGGGCATGAAAATCATGCTGCGCCAGGGCTCAAGCGCCCGTGATTTCGAAGTGCTGCATCCGCTCATCACCAGTCATTCCGATCAATGCATGCTCTGCACCGACGATATCAAGCCCGCGGACCTGGCCCGGGGCCATATCAATCTGCTGATCAAAGAGGGGCTCAGGCTGGGGCATGATATCTTTGATCTCCTGCAATGCGGTTGCGTCAATCCGGTGCGCCATTACCGGCTCGATGTCGGGTTGCTGCAACAGGGTGATCCGGCGGACTTCATCGTGGTTGACGACCTTGAGCGCATGGAGGTGCGCGCTGTATGGATCAATGGCGAGAAGATGGTCAGCGACAAGGGGGAACCGCTTTTTGAGGCGGTCCAGCCGCGGGCGATCAACCATTTCAACCCCGCTCCGCTAACGGCCGGGCAACTGCGGGTGGAGGCGAGGGGAGCGCGGCTCAAAGTCATCGAGGTGACGGACGGCCAGATCGTTACCGGGGCCGGGGAATATACTGTCCCGGTGGGCAGCGCCCTGGTCGAACCGGACCCGGCCACCGACCTGCTGAAGATTCTGGTCCTGAACCGCTATGCGCCGGCGCCTCCGGCCATCGGCTTTGTCCGGGGATTCGGCTTGAAGCACGGGGCCATGGCCTCTTCCATCGCCCACGACTCCCACAACCTCATCGCCATCGGCAGCAACGACGCGGATCTGGCCCGGGCCGTGCATCTGCTTGCGGAAAGCGGTGGCGGCATCTGTTTTGTGCAGGGCGAGGAGGAAAGGCTCATGGCGCTGCCGGTGGCAGGCCTCATGGGCTTGGACAGTTGCGAGGAGATGGCGAGGAATTACAGTGTAATCGAGCAGCGGGTCAAGCAAAACGGCTGCATCCTGCATACCCCCTTCATGACCATGGCCTTCCTGGCCCTGCCAGTGATCCCCGCCTTGAAGATTACCGACTTGGGCCTTTTTGACGGGAAAGGATTCGCATTGACCGATCTCTTTGTCTGAGATCCCCTGGGAATCAACGATTCTGCCTCAGCAGGAGGTGGATTTTGTCCGATCTCGCAATTTCAACGAATTAGCGCTTAAAGCTCTCGAAATTGGCGATCCATCCTTGGATCGCCAGCAGGGCATCGAAAAACGAGTTTTTCAACACCCTGCTGGCCCTGCATGAGGTAGCCGATGCAGCGCACACCGTCGACATCTGACATCAAATGTGTATCCTGTTGGTCGACTGCTTCAGGGAAAAAGGGTTCGGTTTGCGGTATTTGCCGTGCCACTCGCCGCCATTCCCCTGCGCTTCAAATCGGTCACGCACCATGCGCATGGCAAAGATGGAGACGAAATCCTTGACCACCGCCTCTGTCATGAGCTCCTGGTAAGCGCAGAGCAATAACGGTCTGATGGTTTCCGGCGGAACCCGGAATTGCATGGCCAGGTCGTCGACAATGCTTTCCAGGCTTTTTTGGTCGGGTTCTTGCCCGCCGTGCGGCGTAATCATTCTTTCCTCTTCGGTCATGATGGTCTGTTTACGATAGCGAGAGCAGCAGGGGGACCAGTAATCCAGGCTCGCAGTAGGGGGCGCTTTCTTCACTGACCAGCGGACAGTCGATTAATTGAATGTCCAATTCCATAAGCCTTTCTTCGTCCACTTCCCCGGAGTAGATTCCATTTTTTGAGTCAACCAGAACACAATTCAATACCTGACGGGTTGGAATGCCGGGGTTGTTTTTCTTCAGGTAGCGCAGCAGGGTTTCGATCTGGTCCATGAGGCTCAGGCCAACTGCCTCCGGGTCTCTTCCCATGCTGGGGATATAGACCTTTGGGCAGACATTTTTCTGGATGGCCTCGGTCACCCCCTCCGGCAACAGGCTGGCGATGAGGCTGGAATAGAAACTTCCCATGGGATAACAGATCAGTTGAGCGGAGAGAATCAGCTCGGGGAGCTTATCACGCACCCGTGGCCAAACCTCGCCCCTGCTGGTGGGAGAGGTTGTCATGGTCAGAAAGAGGTGGGCGATTTTCTTGTCAAGAGGCGGAACCTCCTTGCCGGTGAGCAGGTGCTGGCCCACCACAACCTGGCCGTCGGCAAGCATCGCCCCCAGATGCAAATAGCGGTTGAGCACCGGCCGGACCGTGCCCCGCGCCTCGACCAGTTTCGAAAAGAGAAAGATCACCGGGTCGAGGTGGCGGCCGTTGTCCAGATACCCGGCGGTGAGTACCAGATTCCCGATGCTGGCCCCCCGCAGGTCGAAGTTTTCCGGCATCCGAGACAGGAAGATCTTCAGGTGATGGCGAACAATCTTGCGCAAGGGGTCGGGGATGGCTGACACCAGCCGGTGCCGACCGCCAATCATGCCCTTCAGTTCGGCGAGGAGCATCTCTTGCCCGGCCTCCTTGGGAAAGCGGTAGGCAAAGAGGCGGTACATCTCCGGGTTGCCCTGCACGCTCTGGTCGGCCAAATCCATGAGCCTGGCCCGGATATCGCCGATGGAGGGCATGGAAAAAGCCTGCCGCAGGGTGGCCGAACTGCCGCCGGAATCGACGGCGGTCATGATGTGGCAGGAGTTATGGGTGTAGCGGATCAGTTCCCGGCTTACGCCCCGCAGGGCGCTGCCGCCGCTGAAGAAAAGCAGTCGCGGCCCCAGTTCGGGGGTGCGCCGGTAGAGTTCCACCCGGACCGGGTCCGGCAGGGTTATCTCCCTGCATACATTCATCTTCATGCGATAATGCCTCGTGTGTCAGCGGCCGCGGCATTCGGCCAGGATTTTTAGGCAGGCATCGCAGGCCCGGTCGAAATCGATGCTGCCGCTGATCTCGTACACCCGGGTTTTTGCGAGGCGCTCCAGATAGGCCTCCTCGGAATGATCGATCTCCTCGCCGTGTTCCGGCAGAAAGAAAAGACCGGCTGATTTCATGAAGGCCGGAAGCAGATCCCGCCGCTGCCGGATATCAACCTCCCGAGCCACGGTGGCGGCCTGCCCCCGCTGCCAGTTGAGGATTACCAGCCCCGCCATGGGGGCGGCCAGGGTAAAACGGCCGGGTCCGAAGCAGTGGTCGAGGAACACGTCGTATTTGTGTTCCAGGCTCCAGAGCGCCTCCTGGGCAAGACCGGCAAAGCGTTCCCGGTCCTGGGGGGGGATGACCCCCGCCAGGTCGGGGTTATTGAGCGCGGTGCCGGGGTTGATGCGGGGGAGCTTGGCCACCCCGTACAAGAAGAGGCCGACGCCATCATCCTTGAGCAGCACCCGGTCATTGCTGATGAAGTCCGTGCCACGGCTCATCAGGTGCAGGGCCAGTGTTGACTTGCCCATGCCCGAGAAACCGGCCAGCGCCAGGCCGGAGCCGTGGAGGCCGATGCCGGCGGCATGGCCCAGCAGGCAGCCCTTTCGGAGTTTCCAACTGATGAAGCGGTTGTTGATGAAGTTGATCACCTGGTTGGCGTTGTCCAGGCAAGGACCGATGGCCAGGTTGTCGTCGCCGCCGAAGACGAAGACCATGCCGGTAAGCCTCTTGCGCACCACGCGGCCGTCGGCCAGATCGACAAACTCTTCCTTGATCTTGTTCTTGCCCGGGTCCGGCTCCTTGGCCGTGAAGGCATGGGGAAGCTCCGGCGGTTTTGCCTCATGGGCGGTGAGCAGCATGTCCCAGACCGGGGTGTCCGAGAGAAAATCGCTGAAGTACTCCCGCAGGGTATCGGTCAGGGCGATGGAATTGGTCCGAACCCCGATCCGGCAGTCGTCAAAGGCGAGAACAAGCTGGTGAACAGGCGGAAACTCCATGCGGAGGCGCTGGACCATTTCATGACGTTCCGTGGCGTTTCCCTTCATGCCCCAATCCTCCCGCAGACATAGTCCGCATAATGTTTGGCCGCGTCAATGCCGCAGGCTTCCTGAATGCCGCGGAAACCCCCGAAGGCGGAGACCTCGAACACCTGCGGACCCTCGGCGGTCTCCACCACATCAACGCAGGTGAAGTCGAGGCCGAATGGGGCTTGGGCTGTATGCGCCAGGGCGACGATCTCTTCCGGCGGCTCGTGGGGCTGGTACTTGCCGCCGGAAGCGGTGGTGGTGTTCCAGGAGTCGTTACGGCAGGTGCGGGCGTAGGTGGTGAGGTACTGGCCGCCCAGGAACACTACTCCCAGATCACGGCCGTTCAGCTCGATCTTCTTCTGGATGTACATGATCCGGTGCGCGGCTTTGTATTTCTCGATGATCGCCCGGGTTTCCCTGTCGGGCCGCAGCACGATCATGCCCCGCGCCTTGGTGGAGTAGAGGGGTTTGAAAACCGCCTCGCCATACTGTGTAACCGCCTCTAGCGCCGCGTCGATATCCTCGGTGATGGTCAGCGGCGGCATCGGGATCCCGGCGAGTTGCAGGGTGATGGTGCAGGTGAGGCGGTCCAGCACCCGGATGATGTTCAGCGGGTTGGAAAAGACCGGCATCCCCCGGCTGGCCAGGAAGCGGAAGACCTCCAGCCGGTCGAGCAGATCCGGGGAGTAGTCCGTGCCGATCTTTTTGATGATCAGGCCGTCTAGGGAGTTGAGCTCCACCTCGCCGGAAAGCACCCGGCCCGAGGGCAGGTCGAGTCGCACCGCACCCGGATCCACCAGCAGGCGGAAACCTGTGCGTTCCGCCACCGCATCGGCGAGTTTCTCGGAGGACCAGCCGCCGACAATACCAACCACACCTATTTTCTTCAAGGTAAGACCTCTTTTCAGGATATCAGTAGTACATGATGCCGGTAGGCAGGGAAAAGGTGTGCCAAGGCTTGTCCTGATGCGCCAGCACTTTTTCCAGTAGAAAGTGGGAGCGCAGAAACATTTCATGGGAAAAATCGTTATTCCACTCAAAACGGGTGGAGGTGTAAAAGGAGCGGGCCAGTGCCAAGGCCATGCGTACTTCGAAGGTTTCATCGCCCTGTTCGACGGCAAATTCACGCGCCATCTGATACATATCACGGGTGATCCAGTTGAGCCGGTCACGCAGGTGCGTTTTAAAGACCGGCTGTCGGAAGTTGGAGACGATGAACACCGACACATCCTGGATGTAGTCCCCCTCGCGGGAGCGATAGAGGTCGATGAACTGAATGCGCTTCGCGGCGCCGTTATAGATAATGTTGTTGACGTTGAAGTCGCCGTGGATAAAGACCGAGAAGGGGGCGGCAAGTTTCTCTTCGATCTGGCGGCACTTGGCCAGCAGCTCGTCGGTGGGCATGACCTCCGAGGAACCGATGTCCTGGCGGACCCGGAGGAAATCGGGATGCACGCTGAGCACGCTGTGCATGCGGGCCATGATCTGCGCGATGAAGTTGGCCTTGACCGGAACCTCTTTTCGGGTCCGTTGCCAGATATCCAGGGCCGTGGCGTGCAGCAGCGCGCATACCGTTTCCAGTTCGGCGGGATCGCCCTTGAGAAGAATGGCCTCGAAGGTTCGTCCGGGGAGAAATTCCACCAGCAGGGAGGCGGTCTCCTCCGATTCCTGATGGCTGAATAGTCTGGGGGTCAGGCCGGGGAAGATCTCGCTCCAGCGTTCCAGGTTATTCTTTTCCGCCAGGATTTTTTCCTTGTTGCCCTCCTTGAAGATGCTGCTCTGCGTCTGGGGGGCGATCAGCGGCTGCCCGTCATGGCTCTTAACCTTGCGGATCCGGCAGCCGGAACGGCTGCCCAGGATGGAGGAAAATTCCACCTCGGCCAGACTGGCGCGCAACCCAGATTTGGTGAGGGTTTCCTCCAGGGCTTGGAATTGTTCGATCTTGATCTTTTCTCCCAGGATGGAAAGAAGCAAGGCTTCGCCGATATTGAGGAGCGAGTCGCCCATCCGCTCCAGGTAGCGGAAGATGAAGAGCACGGTGATCAGGTTTTCGATCTCCTTGCCGCTCCGGAGCGCTTCCATGATTTTGTCGAAGTTCTCCTTGTAGATGGCATCGATCTGGTTTTCGGCACGGCAGATGGCAAGGGCCTTGCCCATGTCGCCTTCCTTGAGTACCGGGATCACCGCCTGCAGGTGCTCGGCAAGGATGTCGAAGATCTGCTGATAATCGAAATGTTGGAGAATGGCATGATTGTTGAGGTAGTGGAGCTGGTCCGCCGCGCTGACGCAAAAGTCGCCGATGCGTTCCAGATTGACGCAGATGGTGTGGGTTGCCTGAATACTGTCCCGCTCCTGTTGAGTGATGGCCTTAGTTTCGCTCAGGGTGGTGAAGCAGCAGTTCTCGATCACTGTTTTAAGGTTGTCGATGTAGTCGTCCCGGCTGTTGATTTTCCGGAAGGCGGAGGCCTCGCCGTTTGCCAGAAAATCGAAGGTCTCGTCGAGCTGACGCGCCACTTCGACAACCATGAAACTGAGATTTTCCTTGAGCGCGGTGGTCAGCATGGCTGAGGGATCATCACGAGCCGATGCTCATGGAGGAAGCGCGCTCCTCCTTGATGACCGGTTTGATCTCCGACCAGGATAATTTTATGGACAGCTTGTTTTGCCCGTCCTTCTTTTTTGCCTGCACTGAAAATTTCATCAGATCATCCACCCGCATGGCCATCTCCTCGCCGTTGGACTTGAGGATGATTCGCCCCTTCTCGATGGAATCGATCAGGGAGACCAGGTAGGTTTTGATGGAGTGGGCGTCCTGCAATGATTCGTAGTCAAATTTTTTGGTGGACATATTCATACCTCGAATGGATTGTTACATCGAAAAAAATGGAACCGTTGCGGTTGTCGGTCATCCTGCCAGTCTGGCCTTGTACTCTTCCAGCACATCGTGTTTGTCCATGTGCGCCACCACCAGTTTTTTGCGGATGACCAAGTCGCTCCAGGGCGGTTGCACCCCGATCTCCCGGGAAACCTTGAGGTGATCGCGTTCGTGCTGCGGCCTGGTCTTTTCGCTCATGTGGGTGTCGTCTCCCATGAAAACCAGCAGGCGTTTTTTTGACGGGCCTGCTTCCCGGTTCTTCCGGTTGAGCACGGAGATGAGAAAATCGGTGTATTCGCGAGATTGTGGGTTCCAGACCTCATAGCCGTCCACGTCATAGTCGGCCAACAGGATCGGCCAGAACTGCTCCGGATGGGGAATGACCACCCCCGCCCCCAGGCCGCGGGCTTCCTCGATGATCTCCGAGGTGCGGTAGAAATACTTGGGGGAAAAATTCCGTTTGACGATCTCCTTGACCGCTTTCAGAAATGCCTGGGAACGGTTGATCACCGTGTCGCCGTACTCCGGGCGCAGGGTGTCGAAGAAGTCGCGCAACAGTTTGTTCTTGATACTATCCTGCGGCACCTGGTCCATGTGGCGGTCCAGGAGCTCGTTGAGTTTGCGCACATAGATGCGGATAAAGCCGACCAACTCGGCATCGGCCCCGGTTTCTCCGGCAGCCTCGTCGAGCCGCTCCTCCGCCGGACTGGTGATGGTGTGGATGAAATCGAAGAGCTGGGAGGCCCGGTACTGCCGGGTATGGGCCAATTGCGCCTTGAGAATCCCGGCACGGTCAAGCCTGCTTTTCTCGAAATGCAGCAGCAGTTGCACCTTGCGGTTGAATCCCCGGGAATAACAGTCCACCTCTACTCCGCTGTAATCCCCGTAACTCATCAGCATGTTGTGCTGGGTGGGGATGATCAGCTCTTCCTTCCGGTTGGGGAAGGTGGTGTTGATTCGCTGCTCAATCAGCTCCATGGGCACGAATTCGGGGTGCCAATGGAGCGCCATGACCCCCTGCTGCCTTGGGTAGGTCTTCTCCGGGGTCAGCACCAGCCGGATTTGCTCGGGGGTCAGCTTTGTCGAGGTGATGGCGAAAAAACCTTGCTCATCGCTTTCCGTAATCTCCTCCGGAATCATATCGGGCAGGGCGTGGGGCACCACTTCCGATTTATGTTTTGGTTTGACCAGTTTCATGGACGCGGTCTGCTCCGTATTTTGGCTGTGTCGGCGCCGCGATAATAGGCAGGGCCTGGGCGGGTTTCACTTGCGAAGGCATGCGAATGTTTTGGCCATGGCATTATTTGTACTGATCATGGCAGAGCTTCTCCATCGCCTTGAGTTCGGCGTATTTTTCCTGCATGGCCGCGAGGTCCGCATTCTCATAAGCCACGTTGAGCTGGACGCAGAGCTTGGCGTACTCGTCATAGTGCTCATCGCCTTTGTTCGGATACCCCACCATGAGCTCCGAATCGGCAATGAACAAATCCACCTCACCCTTCTCGGGCATGATCCCCTTCTTGAGCGAGACGCCCATGGATTTGAAGCACTTCTCCATCCGTTTCTTCACCGTTTTGTATTTGGGCTTGCCGCCGGCTTCCAACTCTTCGCCGCTCCCCTCGCCGCAAACCGAGGCGGGAGAAACGGTCTTGACCTTGGCCTTCAGATGGAGCTGGTCGCCCTCTCGTTTCAGTTCGAGCTTCATCTTCTTGAGGTCGTCAAAGGTGGGGTCGAATTCCTTCAACTCATCAGTGTTGCCGTGTTCGATCATCTGGGCCAGTACGCGAAAAAAATCAGCGGAATTCTTGAAGGGCATCACTTTCTCAAATTTCATTTCTTTGCCGGACATGTCGTGTTCCCCCTGTTGTGAGTGGATGATGGCAAGGCGCTCAATGCGCCGAATCTCTTTAGAGAATACCATGTTTGCGGCTAGTGAATAGTTAGTTTTTCATTAGTTTATCGTTAGTTTTTAGTTAGGATTTCGACAAGCGATCGGATGGCAAAGAGCCGGCGCCCGCTGTGCATTTCTTCTTCGGAGCCGAACTCTCTCCGCGGCCATGACGGCGGGGGGAGAGAGTTCGGCAAGGAAACAGCGGTCAGCGGGAAACCGGACAAAGAGCGGATTTGAATAAAGCCAGAGATCGGCGGAGGTCTTTGTCCCGGTTGTTCGCTCCCTGAAGCTCGTCCTTCAGCGGGTTGCACTCGCCGTCGGTTTCTCGGTCCATGACGCCGCCGAGGTTGGTTCCGCGCAGGCGGAAATACATGTCGTGGCGATCTGCCGGAGGTGGGAGCGGATTGTCCGCCAACCCTTTTCAGCGGGCTTCCAGTCCTTGCTGCTGAAGGTGGCGATCACCCTGTTTTTCTGCTTTGTGTCAAAATGAAAGATGAACATGAGCTATTAGTATATACAATACAGGCTGAATATTTGATTCCTGTAAGGAAACTGTAATAAATTATTTAAAAAATCAAACTCATGAAAATATTATCTGCTTTTAACCCGTTTATAACAATCATTCATTAATACCTAATCAGGAACAGTGCTATGCAATTACTAATCTGACCATGTGGTGAACAGTATTATTTTCAATAAAATGAAATTTTTGTCGGCTTTCAGGCTGAATCTGAAAGGGAGAGTGAATGTCCTTGCGGCTGTCGCCATTTTTAGTTTTGTCCTGCTTCCCTCCGGGGCGATATCCCTCGGCGGAGCGGCATCCGTTTCTGGGGGGGCAGGGGGTGGTTTTGGGCAGGGCCGAACGCGCTGGCTGGCCGGGGATATCTTGGCCACAACACAGAAGATTTCTTTTGTCCATGTCGCCGACGTTCATGCCCACTATAATCCCGTCAGTGGCGGCTCAAGTCCGGTTGCGAGATTGCGCGGGTATTTCGAGCAGGTGAGAAGGGAGAATCCTTATACGATCCTCACCAACGCGGGGGACGACTACGAAAAGGGCTCCATTGCCGAGGAGATTTCCCATGGGGCGGCAACCAGGGAAATAGTAAAGGCGATGCAATACGATGTTCGGACCATCGGCAACCACGATTTTGCCTGGGGGATTGATGAGTTGATGGCCTTCAGCCGCGACCCCTCTGCAATCGTTCTTGCTTCCAACACGAAAATGACCGCAGGCAATGCCGGCGGCCAATCAGGAAGACAGCCGGGCTGGACCGATTATGCCGTCTTGCGGGTGGGCCAGGTGAAGATCGGGTTTTTCGCTCTGGTCTCCAAGCCCTGGAATGAAAAGGACGAACAGTATGACGGGGATTTTTATCCCGGGATGCCGGAATTGCGCTCGGATTTTAATTTTGTCGATATCGCCCGCGATATTATCGCACAACACCGGGGGGAAGTCGATCTCCTTGTTCTGGTCAGCCATCTTGGGGTAGAAGAAGATGCCCGTCTGGCAAGGGAGACCCAGGGCATCGACCTGATTTTGGGCGGCCACACCCATGCCGTCATGTCGGAACCTCTTCGGGTGAAGGATACGGCAATTGTCCATGCCGGCGCCAATGCCGAGAATATCGGCAGGTTCGACATCGAATATGATCTGCAAAAAAGATGCATCCGGCACAGTGCTTTTTCCCTCATCCCAAACCGCGAGGGGGAAACGCCGGTGGATGAAGCCACAGACAGGGAGGTGCGGAAGATTTTGCACGATTATCAAGGCGCTCTCTCCGAGGGTTTTACTCGCCTCTCCGCCGACCAAAGCTCGGGAGAGATGGCTATGCTCGCCGCCCGCGCCGCCGTGGAGATCCTGGAGGTCGATGCGGCCTTTGTCGGTTTGCATGCGGTGCGCAAGGAGTGGCGCCGTGGGAACCTGACCCGGCAGGATGTTTTTGATGCCTTTCCGGTGGAGCGCGAGCCTGCCGGGACGCCTGGTTTTACCAGCCTGTACCGGTTGCAGGTCACCGGCGAGGATCTGGCGCGGGTAAAGGCGGCTATGCCGGAATCCGCCTATTGGGGGCCCGCAACGCCGGAGCCGGAGGATGTGTATACCATCGCCCTGCAGAAAGCGCCGGCGTTCCACCAGCGGGAATATTTCGGCCGCTGGATTGGACTGTCTGCTCCGGAGCCAGCCAGGGAATTATGGGATGTTCTGGTGCGGTTTGCAAGTGAGCGCAACGCTGACCGGCTTGCCCTCGATGCCGGTGGCCCGTCAGGGCAAAGCTATAGGCGTGCGGCTGCATATGAGGGGGGCGGGGGAGGGTTGCCTGGGCGGGTTGTCGTGTATTAACGGCGGGAATTTTCAGCCAATTTTTTCCAATCAAATCAACCCTGCATGCGGTAGCCGATGCCGCGAACGGTTTCGATGTACTTGCCTGCCTCGCCCAGCTTTTTCCTGAGCCCGAATACCTGCACGTCCACGGCGCGGGGGGTGATGACGTAGTCGTAGCCCCGGACCCCGTCGATGATCTGCTGCCGGTTGAAGACCCATCCCGGCCGCCGGGTGAGAAGCTCCAGGATGGAAAATTCGGTGACGGTCAGGGAAATGGGCTCATCGCCCACCAGAACCTCGTAGCGGTTGGGGTCGATGGTGATACCGTGGATGGTTATGGGGCCGGTTTTCTTGCCGCTCCCCCCCTCTTCGCTGCCCCCCTCCTTGCGGCGCAGGGCAGCCTTGATCCGGGAGACGAGGATTTTTGGGCTGAAGGGCTTGGTGATGTAATCGTCCGCCCCGAGATCCAGGCCCGCGGCCATGTCGTTTTCCTCGCTTTTGGCGGTGAGCATGACAATGGGCAGATTTTTGGTCTTGGGATCCTTGCGCACCAGCTTGCAGATCTCGAAGCCGCTCAAGCCCGGGAGCATGAGATCGAGGACGATCAGCCCCGGCTTTTCCCGCTTGATCTGGTTGAGCGCCTGCTCGCCGTTGTCGGCGTAGATTACATGGAACCCGGCCTTGGCCAGGTTGTAGCCCACCAACTGCTGGATATTTTCATCGTCTTCCACGACAAGGATGGTTTCTCTGGCCATTCGCACTCTCCTCGGCAGCGTAGCGGCGGCATTTCCCGCAGGGCTATGGTGTTATATGATGGCGGACAATCTTGCCCTGCGCCATATAAATAATGTCTTCGCAGATATTAGTGCAGTGGTCGGCGATGCGCTCCATGCTCCGGGCCACGCCGATCAGCTTGGCCAGATAGACCTGCTGGGCCGGATCATGCATGATGATCTCCTCCATCTCCCTGCGGATGGCTCCCTTGGCCCGATCCACCTCGTCGTCCTCCAGGCACACCTTGTAAGCCAGGTCGGTATCCTCATTGACAAAGGCATCCATGGTATTCTGGAACATTGAGATGGTTTTTGCAAACATGGCGTTGAACATCTCGGGAATTTGCATGGCATCGGAGGTAAACTTGACCGGGTCGATGTTGTGGAGCAGGATGACCTTGTCCGCGATCTTGGCAGCCAGGTCGCCGATGCGTTCCAGGTCGTTGTCGATCTTGAGCACGGTGACGATGAAGCGCAGGTCGCCGGCCACGGGCTGGTGCAGGGCCAGGAGGCGCAGGCATTCCTCTTCCACGCTGATCTCCATGGTGTCTATCTCGGCCTTGTCGGTCTCGATCACATGGCGGGCCAGATCGGGATTTTTCTCCCACAGCGCCTTGACCGCTTTCTGCAGATTTTCCTGCACTGCCGTGCCGAGATAGACGATCTCGTTTTTGAGTTTTTCTATTTCAATCTGGATGTTTTTAGCCATGGAAGTGCTCCTTATTGTGCATGAAACCACAGCATTAAGCGGAGGACCCGGTTTCGGCAGCCTCTCCGGTGCAGTGGGAAGAACCCCTAACCTTTTAACCGTCCAGCAGAGCCGCTTCGCTGCTGCCGCAGATGCGCGGAAGAGGTCTGCGAAGTGTGCTGTTGCACATGAGCAGGCCGATGACAGCTAAACGAGCATAGCGAGACTGCGAAGCAGGGGCGGTGCTGCTGGATGGTGGCAGCGATCAGCCGAACCGGCCGGTGATGTAATCCTCTGTTTCCTTTTTCTCCGGCATGGTGAACAGCCTCTGGGTCGGCCCGTATTCGATGAGCTCCCCGAGATACATGTAGGCGGTGTAGTCGGAGATCCTCGCCGCCTGCTGCATGTTGTGGGTGACGATGATTATGGTGTACTCGCCCCGCAGCTCGCGGATGAGATCTTCTATCCTCCCTGTGGAGCGGGGGTCCAGGGCTGAGCAGGGCTCGTCCATGAGGATGATCTCAGGGTTCACGGCAATGGCCCGGGCGATGCAGAGCCGCTGCATCTGACCGCCGGAAAGGCCCATGGCCGACTGGTGCAGCCGGTCCTTGACCTCGTCCCAGAGGGCGGCCCGTTTCAGACATTTTTCCGCGGCCTCGTCGAGCACGGATTTGTCCTGGATGCCCGCGATCCTGAGCCCGTAGACGATGTTTTCGTAGATGGACTTGGGGAAAGGGTTCCATTTCTGGAAGACCATGCCGACCTTGCGCCGGAGTTCAATCACATCCAGGCTGGGATCGTTGATGTTCTCCCCGTTGATTGTGATGGCTCCCTCGATACGCAGTCCGTCAACCAGGTCGTTCATCCGGTTGATGCAGCGGATCAGGGTGGATTTGCCGCAGCCCGAGGGGCCGATCAGGGCGGTCACCTGCTGGCCAGGAATCCCGAAGGTCAGGTCCTTGAGCGCCTGGCTCTCCCCGTAGAAAAGATTCAACTCCTCGATCGCGACCTGCGGGTTGTCGATACGGAGTATGGCGGTGTCGGTTGTTGACATGTTCTCTCCTTGTTAGAGCCTCTTGCACAATTGAAAATGGGTGCCATTTTTACTCCCCTCCCCTCGGGGGCGGAGGTTTTTGACTGTGGCAAGTGGCGCTGTCAGTAACTGATTACGGGCTCGGGTAATTTGGAATCGTGGTACCCATTCCGCAATCTCCTACACATCGACCACGGAGTGGCGTTGCCGCATCTTGTTACGCAGATGGATGGCAGTGCTGGTCATGGCGAGCACGATCAGGATCAGCAGCATGGTGGTCACATACACCATGGGCTTGGCCGCCTCCACATTGGGGGACTGGAAACCGATGTCGTAAATGTGGAAGCCCAGGTGCATGAATTTCCGGTCCAGGTGCAGATAGGGGAAAACCCCGTCCAGGGGCAACGCCGGAGCCAGCTTGACCACTCCGGTGAGCATCAGCGGCGCCACCTCGCCCGCAGCCCTGGCCATGGCCAGGATAAAGCCGGTGAGGATGCCCGGCGAGGCCATGGGCAGCAGGATCCGGGTCAGGGTCTGGAGCTTGGTGGCGGCCAGGGCCTGGGAACCTTCCCGGATGCCGGGGGGGATGGAGCCCAATGCTTCTTCCGTGGCCACGATCACCACCGGCACGGTGAGCAGCCCAAGGGTAAGGCTGGTCCAGAGGATGCCGCCGGTGCCGAAGGTCGGGGCGGGTAGCCGCTCCGGGTAAAAGAGCTGGTCGATGGTGCCGCCGATCCCGTAGACGAAGAAACCCAGGCCGAAGATGCCGTAGACGATGGAAGGGATACCGGCCAGATTGTTCACCGCGATGCGGACCATCTTCACCAGCCAGCCCTCCCTGGCGTATTCGCGCAGATAGATGCCGGCCAGCACCCCCAGTGGAAAGGAGAGGATACTCATGAGAAAGATCAGCATGACGGTGCCGAAGATGGCCGGGAACAGTCCGCCCTCGGTGTTTGATTCCCTGGGTTCGTCAAAGAGAAGTTCCCGCAGCCGCTCCAGGTAATAACCGCATTTGGCGAAGAACGACATATTGTTCGGCTGGTAGGAGCGGACGATGTTGGGCAGGGCTATGGCCTTGGTCCTGCCATTGGCGTCGGTGAAGATCGCCTGATTGGTGGCCAGGGCCGCGGATTTTTCTCCGAGTATGGAAACCAATGCCTCGAACTCGGTTTTGAGTCCCTGCTTCTCCCCCTGCAAGGCGGCCAGGGCCGGGGTGTTTTCTTCCTTATTGTAGCGGGCCGTGGCCAGGTGGTGGTCGATTTTCTCCACCCGCCGGTTGAGGTTGGCTATCTTCTTGCCCAAAAGATGCACCTCAACTTTCCGGTCTTCGAGGGCATCAATGGTCAGGGCCAGACTGTTGGACCCGGAGGCGGGCGGCGCGATCCCCTTGACCTCCAATGCGCTCAGGTATCCGTAAAAATTGCCGTATTCCAAGCGCTCAAGCACATGGACATCTTTTGGGTAGGTGAGACTGGTGATTTCCGAGGCGTCCACCCATTTGAAGTCAAGGCCGTAGAGATCCCGGTTGCCGATCTTGAACTGGAGCCGTTTGTTATCGGTGTGGGGGATGATTTCTTCCTGAACAATTTCCCCAAGCATGAACCGGCCATCCTGCAGGGTCGCCAGGGCGACCTTTTTCGGCCAGAAAACCGCGAGGCCGTTGGCCATAACGACATAGAAGAGGATCAGGGTCAGGAAGAGGATCAGGGAAAGAGCCAGGCCCGTGGCCCAGACGAATGGCTCTCCCTGCCGCAAGAATTTTTTGGTCATGATATTTTCTCCAAACAACAGAATTTTGCCACGAAACCCACGAAAAACACTAAAAAGGATTATGTATTGCTCCGGCAATCACATATCTGAATCGTCATTCTCGCGAAGACGGATTCCAAAACCAGATTAAATAACATCTTTCGTGGAGTTATCGGCACTGCTGCCGAGGACTGACATGTGGCGATCATTTTTTTAATACCGTCCATATTTCTTCCGCAGCCGTTCGCGGATCAGCTCCGCCCCGGTGTTCACCACAAAGGTCAGGGCGAAGAGCATGGAGGCGCAGAGAAAGAGCACCCGGTAGAGGGTGCCGCCCATGGGCGCTTCCGGGATCTCCACGGCGATGTTGGCGGACAGGGTCCGCATGCCGTTGAAGATGGACCAGTCGAGGATGGGGGTGTTGCCGGTGGCCATGAGCACGATCATGGTTTCCCCTACTGCCCGGCCGAAGCCGATCATGATCGCGGCAAAGATGCCGGGGCTGGCCGAGGGGAGGACCACCCGCCAGATCGTCTGCCAGCGGCTGGCGCCCAAGGCCAGGGAGGCGGCGGTCAGGCTGGGGGGAATGTTGGAGATTGCATCCTCGGTGATGGAAAAGATGATGGGGATCACCGCGATGCCCAGGCCGAAGGCAATGATGATGCAGTTGCGCTGGTCATAGCGCAACCCGAGATCGTTGTAGAGCCATTGCTTGAAGTCGCCGGCAAACATCAGTTGCTCCACCGTTGGCGAGATTCCCATGGCCAGGGCCGCGGCCAGGAGGATGGCCGGCAGCACCAGCACGAATTCATAGCCGCTGCAGAAATTTTGCAGGGTGGGCGTTTTGTAAAAAGGCTTGAGGACAACCATGATCGTAATGAAGACCAGCGGCAGGAGCAGCACCCCCAGGATCACGGCGAGAATGGCTTTTTCCACGATGGGCGCCAGCCAGAGGGCGATGAGAAAGCCGATGACCACAGAGGGGATCGAGGCCATGATCTCCACCACCGGTTTGACCGTCTTTTTAAAGCCGGCGGTGCTGAACTGGCTGGTGTAGACCGCGCCGAAGATGGCCAGCGGCACGGCAAAGATCATGGCGTACAGGGTGCCCTTGATGGTGCCGAAGAGCAGCGGCACCAGGCTGAGTTTCGGTTCAAAATCGTCGGAGGCGGAGGAGGACTGCCAGACATATTCCGGCTTGTCGTAGCTCTCGTACCAGACTTTGCCGAACAGGGTTTTCAGGCTGGTTTCCGGGTGGGGGGCATGGACGCTCCAGACGGTAAGATTGTTGCGCGAATCAAGGCCGATCAGGCCATTGCCCTGGCCGGAGATGCCAGCCATGGTCAGGGCGGGTTCGAGATTCAGCAGGTGTTTTTCGCTGGTCATATGGTCGAAATGGGTTTTGCCGTCGGCGCCGAGGCTGACCAGGGATTTGGAGCGGCGGGAGGGGATGATGCGCTCCACCGGGGACTGGTGGCTGGTCAGGACATGGATTTTACGGAGCCGCCGAACCCGGTCGTCTCCCTCGCCCTCCCATATCCGGCTCCAGGTGGCAAGGCCGCCCTGGGCGTCGCCCACCGCCACGGAGATGTCGCCGAACACCATGGCCAGGGCGGTGACCCCTTTGTTGCCAGACACGGCGACCACGTTGTCGGTCCGCTCTGCGCTCGCGTTTTCCCCCAGATCCCAGCGCAGGAGGCTGCCGGTATCGGTGCCGGCAAAGAGTGCCTTGCCTTGCTCATCCAGGGTGAAGGCGGTGATTGTGCCCGGCAGCTCTTCTTTGAGCAGAAAGGAAAAAGCCTCTTTTTTTTCATCGCCCAGGATATTGGCGGTGACGACCTCGTGATCTATCTGGAACCGGTTGTCAGCGAGCAGCGCCACCTGGGTCAGCCGGTCTTCATGGGCGCGGACCATCATGCTCTTGACCTGGGACGGATAGCGACGGGCAGGGTATTCGCCCAGTTGACTGATCTCCGGCTGCACGGTCCGTTGGCCGGATTCGTCGTACAGGAGACGGAAATCCACCTGGGAAACGGTGACGCTGTTGTCTTCCCACAGCAAGGCAAAGACGTTGTTCTTGTTGCTCTCGACGGATTGCACCTTGGCCTTTCGGGTGGAGGCCGGGGCGGAGAAAAAGGGTTTGCCCGAGGCGAGATCGTAGAAGGAGAAAAACCCTGTGGTGTCCAGGGTAAAACCCACCTCCTGGGTATCGTCCATACCCACGGCAAGGACAGGGGCTGTGCCGGACTGCACGGCAAACCGGTGGGAGACCTCGGCGTCGGCCGACTGAAACAGCGGCAGGGTCACCCGAACGATCAGCACCAGGATGGCGATGACGCTGGCGATGACCAGCATCCCGCCCACGGTGATGGCCCGGGTGGCGAACCGATCCTGGCGGCGGACCTTTTTGATGAATTGTTTGTCGAGTTTCTGCATGGGGTTCCTTGTGGTTCTGGATCCTGCATTAAATGGCTTCTACTGGAGAAGCCCCCGTGAAGGCCGTTTTGCATACGGTGGCCTTCACGGGGGCAGGGGGAGGTGAACTCATGTCCGGCTTGCGCCGGGAGGGGGCTACTTGTTGCAATCGCAAGAAAAGTCGCGATTACAAGGGGTTATCGCTTCGCCGCTTTGCGGCTGTAGCTTTTTGATCTTGTATTGAAGACCAGTGGATTTTTTCGCATTGTTGCGAGTTCGTCACTACTTGAGCTTGGCCAGCTCTTTTTCCACCAACTTGGCGGGCAGGGGCAGGAAGCCGTCTTTTATGACGATTTCCTGGCCCGCCTTGGAGAGGATGTATTTGAGGAATTCGGTGGTCTGGGCGGGCAGGGGCTTGTTCGGCTCCTTGGCCACATAGATCATTAGGGTTCTGGAGAGCGGATAGCTGCCGCTCAATACGTTTTCAAAATTGGCTTCCTGTCCCTTTTCTCCCTTCTTCTTGCTCAGGGCGATGGCCTTGACCCCGGAAGTCTTGTAGCCGATGCCGGAGTAGCCGATGCCGTTCTTATCCTCGGTGATGCCCATGACCACCGAGGCGGAGCCGGGCTGCTCCTTGACGGTATCCTTGAAGTCTCCCTTGAACAGGGCGTTTTCCTTGAAGTATCCATAGGTGCCGGAGGCGGAGTTTCGGCCATAGAGGCTCATGGGAGCCTGCTGCCAGGTACCGGTGAGGCCCACCTGGCCCCAGGTGGTGATTTCCTCGCTCAGCCCGCCTTTGCGGTTTTTGGAGAAGATCGCGTCAACCTCCTGCAGGCTCAGCTCTTTGATCGGATTGTCCTTGTTGACGTAAACAGCCAGGGAGTCGAGGGCAACGTCGATTCTGGTGGGGGCGTAGCCGTATTTCTTGGTAAAGGCGTCGATCTCCTCGGACTTCATCGGCCGGGACATGGGACCGAGCTGGGCGGTGCCGGAAATAAGCGCGGGCGGGGCGGTGCTTGAGCCCTTGCCCTCGATCTGGATGCGGACGTTGGGATATTCCTTGCGGAATCCTTCGGCCCAGAAGGTCAAGAGATTGTTCAGGGTGTCGGAGCCGATGCTGTCGAGGTTGCCGGAAACGCCGCTCACCTTTTGGTAGGCGGGAATTTTCGGGTCCACTGTAACATTTTCGGCAAAAGCAGTGGTGGCGGCAACGGCTACCAGGCAGCCGGCCAGCGCAGTCTTTGTGACACTGTTCAAAAAACCTTTGTGCATCGTCATGGTGTCTCTCCTTAAAAGTGAGGTTACAGAAGTGATTTTACCGGTGTGTGTGACAGCTCGGTACATCTGGACCACACTATGACCCTTGATTGTTAGAATTTTATTAGGATTTCATTAGAAGATGAACAGGAGGTGAACCGTCCCAGGATCAAATCCTCATCTCCGGGCGCCTCATCTTCTTGTCAACTTTTTTTCCGAAGCATGACCGCGTTCTAAGCTCTGCCCGGTAGTCTCTCCGTGCCATTTTCGCCCGGTATTTCAGGTTTGGCCGTTGATTCCCGCCGTTTCCTTGAATGGGGCCAATGTTTATAACACTGCGTAAGTTCCAGACGCAGCACCTCCCCGGAAGCGGTGTAAGCCGCCCTGCCTCCCACCCACAGCGGCAGGCCCTTATCCTGAAAATAATGAAGAGGGAACGGAAAGCGAATAATTCCGCGGTATGTTGTGCAAAACGGCTCACTCCTTGCCCCCCCCAGCCAGAGCATCGACAGGGGGTGTTTTTTAGCGAAAAGGTAACCTTTCCGTAATCATCCCCTAACAATCGTGCGGTATTGTGCTCGTATAAGGAAACACAATCATCACAACCGCATATGGAGGCTATTGCCATGCCCTGCAAACATCTTCTTCGTTACAGCCACAGCCGGCAAATCTGGACCGTTGCCAGTTGTTCCGCCAAAAACACACCCTACGTCCCCAGTCTGCGCGAGCTGGAAAGCTATTGCCAAAGCGGCCGGCATACCGTGTGCCCTGCCTATCTCGTTTCTTTTGAAAATGGAGGCCAGGCGCCGGAAGGCAGTATCCCCGCCGAAATCGGCAAATTGCACTTAACTAGTGTTCATCCGGAAACTCGTCTTTTCAGGTGAACGCGGTAAGCTATCAGCTATCAGCTTTTAGCTTAACGTGCTTAGTTGATAAAGTTTTTTGCTGAACGCTGATAGCTTGCCGCTGATAGCATCCCGCAGGAAACATTGTTTCCGGACTAGCTATGCCAGGAAACATTGTTTCCGGACTAGCTATGCAGAGAAGCGCATAAGGTATGCACTGACGCAATCGCAAAAAAAATGCGACATTTCGTTAATTGGGCGGAAGCCGGAGGTAAGCGAGCGGGCGAGACTCCGATCCAGGGTTTTATTGACAGGCAGGTAAAGGCTGGACCCTGGTGTCTTAATCTTCATGGGGGGAACATGTCGTGCGGTGGAATCTGAAAAACAAGCTTGGTTTTTTCTTTGTCTTTATCATGCTGGCCGCAGGGGTTGGAATGGGTGTACTGTACACTATATCAATAAATACGCAGCAGCGCCTCATCTCCGGAGCGAGCCGGGCAAGCGAGGGCATCAAGTTTGCCGGGGAGGACGGCATCGACAACGTGCTTCTGGTCCGGGAGCTGCAGGCAGCACTGTTGGAGCAGATGCTGCAATGGAAGAATTTTTTGATCCGGGGCCAGTTTCAGGATATGCGGGCCAAGTATTCCCAGGAGTTGGTAAAGGGCGATGCCCGGATCAGCGCCATTCTGGCGGCCGGGCAAAAGGCCCTGGCCCTGGATCCCGCGGCCCTGGATCTCTTGCAGCGGATTTCCGGGGAATATGCCAAGTTCAAACGGCAGCTCACCGTCGGCCAGGGCATGATCGAGTTCCAGGAGAAATATTCCGATGGCATACGGGCCGCTGATCAGTACACCGGCGACCAGGTCGTGCAAGCGGTCACCCTGTCCCGAACCTTGGCCGACCATGTTGCCAAACAGACAGGGGTGGGGACCGGAGAGGCCATTGTCGCGGCGGGGACCGAGCATGAGTCTCTGTTCCGGCAGGCGAAAACACTTTCCTTCCTCGCCCTTGTCGCAGCCGGTATCGGTGTTTTCGGGGTTTTCCTTTTCATCCTCTTTTACCTCGGCCGCAAGGTGATGCAGCCCCTGTTGCAGATCAAGGAGCGCTTGCAGGGGGTGGTGGAACAGGTCTATGAAGAGTCCACCCAGTTGTCCGCCTCAAGCCTGAGCCTGGCGGAAGGGGCGGGGCGTCAGGCCGCCGGGGTGGAAGAGACCGGCGCCTCCATCGAACAGCTCCTCGGGCAGACCCAGGCCAACAACGAGAGCGCCCGGCAGGCCAGCGCACTTTCCAGGGAGATGCAACAGGTGGTGCGGCAAGGCGGAGCCCAGATGGCGATGATGCTGCAAGCCATGCAGGAGATGCAAGGACAGTCCTCCGAGGTTATGAAGATTATCAAGAACATCAACGATATCGCCTTCCAAACCAACCTGCTGGCACTCAACGCCGCGGTGGAGGCGGCCAGGGCCGGTGAGGCCGGGGCCGGGTTCGGCGTGGTTGCCGACGAGATCCGGAGGCTGGCCCATAATGTGGCCTCATCGGCAAAGGAAACCGGCGACATTATTCAGAAAAATATCGAGAAGGTCAAGCAGGGCAGCGTGCTCTGTGAAACCCTGGACAAGGCGTTTATCGAGATCCACCAGGGTATTGCCAAGGTGGACGAGGAGGTGCAGAGTATCGCCCAGGCCAGTGACGAGCAGGTTATCGGCATCCGGCAGGTGAGCGCGGCCATGGGCGAAATCGACACGGTGAGCCTGGCTGCTTCGTCCGAGGCGGAAGAGGCGGCCAGGACCGCGGCGGAACTGAGGACGCAGGCCGTGGAGCTGCGCCGCATCTCCGGGGCGCTGGTTGCCCTGATCAACGGGAAAGAGGAAGCGGTGGCGGAAGCGGACTGGGCAGAGGAAGAATTCGCTGAGTTCGTCCCCAGGCTGGTGGCCGCATGAGCCGGGCGGCGGAGGTCTACATGCTGGAAAAAGAGAAAGGGCGCGGAGGGTTTCAGCCCGGCAGAATTTCGCGGGCAGAGATCCTTGATCTCCTTGATAACAATGGGCTCACCTCCTGGTTCCAGCCTGTTTTTTCCCGGCGCACCGGAGAGATCTTCGGGTACGAGGCCTTGGCCAGGCTGCGGCAGGCCGGAACCCTGCCCTTTGATATCGGAGAGCTTTTTCAGCGGGCCCAGGCCGAGGGGGTCATCTCGACCTTGGACATGATGTGCCGGGAAAATGCCTTCTGCCGGGCCGGAGAGCTGGGGTTTGCCGAGCGAAACGCATATCTGTATGTAAATATCTGCCCGGCCACCCTCATGCATCCCGATCACCGGGGCGGCGCCACCGATCGGCTCGCCGAGGAATGCGGCATCGCCAAGGAGCGGATCATCCTGGAGATCACCGAGCAGGAGGCGATCCGCAATCATGATCTGTTCAAGAAGTCGGTTGAGTACTACCGGAAAAGGGGCTACAAGATCGCCATCGATGACTTCGGCGTGGGCTACGGCGGGTTGAAGCTGCTTTCGGTCATCGAGCCGGATTACCTCAAGGTGGACCGGCATTTCATCACCAATGTCGACCGGGATTCCTTCAAGCATAATCTGGTGGACGCCATTGCCACGGTGTGCCACAAACTCGGCATCACCGTGATCGCCGAGGGGATCGAGCGGCAGGAAGAGTTGGAGGCCATTGCCCGGTTCGATATCGACCTGCTCCAGGGGTTTCTGCTGGAGCGGCCAGGGCCGGACCTTTCCCGGCAGCGTCTCGCCCCGCTGGTTGTCCGGGATGATGTTTCGTACTGCCCGGAAGCCCCGGGGGAGACCTGCACCATCGGCGCCACGGTCAAGTACATCGAGCCGCTTTCTCCATGCCAGTCTCTCATGACCGCCCACCAGCGGTTCATGGAAGATGTCAAGTTGCAGGGGATTCCGGTGGTGGATGAACAACGGGTGCTGGGCATGTTGAACCGGATGCATTTTCTGGAAAAACAGATGGTCGGCCCCCATGGTTACGGCTTTGCCCTCTCCGCCCACCGGGCGGTCAAGGATGTGCTGGGGGACGATTTTCTCCTGGTTGAAGCGGCCACGCCCATGGAGGAGGTGGTCCGGAGGATCAAGGCCCGCCGGGGCAGGCATCTGTATGACGATATCTGCGTGGCCCAAAACGGCAAATATCTCGGCACCGTGGCCATCAACGCCCTGCTCGAGGCCATTACCCAAAAAAGCATCCAGTTGGCCAAGGGGGCAAACCCCCTGTCCGGCCTGCCGGGCAACGAATTCATCCAGCGCACCGTGGCCACTCTTCTGCAGCGCAAGGTCAACTTCGACGTCTGCTACATCGATATCGACGATTTCAAACCCTACAACGATTATTACGGTTTTGAAAAGGGCGACCTGGTCATCCAGCGGATCGGCCGGCTCATCGTCGATATCGTCCAGCCCGGAATCAACGACCGGTTCCGCTTTGTCGGCCATATCGGCGGGGATGATTTCATCGTCATCACCCGGCCCCATGCCTCCCAGCAGATCTGCCGCCGGATCATCGACGGTTTACAGGATTTGTTGCCCGAATTTCATGGCGGGCAGGAGTTCAGCCAAGGGCATTATTATGCCCGGGACCGGCAGGGGGAGCAGCGCAGGTTCGCTCTGCTGTCGCTGTCCATCGGCATTGTCAGCACCGAGGAATGCCCGGTCAATTCATACGCTGAGCTGGCCTTTCTCGCCTCCGGGGTCAAGAGGGCGGCCAAGCTGGAGAAAGGCTCGTCCATTGTTCGCAACCGTCGGGAGGAGGTCCGTTCGGAGATGGTGCTGGAAGACGCGAAGGCCGAATGAACGGAAAAATTCAGAAAAGAGTTTGCAGGCAATGCAGACGATGCAGACAATGCAATGGAGCGAAGGCGTGATCCACCAGGAACCCGGCATGGTCCTGGTGGTCGAGGATGACGAGGATATCGCCCATCTCCTCTGTTATTCGCTGCGGAAAAACATGGTGCCGGTGGCTGTGGCCCATGACGGCCTGACGGCCTTTGCTCTTTTTGAGCAGTTGCGGCCCGCCCTGGTTCTCCTCGATCTCATGCTGCCCCGCATTGACGGGCGCGAGGTCTGCAGGATGATCCGCTCCCACCCGGACCGTGACCTGGCCGAAATCCCGGTGATCATGCTTTCCGCGCTCGGTACTCCGGAGGATATTGAAAAGGGGATGGGGTTGGGCGCCAATGCTTATTTCGCCAAGCCCTATTCGGTGAAAAATGTGGTTGCGACCACCATGGAGTGGCTGGGAACGGGCGAGAAGTAACGGCGGTGCCTTCCGCGGGAGGGCTTGTTCTCCCTCTCGGTCATGAGGTCGAGAGGGAGAAGTCGTGTACCGACACGTTCACCCTGTTTTTCTGTCGCAGGCTTCACTGTTTATATATAGGAATCTTGCACAATTCGTCACACCGAAGAAACTCGGTGTCCAATTTTTTAAGAACCTCCCGAAATTACCCGAAATTACTGGATACCGGCTTTCGCAGGTATGACGGAACTCCCATGCGTGCTCCCGGGCTGGTTGAGCGCACCCTGCGGGGTTTTTCCGCCCAAGGCCTGCAGAATGTTTTTTGCCGCCTCCATGGCGATTTGCCTCCGCACCGTATTGACTGCGGAACCGAGATGGGGGGTCAGGAAGGTCTGTTTCCGGTTTTCAAGCAGGTTGCGGGGAATTGCCGTCGGCCTTTCATGCCAGGCCCAATCCTCCATGGCAAATACATCCGAGGCGTAGCCTGCCAGTCTGCCGCTTGCGAGCGCCTCTGCCACCGCGTCCTCATCCACCACCGAGCCCCGGCCGGTGTTGATGAGAAAACACCCTTCCTTCATCCGGGAAATCGCTTCTCCATCGATCATCCGATGCGTTGCCTCCGTCAATGGCAGGATGACCACGGTGAAATCGCTCTCCGCAAGCAGTGTTTCCAAGGGGATGAAGGTCACGTTCAGTCGCTGCTCCTTGATCGGCGGGAGCTGCTGTTGATCGAAATAGACAAGGCGGGCGGCAAATCCTTGCAGGCAACGGGCGGTTGCCTGTCCCACAGCCCCCATGCCGACGATGCCGACGGTGCTGCCGGACAGGCCGGTTCCATACATATGCGGCCGCCAGCCCTGAAAGCAATCGCTGCGAATAAAACGATCTCCCTCAAGCATATGGCGCGACAACCCGATCATCAGCCCGACGGTCAGCTCGGCGGTGGGGATGGTCAGCAGGTCGGGGACATTGGTAAACCAGATGCCCCGGTCGGTGCAGGCCTGCACGTCGAAATTGTCGTAGCCCTTCAGGGCGGCGCCCACTACTTCCAATTCCGGGCAGCCATCAAGAAAATCGCCGTCGATGCTGTCCGGCATGAAGACCATGATGCCTTTTGCATCCTTGCACATTGCGCGGAGCTGTTCCGGCGGCCACGGCTCCGTGGTCATATTGGCCACCACCTCGCAGGAAGAAGAAAGCAGATCAAGAACTTCCTGGTGGACCTGCTGGGTAATGACAACTTTTGCTTTCATCAACTTCTCCTATTTGAAACGTTTGCGCAGATGGATGCCGATGCCGTCGACCATGGTGACCGCGGCAAGGATAACCAGCAGAATGGCGGTTACCTCCTGGTATTGCATGAGCCGAAGGGAGCCCATCAACTCGAAGCCGATGCCGCCGGCGCCCACCATGCCCATGACCGTGGAGGCCCGGAAATTGTATTCCCAGCGATAGATCGTGACGTCTGCTATCTGGGGGAGCACCTGGGGCAGCACCCCATGGGTAACGACCTGGAGCGCGGTGGCACCGGCGGAACGCGTCGCTTCCAGAGGTTCTTCCGCCACATGTTCGATCGCCTCGGAGATGAATTTGCCGACCATGCCGATGGAATGGAGGCCCAGGGCAAGGACGCCCGGCAAGGCGCCAAAACCCACGGCCGCCACGAAGAGAATTCCCAAAATCAGTTCCGGCACCGACCGCAGCCCGTTGAGGATGGCGCGGGCCATCTGGTAGACGACCGGATGCGGCGTGGTGTTGCGTGCGGCAAGCAACCCGAGCGGCACCGAGAAAAAAACCGCGATTGCTGTTCCGGCGATGCTCATTGCCAGGGTGTCGAACAGGGGTTTGAGCCAGGTTTTTGCCGCGCTGAAATCCGGCGGCATCCCTTCTGCCATGAGGCTGACAATGGAGGGAATGCCCTCGTACAGACGCTGGGGATCAAAAAGCCCTGTGTAGATGGAAAACCCGCAGATCACCGCGAGAATGCCCGCGCTCAGCGCTAAAGTCTTCCGCCACTGGCGTTGCTGCTCAACCAGAATGTCCGAGTATGCTTGCCGCATGCCTTTTCCCCTCTTTACATTTTAGCCAGGTCGAGATTGAGAATCTTGGCCAGATCCCGCACCACATTGTAGTCAGCGTCGGTCATGGCCGTGAATCCTTCAGCCTTGAAAGGCTTAAGCAATTCGGCATCCTTGGCCTGATAAAAGGCGGACTTGATTTTTTCCTTCAACTCGGGCTTCAGGTCCGAACGCATGGTCCACGGGTATTCGGGAAAGGGTTTTGAATAGGCCAGAGGCTTTACCTTGGTCAGGTCGATAACTCCCTTGGCGACCAGCGATTCAAAAATCGGCCGGCTGAGTCCTCCCGCCTGCGCCTTGCCATTCTGCACCGAAAGAGCGACAGCGTCATGTGCCCCTAAAAAGTGTTCCTTGTACTCTTTGCCGGAGGCAAGGCCCTGTTCCAGCAGCATGGATTTGGGAATCAGGTGGCTGGAGGTGGAGGCCTGATCACCATACGCCATATTCTTCCCCTTGATATCGGCAAGGCTGTGTATGCCCGCGCCGATATTGCCGATCACCACCGCCTGATAGGTGGCGCTGCCTTTTTTGCTCATGGCCGCAAAGGCTTCGATGTTGCTCTTGGATTTTGCCAGCACATAGGAAAGCGGCCCGAAATAGGCGACATCTATCCTGCCATGGCGCATGGCCTCGATCATTGAGGAGTAGTCGGTGGTGACCACCAGTTCGATTTTCTTGCCCAGGCTTTTTTCCAGATAGTTTTTCAGGGGCTCGTTGTTTTTAATTACGGTGGAGGCACTTTCGTCGGGCAACAGCGCGACCTTGAGCACGTCTGGGTCAGGGTTGGCGGCGTAGCCGAAGGTGGTTGTCAGCAAGGAGAGCACAAGGGCGGCAAGGACGAAAAAATTTTTTTTCATGATGATTTTCCTCAATCTGGTGAAGGGTGGGTGTTAGGGTCGAATGACCGTTAGGCTTCGGCAAGGGGTTGCACGGCCTGCCAGGTCGGAATGGGCGAAAGGGGCTGGGCCGCTGGGGTGTGGGGCTTGTGGTAAATAGTTTCAAGGATTTGCGGGGTCAAGGCGTGGCTGTCGCCGTCAAACACCACTTCGCCGTTGGCAAGACCGATGACTCGATCCGCATAGGTTTTGGCCAATTCCACTTGATGCAGGCTCACAATCGCGGTTAAGCCGTCTTCCTTGCAGATCGAATGGAGAAGGGAGAGCACCTGTGCCGAGGTGGCAGGGTCAAGGCTGGCCACGGGTTCATCCGCCAGGATGATGGTCGGCTGCTGGGCCAGGCCCCGGGCAATGCCGACCCGTTGCTGCTGGCCGCCGCTCAGATTATCGACCCGTTCCGTGGCTTTGTGCAGAAGGCCGACTCTGTCAAGGGATTCCAGGGCGATCAGATGATCTCGCCGGGGCAGCGGTAAAAGTGTGCGCAGGGCGCTGTAGTTGCCGATTCTGCCGATCAGGACGTTGTCGAGCGCACTGTAGCGATCAATGAGCTGATGCTGCTGAAAAATCATGGCGGTCCGGCGGCGATGGCTTCGCAGGAGAACCCGGTTGCCGTTCAAGAGCCCGAGCCCTTCCACGCTGACCCTGCCGCTGGAGGGGGTGTTGAGGAAATTGATACAGCGCAACAACGTGGACTTTCCTGCTCCCGAGGGGCCGAGCAGGACGGTGAAGCTGCCTTTTTCAAAACAGAGGCTGGTCGGCTTTAAGGCCACGAACCCATTCGGATATCCCTTGCTTACCTGTTCCAACGTGATCATTGTGTCCTCCTTATGATGGCTTCCTTTGTTGAGAAGAGGTTACACAGGAGAAATTAGGGCGTGGATAAAAAATGATTCCGATTCGATTATGAGATGGCACTTGGGGGAGAGATCGTCGCCGGTCAGATCTTTTCCCGCCGCACATGGAAGGTGAGCGTGGCGCCGGTCACCGAACTGAATCCCGTATAGATGAAAAGCAGCAGCCAGAGGGCCTGAAAAAAGAGCAGGGGGGCCGGGTTCCAGAGCGAGGCGAGCCCGGCATTCAGATCGGTCCGGCTGCCTGCGCCGCTGTTGCCATACAGGGCCAGCAGCGTGCAGTAGCCCATGCCCCACAGGGCCATTTGCTGGTAGGCGGAAAATTTCCCCTCCCCCCGGTAGTCGGCGCGGAAATATTCGGAAAGTATCCGCCAGCCAAGTGCAAAGAGGGCGGCGAGCAGGAAGGCGGTGCGGAAATATCCCTCCAAAAAGAGATACATGGCCGAAAGCCCTATGGCCACCGACAGCAATGAGGTGATGGCTTGGATCGGCACCACCCCGACCCCGGCAAGGCCGGAGGCATAGGCAATTTTCTTGGTGGAGCCGTGGAAGGTGACGGCGAATGGGGCGAGGAGCCGACGCGCCTTCGGACTCAGTTCGGACAGGGGCTTGCCGTAGCAGCAGCCGAAGCTGAGGCAGGCGAGCCTGCCGATCCCCTCGCCCAGCAGATAGGCTACCGACAGGGCGGCCATTACCGGGATGAGGGAGACCAGCGGCGCGTCGAGGCGTGCGGCCAGGCTGTTATAGGCGGCCACTGCCGGGGGCATGCTCAGCAAGCCGATGATGGCCGCGCCGCCCACGGTGAAGGTGTTTTGTTTTTTCTCCACCGCCATGGCGAGCAGCTTGGCCGCAGCCACCGAGCAGCCCATCACCCCGAGAACCATACCGATGATCCCCCACCTGGGCACGCCCATGGCGCCCAGGAAAAGAAAAAATGATATCGCCCCCAAAAGGGAGCCGCTGGCCAGCAGCGCCCCGTAATAGGTGAGGTTGGCGCCGTGCCAGCAGCCGTCCGCCTCACCTTTTTGGGTCGGGATCGCGGCGATGATCTGCCATTTTTCCCGGGGCAAGGCGGTGTAGGCCCACAGCAGCAAAGGAAGCAGTGTCAGGCCCAAGAGCAGGGTGAAAAGGGAGTTGCTCATAGCGTTTCTCCTGTGTTTACATGGTTAGTGCGTGGACTGCGCCTAATAGTTTGCCACGGCGATGAGGGAGCGCGCCTGGACCTCGACTTCCACCAGGGGACGGCCGAAACCGAGGCTGAAGCGGCTGTGCACATCGGTTCTTCTCCCTTTTTCCAACAGATCCCCGGCGAAACGGATCCGGTTTTTTTCAAAAAACAGGATGTCGGTGCTGCTTCCCGGCCGGTACAGGCTTTTGGGCTGCCCTTTGCTCAGGAACATGCCGGGGCGGATCCGCAGCGGATGGTCATAGCCCGTGTCGCTGTAACATTGCACGATATCGCCGATCATCATGGCCACCACCTCCACCATGGCCACATGTCCCACCCCGGTGCCGCCCGCCACGTCGGTGTCGATGATGGTGACAACCCGCTTGTTCTTGGAATACGGGGTGACCACCTCCACCACCGCGCCGGGGTTGCAGGAATGGTACACGCCGCCCAGAACATAATGGTCCACCACCCTGCCGGAGACCGGGACATGGTTGTAGTGGTACTTGTCCGGTGTCAGCCGGAAGACGGCGTAGTCGCCGTGGCTGAAGGTGTCCAGCCAGTGATGCCGCTCAGCGCCCAGCAGCTCCTGGTAGTTGAAAAACTTGTCCTTGAGAAAAAGCGGGGAACCGGGGGCCAGACCGCCCAGGGCCATCCGGGCGTCGGCTGGGGAGACCACGGCCGTCTCGGACTGCGGCATGGGGCGGCATTCCCAATAGCGGATCTGTCGCTCGAAGATCTTGCGTGGGGTGGTGAAATGTGCGCGCGGGGCGATGCATTCGTTAAAATCGACGCCGCAGCGCGCCAAAAAGCGGGAGTTGCCGCTCAGTCGCGGTCCCAGGGCCAGATCGAAGTGATACAGGCCCAACAAGCTCGACATGCGGGCCGAGGTTGCCAGGCGAAAGAGGAAGGGGGCATTCTCCCTGGCCCGGGAGTAGAGGAAGCGCACGATCCGGTCGCCGAAGAGTTCTTCGGTCATCACCGTGTTGCTCAACCGTTCGACGTATTGATGCATGGTTGCGTCTCCTAAAGGGTTTGTTTCTGCCGCTTAGTGTCCAGATCCTCGGCAATAATCATGAGTTGCAGCAGCCGCGCCGCGTTCGTGGGGGCCAGGCAATCGCCCTGCAGCTCATCCCGTGTTTGGCGGAGGAACCCGTCGACCTCCTGGGTGCCCAGGATGGCAGAGACTTCATCGCGCATCTCCAGGGAAAGCGGGATTTCGCCGTCGGCCATGGCCCGGATATCTTCGGCCACGAACTCCCATCCTTCGCGGATCTGCTCCTGCCGCAGCTCCTCGCGGTAATAGCGCTCCGCCGCCAGGTTGAACTCCCTGGCCGACATGTCGTAGGGCGAATCGGCGCCCCCCTTGGCGAGAATCCCGGCGGTCAAGCGGCCTGCGGCCCCATGCTTGGCAGGCTCCCGCAACCGCGGCTCCAGATCACCCAGCAGATCACCAAAGCCGAAACCCTCCACCAGCTCGGCCGCTTCTTCGCGGATCACCGCAAGCAGGGCGAGGCGGTACTCCTGATGCAGCACCCGTAGGTAGCCGGGGTAGCGGCGGCTGGTCCGGGTGTTCTTGGTTCTTTTCAGGATGGTCCGCAGGAAACGGTTGGGCGTATCCTTGTGCACGAAAAAGGTGGGGATGCCGATGGCAGTGCCGAACAGGATCTGGCGCCGCTCACTTTCCACAAAGGGGGTGTCCGGGATGTGCTGATGGCTGACGCTGCCCGTGGCGATGAGCTTGAAGGCCAGGGCATTGAGCAGCATCTGCAGGTCGGTGGCACGGCCCAGATCGCCGGCAAATTGTTCAAATTGCGAATAGTAGCGGGCCTCGAAGCCGGAAAAACCCATGACCTCGAACTCCCGCAGCTTGTATGGCAGGTAGATTGACATCCGCTTGTCAAAGATCCCCATCATGTCCAGGTCTTCCTTGAGGCGGCGGTCGTTGTGCAGCCTGCCGTCCTGGCTGGCGCTTTGCTCCGTGGAAAGCAGGGCCACCGGGTAATCGATGAGCCGAAAATCCGGGATGAAATCCCCCTTGCAACGGCAAGTCTTTCCGACGAGGTGATCGATATACGCGGGACCGAAGGGGGTGAGCGCCTGGCCGCAGAATTTGTTTTTTGCCTTTTTCCGCCAGCGCCGCCAGAGCATGCGCAGGTGGGTGTAGTCCAGCTGGTGGGGGAGAAAGCCCAGGGCCTGCTCCGGGTGAAAATCCTCAAAGGCCAAACGGTAGGGCGCGGCGCTGTATGTGGATACAAAAAGGGGCAGGAAATGCTCCATGACCTTGGCCACCAGATCGCCCAAGCATTTTTCGTGGCGGGGGGTGAAGCCGGAGCCCGGGTCGCCCAGCAGCCGGCTCATCTTGCGGCTGCCCATGCTGACATGGGTGCCGTTGTTGGCCAGGCTGATGTTGGAGGTGTGGGGCATCATCACCAGGTTGGTGGTGATGATGCCCGCCTCGCGCATCTTCATCACCGCGTTCAGATGGCTGCGGCTCAAGACCTGGTGGCAGAGGATCATGTACTGGTGCTTGGCCTCGCCTTCGTCCCAGCCCGAGAGGCAGGGGCTCATGAACAGCTTGCGGTAGAAGGCGTCGGAGATGCATTCGTTCAGAGCCCGCTGCCGCATGGGCGGATGCGGGGAAAAGAAGAGCATGGCCTTCTGTCCCCGGTGGGCCAGTTCGAACTTTTCATTGGCATACATGATCAGCAACTGGGTGAAGAGAAAGCGTTTGGCCGTCTCCCTGGCCAGGGCTTTGCCATAGCCGGTGTGTGGCTGCATACCGGTGACATGGAAGGAAAAGGTCTCCGGCGAGGTGTTGTCGCTCAGCAGGTGGGTGAGCAGCCGACTCCCGGTTCTGCGCACCGTTTCCTGGCTCCCTCCTTGGCCTATGACATCTGCCAGGGCCAGTTTGAGCAGGTAGCTGATGGGAACGCGCAGATGCTGTTCCCCTTTCTCCTCGACAAAGAAGCGGGCGGAATCGGAACGTTCGCCTCGGGTGGGATCCTGCTTGTCGGCCTTGAGATCCGTGGCCAGGGTGTTCAGAGCGTTGGGGTGCAGGCAGGAGAGGGGGAAGCGCACCCAACTGTTTTCCCATACCTGCTCCACGTTGTCGCTGAGATAGCGCTCCAGATCCCGTCGAGCCCGGGGTGAAGTGTCTCCCCTGCTGGCCCGTTTGATCATGTTGGCATAGTAGCTCGATTGTTCAATGGCCCTGGGCAGATCGACAGCCTCGCGGCTGCCGGATACAGCCACCTGCAGCTCGTTTTCGCAGCCGGTGGTGGCGTCGGACCCGAAAAAAGGCAGGCTGGCCGGACAGGTGGGATCTAGGCCGAGCAGGGTGATGCACTCGCGTTCCGTGGGTCTGGGGTCTTGCCCCGTTCCTGTCCGGGTTAAGGCAATTTCCGCAAAGGAAAGTCTGCTCACCATCGCACCCCCTGGTTGATTGTCGGCGGTCTGCCGTCATCCTCTTTACTAACTAGCTATATGCGATCTTTGTAAGAGGGGTGTTAGATTTGCAACAGGATTTGGTTCAGGAGGGGGGCGGGGAAGGGATGAAGCGTGATGATATCCGTTTTTTCAGCGAGTCCGGGGAGGGGTCGCCTGGTCGAGAAAGTACTTGGTCCAGCATTCCCAGGCCATGGTGTCCAGGGTACACTCGCCGGGGCAGGGGTACTGCTCGACCACATGGGGGCAGCGCCCGCAGCGGGCGGTGCATATATGCTTGGCCGCTTTTTCCAGGGCAGTGCTCAAAGTGAGTGTGTCATGATGTATTGGTGTTTTCATGGTGTTTCTCCTTGTAAAGCAGGATGGTGAAGGTAGTGCCCTTGCCGGCTTCGCTTGTGACACTGACCTCGCCTCCATGTGCCTGGACAATGTGTTTGACGATGGCCAGCCCCAGGCCGGTGCCGCCGAGTTTGCGGTTACGGGCCGCATCGCTGCGGTAGAATCGCTCGAACAACCGCGGCAGGTGGTGAGCGCACACACCGGTGCCGAAATCCTCCACCTCAATGGCGATGGTTCCTTCGTCCCGCTGACCGGCCCGAATGAGTACCCGGCTGCCTTCCTCGCTGTACTTGATGGCGTTGACGACGAGGTTGGTGATAGCCTGTTCGAGCAGAGGAGCGTTGAGGTTGGCGGTGAGGCCATCGTCCGCTGTCAGTTCGAGGCTGATTTTTTTCTCGGCCGCTTTGAGTCCGCAGGTTTCGATGGCCCTCCGCAGGGGGTTGATGATCTTTTCTTCCGTCAGCACCAGTACGGTGTGCTCCTGGTCCTGCTCCAACCGAGAGAGGGCCAGAAGATCCTCAATGATGGCGTGCAGCCGTTTGGACTGCTTGGCGATGATCTCCACGAACCGCCGGGCATCCTCGGGGTTCTCCAGGGCGCCGTCCAGCAGGGTTTCGGCAAAGCCTTCGATGGAGGTGATCGGGGTTTTCAGTTCGTGGGAAACATTGGCCACGAAATCGCGGCGCATGTTTTCCAGGCGTCGGAGGTTGGTGACATCGTTGATGACGATGATTGCGCCGCTGGTCATCTCCGAGGCGTCCTGGAACCGGGTGCCGTGAGCGTAGAAATATTTTTCCTGCCCGTCCCGGCCGGTGAGGTCGATTTCCCCTTCGATGGGTTTGGCCGAGGCAAGGGTTTGGCTGATGAAACGTTGCAGGGCCAGGTTGCGCACTGCAACCAGGGCGCTTTTCCCCCGGATCTTTTCCGGGGCGATGTTGAGCAGCCTGGCTCCGGCCTGGTTGATATCGAGGATGCGCTCCTCGGTGTCCACCGTGATCACCCCCTCGACCATGCTGGAAAAGACCGCCTGCAACTGGTTATGCTGCCGGCCGATGGTTTGGATCCTGGTATCGAGCTGATCGGCCATGGCATTCATGGCCCGGGCCAGGCTCGCCACCTCTTCGGCCCCTTCTTCCCGCAGTTTGGAGCTGAAAGCGCCGCCGGCAAAACGTTCCGCTCCCAGCCGCATCTCTTCCAGCGGCCTGCTGATACGCTGGGCCATGAACCAGGCGACCAGGGCAACCACCAGGGCGACAATCAGGCAGCCCCAGAGAATCTTTAAAAAGATTTCCCTCAGCGCGCTGTCGATGAAGGTGACCGGGATCGCGGTGCGCAGCACACCCATGGCCTTGCCGTTTTGCGCCAGGGGAATCGCCACGTACATCATGTTTTCCTGCAGGGTGTGGCTGAAGCGCAGCGAGGGGGCTGGGCGGCCTGCAAGGGCGGCGATGATCTCCGGCCTTCCGCCGTGGTTTTCCATGCGGCCGGGCTCTTCGTCGGAGTCGGCCAAAACTTCGCCGTCGGGGGTGACAACGGTCAGCCGGGTTCCGGAGCGCTTTCCGGCGCTGGTGCAGAAGGTCTGCAATGCAGCCGGGTCCTTTGCGGCCAGCAGGGAGAGAACGTGCTCCTGGGTCAGGTGGGCCCGCGCTTCAAGACCGGCACCGGTCTGGGCCAGTTGAAAAGCGCGGAGGGAGTATGCCCCGTATCCGGCCGCAGCCAGCAGGGCGATGATGGTGATGAGGAGCTGGCTTGGATACAACTGCCAGATAAGGCGTTTATGATGCATGGCAATTCCTGTTGCGGTTGGAGTTGATTGGGTCAACAGCAACAGGATAGCATGGGATTGTTAGAATATGGTCAGATTATTGTTACGATCCTGCCCCTGGTAAAATATTGTATCCAGGGACAGCCCTGTGCGGGGCAAGGACGCCCCGTCATTTTCAGCCACTTAAGTTGCTGAAAATGTGAGCAAAGGCAAAACTTGTTTTGGTTTTGCGGCTTGAAAAATCAACAGGAAGTTGTTTTTTCAAGGTTCCCTGAAGGAAGCTTTCCCTCATTCGGGGAAAGGCTTCTTCTTCCCGCGTCTGGGAACGCCGGCGGACGGCGGTCTGGATGCGGATGCGGGTTTGCCTGGGGATGCGGGCCTTGCCGAGGCATATGGTTTGGCGGAAGTGTGGGGCTTGCTTGCGCCATAGGGCTTGCCCGAAGAGGAGGGCTTGTAGAGCGGTTTGGCTCCCCTGTTGACTCGCCCGGGGTAGCCGCCGCCGGCAGGTTTCGCGGGGCGGCCTTTGGGGGTGTCAAGGGTCTTGACCTCGACATCCCTTCCATTGACCTTGAGGCTTTGGAACACTTCGATGATTTTCTGGGCGAAACGGCTGTCCGCCTCAAGCATGGCGGTGTTGTCCAGGATCTCGATGCGGCCGATCTTGATGGAAGCCGAGCCGCTGGCGTCGTTGATCTGGCCGATGAGCCGGGCCGGATAGAGGCCGTCTTTTTGGCCGATATTGAGGTAGAAGCGGCTGAAATGCACGCGTTCACCGCGGTCACGGTCGTCCTGGCGGCCGAATCTGCCCTCCGGGCGTTCCGGTCTGGCAAATCTGCTCTCCGGGCGGTTGTAGCCCTCGTCCCGGCCGCGGCCCTTGTCCGAAACATTGATGTCCGGTGCATTCTGGTAATGGGCCAGGATGTCGGCAAACTCCTGGGAGACAAAACGCAGGATCAGTTCGTCGCGGTCGAGATCGGCCAACGCCTCGGTGATGGCCTCCATGAAGGGGGCGAGCCGGGCATGGTTTACCTCGACGTTCTTGATGGTCTCGATTTTGTGGAGGAGCTGCTTTTTGCAGACCTCGTGTCCCGAGGGAACCTTTCCCAGCTCGAACTGCCGTTTCATCTTGCTCTCGATCTCCTTGATGCGGAACCGCTCGCGCATATGGATGATGGAGATGGAGATGCCGGTCTTGCCGGCCCGGCCGGTGCGGCCGCTGCGGTGGGTGTAGTTGGCGGTGTCGTCGGGCAGGTTGTAATTGATCACGTGGGTCAGGTCGGTGACGTCCAGGCCGCGGGCCGCCACATCGGTGGCCACCAGCAACTGCACCGACTTGCTTCGGAAACGCTGCATCACGTAATCGCGCTGGCTTTGAGACAACTCGCCGTGCAGGGGGTCGGCATTGTAGCCGTCCTTGCCGAGCTTGTCCGCGACATCGTTGACCTCCTGGCGGGTGCGGCAGAAGATGATGGCGTACATGTCCGGGTTCATGTCCACCAACCGGCGCAGGGCCAGGTAGCGATCCTTGGCGTGGACCATGTAGTAGACGTGGCGGATGTTTTCCGAACCGGCATTGCGGGTGCCCACCGTGATCTCCAGCGGGTTTTTCATGTATTTTCTGGAGATGGAGGCCACGCTTTGCGGCATGGTGGCGGAAAAGAGCAGGGTGTGTTTGTCGGCCGGGGTCTGAGCGAGGATGGCGTTGAGTTCGTCCTGGAACCCCATCTGCAGCATCTCGTCGGCCTCGTCCAGCACCACCGAGCGGACAGCGGAAAGATCGATCTCCTGGCGGCGCATCAGATCGTGCAGCCGGCCGGGGGTGGCGACGATGATCGGCGCGCCTTGGCGCAGGGAGCGGATCTGGTTGTCGATGCTGGCCCCGCCGTAAATGGCGCAGACCCGGATGGCCGGAAGATTCTTGGCAAAACTGTTGAGGTCGCGGGCCACCTGCATGCAGAGTTCCCGGGTCGGGCAGAGCACCAGGGCCTGGGTCTTGCGGCTATCCGGCGAGCAGAGCTGCACCAGGGGGATGCCGAAGGCCGCGGTCTTTCCGGTGCCGGTTTGGGCCAGGCCGACGATATCCACCGGTTTATCAAGGAGGATCGGGATGATCTGTTCCTGAACCGGGGTTGGCGCGGTGAAGCCCAGGGCTTCAAGGGCGGAGATGATGTCGGGATGGATGCCAAGGTCAGCAAAGGTGGTCATGATGGTGTTCCTTATTGAAGGGCGTGTGGGTGAAGGGTTGCTGTGCAGGAAAAAAGAGATCCTTGCGGCCCAACGCCCCTAAGCCGTTATGCAAATAATGTTGTCGTCTGGGTAGGTAAAACGGCATAAGGAGCCGTAAAGGAATGTTCAGGATTGCACGAGTTATTGAATAACGAACGGCTCCTAAACAAAAAAACCGCACGCCCTCGGCAGAGGCTTTGTGCGGTGCGCTTTTGTTCGTATAGCGATTACAGGCAGAGGCAACACAATGAATTGCGATATTTACCATGGTTCGTTGAGGAAAGCAAGCGGAATGTCTGATTGTTGCCTGCGTACGCCATGGTGGCGCGAAGAACAGGCGCGGCGTTGCCGAAGTTTAGCTGTCGCTTGTTCTTCCGCCGCCCGTGGCCTGGTGCAGGGCAACCGTTTGGCACCAATGCAATGAGTGCAACCGGTTTCGGTCTTCCCCAGGGTAATGGGGTGCAATTCATTCGAACCCCCGGCCCTCGCCGGCTTCTTCGTAGGTCACGCCATCGCGGATGTGGTAGATGCGCTTGAAGGTCGGGATTATCTTTTCGTCGTGGGTGACGACAATAATGGCGGTTTCGAGTTTGCGGGCCATATCGTTGAGAATTCGGATTACCGCTAAAGCACGTTCGCTGTCGAGCGGCGCGGTGGGTTCATCGGCCAGAATCACCGGCGGGCGATTGACCAAACCACGGGCAATGGCCACCCGCTGCTGTTCGCCGCCGGAAAGCTGCGAAGGCATGGCCTTGGCGCGATGCTCCACATCGAGTGATTTGAATAGCTCTACTGCCCGGCTGCGCGCCTCGGCATTGGGTGTTCCCGCCAGCATGGGCAGGAGGGCGACGTTGTCGGTAACGTCGAGGAAGGGGATCAGGTATGGCGCCTGAAATATAAAGCCGATTTTGTCGCGGCGCAGTGCGCGCAAATCAGTGACCTTCCAGCCGTCGTCATAGATCACCTCGTCGCCGAGAATCATCCGGCCGCCGCTGGGCTCGATCACCGCGCCCAAGCACTTGAGCAGCGTGCTTTTGCCCGAACCGGAAGGGCCGACCAGACCGATCACCTCGCCGGGAGCCACTTGCATGTCCACGCCCTTCAGAGCCTCGACGGCGGTGTCGCCGCTGCCATAGCGTTTTCGCAGACCTTCGATGCGAATGCCTTTGCCTGTCATGTCAGCCTCCAATGGCCTCGGCCGGATCGACCTTGAGGGCGGCGTGAATGGCAATGATGCTGGCGAGGATGCAGATTACCACCACGGCAATGAAGCCGATAATGGAGTCCATCGGCTCCAGCAGCACGTATTTGGGAAAGATCGGCGCCATCAGCAGGGTGGCCGTGATCTTGCCCACCACAAAGCCGATCAGGCCCAGAGCAATGGATTGCTGCATGATCAGGCCGACAATGGTTCGGTTTTTGGTGCCGATCAGCTTCAGCACGGCAATCTCGCGGATCTTGCCAAGCGTCAGGGTGTAGATGATGAAGGCGACAATGGCCGCGCTGACAACGGAAAGAATCACCAGGAACATGGCAATCTGCCTTGCCGAAGTGGCGATCAGCTTGCCGACCAGGATTTCTTCCATCTGGGCGCGGGTGTAGACCGTCAAGCGTTTCCAGCGGCGGATCGATTCCGCCACCTTCTCGGCGGCATGACCCGAGTCAATCCGCACCAGAACGGCGTTGACATACGGGTTGGTGCTTTGCGAAGCGATGACCGCCGCAAGGAGATCCGGAACCTGCGGCCGGTTGAAGGCCGGGTTTTCCGCGGTGCGGCGGCGTTGCTGGCGGATGGCGTCGTTGTCCTTCAGAAACTGGGCCTCCTGGGCATCCTTGAGGGGGATGAAGATCATCGGGTCGCCGCCGGAAGAGACCATCCGCCGGGTCAGGCCGACCACGGTGTAATGGTTGCGGCGGATCTGGAGGCGGTCGCCGAGTTTGAACCCGGAAGCAAGGTCGGCTACCGCCTCGTAATGGCCCCGGGTGATCTGCCGACCGGCAACGAGGTACGGAGGCCAGCCGGGGGCGCCGGGCTCTCCGGCCATGATGCCGGTGACCATGGCGCGCACGTCGCGCTCGCCTTGGCGCACCTGCATGGTGAGGTAGGTGACGTTGGCCGCCCGCGCGACACCGGGCATGGTGCGAATGGAACGCCAGGTATCGTCGTAGATGCTGGACGATTCGGCATAGGGCCCGAGGGTGTCCTTTTGCACCACCCAGAGATCGGCGCCGCTGTTGTCGAGCAAGACCTTGGCGTCGTCCACCATGCCGCGGTAGATGCCGGCCATGGACAGGGTTATGCCGATCAGCAGGCCAAGGCCCACGCCGGTAAAGACGAATTTGCCCCAGGCATGCATGATGTCCCGGCCCGCAAGGCTGATCATGGCTTCACTCCGGGAATCCGGTCAACGATGGTGATGCGGTTGCGCGCGCTCAAGGACTTTGCGCTGTAGACAATCACCTGGTCGCCGGCTTGCAGCCCCTCGCGCACCTGCACATTGCCATCCAAATCGGCGGCGCCCAAGATGACCGGGGTGAAGCGCAGGTCGCCGTTATGCTCCTGCCATACCCCCAAGCCGCCATCGCGTTGCTGGACAGCGGCATTGGGGATGACCGGCGCGGCAGGCAGCGCCGGCAAGGCAACGGTGACTTCCGCCAGCTCGCCGACCGGCGGCAGCGGCTCGGGAAGCCGGTCAAATACAACCTTGGCCAGGGTTTCCTCGGTCACTGCGTCGGCCAATGGCTCCACCCGCAATACTCGCCCCCGCGGCAACTCGACTGTCTGCGAGCGCAAGACGATTGTGGCCGGCAAGTTGGCGGCAAGCCCGTGCGCACGAATCTGATCGAATCGGACATTGACCCACAGGCTTTTGGGATCGATCAGCTCCACCACCGCATGTCCGGCGACAATCGTGGTGCCGGGGTCTGCGTTGCGCGCGGTGATCAGGCCATCCACCGGAGCGACAAGCTTCAGGTTTTTGCGCTGGGCGATCAATGCCTCGCGGTCGGCTTGAACGCGAGCCAATTCCTCCCGCGCCGCGTTCAAGCCTGCTTCGGCCACCTGCAGCTCATACTTTTTGGTGGCCACGGTTTCCTCGCTTATGGCGCGAACTTCCAGCAACTGCTCATAGCGCCGGGATTGCGTTTGCGCGTAGGTCTGGCGCGCCAGGGCTTCACTGAGAAGCGCCTTGGCGCGTTTCAGCGCGGCCTCCTGGCCCTGGATCCGTTCGTCAAGATCAACCGGGTCCATTTCGCCGAGCACCTGTCCGGCTGTAACCGTGTCGCCCACCTGCGCATCCAGACGTTTAATCCTCCCTGCGAAGGTGGGACCAATTTTGTAGGTGTAGCGCGCCTCAATGGTGCCGATACCGAACAAGGCCGGGGAGACGGCGCGATCTTCCACCGCGGTCACCGTCACGGGCACCGGGGCAAGCGGCCCCGAACGTAGGGCGACATAGATGAAGAGGGCGAGAAGAGGCAGCAGCACCACCACCAGCGCCAGGGTGCGTCCCTGTATGGGTAAGAGTTTTCTCATTGTGTGTTCCTTATTCCCTGCCGGAAAATGGCAAAGACTCTTGGCGCATCATGCAAAATGCGTCCTACGTCATTGGCCAATAGTGATTGCATCACCAGTCCTTGGATCATGCCGATAAAGAGAAAGGCGGCAGCCTCTCTGTCGAGATCGGCGTCCAGTTCTTTATTCGTTTTTCCTCTTTCTATCAGCCGATGCAGCCGCTCTCGGTAGCGGTGTGTCAGTGTTTGCGCAATGCGCTTTGGTATCGTCTCCCCGGCATGTTGCATCTCGCCGAACAGTATGCGGGGGATGCCCGGGTGCTCAATGATAAAATTCACATGCGCCATGAACATGGCCTCAAGCGCGGCGAGCGGAGACGGAGCGGCCCGCGCCGCTTTATCCACCAGGAAGAGCAGCCGCTCCGCCACCCACTCTATTACTGCTTGCAAAATGGCGTCCTTGTTGGGGAAATGCCGAAATACCGCGCCTTGGGTCAGGCCCATGCGTTCGGCAATGGCAGCCGTCGTGATATCGCTCGGGTTTCGTTCCGCAGCCAATTTGATTACGGTTTCGACCGTTACCGCCCGGCGTTCGCTCGCCGGAAGATGTTTGGCATGGGGGATCATAAAGGCTCCGATAAAGATAGTAATTGATTACTATCTTTATCGGAGGGGGTTGACCGTGTCAACGATTTTCACTCAGGCCAATGGTTATTTTATTCGCGGCACATCGAGCGCCGAGTGATCATGAAAGTCGGCTAGGGTTACAGGCCGGCAAGGATGCCGGGCAGGTTGACCAGGTATTCCCGGATGGCGTCGCGGACGTTCCGATAATGGCCCAGGGCCTCTTCCTCGCTGGCGGCGGTTCGGGCGAGCCGGGGCGGATCGGGAAATTCTTGGTGCAATCTGATCGCCTTGCCTGGAAACAGGGGGCATTGCTCGTTGGCGTGGTCGCAGACCGTGATCACATAGTCGAAGGTGATGGGCTCCAGTTCGGCGAGCAGCTTCGAATACTGGGCGCTGATGTCGACCCCGGCCTCACCCATGACCTGTGCGGCCAGAGGGTTGAGTCCGTGTTTTTCGATGCCGGCCGAATAAAATTCGTAGTGATCCGGGTGGAGGTACCTGCCCCAGCCTTCGGCCATCTGGCTGCGGCAGGAGTTGCCTGTGCAAAGAAAAAGAATTTTTGGAGTGTGCATGGAAAATGATCCTCAGTTGATTTTTCGATCAGCAGCAGCCTGCGACCCTGCAAATCGCCTCCCGGATGAACTCCCGGGGAACGGCTTCATGGGTTTGCCCGTGTCTGAGTATGGTTCGGCAGAATTCCTCCCTGCCCGTGAGTTCGCCGCAAGAGCAGCACTTGCTTTCCGAGGCTGTGGCCTGGGGGAGAATGGCCTCAAGCGGCTTGCCGTTGATGAGGATCAGGTTCGATTGGCTGATCTCCGCACCGCTCAGCTTGGTTTCCGTGAACAGGATCTCCACCCCCTTTTCCCTGCATTCCTCCCGCAGGCGTTGCATCGTCTCAACTATACCCTGTCCGGTTTCGGCGCACCGGTCGCAGGTTTTTCCTTCTTTGTCCAGATGGCGCCACTCAACCGTGATTGTTCCCATCGCGTTCACCTAAATTACCATATTGAAAAGATAGCCCACCAGCAGGATGCCGCTGCCGACCACGCCGACAAAGGTGGCGATGAGAGCCGGTTTCAAGACCTTGCGGAGGATGACCATCTCCGGCAGGGAAAGGGCGATGACGCTCATCATGAAGGCCAGGGCCGTGCCCAGGGCCGCGCCTTTGGCAAGCAGGGCCTGAAGGACCGGCACGATGCCCGCGGCGTTGGCGTACATGGGGATGCCGAGGACCACGGCCAGGGGTACCGACCACCAGGCGGACTTGCCCATGATCGAGGCCATGAATCCTTCCGGCACATAGCCGTGTATCCCCGCGCCCACCGCAATGCCGAGGAGGACGTAGATCCAGACCCGGCCCACGATGTCCCGCACCGCCTGCCATCCGTACTGCACCCGTTCCCGGAGATTTTCCGGCATGGCGGTTTCGGTGGTGCCGGCCAGGACATGCTTGACCCATTCCTCCACATGGTTCTCCATGCGGAGGCGGCCGATGGTCCAGCCTCCGACAATGGCGATGACAAGGCCGGTGACGAGGTAGAGTGCGGCCACCTTCCAGCCCAGCAGCCCATAGAGCAGGACCAGGGCGATTTCGTTGACCATGGGCGCGGCAATGAGAAAGGAAAAGGTGACGCCCAGGGGGATGCCGGCGGTGACAAAGCCGATGAACAGGGGCACGGCGGAGCAGGAGCAGAAGGGGGTGACGATGCCCAGCAGGGCGGCCAGCACATTGCCCACGGATTCGCGTTTGCCAGCGAGGATCTTGCGGGTTCTTTCCGGGGTGAAGAAGGAACGGAGGATGCCCACCGCAAAAACCACCAGGGCGAGAAGCATCAGCACCTTGGGCGTGTCATAGAGGAAGAACTGGGTGGCCTTGCCAATCCGGCTGTCCGGAGAGAGCGCGAGCAAATCAAAAGCGATGAAATCGGCCAGGGCGTAAAGCTGTTGGTAGACAACAAACCAGACGGCCAGGGAGAGGAGCCCCCCCGCCAGGTAGCGGATGATGACGGCCCGGGGAAGAGGCGGCTTTGGCTGTGGAGGTTGCGGCGCAAGATTGGTCAGCGTGATGGGTTGCATTCGTGTATCCCTTGTGGTGTGCGGCGGCTGCGTGAGTGGGGGACATAGCTATATAGCCAAATCACTATATGGCTATGCTCCGGCAATGTCAAGGGAACAGATTGGAGCGGCGGGCTGACTGGAAACGAGGCGCTCAACGCCTTATGGCCCGACCTGAACGGCCTTGCTCGTGATTTCCGGGGAAAGGGTGAAGCCGGTTTTTTTCAGGAGGGATGGATTGATAAAGACGTTCCAGCGTTGGTTGGCGGCAATGGGGATGCTGTCCGGACTGGTGCCCTTGATGATGCGCAGGGCCGCCTTGGCCGCCCATTCCCCCTGTTCTCCGGCGATCTTGGCCATGGTCAGCATGGTGTAGGGCGCCATCCAGTCCAAGTAGGAAACGGTGAATTTGCCGGCCTTCTTCCTTACCTGGGCAAGGGCGAGATCATGGCTCCAATCGTTGATCCCGGCGTTGTTGCCGAGAATTATAAAGTCAACCTTCTGCGCCTCAAGGAAAGCGTTTTCCCATTCCGCCATGGTTTTCACCGGCCGGTGCGTGATGGTGATGCCATGTTTGGCATACACCTTCTGGTTCAGGGCGACTTCCTTGTGCTGGGTCATTTCGTCCGCGGAAAGGAACACCCCCTGCCTGGCATTGGGAACGGCTCTGCGCACTTCCTCGGCCAGGGTTTCAACGGGGCCGATCTCCACCATGCCGGTGGTGTTGCGGTAGGGATAGCCGTAGGGCTCCACGGTCCAGTTGACTCCGCAAAATACCACGGGCACCGCGGCATTTTTGAGGTGCGGCATGACCAGGTACCGCGAGACATTGTCGTCGGCGGCGATGACCACATCCGGTTTCCAGGTGTCGATGAGTTTTTTCGCTTCCAGTCCCTTTTGCCGGGCAAATTCCGGGGAGAGGTTGCGTTTGCCGTCCATGTAGAACTTTTTGATCTCGCATTGTCCGTGCAGCACCTTGTTAATGGCGTCCTCAATGTCGTCATTCCAGACATAGCCTGCATGGTAGGAGGAAACGTACAGGCAGCGGGCCGCGAATCCTGTTTGCGGGATGAGCAGCGTTACGGCGAGGCAGAGGAGGGCGGCCTTGAAAAAGGGTGCGCTGATTCGGGGTGTGTGCATGGGGCGGTTCCCTTGCCGGCGGATGGGGGAGCGAAAGGAAGGACAATTACCTTATTGCAGCATCATAGCGTGGGGATGGAAAAAAGAACAGGAGAATTTCCAGGGTGGGTTCAGCCGGTGAGCACCTGGTTGGAAAGTTCGTTGGTGTCATCGGTTTTGACCGGAAAATGGCTGGCCAGAATACCGCCCACCGCTTCAATCTCACGGCACAAGGCGTCGCAGGCCTGCCCTTGCCGTATGCCGGCGGCAACCTCGTTGGCGTATGCCTGCAGGGTTTCCTGGGAAATTTTCAGGTAGATGCCCCTGTCCGCCAGAATCCAGACCTTGTGTTCGAGCAGGGAGATGAAGAAAAGCACCCCGGTGTTGTCGCGGGTGGTGTGGAGCTCCTTTTCATAAAAGGTGCGCAGCGCCCGTTCTGCCACCCGGGTTTCCTTCCGGCTTTCGGGGATGAACAGCCGGAGCAGCGGGGGGCAGAACTTGGCCAGGCTGCCCACAAGGGTGGCGCCGCCCAGCAAAAGGGGCAGAAAGTATCCGAGGCTGTCGGCCAGGAAAAGGTCGGTGATGACGAGGGCTATCAGGCCGCCGATGCTGAGGCCTGCCAGCATCCTTGCCTCGGGGTAGGTGTCGCTGCTGTCCACCACCAGGGCGACAACCTCGCCGGAGGTTTTTTTCTCCACCGCGGAGATGGCCGCGGCGATCCGCTGCTTTTCCGCCTCTGTAAAAAAAGTCTCTGCGCGCATAATCTACCAGCCCCCCGAGGCGCCGCCGCCTCCGAACCCACCGCCGCCGAAGCCGCCGAAACCTCCGCCACCGCCGCTGCCAAAACCGCCGCCTCCCATATACAATCCTCCCCCTCGTCCGGCATTGGCAAAGAGGATCGGAAGCAGCAGCCCCAACAGGGCGCCGCCCGGGATAAGGAGGAGCAGGATCAGCCAGCCCAGGGGCGAAGAGACCCCGAGGGAGGCGAACAGCGGCAGGAGCGCCGCCCCGGTGAGAGCGCCTGCCGGTTTGCTCAGCCGTCCGAGAAAGCCGACCAGGATGGCAAAGAAGATGAGGTAGTTGAACAGGGAGGATTGGCCGGAGGTGCCCGCTCCCCGGCCAGGTCTGCCGGCACCCTTGAATTCGCCCCGGGCGGCGCTGATGATCGCGGAAACTCCGGCGGCAAAGCCTTCGTCAAGCTGGCCCGCCTTGAAGCGCGGAGAGATGACCTGATCAACGATGCGGCCGGCAAGAAGGTCGGTCAGCACCCCTTCCAACCCGCGGCCCACCTCGATGCGGATCTTGCGGTCGCCCTTGCTGACCAGGAGCAGGACCCCGTTGTCCTTGCCCTTCTGGCCGATCTTCCAGGCCTCGACCGTGCGGATGCTGAAATCCTCCAGCCCGTCGCCTTCCAGGGAGGGGATGGTCAGCACCGCGATCTGAGTGGAGTCGGACTGCTCAAAGGCCAGGAGCGTCTGCTCCAGCCTCTGGCGCTCAGCCGGCGAGATCATCCCGGCCAGATCGGTGACATATCCCTGGTATTGCGGAACTTCCAGCGCCTTGGCTGCTGCGGGAGCGACAACAAAGAGAAGGCAGAAGCCGAGAAGACAGAGGAGCCTCTGCGCCATGCCGGCCCGATGTGCGGTATTCCGCCCGGGGTGCGACATGGGTTAGAACTTTACCGCCGGGGCCTTGGCCGCGCCCTCTTCCGCCTTGAAAGCCTCGCGGCGCGGCAGTTGGAGCATGAGCTTGTTGGTCAGGTTGTTGGGGAAGGTGCGGATGGAGGTGTTGAATATCCGCACTGCCTCGTTGTACCGAACCCGGGCCACGTTGATCCGGTTTTCCGTGCCTTCGAGCTGGTGTTGGAAATCGAGGAAGTTCTGATTGGCCTTGAGGTCGGGATAGCGCTCAACCACCACCATCAGACGGGAGAGGGCGGAGGAAAGCCCTCCCTGCGCTTCCTGGAATGTGGCAAAGGCCTGGGGGTTATTGACCACTTCGGCCCCGGCCTGGATGGTGCCGACCTTGGCCCGCGCCTCGGTGACGGCGGTGAGGGTTTCTTTTTCGTGGGCCGCGTAGGCCTTTACCGCTTCCACCAGATTGGGGATGAGATCTGCCCGCCGCTGGTAGGAGGCTTCCACGTCGCCCCAGGCCGCAATCACGGCTTCGTCGTTTTGTTGAATGGTGTTGTAGCCGCAACCGCTCAAGCCCAGTGCGAGAAGCGCTGCGCTGGCAAATAACAGGATTCTCTGCATGGTGGTTCTCCTTAATAAAGGTCTTGGGAAATCGTGATATCGGCGTTGTTCTCCGTGGGTCCGGCGACAACAGGCATAACGGCACGGCGGGGAGGAAATATCCGGAAAATTACTGGTGCTCGGTATGCATTGAATAGAATTTATATCTATCCGAATAAACTATAATTATATGTATTCGTTTTTTGCTGTTGCCCCCAAAGTTGCCCCCAGGCATTGGTTGTTGCCTCTATGGCGGACTATCTTTTTACTGGAGAGGGGCACGATTCTTTCAGTAACCTCGAAATGGCTTCTTGGCCTTCCTTCTTTGACAACTCTCCCTTTTCGATCATGTCTAACAATGGAGTCAGGCATACGCCAGGGGATGACGGGGATCTCACCGCCAATCCCTTTCGCCATCTCTCCCGCAAGGTCAACTTGTCCATAATGCACCTTTAAGCCAAGGGTAAGGGTTTCGCCATCGGCAAACGCACACCCACTATATGGGATTTCTGATGTGGGCGCCATGCAATTTTCTGCTCCTACACGCCAAGACCAGAATCACGGAATTTTCTAAACACCGCCTCCGCAATTTCGTCGGCTCCCGAAGGCGCGCCCGGTTGTCCTGTCCCCAGTCCTCGGATGATTTCCCCCTGGCGCTGACATGCAACTTCGCCATAGCTCAGAAATGTCGTCAACACCTTCTCGTGCCCGAGGTTCTGGCTCCACGCCTTGAACTGTTCCGGGGTCTTGCAGACATCTTGGCCGAGCTGAACAAGGGTATTCCTAAAGCTATGTGGGTTGAAATACGGCAGGCCGGCGCTGACAAAGGCTTCACGAAATATTGTCCGGATGGGCGAGGCGGTGCTCCAGTGGACCCGTGTCAATCCTGCCACTTCAAACTGGCGAGAAGCCCCCAAGACAATACGTGTCGCCGGGAAGAGCGGATCATCATTACCCCAGAGTTTTTTGTCCCGGATATATGTCACCCACTCTGCCACAATCCCAAGAACTTCCTCCCCCACCGGAAAGAAAAAGGTATTGAAGGTTTTGCTGAATTTCGTATTCACTTCCCGCGCATCCTGATTAACGTTGTTCGAGATCATGTCAACATGCTTCAGCTTCATTGATGCAATGGCGCTGTCCCGTGCCCCTGTCAGCAGGGTGAATGCTACCAGGGCGCGGTTTCGGTGCTCTATATCGGTGTTGGCCGGCATCGTATTGATGACGTGCTTGATCTGTCCCAAGGTCGGCACTTTTTGCTCCCGTTGTGCCGTAGCGACGCGGGTGTCCTTGTCGGACAGATTGAAATACTCGGCATCGGAATACTGAAGGCGCGACTTGTAGCCAGGTTTATCCGAAAGCCACTGGAAGAAGCGCTTCAGTTGGGTCAGAGTCGCATGCAAGGTCGCCTTGCTCAGTTTCTCTCCGGACTGCTGCCCCTTCTGCTCGGCAAGATGCTTCTTGAAGGCGATGGCCTGCTCGAAGTGAAATGCCTTGAAATCCCGATGCTTGGTATAAACCTCAAAACGGTTGAGAGCCTTCGCCGCAGCATCCACTGTTGGCTCGCTATGCCGCTTGGCTTCCTTCAAAAATGCGAAATATTTGCGTTTGATTCGTTCATTTTCTGCACTGTACTTTTTCATGGTTTCTGGCCCCTATTTCAAGTCACTGTTTACGGTGGGTTTGTTACTCTCAACTATGTGTCGTAGTGCTTGCGGAACCGTGATCTCCATTTCTCCGCAAACCTGTTCCAGTTTGGCTAAGCTGACGCGCCGGTTCATGATGGAATTGCAGTCCGGGCAGATCGCGGTCAGGTTGCCGAACTTCTCGGTGACAGGTGAATATTCCGCCATGTCACCCGCCGGAAATTTCGGGGCTCGGCAGCCGACGCAATAGAGTTCTCCCGGTTGACAAGTTTGCTTGTTTTTTACCCGGCGTGCCTGAATAAATGCCACCAGGGCATGGCCAAGGATCAGCATGGGCCGTTTGTCATCGCTGGTTGCAAGCCCGGCCTTGACCCAGCCACGCACGGTATTCTTATGGATGCCGAATAACTTGGCGATTTCTTCCACCATGTAACTGCGGTGGATTTTCACGAGGCGGTGGTTTGGGTGACGTTTTTTCATCGCTTCCCACCAAACAATGCCATTTGTTCGCCCCTACTGGTTCGTTCATCGGACTTGCTTTTTGCCCCTTTTGTGCCGCTGACAGTTTTCTCAACCGGCGGGGTGAAAGGCGGTGAAGGCGTTAAAGGAGGTGGCGCCGGTGATTTGACGGCCACAACCCGCCAGGCGGTACGTCCATCGGCCTCTGCTTGCTGAAACTCAAAGCCACCGACAATCCGGTTCGCATTCTTTTTCAGCAGCCAGCCTAGCTTCGAGCGATTGATCTCACCGCGCTCTTCCACCGGAAGTTCGCGCATTGCATCGAGTAGATTGGACTGGTCCCAACTCGCCGCTGTGTCCACGGCCTTGCGCACCGTCGTCGCGGTCGAGCCGAATACCGCGTGCCATTCAGTCATCAAGCCGCTGAGTGCATCTCCGTCAGGGTCATGCCGCACTTGCTCCAGCAACGCTGTGGCCGGATCAGGCTGCCCGAGCCACATCAGCGGATACCGGCAATAGTCCGACCACGCGCCGCCGAAGGTTACAATGCTGTCCGCCGCAGCGCGAGGCATCCCCGCCTTGCGCCATGCCTGGATGATGGTCAGCACCGCCGCCACATACTTTCCCCGGTTCTGGCGCACCTTCTCAACCGGAAAGCCCTTGTAGGTCATCGTGGCCGGGGTCGCGCAGCGCGGATCGATGTGAATCGTCAGCACACGGCGCAGCAGATCACGTATCGGGCCGACGTTATTCCCCGACCCCAGAAACAGGGTGCGCGTGCTCACCGTCGCCGTCTTGCTCACGCCCAGAATCCGGTCGGTGATCTGCTCCGCCGTCAGCATCCGCTTGATGGTGCCGTGTGGTATCCAATCGGTGTCCATGTCATCGAACTCAATCACGGCCGGGCTGGTCAGCAGCAAAGACAGAATCACCTTGGTGGCTTCCTCCGAGGTGGTTGGGTAGCTCACCTTGGCATTTCCGGCTGGCCCGGCGAAAGCACCAATCAGTTCACAGAGATAGGTCTTGCCGCTGCCGAACACCGGCGCACGGGCGTGAAATCCAGGCGCATAGGGTAGCGACGGACGCACCACAGCGGTGAAGATTGCCGACAAAGCAGCGGCCTTGTCGGTGGCAGCAACGAAGTGAAATTCGGTAAGCAGTTCTTCCAACAAGGCCAGCGCCGTTCGTGCCGCGTCCGGTGTCGGAACGGGGATGACAAACTGCCGCGCATCGAACACCCCGAAACGCTGCGCCGTCTTATCGTAACCGGCCTGGGTGATGAGTTCGCCGTCTGACTCGCGGAAGTACGGTTGCCGCACCACCCCTGCCAGTGGGGGCAGGTAGCGAAAGATCTGCGAATCGTAGAGAATAGCTGCGTGCCGCGTCGGCGGATCACAGCATCCCCACTCTTCGGCACGACCGTCGTACTTCTCCCAGGTCGCCGCAACCGACAGTTCCCGCGTCAGCGCCGGTGCGCTGGTTGGTGCAATCGACGGATCGCCACTTGTCGGATCGGTGGCGATAGAGACAATCAAGCCGCCTGCCTGATAGTGCCGCCCACGGTTCGCCAGTTCTTTCTCCGCCGCATCCACCACGCGGTGCAGGTCACCGGCCACCACCCGGATCACCGGCTTGTGCCGTGCCTCCGCGTTGCGCACCCCAAGGTATTCGAGCAAAGCACGGATGTGGTACTTGTCGCGGTGCGAATGCTGGCAGCAAAATCCCCCCAACGGATAGAACTCGTCTGGCTCAAAGTAGGCCGCGCCGGTATCCAGACCGTCGGTATGCTCATGCAGCCACGGGCAGGTCATGTCGTGCTTGCCTGAACCGAGCGGTGTCTTGTACAGCCCACGTGCCTTGATCGTTGCGACCACCGGGTTCTCCGCTGCTTTGGGCGTCAGAACATCGTCGGCTTCATTACCCTTGCTACGCGAGGCATCACCAGACGCAGCAGAGGACTTCGCCGTTTTTTTCGGTCGCCCTGCCGGGGCGAGTTCCAATTGCAGGCGATCCACAATCTCTTGTGGCGTATAGCGTTTGTCCGGCCGCCACTCAATCAGGTTACATTGAAACGGCGCACCGTCTTCGTCTGCATACTTTGGCTTACCATTGATCGCCACCGGCAGCCGCGCCCAGCGGCTCAACGGCCCGGTCGCCCCCACATCGCACAAGCCCGAGGCGATCACCGCGCCCAGCAGTCGTACGGCCACTGCGGCATCGGTCAACGGTTCGGCGAGGATGATCCCGCCCTGATGATTGCCGGGGCTGGTCTCGATGAGCCAAGACAACTCAAAACCGCCCAGCCGCTCCAGCGGCACCTTGGTGCCCAAGTCGTCGAGCATCAAAAAATGGCAGGCGGCAAACTGGGCTTTACGCGCCTTAAATGAACCATCGTCGCCAGGGTAGAAGCTCGCACAACCGATGTAGTTGTTATTTGCGGCAGAAAGATTGACGGCCACCTGATCGGCACGACTGGCTAACCAACCGCCCAGGCCGGGGTCGCCGCTCTTCGAGCAAACCGCCGCAAACGCGCCTTCAGGCAGAAGCGGGAACACCGCCGCCACAAAATCGGCATTGGTTATCCCGAAAACACCGCCTTCGCCGCCTTTACCGGCTTCCACCGGGTCGCTTGGTAAAACTGTCACGGGAGTATTCATCATCGCCCCCTCACGCCGCATCTTTGCGAGCAGCTTCCAGCTTCACCACCAGGTCGCGGACTTCTTCGTCGGTCTTCCCGGCAATACGAGCCGCGTTGATCGACTCGACTTCGTTGGAAGGCCACCCGACAGCCCGAGCGCCGAGACTCACCGGCTTTGTCCACAAGCCATCCGCAATACGCTGATAGATAGTGGAGCGGGAAAGCCCAGATTCAGATTTTACGGCCGGAATCCTCAGTATGGTACGCTTCATCTTCAAACCTCCTTGAGTGGTATTGGATTGTTGAGATGAAGGTAGGGGGGCGATTTGGGCGATACAATCCCACGGCAAGGCTCTGCGCTGGCGAAGGCCTTGCATGAGAAATCAGGTGCTTGGATGTTGCGGGGATGTTTATGTCGGGAGGGGAATCGAGACAGGAGAACAACAAATAACAGCGGAGTAACAAGAGGTTATGTTGGGTGAAAAAATTCCGCCCAACTATTTTTACTTCTTCATATTTTTGCGGATGGTCTCGTGATCACGGCCATTGGCAATGTCCAACTTGGCGATCTGCTTTGCATACCAGCTATCGGTATTTCCCGACTTACTGCGCTTAAGCTCGCGATACTTTTTCTGCCAGCTCGCATACATGGCTTGTGTGTCCAGTTTGCGGGCTTCCCGCTTAGCCTCGCTTGGTGTGTAGCGGTTGTCCGCCGTGGTCGCGGCATCCACCATCTGGCGGATCATGGCACCATCAAGCGAATATACGCCATCGTGATATTCGATAAACTCGGCCAACGGCATCTTGTTGGTGTCGGCCACCAAGACCAATACGCCATTACCTTGCAGGCAGAGCATCTGGCTGCGCTTGTCACCGGTGGCAATACCAATCTCCCACAGATCATCGGCCGTCTGTCTATCGCTGCGGCGCAAACCAAGACTGGCAGCAACAAACCCACCCACGGCATCGACACTGCATTGCCACTGGGGCAGCCGTCCAGCTGGGACCGGCACCCGGTTGGTATCGCTGCGTTTGTCACAAACGATGAATGATACCGGGTCACCTGCCGAGGCAGTTGGCTGTGTCTGTACCGGCATGACACATTCGATCTCGCACCCTGGGCATACAGCGCTGGAGGCCGGTCGCGCTTTCGCTATCAGCTTCTGAAGTTTCATGGCCTTAACGGCTGCGCTCGGCCATTGGCGCAATTCGTCGTCATTGACCAGAACCGCAGCACCCTGATTGGCCCCCAGTCGTTCTAAAAGCTCGATCAACGCAGCCTGTGGCGTCATTCTTCAACCACGGCGCTTTCAGCCATCTCCTTGGGCTCGATCCCGGAGGCTTCCAGCATATCGCGCAATTTCAGCCCCAACTCATCGTACTTGAGCGAGCAGGAGTTGGGATAGGTAATACGGACTGTCACCGCCTTCGCCGATTTGTCTGCATCTCCCGCAATCGAAACCGAAAGCTCCACCTGAGTGACGTTGTACATATCCAGCGGCAAGGATTTTCTGACCTGAGCGAGCAAAGCATACACGGCATCGGGATTTTGGGTCGTATCGGCTTCCAGGGTAATGCGGTCGCCCTTTTTCACCTGCGAGGCAAGCCGTAGTTTCTTCACGGTTACTTTTTCGATACCACTGCCAACGGCGTAAGTGAAATCAAAACTTTTCTGGAGCAGCGGGGCCAGATCGTAAATGCGCTTGTCCTTCGGGTCGGACGGCAGTGCTGCAAGTTTGAGAATCGCCGTGGCGAACATCCCCTGGAGTGGCTCAATGGCCTTGGTGGAGCCGCGAAAATTTAGGTCAAGCGAGCCCTCCTTTTGCGAGTAAACATAAATGATCTCAAAGGCGGGATTATGCGGTCGCCGGTCAAACTCACCATTCACCCACTCAATGCTTTGCTGCGAATAATCTTCTGGATACGCAAAGAAATAATCAATTTCACCCCGACGGAATGGCTCCACCACGCAGTTTCTACCCCGGCCCTCGGTGTGATGGAAATAGTTGCGGATAAGTTCGGCCAGCTGCCCAATGCTGTCCTCGTCCACCGCTGCCGCTTGGTGTGGGAAGTTTTTGCGCTTGCGCCAGTAGGGCAGAGAATCCGCATGATAAAAGTAGGTCGCCCCTCTCCAGCAAGCATTGTGATCCAAAAAGGTGATCATCGCCCGCTCATAGTGATTGGGTAAGGTCGACAGCATTTCAATAAAAGGATTTATGGCCTCCGGTGTCTCCCGCAACTGAAAGGGGATCTCGTCCAAGATCGCCCGGAAGCCCTTTTCGCAGCTCATCTCGAAGATGCCTCGAAATTCGGCATCCCTCGCATTGCGCTGTCCGTCCGGCAGTTCCAGCCAGGCGGCAAAAAGCAAGTCAGGCTTGCCCTCCTTCATGGCGGCGAAGTCCAGATCAGCAAAAAGCCCCTGCCTCTGAAAGTAGCGGGCGAGCAGGGCATTCGGCATCTGCCGGAAAAAATCCTTGATAGAGTAGTGCTTGGCCATATTTCCCTCCCTCGTATGTGGCGTTTTCAATTTGTTTGGATTATACCGGACATTACAGTACATTACTGCAATTCTTGAGTAAAAGTTTCATCAAAGGGAAACTAATGACCGCAGCCAAGGTCGTCCATGCTGGCCTTTCTCATCCTCAGTTTGAAAGAGGAGATCCCCCCACTTGCAGAAACGCCGCAGCACTGCCAACATGGATGAAGTAATGATTCTGGACGATTGCGGGCGGACGGTATCAGGCTTTTTGAGGCTGAATCGTTGTGTGGTGCGATTCAGCCTCAAAAAGCGCCGGTCTCACATCGGCAAAGCATAAACCTCTTATTTTTGGAAATAACGCATGGACTTTATCGCTGAAGGCATAAAACAGAAGCTCATCCAGATGGAGGACGATGGCAAATACATCGTCTATCTGCACCAAGCAAAACGGCGCAACTACGAAAATCCAGAAGAGAAAGTTCAAGCCGAATCCTTCCTGAAACTCACGCTCATCTATAAATATCCCGTCAAGCGTATCCGGCAATTCGTTTCGGTGCAGATGGGCTCTGAGACAAAGGAAGCCGACATTATCGTTTATGACGATGATGCGTTGAAGACCCCGCTCGTCGTTATTGAGTGCAAAAAGCCGGACATCAACGAACTTGAGTTCGCCCGCGCTTCTGATCAAGCAGTCAGTTACGCGGTTGCAGAAGGGGCGAAATACGTTTGGGTCACGACCAAACTGAAAAACGAGTATTTCGAGATCCCCGCCAAGAAACCAAAGGATCGTATCACCATTCCAGATGTGCCGCAGTTCGGCGTCACAGAACTAGCGCGGTATAAGTTCGCCGTCGGCGGCGGCACGACCAAAAACGGCCAAAAGCTCTTTCCGCTCGAAGTCGTCAGTCAGGATGAACTTACACGGCGCTTCCAGCAAGCGCACCAGGCGCTTTGGGGAGGTGGAGAACTCAACCCCTCTGAAGCCTTCGACGAACTCGATAAACTCATCTTCTGCAAGATATGGGATGAGCGAAAACTCCGCAAGCCCGGCGAGCCGTATGACTTTCAGATATTCACCGAGGACACCCGCGAGAAGACTGAAAAGGATCTGCTTGAGCGTTTGAAAAAGCTCTACGAAGAAGGACGAAAAAAAGACCCCGAGGTCTTCAAGGATGACATTCGCCTCAGTGCATCCAAAGCACGCACGGTAGTCAGTTATCTCGAAAGCATCGACCTTTCTGAAACTGACCTCGACAGCAAAGGCCGCGCTTTCGAGACCTTCATGGGCTCATTCTTTCGCGGTGATTTCGGTCAATATTTTACCCCACGACCCATCGTGCAGTTCATCGTTGACGTGCTCCCCATTACGCACGAGTCAATAGTGCTTGATACTTCATGCGGCAGCGGCGGTTTCTTGCTTCATGCCTTAGACAAAGTAAGGAAGCAAGCCAACGAATACTTCCCTGGCGAAGCTGGCAAAGACGGAAAGAAGGAAACGGCCCGGCACAGAGAGTACTGGCACCGTTTCGCCGAGCATAACCTCTACGGGATTGAGATCAATGAACAGATCGCCCGCACGGCGAAGATGAACATGATCATCCACGACGACGGCCACACCAACGTTATTGCGACCGATGGCCTGCTGCCAGCGGATAACATCAGGGATAAAACGAAGAACCAGGGGTTTAAATATAACCGTTTCGATTTCATCATCACCAATCCGCCCTTCGGCTCTACAGTGAAGCAGACAGAAAAGGCTTACATGAACCAGTACCGTCTCGCTACCCGCGATGTGGATTGGTTGAATCCGAAGAGTAAAGCTGCCGAACGCCCTGGCCAAGATACGGAAATTCTGTTCATCGAGCAGTGCTGGCACTATCTGACCGAGGGCGGCTACTTGGCCGTAGTCATTCCAGACGGTATCCTCACCAACTCCAGTCTCCAGTATGTTCGTGACGAACTCGAAGACCTCTATCGGATTGTGGCTGTTGTTTCTCTCCCGCAAACCGCCTTCACGAATACTGGTGCAGGGGTGAAAAGTTCGGTGCTCTTCTTGAAGAAGTTCACAGAGAATGAAACTAAGCTTATGCGCGACACGAAACAGACGCTCAAGGACAGTATTCGAAAGCAGGAAAAGTTTGAGGCACATCTGATCGATATTGAGCGGGAGAAAAAGAAGGCCCTTCAGGCACTCAAGGATCGGCCGGAATTCGCCAGTCTTAACGCTAAGGAACTCAAAGGGGACCTTACCTACGCCGAAGCTGCCAAGGCAATCGCCGATGAATATGGTCGGCAGCTTAATGACCTTCGCTTTCGCCTTTCCGAGACTTATGAAGAACGCCGTCGCAAAAGCTTACCCGATTATGATGTTTTCATGGCGATTGCGGAAGACATTGGTTACGACGCTACCGGACGAGGCACCAAAATCAATGAACTGGTGCAAATTGGCGAGGAATTGAATCGTTTCATCTTGAAAATTGAGGAGGGGAAGGTGTGAGCTTTGCCCTTTCGAAAGCGGTAAACCCTGCAAAGGTCTTTTTGACACGGAAGGCAGAAATGACGGGCCGTTGGGATCCGTCGTATTTCCGCCCAGAACTGGTCGCTCTGGAGAAGCGCGTTTGTGAAGCGACTTCTCATCGTCTCCGTGATTTTGTTCAACAAATGAGTGGCGGTGCGACCCCTTCCATTAAGGATGCTGATACCCATTACACCGAAAGCGCCGATGGCGTGCCCTTCATCCGGGTGCAAAATTTATCCACGACAGGGCGCCTCTATCTTGAAGACTGTAAGCGCATTTCCCGCAGCACTCACGAGGGGCTTCTTGCGCGGAGCAAACTGTTCGGCGGTGAGTTGTTGGTAAAGATTACCGGCGTCGGACGGATGGCAGTTGCCTCGGTGGTCCCTGATGGATTTGAGGCCAACATTAACCAGCATATCGTTGCTATTCGCACGAAGGGCAGGAAAACCAGTGAAACGTTGGCCGCATGGCTGAACCTCGATAGTGCAGAGCGGTTGGCTTCCCGTCGTTCTACTGGGGGCACGCGCCCTGCGTTGGATTACCCGGCGCTGCTTTCGCTTCCAATTGTCTTTGATGAACGCCTGCCAACGCTAATTGAAGATGCCGTGGTCAAGTGTCAGGCAAGGCTTGAAAAGGCCCAAGGCCTTCTTGGTACCATTGATGATGTGCTACTTGCGGAACTTTCCGTAATTCGAAAAGCAGATCCGCCAAACACAATTAAAAAACGCATTTTCCAAACGGATTTTCATAAAATAACTGGCCAACGTTTTGACCCCATTTTTCATCAAGGCGACATCTTTCATTTCGTCCGAGAAGCCAATTGCGGACTGCCTAGACTTGGTGATTTGGTGGCGTATTTCTTGACTGGTTTCGCGGCCGGGCGGGGCGATCAATCTGACGAGGAAGGCGCAATTATCCAAATTCGCCCAACAAATCTTAGCAATGACCGCGAATTGGTTTTCAACCGTAATGTTACAATCGCCGCAGCAGAGTTGAAAATGCGCACGTTCGACGCATTAAAGCGCGGTGAAGTCCTCTTCAACAACACCAACAGCCAGGAGCAAGTTGGAAAGACGGTTTATTTTGACCTTAACGGCGATTATTTCAGTTCCAACCATATCACCCGTATCGCGCCAAAAGGTGATCAATTAAACGCGCAATACTTGAGCTACGTTCTCAATCTCTACCAACGGCAGAAAGTCTTTTTCAAGCTTTGCACCAACTGGAACAACCAATCTGGGGTCGGGGTAGATGTCTTGGAGAAAATTCCAATTCCACTCCCAAATCCGAAACGACAAGCTCTTATTGCTGCGAAGCTCGAAAAGATCCGAGACGAAGCGCGAATGCTTAGACTTCAAGCCGTTGAAGATTTACAGCAAGCCAAAGCTGAAATAGAAGCACTCATTCTTGGTAAAAAGGTCGTCGAATGAAACTCAAAGGCGTTCTCGACTTCTCGCTTGGCAATTTCTTGTGCCTTCGTGGCTTCGCGCCTATGGGAGTATTACAGGACATTTCGAAGCCAGACGAAAGCATCCAGCGGGTTCCGAAGGACGAACGCCTCAGGGAAATTGGCGATTTTCTGAAACACGGGGAATTTGTTTTCTTTCCAGAAGTAGTGCTTTGTGTTGGCCTGCATGAGAACGATACTGAATCGGAACAAGTCGCAAACTTTTATAGCAACATCCATAAGGGAGACTCATTCCGCGCAATAAAATTTGCGCATGGGTTGCGGGTGTCTTCCTCAGTAAAACGATCTCAAAAACCGGGGGATATAAGAGCGGTGCAGTTCTTCCAAACTGCCACGGTCGAATTCGATGCAACCAAAGACGCAGTTTTTTCACGAATTGATGGCAATCATCGCCTCGCAGCAATCAAGTCGACTGATACGCCAGAGAGGGAACGTACCACGCCGTTCTGTATTGTCTTTTGCAGAAACCAAAACGAGTTTCGCCGATTTAGTCGGGCACTATTTCACAACATCAACTATAAGCAAGTCCCGCTACCAAAAGAACATAATCTCAGGTTAATCCTCGATGATCCTGATTTGTTTCCCGATGAAAAGCTTAAGACTGATCCTTCTTTTGGTTGGGCCTACTATTTGGCGAGACAACTCTACAGCAAACTGGATTTTGATTTGCTGTCTAACCTCAGGCCATTCATTGAAAAAGAACCTCGATCATTTCTCGTTGATCAGTTCACTTTTTTGATAGAAAAAAAGGTGGTTGGAGACAATGAGAACGCGATCAAGCGCGTCAAGGAAGCGCTGGGACGCGTTAGCGCGTTATGTGACAAGAACCCTGCGCTGAAGGATTCAACCAATAGTGGCTTGCTAGCGGCGCTCGTGTTTTACGAACTGAGGCCCGGTGTGCCAACTGATACGTTTGTAAGTTGGGTACTGAACAACCATCTCCACCAAATCAAGAAATCAAATTTTACCGATTTGATCCAAATTTTCGACAAGGTATTGGAAAGCAAAAGGCGAAAAATATTTGTTTCTATGGCATTCAACAGGGAAGCCAGCGAAAATCATTACAAGATTATCGAGCGTGTTTGCAATGAGGTGTCAGACAAATTTAACTTGCGACCGGCACTGAAAGTAGAGCGCGTTGACTGGTTTCATGATGGCACTTCTTACGAAATCACCGACAAAATTATCGAAATGATGAGTGACTGCGGTCTGCTGATTGGTAACCTGACATATTGCAACCCAAACGTATATCACGAGATTGGATTTATGATGGGGAAAGCAAAGGCAGAGGGTAAGGCATCGGCCGATATGTTGTTGTTTGTCGACGAATCCGTCATGGAAGAGAAAGATAAGTTTGTCGGATTTAATCTTCGAGCGATCAAGCATATCCCGTTCACGCAGACTGAAAAGTTTGCAGAGGTGCTTCGGGAGAATATCGAAAAATATTTCAAGCTAAAGGCATAGGCAAGATATGGCAATCTGGTTAATACGCGCCGGTTCTCACGGCGAATACGAACAGAAGTTCATCCAAGAAAACCGCGTCTATGTGACCTGGGACGGTCTCGATGTGAATTTGGCTAAGCTCACCGAGCGGCCCGAATTGGTGGCTGCGATGACGCAGCGCTACCCGGATACCAAGCCAAAGGCGATTTTGAATTGGGTTAGCCAAGTGTGGCCTTTTGCGCATGGGATAAAGAAAGGCGACTTAGTCATATTGCCGCTCAAGTCGCAGCCTGCTATTCAGATTGGCGAAATTACTGGTGATTACCATTTTGAGTCTGTCGGGCCAGATCCTTACTTCCACTGGCGACCGGTGAAGTGGATTGGTGAGGCCGTGCCGCGAGTTAATTTCGGCAAGGACTTGCTGTATACGTTCGGGGCATTCATGACCATCTGCCGTGTGCAACGCAATAATGCCGAGCAGCGCATTACCGCCATGCGGGCGAACGGTTGGAAACCCGAAACCATCGCGGCAACCACTAAGGCCATCGCGCCGGCCACCGATGACGCAGCAGAAGACACCAACCTCGAAGAACTAGCCCGCGACCAGATTGCTCAGCTTATCCTCGCGCGTTTCAAAGGCCACGGCCTGACGCGCTTGGTAGAAGCCATTCTTAAGGCTCAGGGTTACACTACCTACCGCAGCCCGGAAGGCGCGGACGGCGGCGTAGACATTCTCGCCGGTGCCGGTCCACTCGGTTTCGGCGCACCGCGCCTGTGTGTCGAAGTGAAATCGGAGAGCAGCCCAATCGACCGTCCCACTGTGGATAAGCTGCTGGGGGCAGTTTCCAAGTTCGGCGCCGACGAAGGCTTGTTCGTTTCGTGGGGTGGATTTAAGAGCAACGTGCAGAAAGAGCTTGCGGCTAGCTTCTTTCGGGTACGTTTGTGGACCCAGAAGGAACTGTTGGAGCAACTCTTCGACCATTACGACCACCTCGACGAAGATCTAAAAGCTGAATTGCCTTTGAAGCGAATCTGGACGGTGGCGGCACAGGAAGACGAGTAACCCCGTCTGGCTAACGTTTCAAGACTTTTCTTAACGCCTCGACCGTTAGTATTTTTTTTCGCTCTCTGTGAATCATTGAATGGCAGTTCGGGCAAATCGGCCTCAGTTCTTTGATTGGGTCGATTTTGTATCTCTTCCCGATAGATGAGAGAGGCACTAAATGGTGAACGTGGATGAACCCTTTGCCAATCTCACCGTAGGCCGATTCAAAATCAAACCCGCAAACAATGCACTTGGCTCCCCAATGGTTGATGCAGGCTTTACGGGCAGAGGGGTCACGTTCATAGACATTGACAATGATGGATTTTTTCGCTCCCTCAAACGAAGGCGGTGGCTGAATTTCTTCCGCTGGTATTTGGAGAGCTGGTTTTCCTTTGATTAAGTCTTGGACTACCTCCAGGAATGACGAAACGTCTTGCTGGTCACTATTGGCATACCACCACGCCTTTTCACCCATCCACCCCTTTCCTTTTGGCATTACAAGGTCTCTGTCTTGTGGCACGAGAAGCTCGGCGTCACTGATCTTTGCCTTAATCCGGTAATCGGTTATTCCGTCTCGACGGTGCTGGGCCGTTGGGGGTGTTTTGAATTTTTGTCGATTCCTGTAAACCGTTGCGTTCCGAAACCAGCCTACCACGCGGCGGCCTTTTTCGGTCGGGGAGGTTGCCGTCCAAATGACATCGACTCCAGTAACAAATTCGCTATGGGGACCGGCGCCGAGACGCTCGATAGAGATTTGTGTTTCAATATCGCCACGACTTGATTCCACATGCCCATAAACATAATTGCCACAAGGTACGAAATTGCAGACTTCATGCCCTTTTTTATTCTCGGTTACATACTTGCCCCCACCAATTAATTCATCATTAGTGCCTTCTAGGCCTTCATAACTTTGCATCCAACCAATATTGCAAAACAGGATTGGCATGGTGTTTCTCCGTCAGGTATTCTCAGGTGTATTTTTCGTCTGGGATTGGCCGTAATCTAAAGGTCCTCACCCGGCCGCTCTTATTGGGATGATCTTGGCCCCGGCCTTCAACTCGTCTAGATAATCCGCCCAGGCTTGCATCATCTTCCTGCGTTCCGGTAGGTACTCTGCGTGGTTATACACTGCCCTGATCTTGTTCCCATCGGAATGGGCCAGCTGTTTTTCAATCAGGTGAGAAGGGAAACCCTGTTCATGCAGCAGGGTTGAAGCCATGTGCCGAAAGCCATGCGGGGTAATCTCTTCGCCGGTAAAACCCATTCCGCGCAGGGCGGAGCGGACGGTATTGTCGCTGATGCACATTCCTCTGTCCCGAGCGCCTGGAAAAGCGAATCGGCCGTTGCCGGTGAGCTGATGCAGCTCGCGGAGGATCGCTATAGCCTGGTGCGCCAGGGGGACAATCAGGGCAATCTCCCCACGCCTGGCATCCTTTTCTGTCTGCCGACGCTTCATCTGTTCAATGGGAATGCGCCATTCCGCCCGGTCAAAGTCGATGTCTTGCCACTCCATACCGCGCAGGGTTCCGGGCCGCAAGAAAAAGAGGGGGGAAAGTCGCAAGGCGCAGCGGACGATAAAAGAACCGGTGTATCCTTCGATGGTCCGCACTAGCCGCGCGACCTCAGGTGGGTCAGTGGGCGCGGCCATGCGTTTGGATCGCTTTGGGGAAAGAAGTGCGGTCAAGCCGTCGGCGGGGTTGGTGGTAGCCCGCCCGGAGGCGATGGCGTGAAAGAAAATCATCCGCAACGAGCTGTAAGCTTTTCTGGCAGTGACTGGCGTTCTGGTGTCGATCCGCTTCAAAACGGCCAAGACATCTGGCGGTGTAATCTTGCTGATTGGGCTTGAGCCAATAAATGGGAAGATGTCCTTTTCAAGGATGTTTACGGTCCTTTCCGCATGGGTTGCAGACCAAGTCGGTTTTTTGAGGGCAGCCCATTCGCGGGCGACCGCTGCAAAGCTCCCCGTTTCGGTTGCCTTGCTGGCCTTTCGTTCTTCTCCTGGGTCAATCCCTTTGGCCAACAACTTGCGGGCAGTTTCTCTTTTCTCTCTGGCGTCTTTCAGGGGAACATCAGGATATACACCAAGGGAAAGGCGTTTCTCCTTGCCGTCAAAACGGTATTTGAGCCTCCACCACTTGCCCCCGGCTGGGGAAACTTCCAGGTAAAGGCCGCCCCCATCGAAGAGGCGGGAAGGCTTGGGGCCTGGCTTGGCTTGGCGAATGGCGGTGTCAGATAGCGACATGGGGGCAACTCCATTGTGGTGGTTGGCAGTTGCCCCCAATATTGCCCCCAGTTGCCCCCGGTTGTCAATGTATTTCTTCGGATGGTGTCGGACGAATAAATCAAGACTTTCTTTTGTTGTAGCGGGTTTGCTAAACGGTATCGGATGTTGCGGGATGGCTGTTTGGTGCCCTCGGTACGACTTGAACGTACGACCTACCGCTTAGGAGGCGGTTGCTCTATCCCCTGAGCTACGAGGGCTGAAGTATTCCTTTTTCAGCACAAAAGAAGGGTCGTACTATACCATCGGCAGTTCAATGCGCAATATCTTTCTTGGCTGGAAGCGCTTGTGCCGCTTGGCAGAAGAGTGATCCGGACGGGTTTGCTCATGCCTCTGTTGCGCTCCCTTCGGGAAGAAAAAAGATGTGGGGGAAATGGTGGTCTCGTAAAAGGGAAACAATGACGTGCTTCGCAAGGACAAGGAGAGAGTTCCCCCATCTCCGCCGCCTTCGGTTGTTTTTTTCGCCTGCCGCACGCGCGGTTTGTCGCGGCCAGCGCCTCTCGGCGATTGGAACAAAAAAGCTGGCCCGCCTGCCCGGATGTGCTAGAATGACGCAGGATACATTGAAACCGGGCAGGAACCGGGGCGTTTTGGGCCGAAACGTTTTTTGGGTGAGACCCCGGTGCTGTCGGACCATGGTGCCCAGGGCGCACCGGATATTTGAGGGAGAGGCGGAATGAAGATTGCCACTGCGGAACAGATGCTGCTCTGCGATAGATTGACCAGCGCGGAATACAACATTCCCGGCCTGGAGTTGATGGAAAACGCGGGACGCGGCACGGTGGCGGCCATGGCCCGCCATTTTGGGGGGCTGGCCGAACGCAAGGTGCTTATCTTTACCGGACCCGGCAATAACGGAGGCGACGGGTTGGTGATCGCCCGGCTTCTTCTGGAGCAGGGCGCCCGGCCGCAGGTGGTGAGCCTGGTTCCCCTTGAGAAATTGCAGGGGGATGCGGCGCGAAATCTGGAGCGGGTCAAGCAGTTGGCCATGCCGCTCTACACCTGCCTTGACGAAGAGGAGTTGTCTTGGGTGGAACGGCTGGTGGGGGAGAGCGATCTTCTGGTGGACGCCCTTTTCGGCACGGGGCTGCGCAGCCCGGTCACCGGGGTGTTCGCCGCGGTGATCAGATGTCTCAACGCCAGCGAGGTGCCGGTGGTGGCGGTAGATATCCCCTCCGGGCTGGCCGCCGACACTGGTATTCCCCAGGGCGTCAGTGTGCGGGCTCGGCTCACCTGCACCTACGGTCTGCCCAAGTTTGCCCAGGTCGAACCGCCGGGCAAGGAATATGTCGGGCTGCTTGAGGTTATCGATATCGGCATCCCCGCCGAGGTGGTGGAGCGGATCGGGATTACGGTGGAGTGGCTGAATCATGCCTGGGTCAAGGGAGTGATCCCGGCGCGGGGGATGGCGTCCCACAAGGGAACCTTCGGCCACCTGCTGGCGCTGGCGGGTTCGCTGGGCAAAGCCGGGGCCGCGGTGCTCTGCGGCTTGGGCGCGGCGCGCTCCGGGGCAGGGCTGGTGACCATCGCCGCGCCCAAGATGCTCTGTGGGGTGGTGCAGGGAGCGTTGCCCGAGGCCATGACCGAACCGCTCGCTTTTTCGCAAAACTATCTCTCCGAACCAGACTATGAACAGTTGCTGGCCTCGGCCCATGGCAAGGCGGCGGTGGCTGTTGGCCCCGGCCTGGGGACAGCGGAAGAAACCGGGCGGGTGGTGCGTAAGTTTTACCGGGAGTTGCGGCAACCCATGGTGGTTGATGCCGACGGCCTCAATCTGCTGGCCGGAGAGGTTGCCGTGCTTGCCGCCGGACCGAGGGTCTTGACTCCCCATCCCGGGGAAATGTCCCGATTGGCGGGGATTTCAACCCTTGAGATACAGGGCAAGCGGCGGGAGGTGGCCACGGATTTTGCGAAACGGCATGGAGTGTATCTGGTCCTGAAGGGGGCGTCCACGATCATTGCCGCGCCGGACGGGCGGTTGGCCATCAATCCCAGCGGCAATCCCGGCATGGCCGCGGGCGGCATGGGCGATGTGCTGAGCGGACTCATCGGCGGCCTGTTGGCCCAAGGCGTGGCGCCTTTTGAGGCCGCCTGTCTGGGGGTGTATGTCCACGGCCTGGCCGGGGACCGGATTGTCCGGGCCGGGCGGCCGTTTGGTTTTCTCGCCGGTGAGTTGGCCGCGGAGATTCCCGCGGCCTTCCAGGAGGTGCTCGAATCGAAATGCATAATGAAGAATGAAAAATTGTAAAGAGTTTCGGGATAGTCAGTGGAAGCCGCGTCTGCGGTTCCGCGTTAAATTTTTTTGGGAGAAAACAGATGCTGATAGCCAAGGAGATCATGGCGAAGAAGGTTGTTTCGGTAAAGGCGGATCTGCCGGTGGAAAAACTGGCGGGCGTTCTCTGGGCGCACCGCATCAACGGGGCGCCGGTGGTCGACGAGGACGGGCTGCTGATCGGCGTGGTGACGGAAAGCGATCTGGTGGATCAGACCAAGAGGTTTCACATCCCCACCGCCATCTCCATTTTGGACTCGGTCATCTTTTTGGACCGCGCCAAAACGGTGGAAAAGGAGATTAACAAAATGACCGGCGCCACGGTAGGGGATATCTGCTCCCGGGAACCCGTGACCATTCGCGAGGACACCCCGCTGGACGAAATCGCCACCATCATGGCCGAGAAAAAGGTCCATACCCTGCCGGTGCTCAAGAACGGCGCTCTGGTCGGGGTGGTCGGAAAGTCGGACATTATCCGGACCCTGGCCAGGGGGTAAAGCTGAGTTGAGCAGCTTGCCTGCTCAAACGAAACTTATACCCGAAGGGTGAAAAGCTGAGTTGAGCAGCTTGCCTGCTCAAACGAAACTTATACCCGAAGGGTGAAAAGCTGAGTTGAGCAGCTTGCCTGCTCAAACGAAACTTATACCCGCAGGGTGAAAAGCTGAGTTGAGCAGCTTGCCTGCTCAAAGAAAACGCATGCCCTGTGGGTATAATTCAGTCGAGCCGGACCTGGACCAGGCCGCGCACCGAGTTGCCCACGAAAAGGGCATCGGCGTGTTCAAGATCCCGGCGGGTCAGGATGGCTTCCCGCACCGGGAGGGGGGCGTCCTCCAGCAGATATCTCCGGAAAACTCCGGGCAGAAGTCCGCATTCCATGGCTGGGGTAAGCAGGGTTTCCCCGTGCAGGATAAAGATGGAGGTGATGCTTCCCTCGGTCACCTCTCCCCGGGTGTTGGTGAAAAGCACCTCGTACATTCCTTCGGCCACGGCCCGTTGCCGCTCGCTGTCGTACAGCTCCCTCCGAGTGGTTTTGTGAAAAAGCCATGGTGCGTTGGGATCCGTGGCCTCGGCCGAGAAGGTCACTTTCGGCAATTCAGCGCGGGCAGTCCGCGGCATCGGCCAGGTAATTGAGGCAGGGGCCGAGCAGGGGGCGGCCTCGAGTACCATCCGCCCGCTTCGTGTCAGGGTCAGCCGCACCCGCATGGGCGAGGCGGCAAAATCCAGGGCCAGCCTTTCGAGTCGGGCCAGAAACTCCGCCGGGTTTGCGGGATAGCGGAAATAGGCGGCGGAAGCGGCCAGCCGTTCCAGATGTTCCCTTAGGAGCCAGTAGCCGGAGCCCGGCTGCCAGAGCAGGGTTTCAATCAGGCTGAAGGGGGGGGCCGGATCGCTCAGGAAACGTCCTTTGAGCAGGCATTCCCGCCACTCCTGCTCAGGGTCGGAATCGTGGATGATCCCGGAGCCGATGCCCATTTGGCCAGAGCTGCCGTTGAGTTCGATGGTGCGGATCGGCACGTTGAAGGTTGCCTCGCCCGTGGGGGCTATGAAGCCGATAGCCCCGGTGTAGACGCCGCGCACCCCGTTTTCCAGCGCGCGGATGATTTCCATGGTCCGGATCTTGGGGGCGCCGGTGACCGAGCCGCATGGGAACAGGGCCTTGAACAGGGATTCGATCCGTGTTTCCCTGGGCAGATGGCCGGTGATGGTGGAGGTCATCTGGTGCAGGGTCTCGTAGGTTTCGATGTCGAAGAGGGAGCGAGTCTGCACCGTTCCCGGGGTGCAGATGCGGCCCAGGTCGTTGCGCAGCAGATCGACGATCATCACGTTTTCGCTGCGGTTTTTTGCATCGGTCTGCAAAAAGGTCATCAACCGCGCGTCTTCCGCCTGATACGGGCCGCGGCGGATGGTGCCCTTCATGGGCCGGACCAGGCATTGTTCGCCGCTCCTCTTGAAAAACAGTTCCGGAGAAAAGGAAAGAATGCGTTCATCGCCGGAGCGGAGATAGGCGCCGAAGGAGACGCTCTGGTTGCGCCGCAATGCCTGATAGAGCGCTTCCGGTGAACCATCGAAGTCAAAGAGCAGCTTCAGGGTGAAGTTTACCTGGTAGGTGTCGCCGCTTTCGATATATTCCTTGATCCTGGCAAGGGCTGCGGTGTAATCGGCTTTCCCGAGGCTGGGACGCAGATTGGTGATGCGGTAGCCGGTGGAGGTCCCGGTTTGAGGCGGATTCGGCCAAGGGGCGCCGAGCGGCTCTCCCGAGAGGTGGTCGAAGATCAGGGGGGCGCGGAACACGTCCAGTCTGGCCAGTGGCTTGTGCGGATCGAGGAGGATGTGTTTTGCCAGGGATGGTTCGAGCAGATACCCGAATTCATATCCAAGCCAGCCGGCCAGATACAACCCCTCCGCGAGAAAATCCTCGGCCTGCCGGAAAAACCGGGCAGGATCGTCGTGGGGGTAACAGGCAAGATGGGTTACCGGGTTGTGGAAAAAATAGGAGCGCGATTCCTCGGAGGTTACCCTGCCGGTTTCAAGAAAAACGCAGTCCTCGCCGGCCGCCATGGCCATGATCCGGGCTAGGGTATCGTCTGTCAGGGGGCAAGGCATTGGTGTTTTTTCATGATGGGTATTCTGTTCGGCGCAGAGCGTGTTTCAAGGGGGAATGTTCCTTTTCGGAATGTGAAATCTTTACCGAGTCGGGGGAAGTTAAGCAAGTTAAAAAAGGATGCAGCGTGCAGTTGCGGCTTTCTTTATGATTTTTGGAGCAAGAGGCGCACTTCGTCTTGCGGGAACACTAGGAATATTTTATAAAAACAGGTGCCGGGTATCGACCGGCATATTGTGGGTACGGACAAGAATTGCTCTGCGTGAGCTTGGTTAGACAATATCTATCGGAGGGTTGAGCGTTATGTTGATAAGAGACTGGATGGCGAAAGACGTCCTGACCGTGGATGAAAACACATCTCTGATGCGTGCCACCAGGATACTGAAGGAAAACAGCATCCGTCGTCTGCCGGTGGTTTCCCATGGGAAATTGATCGGGATCGTGACGGATCGGGATGTGAAAGATGCCTCACCTTCCAAGACAACATCCCTGGACATCCATGAACTGTACTATTTGTTGTCGGAGATGAAGGTGAAGGACGTGATGACCTCCAATCCGCTTACCCTGAGCGAGGACGATACCTTGGAAAAAGCCGCGCTGATAATGCTGGAGGACAAGATCTCCGGGCTGCCCGTGGTGGACGGGATGGGGCATCTTGTCGGACTGCTGAGCGAAACCGATGTCCTGCGGGGGTTCATCCACAGCACGGGCATCAAGGATGGCGCCATTCAGTTTGTGCTCGACCTGCCTGATGCCCCAGGTTCGGTGACCAAGGTTATTGAGTGCCTCCGCAAATTCAATGCCAGGGTTATCAGTGTGCTCACCTCGTTCGAGGATGCACCGGAAGGGAAAAAGCGGGTGGCGGTTCGGGTGATGATCAATGATGCCGGCCAGGAGGAAGCGATGACCAGGGAGCTGCGGGAAACATTTGCCGTGGTCTACCACGGCAAGGACGAGTTGAAAAACATGCCGCGCAAACGGGCTGTTTGATCCGGCGCAGTCGGAGAAGATGAGGTCGGGGCAGTGAAGCTGCGGAGCTGATACAAGGCCCGAGATTTTCAGCGAACCGTCTCAAAAAAGAGTGGGCGTATTATGAGCCGTGTTGCCGGGAGTGTCCGGAAACACGGCTTTTTTTATTCCGTGCTATAAAAGCGAATCGCTGCTCTCAGTGGGGGGAGGTTCTTCCTGGCGCCAAGGCGGGGTGTCTTCCCGGAAGGCCTCAAGGGTGACATTGCCGCCGACCGCTGCCCCTGGCTGACCGGTGTTGTTGTCCATGGGCAGCAAGACAATGCCCGGAGGAATTTGGAATCCGCCGGACGAGGGATAGGCCTCCCTTGTCTGGTTCATGAAATCAAGCCAGATGGGCGCTGCCGCCAGTCCACCCGTCTCGGCTCTGCCCAGAGAGATGTTCTGGTCGTGCCCAATCCAGACACAGGTCGTCAGCTCAGGGGTGTAGCCGACAAACCAGGCATCCACATTTTGGTCCGTGGTCCCGGTTTTGCCGGCTGCGGGCGCGCCGAAGCTGCTGATGCCTTTGGCCGTGCCGTCGGTGATGACTGCTTCCATGATGCGGGTCATCTGGTAGGCAACCCGGGGATCAACGGCCTCGCTGAAGGAGGGATGCTGTTCCTCAAGAACCTTACCGCTGCTGCCGACAATTTTTTCAATGAAAAGAGGCTGGGGCATCCGGCCATTGTTGGCAAAGGCTGCGTATGCCCGGATCATCTCAAGGGGGGAAACCCCGGAGGTTCCCAGGGCCAGGGAGAGATCTTTAACCAGGGGGGAGGAGATGCCCAGCCTCCTGGCCAGATCAATGGTTTTGTCTGCCCCGACCTGTTGCAGGATTTTGATGGTGGGGACGTTTCGCGAATGGACCAGCGCGTTTCTGAAGGAGGTGGGGCCCTCGAATGTATTGTCGTAATTCTTGGGCGCCCAATACTGCATCGCCGTGGCGCCGCGAAATTGGATCGGTTCGTCGACAATCATGGTGGCAGGGGTCATCCCGTTTTCAAGGGCGGCGGCGTAAATAAAGGGCTTGAAGGCTGAACCCGGCTGACGGCGGGCCTGGGTCGCGCGGTTGAACTGACTTTTGTCAAAATCGGTGCCTCCCACCATTGCCCGAACGCGGCCGGTCTTTACTTCCATGGAGATCAGGGCAGCCTGGGGCAGGGTGTCGGCGTGTTTGCTCTGGCGGATGGCCCATTTTGCGGTGCCCCGCTTTATGGCCATGTTTGCGGCCTGCTGCATGTTCTGGTCAAGGGTGGTGTAGATGCGAAGGCCGCCGGTCAGCAGGGCCTCGCTGCCATATTTGCTTTCGACGTAAGCCTTGACATACTCAACAAAATAGTTGTTTTCCGTGGGGCCTTCCTTGGCGGGATTCCAAAGCAGGGTCTTTTCATAGGCCTTTTGCGCGGCGGTCGGAGTGATGTATCCCTCTTCCGCCATGCGGTTCAGGACATAGAGCTGTCTGTTTTTGGCAAGCTTGAAGTTGCGAAACGGTGAGTACCGGCTTGGCGCTTGCGGCAAGCCGGCAAGAAGCGCGGCCTCGGCAAGGTTGAGGTCCTGAACGCGTTTGTCGAAGTAAATCTGGGCAGCGGCCTCTACTCCATAGGCGCCGCTGCCCAGATAAATCTGGTTGAGATAGATATGAAGAATTTCCTCTTTGCTGAGGGCGGTGTCGATCCGGTAGGCGAGAATTGCTTCCTTGATCTTGCGGGTGTAGGTTTTTTCCGGGGTGAGCAGGAGCGCCCTGGCGACCTGCTGGGTGATGGTGCTGCCGCCTTGGCCCCGTTCCCCCGAACGAATGTTGTGGATAAGCGCCCGGATGATCGACCAGGCATCAACCCCGCTGTGTTGATAAAAACGGGAGTCTTCCGCGGCTATGAATGCTTGGGGGAGAACCTCCGGCATCGCGGAAAGCGGGACGAGGGTCCGGTTTTCCCTTGATACATGGGTAATCGGCTGTTTTTCCGCGTCGTAGATGATGGAAGTGGTGGCTGGACGGTAGTTTTTCAGGGCGCCGATTGAGGGAATATCAAGGGAGATAAAGATGTATAAGGCCCCGCCCAGGGCGAGGGTCAGGATGAGGCCGATGGCGAGCAGGAAGAACGTGAGCTGGACATGGGTCCAGGTCCGGATTGTGGGCTGGGTCGTATTTTGCACGGCAGACACTGAGAAAACTATTCATTAATGGAGTGGAACGAGACGATGTCGATTTCGTTTCGGTGGAGTCAGCGCATGATAATACAGGGTTAGCACGGCAAGGTCACTACATTTCTTGGGTGAGGGGCGTCCGGGGAGAAAGAAAAAAAAGGATCCTGGGCCGCCACCGAGGATCCTTTGCAGGGAAGGGATTGATTGAGTCCGCTTGCGCGGAAAGACGGAAGGTCGTCTGTCTTGTGTCTCCCATGGTCGGAAAACCATGGTGTTCCCTGCTGTGTCTTAAAGCAATCACTGTGCCAGCGTGTGCTTTTTTGGCTGTTTATTGTGTCAGGTTAATTTTATCTCCTTTTGTTTCGGTCGGTTAACGTATTTTTCTCGCGGTGTTTTTTGGGTTGTCCGGATTTTCTCTTGCGGGTATAGTTGTGCTCGGATGGATCATTTTGATTCCTTGTCGTTGTGTCGATGGATCATTTTTTGCCATTTTTGGTGATCTGGGTCTTGTGTTGTGGCATGTGTTGTGTTGTGCCGAAATCCGGGGTGTTTTTTCTGTTTTTTGTATCGGCAATGTCAGGCTATATGTATGTTTTTTCGTATTGTTCTTGTGCGGAAAACAGCATGCTGGAGTTGTCGTAAAAAGAGATATTGCGCCATCTTGTTACGGGACGTTTTTGTTTTGGGCTAAATGTGCACAAAAAAATACCAAAAAATGGAATATTAAAAGAATAAAAACTTGACAATGGATTTTTCCATTTTGTAATTTGATAACAGTATTGGCTTGGGTGGGTTTCCCCCATGTGGGACAGCCTAAAGATTTTCATTGAAAAACAACATGTAAAGGAGGTTTGCAGGGAAGAGTAATATGGTCTGGTACGTCGCGGAAGTGATTCGTTTGGAACCGCCATTCCGTTCGAGTCGACGATGAACCACAAGCCTGGAAGATCAGGTCGTTTGATTGAGGAGAAAAAAAATGGAAGGTCTGCTTTTTTTAATTTTCTGGATCGGAGGTGCAATACTCCATACCGTATTTGATCTCAAAATCAAACCGTTGATCCAGGCCAATGAGGAAACATTGCCATGATGCTCACTTGTGGAGACTAGCAGGCAAGGTTTTCGTCATTCCGGATCGCAAGATTAACGATTAAAATACGCATAAGGAGAGTTGTTCCCATGAATAATTTTTTAGCTGATGTATTGCCGCGGGAAGGCGGCCTCGTTGCCAGCCCCTCCCGTTCCTGCAACGTCACCATTGCCATCGGCGGCCTGCTCGCCGCCCTCGGCCTTGCCGCCGGGGTGCATGCCATGTATGCCGGTCATGAGCATACCTTCGGCGTCACCCGGGATGTTCCCTGGGGGTTGCTCATTGCCACCTATGTTTTCTTTGTAGTCAGTTCCACCGGGTTGTGTCTGATTTCCTCCATCGGGCATGTCTTTGGTCTTGAGGCGTTCAAACCCATTGCCAAGCGTTCCGTGTTCATGGCCATCGTCACCATTGTCGCCGGTTTTTTCGTGATCGGATTCGAGATCGAAAACCCCTGGCGGATGCCCATCTATAATATGCTTTCCCCCAATCCCACCTCCAATATCTGGTGGATGGGAACCCTCTATGGAGCGTATCTCTTCTTTATGGTTGTCGAGTTTGCGCTGTTGCAGATGGAGAAGCATAAGATCGCCGGAATGTTCGGCTTGCTGGGTTTGGTTTCCGGTATCGCCGCCCACAGTAACCTCGGCGCGGTTTTTGGCCTGCTTTCCGGCCGTGAGTTCTGGCATGGGCCGTACATGCCCATCTATTTCATCACCTCAGCCATGATGTCCGGCTGCGCTGCGGTTATCTTCTTCCATTATCTCGGCTACCGGGCCAATGGCTGGAAGATGAGCGAGAAGCTGGAGAACTCCCTTATGGCCACGGCAAAATTGGGGGCAACCCTGATCGCGGTGATCATGTTCTTCACTACTTGGAAGATGATCTCCGGCATCAGCGGTCAGCCGCCGGGAAAATACGAGGCCATGATGGCTCTGGTGAGCGGCCCCTATGCGATCAATTTCTGGCTCGGCGAGGTCATGCTCGGCATGGTTATTCCCTTTGCCATGATCCTGGCCGCCCGCGCCAAAAATCTGCCCGTGCTCTTCTGGGCCTCGGTCTCCAGTGTTGTCGGCATCTTCTTCATGCGCTACGATCTGGTTGTGGTAGGGCAGCTCGTGCCTTGGTACCATGAGTTCGGGCTTGTTGATATGCCGCATCTGTTCACTTACACCCCTTCCCTGCATGAGATTCTCATCACATTGGGGGCCATGGGAATCTGTGTCATGGGATTCTTCATGGGTGAAAGGCTTTTCAGGGGGCATTTGTCCGAGGACCATTAAGCACGCGGAGGAGAAGGATATGGTGGCCAAGAAAAAAAAGGCCATCCAGCCTTTGCGGCCTGATTTGCCGATTTACCCCATAGGGGTGGCAGCAAAGCTGTTGGATGTTCATCCGAGAACACTTCGTATCTACGAGGCAGAAGGGCTGGTTCATCCCCAGCATACAGGATCCCGGCGGCTGTATTCCTTGAACGACATCAAGTGGGTGTCATGTGTGCGCTCCATGATCCACGATCAGGGGATCAGCATTCCGGGGTTGAAAAGATTGTTGACCCTCGCGCCATGCTGGGAGATTGCGGAATGTCCCGGCGAGGTCCATGAAACCTGTGAATGTCTTTTTGATAAGGCTGTGCCGCGCTCCTTGCGGGTCGCGGGCGATGAGGTGGCGGAAAAAAAAGCCAAGGCGGCCGACCGGGCCAAGAAAAGTGCCGGTTCCGGCCGCAAGAAGCTGGTCGGGCGCAGTTGATACGACTGGTGGTTAATCAATAAAAAAGGGCCGGAGGGAAATTCTCTTCGGCCCTTTTTTTATTGGGAAGAAACGAAGGGATTAGTCGAGATCATCGCCGAATGGGTTCTTTAGCCCATACCGTTCTATCTTCCGGCGCAGGGTGTCCTTGGAGATGCCCAACTCCCGGCAGGTGTTCATCCGTCGCCAGTGGTTCCGCTCCAGGGATTGGAAAATCGCCTGTTTTTCGATTTCCTCAAGGGGAAGCGGCTTGTGGAGGGGAATTGCTCCTGATTGCGGGCTTTCCTGGGCCTTGGGGGCAAAGGGCTCGGGCAGGTGTTCCGGCCGGATGAACCCGCCATGGCAAAGGATGAAGGAATACTCGATGATGTTTTCCAGCTCACGGATATTGCCTGGGAAGCCGTAGCGCATGAGAATGCCCAGGGCTTCATCGGAAATCCCGACGATATCCTTGCCCTGCTGATTGCTGAATTGTTTGATGAAATGCTCGGCGAGCATGGGCACGTCTTCCATGCGCTCCCGCAGGGGGGGGAGGAGGATCTTCACCACGTTCAGGCGATAGAAGAGGTCTTCCCGGAAGAGTCCTTCCTGCACAAGCTGCTGCAGGTTGCGATTGGTGGCGGCGATGATCCGCACGTCGGCCTTGACCGGCTTGTTGGAGCCAAGGGGTTCGTACACCTTTTCCTGGAGAACCCGCAGGAGTTTGACCTGGAGGGAGGCGGGGATATCGCCGATTTCATCGAGGAACAGGGTGCCCTTTTCGGCGCTGGCAAAGCGACCTGGCCGGTCGTGTTTGGCATCGGTGAAGGCGCCGGCCTTGTAACCGAAAAGCTCGGACTCCAGCAGGGTTTCCGGCAGTGCCCCGCAGTTGACCGCCATGAACGGCCCTTTGTTGCGCCGGCTCGAGGTGTGGATGGCGCGGGCCACCAGCTCTTTACCGGTGCCCGATTCGCCGAGCACCAGAACATTGCTTTCGCTGTGGGAGATCTCGGGCAGGATGCTGAAAATCCGCTGCATGGAGGCGCTTTTGCTGAGAATCTCGCCGAAGGTGTAGCGCCGGGAAAGCTGTTTGCGCAGTTCCGTGACCACGCTCAGATCCCGGAAGGTTTCAACTCCGCCGATGACGTTGCCTTCGTGGTCAAGAAGCGGCGCGGCGCTGATGCTTAAGGGGATCTGCTTGCCGTCGATGTTCTTGACAAAGATGGAGCGGTTGGCCACGGGCTTGCCGCTGTATAGGCTTTGGGCAATGGCGCAGTTTTCGCCGCAGATGCTGGAGTGGAACACGTCGCTGCACGACTTGCCGATGGCATCCTGCCGTTTCCAGCCCGTAATCAGTTCGGCCGCCCGGTTGAAGGAGGTGATCTTCCAACTGCGGTTCACGGTGAACACCCCGTCGGCGATGCTTTCCAGGACGAGATCCTTGGTCATGACCGAGGTCAGGTCGCGGAAGGTTTCCACCCCGCCGATGACATCGCCGTCCGGATCGGTAAGGGGGGCGGCGCTGATGCTGATCGGGATGGTCTCCCCGTCTTTGCCCTTGATGAAAATGGAACGGTTGCCGATGGGCTTACCGCTTTCCACGCTCTGGGCGAGAATGCAGGTCTCTCCGCAGATGCTCGAATGGAAAATGGCGCTGCAGGGCTTGCCGAGAACCTCATCCTTGCTCCAGCCGGTGATGCCTTCCGCCGCCTTGTTGAAGGAGGTCAGATGCCAGTTCCGGTCCACGGTGAAGACGCCGTCGGCAATGCTGTCTAAAATGAGATTCTGTTGCAGGCTGGAAGTAATGTCCCGAAAGGTTTCCACCCCGCCGATGACCTGGCCTTCCGGGTCGATGAGCGGCGAGGCGCTGATGCTGATGGGGATGGTCCGGCCATTCTTGCCTTTGATGTAGATGGAACGATTGACGATGGATTTGCCTTCATTGACGCTCTGGGCCAGGATGCAGTCGGCGCCGCAGATGTTGGACTTGAAAATGATATTGCAGGACACCCCGACGACTTCCTTGGCGGTCCAGCCGGTGATGTTTTCCGCCGCCTTGTTGAAGGAGGTGATGCGGAATCGCTTGTCCACGGTGAAGACGCCGTCTGCGATGCTCTCCATGACCAAGGGATAGATCTGACCCGGATCGTTGGCGTCGCGGACAGTAATGATTGCGCCGGAGAGTTTGCCGTTTTTGTCGGGAACGGGGATCGCTGTGACCAGCAGAATGACGGATTCGGTGCTGTCCGGCTTGGGCAGCACGACCCGCAGCCCGTGCATGGCGCGGCCCGCAGTCAATGGTCCGTACAGTTTGCACATGGAAACGAACCTGTCCGAGCCGCTGAAAACGTCCTGACAGCTCTTGCCGATGATATCTTGGGCAGAGAGGCCCAGGAGTTTCTCCGCTGCCTGGTTGAAAGAAGTGATCTGCCAGCTTTCATTGACGGTGAAAACCGCTTCCTGAACGGCGGAAGAAGAGGGGGGCTGTTTATTAGTGTCCATTGCTCTGCTGAGTGTGCTTTTTGGTTTTCCGGGTTATTGTTAAGAATCATTCTTGACTTACAGTAATGCTATAGCAAAAAAAAACAAAGTATGCTTGCTGAAAGGCGCACATAGGGGCGTTTTTTGTCGAGAATGCAGAAGAATGCCATAATTGTGAATCCGAAAAAAGCGCGGAACCATGAAAGGTTTGCCCGAGATCTTGAAAATTATCTTGACATGCGGGTTTGTCAAATTACAATGGGCCAAATTTGCCCATCGGCAATTAATCCGGGGGTTAATTGCTTAAGTACCTTTCGGGTTGTCCGATTCCTGAAGGGTGGAAGAGGTCGAGCACCCTTCTGAAATAACTGAGGAGACGTGAGAATGAAGATTGATGATCTTGATAAACTCGAGAATGAGGGGGTTGAAACCCTTCCTTCCGAGGAGCGCCGCCGATTCCTTCGTTTTGGGTTGGCGGTAACCGGTGTTTTTGTCGGGGGGACCGTGCTTTCCCTGACCTCCGCTCGGAAGGCCGAGAGCGCCATGGGCCCTGTGCCCGCCGCCGGAAGTTTTCCGTACAGCCCCCATTACACCATGGTTATGCGGCAGAATCGCTGCATCGACTGTGAGCGCTGCATGGAAGCCTGCGTGAAAACCAATAACGTGCCTTCCTACGGCTACCGCACCACCATACTCCAGCAGGAACGGGCGATTGCCAGGGGCGCGAAAGAGCGGGTGTTCATGCCGGTGCTCTGCAACCATTGCAATCGTCCGCCCTGTGTCCGGGTGTGCCCCACCACCGCAACATACAAGGACAAGAAGAACGGTATCGTCATGATGGATTACAAGCGCTGTATCGGCTGTAAGACCTGCATGGCTGCCTGTCCATACAATGCCCGTTATTTCAAGGAGGAGAACCGGGCCATTGACAAGTGCAATTTTTGTTTCGACACCCGCCTGTCCAAAGGCGAAAGCACGACGGCTTGCTCCGCTGCCTGCCCGGCTGATGTTCGCGTCTTCGGGGATCTCACCAATTACGACAGTGAGGCGTACAAGCTGATCCACACGCCTGAGAAGGTTGTTTGGGTTCTTCGTCCTGAAACCGGCGCCATGCCCAACGTTTTCTATATGAATGATTAACCAAGCAGCGGAGAGGGTTGTAATGAAACGCAATACCAAGAGCGTAATGAATATGGTGGGCTTGGCGGCTGTGGTCGGCCTCCTGGTTTTTTCCAGCCAATCCTTTGGCGAGGAAGCCTACGATGAGGGTACCTATGGTCCGAAGGCGCCCATTATTTGGACAAAACCCGTGAAGGGCGTGGTGTTTTACCATAAAACCCACACCATGGACGCCGGTCTTTCCTGTGACATGTGCCATGACACGCTCTTTGAGATGGCAGCCGGTGCCGCCGAGCAGAAGGCGGATTTCACCATGGCTTCCCTGTATAAAGGGAAATACTGCGGTGCCTGCCATGACGGGCAGATGGCTTTTGCCTCCAACACCCGTTGCACCACCTGCCATGTGGGCGTCAAGGGGTACAATAAACTGACCGGCCCCGCGCCCCAGGGCAAGGCTTCCGGTAAGCATTGATTTGCCCTGTGATTCAATGCGTTCGCCTGCCGCGATAGCGAGCGGACGACCGCATTGAGGCCTGTTCTGTTTTTTTGAAGCGGAAAGCCCGGGCATGCCTGGGTTTTCCGCTTTTTTGTTTGGTTGCCTCCTTTCTGCTGGTATTCGCCCACCCGCCACCTCCGGTTCCTTGGTTCAGGAAATTCCTGGATCCCTCGCAATCGTATTGCAACTCGTATTGTCAAATAAAAGGTGAGCTCTCGGCTTCTCTTTCGTTCTGCCGATTTGTGCGGACTTGCGTCCAGGTCTGAATGCGTCCGGGGTGTGTGAGTGCCGCTATCCCTGCGGTTTTCCTTTTTAGTCCGTTGCGCTATTCCAGTGCGTTTTGTCCAACAATGATCGAGGTATGATTCTCCAGGGAGGGGCATGTCGCTGGTGCTTGGAGTCCGATGGGGCGAATGCTGCGCCGTTTTGATTTTATGTTGCTGATTTCAATGACTAAAAAACAGAACTCCAATGGGGCGCGCTGGGGGGTGCAATACGGCATGCCATGGAGGCTGAGTGTAATATCATCTTGTAGTTGTGTCGTTTTTTTGTTTTCAAGGTGGTTGGGTATTGGTGCCGGCAAATGGATCGTTTTGCGTCCATTTCGGGGTGGGTGTCAGATCAAAAATAGCCCTGCAGGTTAAATAACCTGCAACATAATATGTTCGTGATAGATATGAAATCTGTGGTTGTAAAACTCTAACTCCTTGCTTCTCTATGGAAAACCGTATTTATTCTAAAAAAGGAGGCGGATTGATATGTTGTGGCACGCACCTTGCTCTTTCATTTTTCCGACATGGAAGCGGTGCAAGGAAAAGCCCATTGTCGAACAAGTGAATGCACGGAAAAGGAGGTGGCCGGGGAGAGTTGGCTGAAAATGTTCTTCTGGAGGGGAGAAACTCCTCAATCAACGGGTGGCGGCCCGGAAGTATCACCTGCTCCAGAAAGTACCAGCAACTGTTTGAGTACAGGTTTAAATCGAAAATTAAACGAAGTTCGCAGGAATAACTCCCTGGCCGGGAGTGAGTTACACTAACTGTTAAATTGCAGATAAAAAATTTAGGGAGGAAAAATCATGTTGAACACATTCTCACTCGCTGAGGTGGCAGAGGAAAAGGTCGCTACCCCGACGGTGACCAAGTTAACCATCCTGTGTGCGATCCTGGCCTTGGTCGGTGTCGGCGCCGGTCTGTATGCCCAGGTTGCCGGGCATGAACATGCCTTTGCCAACACCCGGGAAATGCCTTGGGGCATCCTGATCGCGAATTATGCGTATTTCGCCATCATCTCCACCGGGCTCTGCCTGCTTGCCGTGCTGAGCCACATCTTCGGGCATAACCGCTTGACCGCTCTCGCCAACCGCATGGTATACCTCTCCATCGTGGTCATCTTCGGCGGGTTCCTCATCATCGGCCTTGAGCTTGAGAATCCCCATCGCATGCTCCTCTACAACATGCTTTCCCCCAATCTGACCTCCAACATCTGGTGGATGGGAACCCTGTACAGCATGGCCGTTGGCTTCATGTTTGTGGAGTTTTACCTGATCCTGACCAAAAAATATTCCCTGGCCATTACCCTAGGCGTGCTTGGCGCTCTGGCTGAGCTTGCGGCCAATACCAACCTGGGCGCCGTGTTTGCGACCCTTTCCGCGCGTCCTTTCTGGTATGGCTCTCAGTTGCCCGTCTATTTTCTTGCTTCCGCCGTTATGACCGGCGCCGCCGCGATCATTCTGTTCAGCAACTGGGCCTATAAGATGCGGGGCGAGGAAATGAGCCAGTCCACCCGCGAAGGTCTCCAGGGCGCCGGCAAGGTCATGTTCAGCACCCTCGTGCTGTTGGCCATCGCCACCACCTGGAAGTTCATCGCCGCCTTTTCCGGTGGCACCGAGGAAGCCCGTCTTGCAGCCCTGTCCCTGATCCAGGGCCCGCTCGCCATGAATTTCTGGGTATTCGAAACCGTGGTCGGCATGCTTGCTCCCCTCGTGATCATGACCCTCTCCCGGATGAAAAGCCAGCAGGCACTATCCGCTGCTGCCCTCATGGTGTTGGTTGGTGCGTACTTCCAGCGTTACGACATCGTGGTTGCCGGTCAGATCGTGCCGATCTATAACGGCTTTGACGATCTGCCGACCTACTTCTCCTATTTCCCCTCCGTGTCCGAATTTTTGATCGCCCTGGGTGGTTTCGGTGTTGTCGGTCTCGGGTTCCTTCTTGGGGAGCGGTTTTTTGGCAAGGCTTTCCGGCCCAGCGGCCATCATTGATAACGGCCCATGCGAGGCTGAATAAAGAAAAATGACTTCCCGCGGGCGGTATCTCCCGCCCGCGGGAAGTTCAAACCGGAGTAGAGACGATGATATCCGACAATAAAGCAATCTTTACCATAGGAACTGCGGCCAAAATGCTGGAAGTGCACCCGCGGACCCTGAGGATCTACGAAAGGGAAAATCTGGTCAAGCCTTTGCGCAACGGACAGTGGCGCTACTACACCATGGACGACATTAAGTGGATTCAATGTCTGCGCGACATGATTCATGAGCATGGCATCAGCATCGCCGCTATAAAAAAGTTGCTCCAGTACACCCCCTGCTGGAACATTGCCGACTGCCCCTTTGAGAAAAGAAAGCAGTGCACGGCCTTCATGTCCAGCGGTCTTGTTCCCAGAAAGATCAGTGTTGAGCAGAGATCGGGAGATGTTGCGGCCTGAGCGGTACTCGTCTTTTGTTTTTAACAAGGAGAATGACAATGACTACCATCACACAGTTTCTGGGCAAGATCAGTCTCGGCGGTTTGAGTGCGAATGAAGCGACGGGAACTGTCCCTGCCAGGGATTCTTATCGCCGGATCAGTGAGGCTTTCTGGGGACTTGCGGCCTTTGCCCTGTTTCTTCTCCTGGGTCCGTTTTCCGCCATTGCCGCCATTTGCAGCGTGGCATCTCTGGCAAGGGAGGGCAGCGGGGTTGAGCCTGAGGCGAGGTGCTGAACGCAAAGGATGAACGTTGTTGCACTGGGCATGGTTTCTGTGATCAGGAGTGAGCGGCCAGTTGCGTTGAGAAGCACCTGACGGTTGACCCTTGGTTGCAGGAATGGCGGAAAGCAAGAAAAAAGGCTGCTCGATTGAGCAGCCTTTTTTTGTCCTGCAAAGTCGCGGGCTGGTTTATTGGTGACAGGCGTTGTTGCATTTGGTCGGCCCTTCGTTTTTTGCCTTGTGACACCCCATGCAGAGGGCATGCCCGGTCTTGAGGTCCCACTTTTTGTCCCTTGGGAAGTTTTCGTTTTTGTGGCAGGTGTCGCAGTCGTGCCTGGTTTGATGCTTGGCATGGGGAAAGATCGCGGGCCTTTTCCCTGACACGCTTTTCAGAACGATAACCGATGGGGCGACAGGGGGATGGTCAGCCGCCTTTTTTGCCGTGCTGTCTTCCGCGCCGCCGTGGGCGGCGGTGTTCTGAAGAAGCAGCATGCATGCGAGGAGTAATGCACTATGTTTCATTGTCGTTGGAGGGTAACCGTACGGGGTGTGAAGAGAGGTTCCGAGAAACCAAGTCCGTGCCTTTCGAGGCAAAACAATAAAAAATCTGAATACCATCGAACTTCAGCCAGCGCGCGGGTGCCATGCGTCAACCTGTTGATCATGCGTGTTGTTTTTCTCAAAGAATTGCTTTGCGGAACGTCATCCCGGCTTCCGCCGGGATGACGAAAAGACGGGCTGAAGAGTAGGGTGCTCAGAATAAAAAAAGGCTACTCATTCGAGCAGCCTTTTTTGTATCCATGCTACGCGCGAATGCTTACTTCTTGTGGCACTCAGCACACTTGGCAGGACCCTGTTTCATCGCTTTGTGGCAATCAAGACAGGCTTTGCCGTGCGCAGCTTCTTTGTTCATCGCGATTTTTGCCGGGGTGCCTTCATGGCACTTGGCGCAATCGCCAAGCTTTGTGCTATGCGCTTTGTGGTTGAAGATGACCTTGCCCATCGGCGCCTTTGCCGCGGGATAGGTGACAACGTCAGCGGCAGCAGCAAGAGCCGAGGTTGCTGCAAAACCAAGGACCAGTGCGAAGGCTACGGAACAGAGAACGGTTTTTTTCATTGTGCTTCTCCCTAATACGGTTGGTTTATAAATTGGGTATATGAATCCCCATTCAATTACAAATGTAGTTTTATAAACCCACTTGCCGAGCCTTGTCAAGCAGGAAGAATGGAATGTGCGTTACGGCTCGTACGGTGCTATCTAATGAGGTAACCGAGTGCCCACTATTTCATGGCAGGATCAGCCGTAACTGTGGAGACCGGAAAGCAGATAATTGACCCCATAGTAGGTGAACATCACGGAGACAAAGCCGCCGATGGCCAGCCAGGCGATGCGGCGGCCTCCCCATCCCCTGGTGAATCGGGCATGGAGGGTTGCCGCGTAGATAAACCAGGTAATCAGCGACCAGGTTTCCTTGGGGTCCCAGCTCCAGTAGGTGCCCCAAGCAGAATTCGCCCAGACGGCGCCGGTGATGATGCCCGCGGTGAGCCATAAGAACCCGAATAGCAAGGTCTTGTGAATGATATCGTCGATCACCTTGAGGTCAGGGAGGGAGGCGATGAGGGGGCCGGCGGTCTTGTCCGACCTTCGATCCTTGACCAGGTACATGATCCCCATGCCGCTGGCAACCGCAAAGGCGGCATAGCCGATAAAGCACGTGATGACATGGGCGATGAGCCAGTTGCTCTGCAAGGCCGGGATGAGCGGTTTGATATCCGGGTTCTTGAGGCCGGCCAAGATCATGGCCAGGGCGGCAAAGGGCATGGAAAACGCACCGAGTACACGGTTTTTGTAGCGTATTTCCATGAAGAGATAGACGATGGCGATGGACCAGGCAAAAAAGACCAGGGATTCGTACATATTGGAAAGGGGCGCGTAACCGATCCCCATCTGGTGCGATTCGTACCAGCGCAGACCAATGCCTGCGGTGTTGATCAGGAACGCCCCGGCGGTAACCAGCGTGGCGAAAAGGCCGATCTTCTTGGCGCGGAAGACCAGCATGGCAATGTACAGTACCGCGGAGAACAGATACGCAAACGTTGTAATGCCCAGGAGTTGTGAACTATTCATGGCGGATCCTTAAGCGTTATGAAACGAGGAGTCGTTGGTGAAGCCCTGAACTAGGGCGGCAAATTCCTTTTCAAAAGCGATCTTGTTTTTGCTGGTGGCACCGCAAACCAGAATTCGGCAGCGGTTCTCATTTTCTTCCCTGGTAATATAAACCCAAATCCTTCGGTGTGAAAGAAAGAAAGCCACGTAGAGGCCAATGAGCATCAGGGTACAACCCGCATAGACGGTCCATACCCCGGGATCCTTGGCTACCTGCAGGCCGGTGGCGTACACCTGGCTTGCCGCGAATTCATAGGTCGCTGTCGGGTTGGTAATGGTCTGGCTTGCGCTGTTGTCCATCCAGAAAATGCTGGGTTCTCCCTGTCCGTCGGAGAACCAGACCTTCAGCCGGTTGACATCTCCCATGCGGCTGCGTACTTCCTGGTTGATAATCCCGAATTCGATGCCTCCCTCGGCCCAACTGTTTTTCTGTCCGAAGGGAATCTGGAAGGATTGGCTGGCCTTGGTTTTTGTGTTGGTGATGATCACGTTGAACCCCTGCATGGGTTCGTAGCTTGACTGGTAGAAGGTGATTCCCTTGTAGTGCAAGGGGTCGTTGACGATAATGGGGCGCTTGTCAATCGTGGTTTTTCCGTTTTCCTCTACGGTGAGAACGGAGCGGTACTCCTTCGGGGTTGCTCCGTCCGCGTAATATTCAACATTGAAATCGTCGCATTGCACGGTGAACCCAAGGGGGATGGGGCTGCCGGTTCCGCTTTCGTAGACGGTGCCGCTGGCGCCTCCCTCGGGAAGCATGATGCCCGCCTTGAATCCGAGCAGGGAGCCGATGATGGCCCCGGCGAAGATGACGAGGATGCTCAGGTGCACGGCGTAAACGCCAAGGCGGCTCCACGGGGTTTTCTGCGAAAAGATCAGCGACCCGTCCGGTTTGTTTTCATGTGCGGCTTTCCAGCCGTTCTTGGCAAGAAGGGCAATGGCTGTTTCCGTCAGGGCGTCGGTGTTTTCGCTGGCATGGAAAAGCTGGCGGTGCGGCATTTTTTCCAGCCGTTCGGGGTCGGTGTCCAGATTGTTCAACACCACCATCTGCCAGACGTTGGGGAGCCGGTCGATGGTGCAGACGATGAGGTTGATGCTGAACAGGAAAAGAAGGGAGAGAAACCACCAGGAGTTGTACATGTCCGGCACATCGAGCAGTTGAAAGAACTGCGCGGTGCGTTGCCCAAAAGAGTCGATGTAGAACCCGGGCGGGTTTTTTTGAGGGATAAGCGTGCCGATTACGGAGGTCGTGGCAAGGATCAGCAGGGTAAAAAGGGCAAGCCTGACCGATGCGAAAAAACGCCACACCATGTTTTCTGTTTTTTTCATATGCGCCTTGTGCCGATGATTGTGGGGATGGAGGGGCTGGGGGAAAAAGGACAGCCCTGTTTTTTTAATCTAGGATATGCTCTTGCTAAATGGTTTGTCGTGCTTCGACAGGGTTCTCCTGAGCGTGTCGAGGAGTCTTTTCCTCCTTTTGCAAGAGGCTTAGGAGTGCAACCGGTTTTAGAATTATAGTCTGTACTCTCTACCTGTGTTTGCCTTGGGCTGTCAATACAAAACAAAACTCACGGCACGGAGGGCGGCCCATCTCCGGATGCGTTTCGGCGGTGTTGCGCGCCGGGGAGCATGGGCAGTGCGTCTGTCTGTTGGGGAGACACTCCTTTTTCTGGTTTGTTCCGATCTTTTTGCTGTTGTTGCGTTTTCTTTCGAAGGACAAAAAAAGAGAACAAAATACTTGTCAAGCTCCGGGAGAAGGTGTATACATTTTCCTCTTTGAAAAGGGATCGGCCGGAAGAACTCGGGCGGTCTCTGTCTGGTGATTTCAAGATACCCGCTGGCGCGGTTTGTTAAAGCTGAGTTGAGCAGCTTGCCTGCTCGTACGAAACTTATACCCTCTGGGTGTAAAGGAGTTTTGTCATGTCAAAAAAATGTGCGATTTGTGGAAAGGGTCCGACCACCGGTAATAATGTCAGCCATGCCAACAACAAGAACAGAAGGCGCTGGCTGCCGAACCTGCAGCGGGTTAGAATGGCCACCTCCGGTGGTAACGGCATGCAGGTCCGTGTTTGCACCCGTTGCATCCGTTCCGGCGCCGTGGTCAAGCCTGCCTGATATTCTCCGACAGTGATGTTTGCAGCCCCTGCTTCCCGTTAAGAAGCCGGGGCTTTTTTTTGCTAGTATTCGGAAAAGCCCTGGGTTGGATCAGTCCCGCTGCCCTAGGCTCTTCTGGCTTCCAGTACACCGTCAATCTGCTGCACATGCTGCAACAGGCGCAAGAGATGTTCCCGGCTGTTTATCTCAACGATTATGGAGAGCTTGGCGGTTCCGCCGCTTGAGGTTGTGGCTTCAAGGGTGAGGATGTTGGCGTCGTCGTGGCTGATCGCATTGCTGAGCGTGGCCAGCAACCCTTTCTGGTCCCGGGCGACAACCTGGATCTGGGCCCGGTGGGTGGCCTTGATGTTTTCCGCCCAGTTGACCGCGATAAGCCGTTGCTGGTCCGAAGCCGCGAGGTTGGGGCAGGAAACCTTGTGCACGGAAATCCCCCGGCCCGAGGTAATGAAGCCCACGATCTCATCGCCGGGCACCGGCATGCAGCAATGGCTGATCTTGGTGAGGACATTGTCCGCGCCGCTCACCAGGATGATGTTGTCCTTGTCCTGTTTTTTCCCTCCCCTGGCCGGTGCTGTTTCCGGCACAATGTCCTCGGGCAGGGTTTCCCTGATTTCCTCGGGTTGCAGCTCCTTGATAATGGCCTGAACCGTCATTTTCCCTGAGCCGACACGGCGCATGAGGTCGTCAAGGGAGTTGCAGGCAAGGGTCTTGAGGAGCTCCCGGAGGTGGCCGGTCTTGATCAGCTTTTTCAGACTGAGGTTGTGCCGCTTCAGCTCACGATCGCAAATTTCCCGTCCGACCTGCAGGGCTTTTTCCCGCTCCTCCTGGTTGAGCCACTGGCGGATCCGGCTTTTGGCCCGGGCGGTTTTGACCAGCCCGAGCCAGGAGCGGTTCGGTTTTTGCTTGGGCGAGGTGATGATCTCGACCAGATCGCCGTTCTTGAGCTGGGTTTTGAGCTGGGCGATGATTCCGTTGATCTTGGCGCCGGTGCAGCGATTCCCCACCTCGGTATGGATGCTGTAGGCAAAGTCGATGGGGGTGCTGCCCTTGGGAAATTCCTTTACCTCCCCGTTGGGGGTCAGCACGAAGATCTCTTCCTCGTAGAGCTCGCCCTTGACCGCATCCAGAAACTCCCTGGGGTCTTCCAGTTCCTGGAGGGTGGACACCAGTTGCTTGAGCCATTTGAAAAGCCTGGCGTCCTTGGAGGTGATGGCCTTGCCTTCCTTGTAGGCCCAGTGGGCGGCAATGCCTTCCTTGGCGACCTGATCCATCTCCTCGGTGCGGATCTGCACCTCCATGAACTCCCCGCGCAACCCCACCACCGACGTGTGCAGCGACTGATACATATTGTTTTTCGGGGAGCTGATGAAATCCTTGAAGCGCCCGTCCACCGGGGGCCACAGCGAGTGGATGATGCCCAGGGCCTCGTAGCACTCCTTGACCGAGGAGACGATGATCCTGAAGGCAACCTTGTCGTAGACCTTCTCGAAGGGGATATTCTGGGCCACCAGCTTTTTGTGGATGCTGTACAGATGCTTGGGCCGGCCCAGCACCCGGAACCCCTTGAGGCCATGCTCGGTCAATTTCCGGTTGAGCAGCGCCTTGACCTCGTCCACATAGGTTTCCCGGTCCGCCAGGGAGGTATGGATTTTGGTGGCGAGATCCTCGTATTCGTCGGGAAGGAGATGGGAAAAGGCAAGGTCTTCCAGCTCCCGCTTGAGCCAGTCTATGCCCAGCCGGCTGGCCAGCGGGGCATAGAGCTCCATGGTCTCCTGGGAAAATTCCACCTGCTTGTCGCGCGGTACATGCCGCAGGGACTGCATGTCGTGCAGCCGGTCGGCCAGTTTGACCAGCAAAACCCGGATATCGGAAGACATGGCCAGAAGGAGCTTGCGGATATTTTCCGCCTGGTAGGCAAGGTGGCTGTTGAACTGAACATCGGTGATCTTGGTGGCGCCCTTGACGATATTGGCGACATCGTCGCCAAAGGTCTCGCGGAGGGTTTTCTCCGTGGACTTGAGATCGGCGGCTTGCTTGAGCACGCCGTGCAGGAGCCCGGCGCAGAGGGTGGGGACATCCAGGCGCATGGCCGCCAAAATGTCGGTGACCATGAGGGCGTGGTACAGAAAGGGCCGGCCGGAAAGGCGATGCTTGCCCGAATAACATTCCGTGGCAAATTCATGCGCCTTTATGAGCGGGGCGAGATCTTCCTCGGGCATGTAGCCCCTGGCCCGTTCGACTATTGCTTCTATGCTAACCATGCGGCTGCCGGCGGTAATGGTGTCGGTTGAGCCCTGGTCATTGCGGCGGAGTCAGCGCGCCACGAACCAGGTCGATGATTTTAGCCTCGGCCTCGGCCAGGGGCAGGCTCAGGGTGTTGCCGGTGGCCCGGTCTCGGATCTCCACCTCCCCCTTTTCGCTGAAGCCCTTGCCCACCATGACCCGGTAGGGGATGCCGAGCAGGTCCGCGTCCTTGAACTTGCTGCCCGGCCGCTCATCACGGTCGTCCAGAAGGACTTCGATCCCGCTTTTTCCCAGTTGGCCATACAGTTCGTTGGTCGCATCGGTGATCGCCTCGTCCTTGGGGGAGAGGTTCAAGAGGATGACCTGGCAGGGGGCGATGGGCAGCGGGAAGATGATGCCGTCCTTGTCGTGGTTCTGCTCGATGGCTGCGGCAACGGTGCGGCTGACCCCGATGCCGTAGCAGCCCATGATGAAGGGCTGTTCCGTGCCCTGGTTGTCCAAAAAAGTTGCCTTGAGCGCCTCGCTGTACTTGGTGCCCAGCTTGAAGATGTGGCCCACTTCGATGCCGCGGGTCAGCTCAAGGCTCCCGCCGCAAAGCGGACAACGGTCTTCGCCGGTGACCTGGCGCAGGTCGGCGATGGTCTGCGGGGTAAAGTCGCGGCCCAGATTGGCATTGAGCAGATGGAAGTTCTTTTCGCCCGCGCCGATGGCGAAGTTGTGCATCCGGGAGAGTTCTTCATCCGCCAGCACGGGGATTTTCAGGCCGATGGGCCCGAGATAGCCGCTGGGCACGCCGGTGGCGTCGAAGATCTCCTTGTCGTCTGCCAAGCGCAGGTTGTCGGTGTTCACCCCCAGGGCATTGGCGAGCTTGACCGTCTGCACCTCGTGGTCGCCGCGGAGAAGGACCGCCACCGGCTTGTCCTCGGCCATGTAGACCAGGGTTTTGACCAGCTCCCTGGCTGAAATCTTCAAAAATTCCGTAACCGCGGCCACCTTTTTCCTGCCCGGGGTTTCGACTTTTGTGAGGGCGAGCAGGGGCGGGGTTGCCGGAGCGTCCGGGGTCTGGCAGCGGGCCTTTTCCATGTTGGCCGCGTATTCGCATCCCTTGCAGATCACGATGGTGTCCTCGCCGGTGTCGGCCAGGACCATGAACTCGTGGGAAAAGCTGCCGCCGATGGTGCCGGTGTCCGCTTCCACGGCCCGGAAGGCCAGGCCGCAACGGGTGAAGATCCGGTGGTAGGCGTCGTGCATCTTTTTGTAGGTCGCATCCGCCCCCTCCTCGGTGGCGTCGAAGCTGTAGCCGTCCTTCATGATGAATTCCCGGCCGCGCATCAGGCCGAAACGGGGCCGGATCTCATCCCGGAATTTGGTCTGGATCTGGTAGAGATTCAGGGGCAGCTCCTTGTAGGAGTGGACATTGAAACGGATCAGGTCGGTGATCACCTCTTCATGGGTCGGTCCGAGGCAGCTTTCCCGGCCGTGCCGGTCGGTGAAGCGCAGCAACTCCGGGCCATACTTTTCCCACCGCCCGGATTCCTGCCAGAGATCGCCGGGCTGGACCATGGGCAGGAGCAGCTCCTGGGCTCCGGCCCGGTTCATCTCCTCGCGGACGATGCGTTCGACCTTGCGGATGGCGGCAAGGCCCAAGGGCAGGTAAGAGTAGATGCCGGAGGAGAGTTTGCGGATAAATCCGGCCCGGAGCAGGAGCTGGTGGCTGACCACCTCGGCCTCGGAGGGGGTTTCTTTCAGGGTGGGGATGAGCAGTTGGGAAAAACGCATGGGGCACCTGGTGAATGTTTACGGATGAGTCTCTCGCAAATCTCTTCCAAATTTACTCCCCCTCCCTCGACGGGAGGGAACTTTTGGGGCTTTCGCGGAGGGTCAAACGTTGATGGACTCGTAACAACTGCCCTTCGACAGGCTCAGGGCGAACGGATACTGTCTTAACGTACTGATATTCCGTTCGTGCTGAGCCTGTCGAAGCACCTGTCTGCAGCAAATTACAAGTTGGTACGAGTCCATCAACGTTTACGCTTACAAATTATGCGCCGTTCTGGCGCGCCTCTTCAATCATGGTATCAATCTCGGCCAGGAAAACGGCGAGAAGCTTGTCTTCAGCTACCTTCTTATACAGCTGGCCCTTCTTGAAAATAATCCCGACTCCGTGGCCGCCCGCCACCCCGATGTCCGCTTCCTTGGCCTCGCCCGGGCCATTGACCACGCAGCCCATGACCGCGATTTTCAAAGGGGTTTCGATGTTTTGGATATGGCGTTCCACCTGCTCGGCCAGAGAGAACAGATTCACCTGGCAGCGGCCGCAGGTGGGGCAGGAGATCAGCTCCGGCCCCCGTTCGCGGATGTGCAGGCTGCGGAGCAGTTCAAAGCCTACCCGAATCTCCTCAACCGGGTCGCGGGTAAGCGAGATGCGGAAGGTGTCGCCGATGCCCTCGTATAACAAAATTCCCAGGGCCACGCTGGATTTGACCGTGCCGGCAATGAGGCCGCCCGCCTCGGTGACCCCGAGATGCAGGGGGTAGTCGCACTGGCTGGCGAGGCGGCGGTAGGATTCCACCGTGGTCATGGCGTCGGAGGATTTGAGGGATATCTTGATCTCGTGGAAATCAAGGGCCTCCAGCAATCGCACATTGCGCAGGGCGCTTTCCACCAGGGCGTCCGGGGTGGGGTGCCCGTGTTTTTTCAGGATATCCTTTTCCACCGAGCCGGAGTTGACCCCCACCCGGATGGACACCTGGTGCTGTTTTGCCGCGGCCACCACTCGGGTCAGCTTGTTCGGGCCGCCCAGATTGCCGGGATTGATGCGGATGCCCTGGGCGCCGTGCTCCATGCTGGCCACTGCCAGCCGCGCATCAAAATGGATGTCGGCGATGAGCGGGATGGCAATCTGCTCCCGAATCCGGGTGATGGCCGCAGCCGCCTCCAGGTCCAGCACCGCCACCCGGATGATCTCGCAGCCCGCTTCGGTGAGCCGGTGGATCTGGGCCACGGTGGCAGCCACATCCCGGGTGTCGGTGTTGGTCATGGACTGCACGGCAATGGGGGCGTCGCCGCCCACCGCTACGTTGCCCACCTTGATTTGTCGAGTTTTTCTACGGATTATCATGGTGCGAGAGTATACACGTTTGCTTTTCTTCATGCATCCTTCTTTTGTCGGGGGGTAACCTGCCAAAATACATTCTTCAGCCCGCACCGTATGTCAGCGCAGGAATCTCGGTTTGTTGGAATCTGCTTCGACGTGAGAAGGGAGCACCCCTGTTTTTTCGCCTAACAAAAAGCCGTTGACAACCAAAACAAACCGCTACTAGGATAGGCAACAACACTATGCTTGGGGAGAAAATACGGATTCTCCTGATTCTATTAGGTTGTTTCATGTACTGTTTGAATGCATAAGTAATTGAAAATGGGAGCCTCCAGGTGGCGAACAGCTCATATAATGAGCGAGCGGGGTCGAATAAATCGCCCCGAGTCAGACCCACAAGGAGGCTCCCTATGGAAAGTATTTACTACATCGGCC
>JAHJRQ010000012.1 GCA_018830485.1 Pseudomonadota bacterium | reverse complement strand
GCTAAAAATAGTCGGGGTATTATCTGTCTACCTGACACCATGGAGCATTACAAGCAATTTATTCTTTCAAGACGGTTGGTTACAGAAAAAAAGGCCCCTTATTTCCTGGCATGGGTGAAGAGGTTTGTGGCCTTTCATGGTCTGAGCGCCGAATCGCTCCCGCCTGTTAATGAGCAGGATGTCATGCAGTTTCTCGACGATCTTTCCAGAAAGCAGGAACCGTGGCAAGTTGAGCAGGCTGGCGAAGCATTGCGGTTGCTCATGTTTTATCAGGCGCAACAAGTCCGCCATGAAAAATCCCCGGCCAAGGACAGTTCTGAAAAGTGGCAACAGGCCGCAGATGAGATGGTAAAGTCCTTACGGTTGTTGCATCGCTCCCTGAAGACCGAACAATCGTACCTTGGTTGGCTCCGCCGTTTTTATCTGTTTCTGCAGGCCAAAGAACCTGAAGCCATTGAAGACGCTGATGTTCGCAATTTTTTGAGCCATCTGGCCGTGGACCGCAATGTCTCAGCCAGCACCCAAAACCAGGCGCTCAACGCCATACTTTTCTTCTTCCGAAATGTTCTTGACCGGGAGATGCAGATTGGCGCGGCTGTCAGAGCGAGGCGGACAGCAAGACTGCCGGTTGTTTTAACCAGGGAGGAAGTTTTTAGGGTTTTTTCAAAAATGGATGGGACATATAAGCTGATGGCGCAACTCATCTACGGCTGTGGTCTGCGTTTGCGTGAATGCCTGCACTTGCGGATTAAGGACCTTGATCTGGAAGGGAAATGCCTGACGATCAGAAGCGGGAAGGGAAATAAGGACCGGATGACTGTTTTGCCTGAAAGCCTGGTTGGCGACTTGCAGGAGCAACTGGGCCTGGCCCGGAAGAAATTTGAGCAGGATCGGCGCAACAATCTGCCGGGAATCGCCTTGCCCGAGGGTTTGGGGCGAAAATATCCCAATGCCGGGACGGAATGGCCCTGGTTCTGGGTGTTCCCGGCCGAGAGCCAGTCCACCGATCCTCAGACAGGAATAACCAGGCGCCATCACCTGTTCCCGTCCAACTTACAGAAAAAATTCAAAAAGGCCGTAAGCGGGGCCGGGTTGGCCAAACCGGCCACAATCCATGCCCTGCGGCACAGTTTTGCAACCCACTTGCTGCAAAACGGGTACGACATCCGCACCATTCAGGATTTGCTGGGTCATAAAGACGTAAAGACCACGATGATCTACACGCATGTGGCGGGACGGAATCTGCTCGGTGTACGCAGTCCCTTGGATTGATTCGCGCAGGCCGATAGTTCTCAGCGCAACTCCTCCAGCCTGGCCATGCCAGCCTTTATCTTTTCCAGCTTAGCCTGCATCTCCCCGATCTTCTCCCGCTCCTTAGCCTTAACCTCTTCCGGGGCATTGGCCATGAACTTCTCATTGGCCAGCTTGCTCTGGCAGCGGGCCAGCTCGGCCTCGGTCTTGTCCTGATCCTTCTTCAGCTTGGCCTGCTCCTTGTCCACATCCACCAACCCGGCCAGGGGCACGAAGATCTCGATGTCGGTGTAGAGATAGGAGGCCGCGCCCTTGGGCCGGGTGCCTTCCTTCTGCACGGCCATGGTGGAGGTCCGGGTCAGGGTCTTGAGCGAACCGGCAAGGGAGGTCAGGCCTGCGTGTTTGGTTTCGTCGTGGCAGATGATCAGCACCTCGATCTCGGCGGAAGGATGGATCATGGCCTCGCTGCGGATGTTGCGGATGCCGCCGACGATCCCCATGAAGAGTGCGGCCAGCTCTGCAGCCTCGGCATCGTCCCAGGCCGGGTTCGGGGTGGGGAAGGCTTCGACCATGATGCTGGTCCGCTCGCCGGGCAAGACATGCCAGATCTCTTCGGTGACGAACGGGGTGATGGGATGCAGGAGCTTGAGCGTGTTTTCCAGCACCGCCAGGAGCACGGCCTGGGATTGAGCCTTGGCTGTGGCGTTGTCGCCGTAGAGATCGCTCTTGATCCATTCCAGGTACCAGTCGCAGAACTCGTTCCAGACGAACTGGTAGAGGACCGAGGCGGCGTCGTTGAAGCGGTAGTCGTCCAGGGCCTGGCGGGTCTCGGTGATCGCCTGGTTGAGGCGGTGCAGGATCCAGCGGTGGGCCAGGGGCAGGGTGGAGGGGTCGATATCCTTGCTGATCGCGGGATCGCACTCCTTGATGTGCATGAGGGCGAAGCGGGCTGCGTTCCAGATCTTGTTGATGAAGTGGCGGTAGCCTTCGATGCGCTCTTCGGCGAGCTTGATTTCGCGGCCCTGGGCGGCAAAGGCGGTGAGGGTGAAGCGCAGGGCGTCGGTGCCGTACTCGGCCATGACCACCAGGGGGTCGATGACATTGCCCGTGGACTTGCTCATCTTCTTGCCGTGCTTGTCGCGGACCAGGGCGTGGAGGTAGACGTCCTTGAAGGGCACCTCGCCCATGATGTGGATGCCCATCATCATCATCCGGGCCACCCAGAAGAAGAGGATGTCGAAGGAGGTGATCAGCACCGAGGTGGGGTAGAAGAACTTCAGCTCCCTGGTGTCGTCGGGCCAGCCCAGGGTGGAGAAGGGCCAAAGGGCCGAGGAAAACCAGGTGTCCAGCACGTCGGTTTCCTGGGTGAGTTTGGTCGAGCCGCACTTTTCGCACGCGGCAGGGGCGTGCTCCTCCACCATGAAATGGGAGCAGTCGTCGCAGGTCCAGGCCGGGATCTGGTGGCCCCACCAGATCTGGCGGGAGATGCACCAGTCGCGGATGTTGTCCATCCAGGCGTAGAAGGTGTTGTACCAGGTCTTGGGGTGGATGGCGGTCCGTCCGTCGCGCACCGCGGCCACGGCCTGGGCGGCCAGGGGCTTGACGGAAACGAACCATTGCAGCGAGGTGGTGGGCTCGACCACGGTTTTGCAGCGGTAGCACTGGCCCACGGCATGGGCGTACTCCTCGATCTTTTCCAGGAATCCCTGCGCTTCGAGATCGGCGACGATCTGCTTGCGGCAGGCGAAACGGTCCAGCCCGGCATAGGGGCCTGCCGCCTCGTTCATGATCCCGGAGTCGTCCATGACCTTGACCCGCTCCAGGTTATGGCGCAAGCCGATCTCATAGTCGTTGCGGTCGTGGGACGGCGTGACCTTCAAGGCCCCGGTGCCGAACTCCCGCTCCACATGGTGATCGTAGACCACCGGGATGGTGCGGTCGGTAAGCGGCAGCTTGATGCCGATGGCCTTCAGATGGCTGTAGCGCGCGTCGTCGGGATGCACGGCCACACCGGTGTCGCCCAGCATGGTCTCGGGCCGGGTGGTGGCGACCACCACATGGCCCGAGCCGTCGGCATAGGGGTAGCGGATGTGGTAGAGCTTGCCCGCCGTGTCCTCGTGCTCCACCTCGTCGTCGGAGAGCGCGGTTTTGCAGCGGGGGCACCAGTTGACGATGTAGTCGCCCTTGTAGATCAGCCCTTCCTTGTAGAGGCGGACAAAGACGGTGCGCACCGCCTTGGACAACCCCTCGTCCATGGTGAAGCGTTCCCGGTCCCAGTCGCAGGAACAGCCCAGGTGCTTGAGCTGGTTGATGATGGTGCCGCCTTTTTCCTCGCGCCACTGCCAGACCCGCTCGATGAACTTTTCGCGGCCGAGGTCGTGGCGGCTCTTGCTCTCGGTGGCAAGCTGGCGCTCAACAACGTTCTGGGTGGCGATGCCCGCGTGGTCGGTGCCGGGCACCCAGAGGGTGTTGCAGCCGCACATCCGCTTGTAGCGGACCAGAGCATCCTGCATGGTGTTGTTGAGCGCATGGCCCACATGGAGCACCCCGGTGACGTTGGGCGGCGGGATGACGATGGAAAAGGAGGGCTTTGCCTCGTCCATGGTGGCCTGGAAGTTTTTCTGCTCAAGCCATTTTTGGTACCACCTGGCCTCAACCTCTTTGAATTCGTAGGCCTTGGCCAGTTCGTGGTCGCCGCTCGGGAGGGAAGGTTTGTCGCTCATCGGTTACATTACGCTCCAGGGTTTGGGAAGAAAGATATTGGTGTAGAGATCCAGGGCATAGCGGTCGGTCATGCCGGCGATGAAATCGCAGACCATCTGTTCCCGCGGGGTCGTCTCGTCATAGTCGATGACCCTTTCCCAGTGGTCGTCCTTATTGACGAAATACTCGTACAGCTCGCGGAGCACCTTTTTGGCCTTGATGAAGTCGTCGTGCACCCGGTTGGTTTCGTAGACGTTTTCAAAAAGAAAGGAGCGCAACTCCGCTATGCCTTCCAGCAGATTCGGGGTCATGGCAAGGGTTTCCCCCCCGTTTTTCAAGGTCTGGACCACAAGATCGTTGACCATGGTGCAGATCCGCACGGAGTGGCTGGGCCCGAACAGCTTTTGGAGACGGCTGGGGATTTGCGATTCGCTGAGAATTCCGGCCCGGACCGCATCGTCGAGATCGTGGTTCACATAGGCAATGATGTCGGCGATGCGCACCACCCTGCCTTCCATGGTGGCAGGCAGCTCGGAAAGATCTTCGGGCAGAATCTCGCGGCGTCCCTTGGAATGTTTGGCAATGCCGTCAAGCACCTCCACGGTGAGGTTGAGGCCTTCGCCCTTTTTTTCCAGGATGTTCACCACCCGCAGGCTCTGGTCGTAATGGCGGAAGCCCTGCGGGTAGAGCTCGTCCAGCACCGCTTCCCCTGCGTGGCCAAAGGGGGTGTGGCCGAGATCATGGCCCAGGGCGATGGCCTCGGTGAGATGGCCGTTGAGGCGCAGGGCCACGGAGATGGTCCGGGCTATCTGGCTGACTTCAAGCACATGGGTGAGCCGGGTCCGGTAATGGTCGCCGGTGGGGGCGAGGAACACCTGGGTCTTGTGCTTGAGGCGCCTAAAGGACTTGCAGTGGATGATCCGGTCCCGGTCGCGCTGAAAGGCGCCCCGGATGGGGCACTCCTCTTCCGGCCGGAGTCTGCCCTTGCTGTCGCGGCTAAGGGCGGCAAAGGGCGCAAGGCTTGCGGCTTCGCGCTCCTCGATCTGCTTGCGGATGGAATGGTCCATATTGGAACCTCATGCTATGCAACTGTTCACCGACATAGCCGAAAAACAGGCTTCTATTTTGCAGGTAATCTGAAGTTCCGCTTACTGCCTGTGGGGATGACGAATTTATGGATCGGATCGTCATTCCCGCATGTTTTTGGCGGGAATCCAATTTGTTGCTGCCGGACAGTTACGGGAAAACAGGGGAGAGGATACCGATAAACATCGAGAAAAACAAGTGGTTATGTCCGCCGCCGTCAGCCCTGGGCCTCACTCCTCGATCCGGGCCTCGATCTCCTCCATTGTGGCCTGGGACTGCTCCCATTCCATGTAGGTTCTTTTCAGCTTGCGGCCGAGTGAGGTGTATTCGTTGTTGAGCTCGGCAAAGCGGTCCTGATCCTTATACAGCTCCGGGTCGGCCATGGCCTGTTCGAGCTGGGTTTTCCTGGCCTCGAGCTGTTCGATCTCCTGCTCGGCGCGGTCGATGATCTTTTTGAGCGGCGCGATCTCCCGATTTTTTTGCTGGCGCAACTCCGCTTGCATTTTGCGGGCTTCCTTGCCTTTTTTCCCCGGCTTTTCCTGGGGTTGGTTGCCGCCCGGTTCAGGCTTGGCCGCGGCTGCGGTTTTTAGCGGGGGGGAAGTTGCCTCGGCATGGGTCTTGTGCAGATAGTAGTCGATATTGCCGTCGAAGATGGTGCCGTGGCCGGACTTGATCTCCAAAACCTTGCCGACAAAGGAGTTGGCAAAATAGCGGTTATGGGAAACCACGATGATGGAGCCGTCGTACTGGCGCATCGCCTCCTGGAGCACCTCCTGGGATTGGATGTCCAGATGGTTGGTGGGTTCGTCCAAAATGAGGAGATTGGCCGGGGTGGCGATCATCTTGGCCAGGGCAACGCGGCTTTTTTCGCCGCCGGAGAGAACCCCGACCTTTTTGTCTACGTCGTCGCCGCGAAAAAGGAAGGCGCCCAGAAGGGAGCGGGTCTGGGTGACGCTCAGCTCGTTGTTCACATGGCTTAAGGTTTCCAGGATCGTGTAGCGGGAATCAAGCTCCTGGGCCTGGTGCTGGCCGAAGTAGGAGATGGTCACGTTGTGGCCGAAGCGGATGGCCCCGCTGTCCGGGGTGATGAGTCCGGCCAGGATCTTGACCAGGGTGGATTTGCCTGCGCCGTTGACCCCGAGCACCGCCAGCTTTTCGCCGCGCTGCAGGGTAAAGGAGAGGTCGGTGAACACCGGCTGCCCGCCGAACTGCTTGCTCATCTTCTCGACATCCAGCACGGTTCTGCCGGAAGCTGGGGAGGGCGGAAAGCGGAAGGCGATGGTGGACTCGGTTTCGTCCAGCTCGATGATCTCGATCTTGTCCAGCTGCTTGAGGCGGCTCTGTACCTGGGTGGCCTTGGTGGCTTTGGAGCGGAACCGGTCCACGAATTTCATGGTCTGCTCGATCATGGCCTGCTGGTTTTCGTAGGCCGCCCGCTTGATGATCATCCGGTTTTCTTTGTCCACCAGGTATTTTGAGTAATTGCCCTTGTAGACCGTGAGCTCGCCCAGGGAGATCTCCCAGGTGACGGTGGTGAGGTTGTCGAGAAAGGCGCGGTCATGGGAGATCATCACCATGGCCCCACGGTGGTTTTTCAGGAAATCCTCAAGCCAGGTGAGCGATTCGATGTCCAGATGGTTGGTGGGCTCGTCCAGCAGCAGCAGATCCGGCTTGGCCAGGAGGATCTTGGCCAGCATCAGCCGCATGAGCCAGCCGCCACTGAATGAGATGCTGTCCTTGCCGAAATCGCTTGGAGTAAAGCCCAATCCCAGGAGAATCCTTTCTATCTGGGAATCCATGGTGAAGATGTCGGATTGGTCCAGCCGGTGCTGCAGATCACCCTGGCGGTGGAGCAGATCGACGAACCCGGGGTCTTCCGGCGGCACTTGCCCCAGCGCATGGTTGACCTGGTCGAGTTCCTTTTGCAGGGCCAGGGCCTCGGCAAAGGCGGTTTTCGCTTCATCGAACAGGGTGCGGCCCGGGGCAAAGGTGGCGATCTCCTGGGGCAGGTAGCCGATGCTGACGTTTTTGGACCGGGCCAGGACGCCGTCATCCACCTGTTTGACGCCGGCCATGATCTTGAGCAGCGTGGATTTGCCCGCGCCGTTTACCCCGACCAGGCCGATTTTTTCGCCAGGATGGACGCGGACCGAGACATTCTTGAACAGGTGTTTCGAGCCGAACTGGATGGAAAGCTGATTGATGGCAAGCATGGGTGTGCACTATCCGCTGAGATTGTCAGGTGTTGAAAAAACAATCGCACACCATAGCACATTACTCCGGGTATTTCTAATGGGAACCTTAAAAAATCAACTTCCTGTTGATTTTTCAAGCCGCAAAACCAAAACAAGTTTTGCCTTTGCTCACATTTTCAGCAATTTAAGTGGCTGAAAATGACGGGGCGTCCTTGCCCCGCACAGGAGCCTTGAATTTTTCAAGGCTCCCTAATAGATGTTGCACCGCGGAAAAGAAACCTCAGGCGGCATAGGTGCCGGTGAGCTCGCCAAGGTGGGTGGGCAGGATGATCAGGATGGTGGTTCCCTTGCCCTGTTTGCTGGTGACGGTGACCGTGCCCAGATGTTCGTTGATGATCTGTTTGACATAGGACAGCCCCAGGCCGGAGCTTTGCCGGTTGACGTGGCGATAGGGGTCGAAGAGAACTTCGAGCATTTCCTCGGAAATTCCCGGGCCGTCATCGGTGATTGTTACCTGGCATCCGGCGGCGGTCATTTCGGTGGCAATGATGACCCTGTTGCCTGTGGCGCAGGCATTCACCGCGTTGCGGAGCAAATGGGCAAGGGCGATCTTGATCAGCGGGCTGTTGCCATGGAAAAAAAGTGGGGTCCGGCTGAGGGCGGGGATGAGGCTGACCTCCTTGGCCCGGGCCTCTGCCTGCAACGATTCCGTTGCCTCCGCGGCAATGGGGTTGAGATTCAGCGGCGCGAAGATCTTTTTTGATTCCGGCCGGACAGCTTCGAATTTGCTCACCAGATTTTCAAGTTTGCGGGCCTGGTCGAGGATATGGATCAGTTTCAGCCGTACCTCCTCCTCGGGCGGATAGACGTTGAGGAGGCGACGAACCATGCCGCCGATTATGGTGACCGGGTTGCGCACCTCATGGGCGATGCGCAGGGCCATGCCCGCCTTGGTTCGCTCCGCGATGACCGCCTCGATGTCCTTGTTGAGGCGGAAAAGATCCTGGCTGTTTTTTTCGATCTTTTCGCGGTCCCGCACCATCCGTTCCATGATGGTTTCAATCCGGTTGAAAAACAGGGTCACCGAGGCGATGACGATAAAGGCCATGCTGTTGATGGAACCGCTGAATGGCGCCAGTACAAGCCAGAGGTCTTCCTTGCCGGAGAAGATGAGGAGGTGTTTGAGGATGTGTCCGCTGGAGCGCGACAGGGCCAGGGCGAAGATCGCTCCGCAGAACCAGAGGAGGAAGATGGCCAGCGGGCTTTCCCGGTCGGCGCGGGCCAAGGCCAGGGCATGATGGAGGCAGAGCCCGGAAAGAACGATCATGGCCAGGGCGCCTCCGAAATCAAAGAGCCAGACCGGGAGCATGGAGATGCTGATCATGGGCGTGTCTGCCCCGGAGAAGAGAGCGTAGAATCGCCCTTGCGCAGCAGCGTGAGGCCCCGATGGAAAAACAACATGGCCGGCACGGCCAGCAGATGGTCGAACTTGAGGATGTAGTACAGCGTTTCTTTCCAGCCGCGGAGGTAGAGGTGGGGAATCTCCGTCCCGGGGGGCAGGTGGAACGAATTTTCGATTTGCAGGTCAAGGAAATGCCCCAACATGGTGGCACCGCTCCAAAGCATGAGAATCCAGGTTCCGGCAATGATGTGTTGCCATGCCTTGAGGGAAGCGAGGCGGGTCTGGCGGGCTTTTACGGCGAAAAAAAACAGGGAGACAATCAGGAAAAAATGGGCCAGTTGATGGATGTACAGCCCGGAGTAGGCGTGGGGCTGAAAGGCCAGGGCGTTTTCCGGCAGGAAACAGCCCGGCAGCAGAAGCAATATGGTGCGGAATAATAACCTCAAAAAGAGCCTCGGAGGGGGATTGTCTGGTGAAGTCTCAGGCCGGAAAAGCGTTTTGCATGATTTTCACGCCAGCATACCATGTTGTGCGGTCTGGCGGGATATGGAAAAAAAAGCTCAAGGAGAAAATATGCCGGACGGCAAATTTTCCGGCTCATAATCAGGAACCTTGGATCAGCGAGGTCGGTTTTTTGGAAAGACCCAGCTCCTGGGAAACCTGGGTGGCAACCTCTTCTATGGATTTCCCCGCCGTGGAGACAATGGGGATCTGGTGGTTGTGGAAGATGGTTTCCGCCGTCTGGATCTCCTCGCTGCAGGTGGAACGCTTGGCATAGTTGCTGTCCGCGTACCGTTTTTCGCGGACGCTGTGCAGCACCTCGGGGGTGGTGGTCAGGCCGATGGCGCGTTTCCGGTTTTTGATTATTTCCTCCGGCAGGGTGTATGCACTGAGATACTCCGAGGTGAGCGGAAAATTCGCCGATTTCATACCCATCTGCGTTGCCAGATACACGCTGACCGGCGTTTTGCCGGAGCGTGAAACACCAAGCAGGATGACCTCGGCCTCGTCCAGTTCATGGGTATTGACCCCGTCGTCATGTTCCAGGCAATAGTGGATGGCCTCGACCCGCTTGGCCATGGTCAGGTTGTCGATGTGCCGTGAAAAACCCGGAACGCCCAGAGCTTTTGCCTCAAGGCAGTCTTCCAGCCGGGTCATGAAAAATTCAAAGGCGTCGAAAAGTTCCACCTCGGGGGAATCGAAAACAGCGCGGATATCCTTGGTCATGATGGTGCTGAAAATCAGCGGCCTGCGGCCGGAGGATTTTTTCAGGATATAGTCGAGGATCTTCTTCGCTTCTTCCTTGTTGAGGACAAAGGGAAATTTTTCCTCATGGAAGTTGATTTCCGGAAACTGGCAGATCAGGGCCTGCCCCAGGTTGGTCGCAAGTATCCCGGTGCTGTCCGAGATATAATAGACGTCTTTCGATGACCACATGCTGCGTTGCTCCTTGTCGTTTGGCTGAGAAGGAAAAAGGCTTTTCTCAAGCCGATCTTCCTCCTAAAAACAAAATGAACTCCTCGAACCGTTTCTGCTCGAAGTGGCCGACCATCTCTTCCTTCATCAGGGTCAGGGCGCTGATGGGGAGCCGGGCCCCGGCATACGGGCGGTTGGTTGTCAGGGCGTCGTACACGTCGGCAATGGTGGCTATCTTGGCGTTGTCGGAGATCTGGTCCCGTTTGAGCCCGTGGGGATAGCCCTGGCCGTTGATTTTTTCGTGGTGGTGGATGATCACGTCGAGGGTGGTTTCGGATGCGTGCCTGGCCATGAGCCAGTGGCCCTGACCGGGGTGTTTCTTGATGATTTCGAATTCTTCGTAGTCGAGCTTGCCCCGTTTGTTCAGGATGGTGTCAAGGGTCTGACTTTTCCCCACATCGTGCAGGATGCAGCCCAGGGCAAAATCGTGGAGTTCCGTGTCGTCGCCCTTACGGATCATCAACCAGAGGCCGATGCCGAACACCGCGACATTGACGCAGTGGGAAAAGGTGTAATAGTCCTTGGCGCCGAGGCGAAGCAGGTGGCGGATGGATTGGGTGTCCAGCAAGGTGAGATCGATGATGTTGGTGGTTATGTTCTTGGCCCGGGCGATGTGCCTGCCGCTGCGGGGGTCGTCAAAGACATCCCGGATGATGTTTTTGGCGCAGGTATGCACCAGCGATGATTTATGCTCCAGGGGGATGTCCGTGTTCCGGATGATGGAGTCCAGCGACTCTTCCATGAAAGTTTCGAATTTTTGCGCGGAATCCTGGGTGATGAACAGCGGGCCGTGGATTTTTTTGGCCAAGGCTTCCTTGATGTCGGCGATATGGGTGTTGGCCGCGATCAGCAGGATGGGTTTATTGCTTTTGGGCGGCTTGGTGTAGATGTTGAAATCGATTTTCCTCCGGTCTTCCGCCAGGAGATAATCGGTTGCAATGCGGATGAATTTTCTGGATTCGGCAAGCATGGTTTTTCCGGTCCTCCAAAGGCCTACAGGGTGTCGAGCAGCGCGGTATTCCGGCCGAGATAGGTTGAGAGCCGGGAAAAGCTGCAACCATAAGCCTCGACCTCCTCCTGTTTTCCCTTTACCCGGAAGGAGTATTTTTTGAAGAAAGATTCGGCATCAAGAAGGTGCATGGCCGCGTCGCCGCCCATCACGATGTCCAGATCCTCCTGCCTGCTGGTCATGCTTTCCAGACGAAAGGCCACATTGACCACATCCCCGACCACGGTGTAGCTGCCGTTTTGCGCAAGGTTTCCCATCATCGCCTCGCCGGTGTTGAGCGCCGCCCCGATCTGCAACGGCCAGGGCAGATCGGGAATCTTCCTGCCGAGGCTGCCGGTGAAGGTATTGATGGCAATGGCGGTTTTCAGGGCCTGGTGGATGTTGGCCTGGAGATTCGGCCCGGCCCACAGGGCCATGACCGCGTCGCCGATGAATTTGTCGACAATCCCGTTATGTTTGTTGACCAGCTTGCTCACCCTGCCGGTCCAATGCTGGAGAAGCTGGGAAACCCACTGGTCTCCCATGGTTTCCGAGAGCTTGGTGTAGTCGTGGATGTCGCAGATCAGGATGGTGATGATCTGCTTCTGCACAAAGGCCACGGTCATCTCGTCGAGATCCGGTCCGGTTGGCGGTGCGGGCCGCGCTGGAAGTGTTTCCTGATTGAAAAGCAGGCGGGTGCTGCCGATGCCGATGCAATCCCCGTTTTGCAGGGACACGGGGGTATGGATTTTTCGGCCGTTGATAAAGGTGCCGTTGGAGCTTCCCAGGTCAATGAGATTGAAGCGGCCGTTTTCTTCCCTCTGGATCATGGCGTGTTTCCGGGAGACCCAGGAGTAGGGAAGCATGATATCGGTGTTGGCCACCCGCCCCAGGGTGTAAGTGGTGTTGCCGCTGAGCAGCCAGTGTTGCTCGTTGCCTTCCCGGGCCTCGGGCGCATCGAGGAGGGTGAGGGTCGCTGATGTTTCCTGTGGGGGGGTCATGGTTGTCGAAGAGCCTTCCTCTTAGCCGTGGCTCTGGATAAGGCCGATGATTTCCTCGGGCTCGGCAAAACGGCCGGCCGCTTTTTTTGAAAAGACCAGACGGCCATCGGCCATGATTTCGTAGATGCCGCCTGAACCGGGGATAAGCTCAACCTCGGTCCCGAGTTGTTTTTTCAGCACGGCTTCCAGCCTGGAAGCCCGGGGCAGATAGTTTCATTGCAAGCAGTAGGTGATGGTGATTTTCATGGTCCGTTTCCGTTTGCCCTCTGCATTCTGAGATCGGCGGGATATAAGCGAGTTTCATCATTATTTTATACCACGATGGCATACGAGATAACAGCATGGATTGTCCATTAAATTTGCTTTGCTTGCAAGAGGAGAAATTATCCATGGGCAAGAAATTTCTCAGCCGGGTTCTGTTGCGTTGCCGGCGGCTGTCCCAGCCACTTGAGAAGGCCTTGGGCGGCGTGGTATCCGGTGGTAAAGGCGCCCTGCAGCAGGTATCCGCCGGTGGGCGCTTCCCAGTCCAGCATTTCTCCGGCCACGAAGACTCCGGGCAATTTGCGGAACATGAGGTCGGCGTTCACCTCCGCAAAGGCAACGCCTCCGGCGGAGGAAATCGCCTCGGCAAGGGGCCTGGTTTTAGTGACAAGAACGGGAAGATTCTTGATCCGTTCGGCAAGCATGGCCGGGTCTTTCAGCTCTTCCGGGGGGCAAGTTTCGCGGAGCAGGGAATAGCTTGGGCCGGTGAGGTGGATGGACTTGCGCAGGAAATTGGCGAGGCTTTCCTTGGCGCGCCGCTGCTCAAGCCTTTCCCGCAGGCGTTCCAGGGGCAGATCGCGCTTGAGGTCGAGGAAAATGGGAACCGGCCTGCCTGTGTCCAGCAGTTCGCGGATCACCCCGCTTAAGGCGTAGACCGGCCCACCTTCCAGGCCATGGCTGGTCACCATCGCATCGCCTGTGGCGTGATGATCGCCGCAGCGGAGCAGAATATTCTTGAGGGGTTTGCCGCTGAAGCGGGTCCGGAAATATTCGGACCAGGCCACTTCAACCCCGCAGTTTGCCGGGCGGAAGGGTTCAATCCGGATGCCTTTGGCGGCGAGGATGGAGGCCCAGCTTCCATCGGACCCGGTCTGGGGCCAGCTTGCCCCGCCCAGGGCAAGAAGCACGCCCCGGGCGGGGCATTCGAGAAGAACGCCTGTTTCGGCGAGAAAGAGCGGGGCGCCCGTCTCGGAGAACCCCTGCCAGCGGTGGCGATAATGGAAGGCGACCCCGCGCCTGGCCAAGGTTTCGAGCCAGGTTTTGAGGATGTCCGGAGCCTTGGCGTCCATGGGGAATACCCGGCCGCTGGTGCCGACAAAGGTTTCCACTCCGAGGCTGCGCAACCAGGCGCGCAGATCATCGGGCGAAAAAACGGCCAGGAGTTTTTTGAAGATTTCAGTGTTGTTCCCGTAGCGGGCGGCAAAGGGTTCTGCCTGTTCCGAATGGGTGAGATTCAATCCGCCATGGCCGGCAACCAGAAATTTACGGCCAGCCGAGGACTTGGCGTCGAAAAGATCCACAGGCAAGCCCGCCTCGCTGAGGACCGTTGCGGCCATCAGTCCGGCCGGGCCGCCTCCGATCACGGCCACTCGGGTATTCGCTTTCATGGCGGGCTCACCGGGTCTTTTTGCGTGGGGAGGATTTCCCTGCGGGAGGAGGCGCTTGTTTTTCTTTTGGTGGATGCGCATCGGCGGGAAGTTCATAGCCGAATCCGGCGCAGTGCGGGCATTCCTCGCAGGAGAGGAAGAATCTGCTCACTCCGGCGAAAAACAGTATCTGGCCGGTTCCGCCGCAGTAATCACAGGGTATTTTTATCGAAGGCATGGGAGTTGAGGGAGGCCAGAGGTATGCGACTGAAAAAATCCTTCAGGGCGCGTCATGGGAAGGGTTATTTCTTTCCTGTCTTGCCGGAGGTCTTTTTCTGCTCCAGCTCCTTGATCCTCTCAGCGAGCGCCTCACTGAGAATTACCCGCCCTTCCAGCACGCAGCCCGGTCTGCCGGGGATACACTCCTGTTTGAGCATTAGGCAATTGTCGTCATTGTAGTCGTAATTTTTACAGGAAAAACTCATCTGCGGGATCCGGAGAGGTGTCAGCGTTTAACAATGCTGTGTTTTTTCATTTTGTACTGGAGAAGGCTCTTGGTAATTCCCAGGGCGTCGGCTGCTTTAGTCTGGACATAGTCAGCCTTGTCCAGGGCGGAGAGAACCATTTTCTTTTCAATGCCGTCAAGCACATCGGGCAGGGGAGTAAGCTCAGGGATCATGTTCAGGTCAAAGCTGTTCATCCATTGCAGCGGCTTTTTTTCGGCCATGCTCTCGGGCTGCACATCTTCCGGACGGATCAGGTTTCTGCCGCAGAGAATGGCTGCCCGTTCGATGGTGTTTTCCAGCTCCCGGATGTTGCCTTCCCAAGGCAGGGTCATGAGAAAGCGCACGGTTTCCGTGGCAATCTCCAGTTTGGGTTTGTTGAGCTGCACGGCGTATTTATTGACGAAATGGGCAACCAGCATGGGAATGTCATCGGTTCGCTCCCGCAGGGGCGGAAGGTGGATATGCAGGACATTGAGCCGGTAATAGAGATCTTCCCGGAAATGTCCTTTATCCACCTCATCCTTGAGATCCCGGTTGGTTGCGGCGATGATCCGGACATCAACCCGCAGGGTCTGGCTGCCGCCGACCCGTTCAAAGGTGCGTTCCTGGAGAACGCGGAGCAGTTTGGCCTGGAGCGGCATGGGCATCTCGCCGACCTCGTCGAGGAAAAGGCTGCCGGTGTCGGCCAGTTCGAACCTGCCCTTGCGCAGGGCGATGGCCCCGGTGAAGGCGCCCTTTTCATGGCCGAAAAGTTCGCTTTCCAGCAGATTTTCAGGCAAGCCCGCGCAGTTGAGGGAGATGAACGGGGCTTTTTCCCTGGGGCTGTTGCAATGGATGGCCCTGGCCACCAGCTCCTTGCCGGTGCCGGACTCTCCGGTGATCAGAACCGAGGTCGAGGTGGGGGCCACCTTCTCGATGAGATTGAAGATGGCCTGCATCTTCTGGTTCTTGCCGACCATGCTGGAAAAAGAGGTGCGGGAGCGCATTTCCTCCCGCAGCCGCATGTTTTCGCGGAGTATGGCGTAGTGCTCCAGGGCCTTGGTGGTGTTCAGCACCAGCTCGTCGTTGTTGAAGGGCTTGGTGAGATAGTTGAAGGCCCCGGCCTTCATGGCGGCCACGGCCATTTCCACCTCGCCGAAGGCGGTGACCATGATTACGGGCAGGTCCGGGTTGAAGGCTTTCGCCGCCTTGAGCAAACCCAGGCCGTCGAGCCCCGGCATGCGCATGTCGGTGATTATCAGGTCAATGTCTGTTTCACCCAGGATTTTGAGTGCCTCTTCCCCGTTTCCGGCGGTGAAGACCCCGAACCCTTCCTCGCTGAGCAATTCGGAGAGGACTATCAGGTAGTTTGGTTCATCGTCAACAATCAATACGGTGTTCATATGAAGACAGCCTTGGCAGCGGTGAAATTTTCTGGGAAACTCCGGAAACAATCCGGGCTTGCGCAGGGATCATGCTATGTGGCGCGCTCGGCAATTTCCTTGATGTCGGCAATCAGGATAATGTCGTCGTTGCCCATGATGGTGTATCCGCGGATTCCATCGATTTTCTGCAGTTTTTTATATCCGTCCCCGAACTCCTTGGCCACGATCTTCTGGTGGGAGAGGATGCGGTCGACCAGCAGGCCGACTCCATGGGGCTTGCAGACCACAACAACTTTATTGCTCCGGTCGGCGGCGGTCGAGGATGCCTTCGGGTAAAAGAAGGTGTTGAGTTCTATAAGCCTCAGGATTGCGCCATCATATGCGATGCAGTTGTTTTCCGCAAGAAGCGGGATGATGTTTCCTGTTTCGATGACCGTGGTGATCTCGTCGGAGGGGATTGCATAGATTTCCCGGCCCGATTCGGCGAGCATGGCCTCCTTGGTGACCAGGGTCTTGGTGAGCGGCACGGTGAGGGAAACCGTGGTGCCTTTGCCTATGGTGGAATCGAGCCGGATGGAGCCGTTGCATTCCTTGAGGCCGGACATGACCACGTCCATGCCCACCCCGCGCCCCGAAACTTCGCTGACTTTTTCCGCCGAACTGAACCCCGGTCTGAAGACGAGATTGATCAGTTCCTTGTCGCTTAAGTGCTCCAGTTCCTCAGCGGTCATGAACCCCTTGTTCAGGGCGACGTGCTTCATTTTTCGCGGATCAATGCCCATGCCGTCGTCTTCAATGATAATGTAGACATTGTTTTCATCGGCCCGCGCCTTAAGCGTAAGACTGCCCTGTTCCGGTTTGCCGGCTTTTTTTCTTTCTTCCGGTCCTTGGAGCCCGTGGTCCAGGGAATTGCGCAGGATGTGGACCAGGGGGTTTTCGATCTTTTCCAGCAGGTCTTTATCGATGACGGTGTCCTCGCCGGTGATGGTGAAGCGGACCTCCTTGTTCAGCGAGGCGGACAGTTGGCGGACCACCTTGGGGAACCGCTGGAACAAGGATTTGACCGGCACCCTGCGGATGCTCATGATGTTGGCGTGCAGTTTTTCAAGCTGCTCGTCAAGGGCATGGATGATGCCGTCGAATCTTGCTGCGAGGCCGAAATCCCCCAGCTTTGTTTCGAGCTGTTTTTTGAGGAAATTGAGGGAGTCGAGGCTGATGTACAGCCCCCCCACGGAATTGGCGAAGTTGTCGAGCCGCGCCTGATCGATGCGGATGGTTTTGGTCTGCTCGGAGGTCTTTGTCTCCTTGATGTGGGCATCCAGGGCTCGTTTGTCCTGGATGGTCAGCGCCTTTTTCAGGTCGTCTTCCTGGAGAACCCCCTGCTCGATGAGCAGCTCTCCGATTTTTTTCTGTTGGCCCAGCGCCGCGGAGATCTGCGCCTCGCTGACAAGATGCTGCTCCACCAGGATCTCCCCCAACCGGGTGCTGCCGGTCTTGGCTTTGGCCTCAAAGCAGCCGATCACCGAATTGAGCAGATTGCGGCACAGGGTGTTGTATTCGTCGCTGGCCACCATCAAGGCGTCGTCAAGGAAGTTCCGCATGGCAAACAGCTCGTCAAGCTCTCCGGCAATGGCGCTGTTGCCGGAGAGGGCTTGGTTCACCTCGGCAAGAGCCTGGGCAAAGGCGAGCAGAAGGTCTTTGCCCGCGGCTTTTTTGCTTTCAAGAAGTCCGAGAACCAGGCCGAACTGGGCCAGTTGGCCGGTGAAATCCTTGTCGCCCAGAAAATATTGGTTGTCCGGGGAAAAGGCGCTGCTCGGCCCTTTTTGTTTCTTCGCGGCGATAATTGACTGAAGATCGATGTTGGCCTTTTCAATTTGATCCAGCAGCCCCGGGATCAGCGGGTGAGCGTGGATGTTCTGGCCAAGATCGAGGAATTCATGGAGGAGATTTTCCAGGGTGATGACACTCTGGATGGAGCCGGTTGCCACTATGGGCTGGATTGCCTCTACCTGGGTGAGAAACTCTTTTTCTTCCGGAAGGAAAGCCACTTCCGCCGGGTTTTTTTGCGCCCGGTCGAGCATGGCTTGCAGGTATTCGATTCCCTTGAGCAGGATGTCGATGATCTTTTTGTTGATCAGGATCTCGCCTTTGCGGCAGGCGTCCAGGAGATTTTCCAGGCGGTGGGAGAACTTGTTGATGTTGGTCAGGCCGAAGAACCCGGAATTGCCCTTGAGGCTGTGCACCGGGCGGAAGATCCTGTTGATGATCTCACCGTTGCCGGGATCTTCTTCCAGGGCGATGAAATCCGCCTCGATTCCCTGGAGCGAATCGTTGGATTCATCGATAAAGCCTTGGAGTGCGTCAAGATCAACGTCGTACTGCATGTCAGTTTCCTTTTTCGCTGGCCAGCACTTTGAGAATCTCGTTGATGCGGTTCAGTTTTTTGGCGGCACCATCCACGGCGTCGATGAGGTCCTGTATGTCTTTGAAAGGCTTGAAAAAAATGTCGTTTGCTCCGTAGCGAAAGGCGTTGAGGGTATTGTTGATTGTGATATACCCGGTGATCATGATCACCTGGATGGTGCCGTTGTAGTTCTTGATCTTGCGCAGCAGGGAAAGCCCGTCCAGTTCCGGCATCATGATATCGCTGATCACGATGTCGAAATGTTCGTCCTCGATCATTTCGTAGGATTTGACCGGATCGCTGCAGGTCGTCACATCGTAGGGTGTTTCGGCAAAGGCTCGGGCCAAGGCTTTCAGAATGCTGGTTGAGTCATCGACGATGAGGACTTTGTATTTTTTGGCCATGTGGTGCGCATCCTTGCTGGAGATATTTCAAGAAAAAATATGTAACAAAGCGGTGGGCGCCCGGTGCGGTGTTCTTGGCCTTTCTGCGGAAAAAAGGCTTGCACGGACGCGGGGGGTGAAAAAGTGCTTGCGCAAAAAGGGCATGCACCATGAATATCATAGGTGCATTGTAAGGAATGGATCAAGGAAAAAAAGGGCGGCGGGGATGCGCGGGGAGACCATTGTCCAGTATGGCACGGTTTCTACCAGATGATGTCTTCCCAGTGCTGTTGGGCGGCGGATTTTTTTGCCTGCTCCGCGATATTTTTTTTATCCTCTGGTGTCGCATCACGCGAAAGCACGTTGTCCGGGTTGGCCGGATCAACGATGGAGGTGGTTTCAAGGGCTTCCCCTATCATGTCCAGGGCGTGCAGAACATTGTAGGCGAGGGAATCCGTGCTTCTTCCTGCCAGGGCGTTTATGACAAAACAATCAAGGTACAGGGATGGCCAGTCAAGCCGGTGAATATGCCTCCAGATCTTGATTGCCTGGATTTCGCGAAGGCGATGCGATTTGGAGGCGGTCTCGATATGGAGGCTCAGGTTGGTGTGCCGCAAGGAATCGGATTTGAGCCAGTACAGGTCGTGATAGTTCTCGTTGCCGGCCAGCGCACGGCCGGGAATCAGGTCGAGGGTTATATCGTTTTTTGAGATGCCGATGGCGACATGCCTCCGGATGGGGTTCCAGCCATGCAAGGCGGCCAGGGTAAACAGCTCGTCATAGATTTTTTGCATTGTCCCGGGCATCCCGGGTTTGAGGGAGATAAAGAGGTCCACATCGGTTACGCCATGCACGGCGGTTTGCTTGGCATAGGCGCCGGAATACGACAGGGCGGACAGCCAGCCTCCTGCCCACCGCTGGATCTTGGGGGCAATGTGCTTCGCTGTCTGTTCGGCGGGGGATTCAGGCCCCCTTGGAACTTCATATTTTTTGAGGATGGAGAGGATGTATTCATCGCCGGTCATGGGTTCCCCCTTTTTTGTCTGTGCTCGCGGTCAAGCAGGCAATGCGCTGACAGGGAGTTTTTGCTGGTGTGTCCGCGCGGCCGGCAACTTCCGAAACTACTCTGTAGTACTGTCGGCAGGCCGGGAAGTCAATCCCGCTTTTTCATAAAAAAAGGTGGGCTGCCTCCCGGTGCGGCGCGGCATTGGTTGCTCCCAGCCTCTGCTTGATCTCCTGCAGGAGCTGAAGAGGAACGCGGATGGTTTTGGCGTTGCCGCCCAAGGGGGTGACAGAGTGTGTGTCGCCGTGATAATCCGTGCCGCCGCTGAGGAGCAACCCGTGTTGCGCGGCAAGGGCTTGCAGGAAGCGGGAGAACTTTTTTGAATGGGTGGGGTAGAAGGTCTCAAGCCCTGTCAGCCCGTACTCCTTGAGCGTGGCAACCAGGCCGGGGTTTTGTTCCAGGCTCGGAATCAGGTAGACCGGATGGGCGAGTACCGCCAGGCCGTTGGCCTTGGAGATTTGGCTGATTACTTCGTCGGCCTGGGGCTTGATATGTTCGACAAAGGCGGGAGCGCCGCGTTTGAGGTAGCGGCTGAAGGCGTCCTGGCTGTTCCTGGCCAATCCTTTCTGGGTGAGCAGCCGGGCGAAGTGGGACCGGCCGATCTGTTCTCCGGCAATCCGGGTCAGCTCTTCGTTGGTTATGGAGATGCCGAGGGTCCGGAGACGCTCCATGATGCCCTGGTTGCGGTTGTGCCGGGCCTCTTGCAGCCTTGCCAGAAAGGCGAGGAGCCCGGGATGTTCATGGTCGAAGCCGTAGCCCAGAATATGGAGCGAGGTTCCGGCAAGGTCGCTGCTTATCTCTATCCCGCTCAGCACCTCCACCCCGACGATTGTGCCGCGCGACAGAGCTTCGGCAACCCCTGTGACGGTGTCGTGGTCGGTGAGGGCGATGGCCGCAAGCCCCCGGCGGGCGGCCAGGTCCAGAAGAGCGGTCGGGGTGAGCAGTCCGTCCGAACAGGTTGAGTGGGTATGCAGATCGATGTAGGGCGGCATTTTCCAGGGATACTTTTTTGTCGAAGGCTGTATTTTTTTGCGTGGAGTAATTTTACTCGGATCTATATACTAGCATTACTGTTGCATAATTGCTGCATGGACGAGCCCCTCTTTTTCGGGCGTGTCTTTTTGGGATCTTCAACCGGTTGATAACAGGAGTTTTTGTGCATGGCTCAGATCGATGCTTTTTTTAAACTGATGAACGAACAGGGCGCCTCGGACTTGCATATGGTTTCCGGTCAGCAGCCGATTCTTCGCATCCGCGGCGAGATGGAGCGGGTCAAGTTCAAGGTCCTTGACAACGATGAGCTCAAGGCCATGCTCTATGAGATTGTTTCCGAAGAAAAGGTCAAGGTGTTCGAGGAGACCGGCGATGTGGATTTCGGCTATGAAATTCCCGGACTTGCCCGGTACCGCGGCAACCTGTTTATGCAGAAATATGGAATCGGCGCGGTGTTTCGGGAGATTCCCAGCAATATCCTGGGCTGCGACCAACTGGGGCTGCCCCAGGTTGTCGCCCAGCTCGCCACCCTGCCAAAGGGGATGGTTTTGGTCACCGGCCCCACGGGCAGCGGCAAGTCGACCACCCTGGCGGCCATTGTCGATCAGGCAAACAAGCTGCGCAAGGACCACATTCTGACCATCGAAGACCCCATCGAGTTCGTGCACAAGAGTCAGAACTGCATCGTCAACCACCGGGAGGTGGGGCTGCATACCCAGTCCTTTTCCGCCGCCCTGCGGGGGGCGCTCCGTGAAGACCCGGACATCATCATGGTCGGCGAAATGCGCGATCTGGAAACCATTGCCCTGGCCATGGAAGCGGCCATGACCGGCCATCTGGTCTTCGGCACCCTGCACACCCTGAACGCCAACAAGACCGTGGACAGGATCATCGAAATTTTTCCGTCCAACCAGCAGGCGCAGGTCCGCTCCACCCTGGCGGATGCCCTGAAGGCCGTGGTTTCCCAGACCCTGTTTAAAAGGGTGGATATCAAGGGGCGTTGCGCCGCGCTGGAGATCCTGATCTGCACCCCGGCGGTGCGGAACCTGATCCGCGAAGGCAAGACCTACCAGATTCCTTCCGCCATGCAGACCGGGAAGAAATTCGGCATGCAGACCCTGGACGACGCGATCATGGATCTGATCAAGAAAGGCTGGATTTCCGGGGATGACGCCTACATAAACTGCATCGACAAGAGCAAGTTCGTTCAGTTCCTCAAGAAGCCGCCCACGGATTTTACCGATGCCTAAAGGTGGGGGCCCGTTCCTGCGCATTCCTTCATGGGCGGGGCGGTTCGCTTGCAGCCCTATGGGGAGTGGCAGTGAGTTTTTTCCCGTCTGAGAGAAAAGAGACGGCGCCATGGCGGGCCGTTGAAAAGAGATGTCCTCCGGAGTCCTGATATTGCACCGGGGGAAACGGCTCCTTCTTGCCCGTTGACACCACGAAGTAACGCGGCCCCACGGCCTCCATGAACCGGGGGCTGCCCGACGAACCCAGGCCATGATGGGGCAGCAGGAGAACCTCGGCCTTGAGTTGGCTGCTTTCTTGCAGGATGTGTTCCTCGTAGTCCTTTTCTATGTCCCCAGGAAAAAGAAAGGTGTTTTCGCCGTGGTCCAACCGCAGGACCAGGCCCCTGTTGTTGGGGTTGTCCGCGATCGGTTCCCTGTTTCCGCTCAGTGCCAGATTGGCCAGGCAGGTGATGGCAAGCTGGGTGTCCCCGCCGGTAAGTACTTCCCCTCCCTTGGCAATCCGCACCTGACAACCAGCCTCTTTCGCCCCGCGAAGAAGCGCGGCATAGCCCGGTTCCTGGCCGCTGGTTTCGCTGAGCCAGAGAATCTTGGGCTGAAACCGTTGTATGATCCAGGGCAGGCCGTTGAAGTGATCGGCATGGGCATGGGTGAGGATGATCTGGTCCACCCGCCTGATCTGTTGGTGCCAGAGAAACGGCGCGATCACCCGCTCTCCAACATTGAAAAGTCCGGCGGGCGGTCCGCCCCCGTCGATGAGGATGACCTGGCGGTCTGCCTGTTGCACGACCGTGGCGCTGCCGTTTCCCACGGCCAAATAAGAGACCTCCATCGAGTTGTCGTGCGCTTTCGGCAACCGGGCGTAGCCGGAAAGCAGCACGGCGAAACAGGCGAGCATGGCCAGAAGGGGAAGCGTCCGCCTGTGGCGGAAGATCAGAAGAAGCAGCGCGTAGGAAAGAATTAACAGCGGGATGGTCGGGGTGGGGAGCCAGAAAGAGGAAAACGGCAGTCCGGCGAGAAAACCGGTCAGCACGTGGGAAACGTGGATGCCGAGCGCGCCGGTTTGTAAAAAGAAGAGTGCGACGGCAGGGGCGAAGGATTGGGTGAGAATGGCCAGCAGCCCCATGGGCAGGGTCAAGAAGCAGAGAAAAGGCGTGACCAGCAGGGTGGTAATGGGGCCGGCCAGGGAAATCCGGTTGAAATGGAACAGGGCGAGCGGAGCGGTGGCAAGAAAGGCGGCGCCTGAAATGAAAAGTCCGGAGATGAGGAAGTATCGCAATCTCTGCCAGGGAGTCCGGTTCCCTTTTTGGGGACGCCAGGCAGCGATCCGCGGTATGACGAGGATTATTGCCGCAGTGGCGGCAAAGGAGAGCTGAAAGGAGGCAGTGTGGATGGTGAGGGGGTTGGACAGAAGGATGCAGAAGGCGGCAATGGCGAGATTGTTCAGGCTGGACCATTGGCGGTCGAGAAGAAGGGCGACCATGAAGACCCCGGTCATGAGCAAGGCCCGCATTACCGGGGGTTGAAAACCGGCAAGCCCGGCATAGAGAAAAAGGGCGGGGAACGAGAGAATCAGGGAGATTTTGGCCGCGGGCAGCCGGAGCAACAGCCTGGGAGAGCGATTGACCAGAAAACGAAAGAAGATCGTGGACAAAAAAGCCACTACAACGAGATGGCTCCCGGAGATGGCCAGAAGGTGCATGATGCCGGAAGCCTGGTAGTTTTCCGTGATTTCCGGCGAAATGGCGCTGCGGTCGCCAAGGAGGAGGGCCTGGTACAGCGCGGCGTTGTCCTGGGCAAGATGTGCGTGGAGAAAGGCCTCGAACTGGTGCCGGAATCCCTCAAGAAAATATCTCGGCGAAGGGAGGCTGTTTGCGGCAGAGGGGGCAATGGGCTGGATGAAAAGGGGGGTGGCAACCCAGCCCTTGACCAGGATATCATCGGCGGCCAGATATTCTGCGTAGTCAAAAACCCCGGGGTTTGCCGGCTTGTCCGGCAGGGAAAGCCGGGCGCGCACCAGATAGTCCCGGCCGGGAACGAACTCCTTGAGCAGGGGGGCGTTGACTGTGAGCAGGACACGACCTGTTGTGGCTCGAGGAGCTTGGTCTGAAAGGAGGAGGATGCTGTCCGTTTCAAGAATGAGTTGGGTTTTGCCATTCTTGAACACCGGTTTTCGGATCAATGTGCCGGTCAGGCTGGCATCCTGCTTTTCCGGGATGAGGCGGGCGAGATGATGGGGTGGCAGCGGAGGCGCCAGAAAGGATCCTGTGTACAGCAGGCCGCAGAGGGAGAACAGGATAAGCAGCAGGGGGAGAAAGCACGATCGTGCCTGGGGCCGGCGACGCAGAAAGAGGACAGCCGGAAGGGCAATCAGGACGGCAGCCGGCCACAGAGAAGAGGAGGCCGGCAACCAGCCGGACTCTGCAGCCATTGCGCCGGCGGCAAAGGCCAGGAGTGCCGGAAGAAGCGGGTTGCGGTCTGTCTCTGGCAGCATGTGTTTTATCTGCGGACTTCCGGCTGGGAAAGGATCAGCATGTGGCGGCTGATCGCATTATCCGGCATGGTGCTGCATGCGCGGCGGTGCGAAAGGAAAAACGAAACAGGCGCGGTCAGTCCAGAAAATGCTTGAGCTTCTCCCGCCTGCTGGAATGCCGCAACCGATTAAGCGCTTTTTTCTCGATCTGCCGGATGCGTTCCCGCGAGACATTGAACCGTTTGCCGATCTCTTCCAGGGTGTATTCCGCGTCCTCGCCAATGCCGAAGCGCAGCCGGATAATCTTTTCTTCCCGGGTGCTCAGGGTGTTGAGGATGCTGGTAACCCGGTCGGAAAGCTGTTGATTCTGCACCGCCTCGTATGGCGAAACCGATTCCTGGTTTTCCAGGAAGTCTCCCAGGGTGGAGTCGTCGTCGCCCACCGGGGTTTCCAGGGAGATCGGCTCCCTGGAGGCCTCCAGGATGGCGAGGATCTTGTCCATCGGCAGCCCGGTTTTTTCGGAAATTTCGATGGGGGTGGGTTCGCGGCCCAGTTCCTTGAGGAGCGAATAAAACGCCTTGAAGAACTGGCTGCGAAGCTCCAGAAAATGCACGGGCAGCCGGATGGTTCTGGTCTTGTCCAGGATGGCCCTGGTGATCGCCTGCCTGATCCACCAGCTGGCGTAGGTGCTGAACTTGTTGCCCTTGGTGTAGTCGAAGCGGAAAACGGCCCGCATCAGGCCGAGGTTGCCTTCCTGGATAAGATCGGCCAGGGTGAGGCCCTGGTGCATGTAGCGTTTGGCGATGCTGACCACCAGGCGCAGGTTGGCCTTGATCATGGCATCCTTGGCAACCTCAATGGAGCGGTGGAACATCTCCAGCTTGCACTGCATCTCCTGGAGCTTTTTGTTACGCGGATGCATCTCGCATGCCTTGGCGATGGAGCGCATCATGAAGTTGAGATGCTGTTTTTTGGGTTTCAGGGTCGGGTCGCGTTTTTCCCACAGGTCAATGCGCTCAACCAATTGGCGCAGTTCCTCGGTTCCATGCTGGTCCTGGCGAACCGAGCGGATAATCCCGTCAAATCCCTCGCGAATGCATTTACTGTATTTTTCTTCTTCCTGCGGGGTGAGCAACTCGAATTTGCCCATTTCCCGGAGGTAGGTGGTGGTGGTTTCTTCCGGCTCAGGACTATCCTCCTTGGAGACAAGGGCGGCGGCGTCCATGAGCTTATCGTCGTCATCGTCAAGGGGGACGTCTTCAAGCTGGCCATCACCATTGCCCTCCCAGCTCTTGCCGTCGAGGGTTTTCTTCTTGCCGGATTTTTCCTGGCTGACTATTTCGATATTGTTCTCGTTGAGAAAATCGAAAATACCGTCGATGGCTTCAGCGTCCTTGCCCTCCGGGATCAGGTCGTTCAGGAAGGAGAGGGTTACGCATCCTTCGTCTTTTCCGGCTTCGAGGAGTCTTGCTTTTATATCGGCAGGCACGTGCTAACCTCTCCTGGTTTCAAAGTTTTCTTTCTGTTGCTCGCAAATACAGGGTACTATGTCACTGGGGTAGAAAACTCGACAATATACAAATAGTATCAGATGATGGCAAGAAAAAGTGAGTAAAAAATGATTAATTATTTTTTTTGTGGAGTTGGGTGATTTGCGAAAAAAATGTTGACACTGGGCCGATTAGTCAATACTATTGCGCATCGCATACGAAAAAGTCATGCACATATCCTTCCTTTGTGTTTTTTAAGGCCAAGATAATCCGAGAATACTATTCAGCCCTCTAGCCCAATTCTCGAAAACAACCTGTTCAATTTCATATCGTGCTCTCTGTAAAATTTTCGCATTGTCGAAAATAACCGGTACTGCTTCGGTTTTTTTGTGGCGGTTTTCTCTGGTTTTTTCGTTGTCCAGCGGAAATATTTCAAAATTTTTTCATTTCAGACTGTGTGTGTTGTGATGGATCCGGGCACGGATATCCGCGCAGCGTTTTTGTTGCGCTACGGGCTGAATTTTTTACTCTTGCCGTGGCTGGCCGCGGTTCAAGCAAGACAATGATCATAACCATACTTTAGCGAGCGAGTGTCCGTGAGATGGAGAAAAGGATTGCATGAACTTATCTGAACTTAAATTAATGAAGATTACCGAGCTGACCAAGCTCGCCAAGGATTACCGCATCGAAGAATACAGCGCCATGCGCAAGCAGGAGCTGATCTTTGCCATCCTGCAGGCTGCCGGTGGGCAAGCAGAGAAAAACGGCGAGAACTGGGGCAGCGGTGTACTTGAAGTGCTGCCGGACGGCTTCGGTTTTCTGCGGGCGCCGTATTACAATTATCTGCCGGGCCCCGACGACATCTATGTTTCGCCTTCCCAGATCCGGCGGCTCAATCTCCGCACCGGCGACACCATTGAGGGGCCGGTGCGCACTCCCAAGGAAGGGGAGCGCTACTTTGCCCTGCTCAAGGTTGACAGCGTCAATTATGATCCGCCGGAAAAGGCCCGGGATAAAACCCTGTTCTCCAACCTTACGCCGTTGCATCCCCAAGAGCGTATTCACCTTGAGCGGGAGCCGGACAATTATTCCATGCGGATCATGGATATCATGTCCCCCATCGGCAAGGGCCAGCGCGGCCTGATCGTTGCTCCGCCCCGCACCGGCAAGACGGTGTTGATCAAGGATATCGCCAACAGCATTACCAGGAATCATAAAGAGATCATTCTCATCGTTCTGTTGATCGACGAACGGCCCGAGGAGGTCACCGACATGGCCAGGGGCGTCAATGCCGAGGTGATCAGTTCCACCTTCGACGAGCCGCCCCAGCGTCATATCCAGGTGGCCGAGATGGTGCTCGATAAGGCCCGCAGGCTGGTGGAGCACAAGAAAGACGTGGTGATCCTGCTGGACAGCATTACCCGTTTGGCCAGGGCGTACAATACGGTGGTGCCGCCCAGCGGCAAGATTCTTTCCGGCGGTGTTGATTCCAACGCCCTGCATCGGCCGAAGCGTTTTTTCGGCGCGGCGCGCAACATCGAGGAGGGCGGCAGTTTGACCATCCTTGCTTCCGCCTTGATCGAGACCGGCAGCCGGATGGATGAGGTTATCTTCGAGGAGTTCAAGGGAACCGGTAATATGGAGCTGGTGCTCGACCGCAAGATCGCGGACCGGAGAATCTTTCCCGCCATCGACATGGCCAAATCCGGAACCCGCAAGGAAGAGCTTTTGCTCACGGCGGAAGAATTGAACAAGGTCTGGATCTTGCGCAAACTTCTCGGCTCCATGAACCCCATCGACGCCATGGAGTTTTTCCTCAATAAGATGAAGGGAACCCGTTCCAATGCCGAATTTTTTGATTCCATGAAGGGCGGTTGATTTTTTTCAATCCGTAATTCCTGGCTTGCAAAAATAATAATATAACGATATAATCCACTGTTTTTTGCAGGTTTTGTCGGGAAATATCCCCCGGCTGGGCTGTGTGTAATGGATTTCTTGCTAATTTACCGGAGGTTTCTGTCCATGAAAGAAGGTGTGCATCCCGAATATCATAAAATCAATGCCGTATGTGCGTGTGGCAATGCGGTTGAGCTTGGTTCAATTCTTCCTGAAATAAAAGTGGAAATCTGTTCCGCCTGCCATCCGTTTTTCACCGGCAAGCAGAAGCTGATCGACTCCGCAGGCCGGATTGACAAGTTCAATAAGAAATACGGCAAGCAAACCGCCAAGTAACAAACACGTTTTTTTGTGTTGCTAACGCCTTTGGGCCTTTCCTGTTAGGGGATATGGCTCAGGGGCGTTCCTTTTTTGACGAGATGCCCATGTTTGCCCAACTTGAAAATGTTGCAGAACGCAAGCTCGCGCTTGAGGCCAGACTTTCAGAGCCGCAGCTGGCAAATGATCAAGCCGAATTTCGCCAGGTGGCCAAGGAGCATGCCCACCTGGCAAAGCTTGATGAGCTGTACAACAACTACAAGAAGGTCAACCGGGAAATCGCCGACAATCGTCTTCTGCTTCAGGACGAAGAGGACGTCGAACTCAAGGACCTTGTCCGGGCTGACCTTGCCGAGCTTGAAATCCGCCAGGAGGAGTTGGTCAAGGACCTGCGGGTTGCCCTGCTCCCCAAGGATCCCAATGATGATAAAAATATCCTTCTTGAGATCAGGGCCGGCACCGGCGGAGACGAGGCGGCGTTGTTTGTCAGCGACCTGTTCAGGATGTACAGCCGGTATGCCGAGCAGCAGGGGTGGAAGGTCGAGGTGATGACCAGCAATCCCACCGGAATCGGGGGTTTCAAGGAAATCATCGCTCTGATCAGCGGCGAACACGTCTACAGCAAATTGAAATATGAGTCCGGCGCCCATCGGGTGCAGCGGGTTCCGGAAACGGAAACCCAGGGACGGATCCATACCTCCGCCGTTACCGTGGCGGTTATCCCCGAGGCGGAAGAGGTTGAGGTGGATATCAGTCCCAACGACCTGCGCTTCGATGTCTACCGTTCTACCGGCTCCGGCGGCCAGAGCGTCAATACCACCGATTCCGCGGTCCGGGTTACCCATCTGCCCACCGGGCTGGTGGTGACCTGTCAGGATGAGAAATCCCAGCACAAGAACAAGGCCAAGGCCTTGCAGGTTCTTCGCGCCCGGCTCCTCGACAAGATGCAGCGCGAGCAGGACGAAAAAATGTCCGCGGACCGCAAGAGCCAGGTGGGCAGCGGCGACCGGAGCGAACGCATCCGCACCTATAACTTCCCGCAGGGCAGGGTCAGCGATCATCGGATCAATCTCACCCTGTACCAGCTCGACGATATCCTGATGGGAAAACTTGACGATATCATCGATCCGCTCACGGTTCATTTTCAGACGGAAGCCCTGCAGATTATGCAATAACGCGGGTCCGTGCACGCGGCGTACCGTTTTTCCCCGAACCCGGAAGACTCGTCATGATTCTCAAAGAGGCATATCGGGAGAGCGTCCAGCGTCTTGCCCAGGCATCCGTTGCCGAGCCGGAAATCGAGGCCGCGCTTCTGCTTGGCCATGTTCTGGGCTTTTCCCGCAGCCAATTTTTTCTTGCCTTGGAGCAGGAAATCCCGCCGCAGCACCTTTCTTTTTTTCAGGTCCTCCTTTCCCGGCGTCTCCTTCGGGAACCATTGGCTTACATCACCGGCAAGCAGGAATTCTGGTCGCTGCCTTTCAAGGTTTCCCCCAAGGTCCTCATCCCCCGGCCAGAAACCGAGGAGCTTCTCGAAAGGATTTTTGCCGCGGTGCGGCAGGACGGCCTGCCTCCTGGCCCGGTCCTGGACCTGGGCGTCGGGAGTGGAGCGATAACCGTTGTCCTGGCCCGCGAACTTGCCGATCGTCAGGTGTTCGGGGTGGATCTCTCCTGGGAGGCCCTTGGGGTTGCCAGGGAAAATATCGGCTTCCATCAGTTTCAGTCGAGGGTTTTTTTACTCAATGGCAACTGGTTGACGGCCATTGGTCAGGAGAAAAGGTTTGCCCTGGTTGTCTCCAATCCGCCTTACATCGCAACAACGGCAAAGGACGCCCTCCAGCCGGAGGTGCGGGATTTTGAGCCCCATGGGGCCTTGTTCTCCGGGGCTGACGGTCTTGCCGATATCCGCGCTTTGGCAGCACAGGTTCACCCGGTCATGCTGAGCGGCGGCCTGTTTTGCATGGAGATCGGCGCGGATCAGCAGGATGCGGTGTTGAAAATCTTTTCTTCCTTTCCCGAATATGATAGGGTGCAGGTCCATTTTGATCTGGCTGGTTTGCCGCGTATTTTCCAGGCCCGTCGCCGCTGAATCGTACCGCTGCCCCGTGTTGCTTTTTTTATTAAGTGAGAATTGTCATGGACAAAATAGTTATCGAAGGTGGATATCCCCTGCACGGTGAAATTTCGGTGAGCGGCGCTAAAAATGCCGCCCTGCCGCTGATGGCCGCCTGTCTGTTGAGCGCGGAGCCGATCATCTTGCGCAATATGCCGGATCTTCGGGATACCAGAACCTTTCTCACCCTGCTGGAATCTTTCGGGGTCAAGTGGCAGAAAGACGGCACGGTGCTGGTGCTTGATGCCTCGACGATCACCAGTTGCGAGGCTTCCTACGAGATGGTGAAGACCATGCGGGCCTCGGTGCTAGTTCTGGGCCCGTTGCTGGCCCGGCACGGCATGGCCCGGGTTTCCTTGCCCGGAGGCTGCGCCATCGGCGCCCGGCCCATCAATTTCCATCTCCAGGGGCTGGAGAAACTCGGCTCCACATACGAATTGACCCAGGGCTATGTTGATGCCAAGGTCGGGGGAAGGTTGCAGGGAGGCACCGTCTGTTTCGATATCCCTTCCGTCACCGGCACCGAGAATATCCTCATGGCCGCGACCCTGGCCGAGGGCGTCACCGTGATCAAGAATGCGGCACGGGAGCCGGAAATCGGCAATCTTGTCGATCTGCTTGTCGCCATGGGGGCGCGGATTAAGGGCAAGGACTCGGACACCCTGGTGGTTGAGGGGGTCAGGAAGCTGCATGGGGCCGAACAAGAGGTCATCCCGGACCGGATCGAGGCGGGAACCTACCTCATTGCCGTCGGCGCGGTTGGCGGCGATGCCACGGTGACCCAGTGCAACCCGCAGCATCTGCCGGCCCTGCTGGAAAAATTGCGGGCCGCCGGGCTCTCCATCGAGGAGGGCCGCGATCGCATCCATGTTACCCGCAAGGGGCCACTCCAGAGCGTGGACATCAAAACCATGCCCTATCCCGGTTTTCCTACGGATCTGCAGGCCCAGATCATGGCGCTGATGACTTTGAGTTCCGGCTTAAGCGTGATCGCCGAGACCATCTTCGAGAACCGCTTCATGCATGTGGCAGAACTGCACCGCATGGGGGCGGACATCAAGGTGGACGGGCACAGCGCCATCGTCACCTGCACCGGCCGGTTGAGCGGCGCGCCGGTGATGGCCACGGATCTGCGGGCCAGCGCCTCGTTGGTGATCGCGGCCCTTGCCGCCGAAGGGGAAACCCATATCTCCCGGGTGTATCATCTGGACCGGGGGTATGACGACCTGGTGGGCAAACTCACCCGGGCCGGGGCGCGGATCAGGCGCGAAAAAGAGTAAACGTGCAGCAGCACCGCATCTGCTTCGCAGTCTCGCTCGCTCGCTTAGCTGTCATCGGCCAGCTCATGTGCAATAGCACAGGTCGCGGGCCTCTTGGTCGGCACTGCTGCCGACAATTGACACGCGCATCTGCGGCACTGCTGCGCGTTTACATTTCAGAGATCGAGCCATGTTTCTTTTCTGCTAACACCGTTTACCCCGGCAGGACAATGCTCACCGTGGTGCCTTGCCCTTGCTTGCTTGTGATTTTGATCGCGCCCCCGTGCTCGTCAATGATTTTATACACCATGGCCAGTCCCAGGCCGGTGCCTTCCGGTTTGGTCGTAAAATACGGGTCCATGACCCGTTCCAGGGTATCCTCCGCGATGCCGCAGCCCGTGTCCCGTACCTGTATTTCCACGGTGCCCGGCCGGGTCCCCTCCTGCACCGACACCTGTAATTCCCCGCCGTGTTCCATGGCCTGCAAGCTGTTGAGATAGAGGTTCAGCAGAACCTGATTGAAGCGGTCCTTGTCCAGGCGCACCAGTTTTTGCGCCAGGGAGATCTCATGGCGCACGGCAACGCCCAGTTCCGTGGCGTCACTCTGGATGAGCTTGAGGGATGCCTCGATAAACGGCTTGATTTCAATCTCGGCGACGGCCAGGGGAAGTGGCCTTGCATAGGTGAGCAGTTCGGTGATGCTGCGGTTGAGACGCTCCACCTCGTTGATCAACAGCCTGGACGCTTCACCCTCCTCGCTTTCTTCAGGAAAACGAGAGCCGAGCAGGGTGGCGAACCCTTTGATGGAGCTCAGGGGGTTTCGTACCTCATGGGCGACGCCTGCGGCCATTTTGCCCAGGGCGACAAGGCGGTCGTGCCGGCGGACCTGGGCCTCGAGCTTTTTTGTCTCTGTAAGATCGTACATGAGCACAACCCTGCCGATGGTGTTGGTTTGCTCATCGGTTATGGGCACGGAGCTGACGCGCAGGTGCTTGGGGGGCGACGAATCCGGCGGCAGGAAGATCTCTTGTTCGATGGTTTCTCCTTCCAGTCCTGGCGGGGGGATGAGTTGCCGGATCTGCGGCAGGACTGCTGTCTGGAGATGGCCAATGGTCTGTTCCGGGGTTTTTCCGGTAAACTCCGCCGCTGTGCTGTTGAAGGTCTGGATATGTCCTTCGGCATTGGTTGCGATGATGCCCACGGGCAGACGGGAGATGAGCAGATCCGTGAAGGCCCGCATATTGATAAGGGTTTTTTGCGAGGATCGATAACTCTGCGCGGTGAGCAAGGCAATCCAGCCGCCGATCGCCACCAGCAGCATGGCGATGGACATGTACAGCATGTGTCGCCGGTCCTGCCGGATGATCGCATCCTGTTCCGTCATGTCCAGGCCGACGATAATGAAGAGATTGTTTTCCGGCTGCCAAGCATTATCGGCGGGGAAAGGGCGGCAAGGCGCATTTTCTCCGGCAGGGCTGTCCTGTTTTTCCGGCTGCGCCAGGGCCTGCATGCGTTGTCTGAAAAAATGGCCTCGCCCGCGCATGAATGGTTTGAATGGCGCCACAACCTCAAAGACCTTGTGATTGGTTTTCGGGTCGTTGATGATCCGGTGTGTGCCAAAAGGGGAAAGATTCGGGTCGGAAAGCAGGGGATGGTCAAGCGTGCCGCCCGTCAGGGCAGGGGTGCTGTGTGCCACGATTGTCCCCGTGTTGTCGGCAACCACGATATAGAGAAGACTTGATTCACCGGCAACCTGTTCGATAAGATGCTGGAATTGCTGATTATTGGCGGTGCCCATCATCATTGAGGCCCTGGTCCCCGCGCCGACAAAACGGATGATCGCCTGCCCCTTGTTGAGAAGACTATCGGTCATGATCCGTTTTTCCCGTTGCAGATTGTTGACTGCAAAGAAAAAAACAATGGCAATGAGCATGCCTATGGCCGTGGCGAGAATCCAGGGAGAGGCATAGGCAAAGGGAGAGGTGATGATCTTTGTTTCTTTTTTCATGACGCCTTATCCTGGGGAATTCTTTTCCTGCATGGAGAGTCTGCCCTTTTCATAAAACCACGATTTCAAGACACAAGCAATTGTTGTTCCTCGTTTGTTCCGGTAATGAAAATGAGGCCTGGACAGCATCCGGGCGTCTTGTTGTTGCCGGGGGATTCCTGGTTGGGTAAAAAATAGCCAGCCTGTCGTGCCGGGCATGGATAAAAAATATCCAGCCTGCATATTTTTGTTGTGATTCCGTAGGGAGCGCCGTTCATTTTTTTTGTTAAAAAATATTTAATTTCAAGATGTTGCGTTGATTGTTTTGCCTCTGGCATGGTTGTTGTATTAGCAGGGAGCAGAGAGAAACCATTGCAACCCATTGAATTCACAACCACATATTCAGGAGGTAGACGATGAAAAAGACAGTACTCGCAGTTGCCGCAATAGCTACGATTGGCCTGGCAGGGTATCAGGTGGCCGAGGCGAAACCTTGGGGAGGCGGCCCGGGCATGGGGCAGGGCTGCGCAATGATGGGCATGGGGCAAGGCCAGGGGCAGGTAAGCGAAGAGACCATGAAGGCCAGGGAAAAATTCTTTAACGAGAACACCGACCTGCGCAAAAAGATGGTTTCCAAGAAAACGGAGTTGAGAGCGGTTATGAGCGGGGAAAAGCCGGATGAGAAAAAAGCGGCCAAGCTCTCCGAGGAGTTGTTCGACCTCCGTACCCTGATGCACAAGAAGGCCCAGGAAGCAGGCATTGCCCCGGCCGGGTTCGGGCCTGGTTTTTGTGACGGTCCTGGCGTGGGGATGGGCTCCGGCCTGCGTCATCGCTCCAGCCGTTGGTAGCATGCGCTGAGCGGTTTTTCTGATTCCGGGCGGGCTTCAAGAGTGAGGCCCGCCTATTTTTTTGTCCGCCATTCGGAGTTTTACCCCCCCTGCGGCTTGGCCGAGAGGGGGTTCTGTTGTGCCCGGCGTGATGTCAGTTGATTTTTTTTTCCTGGAGTTGCAAACTGCATTGGGTTTCCCGCGCCATGTCGTTGAGGAGGGACTGCCTGGCTGATTGAACTTTTTCGTAGGGAAGCTCAAGGAACATGGCGATGTCGGAGATGTCGATCCCCGCTCCGAAATGTTCTTCCGCGATGATGATTTTGAGAAAATCTTCCTTGACGAAAGTCCGTATCTCCGGGCTGATGTCGGTGAGGGTGTCACAGGCATGGTCATATGTCCGGCCCTGTGATAATTCTTCCCGTATTTTTTTCACCGCGCGTTCGTATTCCCTGTGCATGATGGCGGTAAATTGGCCATACTGTTTCATGGTTGTGGCGGACATGGGTGCTTCTCTTTGTTTTTTTTTCGATGAGGCGTGCATCTGCGTTGTTGGTTTGCCGCGTTGACGATGGTATCGTACCTATGTACCATAAAAAAGTTAGGTGAAAACAGCAAAAAAATGAAGATGCCAATCATGCGGTACTCTTTTTTGGGCGAGGCTTCCATGCACAGAGTGACGGTGGAAAATATCTCCAATTTCCGGGGGGGCATGATCCTTGTCTGTCTGCTCTGTTTTCTGCTTGTGCCTCTCCTTGCCCGGGGCGAGGCATTAATCGATGCCGATGGTTTTCTTGTCGTGCGTGCTTCGTCCCCCCGTGCGACCGGGGCATATCCCGGCACCTCCCCAGACGAGGCGTTGCTGCAAACCGCCTATGCCGGAGGGGAGACACTGCGCTACACGGTCAGTTGGCTTGGCATTACGGCGGGGGAACTGGTTATGCGGATCAATACCGTCGCGGACAGGCCGGAGACGTTTTCCCTTGATCTTACCGCAAGGAGTGCGGGGCTGCTCGAGGTGTTCTACCCGGTGGAGGATACGTTCCGCACCATCGTGCAGGGGCGGATGCGGTTGCCCCGCCGCCATGAAATGCAGCAGAAGGAGGGGCGTCGGGTTAACAGCAAGCTTACCCTCTATGATCAGGAAAATTTTCGGGTCTCCTATCGTAAAAATAACGAGCCGGCAGATGTCTACCAGCTCGATGGCCCGATGCATAACGAGTTTTCCTCGTTTTTCTTCATGCGGGCGTTGTCGTTTGCCGGGGATTACCCGATGATCGTTCCCACCTTTGCCGATAAAAAGCGGCATGAGGTGGTCGTTACGGTGGAGGGAAAGGAAGAACGGGAAAGCGTGCTGGGAAAGAAAAAGACCCTCAAGGTCCAGCCGCACCTGAAGTTCAAGGGGCTGTATGAAAAGATAGGGGATCCGTTGGTCTGGCTCACCGACGATGCCTGGCGAATCCCCACCAGAATTCAGGCGAAGATTATCATCGGCTCCTTGACCGCGGAACTGGTCGAATACACAGGGCCTTCCGGACATTTTATCGTTAAAGACACTCCTGCAGAATTGCCTCCACAATCTCCGGCGGATACTCGCTGAGCCGCCACAGCCGTGCCTGCGCCCTGGTGTTTTCGGCCAGGGCGGGGATATCCTTGTGCGAGAGACCCAGGTCGGCCAATGAGGTGGGGACGGCTATTGTTTGCAGCCATTGCCGGAAAAGACGGATCCCTTCCCGGGCAAGGAGGCGCTGATCCGCGGCCTCAAGTCCAAAAACCTGGACGGCAAAAAGGGCTTGGCGGGCCGGGTTTTTCCTGGCGCCATACGCCATGGCTCCCGGCAGGATGGCCGCGAGGCCAGCGCCGTGGGGGATGTCGTGCATGGCGCTGAGGGAGTGTTCGATCAGGTGGAAGGGAAAGCCGACCCGGCCCAGGCCTGCCGCGCTGATGCCGTTGAGGGCCAGACTGCTTGCCCAGAGGAGCTCGGCCCGGCTCTGGTAATCCAAGGGGTTGGCCAAGGCTGTTTTGCAGGCTTGCATCAGGGTTTGCATGAGTCCGGCGCTGTAGTGGTCCTGCAAGGGGGAGAAGGACTCTTCCCGGTTCAGGTAGAACTCAAGCAGATGGCTGAAGGCGTCCACTGCCCCGAAGGCGGTGGTGGTGGGCGGAACGCTGAAGGTGACGGTGGGGTCCAGGATGGCGATTTTCGGGCAGAGATGCCGGTTGCCGATGCCGATCTTCTGCCCGGTTGCCCCGTTGGTGAGCACCATGCCGTTGTTGGTTTCCGAGCCGGAGCCGGCGACAGTGGGCACGGCGACAACCGGCAGGGCGTTCTTGATGCTTTTCTTTCCCTTGAAAAATCCCCAGACGTCGTGGCTGGCCAAGGCTCCGGCGGCAATGGCTTTGGCGCTGTCAATGACGCTGCCGCCTCCCAGGGCGACAACGACCTCGATCCTGTTTTTTTGCGCAAGGGCAATGCCCTGTTGGACGTGGCGTAGAATTGGGTTTGGTTGTACGCCTGCATGTTCGGTAACTTCGATCCCGGCTTGATCCAGGGAGTGACGGACAATCCGATGCACCCCGAGCCTTTTCAGACTCTCTCCGCCTGAGACCAGCAAGGCTTTGACGCCAAGGGCGGCGGTTTTTCCGCCTGCCTGTCCAAGGATGTTTCGGCCGAAGATGATCGTGGTTGAGTTGTGAAAAACAAAGTCTCGCATGGCAAATCAGCCCGGGGGGCAGGCGGCCACGGCATTGGTCAGGCGGACAAAATCCTCGAGGGTCAGCCGTTCCGCCCGGGTTTCCGGATTGATCCCCGATTGGCTGAGCAGGGCGGCCATTTGCTCCCGCGACAAGCCGTTGATCATGCCGGCGCTTAGGGAGTTGCGCAGGGTTTTGCGCCGTTGGCCAAAGGCGGCGTTGACGATGCGTCGGAGCAGTTTGCGGTCATGGGGGGGGAGCTGTGCCACCCTTGACGGGATCGGGCGGAAGGTGATCCGCACCACCACTGAATCCACCTTGGGCCGCGGGTGAAACTGGCCGGGACCCACCTGCATGATGGTTTCCACCGAGGCGCAGCCGGCGAGCAGGACGGAGAGCACCCCGTATTCCTTGGAGCCCACCCGGGCGGTAATCCGCTGGCCCACCTCTTTTTGCAGCATGAGCACGGCCCGGTCCAGGGATTCGTGGTTTTCGACGAGCTTGAAAAGAAGCAGGTTGGAGATGGAGTAGGGTAGGTTGGCCAGGATTTTCAGGGGGCCATTGGTCTGGGCTGCAAGCGCGGCGAAGTCGGCCTTGAGCAGATCCTGGTGGATGAGGGTGACGTTGGCGGGCAGATCCTGGCGCTCCTGATGGTAGGCAATGATCCCGGCGTCAAGCTCCAGGCCGAAGACCTGCTTGACCCTATCGGCCAGGGGCAGGGTCAGGGAGCCCAGGCCCACGCCAAGCTCCAGAACAGAATCCTCCGGGGTGACGCCCGAGAGCGCGACAATGCGTTCCGCGGTCTGCCGGTGAACCAGGAAATTCTGCCCCAGTTTTTTGCTGGGGGCCAGTTGGTGCTGGGAGAGAATTTTTTTTATGGGAAGGTCGTTGCTCATTGGGTCTCATGTAAGGATGTGTTTTTCTTGCCTCTTTTTGCGGAGGGCGCGGAAAAATTTAAAGGCGAGAATATATCCGGCACAGGTAAAGGGGATCGCCAGCAGAACTCCGCCGGCCAGCATGACCGCAACCGCTTCAAGGCCCATCTGCCCGAGGCGGGCAAGGTTTTCCCGGAAGCTCGCGTCCGAGGAGAACATCCCCAGCAGCTCCTGGATGCGGTCCCAGGAAAGACGCCCGGGAAGCAGCCAGTTTCCCAGTAGCCAGGAAAAGTAATATTGCGGCAGCCAGGTAAGGGGATTGCTGACCGCCATGGACGCGATCAGGGCGGCAAGGATGTTTCCGCGCAGGGGCCAGGCAAGGGTGACGATGAGCGCGGTGTGCAGGGGGATGGTCGGGGTTATGCCGACAAAGAGCCCTATAGCCACACCCAGGGCCAGGGAATGCGGGTCTCCCTGCAGGCGGAGAAATTTCAGGTAATAGTATTTTGCGGCGCGGTTGGGGTTCATGGTGCGGCGCGGACCGTTGGCGGAGCCGGCGAATCTCCGCCGGAAAGCGGGCCGGGATGGAGGATCGGCGAGCGGGAATAGGCATCGGTTTCAAACGAGGTCGTGGCCTTTTCGGCAAAATGATAAAATCCTGCCAGGGCGATCATTGCGGCATTGTCCGTGCACAGCGCCAGGGAGGGCATGAAGATTTTTATGCCCCGTTGGGCGCCGAGATCCTGGAGAACGGCGCGCAAGCGGGCATTGGCCGCCACGCCACCGGCCAGGGCAACGGTGGAGATCCCGTGCATCCTCGCCGCCGTGAGCGCCTTTTCGCAGAGGACCTCCACCACGGCTTCCTGGAAAGAGGCGCAAACATCGGGGATATGGAACGGTTCGTTTTTCTGCCGGTGTTGGTGGACATAGTTGGCCACCGAGGTTTTTAGGCCGCTGAAGCTGAAATCGAGGCTGTCATGCCCAAGCCAGGCCCGGGGAAAGGGGATTGCCGCGGGGTTTCCTTGCTCGGCCAAACGGCTGATCACCGGCCCGCCGGGGTATTCGAGGCCAAGAATCTTGCCCACCTTGTCAAAGGCCTCGCCTGCCGCATCATCACGGGTTCTGCCCAGGGGTTGGCTGGTGGTGTGGTCATGTACCAGGAAGATGCTGGAATGTCCTCCCGAGGCAACCAGGGCGATATAGGGGAATTCCGGCTGGTCCTGCTCCAGGAAAGGGGAGAGGAGATGGCCGACAATATGGTCTACCCCCACATGGGGGATACCCTTTACAGCGGAAACAGCCTTGGCAAAGGAAAGGCCGATGAGCAGCGCGCCGACCAGGCCCGGACCCTGGGTGACGGCTACTCCGTCAAGATCGTCCAGGCCTACGCCTGCCTGGGCGAGGGCCGCCTCCACCACCGGATAGATGTTTTCCAGATGCTTGCGGGAGGCAAGCTCGGGAACCACCCCGCCGTAGGGGCTATGCACGGCCACCTGGGAGTTGACGACATTGCTCAGCAGGATGCGGCCGTCGCGCAGAACCGCCGCTGCGGTTTCATCGCAGGAGCTTTCAATGCCGAGGATGAGCATAAACGGTTTTTCCCGGGGTGAATTTTAAGGAGGGAATGCATAAATGACGATTGACGAATGCTTCCATGCGTCGTAGTCTGACGTCCTCATTATGTAGCAGGAAAGCCGGAAAAAATCAAAGATTGATGCAAGCGGCGCGGACGATTTCATCCGGACAGCCGAAAGGGCGTCGCTCCAGGACGATCTTTCCTGTCGGCAACTTTTGAGGGAACCTTGCAAAATTCGTCACACCGGTGAAAACCGGTGTCCAGTTTTTTGAAGAACCCCAGAAATTAGTGGATACCGGCTTTCGCCGGTATGACGGAAAACATATTCAACACGATTTTTTTAAGGTTCCCTTAAATTAATGCGCAAGACGAGCATGGCAATCAAACACGAACAGCATAGGCCAGAGCAGCCGGAAGCGTCCGTCACCCCGCCTGATCCGGCTCACCCCGGTCAACCCCGGGGTGAGCTGTTGACGGACATGTTTGCCCGTTCCATCAGCTATCTGCGGATATCCCTTACCGATCACTGCAATCTCCGCTGCCAGTACTGCACACCGCAGGATGGGCAGATAAAGTTGGCAAGCGAGGAGCTGTTGAGCTATGAAGAGATTCTCCGCGTAGTGCGCATTGCCGTTTCGCTCGGCATTGAAAAAGTCCGGCTGACCGGCGGCGAACCCTTGGTGCGGCGGGATGTGCTCATCTTTATCAAGGCGCTCGCCGAAATTCCTGGCCTCGCCGACATCCGTCTCACCACCAACGGCGTCTTGCTGGCCGATTATGCCGAGGCCTTGCAAAAAGCCGGGATCCGCAAGCTGAATATCAGTCTTGATACCCTGCGGCCGGAGCGTTTCCGGCAGATCACCGGGGTGGACGCCTTTGCCAGGGTCTGGGCCGGAATCAGCAAGGCCAGGGAGCTTGGCTTTTCCCCGATCAAGCTGAATATTGTTGCGCTCAAGGGGGTAAACGACGATGAGTTCATCGATTTTGCCCGGCTGACCCTTACCGAGCCCCTGCAGATTCGCTTTATCGAGTTCATGCCCATTGGCGCTTCGGCCCTCTGGGACAAGGGGAAATACATCAGCTCCCAGGAAATCATGGAGCGCCTTAAGCCCTTGGGCCCGCTTGAGCCGGTGGAGGCGAAGCGGATGGATGGTCCTGCCCGTATTTACCGTTTTGCCGGGGCTGCCGGCAGTGTAGGCTTTATCAGCCCCATCAGCCACCACTTTTGCGACCGGTGCAACCGGTTGCGGCTCACCTCGGAAGGCAGGTTGCGCTCCTGTCTTTTATCCGATCAGGAGACCGATCTCAGGAAAAGCCTGCGCAGTGGGGCAACCGATGAAGAGGTCCGGGGGCTTCTCGTCGCGGCCATCCTCAACAAGCCGAAGGGGCATACCATTTCCCCCGAGGGCGGGGGGAGCTGCCACGGGCAGATGTCGCGGATAGGGGGGTGAAAAAGCGGCGCAGGCAGTACGGGGTTGGGCGGCTGTTTCTTTGCCCTGTTTACTCTCCTACCCGAGGGTAGGAGCCCAGCCATTCGAAATACGAGCAGATTTCCTTGAGTTTTTCACAACCATCCCTGACAACCTCATCCTCCAGATGGCCCAGCATGTCGATGAAAAACAGGTACCGGCCCGGTTCGTCCTTGACCGGGCGGGATTCGATCCGGGTCAGGTTGATGGAGCGCGCGGCCAGGATGCTCAGGGCGTCGTTTAAGGCGCCGGGCCGGTCCAGGAGGCTGACCAGCAGAGAAGTTTTGTCCTTGCCGCTTCTGGAGGGCGACTCCTTGCCGATGAGCAGAAAGCGGGTGGTGTTGCCCCGGTAATCCTCGATTCCCTTGACCACGGTCTGCAACTGGTATGTCGTGATGGCCAACGAGCTGGCAATGGCCGCGACGCTGGGGTCTTCCGCCGCCATTTTCGCGGCGACGCTGGTGCTGAAAACGTCTTGGATCGCAACGTTGGGAAGATGTTTTTTCAGCCATTGCCGGCACTGGGCAATGGGCTGCGGATGGGAAACCACCAGCTTGATGTCATCCATGTTGCCTGATTTGTTGACCAGGTTGTGGATGATGCCCAGGTTTAATTCCCCGCAGATCTTGACGTTGTACTTGATGAAGGAGTCCAGGGTCGAGGTGACCGCCCCCTCAATGGAGTTTTCCACCGGAACAATGCCGTACAGGGTTCTGCCCCGCTCAACCTCGTCGAAGATATCCTCAATGGTTTCCATGGGGAGATATGTGGCGGCGTGTCCGAAGTATTTCACCCCGGCCAGATGGGAAAAGGTCGCCTCGGGTCCAAGGTAGGCGACTTCCGCCTTTTTTTGCGAGAGCCGGCAGGTGGTGATGATTTCATGGAAGATGCTCAGCAGGGGCTCCTCGGGAAACGCGCCATTGTTTTCCGCCAGCAACCGCTCGAAGATCTGCCGTTCCCGCAAGGGATCCCATTTTGCCTTGTTGTTTTGGTCCTTGAGTTCGCCGATTTTTTTGGCGCAGAGCAGCCTTTTTTTGAGAAGCTCCAGAAACTGGCTGTCTATGGTATCGATCTCTTGGCGAACGTCGGCAAGGCTGAGGTCTTTTTTGTCTTTCATCATGGGATTGTTGGGGTTTGAGGGCTCTATATATCTAGCGGTTTTGGGGAGGTCCTGTTTCCGGCGCGGTGTTTCGGATTTCAGGCAATTTCCTTTGGGTACAATGACTTTCTAATCGTATCCAAGGAAAAATAAAAGGGAAAAGTTCTCCGTTGTGCCGGAGGCTGTTTTCTCAAGGGAAAGTCGCCGGGCAAGGGGATTAACTGTTTGCTTCTCCGGGTGGATAATGTATAAACTTGATAATGGTTTTGTCTTGTTTTTGCAGCACCCGCAACCCATAGTGTCTCAGCGTGAGAGAGAAAAAAACGAACAACAGCTTCCCGGACCGGATGGATCATGAAAGTAAAAAACTGCATGCAAAAAGATCTGATCACCATCGGGAAGGACGCTTTGCTGCAACAAGCAGGGGCGTTGATGAAAAAGCATTCCATCCGCCATCTGCCGGTGGTGGAGGATGACCAGTTGGTCGGCTTTATCACGGAAAGCGATTTGCGGCAGTATTCCTTCCCTTCACGGGAAAAAGACATCCATGTGCACGAGGTAATGGTGCTCAACCCCATTACCGTTAATATCAACGCCAGCATCGAAAAGGCCGCCCGCCTTATTCACGATTACAAAATCGGCGGCTTGCCGGTTCTCGATAAGAAAAAACTGGTGGGAATCATCACCGCCATTGATTTGCTTTCCGCCTTTATTAATATGATGGGGTTGTTGCGCGACTCCTCAAGGCTGGATGTTTTGGTCGGCAAGGTCGGCGGGGTCGAGGATGTCACCAGAATCATTAAGGCGCACGGTTGCGAGATAATCAGCGTGGCAACGGAAAGTCATTCCTCGCGGCGGAAATTGTATTGTTTCAGGTTGGAGAAGGGCGAGTTGGACAAAGCGATCGACGCCCTGGAAGATGCCGGCCATAAAGTTGTTTCGGTGGTGGATTAGCTTTTGGCCGTCGTTCGACTATTCCCAACAAGGAGCGGGTTGCATGGGTGAGTTCAAGGTTCAGAAAACATACGAAGAAATCAATGCCAAGATCAAGGCGGGGCAGGCCGTGGTGGTCACAGCCGAAGAGATGGTCGGCATTGTGAAAAAGCATGGCCCGGTTGAAGCGGCCAGGAAAGTTGACGTGGTTACCACCGGCACCTTCTCGCCCATGTGTTCCTCCGGCGCGTTCATCAATTTCGGACACGCCAACCCTACCATCAAGGCGCTCAAGGTCTGGATGAACAATGTCCCTGCCTATGCCGGTCTCGCAGCGGTTGATGTGTATATCGGCGCGACGGAGCCCCCCGAGGATGATCCCCTGAACAAGGTTTTCCCCGGGGAATTCTTGTACGGCGGCGGCCATGTGCTGGAAGATCTGGTGGCCGGCAAAAAGGTGCTGCTCAAGGCGGTTGGCTATGGCACCGACTGTTATCCCAATAAAAACATGGAAAAAGAAGTGACCCTCGCCGATCTGCCCTATGCGCTTCTGGTGAATCCCCGCAACTGCTACCAGAATTATAACTGCGCCATCAATCTTTCCGATCGCACTGTGTATTGTTACATGGGCACCTTGAAACCCCAGGTGCGGAATGCGACGTATTGCAGCGCCGGCGAGTTGAGTCCGCTGTTGAACGACCCATACTATAAGACCATCGGCTTGGGCACAAGGATATTTCTGGGAGGCGGAATCGGATACGTGACCTGGCAGGGCAGCCAGCACAACCCGAAAGCCCTGCGTTCGGAAAACGGCACCACCAGAAGAGCGGCCGGCACCCTGATGGTGCAGGGGGATTTGAAGCAGATGTCTTCCCGCTGGCTCAAGGGCGTGAGCATGCAGGGCTACGGAAGCTCCCTGGCCGTGGGCATCGGGATACCGATTCCCATCCTCAATGAGGAGATGGCGGCCTATACCGGGGTTTCCGATGCGGAGATCTTCACCCAGATCGTTGATTATTCCTATGACTACTCCCACGGGGTGGCGCGCAACTATGGCGAGGTCAGCTATGCGCAGCTTAAAAGCGGCCAGATCGAAGTGAACGGCAAGATGGTGCCCACGGCGTCGCTTTCCAGTGTGGTCCGGGCGCGGGAAATTGCCGAGACGCTCAAGGGGTGGATAACCTCCGGAAAGTTTCTGCTTGAAAAACCCATCCAAACCTTGCCTTCAGAGTAGCAGCAAGCGGAGTGAAAAAATCCCCCTCCGCAAAGTACAGGGATCTGCAGGGCATATTTTCTCGCCATAAGAAGGTTGCGGTTGCCTTTTCCGGAGGGGTCGACAGCTCGTTTCTCCTGCATGCCGCCTGTGCAACCGTGGGCCCTTCGCTGGTTCATGCCTTCCATGCCCAGTCAGAGCTCAGCCCGCCGCTGGAAGCAGAGCGGGTTGCGCGCATCATTTTAGAGCGTGGGTGCGTATTCCATCCCCTGGCAATCGAGCCGCTCACCTGGCCGGAGTTTGCGGCCAACGGCCCTGACCGCTGCTATCACTGCAAGAAAAAAATCTATCAAACATTCCTGGCTGATCCGTCCTTTCCCGCAGGCGCGGCTCTCTTCGATGGCACCAATCTTGACGATCTCGGCCAGGATCGCCCGGGGTTGCAGGCTGTTGCCGAATTGCAGGTGCGGACTCCTTTAGCCGACCTCGGTTTTACCAAGGACGAGATTCGGGTGCTCAGCAGGGAATTCTTCTTGTCAACCTGGGATGTGTACTCATCATCGTGCCTGGCAACACGAATATCGCAACACGAACCCATCACCAGGGAAAAAATTCTACTGGTGGCCCGGTGTGAAGCGCTGCTGCAGAAAATGGGGTTCATGGGTGTGCGGGTGTGCCTTGACGGAGAGACAGCAACCATTTTTGTCGTAAAAAAGGATTTGTCTCGGATACGAAATAAGAGCCTTTTTTCAGTAATTAAGAACGATTTTTTGTCGCTGGGACTGCATAAGGTTTTAATTAATCAACAGGGGAGGCCGGATTGAATGGGGTAATCCCTGAGCCGGGATAGCAGGAAAAAAAGCAGCATGAGGTCGTTTTTTTTCTTATTTCATCGCATTTTTTGTTTGACAGACGCTTTTTTTTGTTTGACAATCAGCACACATAAGTTTAAATCGCCACTAAGGCAACTGATTACGGTGCTTGTAGAAGGCAGAGAATCTCTAAATTCACGAGGAGGAAGGAGAGGAATGAACAAAAGTGAATTAGTCGAGAACATGGCAAAGGCTGGCGGTATCAGCAAGGCTGCAGCAGAGAAAACCCTTGGTGGCATGCTGGCCGCAGTTACCACCGCTTTGAAGAAGGGTGACAAGGTAACCTTGGTTGGCTTTGGCACATTTTCCGTGACCAAGAGGGCAGCCCGTCAGGGTCGCAATCCTCAGACCGGAAAGGCCATCACCATCAAGGCTCGCAAAGTAGCTCGCTTTAAGCCCGGCAGCAAGCTTGCCGAATCAGTAAAGTAAACTGATTTTCATCAGTCGCTGTATCTGTTGATCAGACAAGGCAGGTACTCCTTCACAAGGGAGTGCCTGCCTTCTTTTTTGTTGACGCCCCTAAAAACTCTGGGTACATATGGTCCACAATTCTCCGGCTGGATTCAACGGCGGTAATTGTGAGTAGGCGTATAATGTCGGGATGTGGCTCAGCCTGGTAGAGCACGTGCTTCGGGAGCACGGGGTCGGAGGTTCGAATCCTCTCATCCCGACCAGTAATAGCAACGGCTTGCGGATTTCTTGCAAGCCGTTTTTTTTGGGGCACTCGCAGGCTCAGTCGGGCCATGTCTTTTTCACCTCGCAGTCGATCCCGCCGTGGCCAAGGGTGACGCTGATCCTTTGCCCCGGATGCACCTCTGTGCTGCTCCGCACGACATTTCCATTTTTTTGCTGCACAATACTGTAGCCTCGGCCAAGAACCGCCAGCGGACTTATGGCATGCAGAAGGCCGGCGCTTTTTCCCAGCGCCGCGCGCTTGTGTTCGTGCTGGCGAAGTATGCCCAGGATCAAGCGCCTGCGCAGTTCATGGGCCCATTGCTGCTGATATTCCAGGCGTTGTTGGGGGCTATGGCTGGCAAGGATTTGGCTGAATCTGGCCAGGGCGAGCTGGCGTTGGTGGAGGGCGCTGGAAAAAGCGAATTGCAGGGAGGCCAGTGCATGGTCTGTTGTCAGGCGGAACTGGTCAAGCAGGGAGGTGGGGTCGCCCAGTATCTTCCGGTGGGCTTCAATGACGCCGCGGAAAAATGCCAGCCTGTCCGTAACCGTTTTTGTAAGCCGGCGGGTGAGGTTGTGCAGTTGGGCGGACAATTGGATGCGGCTGGGAACAACCATTTCGGCCGCACCGGTTGGCGTGGGGGTCCGGAGGTCCGCAACCAGATCGGCAATGGTGAAGTCAACCTCATGGCCGATTGCCGAGACAACCGGGATGCGCGAGCCGGCAATGGCCCGGGCAACCCTTTCCTCATTGAAGGTCCACAGGTCTTCCAGGGAGCCGCCGCCCCGGCAGAGGACGATCACGTCATTCTCTGCCCGTTCGTTGCAGAGGGCGATGGCCTCGACGATGTCCTCCATGGCCCCTGCCCCTTGCACCCGGACCGGGATAATCTCCACCGGCACCGCGGCGCATCTTTTTTGGGCCATGGTGAGAAAATCATGCACCGCCGCCCCGCTGGGCGAGGTGATAATGGCTATTTTTTCGGGCAGCAGCGGCAGGGGCCTTTTACGTTCTTCGGCAAAAAGGCCTTCGGTTGCCAATTTGCTTTTGAGCAGGTCAAAGGCGAGCTGCAATGCTCCCGCTCCTTGTGCCGCAAGAACGTCCACAATGAGCTGGTATTCGCCGCGCGCTTCATAGAGCGAGATGCGCCCCCTGCACATCACCTGCATGCCGTCCGCCGGGGCGCAGGCAAGATAGCGGTGCTGGGGCTTGAAGAGCACTGCCTTTATTTGGGCGGTTTCATCTTTAAGGGTGAAATAGATGTGGCCGGAGTGCGGGCAACGCAGGTTGGATATCTCCCCGGCCACGCTCACGAAGGGAAAGGAAACCTCAAGCACCCCGCGGATTGACTGGGTAAGCTCGCTGACTGTTTGGACATGATCCTTGGCTATGCTGTGCATGTTCACTTCCTAGCATGGTCGGCACGGAATGGACAAGTTTTTTGTTTTTTGCCGTCGGTAAGTGCCCATGGCCTTGCTCCACAAGCGGCGAGCAGGGCCATAAAATGACGGATGCTTTTTTCGGGCGTAAAAGGTATAGTGTCGGGACATTTTGTTGTTTCAGGATAAAAAACGCTAGCAGTGTAACGCTGAGGGGTTGAGGCATGTCCGAGCAAAACACCTATTTGCAACAAGAGATTCTGAACAAGCCTTTGCAGAAGCATGGATTGCTCGAGGAGCTCAACCTGCCTCCCAAGGCCATCCGGTTTATCCGCGAGAACAGGCGTAATCTGGTAATTGCCGTGCTGTGCTGCGTGCTGGCAATTGTCGGTTGGTCGTCCCTGAGCTATTATCTTGCCAGGCAAAATGATCGGGCCGCTGCCTTGTTGTCCAAGGCCATTGAGCAGGGGGAGCCTGAACAGCGCAAGGCTCTGCTGCAGAAGGTTCTTGACGATTATGGGCGTACCGGCTCAGCCCTGTGGGCAAAGGTCGAACTGGGACATATGGCCCTTGATGCGCAGCAGTATGACGAGGCAGTTAAGGCGTATCTGGCGCTCCGCGATGATCTCTCCGTCTCGAGTCCGGCTTTTCCCCTGGTGCAATTGAGTCTGGCCCAGGCCAATGAATATAAAAATGCACTGCCGGAAGCCCTTGCCGCCTATCAGCGCCTAGCGGAGATCAAGGGGTTTGCCGGGGAGTCCTATCTGGCCATGGGCAGAATTCATGAGTTGCAGAAGGATCTGCCCAAGGCAAAAGAGATGTATGGCAAGGTGCTGGCCGACGAGGGTGTTTCTCCCGAGGTCAAGGACAAGGTGCAGGCAAAGCTGGAGCGGCTTTAGCCTCCGGCTGTACCTCGGGAACACGACGCGGGAAGTATTGAACCATGGAGATCATCCGCACGCCTGCCGCCATGACGGCCTGGGCAAACAGGATTCTTGCCGAAGGGCAGACAATCGGTTTGGTGCCCACCATGGGGTTTTTTCATGAGGGGCACCTGCGCTTGATGCGCACGGCCAAAGAGAAGGCCGACCGAACGGTGGTGAGTCTGTTTGTCAACCCGATTCAGTTTGGAGTCAACGAAGACCTTGGCACGTATCCCCGTGATTTTTCCCGCGATTGCCTGCTCGCGGAGGCCGAGGGGGTGGATGTGCTTTTTGCTCCCGAACCTTACGAAATGTACCCTCCGGAGGCCAGCACCAGGGTTGTTGTTTCGGGCTTGACCGATGTCCTCTGCGGCGCAAGCCGTCCGGGTCACTTTGCCGGCGTGACCACCGTGGTTGCCAAGCTTTTTCACATCATCAAGCCGCGGTGCGCTGTTTTCGGCAAAAAGGATTTTCAGCAGCTTGCGGTGATCATGAGAATGGTGGCTGATCTCAATTGGGATGTGGAGATCGTCGGACACCCCATTGTCCGGGAGCCGGACGGCTTGGCCATGAGTTCCCGGAATACCTATCTCTCCGGCGCGGAACGGCAGGCGGCGCTTTGTCTTTCCCGGGCCATAGCCCACGCGAGAAGGCGGGTGCGCGAAGGGCTGGTTGAGGCGGAGATTCTGTTACGGGAAGTGGAGTGGTTGTTGCAGCAGGAAGCTGTGACCATTGAGTATGCAAGCCTTGTTGATCAGGCGTCTTTGCGGCCCCTGGCCGTGTTGCAAAAAGGCGTGGTGCTGGCTTTGGCCGTAAAGGTCGGAGCCACTCGCTTGATCGACAACGATACCCTTTTTGAAGAACACTGAGAGAACGACAATGCTGCAATACATGTTAAAATCAAAGATTCACCGGGCCACGGTGATCGAGGCGGATCTCAACTATGAGGGCAGTCTCTCGGTGGACAGGGATTTGATGGACGCCGTTGGCCTGTCACCCTATGAGCGGGTCAACATCTACAATATCAACAACGGTGAGCGTTTTGACACCTACGTGATCGAAGGGAAGGCCGGCTCCGGAATGATTGGCCTTAACGGAGCGGCTGCCCGCAAGGGGATGGTCGGAGATCTCATTATCATTGTCAGCTATGCTTTGTACGCCCCGGAAGAACTGGGCGGATACAAGCCCAGGATAGTGGTGCTTGACAAGGACAACCTGATCAAGAAGGTGATGCATGTCGAAGAGGCGCAACATCCATACCGCGGATAGTCTTTCGTTGGATTGCCGTTTCGGCGGCCCGTTTCGTTTTGCTGGTTCGGGCCATTTCTTTTCCGACTGGGGCTCATGATTCTTCTCGTTGCCGCCACGGAGATGGAAGCCTTGCCCTTGGCCGGGAAAACGACCGGTCAGCCCCATGCGCTGTTTATCGCCGGCGTGGGGCCGCTTGAAACAGCGGTTCGGCTTACGCGGCGGCTGGCTGAGGTCAGGGGGGAGGTTTCCCTGGTTCTTAATTTCGGCGTGGCCGGAGCTTACGGCGGTTCCGGGGCGGATCTGCTTGATATCTGCCTGGCCGAGCGTGAAGTTATGGGCGATTTCGGGATCTGCCACGCAGAACGCATCGAGCCTTTTGACGGACAATTGGCAGGCAATACCGTTTTCCCCCTTGATCCGAGGTATCTTGCCCAGGCCGGTGAGATGCTGGGGACGCAGGAGTACAACTGCAAAAAAGGCGTGTTTGTGACGGTCAATGGGGCCAGCGCCACGGCACGGCGCGGCGCCATGTTGCGCGCTGCCCATAACGGCCTGTGCGAAAACATGGAGGGCGCGGCAGTGGCCAGGGTTTGCCAAGAGTTTGTTGTTCCCTGCCTTGAAGTCCGCTGCGTCAGCAACATGGTGGAAGACCGTAATCCGGCCAACTGGCAGCTTGCCGCGGCCGCGCAGAGATGTGGGCAGGTTGTTTCTCTGCTCATCGATCACCTCGCCCCCATCTGAACCAGGCAGAAAATCCGTGTCACTTCTTGCAGAAAAAAACAGGCTCACCCTCGGCTTTTCTCCTTGCCCCAACGATACGTTCATCTTTCACGCCCTGGTGCATGGGCAGGCTTGCCCCGGTTCTCTCAATTTTGACGCTGCCACCCTTGCCGATGTTGAGACCCTGAACGAATGGGCCCTTGCCGGACGGCTTGACGTGACCAAGATTTCGTTCCACGCCTTGGGGCATGTCCTTGACCGGTATATCCTGCTCACGGCCGGAAGCGCCCTTGGGCGCGGCTGCGGCCCCCTGCTGGTGGCGGGGGAAAATTTTTCTCCGGACGAGTTGCCCCGGCTGACCATTGCCATTCCGGGCAGGTACACCACGGCAGCCATGCTGTTGCACATGTATTCCCCTGTCCCCCTGACGACCAAGGTGATGCGTTTTGACACGATCATGCCGGCCATTGTGGCGGGCGAGGTCGATGCCGGAGTGATCATCCACGAGAGCCGTTTTACCTTTCAGGAACATGGCCTATTGTTGCTCCAGGATCTCGGGGTCTGGTGGGAGCAGGAGACGGGTTTTCCCATCCCGCTGGGCGGCATCGCGGCAAAACGTTCCCTGGGCAAGGAGAAGATCCAGGCCATTGACCGGTGTGTCCGAGCCAGTGTTTCTTCCGCCTTTGCCAGTCCGGGGGCGGGCATGGCCTATATCCGGCAGCACGCCCGGGAGCTTGACGACTCGGTTATCAAGGACCACATCGGGCTCTATGTGAATCCGTTTTCTCTTGATCTGGGCGAGGAAGGGGTGGGCGCGGTGCGTGAATTTCTGGGGCGGGGGCGCAGCCTCGGGCTTTTTCCGCTGCAGTCTCCGGCTTTGCCCTTAACCAGCAGGGATCTGTAATCCCCGTTCGAGACGGAAAACGGAGTCGGCGGATTTCTCTTTTGGCTTCCTCTTTCGGTCATTAGCCAGAAACGTGCTTGACAAGAAATATATTCAGAATATATTTCAAAATTCCCTGTTTTGTAAGGTTTTGCCCTGTGCACGGCAACGCACGGTATATATTGGGTGTATAATCCGATCTTCATCGGAAGACGCATTGAATTCAAAGGTAAGGAACAGAGCATGAAACTCACAGGAGCACAGGCCTTCATCAAGTGCCTGGAAGAACATGGCGTTGAGGTTATCTTCGGCTATCCCGGCGGGGCACTCATCGATGTCTATGACGAGTTGATGAAGAATGACAAGGTCCATCACGTTTTGACCCGGCATGAGCAGGCTGCGGTCCATGCCGCCGATGCTTACGGGCGGGTGAAGGGCGAGGTCGGCGTTGCCCTGGTGACCTCCGGGCCAGGCGCCACCAATGCAGTTACCGGAATTGCTTCGGCCTACATGGACTCCATTCCCCTGGTGGTTTTCACCGGGCAGGTACCGACCAAGCTGATTGGCAACGATGCCTTTCAGGAGGTCGATATTGTCGGGATTACCCGGCCGATCACCAAGCATAACTATCTGGTGAAAGACGCAGATGAGCTGGTTGCCATCATCCGGGAGGCCTTCCATCTGGCCAAGACCGGTCGCCCCGGCCCTGTGCTCGTTGACCTGCCCAAGGATGTTCTGGCGACCCGGATCACCTATCCCGAGGTTAAGCCGATCACCATGCGGACCTATAAGCCGACCTATGAGCCGCATCCCGGTCAGATCGAAAAGGCCTGCCGGGCAATGCTCAAAGCGAAAAAACCGGTGATCTACGCAGGCGGCGGAGTCATCCTTTCCAATTCCAACGAGGAACTGACCGAGCTTGCCAGGAGGCTGGACTGCCCCGTCACCATGACCCTGATGGGCTTGGGCGGCTTTCCGGGCACGGATCCTTTGTCCATGGGCATGCTGGGCATGCATGGGACCTACTATGCCAATATGGCCGTGGCCAACTGCGATCTGCTGATTGCGGTCGGCGCCCGTTTCGACGACCGGGTCACCGGCCGGGTGGACGCCTTTGCCCCCCACGCCGAGATCATCCACATTGATGTCGATCCTTCCTCCATCAGCAAAAATGTCCGGGTGGATATCCCCATTGTGGCTGACTGCAAGCACGCGCTTGGTGCCGTCAATGCCTGGTTTGCCCGGAGCAAGGATTTCAATGCCAAGGAGTGCGCGGAAAAACATCGCTCCTGGCATGAGCAGATCCGGGAGTGGAAGAATAAGCACCCCCTGGGCTATGTGGAAGAAACCGATATCATCAAGCCCCAGTTTGTTATCCAGAAGCTGCATGAACTGACCGGCGGCGATGCGATTATCACCACCGAGGTCGGCCAGCACCAGATGTGGACCGCCCAGTTCTATCATTTCAACAAGCCTCGCCAGTGGGCCACCTCCGGCGGGCTTGGTGTCATGGGCTATGGCTTTCCCGCTGCCATCGGCGCGCAAATGGCAGCGCCGGACAAGGTGGTTATCGATATCGCCGGCGACGGTTCCATCCAGATGAACATCCAGGAGCTGGCCACCTGCAGGCAGGAAAAACTGCCGGTCAAGGTTGCCATCCTGAATAATGGCTACCTGGGCATGGTTCGCCAGTGGCAGGAGCTGTTTTACAATAAGCAGTACTCCTCCACGGTCATGGAAGTCGCCCCTGATTTTGTCAAGGTGGCCGAGGCCTACGGCGCGGTGGGGCTGCGGGCGACCAAGCCCAGCGAGGTCGAACCGGTTATCCGGGAGGCCTTGAAGATTAATAATACTGTGTTCATGGACTTTGTCATTGCCAGGGAAGAAGGTGTGTACCCCATGGTTCCTGCCGGTAAGGCCACAACAGAGATGCTGCTGGTTTAGGGGTTGCTGATCTGGGGCCGTCTTCTTTGCTTACAAGGGTAACTTAAGGATAGCGCGATGAAACATACCATTTCCGTACTGTTGCAAAATAAACCTGGAGTTTTGTCCCGAGTCACCGGTCTTTTCAGTGGCAGGGGCTTCAACATCGAAAGCCTCTCCGTGGCCCAGACCCTTGAGCCGGACGTTTCCTGCTTGACCCTGGTGACCTCCGGCGAGGATACCATCATTGAGCAGATCACCAAGCAGCTCCACAAGCTCATCGACGTTATCAAGGTCACCGATATGTGTGAGCATGATAATGTGGAGCGGGAGATGGCCCTGATCCGGGTAAAGGCCGAGGCCCACACCCGAGCCGAGGTGTTGCGGATAATCGACATCTTCCGCGGCAAGGTCATTGACGTCGGGCCGAAGAGCTATGTGGTCGAGGTTACCGGCAAGGCGAGCAAGCTCCAGGCTGTGATTGATATCCTGCGTCCCATCGGAATCCAGGAGATTGTCCGTTCCGGCACCATTGCCATGACCCGGGCCCAAAAATCGTAACCGGTTCCGTTCAGCCAGGGTTTACAGGTGAACTGACAGGCTGTGGTCGCGGCCTGTCAGTTCATTTTTATATGGACCGAAACGATCCGGGCCTCAAGAAACCATTTTGCAGCGAGACAGGATGCCCATGAAAAAACCACAAGTTCCTGTGGCCCTTGAAGGATACCCATTCATCGGTTTTGCGGCCCTGACCACCCTGGTTCTTGCCATTCTGGACTATGATTGCAGCGCCTTGCTGGCCTTGTTCACCACGGCCTTTGTCCTCTATTTTTTCCGGGATCCGGAACGGGTAACCCCGGAGGATGAGGATGTTCTGGTTTCGCCGGCGGACGGCAAGGTTATTCTCATCGAGAAGGTGTTTGACGACAGGTTCGTGAAGGAGCATGTCTATAAGGTGAGCATCTTCATGAATGTCTTCAATGTGCATGTGAACAGGGCGCCCTGTCCGGGCACCGTGACCCAGGTGCAGTATTCCCCTGGCATGTTTTTTTCAGCCAATACCGAACGCGGTGCCTTGGAAAATGAGGCCTGCGCTCTGACCCTTGAAACCCGGAGCAATCGCAGGATTGCGGTGGTGCAGGTGGCAGGGCTCATTGCCCGGCGGATTGTCTGTTGGGCGGGCAAGGGGGATCGGTTGATGCGCGGAGAGCGTTTCGGCCTGATTCGTTTTGGTTCCCGGGTTGACCTCTATCTTCCGCAGCAGACCCAACTGGAGGTTTCGGTGGGCCAGAAAGTACGGGCCGGGGAGACGATTCTCGGCTATCTTCCCTGATTCTCCTATGCGGAAAAGAATTTTTTCAATATATTACCCAGGTAAGCGTGCTGACATGGCGCGGTTTGTAAATATAATCCGGAGGAAAAGGACATGAGCAGGCACCATGAAGCCGAAGATGTAATTTCCTCAAAGGGGAAAATCTGCCTGTTGCCCAGTGTTATTACCACGGCAAGTCTGTTCAGCGGGTTTTATGCCATCGTTGCCGCGATCAACGGCCAATATTTTCATTCCGCCGTGGCGATTATTATTTCCGCGGTTTTTGATGGCTTGGACGGCAGGGTTGCCCGTCTTACCGGAACGACCAGCAAATTCGGCATGGAGTATGATTCCCTGTGCGATCTGGTGGCCTTTGGCGTGGCCCCGGCACTTTTGGCCTACGAGTGGGTGCTGCGCCCCTATGGCCGGTATGGTTGGCTGGCGGCTTTTCTTTATGTGGCGACCACAGCCTTGCGACTGGCCCGTTTCAACAGCCAGGACACCACCTCGACCAAGAACGAATTCACGGGGTTGCCGTGTCCCGCCGCCGGTGGGATGATCGCCGCAACCGTACTGTTTTGCAGTTTCTTTGAGTTCAGCGGCACCTTGAGAAATTTCATGGTTCTGGCAACCGTTTACGGACTTTCCTATCTCATGGTCAGTTCCGTGAAATACCAGAGCTTCAAGCATGCGGAAGCCGATCGGGTTAAAAAATTTCAGGTTCTGGTCGGGCTGGTTGTTCTCATCATGGTTCTGGCGGCGGAACCACAGGTTACCCTGTTCATTTTTGGCGCGGCCTACGTCCTATCCGGACCGCTGGCGGCGGGGTATCGTTTGGTGGTGAAGGGCAGGAAACCTGCCGAAAAAGAACAGGAACCTTCGGTATAAGCTCGATTGCAAGCGGCATTCTTCTTCCGTTGCCCGAGCTGAGAGGAGTGAAGAAGCGATGGCTGATAAAATAATTATTTTCGACACCACCTTGCGTGATGGCGAGCAGTCGCCCGGCGCAAGCATGAATATGCAGGAAAAATTCCGCCTGGCCCAGCAACTGGTCAAGCTGAAGGTGGATGTGATCGAGGCCGGTTTTCCCGTTGCCTCGCCCGGGGATTTCGAATGCGTGCGCAATATCGCCGAGCATGTCCGGGGTGCGCAGATCGCGGCACTTGCTCGCTGCAATGTCAAGGATATCGACCGGGCCTGGGAGGCGCTCAAGGCTGGGGAAAATCCCAGAATCCATACTTTCCTGGCCACCTCGGACATCCATCTCAAGCACAAGCTGAAGATGAACCGTGAGCAGGTGCTGGAACTGGCCGTGGCCTCGGTGAAGCATGCCGCCAGATACACGAGCAACGTGGAATTTTCCGCCGAGGACGCTTCGCGCAGCGACCTTGACTTTGTTTGCAAGGTTTTTGCCGCGGTGATCGAAGCCGGGGCCACGACCCTGAATTTCCCGGATACCACCGGCTATGCCCTGCCCGATGAGTTCGGCCGCAAGATCGGGTACCTCATCGAGCACATCCCCAATATCCACAAGGCTGTGCTCAGCGTGCATTGCCACAATGATCTCGGCCTTGCCGTGGCCAATTCACTGGCCGCCATCAACCACGGGGCCCGGCAGGTGGAATCGACCATCAACGGCCTGGGGGAAAGGGCGGGCAACACGGCCATGGAAGAGCTGGTCATGATCATCCGCACCCGGGCCGACCAGATGCAGGTGCATACCGATATCGTCACCGAGCACATCTATCCCACCAGCCGTCTGGTCACCACCATCACCGGGATGCCGGTGCAGCCCAATAAGGCCATTGTCGGGGCCAATGCCTTTGCCCATGAGTCCGGGATCCACCAGGACGGGGTGCTCAAGGAACGGACCACCTACGAGATCATGAATCCGAAGGATATCGGGATATCCACCGGCAATATCGTGCTGGGCAAGCATTCCGGACGGCATGCCCTGAAGGATCGCATTGCCGCCATGGGATACAGTCTCAAGGACGATGAACTTGATCGGGTATTTTCCCGGTTCAAGGAGGTGGCCGACGTCAAGAAGGAGATGTTCGACGAGGATCTTGAAGCAATTTTGATGGACGAGGTGCTGCGGATCACCGAGACCTTCTCCCTGGTCCATCTGGGGGCGATGAGCGGCAACAAAAGCCTGCCCACCGCGGCGGTGCGTTTGCTCATCGACGGCAAGGAGCAGGAAAAGTCCTGCATCGGCATCGGCCCCATCGACGCCTGTTTTCGGGCCATTGCCGACCTGACCCAGACCAGGAGCAAGCTCCTCTATTTTTCGGTGAGCTCCATCTCAGGCGGCACCGACGCCCAGGGCGAGGTGCTGGTCCGCATCGAGGACGAGGGCAAGGTCGTGGTGGGACAGGGGGCGGACCCGGATATCATCACCGCCGCAGCCAAGGCCTATCTCAATGGTCTGAACAGGCTGGTGTTTTTAAAAAGGGAAACCATGCGGCAGGAATGCTGAGGCATCTGCATATATTGTAACCTGCTGATATTTTATATAATTGCCGGGTGTTCCCCGGCTTCTGTCTGTTAAGGGATTGGGACAATGACTGCTGCAAAAAAGAAATTCAATGTTGCTGTTGCCGGCGCCACCGGCGCTGTGGGCGGCGCCATGCTTGATGTTTTGGCGCGAAGGGATTTTCCCCTGGACGAATTGCGCTTGCTTGCCTCGGAACGGTCCGTGGGAAAAACCCTCACCTTCAAAGGCAAGGAGATTCCTGTGCAGCTCTTGAGCAAGGACGCCTTTGCCGGGATCGATATCGCCCTCTTTTCCGCAGGCGCTACCCGCTCCTTCGATTTTGCTCCGGCTGCCGCGGCGGCAGGGGCCGTGGTTGTCGACAATTCCAGCGCCTACCGCATGGACCCGGAAATTCCCCTGGTGGTGCCCGAGGTGAATGCCCATGCCATTGCCCAGTATACAAAGCGGGGCATCATCGCCAATCCGAACTGTTCCACGATCCAGATGCTGGTGGCCCTGAAACCCATCCATGACAAGGTGCGGATCAAGCGCATCGTGGTTTCCACCTACCAGGCGGTATCCGGCACCGGAGCCAAGGCCATTGACGAACTCAAGCAGCAGATCCAGGATTATGCGGCGGGCAGGCCCATGACCCACAGCGTCTACCCGCACCGGATAGCCTTCAACTGCCTGCCCCAGATCGACAGCTTCCTAGAGAACGGCTACACCAAGGAAGAGATGAAGATGGTCAATGAAACCCGCAAGATGTTTGAAGACCCGACCATCGGCGTCACCGCTACCACGGTGCGGGTCCCGGTTTTCTACGGCCATTCCGAGTCGGTCAACATCGAGACCGAGCAGAAGATCACCGCGGCCGAGGTCAAGGCCCTGCTGAAGAACGCCCCGGGGGTAAAGCTGGTTGATGAGCCCACCCTGGGCCAGTACCCCATGGCCATTGACTGCGCAGGCAAGTTCGAGACCCTGGTGGGCCGCATCCGGGAGGATGAGTCCATTGCCAACGGGATCAACCTCTGGGTTGTGTCCGACAATATCCTCAAGGGCGCTGCGCTCAACGCGGTGCAGATCGCCGAGCTCCTTATCCGGGATTATCTGTAATGGTTGGCATCGCTCGCGGCGCGATGCCAACAGTGGTCATGGATTCAACCTTGCACGCTTGCCGGACCTGTGACCTTTTTCCTTTGCATGGGAGATCGGCATAATTGCGGATCATCAGCGGCAGCGCCCGCGGGCGCAAGCTGCTGGCGCCGGGCCAGCATTTCGGCGACTCTGTGCGGCCCACCTCCGACCGGGCCAGGGAGGCGATTTTCAGCATCCTCGGCGTCAGGGTTGCGGGCGCTAGGGTGGTGGACCTTTTTGCCGGCACCGGCGCCTTGGGGCTTGAGGCCTTGAGCCGGGGCGCGGTGCTGGCGCTCTTCGTCGATGGCCAGCGTTCCGTTGTCGATCTGATCACAAGAAATATCGCGCTCTGCGGATTCGGCGAACGCGCCACGGTGCTGCAGAGGGATCTGGCCAGGGGGCTTGCCTTTCTGGAGCCGCTCAAGCCGGTCGGCGGATTCGACCTGGCCTTTCTCGACCCGCCCTACGCAAGCACGCTTGCCCAGCAGGTGCTTGCGTTGTTGGCGGAAGGAAATTTTCTCGGCGCCAAGGGGGTTGTTGTTCTCGAAGATGCGGCTGCGGCGCAATATCCCCAAACCGTTGGTCCGCTCACCTGTTTTGACCAACGCCGCTACGGAGAAGCCGGATTCTGGCTTTACCAACATACGTGAGGCAGAGTGCAATGACTGACTATGAGCCGTTCGTCTCTGAAACCACATCCGAATCGGTCGCCGTGTATCCCGGCACCTTTGATCCCATAACCAACGGGCATCTCGACATCATCCACCGGGGGTTGAACCTGTTTGACCGGATCATCATTGCCGTTGCCAGCAATCCTGCCAAGCAGCCGCTTTTTCCTCTGGATGAACGGCGCAGGATGATTGAGGATTGTTTTTCCGCGGAAGAAACCCGGATCGAGGTTGTGGAAGTTTCCGGGCTTCTCGTTGATTTTGCTTACAAGCGAGGGGCCAAAGCTATTATCCGCGGCTTGCGGGCCGTGTCGGATTTTGACTACGAGTTCCAGCTTGCCCTGATGAACCGCAGGATCGAGCGTGAGGTGGAAACGGTTTTCCTGATGACCGGCTTCCGCTGGATATTCATCAGCTCCAGCATCATCAAGGACGCGGCCAGGCATGGCGGGGATGTCAGCGGCCTGGTGCCGGATCATGTCTGCGAGAAATTGCGGGCGCGGTACCTGCAGCCATGATCGAGAGCGGCACTTACGGGATATTCCTCCATGGCTGATCCGGAGCGAAGAGCTGAACCCCTGACTCGGCGCATATTTCTGGCCGGTTCCTGGTCCTGGCTGCGCTTGGGCGCCGGCGTCCTGCTGTTGTATCCGCTTTTCCGCTTTCTCGGCTACCGCGCCCCCAAGCAGCCGCGGGTGGTGAAAGTGAACAAGGTGGTGCCTGTGGATGGGTTTGTCCTGGAGCATGACTTCATCCTCTTCGCCGGGCAAGCCGGGCCTTGGGCCGTGTCGCGGAAATGCACCCATCTGGGTTGCCGGCTTAACTACCAGGAGAAGGAAGGGGTTCTGGTCTGCCCCTGCCATCAAAGCCGATTCAACAAGGAAGGCGTCCGGCTCAGCGGCCCGGCCAAAAAAAATCTTCCCCGGTTTCAGGTGGCGGCCATGCAGGAGGGCCAAGACGGCAAAGGGTACCTTGTCACCTATTAAGGGTATTGATATCCGGACGTTTATCGTCGAGACGAAATGGGGGGGCATGAGCCTGGTCTCCCTCTATCTCTCCGTCCTCTCCGGGATGGCGCTCGCTCTCCAGTACGACCCGGCCACGCCGTTTTTTTCCGCCAGCTCCCTTGACCTGCTCGCCCCCTTCGGGCAATTCTTTCGGGCCTGCCATTTTTATTCCAGCCAGTTGTTTTTTCTCTTCTCCCTCTGTCATCTCGCAGCGATCATTCTGGCAAAGGCCGATCGGCAACTGCGCTTCGGCAAATGGCTTCTGCTGGTCGGCTCCGTCCTTGCCGCGCTGTTGCTGCTTTTTACCGGCTATGTTCTGCGGGCGGATACAACCGGCGAGGCAGCGGGTGTCATTGCCGAAAACATCACCTTGTCCATTCCCTATTTAGGCGCGATGCTGAATTCGCTGCTTTTCGCCATCGAGGCCGAGGGCATGAAGCGGGTGTATGCCAATCATCTCATCGGCTTGGGTCTTGTCTGGGGGGTCTGCTGCTGGGATCATCTGCGCCGCTACCGGGTGGGATTTGCTCAGCATAGCCTGCTGCTCTTCGCCACGGTCGGGGTCAGTCTTTTCCTGGCGGCGCCCATGGAGCCGGCCCGTCTCGGACTCTTCCATATCCAGGGTCCTTGGTTTCTGCTCGGTTTGCAGGAGCTGTTGCGCTACTTCGATCCGTTCTGGGCCGGGGTGATCTTTCCGAGCACCCTGGTGGCCGCCTTGGCCGGCGTGGGAGCGGAGGAGCCCTGGCGGAGGAGATCGGTGCTGTACATCGCAGGTTGGCTGGCCGTTTATCTTATCCTGTCCGTCATTGCCTTTTTACGATAATGAAAGGCGAAGAATGGAAAGTGAAAAAATGGACGAATACAGACGTTCCACTCTTCATTCTTCACTATGCAATTTTTCATTTATTTAGGGCAGGGGCAGGCTGACGCTGAAAAGAGTGCCTCGGGAATGGGAATCGCGCACGGAAATCGTGCCGCCATGGCTGTGCACGATCTGGCGGACAATGGCCAGGCCAAGCCCGGTTCCTGTTTCGCGGGTGGTGAAGAAAGGCTCGAATATTCTTTCCCGAAGATCCTCCGGGATGCCGATGCCGTTGTCAATTACCTCCATGACAATGGCGTTTTCGGATTGTTCCCCGGCGCGGAGCAGTATCCTTCCATTCTCCACGGTACGGCAGGCATTGGCGCTGTTGGCCACGAGGTTGAGAAGCACCTGTCGGATCAGTTGCGGATCTCCCCAGCCGTTAAGATCGGGGGGGATTTCCAGGTCAAGGCGCAGGACGGAGTTCCAGTCCGGGTTTTGTCCCAGTGTTTCCACGGTCTCCCGCGCCAGGGCGAGCACTGAGAACCACTCCTTTTCCGGGTTGACCGGCTTGGAAAAGACGAGAAAGTCGCGGATTGTTGCATCCAGCCGGTCTGATTCCCGCATGATGATGTCAAACAGCCGTGTGTTGATGGAATCGTCCCGGGTTTCCCTTTCCAGCAGTTGCACGGCTCCGGAGATGGCCGCCAGGGGGTTTCTGAGTTCATGGGCAATCCCTGCGGCCATTTCGCCGATGGTCGCCATTTTTTCGGCCTGCTGCACCTGGGCCTCCATCTTTTTTATCCGGCTGAGATCCTGCAGGGTAAAGACATAGCCGTTTTCGGTATCTTCCGGGGCGTTGAGCTTGGCGCAGGAATACCCCACCGGGATCGTTTTCCCGTCTTTCCGGGGGAGGTCGGTCATCTGCCGTCGCTCGTCGTCGTGCAGGGGGATTTTCAGGCCGGAAAATACTTGGGAGAGATTTCGGCCGAGGATCTCGAACGGCCTGTAGCCGGTGATGAGTTCCGCCGCCCGGTTGAAGGAGGTAACCCGGTTGTCGGCATCAACGGTGATAATGCCGGTATTGATGTCGTCAAAGATCTGCTTGTAGAGAAAGGAGAGCCGGTCGTAGTCGCTTGCGGTCTGAAAAAGCTCGGCTTCCGTTCTTTGCAGCCTGTTGGAGAGCATTGAGCTCAAAATGGCAACCAGGAAAAAAGTGAGGCTGTAGATGGCAAAGTAATGGAGGAGCATCTGGAAACTGCTCAGATGGCTGGGGTAGGTCTGGACAAACCGGGAGGCATAGCCGCCGTATTCGACAACGAGTTGGAAACCGAAGAGCAGGGTGCTCAGCGCGGCGAAGAGCAGGCTTCCCCGCCGGAAAAGCATGAAGGCTCCCATGACGATGGGAAAAAAATAGACCACCGTGAAAACGGACTGGCTGCCGCCGGTGGAAAAAACCAGGAGGGTCACCAGGAGGGTGTCAAGGGTGATCTGCATATAGCCGAAGCGGGAATAGCATTGGATTATCCTCACCATCAGGGCGGAGAGGATGGTGAAGACATAGAGCCCGGCAATGAAATAGGCAAGATAGTGCAGGGGGGGGAGAAAGATGGAAGGCGTCTTTGTCTGGAGCAGGACGCTGATCCCCAGCATCAGGGAAAGAAAAAGCACCCGGAAAAAGAGCAGCCACTGAATCTGTTTCTTGAGGTGATCATTGGCGGCGGGTGAGCCGATATGGGGGCAGAGGGAGGCAAGTATCATAGAGCCTTGTGGGAATGGAAGGGTGGGAGCAAAGGCGTGCCTGTAATTTTTCGGGGCAGAGCTCAGATATTATATTTTTTCGCCTTGTAGCGGAAGGATCGGAAGCTCATCTTTAAAAGATCCGCCGCTTTCATTCTGGAATTTCCGGTTCTGTCCAGGGCCGTTTGTATCAGTCGTTTTTCAATTTCGGTGATATACTGCTCAAGCCCGAGATCAAAGGCTGTTTTGTCCGCGGCCACGGAGGCCTCCTCGCCGAGCGTTTCAGCGCCGGGAGAACGGCCAAGCCGATGCCCCGACAGGGTGAGGCTCTCCGGCAGGATGATGTTGGAGGATTCAAGGGCGACTCCCCGCTCGACGATATTCTCCAGTTCGCGGACATTGCCCGGGAAATCATACTCCATCAGGACCTTCAGGGCATAGGAGGAGATCTGCTGCACCTCCTTGCCGAACAGGGCCGAGTACTTCTTCAGAAAATGATCGACCAAAAGCGGCACATCCCCCTTGCGCTCGCGCAGCGGCGGCATGCGGATGGGGACAACGGCCAGGCGGTAGAAGAGATCCTCCCGGAAGCGGCCGGCCATGACTTCCTCTTCCAGGTTCTTGTTTGTGGCGGAAATGATCCGCACCTTGACCTTGATAGTCTCCGTGCCGCCCACCTTCTTGAATTCCCTTTCCTGCAAGACCCGCAGAAGTTTGGTCTGGATAAGCGGGGAGAGTTCGCCGATCTCATCGAGAAAGGCGCTGCCGTTGTTGGCCAGTTCGAACAGGCCGGTCTTGTTGGCGATCGCTCCGGTGAACGACCCCTTGGTGTGGCCGAACAATTCCGATTCGATGAGGTTTTCCGGGATGGCGCTGCAGGTGATGGGGACAAAGGCGTTTGCCGCGACATTGCTGTGCTGGTGAATGGCCTGGGCCACCAGTTCCTTGCCGGTTCCGGATTCGCCATAGATGAGGACATTTGCCTGGGTCGGGCCGATGCGCTGGACCAGGTCGTAGATCTTGATCATCTCGGGGCTGTTGCCGATAATCCCGGCAAAAGAATCGCGGGACTTGCTGGGGCCTTTCTCCTGCCTGCTTCCCAGGGCGGCCTTGATGACCGAGAGGATGTCATCAACCTTGAAGGGCTTGGTGATGTAGTCGTAGGCGCCGTTTTTCATGGCCAGCACCGCATCCTCCGGCGAGGCGTAGGCGGTGATCAGCACCACCGGAATGGAGAGGTCTTGCTGCTTGACGTTTTCCAGCAGGTCAAGCCCGCTGAGGTCCGGCATGCGGATGTCCGAGACGATCAGGTCAAAATGGCGCTGCCGCAGAAGGGTGAGGGCTTCCGCGCCGCTTGCCGCAACCTGGGCGCCATACCCGTTTTTATTCAGGAGAATGACAAGAAACTCCCGCATGCTGGGTTCATCGTCTACAACAAGTATCTTGGCTGTCTCGGCCATGGTTCTCGCTCAAGGCTGGAGGTCGTATTCCGAGGAGGTGCATCGAAGTTATCTTAACAGAAAATCCCGACCCTGGAATAACAAACTTGTGAGGACAAAAAAAAGGCACCCGTACCGAAGTACGGATGCCTAACACTGCCTGGGGCAGGAACTAGTGCGCGCAGGGATCAGTGATCCTGGGCAGCGCCTGAACCCATCGGAACCCGAATGTCTTCGACCAGATGCTGAATGCGCTCGGGCGGTGCCTTGGTGAAGCTTGAAACAGCGAAGGCGACGGCAAAGTTGATCAGGGCGCCCACCGCCCCGAAAGAGCCGGGGGAGATGCCCATGAACCAGTTGGCGGCATTGTCCGGGGCCATGGCGGTTGAAGCGATAAACATGAACCCTTTAAACCAGAAGATGTAAAGCAGGGTGGAGCCAAGACCGGCAAGCATGCCGCAGATGGCGCCGGCGCTGTTCATCCGCTTGACAAAGATCCCCATCATGATGGCGGGGAAAATTGACGAGGCGGCAAGCCCAAAGGCCAGGGCCACAACCTGGGCGGCAAACCCCGGCGGATTGAGGCCGAGATAGCCGGCCAGGAGGATGGCGCCGGCCATGGCGATGCGGCCGTAGAGCAGCTCGGTCTTGTCGTCGATGTTCTTGGCCAGCATGCTTTTCAGCAGATCATGGGAGATGGAGGAAGAGATGGCCAGCAGCAGGCCCGCGGCGGTGGAAAGGGCCGCGGCGATGCCGCCGGCCGCCACCAGGGCGATGACCCAGTTGGGCAGCCTGGCGATCTCGGGGTTGGCGAGCACCATGATGTCGTTGTCAACCTTGGTTATCTCGTTGCCCTTCCAGCCGAAACCGGCGAATTTGCTTTCGGCGTGCTTGGCGGAGGCCTCATCCACCTTGGCCTGGGCGGCGGTCATGTCGCCGCCTTCCTTCAGGGCTTTGGCCAGGCCGGCTTCCGCTGCGCTCAGGCCGTTGTCGCTGTAGTACTGGATCTTGCCGTCGCCGTTTTTGTCTTCAAAGCCAAGCAGGCCGGTTTTTTCCCAGTTGTGCATCCATTGCGGCCGGGCATCCATGGCCAGGTTCCCTTCCGGGTCGCCGATCTCGCCGGTCTGCACCGTGTTCATCAGGTTGAGGCGGGCCATGGCGCCAACCGCCGGGGCGGTGGTGTAGAGGATGGCGATGAAGACCAGTGCCCAACCAGCGGAGGAACGGGCGTCTTTCACCTTGGGCACGGTGAAGAAGCGGGTGATGACATGGGGCAGGCCCGCGGTGCCGATCATGAGCGACATGGTCAGCAAAAAGATATCCAGCGTGCTTCCCTTTTGTGCGGTATAGGCGGTGAAGCCAAGCTCGACCACCATCTTGTCCAGCTTGTCGAGGAGATAGACCCCCTCGCTGCCGCTGAGGGTTCCGCCAAGGCCGATCTGGGGCAGGGGGTGGCCGGTGAGCTGGATGGAAATGAAGACGGCGGGGACGGTGTAGGCAAAGATCAGGACCACATACTGGGCGATCTGGGTGTAGGTGACGCCCTTCATGCCGCCGAGAACGGCATAGACAAAGACGATGGCCATGCCGACCACCAGGCCTACCTCAAAGGGCAGCTCCAGGAACCGGGAGAAGGCCACGCCGATGCCCTTCATCTGGCCGATAACATAGGTCAGGGAGGCGACGATCAGGCAGATGATGGCGACCAGGCGGGCTGTCTGGGAGTAGAAGCGGTCGCCGATGAATTCAGGCACGGTGAATTTTCCGTACTTGCGGAGATACGGGGCAAGCAGCATGGCCAGCAGGCAGTAGCCGCCGGTCCAGCCCATGAGGTAGGCGGAGGCGTCATAGCCGCCCATGGCGAGCATTCCGGCCATGGAAATGAAGGAAGCCGCGGACATCCAGTCGGCGCCGGTGGCCATGCCGTTGAGAACCGGATGGATGCCCTTGCCGGCCACGTAGAATTCGCCGGTGTTTTTGGCCCGGGACTTCAGGGCGATATAGAGGTAGAGGGCGAAGGTCGCGCCGACCACGAGGTAGGTGGTGATCATTAAATTCGACATGTTCGGTTCTCCTTACGCTTCTTCGACGTTGAATTTTTTATCAAGCTGATTCATACGCCAGGCGTAGAAAAAGATCAGCGCCACAAAGACATAGATCGAACCCTGCTGGGCAAACCAAAACCCGAGCTGATAGCCGCCGAGGCGGAATTCGTTCAACTGATTGACAAATAAAATACCGCACCCGAACGAAACAAAAAACCAGACAAGCAGGCACCCGATTACGAGCCGGATATTAGCCTGCCAGTACTTCTGTGCATTGTTCATGCCTCTCTCCTCTCCGTTTGTAGTATTCTTGTTTTAGCCAACCGATTGATTGTACAGATAAATGCAAATGAGTGGGTTTATATACCGGTGGGGGTGATGGTGTCAACGGTTTTTTCTGTAACAAACAGGTGCTTCGCAGGGGTACGGTTTTGATGGCTGAAAGCCTTGCGCTGCAAGGGATTTCCCGTTGTTTTTTTGCTGCTTTTCGCGGGGATGGTTGTTTACGACCACACACTTCCCACCCTTCCGGCCTGATAGATGTCTTTCAGGGTCAGCAGCCCGCCTTTTCTGAATTTTTTGAGCAGAAAGAGAAACAGATAGGCTGTTTGCATCGCATCCTCAAGGGCGTCATGGGGCTTGAATGCGGGGAGATTATACTCTTTGCTCAATGCCTCCAGGGAGTAGTTGTGCGACCAATCGTCTTCGCCGTGAAAATGCCCGGACAATGCGCGTCGATACCCCCGGGCCATGCGGATGGTGTCAATCCCCGGATTGGAAAGGGTTCCGCCCAGAATCTTGCGGGCGGCCTTGTTCAGAAAACCCATGTCAAGGGCAACGCAATGGCCCACCATGAGGCTGCTCCCGGCAAATTCGACAAAGGCAGGCAGCACCTCTTCCAGGGGGGGCGCCTCGGCCAACTGCTGCGGGGTAATGCGGTGGATCAGGGTGGCTTGGGTGTGGGTGATATCTTTGGGTCGTATGTACCGGTGGAAGGTGGCGCCCAGATCGATTTGCAGGTCACGGATTACTACCGCGCCGATGGAGATGATTGCATCGCGCTTCAGGTCGAAACCGGTCAGCTCGGTGTCGCACACCACAAAGGTGTATTCGGTCAGGGGGCGGGATTGGTCAAATTTGGCGAAGATTTCCCTGTTTCTGGTAATGAGCGGATGCGGAGGGGCAAACCAGGAGCGTGGCTTCAGGAGTTCGAGCATCATGTCACCGGATACATCTGATCCAGCACGCCGTACAGCCGTTCAATGACCGTGAAGGCATCCTTGAGCATTCTGCGTTCAAGGTCGGAGAGGTCGGCCGGATCGATATAGTTGTCGGGAATGGTTCCGGCCTCAATCTGCCGGAGTTGATGCACCAGACGTTGCTGCATCTGCAGTTCATAGGCCTCGCTGGCCGAGGACCACAGCTCACCCTGAATCCAGTCGCCGTCCCGCAGGGCTTTCAGCCGGGCCAGGGTGTTGGTCTCATTCACGCCGAATTTCAGGGCCAGCACCCGGGCAAAATTCACAAAAGGGGTCAGCCCCTGCTTTTTAATGTCCAGCCGGTTTTTGTGCTCACCGTCTCTTTCCACGATGAAATTCTTGAAAAACGAGAGGGGGGCGCGGGTTTCCATGGACTGGCGGGCCAGGTGGAACAAAAAGAGATCCCGACCCTTTATGTGCCGGTTTAAGTGCGCTCGCAGGCTTTCGGCCAAGGCGGCCTCGCCGAAACCGGCGCGAAAATCAAAAAAAATCGTGGCATAGCGCAGTTCCTGCGGGTCCGGCTCGGAAACCCAGCGCTCAAAATAGTGTTTCCAGGAGGAAAGCGGTTGGCACCAGAGCGGGTTGACGGCCATGACCTCGCCTGGGCAAAGCGGGTAGCCGCAGTTGACCAGATGGTCAATGGCCTTGGCGGCAAACGCCTTGAAATAGGCCGCCGCTGCTTGCGCCTGGGCCTCATCTTCCGGGTCGGAATAGATGATGGCATTGTCCTGGTCGGTCTTGAAGGTCTGCTCCCTGCGTCCTTCGCTGCCCAGGAGCAGCCAGCAGTAGGGGACTGGCGGCGCTCCCAGCTCTTGTTGCAGCAGGGTCAGCATTCGCTCCAGGATATGATCGTTGAGGATGGCGATCATCTGGGTGATATTCCCGGCCTTGGCCCCTTCTCCGATCAGCCCCCGGATTACATCCGGGATCTTGTTCGCCAGGGGATACAGGCCGGAGATCTGTTGCTGGCCAAGGATTTCCTTGAACAGATAATAGGGGGAGTGGCCCTGGAGGAGCATGATGTCATGGGAGGTGATCACCCCGATGATCTTTCCTGCCCGCTCCACGGCGAGGTGATGGATCCCGGTGTCCATCATCTTGAGGAGCACGTCGAAACAGAGGGACTGGGAGAGCACGGTCTGCACCGGGGAGCTCATGATGGTTTGCACCTGTTGCTGAAAATCCAGCCCGGCCGCCACCACCTTGCCGCGGAGATCGCGGTCGGTGATGATGCCGACAATCCTTTCCGCATCAAGGGCGTCATGGATCAGCAGGCAGCCCACCCGATGCTCGGTCATAAGGGAGGCTGCTTCCTGTATGGTGGCGCTGGCCGCCACCTTGCGCAGGGTCTTCACCAGGTCGCCGACCCTGATGGAAAAAAGGTACAGATCCTCGTTGCTCCGGCGAGTCACCTTGTGATGGCGCAGCTCGTTATAGGCGGTGGTGACGATTTTTTCGGAGAAGCTTTTCAGATAGAAATGGGCAAAGGACGCCTGCTTTTCAATGAGCCCCAGAAAGATATCCCGAGGCAGGAGAAAGCAGAAGGTGTCTTCCACGGTTTCGATGTTGAGATTGGCCGGGGTGCCTCGGATGATGGCGAGGGCGCCGATATAGGCCCCTTCGCCTCGAAAGTCCTTGAGGGTTACTTCGCCGTTTTCGTCTTCCAGAAAGGCCTTGACCCCACCGCGTTGGATAAAATAGAGGTGGGTCAGTTCGGTGACATCCGCGGTAAGGAGTCTGGTTCCCTTGGGGAAGAAATCAATCCGGCAATGCCGGGCAAGGGAGCGCAGGGTTTCTTCGTCCAGAGTGTCAAATGGCATGATCCCCTTGAAAAAAGAGATTGCCACTTCAGGGGCGACCGCATGGACATCATTTTCTTTGAAGGCTGTCATTTTTCAGTTCTTTTGTAGCGGAGTTGCAGGGCAAGCCCCGAAGAGCGGAGTGCATGGATCCGGCCGGGGAAATAGAGGCCGAATTGTTTGCGCCGCCAGTTTTTTTGTGCTGTATTGCCCGTATGGCCGGAAGGGAAAGGATGCCCATTGTTTTTCCGGTTTCGGGACATGCATAGCGTATCCCAAAATTCCGTCATTGAAAAGATACTTGTGCTTCCTCTGTGGTTGATGAGGAGAAGAACTGCTTGTGGTATGGTGTTCTTGACATCGGGTCGTGTAACAGAGTAAAAACTCTACGGAAAATCCTTGTGAAAACACTCAGGCCGTGAAGGGGAAAACAATTTCATGAAGAAAGAGCACGCGGTTATCATCCCGGTTATCCTGGCCGGCGGATCCGGCACCCGTTTGTGGCCTTTGTCCAGGGAATGCCATCCCAAGCAGCTCCTTGCCCTGGTCAACGACAAGACCATGCTCCAGAACACCTTACTGCGGGTCCAGGGGTTGCAGGGGGTCGGTGCGCCCATCGTTGTTTGCACCGAAGAACATCGGTTCCTGGTGGCCGAGCAGGTCCGTGCCATGGGCATCGCCGCGACCATCATCATTGAGCCCGTGGGGCGGGATACCGCTCCGGCTGTTGCCGTCGCCGCGCTGGAGGCTGTCCGGCAGGATGAAGACGCGGTTATCCTTGTTCTGCCCGCGGACCATGTCATCGGCAACGAGGCGGGTTTTGCCGAGGCCGTGGCCAGGGGGGCTTCACGCGCATCTCAGGGGCGCCCGGTCACCTTCGGCATTGTCCCGCAGAGTCCCCATACCGGCTATGGCTACATCAAGAAGGGGGCGGAGGCGGACGGGGAGAAACCGCCTGTTTTCACGGTGGATTGCTTTGTGGAAAAACCCTGCCTGGAAAAAGCCCGGCAATATCTGGACCAAGGCTATCTGTGGAACAGCGGGATGTTTCTCTTCCAGGCCGCCGGATTCCTGGCAACCCTCAAGGAGTTTGAGCCGGGCATGGCCGATTGCGTGGCCCGGGCCTATGCTGCCCGCACCCATGACCTGGATTTTATCCGGCTTGATTCCGCGGCTTTTTCCGCAAGCCCCGCCAATTCCGTGGACTACGCGGTGATGGAGCGGGTTCGGGATACGGTGGTCGTGCCCCTGGATTGCGCCTGGAGCGATGTGGGCTCCTGGGAAGCGCTTTGGGAGATCGGCGAGCAGGACGAGAACGGCAATGTTTTCATCGGCAGCGTCTTGGCCGAGGATGTGACTGGCTCGTATATCCACGCCGGAGACAAGCTTGTCGCGGCAATCGGACTGAGCGATTACGTCATCGTCGAGACCAAGGATGCGCTGCTCGTCGCAGCCAAGGACCGGACTCAGGAGGTGAAGACCATTGTCAAGCGGTTGACCATGGAGAAACGGGAGGAGGTGCGGCTGCACAAAAAGGTCTTCCGACCCTGGGGATCGTATGAATGCGTGGATAGCGGGGAACGTTTTCAGGTGAAGCGGATCATGGTGAACCCCGGCGCCACCCTGTCGCTGCAACGGCATTTTCATCGGGCCGAGCACTGGGTGGTGGTAAAAGGCACCGCCCATATCACCAATGGCGATCAGTCCATCATCCTGACGGAAAATCAGTCCACCTATATCCCGCTTGGGGCAAAACACCGGTTGGAAAATCCGGGCACCATCCCCCTTGAGATCATCGAAATCCAGACCGGCAGCTATCTGGGCGAGGACGACATCGAACGATTCGAGGATCTGTACGGGAGATGAAGCTCGGTGTTTCCCCCGCTAGGGAACACGACGTTCACCTTCGGAAAAGAATTTAAAAAACAGCAAGTTGCCTGTTTTTTTTTATTTGCACTTTACAGATAATGGGTATATCAACGTAGGAGTTGCATGAGGGACATGGGGGGGAGCCGTGTAGCGGAAGTGTTCAACTCTGCGAAAAGGTGAGGGGATGCAGCGTGTCGTGGTGCTCGGGGGGAGTGGCTTTGTCGGCAGGGCGCTGGTCCAACGCCTTGTGGGTGACGGTATCGAGACAGCCGTGGTTGCGCGGAGCGGATTTTCCGAAGCAGAACCCTCGGGTGTCCGGTTTCTTTCCGGCGATATCTGCGACGCGGATTTTCTGAAGAATTCCCTGGCCGGATATGACACCGTAATCCATCTTGCCTCCAAGTCCGGCATCTGGGGGGGTAAAAACGAATTTTACACAACCAATGTCCTTGGCACCCGGAATGTTTTGGACGCCTGCCGGGCAAATAACGTCGCGGCCCTTGTCTACGCCAGCACGCCCGGGGTTGTTTACCAGAAAGACGACCTGTGCGGGGTGAACGAACGCACGCCCTATGCCCGGAAGTTCCTTTGCGACTATGTCCGGACCAAAGCCCTTGCCGAGCAAATGGTTCTTGCGGCCAACTCCGAAGGTTTGAAAACCATAGCCCTGCGTCCTCACCTGATCTGGGGGCCGGGAGACTTCAACCTTATCCCCCGTCTTCTCGGTCAAGCCAGATGCCGGCAGTTGAAGCGGGTCGGGGACGGCCATAATCTTGTGGATGTCACCTACATCGATAATGCCGTGGATGCCTTTGTTCTGGCGGCAAAAAATCTGCATGGCCCGGCCGCCGGGGCAGGCAGGCCGTATTTTATCTCCCAGGGTGAACCGGTAAATCTCTGGAACTGGCTCAATAAATTTTTTCGGCGGCTTGATATTCCCGTTGTCGAGGAAGGCATCCCTTTTCAAAAGGCGTATGTGACGGGAATGCTCATGGAAAAGATTTTTTTCCTCGCCCGGATCAAGCGGGAGCCCTGCATAACCCGTTTTCTCGCCGTGCAACTGGCAAAATCCCATTGGTTTTCCATTGAAAACGCCAATCGCGACCTCGGGTATTTCCCCCGGGTTTCGACGGCGGAAGGAATCAACGCCATTCTGCAATGGGTCAGCAAGAACGAACTGTGATTTTTCTCTTTTCCCCTCATTTCCTTTCCGAATCTCTTGCTAAGATTGTCACATTGCCGTTGAAAAACCATGTGGCTGTTTTGCCCGACCTGAGCGGCGGAACCTTGCCATGTGGGAACCTCCATGATTATGCGGGTTATTTTTCAACGGCTCTTAAAAATATCTTGCAGAGAATATCTATTTTTCATAATGTGACCGCCTGGTCATATTATGGATACCCAACTTGTACAGCCCAAGCAAACCTTCATGAATCTGGCGCCGGAAAAGCGCGAGAGCATCGTGCGCGCGGCGGCCGCAGAGTTTGCCGCACAGGGGTACCAGCGGGCGAGCCTCAATAATATCGTCAAGCAGTTGGGGATATCCAAGGGCTCGCTCTACCAGTATTTTGACAACAAGGAAGCCCTGTTCCTGCATGTATTTGATCACTTTACCCTGCAGGTGAAACAGTATGTCAAGGCTTCGGCCGCCGGCAACGGCCGGGATGATTTTTTTGCTGTGGCCAGACAGGTGTTGCTGGCAGGGATAGCTTTCATCGACAGCCATCCGGAATATTTTCAGGTGTACCTCAAGGTGCTGTTCGAGCGGGATGTGCCGCGCCGGGAGGAGTTGGTGGCCAGGGTGCGCCTCTTTTCCCTGGAATATTTCGGGCCGCTGGCGGACAGGGCCATGGAACAGGGGGTGTTGCGTCGCGATATCCCTCCGCACAAGGTGGTTTTTATCCTGGATGCGCTGCTGGATCGCTTTCTCCAGGGATATGCCCAGCCGCATTTCGATGGAGGGCTTGCGCTGGCCGGGATGTCCGCCGACCGGCTCCATGATGAGATCGACAGTATGGTTGCGGTGCTGCGCACCGGGTTGCAACCGTCGGATATGGGAGAGTAGGCAATGGAACAGATGGTGGTTGCGGCAGGGCTTGGGGATATCCTTGAGAAGGTCGGGGCAGGGGAGCGGCTCAGCGTAGCGGATGGCGTCCGGTTGTACAAGACCAACGATATCCTGGCGGTGGGCTATCTGGCCAACCTGGTAAGGGAGCGGCTTAACGGCGACCGCGCCTATTTCATCTACAACCAGCACGTCAATTACTCCAACATCTGCACCAATCTCTGCAAGTTCTGCGCCTTCGGCAAGGACAAGGAATCGCCCCAAGCCTATGAAATGACCGTGGATCAGGTCAAGGCCAAGGTGCGGGAGCGGCTGGCCGAGCCCATCACCGAGGTGCATGTGGTGGGGGGCATTCATCCGGATCTGCCGTACCAGTATTATCTGGATATGCTGCGCGGCATCAAGGAGGTGCGGCCCGAGATCCACATTCAGGCCTTCACCTGCGTGGAGATCGCCCACCTGGCCACCCTGGCCGGAAAGTCGGTATCCGAGACCCTCAAGGAGCTGGTTGCTGCCGGGCTTGGCTCGATTCCCGGCGGCGGGGCCGAGGTGTTCAGCCCCCGGATCAGGCAGCGCACCTGCGAGAAGAAACTCTCCGGCGAGGGGTGGCTCGAGGTTGCCAAGGCCGCGCACCGGATCGGGCTCAAAAGCAACGCCACCATGCTTTACGGCCATATCGAAACCATGGAGGAGCGGGTCGAGCATCTTGCCGCCCTCCGTGCGGCCCAGGATGAAACCGGCGGCTTTCTCACCTTCATCCCCCTGGCCTTCCATCCGAAGAACACCGAGATGCATGAGCTTGCAAAGACCACCGGCATCGACGATCTCAAGAACATCGCGGTGGCCCGCTGCTTTCTCGACAACTTCCCGCACATCAAGGCCTACTGGGTGATGATCGGTCCCAAGCTGGCCCAGGTTGCCCTTTCCTTCGGCGCCGACGACGTGGACGGCACGGTCAAGGAGGAGCTGATCACCCACATGGCCGGCGGCGAAGCTGGCGGGGCCATGGCCGACACCGAGCTGATCCGGCTGATCCGGGATGCCGGACGGAAACCGGTGGAGCGGGACACCCTGTACAACGTGATCAAAGAGTATTAACAGCCATGGACATCAAACGGATTACGGAAAAGTCCCTGGCCGGCGAGCGGATTACCCCGGACGAGGGGTTGGCCCTGTTGGAACACGGCGACCTCTACCAGCTGGGCTTCCTGGCCAACGCCATCCGCAGACGAAAGCACCAGGAGCCCATGGTCACCTATGTGGTTGACCGCAACATCAACTACACCGACATCTGCATCTCCGCCTGCAAGTTCTGCGCGTTTTTCAAAGCCCCGGAAGACCCGGCCGGATCGGTGCTCTCCTTTGCAGAGCTTGGTGAGAAGATCGAGGAAACCAAGGCGCTGGGCGGCACCCAGATTTTGCTCCAGGGGGGGCTCCACCCGGACAAGCCCCTGGAGTTCTATGAAGAAATGCTCCGCTTCATCAAGGGGCACGGGATCCATATCCACGGGTTTTCCCCGCCTGAGGTCTGCCATTTCGCCACCCTGTCCTCCTTGCCGGTGCGGGAGGTTCTGATCCGTTTGCAGCAGGCCGGGCTCGATTCCATTCCCGGCGGCGGGGCGGAGATCCTCTGCGACCGGGTGCGGCAGGAAACCGCGCCGCGCAAATGCTTAACCGACGCCTGGCTCGGGGTGATGGAAGAGGCGCACCACTTGGGGATGCGCACCACCGCGACCATGATGTTCGGGCATCTGGAAACCCTGGGTGAGCGGGTCGAGCATCTTTTGCGGGTGCGCGACCTGCAGGATAAAACCGGCGGTTTCACCGCTTTTATCCCCTGGCCCTTCCAGCCGGACAATACGGCGTTGGCCCATCTGCCCAAGACTACAGCCTTTCAGTATTTGAGAATGCTGGCGTTGTCGCGGATCTTTTTGGACAACATCGACAATATCCAGGCCTCCTGGGTGACCCAGGGGCCCAAGATCGCCCAGCTCTCCCTCTTCTTTGGGGCCAATGATTTCGGCAGCACCATGATCGAGGAGAACGTGGTGGCCGCGGCCGGGGTGGGGTTCCGCCTCTCCGAGCAGGAGATTCGCATCCTGGTTGAAGGCGCCGGTTGTGTGCCCAGGCAGCGCAGAATGGACTACTCTTTGGTGTAACATGCAGGAATTCCCTCGATATCTCTACCGGGCGCCCTTTGTCGTCACGGGCAATGGCCCGGTCTTCGCCGACGGCGCGGTGCTCACCGAAAACGGGCTGGTCGCGGCGGTGGGCTCCTATGCTGAGCTGAAAGATGTCGACGCCCAGTTGGAGGAGTATGACGGCCACGTCATCACCTCTCCCCTGGTCAACTGCCACGCCCATCTCGAACTCTCGTATCTGGCCGGGCTGACCGGGGATTCCCCGAAGCCCGGCGACATGACCGGCTGGATAAGGGGGTTGCTTGCCGCCCGGGCGGAAAGTCCCGATCCGGAAATAGTGCATGATGCCGCGCGCATGGGGCTGGCCCGTCTGTATGCGGGGGGGTGCAGGGCCGTGGTTGATATCGGGAACCAGCCGGAAAGCAGTCTGCTGGGCGAAGGCTTCAAGACCGAGGTGCTTTTTTTTCTTGAGCTGCTCGGACTGTGCGGCCCCTCCGAGGATGCGGCCCTGGCAACCTTGGCCGGAATCGGCAGCGAGGTGAGTTGTGCACCCCATGCCCCGTATTCGGCAGGCCCGGCATTGATTCGGGCCCTGAAAAAACGGGCGGGGAAGAGTCTGTTTCCCATGCACGTGGCCGAGTCTGTCCAGGAAATCGAATTCTTGCGCACCGGCCGCGGGCCGTTTGCTGACTTCCTTGCCGAGCGGGGGGTGGAGGTTGCCTCCTTTGCCCCGCCGGGCATGGGCGCGGTCCGTTATCTGGAATCCCTCGGGGTGTTGGACAAGCAGACCCTGTGCGTCCATGCTGTTCATGTTGAGGAGGAAGAGATCGCCCTTCTGGCCCTCCATGGGGCTGCTGTGTGCTTATGTCCCGGCAGCAACCGGTTCATGGGGGTGGGGCGTGCGCCGGCGCACAAAATGCTTGCCCAGGGCGTCCCGCTGGTGCTGGGCACGGACAGTCTGGCCAGCAATCCACAGCTCAACCTCTGGCTGGAAATGCAGGTGTTGCGGGAAGAGCATCCGGATTTTCCGCCCGAGGCGGTCTTTGCCATGGCTTCAATAAATGGCGCGCGTCTTCTCGGCATGGAGAACAGACTCGGCCGTGTCGCGCCAGGGGTCTCCTCCTCGCTGCTGGCGGTGCGCTGCCCGGCGAAAACAGAGGCTGAAGTCCTTGAGTATCTCACCTCGGCCGGCACGGAGATTCGTCTTGAATGGCTTGAGTAACGGGATGAAGATCACGGCCAGAATCGGGATGGTGAATTACATCAATACCGCGCCCCTGTATGAGGTGTGGCGCCAGAGTGTGCGGCGAGCGGACTGGCGGATTACCGAGGCGCCGCCCTCGGTGCTCAACCGCATGCTGCACGAAAACGAACTTGATCTCGGCTTTGTCTCCTCCCAGGAATATGCCCTGCATCCCGGGAAGTACCGGATCATGAGCGATCTGTCCATCTCGTCCACCGGGCCGGTGGGCAGCGTTTTTCTCTTTTCGGAATTGCCCGTTGCCGGTCTGGATGGGCAATTGGTTCTGCTCAGCCCCCAGTCCCAGACCTCGGTGAGTCTGGTGAAGATCATTCTGGAGGAGTTCCATCAGGTTCATCCCCGCTATCGCAGCGGCTCGGCGAGCGAGCTGGGTCAGGACGCGGAAAGGCCCGCCGCGGTGCTGGCCATTGGCGATGAAGCGTTGCGGTTGGCAGTGGAAGGGCGGTATCCCCACCGGCTGGACCTTGGCGAGGCCTGGCAGGAGCGTACCGGCCTGCCCTTTGTCTTTGCGGTCTGGGCTGTGCGGGAGGATTTTTGCCGCGAGGAACCGGACACCGTCCTTGCCATTTATCAGGAGCTGCACCGTTGCCTGCGTGAAGGAAAGGAGCGGCTGCCTGAGATCAGCGCCATTGTGGCCAAGCGGGTTCCCATGGACGAGGCGGCATGTTGCCGGTATCTCCAGGGCATTGAGTATGATCTGGGCAATGAAAAGCAGGAGGCGCTGAGGCGATTTTTCGAGTATCTTATCAAGCGCGGGGAGGTCCCTGCGTCGGCGCTTCCCCTCAAGGTTTGCGGAAAACAGTAGGCATATGAAGAATCCAGACGAAAAGAAAAAATTTGTTCAGCAAAAGTTTTCCGCAATCAGCGGAAAATACGACTTTCTCAATTCGGTGTTGAGTTTCCAGATCGACCGGTATTGGCGCTGGGTCACCACCCGGGAATTGAAGGAGTTCCCCAAGGGTGTGGTGCTCGACCTCTGCGCCGGAACCCTGCCCCTTTCCCTGGAGCTGACCCGGCAGGCCAGGCAGCGCCGGGTGCTGGCCGTGGATTTTTGCGAGGATATGCTGCGGGCCGGGATGCTCCATCTTCCCGTCGATGACCGGAAAGACCGGATCGGGCCGGTATGCGGGGACGGTGAGCAGATCCCCGTGAAAACCTCCACGGTCTGGGGTGTCACCGTGGCCTTCGGAGTCAGGAACCTGGCGAGAACCCAGCAGGGACTCAATGAAATGCACCGGGTGCTCAAGCCCGGCGGCAAGCTGCTGATCCTCGAATTTTCCAGGCCGCAGAATCCGGTGATCAAGCCGATCTATAATTTTTATCTCAACCGGGTATTGCCGAAGATTGCCGGGCTTGTTTCCGGCGATACCGAGGCCTATGAGTATCTGGCCAGCTCCATCGCCGAATTCTATGCCCCGGAAGAACTGCTGTCCATGATGCAGCAGGCCGGGTTCGCCAAAACCTACCATCGGCCGCTGACCTTCGGGGTGGTGACGGTTTATGTGGGGGTCAAATGAAGAAGGTCGTCCTGGCCATAACAGGAGCCACCGGGGCGGTGTATGCCTTGGAGTTTCTCAAACTTTGCCAGGGGCGAGAGGTCGAGGTGCATGGGCTTTTGTCCGAAGCGGGCGCGCAGGTGCTGGGGCTGGAGCTTGGGATGTCCCGGACGGACCTTGAACCCTATGTGGCCAAGTGGCATGATGTGCACGATTTTGCCGCGTCCATGTCCAGCGGCTCCAGCGATTTTTCCGGCATGGCTGTTTTGCCCTGCACCATGGGAAGCCTCGCCGCCATAGCCAACGGCGTCTGCGGCAACCTGATCCACCGGGCCGCGGATGTCATGCTCAAGGAGCGGCGTCCCCTGGTGCTGGCGGTTCGGGAAACGCCCTTGAATAAGACCCACCTCACCAATATGTTGAAGGCGCACGAGGCCGGGGCCATCATTTGTCCGCCCATGCCCGCCCTGTATCACCGGCCCCGGAGCATCGAGGAGATGGCCCGTCAGTATGCGGGACGGGTGGCGGGGTTGCTCGGCATAGGGGTTGAAGGGCTTGCCAGATGGCAGGGTCTTCCCCCGGAAGATGAGGCATGATAACGGAGCATGACCGGCGTGCGGCCGGGGGGGGGATGGCGATGCTGCACAAGGTGAAAACCCTGCTTGAGATGATCAAGTTCGGGCATACCATTTTTGCCCTGCCCTTTGCCTTGATCGGCGCATTTCTGGCGAAACGCGGGGTCCCCGAGGCTGCAACCTTCGGTTGGATCATCCTGGCCATGGTCGGCGCCCGCACCGCGGCCATGGGATTCAATCGGATCGTTGACCGGAAGTTTGACGCGGCCAACCCCCGCACCGCGGATCGGGCTATCCCGAGCGGCGCGGTGGGGCTGGCGGAAGCCTGGGGTATGGTTGTTCTCTTCACCGTGCTCTATTTTTTCGCCTGTCATCAACTCAATCCTCTCACCCTGAAGCTTTCTCCCTTTGCGCTGGCCCTTACCTTTCTCTATTCGCTGACCAAGCGATTCACCTGGCTCTGCCATGTGATCCTCGGTGTTGCCCTGGCTTTTTCCCCTTTGGGAGGCTGGGTCGCGGTTAAGGGAACCCTGATGGATTTCCCCCTTGTTCTCTCGCTGGGGGTGCTCTTCTGGGTGGCGGGGTTTGATACGGTGTATGCCTGTCTTGATGCCGATTTTGACAGGCAGGCAGGACTCTATTCCCTGCCGTCACGGTTTGGCCGGGAAAAAGCATTCAGGTTCGCGGTTTTTTTTCATTGTCTGGCCTTTCTTTTGTTTATTCTCACAGGTATACTGTCCGGGCTGAACGTGTATTATTATCTTGGAATTGCCCTTACGGCAGGAGCCCTTTTTTACCAGCATATTGTCGTCAATCCCAAGGATCTGTCCCGGATTCAGCTTTCATTTTTCACCATGAACGGGCTGATCAGCCTTACCTTGTTTGTGGCAACCTGGCTTTCATTGGTCGTTTGACCGGAAAAATCTCATAATAAAAGGAAATGTCATGCAATTTGGAAAATTTCATAAAGCCGTTTTCGTTGCGGTCGCCCTGGGGGCCACTGTTTTTTTTGCAACCAGCGTCTGGTCCAAGTCGGAAAAGAAGGCAGAGGAGGTTGCGGCCTTTGTCAATGGCGAACCCATTGTTGCCGCGGCGGTGCAGGGTGAGATAAATGGTATTCTGGGCCGTTTTCAGGCACAGGGCAGCAAGCCCAGCGAGGCCGAGATGGCTTCTCTCCGGGAATCCGTTCTTGACAAAATGATCAAGCTCGAACTGCTGGGCCAGGAGAGCAAAAAAGCAGGGATTGCGGTGAGCGCCGCCGATATTGATACCGAGTTGAAGGGATACAAGAAGGGATTTGCCGATGACAAGGCCTTTGCCAAGGCCCTCGGCGAAGCAGGCATCACCGAGACGGAGCTGCGCAAGCAGATAGGCAAGAATATCGCCATCCAGAAATTCATCGATACCAAGTTCAAGGGAAAGGTCCAGATAACCGAGCAGGAGGCCAAGGATTTCTATAACGGCAATCAGGACAAATTCGCCCAACCGGAAATGGTTCATGCCCGGCATATCCTGATTAACGCAAAGGAAACAGAGGCCAAGGCGGACAAGGACCGCAAGCGCGCAAAACTTGTTCAGATACAAAAGCAACTGAAGGGCGGCGCCAATTTCGCCGATCTTGCCAAGCAGTTTTCAGATTGTCCGAGCAAGGAGCGGGGCGGGGATCTGGGCTTTTTCCCCAGGGGACAGATGGTCAAGCCCTTTGACCAGGCAGTTTTTAAAATGATGCCCGGTGATGTCAGTGACATCGTGGAAACCGAGTTCGGCTATCACCTGATCAAGCTTGAAGAAAAAAAGCCCGCCAAGACGGTGAGCTTTGATGAAGCAAAGGCGAAGATTACCGCCTACCTCACCCAGGAGAAAGTTACAGCCAATATCGAGGCCTTTTTAACGGCGGCCAAAAGCAAGGCAACCATCAAGATGGTAGCCCCCAAGGAAAAAAAATAACCGTTGTTAACAACACAGGATGAGAAAAGGGGCCATGGTGTGCAGCACACCTTGGCCCCTTTTGTTTGTATTTTATAGAAAAGGGGAAAGGCTCGGTGTGGGCTATCCGCCCCAGTCCTCGTGGAGTAATTGTCTAAAAGGACGGATCGCTGCAGTAGAGTTTGCGGAATTTTTCCATTTCCTGTCGGGTCTCCGGAGCGAGCTCAAGGTCGTAGCGGGCAACATATTCCGCCGCCATGCGGTGGGTATTGAAGATTGGGCAGTTGAGCGTGAGGTTGGCGATACATTTGTCGATATACTGGTCATGCAGGGCTGGATCATAAAACAGCCGCAGCATTTCCGGGAAAACGGTATAAAATGAGGAGGAGTCTTCGTTGTAGAGCAGGGATGAGGGGTGTTCGCTGAAATGCTCGGGAGAGACCGACCCTTCATAGCCGAATTTCCAGCCGGTCCGTCCGTCATGATACCCTTCAACCCACCAACCATCCATAATGCTCACATTGGGCACGCCGTTCATTGCGGCCTTCATTCCGCTGGTGCCGCTGGCTTCCAAGGGGCGTTTGGGGCTGTTCAGCCAGGCGTGGCAACCGGCAACCATCATTTTGGCCAGATGCATGTCATACCCCGGAATGAAGATCAGTTTGGCCAACCCATTACTTTTCAGATACAGCTCTTCCTGGACGGCCAGAACATTTTTGATCAGATCCTTGCCCGGTTCGTCAGAAGGGTGGGCCTTGCCCGCATAAAGAAAATGAACCGGCCAGTTGTTTTCGGTAATCATTGACGCCAGCCGGTCGACGTCTTCAAAGATCAGGTCTGCCCGTTTGTAGGTGGAAAATCGGCGGGCGAAACCCAGGGTGAAGGTCGTCTGCCCAAGGGTCGCCTCTTTTTCGCTGCGATAGGAAAGGTAGTTGGGCGGATCAATCCAGGTCGCCAGGCGCTGATTGCGATGGGTGACGAGCATCCGGTTGACGTACTCCACCAGGATTTTTGTGTCCGTGCGCCACGCCTGTTCAAAATAGGTGCGGAATTTTTTGTTTCGGTGCAGGGGAGCCGCCTTGGCAAAAACGCTGGGGTCTTTTCGCCAATTGCGCAGCTCGGGAAAGGTGTCGTACAGTTCCGCCTTGGCATCGCTGGTCCAGGTAAGATGATGCACCCCGTTGGTAATCGCCGTGATCTTGTCCGCATATTGCGGGAACTGCTTCTGGGTTACCTCTTTATGGAGACGGCTGACGCTGTTGGTGGCCCGGTTGAGTTTCATGGCCATGGCGGTGAAATTGTAGACGGAAAGGTTGTGCTCTTCCAGGGCCAGAAGATTAAGCACGCGCTTGCAGAATGGGCTGATTAAATCCTCGTACACGGAAACATTGAACCGGTCATGTCCGGCAATAACCGGGGTATGGATGGTAAAGACAATCCGCTTGGCGACCTCCGTCGCCGCAGCGAGGATACTGTGATCCGTGGCCTTTTTTTCATACTGGGGGCCATATTTTTTTTCCAGGAGTTTGGCGACCAGGGAGAGTACCACGCCCACCCCGTGCTGTTCGTTCAAGTGAATGGTGCGTGAGGTGATACCCAAGGCTTCCATGGCAGGGATAATCCCCAGACCCAGCAATCTGCGCTGGGTTGCCTTCACCTTTTCCGAGCTGCTGTCGTACAGATGTTGGGCTGCGTCTTGGATCCAGGAAGGGGACTGCGGGGTCTGGTAATCAAGCAGGATCTCCGGCACGAAAAAATCGAGGGTCTCGTTCAGCTCCATCTTGAGCCAGATTTGAGCGCTGGCAATGGATTGCTTTCCTGCATGATCATAAAAAGGAACCTCGATGGTCAAAGGTTGGTCCGGGTTTTCCGGGTCGTGCAGCAGATACAGCCCCGGGGTGTTTTTCGGCTCCCATTGGGAGGCCCAGGCCACCTGGCCGATTTTTGAGTCTACCATCTGGGAGAAATATCCTTTCCGGTAGAGCAGGGAAACACCGGCCACCGGAATTTTGCAGTCCGCGAAGCTTTTCAGGGTGTCTCCCGCAAGGATGCCGAGACCGCCGCTGTAGTTGGGGATCTTGACGGGGCCTTGCAGAAAAAGCTGCACAAACCGATTGATGGCTTCATCCGGATGTTCCGTTATTTCAAGTCGGTTGAGTTTGTTTCGCACCGGGTGGAAAACATCGAGATCAGCTCCTATTTCCATGGAGATGTAGGTGACGGATTCGCCGGCCGGTGAAGTGAGGGTCTGCCAGACCGAGTCAAGAACCTTTTGGGAAATACCGAAAAAGGTGCCGAATTTGTTTGTTGCGATCATGTCCCGGAGAAGGTGTTTTCTCTCCTGGGAAAAAAGGATCTTGGGTGTTGCGGATTGGGTAGGGTTCGTTTTGCTGTGGGGAGGGAGGGGGGTTTTCATCGGTTAATACGGCTCGCTGAAGTACAAAGCTTGGATTTTTGTTTGGAACGATCACAGGGAATAGAAAGGCAGAATAATTTTCCGTGGTGCTCGGTTATCCTGTTAAATATCATGTGTTCTCCGGGCCATGCAAGTGAATTGTGCGGGAAGGCTAGGGGTGTTTTGGCGGCTCCCAAAGGCCAGAAAATTCCAATTGTAACTTTTTTGGCGATGAAGTGCCCTGAATAAAAAAACACATTGAAAATTAATAAAGAATTCAGTATGATTTTTGAGTTAATTGAATTATATAGGCCCTGATAAGGAGTTGTTTTTATATAAAAATCTGTCACGAGACGTATTTGGAGGAAGGAGAAAAATGAAAAAAGGAATTCTGCAGTATGTGGCAATGGCGTGTGTTGTAGTCTCCCTTTCCCTTTTGTCTGGCGGGTGCGCCAAGCAAAAAGTGCAGAGCGACAAGGACATGGCGGCTGGCACTGGCGTTGGTACCGGCGCTGGCCCCGCTGTAGGTCAGGAAGAGTCTCTTGCTTCAAAATGGATTGGCGGCGACAGTGGCGCCGTTCTGGAAGGCCGGACCACCGCTCCGATGCTGCCCATCTATTTTGACTTTGACAAATCCGACATCCGGGCAGACCAGAAGGACCGTATCAAGAAGAATGGCGAGCTGTTGATCGGTTCTCCCCAGGTTCGTGTTCGGGTTGAGGGCAACACCGACGAGCGCGGCACCAACGAGTACAACATGGCCCTCGGCGAGAGACGCGCCGTGGCCGCTGTGAAGTATCTTGTGAACATGGGCGTTGCGGAAAGCCGGATTGACACCCTCAGCTTTGGCGAGGAGAAGCCCCTCAACCTCGGCCATGATGAAATGGCTTGGTCGCAGAATCGTCGTGATGACTTTGTTATCGTCAGGTAAGCTTCTTTTCTAAGAAGATTGTAGTTTTCTGAGATGGGAGCATGTTTATGTTCCCATCTTTTTTTTGTTTTTTAGTCCCGCGAGGGTATAATGCTACAAGCGAAAATTTTCTGCCGATAACAAACCGGAGATATGTATGAAGATGAAATTTCTTGGAGGGGTGTTGTGTGTGTGTGTGGCGTTGAGCGTCTCTTCGGTGCTTGCCTTTGCGGCTCCGGAACGTGGAAAGATCGCCACCATCAGTATTCAGCAAATTCTTGGCAAATCAAAAGCGGCCCTGGATGCTCAAAAAATTCTGCAGGCGGAAGTTGACAAGTTTCAAGCAAAGTTCAAGGCGGATGAAGATGCCTTGACCTCCATGAAAAACGAGATTGAGAAGAAGGGGTCTGCTTGGAGCGATGAGGTCCGTGCCGAGAAGGAGCGTGAGTATCAGAAGAGACTTCGCGACTATGGCATGAAAACCGAAGATGCAAAACAGGAAATGCAACAGCTAGAGAAAAGGCATATGGAGCCAATCTTGAAACAGTTGCATGATGTTATCGCGGAAATAGGCAAGAAAAATGGCTATTCGCTGATTCTTGAAAATACCATGAAAGGGCTGCGGAACAGAACGGGCTTGCTCTATGCCGATGATACCCTTGATATCAGCGATCAGGTCCAGAAGGAGCTTGACAGCCGTCTGAAGAAATAGTTTCACAGTGAAAAGCTGTTGTCACAAAGAGGCGTTGCGGAATTACCGCAACGCCTCTTTGTTTTTGGGCTCTGCAAGGGGAATGAAAAGGATCAATCCCAAGGCCGGCAGAGAGAGAAGGAAACTGATCCCGAAAAAATAATCATACCCGGCCCAGGATGCGAGAAAGCCGCTCAATACTCCGGCATACAGGCCGCTGAAACTCATGAGTCCGGTGCCGATGGCGTAGTGCGCTGCTTTGAAGCGCGGCCGGTATAAGCGCATGAGAAAGATCATGAGCACGGCGGTGCCGAAGCCTCCGGCGAGTTGGTCAAAGGCGTGGATACAGGCAACCATGAGAATATTCTCTGGCCCTATCACCGCGGGATCGGGATTGCCGGTGTTGATCTGGATGAAGGCCTCGAGCTTAAGAGCCAGAAACATATAGGTCAGATTGGTGAAATTCTGGGCGAGCAACAGGGGCCAGATCATTTTTCGGAGAGAATATTTCGAGATGAACCATCCGCCGAGCATTGCGCCGATTATGGAGAACGGCAGGCCAACCCCGCTCGAGATCCAGCCGTAATGTTTTTCTATGCCGAGATCGACCATGAACGGCGCAACCATGCTGGAAAGCATGTATTCTCCGGTTCTAATCAGGACGATAAAGGCCAGGATGGGGCCGATTTTATCTCGATCCATAAAGGAGAAGAACGCTTCGCTGAAAAAGGGGTTGCCCTTGCTGTGCAGCCATTGTTCAATTTTTTTTCTCTGGGCGCCTATAATGATGAGTCCGCCGGCCAGAAGCATGCCGATCAGCCCGGCCAGCTTGATCTTGTGCAAAAAAAAGCTGGAGCAGCAGAAGGCCCTGCGCGAGGATTGTCTGATCGTAAAGGTGCACGGCGATCAGGGCAAGGGCTGCGGCGCAGGCAAGCCTGAGCAGTCGGCCGGTTGCGGGTTTCGGCAGCAGTATGGTCAGCGGGAGGCGGGCTGTTTCGCTTTGGGGGAGATAGCGCAGGTGGTAGACGGAAAAAAGTGCCAGAATGAGTGCCGATCCGCCAAAAGCCATGGTCCAGCCCTTGGTTGTGCCGATGGTTGCGATGACTCCGGCGCCGGCCATCATGGCAATACGGTAAGTCATAACCCTGTAGCCTATGAAACGTGCCTGTTGACGAGTGTCCAGGGTTTCGAGGTAATAGCCGTCAATGGCGATGTCGTGGGTGGCGGCCAGGAAACTTCCCGCCAGGAAAAGCATGCCGATGAGGGGGTGGCCTTGGGCAGAGGCGTAAGGGCTGCGGCAATCAGCAGAAGTCCTGCCAGTAAAACCTGCATGATGAGAAGCCACTGGCGTTTGCTGCCATACCGGTCAATATGCGGCGCCCAAAAAAATTTCAAGGTCCAGGGTACACCGAAAAGGGAGGTGAGCCCTATTCCTTCAAGGCTAACGCCGTTATCGCGAAAGAATACGCTGAAAACGGTGCGGATGATCGAATAGGGCAGGCCTGCGCAGAAATATGTGGTAAAGGCCCAGGCCGCTGCGCCGGCTGGTTTGGTGCCGCGAATTTTTTTTCACTTGTTGTCATGGAAATCGGCATGCGGGGTGGAAATATTTTCTGTTGTGCGGATTGATTTCAGTATATAATTTTGTATATGGCATTGCGCCATACATACAAGGCTTTTGTATGAAGATGCCTGAGGAGACAGAGCCGAATGCGCAACCAGATTGAAACCGTGCCGGATTGTCGGCAACGCTGAAAAGGGATGAGGGGTAAGTCGACCGATTGCATCGTTTTTCATGCGGACACCAAGTTTTCCAAGGAGTGTGAGTTATGGCGCGAAATATCATTATAATGGACAGCTCGGCCAGCATGCGGCGCATAATCAGAACAATGATTCAAGCCACGGTAAACGACGCGGTCGTTTCCGAGGCCCATGACGCCGAAGAGGCAAGGGGGCTTATCGAAGATGCCCACTATCATCTGGTGATTTTCTCAAGGGAATCTTCCGGTAAAAAATGGCTTGAATTCGCCCAGAAAAAACTTGCGCTTCCGGAACCGCAACGAACAAAATTTGTTCTTTTTACTTCCACGAAAAAACAGGATTACATTGAAGAGATAAGGCGGTACGGCATAGAGGAATATTTCACAATTCCCTGTGCGCCGAATGTCCCCGGTGAGATCATCACCAGGCTCTGCACCCCTTTTTCCTTGCGGAAAGCAAGGCGGTACAGCGTTACAGGCGCCGCTGCCATCTTGGAGCAGGGAAACGACACATACCAGGCCGAAATTATCAACTTCAGCGAGGGTGGGCTCCTGTGCGAACTCGAAGCCCAGGCGCGGTTCAACTGGTTTTTTCCTGCAATGATCAGTCTGGAGATTCTCCTTGAAGGCGCCACGCTGAAAATTGCGGGGCTGTATTCCGTAGCCAGGCGTCTTATGGTGGTTGAGGCAAATTCTGATTACTCCCCAAGGCGTATCCGTCTGGCCTGCAGGTTTATAAGTGTCCCGGAGGAAAGCAAAAAACAATTGCTTCAGGTTTTCTCGATGATCGAGAAACAGGAAGGGCTGCTCGGGCACGAAGAGTAGGAGTTGTCAAAGTTCCTGCGCGCTAGAGGACGGCGTTGCGTGGCTTTTTCCGGTATAGGCCTAGCAGTCTTTTCCGCAGAGGGCAAGGGCCTCGACAATGATCGCCGGTCCATCGATATTGCCCTTGCTGCGGAGCTGGGCCTGGGTGCCGTGTTCCATGAATTTATCCGGCAAACCCAAGACCTTCGTCCGAACGGTCCAGAGATTTTTCTGGGCAAAGAGTTCCAGGATGGCGCTGCCGAAGCCGCCCTTCTTGACGTTGTCCTCAATGGTTATCACCTTTCCGGTCCGATCGGCCCACTCGCAGATCAGCGCATCGTCCAGGGGCCTGACAAAGCGCGGGTTGATCACCGCCGCATCAATCCCGAGTTTTTCGAGACCTGTTGCCGCCTCCAGCGCGGCAGGAACCCTGTTGCCGATGGGGAGCAAGAGAATATCCGCGCCTTCTCGGAGAAGCTCGCCTGTTCCCAAAGGGATGCGTTGCAGCGTTTCGTCCATGGCGACGCCTTCGCCGTTGCCGCGCGGGTAGCGGACTGCCGCAGGGCCTGGGTGCAGAATGGCCGTGTGGAGCATGTGCCGCAGCTCGTTTTCGTCCTTGGGGGCCATGATCACCAGATTGGGGATGAAGCGCAGGAAGGAAAGGTCGAACACCCCATGGTGGGTGGGGCCGTCGTCTCCGACCAGGCCGCCCCGGTCAATGGCCAGGGTTACGGGCAGGTTGGGAAGGCAGACATCGTGGATGATCTGGTCCAGTGCCCGCTGAAAGAAGGTGGAGTAGATCGCCACCACCGGCAGCAATCCTTCCGTTGCCATGCCTGCCGCATAGGTGACGGCATGCTGTTCCGCGATGCCCACATCAAAAAAACGTTCGGGGAACCGCTGGGAAAAATCGTTTAAGCCGGTGCCCACGGGCATGGCTGCAGTGATGGCGACCACGCGCGGGTCTTTTTCCGCGATTTGCACCAGGGTTTCGCCAAAGACCTTGGTGTAGCTGGGAGGGGCAGGCGGGGATGGGACGGGCAGGCCGGTTTCGATGCAAAATGGGCCGACCCCGTGAAAGTCGCCGGGGTTTTTCTCCGCCGGCTCGTAGCCTTTGCCCTTGGTGGTCAGCACATGGATGAGGGTGGGGCCGGTGCTGAAATCGCGGACATTGCGCAGGGCCTCGATGAGGTTTTCCAGCTTGTGGCCGGGCAGGGGGCCGATGTACTCGAACTTGAGGGCCTCAAAGAGCATGCCGGGGGTAAAAAAGCCCTTGAGGCTCTCCTCGCTTTTCTTGAGCACCGAGAGGATGTTCTCCCCCACGTTGGAGAAGGACTTGAGGAAATGCTCCATCTCCTTCTTGACCCGCACCGCTGTCTTGCTGGTCAGTTTTCTGCTTAAAAAACTGGAAAGTGCGCCCACATTGGGGGAGATGGACATCTCGTTGTCATTGAGGATGACGATGAGATCCTTGTGGAGATGCCCGGCCTGATTGAGGGCCTCAAAGGCCATGCCCCCGGTCATGGAACCGTCGCCGATCACGGCGATGCTCTTGTGTCGGTCTCCCTTCAGATCCTTGGCCGTGGCAATGCCCAGGCTGGCCGAGATCGAGGTGCTGCTGTGGCCGGTGTCAAAGGCGTCAAAGGCGCTTTCCGCCCGTTTGGGAAAACCGCTGATTCCCTGGTACTGGCGCAGGGTGTGGAATTGCTCGCGGCGACCGGTGATCAGTTTGTGGGTGTAGGCTTGATGGCCCACGTCCCAGACCACCTTGTCTTCCGGGGTATCGAAAACATAATGGATGGCCAAGGTGAGCTCGACCACCCCCAGGCAGGGGGCCAGGTGTCCGCCGGTCTGGGAAACAGTCTGGATGATCGTCTCTCTGATCTCCGCAGCCAGCGTTTCGAGTTGTTCCACGGAGAGCTTTTTGAGGTCGGCCGGGGAATTGATGGTGTCCAGCAAGGGGGTATGGCTCATGTGGCCTTTTCCTCCGGGGCTACCCTGATGGGTGTCCGGTTATTTGTTGCGTTCGTAAATGTAGCAGGCAAGGGCGCGAAGCGGCTCGGCCTTGGCGTCAAATAATTCCAGGGCGGTCACGGCTTCGTCAACAGCCTCCTTGGCCATGACCTTTGTTTTCGCAACCCCGAAAAAGGCGGGGTAGGTTGCCTTGTCCCGCTGGGCGTCGGCTCCGGCTGTCTTGCCAAGATCTGCCGTGGTGCCTTCCACATCCAGCAGGTCGTCGACTATCTGAAAGGCAAGGCCGATCTGCGCGCCGTATCGGCTTAACGCGGCAAATTGTTTTTCGTTTGCCTGGCCGAAGATCGCCCCGGCCTGCACCGAGGCGGTGATTAGGGCGCCGGTTTTATAGCCATGGATCAGCCGCAGGTGCTCAAAGTCGATTGCCCTCCCTTCGGCTGCAAGATCCAGGGATTGGCCGCCCACCATGCCCACTGGGCCGATGGCCTTGGCGATGGTGTTGATCATCCTAAGCTGTGCCTCCGGGGAGATCCCCTGGAGGGTATCGGGATGGCTCATCAGCTCAAAGGCGAAGCTGAGCAGCCCGTCCCCTGCCAGAATGGCTTCCGCTTCGCCGAACACCACATGGCAGGTCGGTTTGCCGCGCCGGAGGGCATCGTCGTCCATGGCCGGCAGATCGTCATGGATCAGGGAATAGGTGTGGATGCATTCCAGGGCGCAGGCAACGGGCAACAGAGGGGCGGTGGCGGCGTGCAGGGCCTCTGCCGCGGCCAGGGCCAGGATGGGACGGATTCTCTTGCCCCCGGCGAAAAGGCTGTAGCGCATGGCCTTGATGTGGTTGGCCAGCACCCCCTCTTCTGGCAGCATATAGCGCGCCAGGGCCTGTTCGACAACCGCGCATTGTTGCGTCAGATATTTTTTAACGTCCATGGCTGGGAAATTTCCGTGGGTTGCAAGGGCGACAGGGGCTAGGCGTCGTCTTCATCGGGAGCCGTGCCGGAAGCGGTAAAGGGAACGCTGATGAGTTTGCCGTCTTTTTTCAACAGGAGATCGACTTTCTGCTGCGCTTCTTCCAGCTTGTGGTTGCACAGTTCGGCCAGTTTGATTCCCTCGTCGAATTTTTTCAGGGATTTTTCCAGGCTCAGGTCGCCGTTTTCCAGTTCCCGGGTGATCTGTTCCAGCGATTCCAGGGCTTCTTCAAAAGATTTTTTGGACATGATCCCTCCCGAGGTTTCTTGTAAAAACAATGCTCCTCGTCTGACGGCAACTATGGATGTAATTTCCTAAAATAAATGAAGTTGCGGTTCTGGGCAATGTCTTTCCAAAAAAACATGAGTATGGTAGGTTGGCTGGGCATCGTATGATCGTGTCCGGCCGGTATAAAACGCTTTTTTGAAGAAAAACCTCCATGCCATATTCCTTGCAGGATCTGCTCCCTCAATTCAGCCGCTGGCTTTCCGTGGAAAAGGGGTATTCCCTTAAAACCGTTGAGAGCTATGGGCGTGATCTTGCCGAATTTGCATCGTTTATTGGTCCAGATCAGGATGTGCACCGGATCGAGCCCCGCGTTGTCCGCTCCTATGTCTATGCCCTAAACGGCAAAAACAAGGGTACTTCCGTGGCCAGGAAGCTTTCCGCCCTGCGCACCTTTTTTCGCCATCTTCTCCGCGAGAAGATTATCACCCATGATCCTGTCGCGCCCATTGCCACGCCGAAACTGGAAAAACACATGCCTGTTTTTCTCACGGTGGACGAGGTTTTCACCCTCATGGAGATGCCGGGCGATCAGGATGCCTTTGCCTTCCGTGACCGGGCGATTCTGGAGATCCTCTATTCCACCGGGGTGCGGGTTGCCGAGCTTGCGGCCCTTGATCTGGAGCGCCTTGACTCGGAAGAGGGAATGCTTAGGGTTACCGGCAAGGGCAACAGGGAACGGTTGGTGCCGGTGGGTACTCCCGCCCTGGAAGCGCTGAGCCGATATCTGCCCCAGCGGACCCTGTTGATCCGCGAGCGGATCGGCCGCGGGGATCCGCCGGAAAACAAGGCGGTTTTTTTGAACCACCGTGGGCTGCGGCTCACCACCCGCAGCATCGAACGGCTGGTGAAATTCTATGCCCTGCGGGCCGGGATCGCCGCCCGGGTAACGCCCCATGCCCTGCGGCATTCCTTTGCCACCCATCTTCTGGAAATGGGGGCGGATCTGCGCACGGTGCAGGAATTGCTGGGACATGTCAGCCTGTCAACCACCCAGCGGTACACCCATTTGAACATGGATCATCTGAACGAGGTGTATGACCGGGCCCATCCCAAGGCGCGAATGTAAGTAACGGTCCAGCACCACCACATCTGCTTTGTCATCGGCCTGCTCATGTGCAATAGCACACTTCGTAGGCCTCTTCCTCGCATCTGTGGCACTGCTGAACCGTTCCTGTTACAGGCGAAATGTTACAAGGAAGGCATCAACATTATCTCCATCAGGAGGAGCAACCTGTGAAAATCAGATCGACCACAATCATTGCCGTCCGGCACAGGGGTGAAGTGGCCCTGGCCGGGGACGGCCAGGTATCGCTGGGCAATACCATCATGAAGCATGAGGCGCGTAAGGTGCGCCGCCTGTATGACGGCAAGGTCATCACCGGCTTTGCCGGGGCCACGGCCGATGCCTTTACCCTGTTCGATCGGTTGGAGCAGAAGCTTGAGCAGTACGACGGCAACCTGATGCGGGCGGCGGTGGAGCTGGCCAAGGATTGGCGCACGGACAAGATGCTCCGCAAGCTGGAGGCCTTTCTGGTGGCGGTGGACAAGCACCACTCCCTGCTTCTTTCCGGCACCGGCGACGTGATCGAGCCGGACGACGGGATACTCGCCATCGGCTCGGGCGGGCCATACGCCCAGGCCGCAGCCAAGGGTCTGGTGGCGCACAGCGAGCTTTCCGCCGAGGAGATCTGCCGGGAGGCGATGCGGATCGCCGCCTCCATCTGTGTCTTTACCAACGACCGCATTATTGTAGAAAAGATGGCGGCTGAATAAAAAAGGAAGATTTCACGATGGAACCCATGAACACCCTGACCCCCAGGCAAACCGTGGCCGAACTGGACCGCTACATCATCGGCCAGGACGCGGCTAAGAAATCCGTGGCCATTGCCCTGCGCAACCGCTGGCGGCGCCAGCAGGTGCCCCTCCCCCTGCGCGAGGAGATTGCGCCCAAGAACATCATCATGATCGGTCCCACCGGGGTCGGCAAAACCGAGATCGCCCGCCGGTTGGCCAGCCTGGCCCAATCGCCCTTTCTCAAGGTGGAGGCCTCCAAGTTCACCGAGGTGGGCTATGTGGGGAGGGATGTGGAGTCCATGATCCGCGATCTGCTCGATCTGGCCATCAACATGGTGCGCGAGGAAGCGCGGGAGCAGGTGACGCAGAAAGCGGCGGAGCAGGCGGAAGAGCGGATGCTCGACCTGCTGGTCCCGCCGCGGCCGGTCCCCTTGGGCCAGGTCACGCCCATGGCCGAGAGAACCGAGGATGGCGGTCGGGCAGGGGAGCCGGTTGATTCCACCAGGGAAAAGTTCCGGCAGATGCTTAAGGACGGCAAACTCGACGAGCGGCAGGTGGAGATGGAGATCGACCAGAGCCAGTCGATGCCCATGATAGAGATTCTTTCCCACGGGGGCAGCGGCTTGGACGATATGGAGTCCGGGCTCAAGGATGTGTTCGGCAAGATGTTTCCCAAGAAAACCCAGCGCCAGCAGATGCCGGTGAAAGACGCCATGGAGGTGCTCAAGAAACGGGAGGCCGAACGGCTGATCGACATGGAGAGCGTTACTAAACTTGCCATCCAGCGCACCGAGCAGTCCGGGATCATCTTTCTCGATGAGATCGACAAGATCGCCTCGCGGCAGGGCGGCTCAGGCCATGGGCCCGAGGTCTCCCGCGAGGGCGTGCAGCGCGACCTGCTGCCCATTGTCGAAGGCTCCACCGTGACCACCAAACACGGGATGGTCAAGACCGACCATATCCTCTTCATCGCCAGCGGCGCCTTCCATCTCTGCAAGCCCTCGGATCTGGTGCCGGAGCTGCAGGGGCGCTTCCCCATCCGGGTTGAACTCAACCCCTTGGGGGAGGAGGAATTCTACCGGATCCTCACCGAACCGCAGAACGCCCTGATCAAACAGTACATCGCCCTCATGGCCACCGAAGGGATCGCCCTGGAGTTTGCCGAGGACGCCATCCGGGGTATGGCCAGAATCGCCGCCATGGTAAACCGGAAAACCGAGAATATCGGGGCCAGGCGGCTGCATACCATCATGGAGCGTCTATTGGAGGAACTCTCCTTTGACGCCACCGATCGGGATGAAAAGAGGTTTCTCGTTACAGCCGAGTATGTGAAAAAGCAGTTGCAGGATATCTCGGAAGATGAGGATTTAAGCAGGTTTATATTGTAGCTGTCCGCTGACAGCCTATGGCTTACAGCTTTGAGAGGCGACCAAGATGATTGAACACGATTTGAAATACTGTCCGAAATGCCGGGACGAGTACCGGGCGGAAGCGGAAACCTGCGCGACCTGCGCCATTGCCCTTGTCTGGGGGGCGGAGTTGGTTGTCATGGAAAGCAATAATGGCGCTTCCCGGCGGAACCGGAAAGGACCGTTGACCCCCGACGACCAATTGGTCGTTGTTTTTCAGGGAGCGCTTGGCGATCTCAAGCACCTCAAGGACCTGCTGGAGGCGGAACAGATCGGCGCCATGATCAGCAAGGAGGGCGGGGGGTGCGCCAGCGGCGGCTGCGCGCCTAAGTTTGAACTCCAGGTCCGGCAGGAAGAGGTGCGGGATGCCTTGGAGGTGCTTGCCCAGGAGCATCGCCGGGCAACCGCCCTGGCCGAGCACGACGCCACCCATGCCGAGGCGGTGTTCAACCCCGAGGCCGAGGAGGCGGTCTGCCCTGCCTGCGGCTTTGCCTTTGCCACCACGACCACGACCTGCCCGGACTGCGGGCTCTGTTTCGGCTGAGGAATTATGTGGGCAGATTTGTGCAGCCCTTGCCCTTTTGCCCGGAAAAGACAGCGAAACGGAAGTGTTGGTACCAGCAGTGCACCGAACTGAAACCTGCCTGCTGCAACCAGATGAGCTGGGAGTCCAGGGGGGCCATTTTGTCCGCCTGCATTCGTTCCAATGCCGCATTGAGGTCGGCCTCGGAGACCCCGAGATCCCGCGCCTGCCGGAGCCAGGTTTCCTGGTACACCTGTTCGATGTCCGGCGTTGGCCCGAGGATCTGCTCGGCGTTGATGAATATGCCGCCATCGGGCAAGGCATCATGGATGTTCTTGAATAGCTTGATTTTGTCTGCATCGGTGAGGTGGTGGATGGACAGGGCGGAGATCACCACGTCGAATTGTCCCGCAAAGCCGTTGGCATAATCTCCAGCGACAAATTCCAACCGCTCCTCCATCCCGGCAAACCTTTCCCTGGCTTTGCCCAGCATCTCCAGGGAGATGTCCATCAGGGTGATCCGGGCCTTGGTAAACTTTCTGGCGACCAGGAACGAGAGTAATCCCGTTCCCGCGCCGAGGTCCAGCACCCGGAAGTTGGCTGTGGGCTGGTGTGGGATCAACGCCAGTGCCGTGGAGTAAAAATCATCGAAACAGGGAATCAGCTGTCTGCGGGCGCGGTCGTAGGTTTGCGCGCCCTCGTCGAAAGCGGTTTTGACCGCAGCCATGCTCATTGTTGCGCCTGGCCGAGGACACTGTTGATGAGTTGCCCTGCCGCCCCTTCAACCTCCCCCAGCGCCCCGGTGATCGCCAACCCAGCCCGTTCGGTTTTCCGGATCGCGGCTGAGTCGGGGAAGCAGGCCAGGGGCGGCTCGCCGAGGGCCTGGGCCAGAAAGGCCCGGTCATCGTCATCCGTTACCAGGTTGCCCACATAGGAAATGCGGGGGATGCCCGATTCCTCGGCGAGTTTCTTGATCTTCAGCGCGGTGCGCACCCCGGATTTTGAGGGGATCACCACGATGAGCAGATGATCCACCCCGGCGATGGTGCCCCTCCCCAGGTGTTCCACCCCGGCCTCCATGTCGAGCAGCACCACCTGTGAGGGGGAGAGCAGCAGCTTGGTGAGCATTCGTTTCAGCACGTTGCTTTCCGGGCAGGCGCAGCCGCCCTTGGCGGTCTGGATGGCGCCCAGCACCATGAGCTTGATCCCGTCCTTTTCCACGATGAAGCGGGCCAGCAGGTCATCGACCTGCGGATTGATGTTGTAAAAAGGCGAGCCGTTCACCTTGCCGGAGCGTTCCACCAGCAGATCCTTCATCTCGGCGATGGGGGTGATTTTTTCGTCCTCGGCCAGGCCGAGGCTCTGGGCCATGTGCGGACTGGGGTCCGCGTCGATGACCAGCACCTCTTTGCCGTGTTTCTGGAGATATTTGGCAAGCATGGCCATGATCGTGGTTTTGCCCACGCCGCCCTTGCCGCTGATTGCAATCTTCATCTCAAAATCCTCTGTAATTCAGTTCATGTTGCACGCCTGTCTCCTTTTTGATGCACGAAGGCTTCAGGTTCGATTATATTCCATTGACCCACATGGCTAAACTAATCAGCCGGGGGCAAAGTGCAAAGAAAAAAATGTTGGTCATTCCTCCATCCACTGAAACGGGAGAACCATGGTTACCCTTGGAATTGAGCGTCTTGTAGTGTCCCCCCCCGCGTATCTTGCGGGCAAACGGCTGGCCCTGCTCTGCAACCAGGCCTCCACCGGCCGGAACCTCCGCCACAGCCGGGATCTGATCATGGCCGCCTTTCCGGGCCAGCTCACCTGTCTGTTCACCCCCCAGCACGGGTTTTTCGCGGAAAAGCAGGACAACATGATCGAGTCGGACCATATGACCGATCCGGTCAGCGGCCTGCCGGTGTTCAGCCTCTACGGCGAGGTACGTCGGCCCACCGCGGCCATGTACGAGCATTTTGACGTGCTGCTCGTGGATATCGTTGATGTGGGCACCAGGGTCTATACCTTTCTCTACACCCTGGCCTACTGCATGGAAGAGGCTGCCCGCCATGGCAAGAAGGTGGTGGTGCTGGACCGGCCCAATCCCGTGGGCGGGGAGGCGGTGGAGGGCAATCTGTTGCAGGATGACTGCCGCTCTTTTGTCGGGCTGTATCCGCTGCCCATGCGCCACGGCCTCACCTTTGGCGAGCTAGCCCGCTTGCTTAATGGCGAGTACTCAATCGGGGCGGATCTTGAGGTGGTGGCCATGGACGGCTGGCATCGGCGGATGCTCTTCAGCGACACCGGGTTGCCGTGGGTGTTCCCCTCGCCCAACATGCCGAATCCCACCACAACCCTGGTCTATCCGGGGCAGGTGATCTTTGAGGGCACCAACATCTCCGAAGGCAGGGGCACCTCCTTGCCCTTTGAGCTGTTCGGCGCTCCGTTTCTTGATTGGCACACGGTTCTGGACAGCATGCAAGTGCCTCTGCCCGGGTGTTTTCTGCGCCCCCTGGCCTTTGAGCCCACGGCCAACAAATGGGCCGGGCAGCCTTGCAAGGGATTCCAGCTCCACGTTACGGACCCGCAGACCTTTTTGCCCTATCGCACCTCGCTGGCCCTGTTGCAGGCCTTCATGCGCTGCTACCCAGAACAGTTCGCCCTCAAGGCCCCGCCCTACGAGTACGAATTCGAGCGGACCCCCCTTGATTTGATCCTGGGGGACAGCAATCTCAGGCATCAGTTGGCCGCAGGCGCGGATATCCGGGAGCTTGAGTCGGCTTGGCAACCTGGGATTGACGGGTTCAGCGAGATGCGGCGAAGATATTTTCTTTATCAGTAAGGATTGCCTTATAACAGCGGTGCTTCGACAGGCTCAGCACGAACGGATGTTATTGATGTAATGTCTTGATATTCCGTTCGTGCTGAGCCTGTCGAAGCACCTGTTTGCAACAAGTTCTAAGTTGTTACGAGCCCAACAATACGAAGCGACCTGCCAGTGTGACACATGACCTCCGTGGATGTAAGTGATACCAGCCGGTTCATCGCCAAGCTCTCCCCATATTTTGTGGACACCCCGGCGGAGTGCCCCTACGGTCTTGACCGCACTGCGGTCTACCACCAGGCGGGTTTCAGTTTTTTGCCCCCGGCCGTGCTGGATGAATTCCTCGCCGCCGGATACCGGCGCAACGGCAACACCATCTATGCCATGCGCTGTCCGGATTGTACGGCCTGCGTGCCCATTCGGCTTGAGACGGCCGCCTTTCGTCCCTCCCGCAACATGCGCCGCGTTTGGCAGCGGAATCAGGACATCGAGATCAGCGTGGGCCCGCTTGAGGTGACCCCGGAAAAACTGCAATTGCTGGACCGTTTTTTAAACAGCCGCTATCCCGGACGGGCAAGCGCCGCGCTGGATTATTACAGCGGCTTTTTCGCCAATTCCCTGGTCCCGAGCATGGAGATATCTTTCCGACTGTCCGGAGAGCTGGTGGGGGGCTCCATTGTCGATCTGGCGGAGCGCAGCCTGAGCGCGGTGTATTTTTATTTCGACCCGGCTTTTGAGAAAAGAAGCCTGGGAACCTTTAATATTCTGTATCTGAACGAGCTTGCCAGGCGCGAGCATTGTGAATATCTTTATCTCGGCTATTGGATAGAGGAGGTTGCGGCCATGGCCTACAAGGCCAGGTTCCGGCCCCATTTTCTGTTGCAGAATGGCGCGTGGGTGCAGGTTGATTGATGTTCGGCACAAGGAGCAGGTGACAATGTTTGATTTTTTTCGGTCGGTAAAAGGCAAGAGGGCCAAAGACGTTGGTGCGGAAGGACTTGATCCCCAGACCCAGCACCAGCAGGAGCGGGAACAGTTTCAGGAGGTGCTGCAATCCTTCAACGCCTCCCGCATCGAAGAGCGGCTCAAGGTGCTGGATATCTTTCTTTCCGTGGAAGAGCATCTGACCCTGAGCGGGCTGGAAGGGATCATCAGGGAGAAAAGGCCGGAGCTGCTGGACCGGGAGTTTCTCAAGGAAACCATGGAGATGTTCTGCCAGTTCGGCTTTGCCCAGAAACAGGTGTTTGAAACCCAGGAACCGGTCTACGAACACCACCACCTCGGCATGCACCACGACCATTTTATCTGCACCCGCTGCGGCAAGATTCAGGAGTTTGCCAACCAGAACCTGGAAAGGCTCCAACAGGAAATCGCCCGTCAGTTCCGGTTCCATCCGCTCCAGCACAAGATGGAGATTTACGGTTTGTGTGCCTCCTGCATGGCCCAGCGGGAACCGGCCCTCTCCCTGCAGTATGCCGCCAATGGCGAGCGGGTGCGCATCGTCACGATTTTGGGCGGCAGGGAAGTGCAGGCCCGGCTCGGTGATATGGGGCTTGCGGTGGGGGCATGTCTTGAGATTGTCAGCAACCATTCCTCCGGGCCCCTCATCGTGGCAAACAAGGGGGCGCGTCTGGCAATCAATGCCGGTCTGGCCCAAAAGATCATGGTGAGTCATGTTTGCCGTCACGGAGAGGAATCATAAGGATTGCCCGGCCGGTTTTCTCCATCCCTTGACATCCACCCGAACCTGTCCCATACTTTTTATACGGTGTGAAGAAGGATGGGCCGGGGAACCTGGCCGAGAGTCTCTCATTTGACAACAGGGAGGGGTATGATGAGCAATACGGATAAAAAGGTGTGCCCGGAATGCAACGGCGAGAAGGTGATTCAGGGAACCTGCGAATGCAACAGCGAGTGGCGGGGGACCAAAACCGGCGATGAGTGGAATGATTGCCAGTGCGTGCCGCAGGTGATCTGCCCCTTGTGCAAGGGGACCGGGTTTGTTGAAAACCTCTAGCAGGACGTTGGGAAAAAGCCGTCCTGGCTTTTTCCAGCCACGATCGGCCAGAAGTGAATTCTGTCCGCTCTCACAATTTCAACGAGTTAGAACTCGTCGAGATTGGCGATCCATCCCTGGATCGCTAGCAGGGCATCGAAAAACGATTTTTTCAACACCCTGCCAGCCGGGTTGCTTTTCGCGAAAGCGCGTGTAGGAATAAACGCCATGGATCACTCCAAAAAGAAAACCGTCCCAAGCCAGTCCGCCGTTGCAATACCACGAAACCTTATCCGCCAACGGACGTTTTCCGTGGGGCAGGGGGGAAACTGGTTTCCCGCCGCCGATGTGTATGAAACCGCTTCGGCGCTCATCGTACTCATGGATATCTCCGGCATGGATCCACTGACGCTCTCCGTGGTTGCCGATGGCACTCAGCTCACGGTTTCCGGAGAGCGGGGGTATGAACCGCACGACCTGGTCTCGCGCATTCACCAACTGGAGATTGAGCGCGGTTTCTTCGAGCGTTCCATCCCCTTGCCCAAAACGGTTGATGTTGCCAAGGCGGTTTCGGAAAGCAGAAACGGCTTTCTGCTGATTACCCTTCCGTTGCGGCGTAATACGGGAAAGATCACGATCACCGTTGGCTAAGGGAAACATGCGCCGGACTTTTTTCCCCGGACAAATAACGCAGCAGGGTGAAAATTATGCGTGAAGACGACAGCAGGCAAGAGACGGAAGATTCCACGAATAAGACAGGCCATCACGGAAATCCCGCCGAGTTGCCGGTCCCGGAGATTCTGCCGGTTCTGCCCCTGCACGGTTTTGTTTTTTTTCCCGGCATGGGCTTTCCGCTGAATATTCTGCATCCGGCCTCACAGAAACTCATAGACGATGCGACTCTAAAAGACCGGTTGATCGCCATTGTCAGCCACAAGGAGCCTGCCGAGGAAAAACAGGATCGGGTTGAACCGGAGCAACTGTACCGGATAGGGGTGTTGGGCTATATCCACAAATTGGTCAAGGTCAAGGAGGGCGGCGGGTATCATGTCTTGATCAGCGCTGTAAAAAAACTGGAGCTTGTCGAGTTTGTCCAGAAGGAGCCCTATCTGACCGCCCGGGTCGCCGTCATCCCCATGGAGGTCGAAGAGGACAAGGAGGTCGAGGCCTTGGTGCTCAATCTCCGCACCCAGTTCAAGAAACTGGCTGAGATGGTCTCGCTGCCGATTGAACTCGTCTCCACCATCGAGTCCCTGTCCGATCCTTTTTATATCTCCTATCTGGTGATTTCCCAGCTCAATCTTACGCCAGCCGAGGAGCAGGAAATCCTTGAGATCCAGCCGGGCAAGGGGCTGATGCACCGCACCGCCCGCGAACTCAACAAACGCGTTGAAACGGCGGAGATGAGCCAGGATATCCAGAAAAGCATCAAGGAGGATACGGACCAGAAGCAGCGGGATTTCTTTCTGCGCCAGCAGCTCAACGCCATCCGCAAGGAGCTTGGCGAAGATGAGGAGAATCTCGACCTCAAGGAGCTGCGGGCAAAATTTGCGCAAACAGAGTTGCCCCCGGAGGCCAAAAAAACAGCGGAAAAGGAGCTCGACCGGCTGGCCCGCATCTCGCCCTCCTCACCGGAATACACCGTTTCCCGGACCTATCTCGACTGGCTCCTGGACCTGCCCTGGCTGACCTCCACCCCCGATTCCCTGGATATCGTCAAGGCGCAGCAGGTGATGGACGAAGACCATTACGGCCTTGAGGAGATCAAAAAACGGATCATCGAGTTTCTGGCGGTGCGCAAGCTCAAACAGGACATGCACGGGCCGATCCTCTGTTTTGTGGGGCCGCCGGGGGTGGGCAAGACCTCGCTCGGCCAATCCATCGCCCGGTCCATGGGCCGCAAATTCATCCGCATCTCGTTAGGCGGGGTGCGGGACGAGGCGGAGATCCGCGGGCATCGGCGCACCTATATCGGGGCCCTGCCGGGGCGCATCATCCAGAGCCTGCGCAAGGCCGGGGCCAACAACCCGCTCTTTATGCTGGATGAGATCGACAAGCTGGGCATGGATTTTCGGGGCGATCCCTCCTCGGCCCTGCTGGAGGTGCTGGACCCGGAGCAGAATTTCACCTTTGCCGATCATTACCTGGAAATACCCTTTGATCTTTCCAAGGTGATGTTCATCACCACGGCCAATCTGCTCGACAATATCCCCGGCCCGTTGCGCGACCGGATGGAGGTCATCGAGCTGTCCGGCTATACCCAGGATGAAAAACTCAACATTGCCAAACGCCACCTCCTGCCCAAGCAGTTGGAGGCCCACGCCATCAGCGTGGACGATCTCAAGATTGATGATCAGGCAATCCGCATGACCATCCGCTCCTATACCCGGGAGGCCGGAGTCAGAAACCTGGAGCGCAAGTTGGCCGCGGTCTGCCGGGGGGTGGCCAAGGAAATCGTCACCGGCAAGACCACCACCACCCTGGTCGATGCAACCAACCTTGCCACCTATCTCGGCCCCATCCAGTTTTTTCCGGAAACCAAGGCCCGCACCTGGGGGCCGGGCCTTGCCACCGGTCTGGCCTGGACCCCGGTGGGCGGCGAACTGCTGTTCATCGAGGCGGCCAAGATGAAGGGCAAGGGCAATCTCACCATGACCGGCAAGCTTGGGGATGTGATGAAGGAGTCAGCCTCCGCCGCACTCACTTACATCCGCTCCCACGCCAAGGAACTGGGCGTGGACGAAGCAATCTTTGCCAAGATCGACCTGCACATCCATGTGCCCGAGGGCGCCATCCCCAAGGACGGGCCATCAGCCGGGGTGGCCATGGTCACCGCCCTGACCTCGCTGCTCACCGGGCGTACGGTGAGCAAGGACATGGCCATGACCGGCGAGATCACCCTGCGCGGCGATGTCTTGCCCGTGGGCGGTATCAAGGAAAAGGTCTTGGCCGCGGTGCGGGCCGGGATCAAGGAGATTGTTTTGCCGGCGCTCAATGAGAAGGATGTGGTGGAAATTCCAGATAATGTGAAAGAGGATATCCGGTTTCATCTGGTGCAGGATATTAAGGAGGCGCTGGGTTTGTTGCTGGCCAAGGAATGACGGGGTTAGCGGCCCTTCGACAGGCTCAGGGCGAACGGTAGATATCTTGAAATCATTTAAGGGAGCCTTGAAAAAATCCGGAAAGGCCAGGACGACATCAATCAGGGAAGAACCAGCTGTCACGCCGAGGCCAAAGAACTGTTGAAGAAATGGCTGGGTCACTGATCTGGTCGGAACAGTCCCTCGGGGATATCGAGGCCATCGGAGAATACATCAGCCGTGACCCCCCAGCATGCCCGCCGCGTTGTCGAAGAGATTGTTCTCACGGCGGAACTTCTTGCTTCTCAGCCCATGATGAGCTGACCGGTGCCGGAAACCCGCCCCCCTCATATTCGCGAACATTTCATCCACAGCTACCGACTTTTCTACGAAATCCGGGGAGAAACGATCTATATCCCGGGGGACTTCCGGCTCCTGCCCGGAACGATAAGGCTGCCAGGCCCAGCCCTGGATGTGGGGTTCTATCGGGGTGTGCCGGTGGCGCAGGTCTGCCACTGTTTGCGGCAAAAAAGGCGAGAGCGACATGAGAACGGCCAGAAGCGCATACAGATACCGCCGCGAAGAAAGACGCCATTCAGCGAATACGGTCACATTGGTTTCACTTTAGATGGAAAAAGGGGGGATCAATCATGTTCGTCGCTGCTTTTATCGACGTGTATCCTGGCATACTCCAAGGCCTGCTCGGGAGGCATGGGCCGCTGAAAATAGTAGCCTTGGGCAAAATCGCAGCCCATGTTCTGCAGAATGGACATTTGCTCGACCGATTCCACCCCTTCGGCGATGAGGCCGAGATTTAGATTGTGGGAAAGCGTGACAATAGCCTTGACCACCGCTGCGTAGTCCGTGTTGTCGACAATGTTTTTGATGAAGGAACGATCGATTTTTATACCGACGATGGGGAAGCAGTGCAGGCAACTGAGCGAGGAGTAGCCGGTGCCGAAATCATCGATGTGCAGCTCGACGCCGAGGGCGCGGATTTGGTTCAGGACGGCCACGGCCTGATCCATATCCCCCATGATCGCGCTTTCGGTGATTTCAAGCTTGATGGCGCTGAACGGCAAACCGCTTTCCCGGATGATGTCACTGATCCGTTCCACCAGATTCGGTTGGGAAAGCTGTTTGCGCGACAGGTTCACACAGATGAAAAGGTCGCCGATGTCCGGATGAAGCCTCCACCGCGCCAATTCCTGACAGGCTTCCCGCAGCACCCATTCGCCGATGGGTATGATCATCCCGATCTCCTCGGCCACAGGGATAAAGTCCAGGGGAGAAACGACCCCCCTGGTCGGGTGATGCCAGCGGACAAGCGCCTCGAAGCCGCAGATGCAGCCGCCGCTCAGGCGGATGATCGGCTGAAACACCAGACGGAGTTGGCCATCGTCAACGGCCAGCCGAAGATCGTTTTCCAAGCTTAATCGTTCGAGGACGTCCTCGTGCATCCGACTGTCAAAGATGACGAAGCGGTTCTTGCCCGCGGCTTTGGCGCGGTACATGGCCGTGTCGGCATCGCGGATAACCTCTGCCGGCGCATCATACGGCAGGGCGCTGGTGGTAACTCCGACGCTTACCGTGCTCTTGATGATATGTTTGCCCACCGTGTAAGGCTCGGCCATGACCTTCAGCAAGCGTTCCGCGACACGGATTGCGTCGTGGGACTGGGACATGCCGTCAAGCATTACGAGGAACTCGTCCCCGCCGACCCGTGCAGCGGTGAAGTCGGCCACCGAGGAAGCGACCACATCCTCTTTGCGGAGCACGCTGTTCAAGCGTTCGGCGATGCAGATCAGCAGTTTGTCTCCGATGTTGTGGCCCAGGGTGTCGTTCACGACCTTGAACTGGTCGAAGTCCAGAAAGAGCACCGCGAACATCCGGCGAGGATCGCGTTTGTGCGAAGCGATGGTCCGTGTGAGCAGATCATTGAAGAAGAGGCGGTTGGGCAGGCCGGTCAACGTGTCCCTGAGGGCCATGTCGCGTAACTCGGCCGTACGCAGATCGACCAGCAGTTTCATTTCGTTCATCTTCATCTGTGCTTGTTGCGTCACCAGCCATTTCACGGTCATGGCCGAGGCAAGCTGACAGACTTCGGCGTCGTCGAACGGTTTTTTGAGGATCAGCAGCCGGTCGGTGACTCCGAGCTTCAGCACAATTTGATCCCACGAGTAATCGGAGTAGGCCGTGCAGATAACGACCTGCAACGCAGGATCAGCCGCCCACAGACGCGAGATGGTTTCCACGCCGTCCCATCCCGGCGGCATCCGCATATCGACAAAAGCCAGCTGATACGGCTGTCCTTCACGCACCGCGGTCTCCACCATCTCCAAGCCCATATGGCCCTGCGAGGCCACATCGATCTCGAATTCCGTGTACTGCGGCGCAACAGGTTTATGGCCGAAAAGCAGCGCCTCGTCGTCGTCGAGATCGACTCCGTGTGATTTTCGGGAGAGTGTTTTGCGGAAATCTTCATGAATGGCCTCGTTGTCGTCGATGACCAGGATACGCCGGACGCATTGATCGGTGGCTTGTTTCATGGGATCTATTCCTCTTGGACGGGGATATCGAGGGTGAAAACGGCCCCTAGCCCTGGGCCGTCGCTGGCCACGCACAAAGTGCCGCCTATTTCGCGGGCGGTGTTGGCGGAACTATGCAGCCCGAATCCATGGCCATCCTTGCGCGTCGTGAAGCCGTGTGAGAATATTCTTGTCAGGTGTTCCTGCTCGATGCCGATCCCGTTGTCGGCGATCTGAAAGCGGACGGTAGAGACGTCGTTGATTTCGCAAGAGAGTATCCGGGTGATGATGAGCCTCTCATCCGGTTTTTTGTGCTTGACGGAGTTTTTCGCATTGCTGATGAGATTGATGAGAATCTGCAGCACTTTATGCTTGTCGATCTTGACAGGGCTGAGATTCTGATACTCGCGTTGCACTTTGACGTTATGTCTGTCAAAGGAGACAAGATTGACGCGCAGCGCATCTTCCATGACGTCCGCCGGGCGCATGGGCTCGAGGATGACGCTATGTCTCGCATATGATTGCTGCATCTGCACGATCTGACGGATGTGCTCAATGCTGCGCTCCATCAAGTGGAGTTCGGTGACCACGGTCTCCCGCTCGGAGAGCAGGGCTTCGGCGAGCTTGTGCAAATATCCCGGAAGCCGCTGTCCCTTTTCATCGGCGGTAAGAAAGGTGCTGAGATCGTTCTCGTGTTCGCGGAACAGGGTTAAGGCCTTGCCGAGATTTCCCAGCTTTGACTCCTGCAGGGTGCGGCTGATCAAGGCCGCAGAGGCATTGACGCTGTTCAGCACATTGCCGACATTGTGGATCACGCCAGTCGCGACCTCGGCCCGGCCCGCATCCCGTGATGCCGTGACAAGCTGTTCGTGGAGCTGTTCGCTCTTGCGTTGGGCGATAAGAATTTCCCGACGTTGGGACTTGACTTCGTCGATGGTCGCCGACAGCACTTCGCATTGTTGGGCCAGCAGGGCGTGTGTTTCGAGAATAAACCATTCATCCCCGCCCCTGACCAGAATAGGCTCATAGCGGTGCGTGGCGGGGCGGGACAAGGCGTCGGCCACGGCTTTTTCGATGGTTTCGCTGGCGGCAATCACCAGCACGGGCACACGCCATTTTTCCAGCAGATTTTCCACCGTCCGGTGTTTATACAGATCACTGACAAATGGGCGGTTAAGCTCGCGGGCCAGAGTGTCCCTGGAGACAATGGCGAGCGGCTCGCCGTGGGTGTCCCAGACGACCACGGCGAAACATATGTTGTCGGCATCGAAAAGGTCTGTCAATTCCGCCAAGGATCTTTGGCTGGCAAAACTGTCCTGCCGGCCAAGGTGGTGAAGTTCGCCGATCAATCTTCGCACCGGTGCATGGGTTCCCAGGGCTCCCTCCGGCAATGCCTCTGAAATCATACGGGTCATGATGTTCTCTCTTATCACAGGATACGCTTTCTGCAAACGGCCGCTTGTCCTGCGTTGATCCCCGGGTCAGTTCAGCCCTCATCGATTCGTACAGTCTGAGCAGTCTCGGCGACATGCCGTCGCTGGTAGTAAACAATGACGATGGGACGTGTTTGGCAAATGAAAAACAAATGGAAACATAAAGCAACATATGCATCATAAATGCAGGATGTTAGCAATTAATTAGTAAACGGTTATCCTATGGTGAAATAATGGAGTGGCTGGCTGCACAAACAGATGGTGCGAGAAGCAGGAAAGAAAGGCTAGACGCTTGCCGTGGCCGACAACGGCCTGATGATCGTGTCCAGGATGGACAGGCACTCTGTTAAGCGAGTAAAATCGGCAACAGAGGTGATCTATAGTACAAGCAGGGAAGGTGAATAAGATTTTGATTCCGGAGACTAAAAGCGGGAGGGCTATATTTTCACTTGCAGACTTGTTGCTCGTGTGCCTGTTCTATGGCGGCCCCAGGCAGAACAATCCTCACCTTTTCCACCAGATGAGCCGGAAAGTAACTTTCCTTTGCCTTGCGCAGGCCGGGGATGCCAAGATCCTGCTCCCTGTTGATATAGTTGAATTCAGCAAGGTTCTCTCTGGTAAACCACTGGTTGATCAACTGGCCCAAGCCATGAAACTGGGACATGGCTTTTTCGAAATGCCAGACCGCGGTTGAGGGATTGAGCCTCTCGCCCACGGCAAAGGCCTCGATGGTACCATCAATCCGGATGGCGCCCCCGGTGAGGGGGAATTCCAGGTAGTTCTGCAACGTTTCCACTATTGCCCGATATTCCCCGCACAACCCCGGTTCGGTCTTGCAATCCCGGGCAGCGCACCAGCGGTCCTGCATGGCCAGGCATTCCGGAACTGTTTCTTCGGTGATCATTTCGTACTGGCAGTCGTATGCAGCCAAACACTGGTTGATGTGGTTTCTCTTCTTGGTGAAATGCCTGCCGGCCAAGGTGGCAAGATCTTCCCTGCGGTAGACATAGTCGGCATTGTCCCGATCCTCGACCACCATTGCACCGTTTAAAGCAACATCCGGGAGCCTCTCCTTGGGAAAGCGGTCCACTCCCGCGATCCGGCTGGTGTATTCAGTGAAAACCTCGGGTAGGGAGACCAGGCCCACCGGGTTTCCCAAGATGGCCAGCCCTGTTTTTGTTTCGGCAAAAAAGAGCAGTGACTCCCTGAATTCGTCGATCCAGATAGGTCGGCTATGTCGCCAGGCATAGAGATTGGTGAAGGTCAGTTCCGAGATCTCAGGGGGGAAGCGCCTGAGATATTCCGTAACAGGCTGTCGGTCATCGAAGGAAAGCGGGCGCAAGTTCATGGGGCTCCTGTGAAGGTGTGGGGTAGGATCAGTATAGAGGCGTCGCAGGATTCTCGCAATTGATTCTCTTGGCAAGGGTCGCGTTGCTTTTCTTGCAAATACGGAGAAATCCGTATAGATTGTCTGCTTTGTTGGCGGGCGGCATTATTGACCCGGCGATTCAATACGTCATGCTCGAATGCTTTCGTCGGGCATCCATCCCTCTGGAATCCCGCCTTCCCGGGAATGACGGCCTACCTAATAAGTAATAGTGAAGAAAAATCAGAGGATATCCCTCCTTCTGGAAAAAGGTGAAAAGATGGAAGTGGTGCTTGCCAAGAACGCAGGCTTTTGCATGGGGGTGCGCAGGGCGGTTGATACCACCCTCGGCATGGTCCGGAAGGGCGAGACAACCATTGCCACCTTTGGCCCCTTGATCCACAACCCGCAGGTCTTGAAGCTCCTTGAGGAGCAGGGGGTGAGGATTCTCACCGATATTCCGGCCCGGGCAACCGGGTCCATTATCATCCGGGCCCACGGCATTCCGCCTGAAGAGAAAAAGAAACTGGAAGCCACCGGCGCCAGGGTGGAGGATGCCACCTGCCCGCGGGTGCTCAAGGTGCAGGCCATCATCGCCCGATACAAAAAAGAGGGCTTTGCCACGGTGATCATCGGCGACCGTGACCATGCCGAGGTGGAAGGGCTCATGGGCTATGCCGGCAACACCGGGCAGGTGGTGAACAGTGAGGCGGATGTCGTGGCCCTGCGGCTGGATGGGCCCTACATCATCGTCAGCCAGACCACCCAGGACGAGCATCTTTTTGAACGGCTCAAAGAGCTGATCCTGCAAAAATATCCCGGGGGAGAGGTATTCAACACCATCTGCGATTCCACCCATAAGCGGCAGGAGGAGGTCCGCCAGCTCTGCCGGGAGGTCGAGGCGCTGGTGGTGGTGGGCGGCAAGACCAGCGCCAACACCAAGCGGCTGGGCGAGATTGCCGAGAGCTTGGGCTGCCCGGTGTTCATGGTGGAGTCGGAAACGGATCTTGCGCCGCAGGCCCTGGCGCGCTATGGCCGGGTAGGGGTCACGGCTGGGGCCTCCACCCCGAACTGGGTGATCAGCAGGATTGTGGAAGTTCTGGAGAATATATCGGCGAAAACGCCTTGAGAGGGATGAAGCATGTTGAGTTGGTTTAAGAAGAAACTCGGCGGCGCGCAACCACTGCCGCCTGAGCAGGGTGCGGGATCAGATGTCGTCACTCCTGTCGCAGAAGTCTCCGGGCAACAGGAGAATGGGGCCAGTTTTTTCCTGCGGCTCAAGGATGGGTTGTCCCGCACGCGGAAAACCTTTGTCCGTCAGATTGATGCGCTTTTCTTGGGCAAGAAGCAGATCGACGCCGAGCTGCTCGAGGATCTGGAAGAAATTCTGATCATGGCGGATATCGGCGCCAACACCACCCAGGAACTCCTTGAGAAAACCAGGGAGCAGGTGCGGCGAAACGAATTGGCGGATGGGCGAGCTCTCAAAACGGCGCTCAAGGAGATGATCCTCGGCTATCTGCGCAATGCGGATCGGCCCGAGGATGTTGCCTTGCCCGCGCAAGGCCCCTTTGTCGTCATGGTGCTGGGGGTCAACGGGGTGGGCAAGACCACCACCATCGGCAAGCTGGCCCACAAGTTCACCCAGGCAGGGCAGAAGGTTTTGCTGGTGGCGGCCGACACCTTCCGGGCCGCGGCCAGCGAGCAGTTGCAGATCTGGGGCAAACGGGTCGGGGTGGAGGTTGTGGCCCAGCAGGCAGGGGCTGACCCATCCTCCGTGGTCTTCGATGCCCTGGATTATGCCAAGCCGCGCAATTTTGATGTGGTGCTGGTGGACACGGCCGGCCGTTTGCACACCAAGGTCAACCTCATGGAAGAGCTGAAAAAGATCAAGCGGGTCATGGATAAGAAGATCCCGGGCGCGCCCCATGAGATCCTGCTGGTGCTCGACGCCACCACCGGCCAGAACGCCATTTCGCAGGCGCGGTTGTTCAACGAGGCCGTGGATGTCACCGGCCTGGCCCTGACCAAGCTGGACGGCACAGCCAAGGGCGGTATCGTCATCAACATCAGCCACGAGTTCAGTATCCCCATCCGTTTCATCGGTATCGGCGAACAGATGGAAGATTTGCGCGATTTCGAGCCGAACGAGTTTGTCGAGGCCCTGTTTGCCGAGGGTGAGGCATAAAAAAACAGAAAAATCTCGCAAAGACGCGAAGATCGCAAAGTTGATATGGTTTTTTTTCGTGGACTGTGCGTTTTGGCAAGAACATTAAGGTGGTTAATATTCCATTATGATCGTCTATCGTTCCCATAAGCCCCCTGGCTGCGGCGGGTTTTTATTGGTAATGGCCCTGCTTCTGTTTCTCTTCGGCGGCGCCCCGCTCATCCTTGATGTGCTTGGATTTCTCTTTTTTACCGGAGTCTTTCTGGTTCTCATGGTCTTTGTCGGGATCTGGGGGTTTTCCCAGTATATCCGGCGCATGGCGAGCCGGTACGAACGATCCCAAACCGAAAGCCACAACCAGTTCGTCTTCCTGCTGGTCAATATCCTGATTCGCATTGCCCAGGCGGACGGGGTGGTCACCAAGGCGGAGCTTGCTCCCATCGAGAATTTTTTCCGCGTTCATCTTCGCTACAACCAGAGCCAGATGTACTGGGTGCGCGACCTGATCCAGGATGCCCTTGCCTCCCAGGCCTCCCTCGAAGCAATGCTGGCCGAGTTCAAGAGCCATTTTGCCTACGAGCCCCGGCTGATCCTGGTGGAGCTTATTTATCAGGTGCTCTACACCAATGCCCAGGTTTCCCAACAGGAACTGGCCATGGTGCAGACCATTGCCGATTTTCTCGGGATTGCCGTCCATGACCACCACGCCATTCGCAGCAAATACGTCGGTTCCGGCCATGGCCGCACCTTCCCCGGCCAGGGTAGGAGCGAGCGCCAGTACTTTGAAATTCTCGGGCTGGAGCCGGGGGCAACGCCTGAACAGATAAAAAGCGCCTACCGGAAGCTGAGCATGCAGTATCACCCGGATAAGGTGGCGCATTTGGGCGAGGAGTTCCGGAGGGTGGCCGAGGAGAAGATGAAAGAGCTGAATGAGGCGTACCAGCACCTGAAGAAAACAGCCTGATCAAGGGAGGGACTACCGTGAACATCCTTGTCCTTGAGCCCTATTACGGCGGCTCCCACCGGAGTTTTCTCTCCGGTCTGATCCACCATCTTCCCTATACCTTTGACCTGCTGACCCTGCCCGCCCACAGTTGGAAATGGCGGATGCGTCTTGCGGCTCCGCATTTCGCCGGGGTTCTCGTTAACGATCCACATTACGCAGGCAAGACCTTTGACCGGATTCTCTGTTCCTCCCTGGTCGATGTAGCTGCTCTGCGCGGCCTGTTGCCACCAAACCTCCGCACCATCCCGCTTCTTACCTATTTCCACGAAAACCAGTTCGCCTATCCGGTGCAGGTGTCCGAACCGCGGGATGTGCATTTCGGCCTGACCAATCTTACCACCGCCCTGGCCTCGGATCGGCTTGCCTTCAATTCCCAGTATAATCTCGATTCTTTTCTGGCCGGCTGTCGGGAGCTTGTGGACAAGATGCCGGACATGTCCTTGCCCGGTTATGAGGAGGCGATCCGCGCCAAGGCGGCCATTCTCCCTCCGGGCCTCGATTTCAGCGGGGTTGATTCGTGCAAGGACGAGAGGCGGACGGGCAAGGGAACGGTGCTGGTCTGGAACCACCGCTGGGAGCACGACAAGAATCCGGAATTGTTTTTCAATACCCTGTACGCGCTTGCGGAGCAGGGGGTTCCCTTCGGCCTGATCGTGCTGGGCGAGTCCTTCCGGAATCAGCCCCAGGTTTTTGCCCAGGCAAAAGATCGGCTTTCCGGGCGGATACTGCATTTCGGCTATGCGGAAGACCGGCGGGAGTATTGCCGGTTACTGTGTCAGGCGGATATTGTGGTTTCCACCGCCAACCACGAGTTCTATGGCATGGCTGTGCTTGAGGCGGTGCGTGCAGGCTGCCGTCCCCTGGTGCCGGATCGTCTGTCCTACCGGGAACTTTTTGCCCCGCTTTTCCGCTACGGGGATGCTGAATTTACCGGAAAACTCCTGGCTGCCATGGCGACGGGAAGGCTGGCGGAAGATGAGGCGCATGCCATGACCAGCGGGCTTTCCTGGCCGGAACTCGCCGCGGGTTACAGCCAATGGCTTGAATCGCCGGGTTAACAGGGGGCGGAATCGCCGAAATTTTTTGAAAGGAATTCACATTCGGCCGGTGAGAGATCAAACCGGATCTCTGCTTCCCGGATAACCGCATCCCGTTTTTTCAGCGGATGGTTGAGCAGTTCTTCGCTCATCCAGCATATGGCTTTTTTTACCTTGTCGCTTCCGACCGGCGTCTTGCTGTCGCATCCCATGTCCGTTCTCCCTTACACCGGCTTGACCATGATGCCGCCCAAGGGCGGAACCGAAACCAGGATATGGTACGGGGCCTCACCATACGGCTCGGCAATGGCCTGCTTGTGGTCCGGGTTGAACACGTTGCTGCCGCCGAACTCGGCGGTGTCGGTGGAGAGGATCTCCTGGTACCAGCCCGGTGCAGGCACCCCGAGTTTATAGTCGTGCAGCACCTGGGGGGTGAAGTTGAGCAGGCAGACCACATGGTCCTTTGGGTCTTTGCCCTGGCGGCAGAAGGAGATAATGCTGTTGTCCACATCCTTGAAATCCATCCACCTGAAGCCGTCGTAGGTAAAATCGACCTCCCAGAGGGGACGGGTCTCCTTGTACACCGCGTTCAACTGCTGGACGAATTTTTGCAACTGCCGGTGCATGGTGTTTTGCTCGGTGAGATGCCAGTCCAGGCTCACCTTGCAGTACCATTCGGAGATCTGGCCGAATTCCGCCCCCATGAACAGGAGTTTTTTGCCCGGATGGGTCCAGAGGAAGAAGAAGAGCAACCGCAGGTTGGCGAATTTCTGCCACATGTCGCCGGGCATCTTGAAGAGCAGGGAACGTTTGCCGTGCACCACCTCGTCGTGGGACATGGGCAGGATGAAGTTTTCGGTGAAGGCGTAGAGCAGGGAAAAGGTGAGTGCGTTGTGGTGGTATTTGCGGAAGATCGGCTCCTTGCTGAAATAGCCCAGGATATCGTTCATCCAGCCCATGTTCCACTTGTAGCCGAAGCCTAAGCCCCCCCAATCCAGGGGCTTGGAAACCCCGAAGAAGCTGGTTGACTCCTCGGCGATCATCAGGGCCTCGGGATAGCGGCCGTAGATGATGGCGTTCATGTGCTTGATGAACTCGATGGCGTCGATGTTTTCTTTGCCGCCGTAAATGTTGGGAACCCAGTCCCCGTCGGTGCGGGCATAGTCGAGGTAGAGCATGGAGGCCACCGCATCGACCCGCAACCCGTCGATGTGGAACTTGTCCATCCAGAAGAGGGCGTTGGCAATGAGGAAGTTCTGCACCTCCTTGCGGCCGTAGTTGAAGATCAGGGTGCCCCACTCGGGATGAGCGCCCTGCCTGGGGTCTTCGTGCTCATACAGCGCGGTGCCGTCGAAACGGCTCAAGGCATGGCCGTCGGAGGGGAAATGCGACGGCACCCAGTCGAGGATAACGCCGATCCCGTTTTGGTGGCACTGGTCCACGAAGTACATGAAATCCTGGGGCGTGCCGTGGCGGCTGGTCACGGCGAAATAACCGGTGACCTGATAGCCCCAGGATTCGTCCAGGGGATGCTCCATGATGGGCATCAGCTCGATGTGGGTAAATCCCATCTCCTTGACGTACGGGATCAGGGAGGAGGCCAGTTCCTGATAGGAGAGCAGTCGCGCCGGGTCGGCCGGGTCGCGCCGCCAGGAACCCAGATGGACCTCGTAGGTGGACATGGGCTGGTCGTAGCTTCTTTGTTTTTTGCGCGTTTCGAGCCAGACCGCATCATTCCAGGCATAGCCGTCCAACCCCCAGACAATCGAGGCGGTTTTGGGCCGGATTTCGGCAAAAAACTGGAAAGGATCCGCCTTTTCGAGCAGCGCGTCCTGCTGGGTCTTGACCTCGTATTTGTAGGGCTCTCCCTGGCCGATGTCCGGAATGAACAGCTCCCAGACGCCGGAATGGCCCAAGACCCGCATCTGATGGACCCTGCCGTCCCAGTAATTGAAATTGCCCAAAACACTGACCCTTTTGGCGCTCGGCGCCCAGACGCGAAAGATGGTGCCGCTGACGCCGTCGATGGTGACGAGCTGGGCGCCAAGGGTGTTGTAAATTTCGTAGTTGGTGCCGCTGTTGAAGAGATAGCGGTCGTACTCGGACATCTGGGGCAGGAACCGGTAAGGATCCTTGAAAACATGGTGGTGCTCATCGTAGAAGGATGCTTCAAACTCATAGGGAAAAGGCTTGTTGCAATTGGTGATGACAATCTCGAAAAAGCCTTCGGGCCTGGTCTTGTACATCTCCTTTCTTTCTCCGCCGGCTATCAGCCAGCAGGCGGTGGCGTTGGGCTGGAAGGTTCTGATGACCGAGGAGGCGCCATCATGGTCCAGAACGTGGAAGCCCAGAACCTGAAAGGGGTCGTGGTGTTCGGAGGCAATGATCCGGTTGATTTCGGAATTTATGTCACAGTTCATATGCGTGGCTTCTGTTTGTATGGGTTATCGGTGTTCGCAAGTTGCCGTGCGAGCGGCTAGGGGGCCGTTGGTAATACAATAATGCGGTCGTCGTGCTTAAACAACCGGCACAAAAAACCGTAACGAAAAGGTCAAAAAGGCGCAGCCCCTTTCGTAACGGTTTCTAAATTCTAGCACGGATCAATGCGGAAACTCCAACTCTTTTCAGGAACCGGGCTAAATTTGTTGGATGTACGGGATTTCTTGACTGACAGCCCGGGCAGGTGCTAAGTTGCAGGCGAATTTAAACCGGTCGCCTGCGGCGATCTACGACACGCAACGCAACAATGGGGCTTTCTCCCGGATGATCGAAACCCTGCAAGGCTATTTTCTCATTGCCACCCCCCAGATGCCAGACCCCCGTTTTGCCGGGAAGGTTGTCTATCTCTGCGCCCATAATGATGAAGGGGCCATGGGGCTGGTGGTGAACGAGCCCATTACCGATATCAGCCTGGCGGATGTTTTCAAGAGCGCCAATATCCCGCTGCCGTCCGGGCTGTTGCCTGCGGTGTACCTGGGGGGTCCGGTGGAGGTGGCAAACGCCTTTTTTCTCTACAGCTCCGAGTACCGGGCAGAGCATTTTCTTGCGGTGAGCAAGTCCGTTCATCTCACCAGCGACCCGCGGCTGCTCTATGATCTCGCCGCAGGCCAGGGGCCGCGGAATCTGCTGGTGGCCCTGGGCTATTCCGGCTGGGGGCCGGGACAGCTTGAAGCGGAGCTCACCGTGGACGGCTGGCTCACTCTGCCCGCGGATGACGACATCATTTTTCATACGCCGGACAGGTTGCGGTGGCAGAAGGCGGCCCAGCGGCACGGCATCGATATCGCCCTGTTCGGCGATGTGGTGGGTTCGGCCTGAATGACCGGAAGCAAGCAGAATACGGGGGCGCCCGTGATTTTTTATTATTGACCCGGCGATTAAACACGTCATGCCCGAATGCTTTAGTCGGGCATCCACTTCCTTGGATTCCCGCCTTCGCGGGAATGACGGTTTAGATGTTTATGCAACGAAGCAATTGGAAAAACTATGACGCATATCTCGCAATTTCTTGGGGAAGAGGCCGATCTCGGCCCGGAAAAACGCATCGCCATCCTCTCCGCGCCGCTGGCCTCCTCGGTGAGCTGGCTGGGCGGCACCGAGCTTGGGCCGCAGGCGATCATCGACGCCTCCCCGGCCCTGGAGGTGTTTGATGACGAGCTGTTGGCCGAAACCGTGCGGTTCGGCATCGCCACCCGGCCGGTGCCGGATTTCACAGGCCTTGCCGCAGCCGAGGCCTGCCGTCGGATCCATGCTGGGGTGGCTGCCGAGCTGGCCGGGGGGATGTTTCCGGTACTGCTCGGCGGCGAACACACCGTGACCGTGCCTGCGGTCAAGGCCTGTCTGTCACGATATCCGGACCTGCATGTGGTGCAGATCGACGCCCACCTTGATCTGCGCGACCAGTATGACGACAACCCCGATAGCCATGCCTGTGTCATGCGGCGGCTCGACGAATTGGGGGTGCCTTTCACCCAAGTCGGCATCCGTTCTTTTTCCAAGGAGGAATACGATCTGGTCCAGGCCAAGGGTTGGCGCCCATTTTTTATGCACCGCATCCACGCCGAAGCGGATTGGATCGAACAGGTCTGCGCCGAGATCAAGGGTCCGGTCTATTTCACCTGCGACGTGGATGGTCTGGATCCGGCGATCATGCCGGCCACCGGCACCCCGGAACCAGACGGCATGACCTGGCGGGAGACCATCGGCCTTTTGCGGGAAATTTCCCGCAGACATCGGATCGTGGGCATGGATTGTGTCGAGTTCTCGCCGCGTCCCGGCGCGGAGCATGCGGCCTTTACCGTGGCCAAGCTGATCTACCGGACCCTGGGGTATGTCTTCCAGCAGAAGGCGCCATGAGCGAAAACCAGAACCCCGAACAGAAAGCCCGCGACGCCATTGATGCCCTGTTGCGACAAGCAGGCTGGTCGGTGCAGCACAGCAAAAAAATCGACCTGGCCGCCGGGGTTGGTCAGGCGGTGCGGGAATACCACACCGATGTCGGTCCGGCGGATTATGTGCTGTTCGTCGATCACAAGGCCGTAGGCGTTGTCGAGGCCAAGCGCGCCGAGGAAGGCCAGCGGCTCACCACCCATGAATCCCAGACCGATGGCTATGCCACGGCCACACTCAGATGGGTCAATAACAAGGAGCCCTTGCCCTTTCTCTACGAAAGCACCGGCATCCTCACCCGTTTTACCAACCGTTTCGATCCCAAGCCCCGTTCCCGCGAGGTCTTCTGTTTCCACCGCCCGGAAACCCTCAAGGAATGGCTGGCCCAGGGCAGCAGCCTGCGCGAGCGTTTGCAGCACCTCCCGTTGCTGAACCCGGATCACCTGCCTGCCAAGGAGTTGCGGTTGCGCGATTGCCAGGAAATCGCCATTGCCAATCTGGAAGCCTCCTTCAAGGCAGACCGCCCCCGGGCTCTGATCCAGATGGCCACCGGCGCGGGCAAGACCTACACCGCCATCACCGCCATCTATCGGTTGCTCAAACACGCCCACGGCAAGCGGGTCCTCTTTTTGGTGGACACCAAGAACCTCGGCGAGCAGGCGGAGCAGGAGATGATGTCCTACACGCCGCTCGACGACAACCGCAAGTTCACCGAGCTCTACAACGTGCAGCGGCTCAAATCCTCCTTCGTTGCCAAGGACAGCCAGGTCTGCATCAGCACCATCCAGCGGCTCTACTCCATCCTCAAGGATACCCCGCTGGATGAGGCTGCCGAGGAGATCAACCCGGCGGAACTGGCCCAGCCCAAGGCGCCCATGCCTGTGGTGTACAACGAAAAGGTGCCGCCGGAGTTTTTCGATTTCATCTTCATCGACGAGTGTCACCGCTCCATCTACAACCTGTGGCAGCAGGTGATCGATTATTTCGACGCCAGCCTGATCGGCCTCACCGCCACGCCGGACAACCGCACCTACGGCTTTTTCAAGAAGAACGTGGTCAGCGATTACAGCCACGAAAAGGCAGTGGCCGACGGCGTCAACGTGGGCAATGAGATCTATGTCATCGAAACCGAGATCACCCAACAGGGCGCGAAGATCAGCGCCCGCCAGCAGGTGGAAAAGCGCGAAAAGCTCACCCGCCGAAGGCGCTGGGAGCAGCAGGACGAGGACGAGGCCTATTCCGCCACCCAGTTGGACCGCCACATCGTCAACCCCGATCAGATCCGCACCGTCATCCGCGCCTTTCGCAACAAACTGCCGGAGATCTTCCCCGGCCGCACCGAGGTGCCCAAGACCCTGATCTTCGCCAAGACCGACAGCCATGCCGACGACATCATCCAGACGGTGCGTGAGGAGTTCGACGAGGGCAACACTTTCTGCAAGAAGCTCACCTACAAGAGCGAGGAAGACCCCAAGTCGGTGCTGGCCCAGTTCCGCAACGATTACTTTCCGCGCATCGCCATCACCGTGGACATGATCGCCACCGGCACCGACGTCAAACCTTTGGAATGCCTGCTCTTCATGCGCGACGTGAAAAGCCGCAACTACTTCGAGCAGATGAAGGGGCGGGGCACCCGCACCCTGGAGATGGACGACCTGCAAAAGGTTACCCCCTCGGCAATCAGCGCCAAGACCCACTATGTGATCGTCGATGCCATCGGCGTGACCAAATCCCTGAAAACCGCCAGCCAGCCGTTGATCACCAAGCCCAGCGTACCGTTGAAAGACCTGGCCATGAGCGTGATGATGGGGGCCAGCGATGCAGACACGGTGAGTTCCCTGGCCGGACGGCTGGCCCGGCTCAACAAGCAACTGAACCCCGATGAGCAGCGGCAAATCCGGGAAGCGGCCGGAGGCATGGAGCTGACCCAGCTCATCGGCAAGCTGTTCGGGGCCATCGACGGTGACAACATCGAGGCCCGAGCCCTGGAGCTGACCGGTCTGCCCGCAGGCAGCGACCCCGGCGACGACAAACGGGAGCAGGCGCAACAGCAACTGGTGCGCGAAGCGGCCCGGGTGCTCAACGGCGATCTGGTGGAACTCATCGACGCCATCCGCCGCGACAAGGAACAGACCATTGATCACGACAACCTCGATCATCTGGTGCGCGCCGAATGGGACAAGGATGCAGCCAACAACGCCCAGGCCCTGACCGACGAGTTTGCCGAGTACCTGAAGGCCAACCAGGACAAGATCGCGGCCCTCACCATCTTTTTTAGCCAGCCGTATCGGAGGCGCGAACTCAGCTTCGAGCTGATCCGCCAGGTGCTGGACAAGCTGAAAAGCGACAAGCCCAAACTCGCCCCCCTGCGCGTCTGGCAGGCGTACCGCCAGCTCGACGACTACCAGGGCGCCCAGCCCATCAGCGAACTCACCGCCCTGGTCGCCCTGATCCGCCGTGTCTGCGGCATGGATGCCAGGCTGGCCACCTTCGACGATACCGTGCGCCGCAACTTCCAGAACTGGATCATGCAGCACCATTCCGGCGGCGGCGAGAAATTCAACGAAGCCCAGATGGAGTGGCTGCGCATGGTCCGCGACCATGTGGCCAACTCCTTCCACATCGAGCGCGACGATCTGGAGATGTCGCCCTTTGACGGGCAGGGCGGGTTGGGCAGGATGTACCAGTTGTTCGGGACGCGGATGGATACGCTGCTGGATGAGCTGAATGAAGTGTTGGTAGCGTGATGATGGATAACATTGGCGTGCTGCCCCGTACTTGGTGTAATGCCAAGATTTCTGAGATCACCTCTGTAAACCCGACAATTGATAAAGCCGGAATACCTGACGACCTAGATATTTCGTTTGTACCGATGCCCGCAGTACAAGCTGAGAGCGGGATTATCGATGTCAGTGGAAAACGTAAATTTTTAGAAGTTAAAAAGGGCTATACACCGTTTCTTGAAGGGGATGTTCTGTTTGCCAAGATAACCCCCTGTATGGAAAACGGGAAAATGGCCGTAGTGCCAGAAGTTAGAAACGGCATAGGCTTTGGCTCAACCGAATTTCATGTGCTTCGTGCTTTTTCTGGCGTGATCGCAAAGTACGTTTATTATTATGTATCATCTCAAGCCTTTCGCCGTGAGGCTGAACACAATATGTCTGGGGCGGTTGGTCAACGACGCGTGACAACCCCTTTTTTGAGTGCTTGTGAAGTCCCTCTCCCTCCCACAAACGAACAACACCGCATCGTCGCCAAGATCGAGGAGCTGTTTTCCGAGCTGGACAAAGGCATCGAGAACCTGAAAACTGCCCAGGCGCAGCTTAAGGTGTATCGCCAGGCCTTGCTGAAACACGCCTTCGAGGGCAAGCTCACCGCCCAGTGGCGTGCGGAGCGATACGTCACCCCCGCGAAGGCGGGGGTCCAGCCGTTGAACGACATGGATTCCCGCCTGCGCGGGAATGACAGTATGGGGGGCGGGAATGACCGGAGGGTTGAAACCGCCGAGGCCTTGCTCAAGCGCATCCAGCAGGAACGCGCTCAACGCTTTCAGCAACAACTCGCCGCCTGGGAAGCCGTAGGCAAACAGGGCAGCAAGCCCAAGACTCCGAAAACCCTGGAACCGCTCACCGCCGAAGAGCTGGCCGAATTGCCTGAACTGCCGGAGGGTTGGGGGTGGACAAGGTTGGCATCAATAGTGACAGTGATATCTGGTTACGCATTTAAGAGTGGCGATTTTGTGTCCGCAGGCGTGCCTGTGGTCAAGATTGCGAATGTCGGCTACTCTGAGTTTGTCGATAAAGACCAGGAATATTTGGACAGCTTTTTCCTGCAAACGCATAAGGACTTCCTCGTCTCACCGGACGATTTTCTTTTGGCGCTCACTCGGCCTATTACCAACAATAGAACGAAAGTTTGTAGATACCCTAAAGACGCACCATTGGCGCTTCTAAATCAACGCGTCTCGGCAATGAAAAAGGCAGAGGTCAATCCCGAATTTCTTTATTCATACTTTGGTACATCACTATTCAAAGAGTCTATTCGGTCCAAATTTTCAGAAACACTACAGCCAAATCTTTCCCCTAAAGACTTAGAGGCATGCCCAATTCCCATTTGTGCCCTCACCGAGCAAGAACAGATATTTTGTGAGATTGAATCTCGTTTGTCCGAAGTCGATCAACTCGACCAAACCATTACCACCTCCCTGCAACAGGCCGAAGCCCTGCGCCAATCCATTCTGAAAAAAGCCTTCTCCGGCCAACTGGTGGAGCAAGACCCGCATGACGAACCCGCCTCGGCCCTGCTGGCGCGGATCAAGGCGGAGCGGGCAGTAGGTGCAAAAAATGCACATACTGCCGCCAAGCCTCGCAAGACGGCAGGGAGGAAGTAATATGCAAGAAATGCATATTGCAAATTTGAACCATACGGAATTTCCGTATAGTTGCCTAATAGTGAGGTAAAGCCATGAGCCAAATAGAAGCACAAGTCGCTATTTATCAGACCGCAGATGGTCAAGTACAGCTTGATGTGACGCTTGAGCAGGATACGGTGTGGCTATCGCAGGGGCAGATGGTGGAGTTGTTTGGGCGGGATGTCTCAGTTATTTCGCGCCATATTAGCAACGCCTTAACTGAAGGGGAGATTTCCCAAAAAAGCAATTTGCAAAAAATGCAAATTGCAAATTCCGACAGGCCGGTCGTTTTTTATGACCTTGATGTTGTCATCTCGGTCGGTTATCGCATCAAATCGGAACGTGGTGTGCAATTCAGACGTTGGGCAACCAATGTGCTGAGGCAACATCTGGTGCAAGGCTACACCCTGAACACCCAACGTCTGCAAACCCAGCAAGAACATATCAAGCAGCTTGAGCGTACCCTGACATTGTTCCAGCAAAACCTGATCGAGCAGGCCAGCCTGCCGGAGGCGCGCGGGCTGGTGAGCGTGATTGCCGGGTATGCCCGCACCTTTGTGCTGCTCAACCAGTTCGACAGCGAGCGGCTGCCGCTGGGCGATTTTGCCACGGCGATACGCTATGAAATCCAGCCTGCGGAAGCGGTGGCGGGCATTGCCGCGCTCAAGGCGGATTTGATGGCGAAAAACGAAGCCTCCGAGCTTTTTGGCAACCAAAAGGACGACAGTTTTGCCGGTATTCTCGGCAACATCGTGCAGTCGTTTGGCGGGGAGTTTCTTTATCCCAGCATTGAGGAGCAAGGTGCGCATCTGTTGTATTTCGTCATCAAGAATCATCCGTTTTCCGACGGCAACAAACGCATCGGCGCCTTTCTGTTCATCTGGTTCTTGCAGCGCAACCAGCACCATCTCAAAACCGACGGCGAGTTGAAGATCAACGACAACGCCCTGGCGGCAATCGCCTTGCTGGTGGCGCAAAGCGATCCCGGCCAAAAACAACTGATGATTCATCTGATCATGAATCTGATTCGAGGTTAAGACATGACCCCCGCAGCCATTATCTCCAAGGTTTGGAGTTTCTGCACCACGTTGCGCGACGACGGGGTGAGCTATGGTGACTATCTGGAGCAGCTCACCTATCTGATCTTTCTCAAGATGGCGGACGAGTACAGCCGGCCGCCTTACAACCGCAAGGTGGGTATCCCCACCGCCTACAACTGGCAAAGCCTCAAGCCCATGCGCGGCGCGGAGTTGGAGGTGCATTACGTGACCCTGCTCCGCGAGTTGGGCAACAAGCCGGGGATGCTGGGGCAGATCTTCACCAAGGCCCAGAACAAGATCCAGGACCCGGCCAAGCTTTACCGCCTGATCGACATGGTGAACGAAACCCAGTGGGTGACCATGGGCGCGGATGTGAAGGGCGACATCTACGAGGGGTTGCTGGAGAAAAATGCCGAGGACACCAAATCCGGGGCAGGGCAGTACTTTACGCCGCGCGCCCTGATTAAGGCTATGGTGGAGTGCGTGCGGCCGGAACCGGGCAAGACCATCGCCGATCCGGCCTGCGGCACGGGCGGTTTTTTTCTGGCTGCCTATGATTTTTTGGTGGCAGCGCACCGGCTGGACAAGACGCAGAAGGCGTTTCTCAAGCACGAAACCTTTTTCGGCAACGAGATTGTCGCGGGCACCCGCCGCCTGGCCTTGATGAACATGTTTCTGCACAACATCGGCGAGATCGACGGCGAGAGCATGGTGTCGGCCAACGATGCGCTGGTGGCCGACAGCGGCCAGCGTTTCGACTACGTGCTGGCCAATCCGCCCTTTGGCAAGAAAAGCTCGATGAGCTTCACCAACGAGGAAGGCGAGCAGGAAAAAGACGATCTGACTTACAACCGCCAGGATTTCTGGGCGACCACCTCCAACAAGCAGCTCAACTTCGTGCAGCACATCCGCACCATGCTGAAAACCACGGGTCGCGCGGCGGTGGTGGTGCCGGACAACGTGTTGTTCGAGGGCGGCGCGGGTGAGACGGTGCGCAAAAAACTGCTGGAAACCACCGAGCTGCACACCATCCTGCGGCTGCCCACCGGCATCTTCTACGCCAACGGGGTGAAGGCGAACGTGCTGTTTTTCGATAACCGCGCCGCTTCCAAGGAGCCGTGGACCAAGGAGGTCTGGTACTACGACTACCGCACCAACATCCACCACACCCTGAAAAAGAAACCGCTGCGCTTTGCGGATCTGCAGGAGTTCATCGCTTGCTACAACCCGGAAAACCGCTATGCGCGCAAGGAGCTGTGGAACGAACAGGACAACCCGGAAGGGCGCTGGCGCAGATTCGGCTACGAGCAGATCATCGGTCGTGATAAAACCAGCCTGGACATCTTCTGGCTCAAGGACAAGAGTCTGGCCGATCTGGACAACCTGCCCGAGCCGGACGTGTTGGCCGGGGAGATCATCGACAATCTTGAGGCGGGCTTGAACAGCTTTCGGGAAATTGCGGCGGCTTTGACGTAATTGGTGTATGTTTTTGCGCTGAAATGCGCCTGGAACATGGTGCTGGTGAAAAATAAGGCAAGGGCAGGTGATTGAATATGGTTGAGGAACAGGAAATTTTTCAGTGTCGGCAATGCGGCCATTGCTGCCAGGGCGAAACCACGGTCTCTCTGGACCCCGATGATGTCGCCCGGCTGGTCGCCTATCTGCATCTGTCCATTGCCGAGGTGCAGGAGAAATATCTGCGCCTTACCGGCAAGGTGGTGCAGATGAAGATTGTGGACGGCCACTGCATCTTTTTTAACGAAGGCTGTACGGTGCATGAAGGCAAGCCCTGGCGCTGTAGGCAATGGCCCCTGCATCCCAGCATGCTCACCGACCGGAACAATTTCGAGGCTATCCGCCAATCCTGCCCCGGCATTAAAGGGGAACTCGGCTATGAGGAATTCCGCTCCCGCTTTGCCGAGCTTCTCAAGCAGCAGGATGCGGGAAAGTAGGGGAAGGTGAAGATCATTCTGCCGCTCTTGGGTAAAACCAAGGAGCAGTACCTTGGCGCCGGAATCGATGATTTTGCCGGGCGGCTCAGGCGTTTTGTCCAGCTTGAGCTGCCGGTGCTCAAGGAAAAGAAGAGCGGGGCCAAGGAAGATGCGGCGCGGCTGCAGAACGAGGAAGCGCAAATATTGCTTGGCAGTGTTCCGCAATCTGCCAAAGTCGTGGCTCTGGCTCCGTTAGGACAGCAGCTCAGCTCGGAAGAGCTGGCCGATCTGCTTTGCCGCTGGGAGGATCAGGGGGTGCGGGAGATTGTCTTTTTGATCGGCGGCCCCACCGGCCTTGCGCCGAAGCTGGTCGAAAAGGCGGATTATGTCTTATCGCTCTCGCGGATGACCTTTACCCACGAGATGGCTCGAATGCTGGTGCTCGAACAGTTGTACCGGGCGTTTTCCATCAAGGCCGGAACCGGATACCATAAATAAGGCAACAACCCCGGCCAGGTCAAACGGATTCCACGGAACGGACCTCCGGAACCTCGCCTTTCAAGAATTTTTCAATCCCGTTCTTAAGCGTATTTCTGGACATGGGGCATTCCTTGCAAGCCCCGGTCAACTGGACCGTGACCACCCCGTCCTTGCTCACATCAACCAGGGCCACATCGCCTCCGTCTGCCTGGAGCGTGGGGCGAATCTTTGCCAGAGCCGCCAGAATTCTGTCGCGCATCGTTATTCCTCAAGCTGGATTGTCAGGGTAAAAAGGTGAGACAATCTACCACAGCTTTTGCCTGCCGACAACCTTTGCCAACACCCGGTCAAGAACTAACCGATTGCCAGATTAGCCGTTGTTGTAGTATGATAGCGCTCCCATTTTGTTCATGCCGAACCATGGGCGCCTACCCCAACAAGGAGTCACAATGAAAAAGGTCCATAAGGATATTCAGGATGCGTCAAGTATGGAGCTGGCCCGTTTTGCAGCCCTGGCAGCCCTGGAAAAAAAAGCGGAGGACCTGGTCGTTCTTGATGTGCGGGGCCTGTCTTCCTTTACTGATTTTTTCGTCATCATGAGCGGACGCTCCACCCGCCACGTGCAGGGGTTGGCCCAGTCCGTGGATGTGGCCCTGCGTCACAAAAACGTCAAGACCGGCAACACCGAGGGCCTGGGCGAGGGGCATTGGGTTCTGCTCGATTATAACGATGTGGTCGTGCATATTTTTTACAACGAAGACCGCAGGTTTTATGACATCGAAGGTCTGTGGCACGACGCCCCCAGGGTGGACCTCACCCAGGAACCATCCTGAACACCATACCAAGGCGCGGGAGAAGATATGAGCAAGATCACACCGGTATTGCTGGCCATTCTCGATGGCTGGGGGATTGGGGAGCCGTGGGAGGGCAATGCCATCCATCTTGCCAACACGCCCAACATGGACCGCTGGCAGGCCAACCAGCCCGCCACCACCCTGGTTGCCCACAACGGCGCGGTGGGGCTGCCGGAAGGGCAGATGGGCAATTCCGAGGTGGGGCATCTCAATATCGGCGCCGGCCGCATCGTGTATCAGGATTTCACCCGGATCAACCGGGATATTGAAACCGGGGATTTCATCAAGAATGAAGCGCTGGTCAAGGTTTTTGGCCGCGCCGTCACGCAGGGTACGGCGTTGCATCTGCTGGGCCTTGTTTCCGACGGCGGGGTGCACAGCCATATCCGCCATCTCATCGCCCTGCTGGAAATGGCCAAACACCTGGGGCTGGCCAAGGTGTATGTCCATGCCTTCATGGATGGCCGCGACACCCCGCCCCAGAGTGGAGCCGGGTATATGGCCGAGCTTGCCGAGGCCATCAAGCGCATCGGCGTGGGCCGCATCGCCTCGGTCTGCGGCCGCTATTACGCCATGGACCGCGACAACCGCTGGGATCGGGTTTCCCTGGCCTGGCAGGCCATGGTGGATGGCAAGGGCCAGCACACGGCCACCGACGCGGTTGAGGCGGTGACCTCAGCCTATGGGCGCGGCGAGAACGATGAGTTCATCAAGCCCACGGTGATCGTGGACAACGGTCAGCCACTGGCCACCATCAACGACGGGGATTCGGTGATTTTCTTCAACTTCCGGGCCGACCGGGCCAGGCAGTTGACCCATGTCTTTATCGACCAGGAATTTGCCGGGTTTTCCATGCAGCATCGTCCCCAGCTCGCGGATTTTCTCACTTTCACGGTGTATGAAAAGGATTTTAATCTGGCCGTGGCCTTCCCGCCGGTACCCCTTACCCATATTCTGGGAGAAGAGGTCAGCAGTCATGGCCTGCGGCAGCTGCGCATCGCCGAAACGGAAAAATATGCCCATGTCACCTACTTTTTCAATGGCGGCAGGGAGGCTCCTTTTTCGTTGGAAGACCGGGCCTTGCTCCCGTCCCCACGCGAGGTGGCCACCTATGATCTCAAGCCCGAGATGAGCGCGGATGCGGTGACCGAGGAGTTGCTGCGCCGCCTTGCCGACAACCCCTACAGCCTGGTGGTGCTCAACTTCGCCAACTGCGACATGGTGGGGCATAGCGGGATCATGGCCGCGGCCATCACTGCGGTGGAGACCGTGGACCGGTGTATCGGCCGGGTGGTGGAGCGCTTCACCGAACTGGGCGGGGTGGTGCTCATCACCGCGGACCACGGCAATGCCGAGGTCATGATCAACAAGAAAACCGGCGGCCCGGTGACGGCGCACTCCACCAACCCGGTACCCCTGGTGATGCTTGGCGGTCAGCCCGGACTTGGCCTTAAGGATGGCGGCACCCTGACCAACCTCGCCCCCACCATCCTCGAGCTGATGGGGCTGCCGATTCCGGCTGAGATGGAAAGCGTCAGCCTGCTGGTGCGGAAATAACATAATGATAATTTTCTAAAAAGCCCTTCGACAGGCTCAGGGTGAACGGTGATTTTCTTAATATATTGAAATTCCGTTCGTGCTGAGCCTTTCGACAAGCTCAAGAGGGCCTTGTCGAAGCACCTGCTGTTGTGTAGTGACACGTCCCGAAATAAAAAGGCGGAAAAGTTAGAGTAACGACGAACAAGAGTGTTCAGAGGTAATTTATAATGCAATACATCAGCACCAGGGGCGGCATTGCCCCCGTATCCTTCAAACAGGCCGTGATGATGGGCCTGGCCACCGACGGCGGCCTGCTGCTGCCCACCTCGATCCCCGAGATTTCCGCCGAAACCCTGATTCAGTGGCGCCAGCTCAGCTATCCGGAGCTGGCAACCGCAGTGCTCGGCCTTTTCATCGACGATATTCCGACCGCCGACCTGCGCGAGCTGGTGGCACGATCATATAGCACCTTCAACCACCCGGAGATCACCCCGCTGGTCAAGCAGGGCGACTGCCACATCCTTGAGCTGTTCCACGGGCCGACCCTGGCCTTTAAAGACGTGGCCCTGCAGTTTTTGGGCAATGTTTTTGAGTATCTGCTCAAGGAATCCGGCGGCAAGATGAACATCCTCGGCGCCACCTCCGGCGACACCGGAAGCGCGGCCATCTATGGGGTGCGGGGCAAGGAGCGGATCAACATCTTCATCCTCCACCCCCACAAGCGGGTCAGCCCCATCCAGGAACTGCAGATGACCTCCGTCACCGACGCCAATGTCTTCAATCTGGCGGTGCGCGGCACCTTTGACGACGGGCAGGCAATAGTCAAGGCCATCTTCAACGATCTGGAGTTCAAGGACAAGCATCAACTGGGCGCGGTCAACTCCATCAACTGGGCCCGGATTGTCGCCCAGGTTGTCTACTATATCCATGCCGCGCTCAAGGTTACCGCAAGCGTTGGGGTGGACAAGGTCGATTTCTCGGTGCCCACCGGCAATTTCGGCGATATCTTCGCAGGCTATGTGGCCCGCCGCATGCTGCCCAACCAGATCCGCCGCCTGATCCTGGCCACCAACGAGAACAACCTGCTCACCCGTTTTATTTTAAACGGCGATTATTCCCTGGGCGCGGTGGCGCAAACCTCAAGCCCCTCCATGGACATCCAGGTGGCCAGCAATTTCGAGCGGTATCTCTACTACCTGAATGGCGAGGATGCCCAACGGACCCGTCAGGACATGGATCGTTTCGCTGCCAGCGGCAGCCTGCAGTTTGACGAGCTTGCCCAGGAGCGGGTGCGGACGGATTTTGCCTCGCGCAGCGTCAACGAAGCGGAAACCATTGAGACCATCCGCGATTTTTATACGCTCCATGGCTATGTGCTGGACCCGCATACCGCGGTGGGGGTCAAGGCCGGTCTGGCTGGCAGGGAGGCGGGGGTGCCGATGATTTGCCTGGCCACTGCCCATCCGGCCAAGTTCGGGGCGGCGGTTGCACGCGCCATCGGCCACGAGCCTGAGTTGCCGCCAAGCCTTGCCGAGCTGGCCACCAAGGAAACCCGCTGTGAGGTGATCCCGGCCGAGGTCGGGGCTGTAAAGGCATTTGTCGAGCAGCACGCCCTGTAGTTTTTCAGGGAGAGCGGTTTTTTCAAGGGAGACGCTTCTTTTCTCTGCTATAGTGATACGGATAGATGAGTGGCCGTTGAAAAAAAGCAGTTGGGAGTCAACTGAACGAGGGTGCAGTGAATCCAACCGAACTCCTGCATTTTTTGCGCACGATAGACCTGTTCCATTTCTTTTCCGATGAAGAGCTTGCGGCTTTTCTGGAAAAGGCCAGGGAGGTGCAGGTAGCCAAGGGAGAGATTCTCTTCCATGAGGGCGAGCCCGGGCAGGATATGTATCTCGTCCTGCGGGGGATGGTCAAGATTTTTCGCGGCAACCGGGTGATTGATGTCATCAAGCCCGGCGACTATTTCGGCGAAATGGCCATCATCGAAAACAAGCCCCGTTCCGCCAGCGTCGCGACTCTGGAAGATTCCCTGCTTCTGCAGGTTCCCCTGGCAGTGTTCCATGAGTATTTCTCCCGGCAGCCGAAATCGCTGGTCGCCATGATGCGGACCCTGAGCCAGCGGGTTCGTCGCGATCTTCACATTCTCGGACATGATTATGAGCAGATCAATATCATGGTCCATGATATGAAGAACCTGCTTACTCCCTTTCATCTGCTGGAGGTTTTGGAGAAAACCGTGCCCGGACTTGCCGGGAACAGATATCTTGCCTGCATGGTCAAGGCGCGGGGGGACCTGCTCGTGCTCATGGAAAATGCCCTGGCCCAGGCCCGGCGGCGCCAGGTCGCCACCCCGATCCATACCGACTCCCTGGACAAGTTGATCGCTGATCTTCTGGAATCGGCCTGGATGGTCCATCCGGACATTGGCGGTCGTGGGATTCGGGTCGAGGTGACAGGCAGTCTGCCGGAATTCCCTTTTTCTTCCCTCGGTCTCTGCCGGGTGTTTTCAAATCTGGTGGTCAATGCCGCCCAGGCCAGCGAGGCCGGGGGACTTATTGCCATTGCCCTTTCCCGCGAGGCGGACGAGGCAGTGGTCAAGATCATCGACCAGGGGCATGGTATTTCCGATGAGGTCCGGGAAAAAATCTTCCAGCCCCATTTTACCACCAAGGGCGACGGCAATGGGATCGGCCTTATCTCCTGCAAGCAGATCATCGAAGAAACCCATGGCGGCAGCCTCTCCTTTGCATCCACGCCCGGCCGGGGCACGACCTTCACCATCCGCCTTCCTTTCTCCGCCTGAATCGGGTAAACAACTGTTTTCAAGAGCTGCTGGCCATGGTGCGGATCTCCGCCGTGGCTGTATTGTGTGTCGAATGTTTCGCTGATTTGGGGATCAGACAGCAAGGCAGGTGTAATGGAAAATTTCAAACAGAGGGTTGATGAGGCTGTCGGTTTTTTACGGGACAAGATGGTGGAACCGCCGGAGATTGTTCTGGTGCTCGGCACCGGCCTGAGCGGCCTGGGAGAAAAGATCGAATCGCCGCTTGTTCTCCCCTATGGCGGGATTCCCAATTTTCCCAAGGCAACCGTGGCCAGCCATGCCGGCAATCTCATCCTCGGCAGGCTCTGCGACAGGCCGGTGGCCGTGCTGCAGGGCAGGTTTCATTATTACGAGGGGTATTCGGCCCGTGAGTTGACCATGCCGATCCGGGTTCTCGCCCTGCTTGGGGCGAAAACCCTTATTGTCTCCAACTCGGCAGGCGGCCTCAACCCGGCCTTCGCTGCCGGCACCGTGATGGTGGTGCGCGATCATCTGAACTTCATCCCGGACAACCCCCTGCGCGGCCCCAATGTTGACGCCTGGGGTCCGCGCTTCCCAGATCTTTCCGCTCCCTATGACCGGAGCTTGATCGATACAACCCTGGCCTGCGCGGCCAGTGAGCAGATCGGCCAGGTTGCCACCGGCGTCTATGTGGCCATTCCCGGCCCCAGCCTGGAAACCCCGGCGGAAACCCGCTATCTCCGGCAATGCGGGGCCGACGCTGTGGGTATGTCCACCGTGCCCGAGGTGATCGTGGCCATCCATGCCGGGATGCGGGTCTTGGGGCTCTCGGTGGTGGCCAATGTCAACGACCCGGACAACCTCAAACCCATCATCCTGGAAGAGATCATTGAGGAAACCAAGAGGGCGGAAGAGCGTTTGTCGCGTCTAATCCTCGCTGTTGTTTCTGAAATTTAGACGAGGAACCCATGAACACCAAAGCAACCCTGCTGGTCTGCGGTCAGATTCTGACCCTGGATGCAAACAATACCATGATCGAAGACGGCGCCGTGGCCATTGCCGGAGACACCATTGTCGAGGTGGGTGAGCGGACGGCCATGCTGGGCAAGTATCCCGGCGCGGAACAGCTCGTTCAGCCCCACGGCCTGGTCATGCCTGGTCTGGTCAACAGCCATACCCATGCGGCCATGGCCTGCTTTCGCGGGCTGGCCGACGATCTGCCCCTGATGACCTGGCTCACCGAGTACATCTTTCCGGTGGAGGGGAATCTCGATGCCGAGATGGTCTATCAGTCCTCCTTGCTCTCCATGGCCGAGATGATCAAGTCCGGCACCACCAGCTTCTGCGACATGTACCTCTTTGCCAAGGAGGTGGCCCGCGCCACGGCGGATTCCGGGATGCGCGGCTGGCTGGGCGAGGTGCTGTACGATTTTCCCTCGCCCAACTACGGCGCGCCGGAAAACGGCATCGTGTACCTGGAGGAGCTGATGGCTCAATACCGCAACCATCCGCTCATCTCCATTACCGTTGACCCGCATGCCGTGTACACCTGCTCCCCGGATCTGCTCAAACGGCTCAAGATCGTGGCGGAAAAGCACGGAGCCGCCTATGTGATCCATCTCTCCGAAACCAGGGACGAGGTGGAGGGATGCCGGGCCAAGTACGGGCACACCCCGGTCATGCACCTTGATGCCCTGGGGATTCTCGACAGCCAGGTGGTGGCTGACCATTGCGTGGTGCTGACCGAACCGGAGATCGACCTTCTTGCCCAGCGGGGCGTCAAGGTGGCGCACTGCCCGGAAAGCAATATGAAGCTTGCCTCGGGCGTGGCTCCTATCCCGGAGCTGCTGGCGGCCGGGGTCACGGTGGGGTTGGGCACCGACGGCGCGGCCAGCAACAACGATGTGGACATGTTCGGCGAAATGGACACTGCGGCCAAGCTGCACAAGGTGCACCGCCTCGACCCCACGGTGATGAGCGCTGAAATCACCCTGCGCATGGCCACCCTGGGCGGCGCGAAGCTGCTGGGGGCGGAAAAATCCATCGGCAGCCTGGAGGTGGGGAAAAAGGCGGATATCATCGTGCTGGATATGAACAAGCCGCATCTGACCCCGATGTACAACATCCCCTCGCATTTGGTCTATGCGGCCACCGGCGCGGATGTGGCGCATTCGGTGATCAACGGGAGGGTGGTGATGCGAAACCGGAAGCTGCTTACCATGGATGAGGATGCGGTGCTGGACAGACTGCGCGAAATCGGCGCGCATATCTCCGGGTTGGTCAGACCGGGGCGGCGATAGCCTCCTGGTGCTGGGGGAATTGTTCTTTCAAGGGGACGTAATGGATCTGCTGGCAAATATCTGGCTGCATATACAAGACAAAGGGGTTGTCCGCACCATCAGCATCGTTCTCAACAGGATGTTTGATTTTTATTTTGACTGGAAATACAAGACCGACACGAGGAACAAGATCAGCCTGCACGATCTCACCGTTACCGGGGAGAATAAGGCGCGTGGTTCCTTTTATCAGCCGACCATGGCCTTGTCGTTCAATCGTTTGCTGGATAGGGTGCCCTTGCCGCCGGACAGTGTGCTGGTGGATTTCGGCTGCGGCAAAGGGCGAGTCTTGCTGCTTGCGGTGTTGCGCGGGATAGGAAAGGCGGTGGGGATTGAATTCTCACCGGAACTCTGCGCCATAGCGAGAAATAACATCAAGATTGTGGAGCAGGCAACCGGGTCTCGATTGGACATCACGGTGGTCGAGGGCGATGTCACCCAGTATGAGATTGAGGACGATCAGAATGTGTTTTTCTTATTCAATCCCTTTGACGATGTTGTTCTTGAGGCGGTTGTGAAAAATATCCAGAAATCGCTGCAGAGAAAACCACGGGAGATTGTTGTCATCTATTACAACCCGGTGTACTCGCACATTCTCGATAATGCCTTTCTGCCCAAGAACAGTTATCTCATCGGCGGTGAAGAGTATATGCACTATGTGAATTGCTGATCTACCCTTGCCGTGATCCGGTCAGCTTTTTCTTGAAGAAAACTGGCGCAGGCCCGTGGTTCCCAGATAGACCAGCCCCGCGATCACAATGATGGTCGGGCCGCTGGGCAGATCGAAATTGTAGCTGATCGCCAACCCCGAGCCGATGAAACCGATGCAGAACAAGGTGGCCAGCACCATCATCTGCCAGAGCCCCTTGGCAAAGTTGCTCGCCACTGCCGCGGGCAGGGTCAGCAGGGCAATGACCATCACGATCCCCACCACCCGGACCAGCAGCACCACGGTCAAGGCAGTCAGGCAGAGGAGCAGCAGGTAGTACAGGTCGGTGCGCACCCCGCGCAGCCTGGCATACTCCTCGTCGAAACAGACGGCCAGGAATTTATGGTAAAACAGGGTGGCGGTTCCCACCACCAGTGCGTCCAGCACCAGCACCATCCAGAGATCATACTTCGAGATCAGCAGGATATTGCCGAACAGGTAGCTCATCGGCTCGACATAGCCAGGGGTTTTGGCGATGAACAGCAAGCCGATGGCCATGCCGATGGCCCAGAGGGCGCCGATGGCCGTGTCTTCCCGCTGGTTGGCGTGCAGGCTCACCAGGCCGATGATGATGGCCGCCAAAAGCGCCGCGACGATGGCCCCGGAAAGCGGCCCGAACCAGGTGATCCCCAGCTTGTGCTGGCAGTAGAGCCCGGCCCCGATGCCGCCGAGCACGCAATGGGCAATGGCCCCGGCGATGTAGGTGATGCGGCGGGCCACCACATAGGTGCCGATGATGCCGAAGGAGAGGCTGGCCAGGATGCCGGCCCCGAAGGCGTAGCGCAAAAAGGGAATGGCCGGGTCGGCCAGGGCCTCAAGAAATTCCATGGGTGCAGTGGCCCTCCGGGGAGCAGCGGTGATCATGGCGGATCATGCGGATGTCGCCGCCGTACATGTTGCGGATCAGTTCGCCGGTCAGCTCGCTGGTGGGGTGGAGCACGACCTGGCGGTTGACGCAGACGATGCTCTTGAAGAACTTCGAGGCAAAGCCGACATCGTGGGTGACCAGCATGACGGTGAGCCGTTCGTTGAGCTTGGTGAGCAGCTTGAAGAGCTGCTCCTCCGAGGCGGCGTCGATGTTGGCCGTGGGTTCGTCCAGGATCAGCAGCTCGCCTTCGGCGGCCAGGGCCCGGGCAATGAGAACCCGCTGCCTTTGCCCTCCGGAGATCTCGGCAAACAGGCGGCCGGCCAGATCCGCCAGCCCCATTTCCGTTAGGGCTGCCTGGGCTGCCTCATGGTCGGCCTTGGCGTAGGCGCCGCAGAAGATCCGGTCCAGCCTCCCCATGAGCACGACATCGAGCACCGTCACCGGAAACTGCGGATCGTAGCGCGCGTACTGCGGCACATAGCCGATGCGCAAGCGGCTTTTTTCCGGGGGAAGCCCCAGCACCTCAATCTCGCCCCGGTTCGGTTTGAGCAACCCGAGGATGAGCTTGAGCAGGGTGGTCTTGCCGCCGCCGTTGGGGCCCACGATGCAGAGGGAATCGCGGGCCATTATATCCAAGGTGACATTTTCCAGGATGGGCGTTCCGTTGTAGGCGAAATCAAGATCCCGGATGCGGACGGCTGTTTCCTGCGTGCTTGCGGCACTCATGGCTGTTCCTTCACTGCTGCAGCGATTGGGCGATGGCTTCGGCGCTGGCGGCGAGACTGCGCAGCACCTCCCGGTCCAGGGGGTCGATGGGGATCACGGTTCCGTTGATGGCTCGGGCCACGGTCTCGGCGCTCTTGCGGTCGAATTGCGGCTGAACAAAGATGGTGCGCACCCGATCCTCCTTGGCTTGGCGGATAAGTGAGGCGAGCTGCCTCGGGGTGGGTGATTTGCCGCTGATCTCCACGGCTTTTTGTTGTAAGCCATAGGCCGCGGCAAAATAGCCGAAGGCAGGATGGAAAACGTAAAAGGTTTTTCCCCGGTGTGGGGCCAGGATACCGGTCAAGCGTCTGTCCAGAGCGCTGATCTCATGCTTGAGCGAGGCGAGATTTTTTTGTACAGCTTCTCTGCGCTCCGGCATGGCCTCAATCAGGGCGCTAGCCATGTTGTCGGCCATGATCCGCAGGTTGTTTGCGGACAGCCAGAGGTGGGGGTCTGCTTCGTTGCCGGAGTGGGCTTCCCTGGCATGTGTTTGGTGATGGTCCGTTTCCGTGGGGGGTAAACGGACGATGCCCCGGGTGGAGTCCACGATGCGCAGATTGCGATTGTTGGCCGTGACCTTGGCTGCAAGCTGCCTCTCAAAGGGGATATCCACCGTGAAAAACAGGCGGGCTCCGGCCAGGGCCGCTGCCTGGCGCGGGGTTGGCTCGAAGGTGTGCGGGTCTTGCCCCTTGCCCACCAGGGTATGCACCTCAATCGCCTCGCCGCCGATTCTTTGGGCAAGATATGCCTGGGGCGGCACGGTGACAAAGATCGCCAACTTCGTCGTTTCCCCTGCTGCCGAGACGAAACCGGCAGTCCCGCAGGTGAGGGCCAGAAACAGAAGGGCGGCGGGAAAGAATCTGGAAAGGTTCAATGCCGGCATGGGTTGTCGTTGCTCCCGCAGACAAGATGCACGGCCTTGCACTCCTCGCATTTCTGCAGGGAGTGGGTGTTGAGGAATTTTGCCCAGTGGCTGCGTTGCTCGGAAGTAAGAATGCCGGTGCCCTGGCAGAGCGGACAGCCGTTTTCCAGGGCGTTCAGGATGGCGTTTCTGATGAATTCGGATTTGTTGGGCACCGTGTGCAGGGCTTTGGCCAGTGCTTCATCGGCTTTGAAGGTGATGGTTTCCTGTTTTTTATTGCGCATGGTGTTCCCCTGGCTGCATTCCGGTGTGGTCTGATCGTAATACAAAGTATTACCTGTGTAAATGGGGAATGTGTCCTGGCGCGCACCCGGCAGAGCCGGGGAAGGCGATCGAAAAGGGGGGTTGCTTCTTCATCTTCTTATGGTATACATAACTCATATGGTTTTTTCATTGTAGCGTTGTGACATACACATATGTTTGCCGTCAGGTGAAAGGGGTTTCACATGTTTGGACTTGGAATGCCGGAGCTCATCGTTATTCTGGTGATAATCGTCATCATCTTTGGTGCGGGCAAGCTGCCTGAAATCGGCGCGGGAATCGGCCAGGGCATCAAGAATTTTAAAAAAGCCACCCGCGATGCGGACAAGCAGGAAAAAATCGAGGAAAAAGACAAGGAAGGGGGCTCCGGCCCCGCCTGACCTGATACAGCACGCCTGATTGGCGCGAATTTGCAAAAGGAGAATGGATATGTTTGGCTTGGGTACTCCGGAATTGATTGTTATCTTGGGCATCGCCTTTTTGGTTTTTGGCGGCAAAAAGCTGCCGGAACTCGGCTCCGGCCTGGGCAAGGCTATTTCCTCCTTCAAAAAGGGTCTGCATGAGGTGGAAGAATCAGTGCCGGGCGTGAAAGAGGTTGCTTCCCTTAAGGAAGAAGTCGGCAAGGTCAAGGAGCTGGCCAGCCCATTCACCAAATAGGCGGGTGACCAGTGTTGGACCCACAAGGCAGGCGGATACTCGGTATCTGTCTGCCTTTTTTTATGCGCAAGATCCTGCTTGTATTCCGGAACGTTCTGTATATACAATGATGCGTTGCCGGCAGAGATGGCGCCCTGCCGGGGCGCTTCGTCTTTTTCCGATCCTTGCCATGCAAGAAAAATAGTTTGGAGGTGGCATGACTGCGTTGCATCGCATTTTTTCGCGTTGGGGGATAATTCCGGTGTATCGGGCTGCGGGTGTTGTTTTTTTGGTCGGTTGCATGGGTATTGCGCTTTTCGCCGTTCCCGCCCGCGCCTCGGGAAACCCTGATCTCGTCAAAACCATTCCCGGTCAAAAAACAGGCATTATCAATGGGGTGGCTTGTTCCGCCGACGGAAAAAAAATCGCCGCAGCCGGGGATAATGGAGCCGTCACGGTATGGGACTTGCCTTCCGGTACGCTTCTTCTCACCTTGGGCAAGGATCTGCAAAGCGCCGATGCCGTGGCCTTCTCCCCGGATGGGCGGTTGCTCGCCGCCGCAGTGGCAACGGGAGGGCGTCGCGGCAATGCCGTGCAGGTATGGGATCTGGCAAGCGGGCAGCTTGTGCAGGACATGCGGGGGCATACCCAATTGATCACGGATCTGGCCTTTTCCCCGGACGGCAACCGCATCGCCTCTGTGGGCAACGACAACACCCTCCGCATCTGGAACGTCAAATATGGAACCCTGGAAACAACCCAGAAGGAAACCAAGAATAATCTTCTGGCCCTTGCCTATTCGCCGGACGGCAAAAATATTGTCGCCACCGAAAACTGGGACGGCAAGATTCAGATGTGGGATGCCGTTAATGTGCGCTTGATCCGCACAATCCCGGGGCATGGTGATTGGGTGCTCTGCGTGGCCTACTCCCCGGACGGCACGGAGTTTGTCACCGGCAGCCGCGATGGGTCGGTATATGTCTGGGATGCGGAATCCGGCGCGCGCCTGAGGATTTTACGAGATCCGGAGCTGGATCCGGTGAACAGCGTGGCCTATTCCCCGGATGGCAGGTATGTCATGGGCGCCACCCAAAGCAGGCATATTTTGTCCTGGCGGAAAAGCGGGGGCGCATTGTTCAACTTTTATGCAGGGAATGACCTTTCCGTGACCTCGCTGGCCTTTCCCCCTGCCGGAAAATATCTTGTTTCCGGAGGGTTGGATGGCGTGCTCCGGGTCTGGACCCCTCCCGGCCAAGGCAGCCCTGATTCTCTCCTTGCCCAGGCCATGAAGTTTGAGGCAGGGACGGATCCCATGGAGCAAGATTTTGGCCAGGCCGCGAAGCTCTATCAGCAGGCGGCGGAAAGCGGCCAACCGGAGGCCATGTTCCGGCTTGGCGCCATGTATAATCAGGGAAAAGGGGTGGGCAGGAATTCCGACGAGGCCAGGAAATGGTGGTCTCTTGCCGCGGAAAAAGGGCATCCCGCAGCCCGGGCGCAGTTGCAGGCAGAACAGAAGGTTGCCTTGGCTGTGACGCCGCCGCCTCAGGCAAAGATCGAAGAGGTGCGCGTCCAGACAGAGCCCAAACCCCTGGAGCCTGAAGAGAAAAAAACCAAGAGTGCGGCAAGGGAACCGGCAAAACCGGAGCCGGCGGCCAGGGTTGTGTCGCCAGCTCCGGCGGCCAGGGATAAAAACGGTTTGTACGAGGAAGGCTTACGCTTTTTTAAGGGAGAAGGGGTGCCCCGGGATTATGCCCAGGCCCGCAAGTTTTTTATCGAGGCTGCGGCGATGGGGCATGCCAAGGCGCAGTACCGTCTCGGCTTCATGTACAGCCTGGGCAGGGGCGTGAAGAAGAGTGATCAGGAAGCGGTGAACTGGTGGCAAAAGGCTGCCAGGCAGAATGATGCCGAGGCCCAGTACTATCTCGGCTACATGTACGAGGTCGGAGGCGGGGTGAAGCAGGATATGGAGGAGGCGAAAAAGTGGTATCAGAAGGCGGCGGCCAACGGCAATGTCAACGCGGCGCAAAGCTTGAAGATGATGCCCTGATGTAATTGTGTTGCGGGAGAATAAAAAAAGGCGGGGGTTCCCCGCCTTTTTTTATGTCTGGGGCCGGAAACAGAAGCTCCGGCTCATGCCTTCTTATTCCGCCTGGGGAAGCTGTGGGAAACGCATGCTGATCGCGAGATTCCAGGTCTTGAGCTTATCCTTGGTCTTTTCAAAAAGTTCGGCCACATCCCCGTTGATGGTCACCGTGGTGATGGTGTCGCCCTGTTTGATGCTGTTGATCACTTCCTGATCCTGGTCGCCGGCGACTTCGCCGAAAACCGTGTGTTTGCCGTCCAGCCAGGGGCAGGGAACATGGGTGATGAAAAACTGGCTGCCGTTGGTGCCAGGACCGGCATTGGCCATGGAGAGGATGCCCGGCTTGGTGTGACCGAGGCTTGCGTCGAATTCGTCCTCAAAATCATAACCAGGGCCGCTGGTGCCGGTGCCCTTGGGGCAGCCGCCCTGCACCATGAAATCCGGGATGACCCGGTGGAATTTGAGGCCGTTGTAAAAGCCGCGTTGGGCAAGATTGGCAAAGTTGGCAACGGTGATGGGGGTTTTCTCGGCAAACAGCCTGAGGGTGATGGTGCCTTTGCTTGTTGTCATTGTGGCGGTCAAGTCGCTCATGATGGTCCTCGTGATGTGATTAGAGTTATCTAAGGTTATTACTGCAGCAATTCTGTAACTATTGCGTCGCCCATGGCAGCGGTGCCAATGGCCTTGCTCTTGTCCACGGCAATATCCTGGGTGTGCACGCCCTTGTCGAGCACTGCGGCAACCGCCGCTTCAATGGCGTCCGCAGCAGCGCCCTGATCCAGGCTGAAACGCAGCATCATCGCGGCGGAGAGGATCTGGGCGATGGGATTGGCAATGCCCTTGCCGGCAATGTCCGGGGCGGAGCCGCCTGCGGGCTCGTAGAGGCCGAAGCCTTTTTCGTTGAGGCTCGCTGAGGCGAGTAACCCCATGGAGCCGGTGATCATGGCGCATTCGTCGGAGATGATGTCGCCGAACATGTTGCCGCAGAGCATGACGTCGAACTGGTGGGGATTTTTGACCAGTTGCATGGTGGCGTTGTCCACGTAGATGTGGTTCAGGGTGACGTCCGGGTATTCCTTGGCGATCTCGATGACCACTTCCCGCCAGAGCACCATGGTGGTCAGCACATTGGCCTTGTCCACCGAGGTGACGAGCTTGCGGCGCAGCCGGGCGGCGTCAAAGGCGCGGCGGGCGATGCGTTCGATCTCCCAGCGGTGGTAGACCATGGTGTCGTAGGCCTTTTCGTTGGGGCCGGAACCTTCCCTGCCCTTGGGCTGGCCGAAGTAGATGTCGCCGGTGAGTTCGCGCACGCAGAGGATGTCAAAGCCGTCCCCCACGATATCGGCGCGCAAGGGGCTGGCCGCAGCCAGGGATTTGAAGATCCGGGCAGGGCGGAAGTTGCAGAACAGCTCGAAATGTTTGCGCAGCGGCAGCAGGGCGGCGCGTTCCGGCTGCCGGGCCGGGGGCAGGGATTCCCATTTGGGGCCGCCCACCGAGCCGAAGAGGATGGCGTCGCTGGCCTCGCACAGGGCGAGGGTCGAGGCGGGCAGGGCCTCGCCGTGGTTATCGATGGCGCAGCCGCCCACATCCGCGTGTTCGTAGGCAAGGCTGAAGCCGAATTTTTGCTGGACCGCGTCCAGAACCTTGATCGCTTCCTGCATGACTTCCGGGCCGATGCCGTCGCCGGCCAATACTGCTATCTTTTTCATCTGGCATATCCTTCGGTTGTATTAGGAGCCGTTTTGGCCGCCGGGAGGACGACCGTGTTCTCTGCCAACGGCTTGGGTTCTCAGGCAGCCCCCTTGCGAGGGTAATGTACGGGGCAACACCATACCTGATCAGGGTAAAGATGCGCAAGATCAATGTGGTTGTTCCCGTGAAACCCTCGCTCGCAGGATCAGCCAAAGGGATAGGCGACATACACCCGGTTGGCGATCAGTTGGGCCGGGTAGTGCGGCAGATTGCTCTTGGCCGGTCCGGCCAGCACCCTGCCCTCCAGGTCAAAGATGCCGCCGTGCCCGCTGGCGCAGGCCAGTATCCCCTGCTCGGGCAGCAAAATTTCGTAGCCGGCGTGGGTGCATTGCGAGGAAAAGGCGGCGACGCGTGTCTCCGAGATCCTGGTGACGAGGAGCGGTTTTTCCTGCCGGGTAATCTCTATCTTCAGGCCGCTGCCGATGGTTTTGAGGGCCCGGTAGCGGTTTTCCCCCAGATCAAGAACAAGTTTGCCCTGTTCAATGACAAGATCGGTGAGTCGGCGTTCCTCTTCTTTTTCCCGGGTGCAGGCGCAGGCCAGGGCGGGGAAGGAGGAGAGCATGACCAGCAGTCTCGCGGAGCCGGAGAGAAATTTCCGGCGATTCAGCAGATCATCAGGGGGCATATTTCCCATGCCTTTCGCTGGGGTTTTCAGGGGCGCCTTTCGGGTAGTGCAAGGCGCCCGGCAACTTACGGCCTGATCGGCAGATGGGTCAGCCGCCCGCTGGCCGGATCCTTGTAGCGGATCTCCCCGCTGATCGAGCCAGCCGGCACGGGACGCGACAGGCGCAGGCTCAGGAGGTAGCTTCCCGGGCTGACCTTGGTCAGCAGCCATTTCACCTCGCCCTTATTGGCATCGTACTGATGGAAGGCGGGCGAGGCAGCTTCGATCGCCATGCCGGGTGGCAGGTTCTGGATGACGATCAGGGTGCCGGGGGCTGGGCCGGCAACGGTGATCCGTAACTGAAGGTCCTGCCCGCCGCTGCTCAGGTATTGGCCGCTTACCAGGGCCTCGCCCGCCCGCAGGGGCATCGGCATGGCCAACAACAGGAACAATGCCAGGAAGAGCAAGCCAGGCGCGCGGGAATGGTGTTTTTTAGCCGTCATGTGTGTTCCTCCTGTTGGGTGATCAGTGGAGAATATCATAGCCGCGCGTCTCCTGGTTCCATCTGTAGCCTTTGGCGGTCCAGATCTCCTCGATCAGCTTTTTGCCGAACTGCAACCCTTCAATCCCCCCGTATATCTCATACACGGAAAGCAGCTCCTCGTCGTCTATCCGGCCATCGCTGTTGCTGTCCGCCCAATGGAAGGGGCTCGCCTGCAGGGAGTCGGTTCCGGAAACAGGGATACTGGGATTGTCGTCCGAGCGGACCGTGACGCCGCCGCTGAATTGATGGCCGGTTTCCATCTCGGTTTCCGGCTGGAGTTTGGCGAGATAGCTGTACACCGCCTGCTCGCCGCTGATCTTGTCAATCCACTTGAGAACCGGTGGGTCGCTTGCCTGGGAGACAAACCGCGGTTTGCCCTGGGCCGGGATGCAGGCCGGGGGCAGGGTTTCCTTGAGGATCAGGGAAAACGGCCTGGTGGCGCTGGTTGTCACCTCAATGACAACCGGAAAGGGAATGCCCGGGGTTGCGTGTTCCGGCACGATTCTGTAGGCCGCCACCTGGCTCTCGCCTTCGCTTGGCCCGTACCAGCGCAAGAAGGCGAGAATCGCAAGGGCAAGCAGGAAAAAACCTGCGAGCCGGACAGGGACGGGGAAAGAGGCGAAGCGGGCTTTGAACGATGCGGCTTGCGGCGCTGCCGGGGCAAGGGCTGGAGAGGGCTCGGGTTCGGGGGGCTGGGGCAAGGGCTCGTCTTGCTTTGGCGGTTCGGAATTTTGGGGGGATGAAGGTTCTGTTGGAGATGCGGGCTGACCGTGGTCAACAATGTCAGCCACCTGGGTTTCCAGGGCCTCTGCCAGTTTGAGGGCGTTTTCTTTTTTGATGTTGGGGTAGCGGCGGTTTTCCCAGCGGGAAATCGTATCGGTGGTGACCCCGACCACCGTGGCGACATAGAGCTGGGTTAACCCTTTTTCTTCCCGGAGCCGCCGGATTCTGGCGCCGTCGATGTTGACCATGGGGACGCCGCCGGCCAAGGGTTTTGTTGAATCCATACCAGGTGTCCTACAGGTTGAGTTTCGGAGGTGACGAATGAAGCGGCATACTACCAAATCTTGAAGTGAAGCAAAAGCCCCTTGTGGCTTGAGCGGAAATATGCCGCAACCCAGGGCCGGGGAGTTATCGCTGGCTTTTTTTCAGCCGGTCAAGCTCCGAACGCACCCTGACCAGCTCCTCGTTTGAAGCGCGCAACCGCTGGGCAATGACTTCGGTGAACAGGCGGTACATGACGGAGACAAAAAGCGCCTGCTCCAAGGGCTCGGCAGCCTCGCTCATGAAGGAGGCGTCGATGGCCAGGCAGACCGTGGGGCCGATGGCCTGCACCGAGGCGGAGCGGGCCTTGCCGTCGATGGCGGCAAGCTCGCCGAAGGCGCCGCCGATCTCTTCTATCCTGGCGATCTCCTTGCCGTGTTTTTCCACCCGCACCGCCCCGGAAAAAAGGATGTAGACCCAGTTGTCGTAAGCCCCTTCCGGGGTGATGATTTCGCCGTCTTCAAAGGTCCGGATCTTGCTGAGGCGCAGAATATGCTTGATGTATTTTTCGCTCAGCGAGCCGAGGAAGGGAAGCCGGTGCAGCTTGTCCACCAAAAAGTAGCGGCCCTCCAGATAGGGGGATTCCTGCATGGGGATGTCTCCGGTATGGTGGTCCATGGTGCGGGTGAAGGCAAAACCTGATTGCCCCACAGTGTCTTATGGGAACCTTGAAAAATCAACTTCCTGTTGATTTTTCAAGCCGCAAAACCAAAACAAGTTTTGCCTTTGCTCACATTTTCAGCAACGTTAAGTGGCTGAAAATGACGGGGCGTCCTTGCCCCGCACAGGAGCCTTGAATTTTTCAAGGCTCCCTTCTTTATATCATAATGGAATTGGATTATAAACAGAAGGGATCCCGGCTCAATGCATTTCCCGGGAAGAGGAGAAAAAATCTTGGCGCACGAAACAACAGGCAGCTTCCTGCCGGCCTCCAGGGCGGAGATGGCTGCACGAGGCTGGAAGCAGGTTGATGTGGTCCTGGTCACCGGGGATGCCTATGTGGATCATCCTTCCTTCGGGGTGGCCCTGATCGGCCGCCTGCTTGAGGCCAACGGCTACCGGGTGGCCATTCTCTCCCAGCCCCGTCACCATCTCCCCGATGATTTCCGGCAATTCGGCGCGCCACGCCTTTTTTTCGGCATAACCGCGGGCAACCTGGACTCGGTCGTGGCCAATTACAGCGGCAACGCCAAGGTCCGGGACCGCGATGACTATTCCCCGGACGGCAACCCCTATTTCGGCGAGCAGGCGGAAAAAAAGCTGCGCCGGCGGCCGGACCGGGCCACCATTCTGTACAGCAATCTTGCAAAGGCCGCTTTTCCGGATGTGCCGGTTGTCCTTGGGGGTATCGAGGCGTCCCTGCGCAGGTTCGTGCATTACGATTATCAGCAGCAGCGGCTGCGGGGCTCGGTTTTGACCGACGCCAAGGCGGATCTCCTGGTCTATGGCATGGGAGAGCGGGCGGTGCTGGAGGTGGCGGCCCGGCTTGCCAAGGGCCTCGATCTGGCCGGTATTCCCGGCACCTGCGAACGGTTGAGCCCCAAGGAAATGGCGGCCCGCCGGATTTCCGCGCCTCTGGTTCTGCCTTCCTGGGCGGAAATCCAGGCGAAGCCGCCCCTTTTCCTTGAGGCGGAGCTGATTGTGGACCGTCAGGCCAGGGCATATGGTGATGCGCCTCTGCTGCAGTATCAGCAGGCCGCCTGGGTGGTGCAGCACCAGCCTGCCCAGCCGCTGGATACGGCGGCACTGGATGGGCTGTACAGCCTGCCTTTCAGCCGCAACCCCCATCCTGCCTGCGGCGATGTCCCGGCCTGGCGGATGATCCGGGACTCAATCACCATTGTCCGCGGGTGTTGCGGCAATTGCTCATTCTGCGCCATCTCCCGGCACCAGGGGCCAATGGTCATCAGCCGGAGCAAGGAATCCGTGGTGCAGGAGGCGCAGCAGCTTGCCGGGCGGAAGGATTTTTCCGGCACCATCAGCGATCTGGGCGGCCCCACCGCCAACCTGTATGGCACGGGCTGCACCAGTCCGCAGCCATGCACCCGCCATGATTGCCTGTATCCCAAGGTATGCACATTCATGAAGATAGACGAGCAGGCGCTGCTTGGCCTGCTGGAGGCGGTGGAAGAGTGCGCCGGGGTCAAGCATCTTTTTGTCTCCTCCGGGTTGCGGATGGAGCTGTTGAGCAGGACGCCGCGGTTGTTGCGCAAACTCCTGCTGCACCATACTCCGGGGACGATGAAGATTGCGCCGGAACACACCGAGGACAAGGTGCTGCGGCTCATGCACAAGCCCGGTTCCGTGGTGCTGGAGGAATTTCTCGCCCTGTGCCGGGAAATCGGCAAAAAAGCGGGGAAGAGTTTCCATTTCACCCCCTACCTGATTGCCTCGCATCCTGGCTGCACCCTTGCCGACATGGAGAGGATGGCGGTGCGTCTTGCCGTGCTCGGTCTCGCTCCCCGGCAGTTTCAGGATTTCACCCCTACGCCGGGAACGATCTCCACGGCCATGTATGTCACGGGCTTGGATTGCGAAAAAATGGCGCCACTTCCCGTGGCCAAGAAGGACAGCGAACGGCGCGCCCAGCGCCAGGCCCTGGGGTTCCAGGGTGATGATCTTGCGATCTCGCCAAGAAAAAGCCGGCAACCTCCGGGTCCGGGCCGCATGCGGCCGGGGGCGGCGCGCGGCCGGTCAGAGAAGCCGGGAGAGCAGCGGCAGGGTAATAAAGGAAAGAATGATGCCAAGGCCGATCAGGGCCGCGGTAAGCTTCGGAGAAAGACCGGCCATGATGGCTAGGGCGCCTGCGGAAACCATGGGCGGCATCCCTGCCTCGAAGATGGCCACCCGGGCGGCAAGGGTGTCAAACCCCAGGATGCGGCAGAAGAGCAGGGCGATCAGCGGCGCAACCACGAGCTTGATACTCAGTCCTGCCCCCAGGGGTTTGAGCGTTTCCGGGCTGAGGCGCAGGGTGAGTTGAAACCCGACCGCGACCATGACCACCGGGACGAGGGTCCCTGATAGGGCGTTGAGCAAGGCCAGCAGCGGCGGGGGAAAGGTCAGGGAGCGGCTGGCAAGGGCCACAATCAGGGCGATGAATGGCGGAAAGCTCGCGACCCGGGTAAGCACGGAGGCAGGGGTCGGTTTGCCCCCGCTGCCATAGAGGGCCAGCACCACCGCCCCATAGGTGGCCAAGGCCAGGAACGACCCAAGCTGGTCATAGAGGAGAGCGTAGGGGATGCCCTCGTCTCCGAAAAAAGCCCGAACCATGGGAATGCCGAAAAAGGAGGTGTTGCCCAGGGGAATCAGAAGCAGAAGGACGCCGACGATCTCTTTTTCCCAGCGGAGGAACTTGCCCAGGGCAATGATCATCAGGGCGGAAGCGGCGAGCATACCCCAGGGCATGATGACCGGCACAAGGATGTCCCCGGAAAAAGCAAGCTGCGGGACCTTGAGCAGGATAAGGGCGGGAAGGGAAAGGGTAATGGCAAACAGGTTGAGCACCTGCGCGGTTTCCTTGGGGAAACTGGGAAGACGGCGCAATCCCATGCCCATGAGCAAAAAAGAAACCGTGAGAATGAAATTTTCCATGACTGGGTTGCGAAGCTCTCGGAAAAAACAGGGGAAGCAACCTCCCCGGGAAAGGATATTTTTTTGCGCGGAGGCCAAGATTTCTTGACAACAACGTGTGCCCACTCGATACTTAATCTTACAACCGCACTATATTTTGGAAATTGACCGGTGTCAATTTCGTTCTGGGATGCCGCTTCGGCATTTCAGCAGAGAAGGGGGATGTATGGAAAATGTGAATCCGAACCTGATAACCTGTATAGTTCAGCGCGGCGAGGCAGACCGGGTGGTGAAGGCGGCCATGGAAGCCGGCGCGGAAGGGGCGACCCTCTATTATGGCCGCGGTACCGGCATCCGTGAAAAACTCGGCTTTGCCGGGATGTTCATCAAGCCGGAAAAGGAAATCATTCTGATCATCACCAAGAATGAACAGACCGACGCGGTATTTGACGCAGTGGTCAAGGCGGCTGGCCTTGAGAAAAAAGGGCAGGGTTTCGCATTCCTCCATAAACTTGACCGCGCCATCGGCTTTGTGGACAAATGAGTCCCCGGCTGGCTGGATCAACGCATATGGTGTGTGCATAGATGGGCCGATATTTCTTTATTTCCGGCTGCGTGGTTGCGGTTCTCCATCTCGCCGAGCTCACCTCTTCCGAGGCGCTTGCCCAGTTGGTCGCCCTTCTTGCCGCCCATCAAACAGTGTTTCTCGCTTCCGGCCTGCTCGGGGCTCTCGCCCTGGTGTGCGCGTCGCTGCTTTTCGGCGGAATTGGTTTTTTTAATATCCTCTATATAATGGCCAAGGTGGTGAATGGACTGGCGCAGCTTCTTCTTTGCGCCATGAGCCTGGCCTCCCTGCTCTTCTGGTTTGATACTCCCGGGGTGAATCTCTGGCTGGAGGCCGGAGGCGCCCTCTCTGTTGTCCTGTACGCCTGGCTGTACGGCGCGGCCTTCAGCCTGCGTGTTTTTGATTTCAACTATCCGATCAAGGATGTCCTGCTTTCCTATAGTGTCCTGCCCTTTCTCTGCATGGCGGTGTTCTGGCTCGGTGGATTTGTTCTGTAACCGGAGCCTCTTGCAAAAAAAGAGGGAAAGCCCTTTCGACAGGCTCAGGGCGAACGGTATTTTCCTGAAATCATTATTGTTTTTCCGTTCATGCTGAGCCGGTCGAAGCATAACACAGCATTTTGCAAGAGTTTCACCAGGCTTCAAAAAAAACGCCGCCGGTCACAGGACCAGCGGCGGGAGGTTAATGCAGGTAACGCTGTAGGTGACAGGCCTCAATCGTCGAAATCACCTTCCGGACCTTTGTCGGTGCCGAGGTTGGCTGCGCGACGGGCTATCTTTTCTCCGGTCCATTCGGCCGGATCCTCAATGCGGCCAACCTTGGGTCCCATGTCGTATGATCCTTTCTCCAGGATGGCTTTGATTCCCAGAGGCGCGCTGTCCTGGGCGTTGAAGACATTGACCAGCAGATTGTAGACAAACTCCTCCACCCGCTGCACCATCCGTTCCCGGACTGCCTTGGGCTGTCCCATGAGTTTCGGTTCAAAGGGCAGGTTGAGGCTCTTGTAGTTGCCCTTTTTCCAGCCGTTCGCCTCGGCGTAATCAACCATCTCCCGCCACATGGCTTCGGTGACTCCGGCATCCTTCACCTTGATGAAGTTGCCGTCGGCATCAAGGATGGCGTTGCCGTAGTCGTTCACCTGCAAGCCCCAGGAAACCATCTGCAGGGCCGTGGCCACATTGGCCTTGGTGGTGGAGGTCTTGGCGGCGATCTCCCGCAGCCTTTCCGAGCTGTTGCCCGAGGTGCCGTGCTGGGCGCCGGAGATGTGATACGGGGCCAGCTTGGCATGGACTTCGGCGGTGAGACCCACCTGGATGCCCTGGCCGCTTTCTTCTATGCCGTGGGTGGTGCCGTTGTTCAAGGCGATCCAGTCGGGGAAGATGTTGTGGGCGTTGAGCCCCTGGATAAGGAAAAGCGCTTCCGCCGGGGTGGAAAGGCCCTGGTCGCCCTTGATCTCCCCGATCTCGGTTTCAAGCCCTGCCCAATCCGGCACCAACTGGGCCAGGGCCAGGTTGGTTAAAAGGTTCTTATCGTCCGGCAGATGCGAGGCGTCGATGGCAATGGAGGTGATGCCCGCCTCGAAGATGGTGGGGATCTCCACCTTGGCGAAATCAAGGTCCGTTTCCTTCTTGATTCCGTAATGATCGGCATGGATGGCCACCGGCACGGTGATGCCCAGCTCGTTCATGGCCTGGTCCACCTGCATGGCCATGTTCCAGTAATTTACCGGGCAGTAGGCCTTGGCCCCGCCTTCGGAGCGGGCGATCTCGATGATGATCGCGGCGTTGGCCCGTTGCGCGGCAAGCAGGGCCCCGCGGATGATGAAGTTGTTGCGGCCGTTGGCAGCGATGGTCATGGCCTTGCCTTTGGCAATCATGGCCCGGTCGATGACCTTGCCGCTGACGATCAGGGCCTTGGAATTGGGGAACAGTTTAACAATATTGGGCGGTCTGCCGACGGCGAGAGCCTTTTCAAAATCCGTATGGGGAACACACATGATGGAACCTCCTTGGTGTGGGGGGAGTCTGTTGGGGATCTGGCGCTATTATAGTGGATCGGGGCAAGTCGTCATCAAAAAAAAATCAAGGGGAGATTGCGGGAATAAAATAGAGCAATTGCACTTTCTGGTGCAGGGAATGGCTGGCCCGGTCGAACACGGTCAAAACATCCGGTTACAACAGGGTTTTCAGCCGTTCGATGGTGGCCTGGGTGATGGGCTTGGGGATAACCGTTTCCACCGACGGCCGGCCGGAAACCTCAAGCAGTTTCCCTGGGTCGTCAAAGCTGGTGATGACGACGACCTTTGGCTCTTTTTTGAGAAAGCCTTTTTGGAAGGCGTCTTCAATGATGGTGAGAAAGGTTTCGCCATCCACCACCGGCATGATGAGATCGAGGAGAACTACATCCGGCTGGTATTTGAGGTAGCGGAATATTGCCTCGGTGCCGTTTGCCGCCTCAAAAAGCTGGCACCCAGGCATATGCTGGAGCAGGTGATTCTTGAGAATGGTTCTGGCGGTTATTTCATCATCAACAATGAGTATCTTCATGCAACCCCCCCAGGGATACAGGTTTTGCGCTTCGGAAGCGGGAATCGGTCAATTTTGCGTATTGTTATTATAATACATATCGGCAGGTTTGGGAATGAGCAGCATTTTCTTTATTGCCGTGACAGGGTGCTGGTCAGTTCCGGGAACCAGGCGCTGATGAAGTCTGCCGCGCTCCAGTTTTCCCTGAGCCGTGTTTTGGGGATAACCGGAATATTCAATCCGGTTCCGGCCAGCGCTGCCGTGATTTTCGCCAGGGGGGTGCCGCTGAAGAGGACAAAGCGAATATCCTGCCGCTGCTCTATGATGAGGAGCTTGGTGGCCAATTCTATGCCGTCCATAACCGCCATTTCATAATCGCAGAGGATGTTCTTTATCCCCTGTGCGACCACAAGGTCGTATGCAACCTGTCCGTTTTCCGCTTCATGGATGTTTTTTGGCGGAACTCCGGCCCCCTCCAGGCGCAACCGCGCAATCATGCGGATAAATTCAGCATTGTCGACAATCAGGATGCTTGAATAACCTGGATGCATGCATGCCTTCGGGGATTCTTTTTCGCGGCGGGAAACGGGTCCCCGTGGTTGAAAATGAAGGGGTAGCTGTTCAGCGCTATTGGGTATTCCACGTCATTGAGAGTCGACGTGTTACGATTTCGCGCAGCGACTCATGGGCGGCGACAACCTTGTGCCAGGCAGACTCAATCCCGTTTTTGTTTCCCTGGCGGATACAGTCTTCCAGTTCTTTGCTCACCCTGGCCAGTTTTTTTGCGGTAAAGATTGCGGCTGAGCCCCTGAGGCTGTGGCAGCAGGCCAGTATCACCGTCCGGTCTCCTGAGGTCATTGCCTCGCCAAGCCGCTGGAGCTCTGTGTTGGTGTCGGCGAAGAAGGCCTTGGCTATCCGGCAAAGGAGCATTTCGTCACCGTAGGTGACGAGCAGGGCCTCGAAATCCAAATCGAGAAGCGGTGAGGGGGGCATGACCGCAGGCTCCGGCGTGTGCCGGGTGTCGCCCGCAGGGGCAAGGTGCGTTTCAATGGCCGTGAAAAGCTGTTCCGGGTCGAAGTTTTTCTCCGCATATCCGTCGAACCCTGCGGCTAAAAACCGTTTCCGTTCGGCCGCGCTTTCCGCCGTAAGGGCGATAACCGGAATACCCCGGCAAACCGGTTTTTCCTTGATCCGGCGCATGGTCTCAAGCCCGTCAATGCCGGGCAAGCCGATATCCATCAAAATGATCTGGAAATCGCAATCCGCGGCAAGGATCTCCAGCGCGGCTTCGCCGCTGGTGGCGGTAACTGCCTGCCAGCCCCGCTCGGCAAGGATGGCGGCGAGGATCTCCAGATTGAAAGCCACATCCTCCACCACCATGATTCTGACGGCTTTTTGGGCATCATTTTCCGCAAGCGGGGAAACCATCTCTCCCTCCGTAGCCTCTATTTTACCCCCCGTGGACATGATAGCCGATCAAAAATCAATCTGGAAGCTGTAAACGTCTTCCTCCAGGCTGCTTTTTACGGTGAAGCCGCAATGGAGGAAGATGGCCTGCATGCGTTTGTTGTCCCGAAGCACCTCGGCGGAAAAACCTCCAATGCCGTTTCGTTTGGCGATGGTGACCAGATGCCGGAAGAGAAAGGAGCCGATCCGCTTGTTCTGCCATTCGTCGCGGACGATGAAGGCCACCTCGGCCCGGTTGGTTTTCTCGTCCAGGTAGTAGCGGCCGACGGCGATGATCTCTTCGCCGTGCGCCTCGGGCACGGTGCCGACAATGGCGGCGTCCTTGCGGTGGTCGATGTAGACGAAGTTCTGGATCTGCTTGTGGCCGAAGCGCTGGCTGTGGGTCATGAAGCGGTAGTAGAGGGTTTCCTGGGATAAGGCGTAGAGGATATCACGCATCCGGGGCTCGTCGGTGAGGTGCACCGGCCGGAAATTGATCTGGGTGCCGTCTTCGAGCAGCATGGTGGTGTTCATCTCCTGGGAGGCGATCATGAAGCGGCCTTCCACCTCGCCGAGATCCTGGCGGAGATATTTGGCCTCGATGGCCTCCCGGAAGAGCTGTTCCCGGAAATTCGGGTGGGCGATGCTGATCAGGGCAACGGCACGCTCCTGCACGCTCTTGCCGTGCAGGTAGGCAACGCCGTATTCGGTGGCCACGTAATGTACCTCGCCCCGGGTGGTGACCACCCCGGCCCCCGGGGTTAACCGGGTGACGATGCGGGAGATGGTCTTGTCCTTGGCCGTTGATTCAAGGGCGATGATGGGCTTGCCGCCGATGGAGCGGGCTGCGCCCCGGTTGAAGTCCACCTGGCCGCCGATGCCGGAATAGAAGAGGGAACCCAGGGAGTCGGCGCAGACCTGGCCGGTGAGGTCGATTTCCAGAGCCATGTTGATGGAGACCATCTTGTGCTGCCTGCCGATGATGTGGGCGTCGTTCACATATTCCGTGGGCCTGAAGCAGAAGAGGGGGTTGTTGTCGATGTAGTCGTAGAGGTGCTGGGTGCCCATGCAGAAGCTGGCCACGATCCGCCCCTTGTCCGTGGTTTTTCGGCTGCCGGTAACAGCGCCCGATTCCACCAGGTCGATGATGGAGTCGGTGAGCATCTCCGTATGGATGCCGAGGTTTTTCTTGTCGCGCAAAAATTCCACCAGGGCGTGGGGAATGCGGCCGATGCCGAATTCGATCGTTGATTCGTCTTCGATCAGGGCTGCGATATGCTCGCCGATGCGGCGGGTGTCTTCGGAGACTTGCGTGGATTCCCGTTCGATGATGGGGCTTGCGGCCGGCACCAGAATGTCGAGGTCGTAGATGTCGAGAAAGCTGTCGCCCAGGGTTTTCGGCATCAACGGGTTCACTTGGGCGATCACCAGGGAGGCGTTTTCCGCCGCGCTTTTGACGATGTCCACCGAGACGCCCAGACTCACCTTGCCGCGCATGTCCGGGGGGGTTACCTGGATGAGGGCCACGTCGATGGGGAGCTGGCCGGAGTTGAACAACTGGGGGATGTCGGAGAGCAGGGTGGGGGTATAGTTGCCCAGCCCCTGCTGGATGTGCTCCCGGATGTTGGCGCCGATGAAAAAGCTGTTCACCGAAAAGCAGTCGGCCAGGCCGCGGCTGGCGTAGGGGGCGTCGCCCTTGGTCAGGAGCTGGATGATCTCCACGTCGGCCAGCTCGCAGGCCCGTTCGGTAAGAGCCTTGACCAGCAGCACCGGCTCGGCGCAGGCCGTGCCGATGAAAACCCGCTGGCCCGGCTTGATCTTGGCTGCCGCCTGGTACGGCGTGGCGAGCATGTCGCTGTATTTTTCCTGCCAGTCGGGATCGTAATTCTTTGCGTTGCTCATCGCGCCACCTCAAAGCTCTGCAAGGTCATTCTCGCATCCGCCACCACCGGCTCGGTGCCGGTTTCCCCGACGATGAAGGGGTTGATGTCCAGTTCGGCAATCTGCGGGAAATCGGTGGTCAACTGGCTGATCCGCTGCAAGCCGTTGGCAATGCCCGCAAGGTCCACGCCCTTGTGCCCCCGTTTTCCCTTAAGGATTTCGTAGGAGCGGGTGGACATCAGCATCTGGATGGCCTCTTCGTTGGTAATGGGCGCGAGATAAAAGGTGACGTCCTTCATTACCTCGACAAAGATGCCGCCCAGGCCGAACATGAGCATGGGGCCGAACTGGGGGTCGCGGTTCATACCGATGATTACCTCAAGGCCCCGGGAGAGCATCTTTTCCACATAGATCCCTTCGATCCAGGCCTCCGGCGCCCGCTGGGCAATGCGGAGCATCATGAGATCGTAGGCGTCCGCCACCGCATCACCGCTGGTCACGTTGAGCCTCACCCCGCCGAGATCGGATTTGTGGATGATGTCCGGGGAAACGATCTTCATGGCCACCGGATAGCCGATGCGTTCGGCGATTTCCATGGCCTCGCCCACATTGGTGGCCAGATACCCCTGGGGAATCTGGAAGCCGTAGGCCGCCAGGATGCTCTTTGCCTTGACCTCGCCGATCTGCAGCCGGTTGGTCCGCAAGCGGCGGGTGATGATGCGTTCCACCCTGCGCCGGTTTACCGGGAAGCGGGCCACCATCCTGGGCGGGCGCTTGCGCCAGGCGCTGTATTCCGCCATGGCCTTGAGCGCGGCCACGGCCCGTTCCGGGGAGGGATAATCGGGCAGCCCCGCGGCCACCAGCTCTTCCCTGCCCGGCATGACCTCGGCTCCGCCCATGAAGGCGACGACCACGGGCTTGTCTCCCTTGTGGCAGCCGGCGATGGCCCGGGCGGTTTCCGCCGGTTTGGTCATGGCCTGGGGGGTGAGAATGATGACTACTGCGTCCACGGCCTCGTCTTCCTGGGCCGCTTCCAGGGCGGCCACATAGCGGGCCGGTTCCGCGTCGCCCAGCACATCGATGGGATTGCCGATGCTGGCGGCAGTGGGAAGTTTCTGGCGCAGGGCCGAGGCGGTGTTGCGGTCCAGGGTGGCCACGATCATCCCTGCTTTTTCCACGGCATCGGCGGCCATGGTGCCCGGGCCGCCGGCATTGGTGATGATCAGCACCCGTTTGCCCTTGGGCAGCGGCTGCATGGCGAAAAGGGCGCCATAATCGGCCAGGGCCTCGAAGTTGTCGGCCCGGATGACCCCCGAGCGCATGAAGGCCGCGCCATAGGCGATCTCCTCTCCGGCCAGCACCCCGGTGTGGGAGGAGGCTGCCTTCTGCCCGGCTACGGTGGTGCCGGATTTCAGGATGATCACCGGCTTCTTGCTTGAGGCCTCGGTGGCCGCCTTGACAAACTCGTCCCCGCAGGCAATGTCTTCGAGATAGGCGATGATCACCCTGGTCTGCGGGTCGGCGGCCAGGGCGATCAGCAGATCACCTTCGTTGAGGTCCGCCTTGTTGCCCATGCTCACCATCTTGGCGATGCCGGTATGGCGGGCGGCGGCCAGGTCCAGCAGGGCGGTGCAGATGGCGCCGGACTGCGAGATAACCGAGATGCACCCAGGTTGCGGCATGCGGCTGGCAAAGGAAGCATTCATCCGGTGCTCGGTATTGATCAGCCCCAGGCAATTGGGACCAAGCAGAGGCACCTTGTGGCTTTGGCAGAGTTCGGCGATCCTGCGTTGCTGTTCCGCGCCTTCCGGCCCTGTTTCCTTGAAGCCGGAACTGATCACGGCGATCGCCCCGGCCCGGGCCTCGAGGCAATCCCGCACCGCCTCCAGAACCAGAGCGCTGGGAAGAGCGATAATGCAGAGATCGATTTTTTCTTGTGTCTTTTTGATCTCGGCCAGGCAGGGCAAGGCCAGGACTTCCGGGGCGGACGGATTCACCGGGATGATCCGTCCGGCATAGCCGCCGGCCAGCAGGTTGGCGACAATATCGTGGCCGACCTTGCCCGGAGTGCGGGAGGCGCCGAGCACGGCGATGGATTCGGGATAGAAAAGCGGGGTGAGCATAATGTTTTCCTGTAAAGGATTACTACCCGATAAATTCGGGGATTTTCGGCAGGACCACGGAAAAGCCCGCCTCGCCCAGGGCTTGGTGCACGGCGCTGATATTGTAAGTGTTGACCCGCAGATAGATGCGTTCCGGCGCACCCTCCTCCGGTTCGGTCCGGATCAGGCGGGTGAAGCGGATGCTGTGTTCCTCAAGCACCTTGGCGATGCGGGAAAGCGGTTTGCGCTTGCCGTCGTGTTCCACTACAATCATGGCGCTGCCCCGTTCTCCCAGGCCGAAAAGGCGGCGATAGGCAGCCATGAGGTCGCGCGTGGAAAACATGCCGATGACCCGCTGCTCCTGATCCACCACGGGCAGGGCCCCGATCTTCTCCCGGTCAAGGAGGATCAGGGCGTCGTCCAGGGTGGACATGGGGGTCAGGGTGAAAAAGGCGCGGCTCATGATGGCGCTGACCGGGGTCTGGTCGAGTTCCGAAAGACAGGCCTTGATCCGCTCTTCGGAAAGCACGGAGGAAGGGGAGGCGGAGCGCAGATCCCGGTCGGTGACAATGCCGACCAACCGGTTTTCGCCATCCACCACCGGCAGATGGCGGAATTTGCCCTTTTCGAGAATTTCCCGCACCGCGTGGAGGTTGGTTTCCGGGGAAATAGTCACCGGGTTTCTGGTCATGTGCTGGGTGATGAACATGGTTCTTCCTCAATACTGTGGTTGCTTAAAGCGGTGAGATAGGTGGCCGTGCTGTCGGCCAGGCTTTCCAGGTGATAGCCGCCTTCGAGAATGGACAACAGCTTGCCCTGGCAGAATTTTTTAGCCCAACCGGCCAGGTGTTCCCCGAGTCGGCCGTAGAGTTCCGTGGAATAGGCAAGGCCGGACATGTCATCGTCGCGGTGTCCGTCAAAACCCGCGGCCACGATGATCCGTTCCGGTGCGAAGGCGGCAAGGGCCGGTTCAACCCTTCGGGCAAACGCGTTGAGCACCATCTGGTCTTCCGCCCCGGGAGGCAGGGGGATATTCAGGGTGGCGCCGCGCCCTGGTCCGGTGCCGGCTTCTTCCGCATAGCCGCTGCCGGGAAAGCTGAAGGTGGGATGCTCATGCAGGCTGAGGTAAAAAACGTCAGGGTCTTCCTCAAAGGCGCTTTGGATGCCGTTGCCGTGATGGGCGTCAAAATCGAGGATCAGAATGCGCTTGCGGCCATACTGCTGCTGCCAGTAACGGGCGGCCACCACGCAGTTGTTCAGGAAGCAGAAACCCAGGGCCAGGTTGCTTTCCGCGTGGTGCCCGGGGGGGCGCACCGCGCAGAACACCAGATTTTCCTTGCCTTCGAGAAGGTCGATGCCGGTGAGACCTGCTCCCGCCGAGAGCAGAGCAGCCTCGTAGGATTCAAAGCAAAGCTGGTTGTCCGGATGGTCGATATGCGTCTTGCCGGAAAGGGCGCACTCTTCCAGGCGAAAGAGGTAATGTTCGGCATGAAAGGTTGTCAGCCAGCGGAGTTCCGCCTTGCGGGGTTCGATAATGGTGAGCCGGTCCTTGAGCGGCGAGGCCTGCAGCTTTGCCAGCAATGCAGTGAGGCGGTTCGGCGCTTCCGGATGCTCTCCGCCGCCGGTGTCGTGGGCAAGATACAGGGGATGGGTGACAATGGTTATCGGATTGGGAAGAGGCACCGGGCATCCTTTAGAAAAATTCCTTCCCCCCCGGAGTCTGCGCTTCCCTTGCGGGAGAGGGAGAGGGTGAGCGGATATGCTTTCTTTCTAGGTATTGTTACCTAAATATCTGAAAATCGCACGGGGAAAATGCTCGGGCGGCAATTGTAGGGGCGATTCCCGCAGAAATACGACAAGGCATTGTGCGGATGGGATTGCTGGGATATACTTCACCATCTTTTTAACTTACGACACCATCGGATCATTCTGCCATGCGCCATGTTGCCACCCCGCATTTGCTTGCCTTGAAAAATCAGTTGGACGCCCTGGAGGCCGAGCATTTGTCGCCGCTTGCCAGCCTGAGCAAGGATGGGCTCCGACGGCGCCTTGAGGACGGGCAGGCCGAGGACCACCGCCAAGCCTTTGCCGTGGATGGCGACCGGATTCTGCATTCGCATGCCTATACGCGGTATATCGATAAAACCCAGGTCTTTTACATGGTCAGAAACGACCATATCACCCACCGGGTCCTGCATGTGCAGTTGGTCTCAAAGATCGCCCGGACCATCGGCCGCTATCTGCGGCTGAACGAGGATCTCATCGAGGCCATCGCCCTGGGCCATGATATCGGACATCCGCCCTTCGGCCATGACGGGGAAAAGGTTCTGGACGCCCTGTGCCGCGGGCATGGGCTGCCCTCGTTCCAGCATAATCTGCAAAGCGTCCGATTTCTGGAGCGCATCGAGCGGCAGGGCAGGGGGTGGAACCTGACCCTGCAAACCCTGGACGGCATCATGTGTCACGATGGGGAGATCCACAATCGCCAGCTTGCGCCCCAGCGCGGCAAGACCTTTGCCGACCTTGACCGGCATGGCGCGGCCAAGGGGCAAGACCCCCGCCATGAGCTGATTCCCATGACCTTGGAAGGCTGCGTGGTCCGGTTTTCCGACACCATTGCCTATATCGGCCGGGATATCGAGGATGCCATCGAATTGAAGCTCATCAGCCGGGAGGATATCCCCCTGCGCTGCCAGAATCTCTTCGGCCGGACCAACGGCAGCATGGTCTATCGGTTGGTGACCGACCTGATTGCCGGCGGCATCGAGGATGGCGCCATCGCCTTCAGCGAGGAGGTTTCCCAAGGGCTGAAGGAGCTGAAGGAGTTCAACTACGAACGGATCTACCTGAACCCGGCCATCAAGAAGGGGCTGGCCAAGATTACCATCTGTTATAAGGTCTTGTTCGAGTCCTGCCTTGACCAATTTTCCAGGCCGGAGCATCATGGGGAAATGGTTGCGAATTTCTTGCATGAACAGGGACGGGAGTATGTCGAGGGCCGGCAGCCTGCCGCCATGGCGCGGGATTTCATCGCCGGAATGACCGACAAGTATTTTCTCCGCCAGGCAAGGCGGTTGGGTTGCGAGACCCCGGAAAAATCATGAAAACGAAAATCGGCAGAATCCTGCCGGGGGAGAGTTTTCGGGTTCTCGCCATTGCCGCCTGTATCGGGTTGACGGCAGGGGCGGCGAACATCCTTTTTCGCACCACCGTCGGTCTGGTCCACGACACGATTTTTGTCGGCGGCTCCGAACTGCTTGGTCTGGCGCAAGGCGGGCTGTATCTCCTCCTCCTGCCGCTGATCCCCCTGTGCGGCATGGTGCTGCTCATTCCCCTTTCCCTGCTGTTTCCCGGCGAGATAAACGGTTACGGGTTTCCGAAATTTCTGCGTCAGGTCAATCTGGAGGGCGGAATTGTCCGGTTTCGCACCATTCCCCTCAAGATCCTTTCCTGCGCCCTTACCATCGGCTCCGGCGGTTCCGCCGGGGTCGAGGGGCCCATTGCCCAGGTGGGCGGGGCCGTTGGCTCACAGTTCGGGCAGTTTTTCCGGGTTTCCGGCAGCCGGATGAAGGTGTTTATCGCTGCAGGCTGCGCCGGTGGAGTGGCGGCCATGTTCAACGCCCCCATTGCCGGGGTCTTTTTCGCCGCCGAGATCGTCCTTCTTGGCACCTTCGAAATCGGCTCCTTTGCCGCCCTGGTGATCTCCTCGGCCATGGCCACCGTTGTTTCCCGCGGCTACTATGGCGACTTTCCCGCTTTTCCCATTCCCGCCTATGAGATGGTCAATTCCCTGGTCGAGATCCCGCTCTATTCGCTGATGGGCGTGGTCATGGGCTTGGTGGCCGTATTGCACATCCATGTATTTTATACGATCCGCGACCGCTTTGCCGCGCTCTCCCTGCATCCGCAGCTCAAGCCCCTGCTCGGCGCCCTGGGGCTTGGCGTGCTGGCCATGGGCTTTCCCCAGATCATGGGCGATGGGTACCATTATCTGGAAGAGGTGCTTGCCGGGCACGGCGTGTTCTGGGTGATGGTCGCGCTGATTTTTTTAAAGATCGCGGCAACCGCCCTTACCTTGGGCTCCGGCGGTGCGGGCGGGGTGTTTGCTCCGGCGCTTTTCATCGGCGCCGTTACCGGCGGGGCTTTCGGTTCCGCAGCCCATTCCCTGCTGCCCCAGTATACCGCCAATCCCGGCGCCTATGCCGCGGTTGGTATCGGCGCCTTTCTTGCCGCCGCCACCCATGCGCCGCTCACCGCCATCTTTTTGCTCTTTGAGATGACCGGCAACTACCTCATCATCATCCCCATCATGCTCTCCAGCATCATCGGCACCGTGGTTGCCTCCCGCCTGAATCCGGATTCCATCGACACCGTGGATTTCAGCCGAGACGGCATCGATCTCCATGAGGGGAGGGAGATCTCGGTGATGAAGTCCATCAAGGTCGGCAGGGTTATCAGCGAGGATGTGGATTTTATCAGCGAGCAGGCCAACGTCAACCAGTTGCTGACCATTTTCAGCATGGCCAGGGACAGCTTTTATTTTCCGGTGGTGGATGATACCGGCCGGATGATCGGGGTTGTCTCGCTGCAGGATGTGAAGAGCATTTTGCACGACGAGGAGCTGCGGCTTTCCGCGCGGGTGGGCAATATCTGCACTCGCAAGGTGGTGGTGCTCACCCCGGAAGACAACCTGCACACCGCCATGGCCCTCTTTGATGCCAAGGGACTGGAAGAGATCCCGGTGGTGGAGGCGGAGGACAACCGTTGGGTGGTGGGGATGCTCAGGCGCCGCGAGGTCATCGCCGCGTACAACAAGGAGGTCCTCCGGAGGGGAATCAGCGAACGGGTTGCCCCGGTTTCCTCTGTTTCCGCGGAATAGCGAGGGTTGGTTAGGTTTTTTTGTTCTTTGACTTTTCCGGTCAATGGCTCCTATAATCACACTACAGTTGGTATTTTTTTCTCTGAGAGGGAAGGCTGTTCTCAGGCGTTTGCCAGACAGGAGAAGCGCCCCATGCCCAAAAAGATTCTGGTGGTGGACAACCATCCGCTCATCCTTGAACTCCTTTCCAACTTTCTGGAAAAGGAGGGGCATGCGGTGCGCGTTGCCCGGGATGGCCTTTCCGCCCTTGATGTCCTGGAAGATTTCACCCCGGACATCATGTTCATCGATCTGGTCATGCCCAACATCAGCGGGGACAAGCTGTGCCGCATTGTTCGCGCCATGCCCCATCTTCAGGACGTTTTCGTGGTAATCCTTTCCGCCATTGTCAGCGAAGGGGAAACGGATTTTCTTTCCTACGGCGCCGACGCCTGCATTGCCAAAGGGTCGGTCAAGAACATCTTCCTCCATGTGCAGGAACTCATCGCCGACTCCGGGAAACGGGCAACGCGGGAGTGGGAGCCTCGGATTTTCGGGCTTGACGGGATCTGTCAGCGGGAAATCACCAAGGAACTCTTGCATTCGCAACGGCATCTGGAGCTGGTTCTCGATCACATGTCCGAAGGCGTGGTCCGGATTACCCGGGAGCAGAAGATCATCTATCTAAACGCCAGCGCCGTCGATTTGTTTGAGCAGCCGGAAGAAAAGATCCTGGGCGTGAATTTCCCCGATCTTTTTCAAGAGCCGTATGCCTCCTCGGTGCGTCATCTTGTTGAGAATGTCGATCATCACTCTGTTCATGCCGGGGAGGATGAGGAAATTCTTCTTGGGCACAAGCGGCTTCTGCTCCATTTTCTTTCCATTCCGGAAGACGAAAACGGTGCGATTCTCGCCCTTGTCCGCGATATTACCAAGAGCAAGGAGGATGAGGCGCGGATGCGGGAGTATGGCGAGCATCTCTCCCGGCTGGTTGAGGAGCGGACCCTCAGCCTGACCGAAACAAACAAACGGTTGCAGAAAGAGATTGTCGAGCGGACCAAGGTTGAAAAGAGCCTGGCCAGAGCGCACCGCCGGCTGCTCACCGTGCTCGACAGTCTTGACGCCATTATCTATGTGGTCAACATGACCAGCTATGAAATACTCTTTATGAATCGCCATGCCCGGGAGATTTTCGGGGAAGGGGCCGGGCGGATATGTTGGACAGTCATGCAGTGCGGCAAGGATGGGCCGTGCGATTTTTGCAGCAACGAAAAGGTCCTGTCCATCAATGGCGTCACGCGGGACAGGGGCGGCGGCGTCTATGTCTGGGAAAATTGCAACAGCATAACCGGCCGCTGGTATGAGCACCATGACCGGGTTATCAAGTGGGTTGGCGATCTTCGGGTAAAACTCAGCATCGGCACGGATATCACGGAGAGGAAGAGCGAGGAGTACCAGGAACGGGAATTGCGGGAATTGTTGGAGCAGCGGGTCAGTCAACGCACGGCGGAGATGGAAAAGATTCACCGGCAGTTGCTCCATGCGGAGAAGTTGGGCGCGGTGGGCAAGCTTGCCGCTTCCATCGCCCACGAATTCAATAATCCCATCTGCGGTATCCGCAATGTGCTGGACGGGTTGATGCGGCAAGGCTGCCTTGAGGGAGAAAATCTTCAGATGGTGGAACTTGCCATCCGTGAATGCCAGCGCATTGCCAAGCTCACCAAGGATTTGCAAAGTTTCAACCGGCCGACCAGCGGTATAGAAACCCGGGTGGATGTGCATGCCGCCCTGGAGGATATTCTTTTGCTCTGCCGGAAGAACCTCAAGAACAAGGGGATTTCCCTGCTTAAGGAATTCGCTCCGTCATTGCCGGGGGTACAGGCGGTGGAGGATCAGATCAAGCAGGTTTTTCTGAATCTTCTCACCAACGCAGAGGAATCCATACCCGGTAAAACCGGCACAATAACGGTGCGGACCGAGGAAAGGGGAGGGTTTGTCGCGGTGCAGTTTCAAGACACCGGCCACGGTATTGCCCCGGAGGATCAACCCAGGATTTTTGAACCGTTTTTTTCGACAAAGTCTGCGGCCAAGGGTACCGGGCTTGGCCTGTCGGTAAGCTACGGCATCGTGACCAGGCATGGCGGAACAATTGAGGTTGAGAGCGCCGTTGGCATCGGCTCCATCTTCACCGTTTTATTGCCGGTGGAGGGGCGGGCATGAGCGAAAAAACAGGCCAATGGCGGAAAAACATCCTCCTGGTCGATGATGAAGAGATCATCCGCTGCACCCTGCGCCGGGATATCGAGGAAATGGGGTATGGCGCCACGGCGGTCGCCGATGGGAAAACCGCGCTTGCCGCCTTGCAGGAAAATTACTACGATCTGGTCCTCACCGACCTGTGCATGGAAGGAATATCGGGGATAGAAGTTCTCAAGGGGGCAAAGGCCAGGAGTCCGGATATCGGGGTGATTATCCTCACGGGCTTCGGGGATATCTCTTCAGCCATTGAAGCCCTGCGAAACGGGGCTGATGATTATCTGCTCAAGCCCTATGCCTTTGCTGATCTGGCTTTGCGCCTGCGGAATTGTTTTGAAAAGCAGGAGATGAAAAGACGCCTGAAGGTCTATGAAGGCTTTTTGCCCATCTGCGCGGTATGCAAGAAAATCCGAAACGACAAGGGGAAAGAGCCTGGCAGCGGTGAGTGGCTGAGCGTCGAGGAGTATATGCAACGGGAAGCCGGGGTTCTGGCTTCGCATTCCTATTGTCCGGATTGTTACGGGAAAGCCATGCAGGAGCTGGAATCCTACCGGTCTACCCACAAGAAGTAGGCAGGGTGTATCCAGCAAGGCCGTACTATATTTGATGGACTCGTAACAACTCGTCTTCCCGGCGAAGGCCGGGGTTCAGCCTTATTGTAACTGCCTGAAAAAACTGGATTCCGGCCTCCGCCGGAATGACAGGATATCGCGTTTTTTGAGTTGTTACATGTCCATTATATTTTGTCTGTTGGTGATTTTTTTCCTGTGCGGAACGCAGGGCATTCCCGTATTTTTTCCGTATTGTGCTTGAGGGATGCCATGTGATAGGGTTTTGCAAATCCGCAACCCAAGCGGTAGACCCGAGCGGGAGGGAAAGTTGCATGGACGAAAAAAAGAAGACCCTCGCCCCTCTGTGCAAAAAAGCGTATGCCTGCCGGGATGCATATAGCTATTGCCGGCCGGCTTTTCCCATTGACGGCGATACGTTTTATTTTGTCGGCCAGGGTGAGGAGGATTGTCCCTACCAACGGAAATACGGCAGCCTGTACACCTGTGACTGTCCTGTGCGCTTGGAAATCTACCGGCGCTACAAAATTTGATCGTCTGTCGCCGCCTTCACTTCCCGTTTCTCGGTTGAGTCCCCAAGAAAATCTGTAAGCCAGCCTCCTGTTTGCCAAAATCTACGGGGTTCCTCCCTGCATCAGACAGCGGCAGACGTTCTCCTTCCACTGTTCGATCTGTTCGCGGTGGAGTTTCGCCGAAGATTCCATTCCGCACACCGTGCAGAGCACTGTGGCGTTGTGTCAGCATCCGGTAAGAATCGATTCGCCTCCGCAGAAGAGGCAGGCAAGGCGAAGGTGTGGACATTCTGTTGCGGAGGCAGCGGTGTCGGTTGGTGCTGTGGTCGGCATTGGTTCGGTGTCAAAAAAGAAAGGGCCGGCACAGGGAAGGAATCCGGCCGGTCATGGGCGTTATTTCTTGCAGTGGCATGGATATTCAGCTTCAGGCGCAGTTTTTGTACCAGAAAGACGCCGCCATGCCGTAGATGAAGTTCAGGAGCAGCACGAGAAGCGGAGTCAGGAGCCCGGCCTTGAGCCCCATCAGGCCCAGGCCCATTTCCGGGAAGACCATGACCAGCATCATGGTTGTGGGGACCAAGCTCATGAGGATGCCGCGCAGGGCTGTTTTTTGCCGGCACAACGGCAGGATCAGCAGCATGGCCCATATTCCGCCCCAAACCAGCCGGGGATAGAGCCAGGAGGCGGTGAATTGCGGCCGCAATGCGACGCCGAGCCAGGCCGTAATCCCCACCTGGCCTAAAACCCAGATATTGACGCTGTCGATGAGTGCGCCGAGGGCTCCGCCGGTGAAGGCGCCGCTGATTTTACGTACCATGGGGGAATTCCTTTGCGGATGGAGTTAGAAGCGTCCGCCTTGCAAGGTTTTTTTGTCATAGCCCCAGCCCCGGCAGGTGGGCAGGTCGATGAGGATGAAATCCGATTTTTCTTCCGCCTGCAGCATAAGGTTTTTTTCCAGGTCTATTCTGGCCTGATATTTCGGCAGCAACCGGGTCCGGTTGACCACCAGTTTTCCCGAGGTAAGATAGAGAAAAATGCGGCGGTCTTCCGTGGTCTCGTAGCTGATGGCCCGGCCGGGATCGAGCTCCCCACGGTAGATGGTGGCGGAGCTGTGAAAGCGCACCACATTTTTGTGGCGCTGGCCCGAGGCCAGGGGCAGCAGTTGGTTGCGCCACTCTTCTTTTTTGAAACTGCGCTGGTCATAGGTCGGGCGCAGACCGTGTTTGTCCGGATAGATCCAGATCTGATAAAAATGGGCCGGCGCCTTGCCGCTGTTGTATTCCGCATGGCTAAGTCCGGTGCCCGCGGACATGCGCTGAACATCGCCGGCCTTGATGACGCTGGTGTTGTTCATGCTGTCCTTGTGGGTGATCTCACCGTCAAGGACAATGGTGATTATCTCCATCTCCTCGTGGGGATGGGTGGGGAAACCCGTGCCGGGCACCACCACGTCATCGTTGAATACCCGCAAGGGGCCGAACTGGATGTTGTCCGGCGTGTAGTAGTCGGCAAAGGAAAAGAGCCAGTAGGTTTTGAGCCAGCCGAAGTCATTGAAATGGCGGCCATCCCCGTCAATGGTTGCGATCATCTTTCCCCCGGTGTCTTGCCCACGCGTCTGCTGTTCATGCCTTCCGGCACCAGGCAAGAAATATGGGATACCTTCGCATTACGCTGTTTTCCCCTCGCTTTTCAATGGCGTGGATCTCTTGCATGCCGATGTCCCGGCCGCCGTTTCTTGCCAGGATGTCCCGGACCGTATCCGGGTTGATGCCGTGGTGGGCGACGCCGCTGTTGTCTTCATGGAAGGAGCCGTCTTCCGTGACCAGATCGGCAACAGCCAGATAGCCCCCTGGTTTCAGGGCCGCGAAAAACCGGTGCAACAGCGGCTCGATCTCCGGGATATGGTGCAGGGTCATGCTGCTCAGCACCAGGTCGAAATTTTCAACGGGTAAAGGGTGTCTGGTCAGGTCATGGACACGGGTTTCGATGTTGGTGATCCCTTCTTCCGCGGCTTTTCGGCCAAGGACTTCCAGCATCCCCGGCGAGGTGTCGACGGCCACGATGGCTGCGACATGCGGACTTATGGTTCTGGCTACCATGCCGGTTCCGCAGCCGTATTCGAGAACCCGCATGGCAGGGGCTAAGGGAATCGCGTGCCGGATGGCCTCGGCTACCTTGCGGGCCAGGGCGACGCGCTGGGGTTTTTCTTCCCATGCCGCGGCGGCGTCATCGAAGCGTTGTACGTTGTCGGCACGGAGGTGTTCCGGGGCAAGGGCCATTGGCGGGTATTCCTGTGGGGTTGCTGAGTGGACAGGGGCTGGCGGACGAACCGGTTTCCCTTCCTGATCAGGTTGCAAAGTAATCATTGTTTGAGATCTCGGCCAGCTTTTTTCCGTTCAGGGAAAAACTTGGGTGGTGGTGGCAGCGGAAAAAACGTACAATGGCATAATGCGACAGAGCACTCACGGACAAAGAACACAAGGCGCTTGGGCAAAGAAATAGCATGAAAGAGATCGATCACTCCACCCTGCTGGCGATTCGCCCTTTGTCCTATCAGGGGGAGCAGGCTCTTCCGGGCCGGTGGCCCGCGTTTTTCAAGGCCTTGCGCAACCTCCTGGTTCAGGTGGGGATCGAAGCTCCGGACAGCAGCGAGGATCTCCTGCTTATCTACTATGATGAGCCCTTCGCCGCCCTGAGCACCTTTTTCGAAAGCCTGCAGTCCCTCAAAAAACAGCAGTGGCAACCCCAAATGGGCGCGGTGCCCATTCAGGTTATCGTGCATCTGCACCGAAGAAAAGATCCGCCTGTCGATTTTGGCGAAGCCACTGCCTCGGTCTGGGGGGTGTTGCAGCCGGAAACCCTGTATGTGACCCGGGCGTTGAAGCTGCAATGGAATCTTCTTTTTGCCGGCAAAAAAATGCCTGCCCATCAATTCAGCGATGCCGGAGACGGGTTATCCCAGTTGAGCTTTTCCGGCGATCTCGGCGAATTGAAGCGGGAACGCCTTTTTACCGGCCGGTTCCTCGCGGCCAAGGGAGCGAGTTCGGAGTGTTTTTATTGCGGCATGGCCAATCATGCTCCGGCCCATTGCCCCAGCAAGCAGTTGACCATGGAAACCCGGGGCCTGGACCGGGTTGGCTACCTGTCATTTGCAAAGATCGAATCCCTGTTTAAACAGGTCATGGCCGAGCAGAAAAAGATGGCGGAACTGTTGGCCACCAACATCGATGGCGCCCAGATCCGCAACGATCCGGCCTTGCAGGTGTATGTCGCGTATTTCGATATGTACCTTGTCTATCAGCCTCGTTTTTTAAGTTATGTCGCTTTTTCCCTGTTTTCCTCCTGGGACGGCATCGGAAAAACAGACCGGGTAAAGATAGACAGCCGTAACCTGCATTCCGGCTTCGATTGCCTGCGGGTCGGCAAGTACAAGCAGGCCCTTGATTTTTTGAAGGCGGAAAGCCAGGCCCTGGGAGGCAAGCAGTTCTACGCCACCCTTGGCCAGGCTTTCGTTGCCTTGGAGCGGGGCCGGATGGGGGACATGGCCCATTTTCTGCAAATCGCAAACAGTACGGTCGCCACGGAGAAAGAGAAAATCTACATCAGCCTCCTTACCGCCAGATTTCACAGGCTGGCGGGCCACCCTTGGAAAGCGGAGCAACTGATCAGCTCGGTGGCCAATCTCTATGTCGATTGTGCGGAGGTTCAATACAGTCTCATTCAGGCAAGGATTCATGACGGTCAGGGGCAGCAGCAGATGCAACTGCTCCGCAAGCTGGCCTCGGGGGATCGCCGGTATTTCATGATCGCCCTCATGGACCCGGCCTTGCTTCCGGCCAACACAATGGTGGAGAACGTTCTTTCCGGACTCTATGATCAGAAAAACAAGGAGGCCGGGGAAAACCTGGCCGTTGCGAAGGAGGCTTTCGCAGAGTTGCAGGCCTGGTTCGGCGGTGAAGAGGACGAGGAGATGCAGAATCATCTCTCGGTGCTGGCCAATCTGGAAGAACAGTTCCGGCGCCGCGCCGTCTATGATGTTCTTGATATTGCGGACCGGGCCAAATCCTTGAGCATGGTCTGTCCCCGTCTGCGCGAGGCAAGGCTTGAAGAGCTGAATATCCGGGTGGATGCGGCTGCCTTGACCTGGGCGGATTACAATACTTTCTGGCAGGAATATCCCTACCAGTCTTTTTTCAGTAATTTTAAAACGCTCCTTTTTGCCGGCAAAAGAAAGTTTGTCGAAGCCAGAAGCATTGCCGGCGAAAGCCTGGCAAAGGCCAAGGAGCGGCTGCAGGCGGGCAAGAAGGAGGTCGAACTCCTGACGGGGTTGATTGACCGCATGTTGAAGTTGAAAATTGCCCTGGACACCCTGTCGATGTTTTTCAAAAAACTGGTTGTGGCGGAGTTGGTGTTCAGCGGGCTTGCCTTTGTGCTGCTGCCGCTTGTCACCATCGGGCTTTCGGGCGTGCTCGACCCGGAGATCCTCCGGATGGTGAAAAATCCCCAGTTTCAGAAAGGCGCCATGGTTGTGCTGACCCTGTTCATGGCGCCGTTTCTTGCCCTGGCGCTCACCATCCGTTCGATGTCCGAACAATGATGGTTTCATGGGATTTTTTTGTGCGCTAAGGAGGATTCAATGGCAGCCGGCATGACCTTGCAGACCTTCATTGACCAGCAGCAGGCCCAGGGCAAAAAGCCCAACCGGCTTGTCAGTGAAAAAAGCCCCTATCTCCTCCAGCATGCCTTCAATCCCGTGGCATGGCGCCCCTGGGGGGAGGAAGCCTTTGCCTTGGCGCGCACGGAAAATAAGCCGATTTTTCTCTCCATCGGGTATTCCACCTGCCATTGGTGCCACGTCATGGCTCATGAGTCCTTTGAAAACCCCGAGACTGCACGGATTCTCAACAAGGATTTCATCTGCGTCAAGGTGGACCGTGAGGAGCGCCCCGATCTTGACCAGATTTATATGGCAGCGGTGCAGGCTTTGACCGGGCATGGCGGCTGGCCCATGTCGGTGTTTCTCACCCACGATCTGCGCCCTTTTTATGGGGGCACCTATTTCCCGCCCGAGGGGAGGCACGGACTGCCGGGCTTTGCCGAGGTTCTTGCGGCGGTGCATGATGCCTGGGGCAACCGGCACGGGAAGGTTCTGGAGTCGGCGGCCAATATTACTAAGCATCTCCGCCGCAAGGGCGAGGATGGCCGGGCGGAAAAAATCGGTCCGGCCGCCTGCGCCAAGGGTTTCCGGCAGCTTGTCGCGGAGTACGATGCCGAATTCGGCGGCTTCGGCCGGGCGCCCAAGTTTCCCCGTCCCGTGGTTTTCAACTTTTTGCTGCACCATGGCGCGCGCACCGGTGAGTCCCAGGCCGTGAACATGACCTATGTCACCCTGCGCAAGATGGCGGCGGGCGGGATGTACGACCATCTCGGCGGCGGCTTTCACCGGTATTCGGTGGATGCGCAGTGGCGGGTGCCCCATTTTGAAAAGATGCTCTACGACCAGGCCCAATTGGCGACGGCGTATCTCGAGGCCTTCCAATTGGGGCAGAATCCGTTTTACGCCAATGTTGCCCAGGATATTCTTGACTATGTCCTGCGGGACATGACCAGCCCGGAAGGGGGCTTTTATTCGGCGGAGGATGCCGACAGCATCCAGGATGGAAACCCCGAGATGCATGGCGAGGGCTTGTTTTATCTCTGGACTCGTGAGGAGATCCTTGCCGTTCTCGGCAAGGATCATGGAGAAATCTTCTCCTTCCATTACGGCGTGCTTGAGGCGGGCAACGCGCTTGACGACCCCCATGCTGAATTCGCCGGTAAAAATATCCTCCATGTCGCCCATCCCCTTGCCGAGACTTCACGCCGTTTTCGCATTCCGGAGGAGGAGTTGTCCCGCCTGTTGGAACGCAGCAGGGAAAAACTGTTCACAGCGCGGGCGCAGCGGCCAAGGCCGCATCTCGACGACAAGATCATCACTTCCTGGAACGGGCACATGATCAGCGCCCTTGCCCGGGCAGCCCAGGTGCTGGGAGAAAAGCGCTACCTTGCCGCGGCGGAACGGGCTGCAAGCTTTATCCGGGCAACGCTGTATGACCCGGCTTCCCGCGTTCTTTTGCGGCGCTACCGGGATGGTGAGGGCGGCCTTGCCGGGCAGCTCGACGACTATGCCTTTCTGGTCAATGGTCTTCTTGACCTTTATGAGGCATCCTTCGATGTCGCTTGGCTGCAAATGGCCATGGCCTTGACGGAATGCCAGATAGCCCTGTTTGGCGACGAGGTCAGGGGCGGATTTTTCGAGACCACCGGCTCGGATGATTCCGTGCTGGTCCGCCTCAAGGGTGATTATGACGGGGCCGAGCCCACGGGCAATTCAATGAGCGCTCTCAATCTCCTCCGGCTTGGCTGGATAACCGGCAATGCAGAGTGGCTCAAGCGGGCCGGCGCGACCATCGAGGCTTTTGGCGGACGGTTGAATGAATATCCTTCCATCCTGCCGCAGATGCTGGTGGCCTATGATGTGCAGGAGAATAAGCCTCGGCAGTTCCTGGTTGTCGGAAAACTCGATCGGCCCGATACCGAGATCATGCTCGCCATGATCCGCAAACGCTTTTTGCCCGGCAAGATCGTCTTGCTGGCCGATGGGGGGGAGGATCATTTTCTCAGGCAATACCAGCCGATTTTGGCGGATCTTGATCCCCGGGAAAATAGAAGCACGGTGTATCTCTGCGAAAATTTCAACTGCCAACTGCCAATCTCCGATGTGGCTGAATTGGCAAAAAGGCTCGATGCCATGGAATGCACGCCGTAATCCTGCCGTTGGTGCAGGACAAGGAAATACCTCCAGCCCCATGTGCAAGGGATTTTCTCCGGTTCGGCAACCCTGCGAAAATCCTTCTGTTTTTCTTGACTTTTTTTTAGGCTCACGCCTAAAAATGGTGTAGGATATGAGTCAGATGCCCTTTTGTCAGGGCTTTCACTGCGAATGAACAGGGTGCTCCGTTTTTTTTGCTGTTTGAACGAGACTTGACAGGGAAATTATGAAGGCTGAATATCTGAATCCTTTTGTGCATGCCACCAAAAATGTTCTGGAGACCATGGCTCAGACCAAATTGACCGGGCAGAAGCCGTATCTCAAGGAAGGCGTGTCCACCTACGGCGATGTGACCGGCATTATCGGCATGGCCTCCGAGAGTGTCGAAGGCAGCATGACCATCAGCTTTCCGTCCGCCTGTATCCTGCAGATTGTTTCCCGCATGCTCATGGAAGCACCCAAGAGCGAAATCGATCATGACATTGTCGATGCGGTGGGTGAGATTACCAACATGATCTGCGGCGGCGCCAAGGCGGAGTTCGGCAAGCTGGGGATGAGTTTCAACCTTGCCACCCCGACCATGGTCACCGGCAAGGGGGTGGAGATCCACCATCACTCCGATGTGCCGATCATCGTTTTGCCGTTTCAGACAGACTGCGGCACCTTTGTCCTGGAGGCCAATCTCGCCAGTAAATAAAGGGCTAGGTGCAAGGAGCAAGGCTAAAGGTGAAAAGGGGGCAACAACTTTTTTATCCCTGTGCCAAAAAATCCTTGCCGAAGGAAGAGTCAAAAGTTTCCTTCAACCTTCAACCTTCAACCTTCAACCTTCAACCTTCAACCTTTAACCTATTTTTTCAAAATATCCTCAAGCGCTGGTTGCAGTGTTGGAAAGCGGAATGAAAACCCGTTTGCCGTCAGCACTCCCGGCATCATCCTGCACCCCTCAAGCACCACCGAACTCAGTTCCCCCAGAACAAGACGAACGGCAAAGCCCGGAACCGCCAAAAACGTTGGCCGGTGCAGCACTGTGCCCAGGATTCGGGTGAATTCGGAATTGCGCACCGGGGCGGGCGCGCTCAAGTTTACCGGTCCGGCAATTCCGCTGTTTTTCATGCAAAAAAGGATGGCGCTGGTGAGGTCGTCCAGGTGAATCCAGGGAAACCACTGGCGACCATGCCCCAGTTTCCCCGCCACCCCGAGGCGAAAAGCGGGCAGCATCTTGGTCAGGGCGCCGCCGTTTTTTCCCAGGACAATGCCGATGCGCATGGAGATCACCCTGGCCTTGCCTTGCGCCCTGTTTGCTTCCTCTTCCCACCTCTTGCAAACCGAGGCAAGAAAGTCGCTGCCCGGCAAACCATCTTCGTATTTTTCTTCATCGCCGCACAAGCCGTAGAACCCCGAGGCGCTGGTGTTGATCAAAGTGACCGGCGAGGCGGGATGATCCGGGATGGCATCGACAATGTTTTTGGTCGCGGCAATCCGGCTGTGCAGAATCATCCCTTTTGCCGCCGGAGTCCAGCGGGTGAAGATGCTTGTGCCGGTGAGGTTGATGATTACGTCCTGCCCGGCCAGTTCTTCTTGCCAGGGGCCGGGGACGAGCGGCGAACCGGAAACTACGCGGATGTGCTGGGAGAGGTCGCCCAATTTTTTCGGGCTTCTGGCCAGGGCGGTCACCGCATGCCCTTCCTGCAAAAGTTTTCGGATAAGGGCTTGCCCCAGAAAACCCGTGCCGCCTGCGATGAAGATTTTCATGGCTCTCTCCCGATATGAGGTTGTGCGGTTGGCCTGCGGTTCTATGTGCCGGCTGCACCCTTGATGAGCGCCGTTTTTTCTGCCCGGCTCATTCTCTTGATCGTGCCTTCCCGTTGGGTGGCCTGCGCCCTGGAGGCGGCCGCTTCCATGTAGACCAGTCGTACCGGTTGCCGGCCCCGGGTGTATTTCGCCCCCTTGTCAGGGGAGTTGTGCTCCGCGACTCTCCGGTCCGGATCCTTGGCGATGCCGCAATAGAGGGTGGTGTCCCGGCAGCGGACCAGATAGACAAACCAGGTGGCTTGGGAACCCGCCATCAGCCGCCAGCCTTTTTTGCCTGATAGCCAAGGCGGATCAGCTCCGCCAGCACCACCTCCCGGTGGTCGCCCTGCACCTCGATGATCCCGTTTTTCACGGTGCCGCCGCTGCCGCACCGCTGCTTGAGCTGTTTGGCAAGGGCGGCCAGCTCCGGTTCGGCCATGGGCAGCCCGGTGATAAGCGTCACGCCGCTGCCCTTGCGACCCTTGGTTTCCCGCGAGACCCGGACGATGCCGTCGCCCTTTGTCGGGGTTTTTTTCTGGCCGCAGTTGCACTGGGACAAGGGCTTTTCGCACTTCGGGCAGGTCCGGCCATGTTCCGTGGAGTATACCAGGGAGGAACTGTTGGCTGATTTCTTCCGCATTCCCATTATTCAACCATCTGTAACATTTCGTCAATGGTGGTGAGCCCGCCGAGCCAGAAGGCCGGGTCGTCCAGATTAACGCCAAAGGGCTTGAGCAGCTCGGCCGGAGTATTGCTGCCCCCGGCGCGCAGCAGGTCGAGGTATTTGGGCACAAAGGCACCCCCGTCTTCCTTGTAGAGGTTGTAGAGGGCCAAAACCAGCAGCTCGCCAAAGGCGTAGGAATAGACATAGCCAGGGGTGCTTAAAAAATGGGGGATGTACGACCACCAGATGCCGTAGTCCTCCCGCAGGGTGACCGAGTCGGCGAACATGGCCCGCTGGGTGGTGAGCCAGTGGCTGGCCAGGGTTTCCGGGGAGAGTTCGCCGCTTTCGCGCCGGGCGTTGTGCACCGCGTGCTCGAAGCGGTTCATGGAAACCTGGCGAAAGACCGTGGCAAAGATGGATTCGAGCTTCTGGCAGATAAAGGCCCGCCGCTCCGCAGGATTGGTCAGGAGCTTGACCTGGGAGTTGAACAGGAGCAGCTCGGCAAACACCGAGGCGGTCTCGGCCAGGACCAGGGTGGTGGAGGAGTTGTAATAGCCGTTTGCGGCGGCCAGGTACTGGTGTACCCCGTGCCCCAGCTCATGGGCCACGGTGGAGATGTCGCGCAGGCTGCCGGTGTAGTTCACCATCACATACGGGTGCACCTCGGGCACGCAGGGGTGGGCAAAGGCGCCGCCCCGTTTGCCGTCGAGGATCGGGGCATGAATCCATTTCTTTTCAAAGAACAGCCCGGCGATTTCCCCCATCTCCGGGGCGAAATCATGAAAAGCGGTGAGGACCATCTCCTTGCTGGTCTTCCAATGCACCAGGGTTGTGGGCAGGTGGGGCAGGGGGGCGTAGCGGTCATAGTCGCACAGCTCGTCGAGCCCGAGAATCTCCTTCTTGAGCCGGTAGTAGCGCTGGACCATGTCATAGCGGGAAGTGACCGCCTCGACCAGCACTTTAACGGTCTTATCCTCCAGCTCGTTGTACAGATTCATGGAGCTTACCCATGAGTCGTACTTGCGAAGCCTATCGTCGATCATCTTTTCGGCCAGCAGGGTGTTGAAGATGTGGGTCAGCACATGGAGCTGGCTGGTGAGCCCGGCGGTGAGTTCATCGGCTGCCTGGGATCGCACTCCTCGCTCCGGGCTGTAGAGATCGGTCAGCACCTCCTCTTCGCTGCGCTGCTTTTCCCCGAACTTGAGATTTCCCATGACCTTTTCAAAGAGGTTGGTCCAGGAGGAGCGGCCCACCGGCGCCTTTTCGATGAGCAGGGTTTCCTCGGCCATGGACAAAAGATGTCTGGCATAACGCCGCATGCTCTCCAGATGATGGCGGTAGTGGGCCAGGGCCTGATCGGCAAGCAGGGCGCTGGCTGCGGAGTCCTCGACCTTGCTCCATTCCAGCTCGAAGAACACAGTTTCCCTGCCGATCCGGCTTCCCGCCTCCTTGATCTTTTGCAGGAAAGCGCCGGCCGGGGCGTTCTGGATCTGGGTGGTGAAGTTGAGAAAGGCAAAGGTGGCAATCCTGCCCATCAGGGTTTCAAGGGTTTCCAGGCGTAGGATCAGGGCAAGAAGCTGGGCCGCGTCAAGGCTTGCGACCTTGGTCGCGAACTGTTTCTTGATGGCTTGAGCTTCCTGCTCGCACCAGGCGATGTCGGTTTCGACCTTTGGGTCATCAACGCCCTGGTAGAGATCGGTCAGTTGCCAGAGAATTTCGGTGGTGCCGAGCTGTTCGTTTAGTGGGTTGGTCATGGTTTGCGTTCCTTCTTTCGATATCATGCAACAACATTATTGAATAAACAGAGGTCGTCATTCCCGCGCAGGCGGGAATCCAGCCTTTTCAAGATGTTCCGCTCAACTTGGATTCCCGCCTGCGCGGGAATGACGGTATTTCCTACTTTTATACGAATGAATCAATTTTTTTGAACTTGTGCAAAATTTGCACATACTGCCTTGTCGATCAAATTCACCGCCGTCAGGCGGGCTCGGATTCATGGCGCGATGGCTTGCGGTGCATCCTCGGCGACCCTTAAGGAGTATACGCCATAGGCAGCTTATCCGAAGAAGCAGCAATGCTCATCGGACCCACCACGGTTAAAAACGCCTCAAGATTACGGGCTTTCGGATGAGGCTCGTAGCCATGCCATTTGAGATCCTGTCGCATCCAGAATATCCGCCACAGATTTTTCGTTCGCACAAAGGTGGCCTTTGCGACTGGATGCTCAATCGTCTCCTTCGGATTCCGCCAGGCTGGGCGAATCTCGAAGATTTCAACGCTGTGTCCGGTTATCCTGTAGCCGAGGTCGAGTTCGGGCCGGATGTGCGGCGGAGGGCGATGACTCGCCATGAATTTCTCAAGATCTCGCTCACAACGTTTCCGTTCGATATCGTTAAATGCCATGGTTTTCCTCACCTTGAAAATGGTTACGCCTCAAAGCAGGTTCCAGGGGATGGCCATGACATCTTCCGTGATCCAGAGGGGCCGCTCCACGGCGCAGACTATGGCGCCCTTGGCAAACTTCCGCTTGGGATAGGCGGCCCTGATTGCGGCAATGCCTGAGCCGTCCCTTTTGCCAGGATTGCTGGATAGTTTGAACTCAAACGGATACAGGATATCGTCTTTTTCAAGGAGCAGGTCCACCTCGGCCCCTCCGGAAGAACGCCAGTGGTGCCAGGATGCGGCCATACCGGAAAATGCCGCCTGCTTTAAGAGCTCCCGCACCATGGCGGTCGCAAAAAGCGCACCGTACAGCGGGTGTGAGGCGAGCATGGCCGGGGCAGACATTCGAGCGTGGTAACAGGCCAGGCCGGTATCAGCAAGGTGTCCCTTGGGACGAGAGGAAACCCGCTTGACCGGATTGCCGGAAAAAGCGGGCAGGGCAAACCACTGATAGGTGGCTTCCAGGATGCGCAGCCAGCGCTTCGAGGTAGGCGGGGCAATACCGATTTCACGCCCTAGTTGGCTGTAGTTGATCTCCTGCGCGGTCAGGGCCGTCATCAGGCCGACAAAACGGCCAAACTCATGCCAGTCCTGAATTTCGCCGATCAACCGGGCATCCCGCTCGACATAGGTGCGATGGTAGCCGGCCCAGAAGTCGCCGGTCAGGTCATGGGGCAATTCTTGCACCCCCGGCAGGCATCCACGCCAGAGCCAGGCGCGCAGATCTCCTTCATAATATGCAGCGTCGCGGCTTATAGTTAGAAACTGATCGGGATTATCAAGCCAGTGGTTAAGCCAGCAGGACTCGGCCCCTGCCAGCTCCTGCAAAGAAAAGCCCTGCAGATCAAGAAACACCGCCCGCCCGGCAAGGCTCTCCGACAAAGTTTGCAACACCTGCCACTGCTGCGAGCCAGTCAGAACAAACTGGCCGGCCACGGCTCCGTTGCGGTCAACGGTCCGCTTGATCGCCGTCACCAGTTCGGGCGCGTACTGGATTTCATCAAGAATCAAAGGGGAGGGATGATTGCGCAGAAAAAGATCCGGATCCCGCCTGGCCCCTTCCAGGTCAATGCTTGGATCAAACACCACATAGTCGTAAGCTGGAAACAGGTGCTTAAGCAGGGTGGTCTTACCAACCTGCCGGGCGCCGCTGAGTACGATCACCGGAAAATGCTCCACCATGCGGAGCAGTCGTTTGGAAAGAAGGCGGTTTTTATACATGCATTGCAAATTAAACTCGTCAAGTTTAATTTGCAAGGTTTTTTGATGGGGTCGCAATAAGTTCATCGTGCTTCTTGAGATGGCCAAGCAAGAACTTTGATATCCAAAGAGTGGTGATGCTGTACAAAGCACAGATGATTCCGAACCAAATTCCATTATGGGGGCAGGAGTTCCGTATCCTGTCACCGGAACTCCCCCCCGGAACTCCCCCCGGGGTGATGGTATAGGGCGGCTGATAGGTGCCCATGCTCTGACCGCTTAGTGAGCGTTTTCTTGTGATTCCGGCGCATCCTCACCCGCTACGACCGGCTTGCCGTCCTTCCAGGTAACGGCGTACTGGCCTAAACGCCGTTTTTTTTCCAGGGTTTTACCAACTGCCTGCCGGAGTGATTCCAATTGCTTCTGCCCTTCCGGGGATGGAGTGTTTTTACGTTTGGCGTTCATTTTTTGGCCTCCTCAATCAGAAGCTGATAGTAATCATCATGCACTATATCGCGGTTATTGTTGCGCTGCTCAAAAATCAGCACCGGACTCTCGCCGTCGTTCATGAAACAAGTACAGACATCGACCTGATAGCTGAAATCGTTGAGCAGGTGATGCAGGCTGCGGGGAAAGCGCCGCTCGATATCCGCCATCGGGATGTTGTGCCCGCCGTGCGCCACCCTTTCGGCCACGCGCAGTTTCGACATCTCGACGCTGGGCAGGGCCAGATAGGTCAATTCAACCCGCCAGCCGTCCCTGCGCAACTTTTCAACCAGGTGCAGATAGGTCCGCCCCGCCAATGTAGTTTCAAAGGCGAAGTCTTCACCGGCCGCAATACATTCCTCGATCTCCCGCAGAAAGAGTCGACTGGCGGCCAACAACTCCCGTTCCGGGGCCAGGGGCGACAGCCCGGCGGCGATCAGGTCGGCATTGATGAAGTGGGTGCAACCCGCCACCTTGGGGAGGTATTCCAGGGCAAAGGTGGTTTTTCCAGCGCCATTGGGACCGGCAATGATCCTGCAGATGGGCATCAGGCTGCCTCCATTTTTTTGAGATAGGGCATGGCTGCGGAAATTGGTGGCCTGATAGCTGTTGACCCGGTAGCCCACGGCGTTGATTCGGCATCGAGGTTATAGTAGCGGGTTTGGTAATTTTTGTCATCGGCGGCAGTTGTTTCCAAAATGGAAATAACTGAATCCTCAACCAGTTCGCTGGAGGTAAAGATATTTTCCAAGATGGCTTTTGCTGTGCGTTCTCGGCGCCCCTTACAGGAGCATGCGCCATAGGCAGCTTATCCGAAGAAGCAGCAATGCTCGTCGCGACCCACCACGGTTAAAAACGCCTCAAGATTACGGGCTTCCGGATGAGGCTCGTAGCCATGCCATTTGAGATCCTGGCGCATCCAGAATATCCGCCACAGATTTTTCGTTCGCACAAAGGTAGCCTTTGCGACTGGATGCTCAATCTTCTCCTTTGGATTCCGCCAGTCTGGGCGAATCTCTAAGATATCAACGCTCTGTGCCCGGTTATCCTGATAGCCGAGGTCGAGCTCGGGCCGTATGTGCGGCGGAGGGCGGTGACTGGCCATGAACTTCTCAAGGTCTCGCTCACAGCGTTTCCGTTCAATATCGATGAATGCCATGGTTCGCTCACCTTAGAAATGGTTACACTTCTCGCGGTTCGGTGAGCAGCTTTATGCCTTCATGGATTTCACTGAATCTTCGTTCCGATACCTTGCCAATTTTTTTAGCCAAGTCGCCTTTGTTGACCGTGTATATTTGAGAAATATTCACGACACTTTTCTTGGGAAGGTTAGCTTCTCCTTCATTCAGTAAAACATTCCCCGGCGCCAGGGCTCTTTTGATGTTTGAGGTAAGGGCGCAAACTACTACCGTATTGATTTTGCTCGCGTTAAACAAATTATTCTGGATAACGATATGAGGATGACGATAGCCTGGCTCAGAGCCGGAGGGCTCTCCAAGGTCAACCCAATAGATTTCACCTTGTTCGATTACCACGGCTCTTGCTCCATGATTTTGCCGTGTTTGGATTTCATGGATGAAGAAATTTTTCGTTCTTTCTCATCCGGGTGGTCACCATATACATCATTGAGCTGGGCAAGCAGGGTTTTATTTTCTTGTTTTTTCAAATAATCCTTCACCGCGAGGGTAAACAGCCGGCTGCGGGAAACATGCAGTTCGTTCGCAAGCTTGTTGACCTTGTCGAATAATTTTTCATCCAGGGAGATGGCTGTCTTGACTCCGGGCATAATTTACCTCATGCATTGTGTGATTATATTATGTAATAAGTTTATACCGTTGTCAATACTTGTTGGAGGAGCAGGGGTTTGACGCTGAGTTGAGCCGCCGAGGTACGAGGTCGTCTTCAATGTTTTGTTAGACACTCTTACAAATTTACTGGATATCCTCTCCCACAAACAGCACAGAGCTATACGGAGGCCACGATCCTTCGACTCCGTACGCCAGCACGAATTGGATAGTAAGTTTCTTAATCTCCTGAACACCTTGATATCGAAAAAATGCATTAATCTGCCATGTTACGGCCTCAGAATTATGTAAAACAGGGTGCTCATTTGTACTTGGTGCAATCCATAGTTGTCCCCAAAGCGGCCGGGACTCATCAATGGGACAATTTAAGCATACATCACGGCCCTTGATCTCAGTTTCATCTATCACATCGAAATGGCTCAGGTGTCTGAAAGTCGTAACGCATAACAATACTTGGTCATTAAGAGAGCGAATCTTCTCGCCTGAAGTACGGCCTCCGGGCGTGTTTACAATACCTGAACCATGAAATGAGAGTTTTGCCTGAGTCAGTAACTCTGGGTTATCAATCCGTTCACCTTCAGAGTACTGCACACGAAACTGATTGTCCCCAATCGGACTAGCCTTGCCGCTTTTAATTTCCGATATTTCCGCAAGACGCGGACCCAAGTAAACGCTGCCATCTTTCGAAAGCTTGAACCAAAAAATGGGCCTCCAAGAGTTCCTATAACGGACAACAATACGAATGCGGTCTCCTAGGCTAGGTAAGAATATCGGACATTCGATTGTGTTCATTATCATGGGTTCTTCAGGTCTAACATTGTATTTAGACAGAAGGAGGCAACAAGGCGATAGGCAGAAAGCAACATGAGGATACCTGATGGCCACAGAAAACTAAACGATAAATAGGAGTATCGCTTTCTTCTGAAGCCAAAAAACTTCTAAGTCATCATGCAGGCAGCATAGAGAACCTGTCAGCTGCAACCGCCTATGACATAGGCTTCCGGCAAAATATCATTGCGGCGGCAGGCAAAGAGCGATATACAAATGGGGATCAATTTTCCCCCTGCTTAACCAGATCATTAAATCCTAAACCTTGCAGCCAGATACCCGATGAGCGCATCCAATTCCGATTCCGCTGCCGTCTACGACGAAAGCAAGATCAAGACCCTCAGTTCCCTGGAGCATATCCGTTTGCGGCCCGGCATGTATATCGGCCGGCTCGGCAATGGCAGCCATCCGGACGACGGCATCTACATCCTTCTTAAAGAGGTGGTGGACAATGCGGTGGACGAGTTCATCATGGGGGTGGGCAAGCGGATCAACGTGGATATCGGGGCCGACGGCGTGGTCAAGGTGCGGGATTTCGGGCGCGGCATCCCCCTGGGCAAACTGGTTGAGTGCGTCAGCGTGATCAACACCGGGGCCAAGTACAACACCGATGTGTTTCAATTTTCCGTGGGCCTCAACGGGGTGGGCACCAAGGCGGTCAACGCCCTGTCCGACCGTTTCGAGGTGACCTCCTTCCGCGACGGCAAGTTTGCCAGGGCCACCTTTGCGCATGGGGAGCTGGTCGGGGAAGAGCAGGGCGACACCAGCGAAAAAAACGGTACCCTGGTCACCTTTCATCCGGACCCCAATGCCTTTGAAGGGTATTACTACATGCGGGATTTCGTGCGCAAGCGGTTCTGGCGCTATGCCTACCTCAACGCCGGGCTCAAGATTTACTATGAGGGCGAGTGCTTCCATTCGGCCAACGGGCTTTTGGACCTGCTGGACAAGGAGATCGCCGAAACCCAGCTTTACGCCCCGATTCATTTCAAGGATTCCACCCTGGAATTCGCTTTTTCCCATACCGAGGGGTATGGCGAGACCCATTTCTCCTTTGTCAACGGCACCTACACCAACGAGGGCGGCACCCATCTCTCCGCCTTTCGCGAGGGGATATTGAAAGGAGTCAACGACTTTTCCGGCAAAAAGTTTTCCGGCGAGGATGTGCGGGAAGGGGTGGTGGGGGCCATTGCGGTCAAGGTGAAGGACCCGATCTTCGAGTCGCAGACCAAGAACAAGCTGGGCAACACCGATGTTCGGGGGGATATCGTCAGCAAGGTCAAGGACTTTGTCTGCGATTTCTTCTACAAGAACACCGAGCTGGCCGAGATCATCATCGACAAGATCCAGCAGAGCGCCAAGATCAGGAAGGAGCTCCAGCATGTGCGCAAGGAGGCCAAGGCCAAGGCCAAGAAGGTGGCGCTCAAGATCCCCCAGCTCAAGGACTGCAAATACCATCCGACCCCGGAAAAGCCCTCCAGCCCGGAGCGCGAGAACATGCTTTTTCTCACCGAGGGCCAATCCGCCTCCGGCTCCATCGTTTCCTCCCGCGACCCCATGACCCAGGCGGTTTTTTCCCTCAAGGGCAAGCCGATGAACGTCTACGGCCAGCCCCTGACCCTGCTCTACAAGAACGACGAGATGTACAACATGATGCGCACCCTGGACATCGAGGATTCGGTGGAAACCCTGCGCTACGACAAGGTTATTCTCGCTACGGATGCCGATGTGGATGGGCTGCACATCAGAAACCTGCTGCTCACCTATTTTTTGCAATTCTTCGAGGCCCTGGTCAAGCGGGGGCATGTCTATATCCTGGAGACCCCCATCTTCCGGGTGCGCAACAAGGAAGAAACCATCTACTGCTATTCGGACAAGGAGCGGGAGGCGGCGGAAAAGAAGCTGGGCGGCAGGGGGAAAAAAGCGGTGGAAATCACCCGCTTCAAGGGGTTGGGTGAGATCTCCCCCAAGGAGTTCAAGCAGTTTATCGGCCCGGACATGCGGCTCCAGCAGGTGAATATCGACACCCTGAGCGAGGTGCCCAGGCTGCTCTCCTTTTACATGGGTAAGAATACGCCCGAGCGCAAAGAATACATCATGGATCATCTGGTGGTCGTGTAATCATGGAAACCTCCCATTACGGCGAGCTGCACAAGCTCTTTGACACCAATTTTCTCGACTACACCTCCTACGTCATCCGGGAGCGGGCCATCCCCGATGTGGCCGACGGCCTGAAACCCGTGCAGCGCCGTATTCTTCAGACCCTGTTCAATATGGACGACGGCCGATTCCATAAGGTGGCCAATGTGGTGGGCGACTGCATGAAGCTCCACCCCCACGGCGACGCCTCGATCTTTTCCGCCCTGGTCAACCTGGCCAACAAGGGCTATCTCATCGACCGGCAGGGCAACTTCGGCAACATCTTCACCGGCGATCAGGCCTCCGCGGCCCGGTACATCGAGTGCCGCCTCTCCCCCCTGGCCCGGGAAACCCTCTTCAACAAGGATCTCACCGAATTCACCGACTCCTACGACGGCCGGATGCAGGAGCCCGTTGCCCTGCCGGCCAAGATTCCCCTTCTGCTGATGCAGGGGGCCGAAGGCATCGCCGTGGGCATGGCCACCAAGATCATGCCCCATAATTTCTGCGAGCTGCTGGAAGCCCAGAAGAATATCCTGCGGGACGAGCCGTTTACCTTGTATCCGGATTTTCTTCTCGGCGGGGCCATCGATGTTTCGGGCTATGAGGACGGTAACGGTCGTATCCGTTGCCGGGCTCGCATCGAGGAGAAGAACGAGAAAACCATCACCATCAAGGATATCCCCTACGGCACCACCACCCAGTCGCTGATCGAGAGCGTGGAAAAGGCGGCCCGGGCCAACAAGCTCAAGATTTTAAGCATCAACGATTACACCGCAGAAGAGGTGGAGATAGAGATCAAGCTGGTGCGCGGCATCTACGCGGCGGACACCATCAAGGCCCTCTACGCCTTCACCGACTGCGAGGTGCCGATCAGCCCCAACCTCACCGTGATCGTGAATAACAATCCGGCCGTGCTCACGGTGAGCGAGGTGCTGCGCCACAACACCGAAAAGCTGGTCCGTGATCTCAAAAAAGAGCTGAGCATTGAGCATGGGAGGCTCAAGGAAAAGCTTCATGCCCACCTGCTGGAGCAGATCTTCATCGAAGAGCGGCTCTATAAAGAGATCGAGGAGTGCAAAACCTACAAGGCCGTGGTCGAGACCATTGGTGAGGCGCTGCTGCCGTATAGGGACAAGCTGGTCCGGGAAGTGACCACCGAGGACATCGAGCGGCTGCTGGAAATCCGTATCAAGCGCATCTCCCGCTACGACCTGGATAAGAAGAAGAAGGACATCAAGGAGGTCCGGGACAACATCAAGGCGGTGGAGAATTACCTGCTGGATATGATCGGGTACACCATCACCTATCTGGACGATCTGCTGAACCGCTACGGTCATCTCTACCCGCGCCGCACCGAGATCGCCACCTTCGGCGAGGTTGAAGTGCGCAAGGTGGCGCTCTCCAACCTGACCATGGGCTATGACCGGGAAACCGGCTTTCTGGGCCATCAGGTCAAGGCGAGACCTGAGGATTGTTTCCCATGTTCCGAATACGACAAGCTGCTGCTCATTTTTCAAAACGGCATGTACAAGGTGATCAACGTGATCGACAAGCTCTTTGTCGGCCATGATGTGCTCTGGTGCGGCAAGGTCGAGGAAAAAAAGGTTTTCAACATCCTCTACCGCGAGGGCAGCCAGAATCTCTGCTATATCAAGCGGTTTAACAGCCCGAAGTTCATCCTGGAAAAGGAATACCGCCTCTTCCCTGAGCACAAGAATTCCGCCATCCTCTTTTTGAGCACCGGCGACGGGGGCAGGGTGCGGGTGCATCTCGCCCCGTCCAAGCGGGCACGCCATAATTTTGTTGATTGCAGTTTCAACGAGGTGCTGATCAAGGGGGCGTCCGCCCTTGGCAAACGGGTTTCCGACCGGCCGGTGCGGCGGATCGCCGAACTGCCCGCCGAAAAAGAGCCTGCAGGAGTGCCGGAGGTGCAACCGACCCTTTTTCCGGCCAAGGAGGGGGAGCCCCAGACGACCAGTCAGCCGACAGAGGTTTCAGGGCCAGGGCAGGCGGAAAGCAACGCCCCGGAGACCGAGGCGGAATAACTTCGCTGTACGGGGGGGCTGTCTCGGGATTTTCGAGGCCTGCCGCACCGCCGGTGGTGCTGGCAAACGCCGGTTCGTGCTCAACAAAGATCCTCTTTTCCTATCTTTTCCTTGTTTTTCAAGATGTTGCCACTCTTTGAACCCAAATATTTGCCGAAGAAGAAAAAGGAACGTGTGAGCCTTTTTTTTGTCCGGCATAAAAAAAATCCGGGGCTAAAACCACTGGAAATCGTTGGGTAATCCTCGGTGGTTAGGTATTGTTTTAAATGCTACAATAGCACTATTTGTTGTGTTTTTATTTTCTTTCTATACTATAGAAAGTAGGTTGTGGCGCCTGCGTGGTCTGCGGTCGTGATGTTTTGCTTGCCTTTGCAGGATGCGTCTGGTATGTTCGCCTACCTCTTCGGGACAGGAAGAGGGGGAACAACGGCAAAGGTCAGGGAAGAGCGTTTGCTCTCTTGTTATCTGTTTGCACAGGTGGAGGACTGTATGGGCTGCCTTGCATTAAACCGTCCCCCGGACGTAACCCCAGAGCAGGACAATGTTGTGGTTGTAAAAAAGAAAGTAGTTGCAGCGAAACACGATGAAAACCCGATGTATTTCGGCAAGAAGCCCGTGGATTCCGGGATGGTGCGGATGGTTTCCGGGTTGACCCTGGTCATGCTTTTTCTTCTTGTCGCCCTCCTGATCCAGCCTTCCTCGGTGTTTATCCGCTTTCCCCAGCGGTTTCTGTCCGTTCCCACCATCGAAGTCCATTCCGCCCAGGATCTGCTGACTCAGCTCAAGGCCAATAACTTGTGGGAAGTGGAGCCATTTTCCGAGATTCCCGCCGTTATAGTCAGCAAATTCCCAGGGGACATGCCAACCCTTGATGCGGCCACCCAGAAAAAGGCGTTTTTGCATGTTCTCCTTCCTGCGGCAATGATTGCCCTGTCCGAGGTTGAGGAAGAGCGTGCCGATCTGGAGAAGATTCTGGCAAAATTCCCCTCCCTGCCCAAACGCTTGGATTTCGATATGCATGCGGAAGAGTATACCCGGCTTGTGGGGTTGAGCCAGAATGAGGTTTTTTTTCTTCGGAACCTCTGCCGCAAATACCGGGCCTATGAGGTAGCCGATCTGCGCCGCCGTATCAGTCCGATCCCGGTGAGCCTGATCATGGCCCAGGGCGCCCTCGAATCCTCGTGGGGAGGCTCCCGGTTTTCCCTTGAGAGAAACAACCTGTTCGGTGTCTTGGCCTGGAATAATCCCGATCATCTGGCTGACGGCCGCGAAGATGGCAAGCCTTATTCCGGCGTGGCGTATGCTTCCCTGCTCGATTCCGTTCGTTCCTATATCCTGATGCTCAACCGGGTTCCCGCATACAAGGAATTGCGGCAGATCAGGGAAGAAACCATGGATTCCCTTGCCCTGGCCAATGGGTTGCACCTGTATTCCAACAGGGGAACCGAGTACATTGCCGATTTGACCCTGCTTATCAAAAGCAACGACCTGCAGGTATACGATCAGTGCATTCTTGCCGGCAAGGGCGGCGGGGTGGGCAGGGTACGGCTGGCAAGCCTGGAATATCCTCGCTGAAGACCCTGTCGGGCTGCGGCATCTTCAATCTGAACAATACACGATCCCAGTCGGGCAATCGTTTCTTCTCCACTTCCATCATGAGCAGGGTGTTGGAATACTCTTTTTTCAACATCCTGTTCGATGACAACCGCAATCTTCCCCTGCTGGCTTAAGATTGCGGCTATCCTGTCCGCGTATCTGCCTGCTCTTGCCCACAGTAGGGTACGATGATTCCCAAGCAGGAACCGGCCGTGCCTCCGTATTTTTTCCGTATTGTGCTCCCGTCAATCCTTGGGCTATTATAGTGCAACGAATCAATCGGCCGGCTCTGGAGATCACCGTGGCAATGCCCCCTGAAACGAAAACAGATTGCGAATTTTCAGACTCCTGCGACTTCTTTGTCACGATCATGGCGAGTGTGCCGCAATTTTCCGCCAATATCCGGGGGAAATACTGTCATGCCGATTTCCGCGATTGCGCCAGATATGCCTATGCCAAACAGCATGGCCAGGGGTGCGTGCCAGAGGATCTCTTCCCCAACGCCTCGTATTTCTGACTCTCCTCCACGGATTCTTCCTTTGCCTTCCGCCATTGGCCCATTGCCTTTTGCCGAGATGATATGCTAGCATTATTGCATGCTCCACGTCCAGGTTTTGGCGGCTATCCAAGGCAAAAGAGGCACGACGATGTTCAAGGAAGAGCGAACGGCTCCACAGTTTGACTGGTCACATCTCGGCGATATCGAATGGGGACGTCCCAATCTTGGCCCGCAAACCGCGGTCGCTGTCTACCGGCTGATGCAGTTCACCCTGCGCGATGCGATCATCTCCCACACCGATGTGGCAACGGCCAACCGTATTTTTTATGACGCTGGCCTGAGTGCGGGAAAGGCGATCCATGAACATCTGCTCAGTAACACCCGGGATTTTGACCGGTTCATTGCCGAGCTCCAGGAAACATTGAGAAAGCTTGCCATCGGTATTCTGCGGGTTGAGAGTTCCGACATGCGCACGCACCGGTTTGTGCTCACCGTGGCCGAAGACCTTGATTGCTCCGGTCTGCCCATGAGCGATGAATTGGTCTGCACCTTTGATGAAGGCTTTATCGCCGGGCTCTTTTCCGCCCACTTCGGCAAGCAGTTCACGGCAAGGGAGACGGATTGCTGGTGTACCGGCGATAGGGTCTGCCGCTTCGAGGTCGTGCTTGCTGATGCCTGATCTGAAAAATTACGCAGGATATCCCCATGGAGCACAATGATATCGAACGGCTGGACAGGATCAGCGCTCATCTCCATGCCCTGCTGCATAATGAACAACCTGGTCTCCTCGATTTGACAGGGCACAAGGAGGATGAGATCCGGCAGGTGGGCCAGTTTGTCAACTCCCTCTCCGAGGCCCTCTCCGCCTTGACAAATGCCGCCCACCTTCTCTCCATCGGCGACATGGATGTGCAGATCGTTGCCAAACTCCCGGCCTGCCATCACCTCAAAAACCTGCAGGCGACCCTCCGTCATTTGACCTGGCAGACAGGGCAGATTGCCAAGGGGGATTTTTCCCAGCGGGTGGAATTTTTAGGCGAGTTCTCCTACTCCTTCAACTGGATGGTGGAGCAGCTTGATGCCTATCGGCAAAGGATCCTCGGCCAGAACCGCGAGCTGGAACGGCTGGCCACCACAGATCCGCTGACCGGGGTATATAACCGCCGCTATTTCATGGATTTCGCCACCAAGGAATTTTTGCGTTCGCAACGCTACTCCCATGTCTTTTCTGCAATCCAGATGGACATCGATCATTTCAAGAAAATAAACGATACCCATGGCCACGCGGTCGGCGACGAAGTGATCAAGGCCTTTACCGTCATGTGTCAGGAGGTTCTTCGGGAAAGTGACATGTTGGGCCGGGTAGGCGGGGAGGAATTTTCCATTATCCTGCCAGAAACCGACAGGGCAGGGGCGCTGATCGTGGCGGAACGGATTCGCCGGGCCATCGCCGATCTCAAGGTGTATGCGGACGACCATGTCGTTCGTTTTACGGTCAGTATCGGCCTCACCAGCCTCCGGCAGGACGATGCCGGCATCGAGGCCGTACTGAGAAGGGCTGATGAAGCGCTGTATCTTGCCAAGAACGGCGGGCGCAACAAGGTGCTGTCTGGCTGATATCCGTTACGCGGCTCGGATTTTTTTCCAGATCGGCAACGAGGGGCTGAGCCTTTCGAAGCGGCGATCCCCATCGATGGCATCGCTGTTTTTGTGGTTGGCGATGAGGAGGGCCCCGGTCTTCATGGAGTCTTCGATGAGCTTTTCAAAACGGAGCTGTTGGGCGCGCCCGGAAAATGGCCGGTAGTAGTAGATCACCTCGTACTCGTTGTATCCCGCATAGGCCCAGATATCCGCCTGGGCAACACGATCCTCGCCGATGAGCTTGGCTGCAATCGGGAAGGAATATTCATCCTTTTCAATACCGTAGACCTCAAAACCGAACTGTTCGGCAATGAGCAGCACGTTGCCGATCCCGCAACCCACATCCAGAAAGCGGGGCATGGGTGGAGGCGGCTCTTCCCGGTCGAGTCCGAGGAAACCGCCGGCAAAGCGGAGCTGGGCAAAGATCTGTCTGGTGTCCATGGCCACGAAAGGATACTCGCAGTCGGTATCGTTGCGTGTTTCCCTGGCGGCGTCACGGCTGTAAAATCCGACAAACCGGTTGATGACGTTATAAAAGATATCGTTTTCTTCGTTTTCCATGTGTCTTTTGGATAAAGATGGTTGGGGGGAGATCAGCAGCAGAGCGTTGTATACCACGGATTGATGAGGAATTCCCGGCAAAGTTGATTGTTTGCGCCGGTTATCCTTGGTTCTGCCCTGCTCCCTGCAGCCTACTCAGGTGGGCCAGGGCGCTGACCGCGGCTTGCGCGAGAAACTGGGCACCCGTGGCCAGGACCGCCTCGTCAAAATCGAAGCGGGGGCTGTGGGCCGGAGCATCGTGCTGCCTGGCGTGTTTTGCGCCAAAACGCACCAGGCAGCCGGGAATCCTTTGCAGAAAGAAGGAGAAATCCTCCCCCCCCAGGCTGGGCAGGGTTTGGTCCTTGACCTTGTCCCGGCCCACGATTCCGGCGGCTACCTCCAGGGCGATGCTGGCGGCGGCCGGGTCGTTGATCACCGGCGGATAGCCATCCACAAAGGTAAAGGAGGTTGTCACCCGGTGGAGCTGCTCCATGGCAAGGGTCATGCGTTTCAGGCTGTCTCGGCAGGCCACGCGGGTTTCCGGGTTGGTGGTCCGAAGGGTGCCGGCGAGCACCACCTCCGAGGCGATCACGTTGGCTGCTGTGCCTCCGTGGATGGTCCCCACGGTGATGACGGCAGGGGAGCAGGGATGGGTTTCGCGGGCAACGATACTCTGGAGGCTGGTGATGAGCTGGCCTGCTGCCACGATGCAGTCGGAGGTTTCCTGGGGCTTGGCGCCATGCCCGCCCGGGCCGCGGATCGCTATGCTGAACTCATCGGTAAAGGCGGAGATCACCCCGGGCTGCACGACGATTTCATTCAGTCCATACAAACGGTCGATATGCCCGGCAAAGATCATGGATACGCCGTCGATGGCGCCCTCGTTGATCATGCCCTGCGCGCCCCCGTCACCTTCCTCGGCAGGCTGGAAGATGAGAACCACCCGGCCCGGCAGTTCTGCCTCTTTTTTCTTCAATAGCGCTGCCGCCCCGAGCAGCATGGCCACATGGCCGTCGTGGCCGCAGGCATGCATCACCCCTGGTGTTTCCGAAGCAAAAGGCAGGCCGGTCTGCTCGGCGATGGGAAGAGCGTCCATGTCCGCCCGCAGGGCAACGCAGGGGGTATTTGGCGTACTGCTTCCCAGGCTGGCAACGATGCCGGTACGATTCACCTGTTCCCGGCAGGGGATGCCTAATTTTTCCAGTTGCTCGGCAATACAGCGCGCCGTGGCGAACTCGGCAAAGGCAAGCTCGGGATGCCGGTGAAGATGGCGGCGGATATCCCGCATCCAGATGGTCATCTGTTCATCTGGTATCGGCATTGTGTTCATGCGCAGGTTCCCTGAGTATTGTGCGTTTGGGGATACCAGGCTTGACCTGCAGGGCGTTGCATGGTATTTTTTCCCGCCGATTGCCTGGATAATCCGGATCGTGTTCCGTAATCCCAGGCCGTGATTCATCATAATTCGAACCGGACAGCAGTACATCATTAAAATTCATCTTTTTGATGCCGATGACCACAGACTCACGCCCTGTGCAGACAGACGGGCAGGGGGCCGAAAATGGCCGGCCCTGCCCCAGCAATGCGGACGATTTTTTTCACCGGGCCTTGGACCTGCACCGGCAGGGAGAGGTAGACCGGGCAAAGTCCCTGTACCGCCAGACCATTTCCCTGTGTCCGGAACATGTGGATGGTTGCTTCTATCTGGCTCTGCTCCATCGCACCATGGGAGAGCTGGAAGAGGCCGTCCACTGGTTTGGTCAGGCCCATGGATTGCTGCCGCATGAGGCGACAATCGCCTATGAACTCGGCATAACCTGTTATTCCCTGGGGCAGCACCGGATGGCAATCGAGCATTTTGACAAGGTTCTCGCCCTGGACGACACGCATTGGCAGGCGGCCTATAATCTGGGCACTGCCCATCTTGCGCAAGGCAACATGAGCGAGGCGATTCACGCCTATTATCAGGCTGCGCAGCTCAATCCCCAGGATGGTGATATCCATTTCAACCTCGGCCTGGCCTGCAAAAGGGCGGGCCGGTTGGATGAGGCCATGCAGTCCTATCTCTGCGCCATGGAAATTGCCCCCGAGGACGCGGAGGTGCATTACAACCTGGCCCTGGTCTACAAGGAACTGGGGTGCAAGGACGAGGCCATCGCCTCCCTGGAGATCGCCGTTGCCCTGCGTCCGGAATACGGCGCGGCCCACGGCAATATGGGGGTTCTCTACCTTGATCAGGACAAGGTTCCCGAGGCCATTGCCTGCTACCGCAAGCTCATCGAGCTGGATCATAACACGGCCTCGGCCCGGCATATCCTCGCAGCCCTTACCGGCGAAACAACCGCAGTGGCCCCATCTTCTTATATTGCCGATCTGTTCGACAGCTTTTCCGGCCATTTTGAAGAGCGGTTGCTCGTTGATCTGGAATACCGGACCCCGTGGGAACTCAAAAGCCTGCTCCTCGCCGCTCCCGATGGCCCGAAACATTTTGCTCGGCTTCTGGATCTGGGCTGCGGCACCGGTCTGGTCGGGCAGATTTTTCAGGAGATCAGCGATCACCGGGTGGGCGTGGACCTTTCCGCCAAGATGGTGGAGGAGGCTGCGGCCAAGAAGGTATACGATCAACTGGCGGTTGGAGAAATCGTCACCTTTCTGGAGCAGAATCAAGAGCCGTTCGATCTGGTTGTCGCGGCGGATGTCCTGATCTATGTGGGCGAACTGGACCGGATTTTCGCCACCCTGGCCACAGGGCTTGCCAAAAACGGCAGATTTCTTTTCTCCACCGAGCTGATGGAAGAAGGGAAGGGGTACCGGTTGCGTCCGTCCGGGCGCTATGCCCATTCCTTTTCCTACATCAAGGCCACGGCAGCCCGTCATGGTTTTCGCATCCTCAGCACCCAGTCCGCCAATATCCGCAAGGAAAAAGGCGAATGGATCCTGGGGGAGCTTTTCCTTCTTGGCCTCTAAGCCTGTCCCTTCAATTCTCCTCACGCATCATTCCTCAGGCCTGAAAGCCAAAAATAAGATTGATATATTGTTCTCCCTGGGCTGTATAATTAATCAAGCGATTCTCCATGGTGTGTGACAACAGAGAAGGGAGGCTGCCATGTCTGCAAAGGAACTGGATGTGCTGAAGGAAAAACTTCTGGTCATGCGACAGGATATCTTTCACCGTCTGCAGCAGCTTGATGATGGCTGGCAGGAGCTTGCCGAGAAGGATATCGAGTTTGAGGAGGAGGCGCAAAAGGCAGAGCTTTCCGAGCTGTATGCCCAGCTTGATGAACGGGAAAAGGAGGAGATAGTGGCAATCGACCATGCCTTGGATAAAATGGATGCCTTGCAATACGGAAAATGCGAAGAATGCGCCAAACAGATTCCCTTGCCCCGGTTGCAGGCGCTGCCTGCCACGCGCTTTTGTCTTGCCTGCAGCGCCCGGGCCGAGGAGAAAAACAGAATCCCCCCCGCGCTTCCTTGAAAGCAAGGCGACGGTGTTAACGAATCTTCTTTATTGGGAGAGGTAAACATGCAGGTCCCGCTACAGGACGCCCTGAGATGAGGCGGTATACAGCAATTCCGGGGAGTTGAGATGGTACAAATTTCACAGACAGTTGATATCCCGGAACACGAGATCGAGATCACCGCAATCCGCGCCCAGGGAGCCGGAGGGCAGAATGTCAACAAGGTCTCCTCTGCTGTGCACCTGCGCTTTGATATCCGCGCCTCGTCCCTGCCGGACTTTTACAAGGAGAGGCTTTTAGCCTTGAGCGATCAGCGGTTGACTAAGGACGGCGAGATTATCATCAAGGCGCAGCAGTTCCGCAGCCTGGAAAAGAACCGGGCCGATGCCCTGGAGCGGCTGGGGGAACTCATCCGGGCCGCAGGCAAGCAGGAGCGCAAGCGCAGGCCCACCAAACCCTCCCGCAGCGCAAAGGAAAAGCGGTTGGAAGGGAAAGAGAAACGGGGCAGAGTGAAAGCCATGCGCGGCAAGGTTTCGGAATAAAAATTCTCCGACTTGAGGTTGTAACTGTTCAGCATTGTCGCAGATGCGGTGCTGCTGTACAGTTCAACTATTACTTGCCGAAGCCGCAAACGGGATAGGCGCAGGTCTTGCACTGCCGGCACAGGCCGCCGTGTCCCAACCGGGCCATGTCATGCCGGGTGATTTTTTCGCCGCACAGCACCCTGGGCAGAATCAGGTCAAAGACGGTGATCTTGTGGAACATGCCGCAGGCCGGCAGCCCCAGCACCGGCACCGCTCCGATGTACCCCACCAAAAACATGGCCCCGGGCAGAACCGGGGTGCCGTAAACGATCTCCTCGGCGCCGGCCTTGGCAATACCCTGCCGGGTCACATCGTCCGGGTCCACGGACATGCCGCCGCTGGTGACGATGAGGTCCGCGCCTGCATCCAGGCAAGCCTTGATTTCCGCACCAATGGTCTCGATATCGTCCGGGGCGAAGCGGACCGCCACCACCTCCGAACCGAGTTTTTCCAGTTTCTTGCGCAGGACCGGTTCAAAGGCATCCTTGATCCGGCCATGGAACACCTCGTTGCCGGTGATGATCAACCCGGCTTTGGCCTGTTTCAGTTGGGCTACCCTGATAATCCCCCCAGCTTTTTCGGCGATTGCAACCGCGGTGTTCACGACACCTCTTTTGGAAACCAGGGGGATGAGTCGAGTCCCGGCCAGTTGTTCGCCCTGTTTGACCGGTGTATTGTTGTGCAGGGTGGCGCACATGACCTCGCCCAGCAGGTTGAACCGATACAGGGATTCCACATCGACCTTGAGCAGCCCGTCATGGGCGGCGACAATGTTGAGCTTGCCTTCCACCGGCTCCCCGGACACCGAGGCGCCAGGCCCTGCCAGTGCTCCGGCCATCAACTCGGCCGCCTCGTTTTCGTGGATATCCTCGGGCGTAAGCTCCAGGACATAGATGTTGTCCTTGCCGAGCCGCTTCAACCGCTCGATGTCCTCGGCCTGGATGATGTGGCCCTTGCGAAAAGCCCGACCCTTGAATTCTTCGCTGCGGATTTCGGTGATGTCGTGGGGCAGGACCATGCCGACGGCCTGCTCAACCGGGATTGTTTTTGTCATATTGTGCTCCAGCAGCCCGAGGCTCAGATAATTTCGTAGTAACGGCCAAAGGCGCAGGGCTTGCAGAGGGGCTTACCGTCCTGCATCACCTCGCGGCAATCCTGCACCCAGTCCCCGCAGCGCTCGCATTGCACTCTCCGCATGGGCCGGCCCGGCATGTCCTCTTCCGGCACGGTGATTTTGACTTCCTGCACCTTGAACAGCTCCGCTTCGGGCATGATCCGGTAGGCTTCCAACTGCTGCTTGTACTTGTCGCCGATCTCAGGGCAGTATTTTTTCGAGGTCTCCCGCGACTCCTCAAGGGCCGTGATCCGCACCGCCTTGGAGGTCTTGAGATTGACAAAGGTGGCGGCCATGATCCCGTAATCCAGCCATTTCAGGGAACGCTTGCCCAACGAACAGCCGGTGACGGTCTGGATGGCGTCGGTGGCGCAGCGATCTATCTCCACCAGCACATAGAAATCCTTGCGCTGCGCCTTTGGATCGTCGATGCCGATCTCCCGCAGGCCGATCATGGACATGCGCACCCCGATGACCTGGCCTGCGCAGATGTGGCCGTGTATTTTAGTCGATTTTTCAAGAAGTTGCTCGAATGTTTCCATGTAATTTCTCCGGTATTGAAAACGGCGCCGTGACCGACGCAAATCCATGCATACGAATGTAGGCGAAAGAGGGAAATTTTGCCAGAGAAAGTCACGGCGCCGGGAAAATGGCTATGGTTCGGACACAACAAGGCGAAACCTGCCCGTGGCACGGCCTTACACAATATGAGAGTATTTCTGCGGAATAGGCGTTACGCGGGGCATCTGGCCCAGGGAATTTTTCTCGACCAGCATGGCGCAGCCATAGCAACCGCCAAGGCGCTCGGCAGTGAGCACCTCGTCGGGTGAACCCACCATTTCCACTCTGCCGTTATGGAGCAGCAGCAGCCGATCGCCATAGAGGGAGGCCAGATTGAGGTCGTGGGACACCATGATAACCGTGGTCCCTTTTTCCACGCGGAATCGCTCCATCAGATCCATGATCTGGATCTGGTGGGCCGGGTCCAGGGAGGCGGTCGGCTCATCGAGCAGGATGATCTCCGGCTGCTGGCAGAGCGCCCGGGCAATGATCACCCGCTGCCTCTCGCCGCCGCTCAACTGGTCAAGAGGGCGGTCGGCAAGATGGGCCACATCGGTAAAATGCATGGCCTCCCGGGCCAAGGCGTGGTCTGCTCCCCTCTCAATTCCCATGAGGCCAAGATGCGGGGCCCGCCCCATGAGCACGGTTTCCGCCACGGAAAATGGGAAGTCCAGGGAAATCTGCTGGGGCACCACGGCAAGCTTGCGCGCCAATTGCCGTCTGGTATAGCTGGTCAATGATTTGCCGAGAATCTCGATCTGGCCGTCAGCGATGGGGAGAAGATTGGCCAGTGCCTTGAGCAGGCTGGTTTTGCCGCTGCCGTTTGGCCCGATGATGAGATAGAATTCCCCGTGATGCACCTGCATGGAAATATCCTGCAGCACCTGCCGCTTGCCGTAACAGAGATCAAGACCCGTGACAGAGATCACTGGCATCGGCGGGACCTCCACAGCAGGGCGATGAAAAGCGGGGCTCCGATGAGGGCCGTGACAATACCTACAGGCATCTCGCCAGAGGTTGGTAGGGTGCGGGCCAGGAGATCGCAGAGGATCAGGTAGGAAGCGCCGCCCAGGATGCAGGCCGGCACGAGCAGCCGGTGGTCCGGCCCCAGAAGCAAGCGAAGGACATGGGGAATAACCAGACCGACAAAACCGATCAACCCGGACTGGCACACCACCAAGCTCACCATGCAGGTGGTGACCAGCAACAGCAGCATGGTGAGCCGCCGCACGTCGATCCCCAGGCTGGCCGCGGATTCCCTCCCGGCCAGGAGCATATTCAAAGGTTTCGACAGCGCGAAAATTACGGCGAAACAGGGCAAGAGGAGAAGCAGCACCGGCAAGCGGTCGAGACCGGACATGGAAAGGTCGCCCATGAGCCAGAAAAGGATCTGGTGGACCTCCGAAGTCTGGGTAATGGAAATAAGAAACATGATGATCGCCCCGCAGAAGGCATTCATCATTACCCCGCCCAGGAGGAGGGAGTCCCGGCCCATGGAGGTGTTGCCGGAGATCAGGCCGACCACCAGGACAAGAATCAGGAGGCTGCCCGCAAAGGCGGCCAGGGCCATGCCGGGAAAGGGAGAAAACCCAAGGAGCATGCCGCCGATTGCCCCCACCGCCGAACCGCCCGAGATACCGAGGATGTAAGGCTCGGCAAGCGGATTGCGGAGCAGGGCCTGAAACACCAGCCCACCCAAGGAAAGGGTGGAGCCCACCGCCGCTGCCAGGATAACCCGGGGCAGCCGGATCTTCCAGACAATAACGCTGAAGACCGATTGCGGGTCGCCGCTGCCGAAAACCGCGGTCAGCAGCTCGGAAATCCCGTTGCCGGATGGGCCGATGCCCATGCCGAGCAGGAAGCTTATTGCCAGCAGCCCGGCCAGCGCGATGGTCACCAGGGTGAGTCGAACGCCCAAACGAAGGTCATTGAACATGCGCGGCTCCGAACAACTCGGGATGGAGGACGCGAAGCAACGCCTCCATCCCGTTAATGAGGCGCGGAGTCGGCCGGTCGAAGAGGTTGTCGTCCACCACATGCACCCGGCCTGAACGCACTGCGGAAAGCTGCGTCCACTGCTGCCATTGCGCCTTCAGTTGCTCCGGTTTCTGTTTGCCGCCCATGGCGGTGACCACCACCACCTCCGGATCAAGGGAGAGCACTTTTTCCCAACTCAAGCGCGGATAGTCAACTGGCCCGGCCCCCAGATTGACGCCGCCGGCAATGGTGATCAATTCGTGGATAAAGGTTCTGGTGCCGGCGGTGACGATGGGGGGTGAGTAGAGCTGGAAAAAGACCCGCGGCCGGGAGTGGGTTGTCGCCACCTGCTGCCGCACACGCGCAACGCGGCCGGACATTTCGGCAACAAGCGCTTCGGCCCGTGCCGGCACGCCGAGCACCTCGCCCACCCCCTGGATGGCTGCCATAATCCCCTTGATATCGCGCGGGTCGATGATGTACACCGGAATCCCGGCAGCTTCGATTTTTTCCACCTGATGCTTGGGATTGCCGTCCCGGATACCGAGGCAGAGGTCAGGCTTGAGGGCCACGATCCGTTCAAGATCCAACCTTACATAGGAGCCGACCCTGGGGAGACTCTTGGCCTCGGCCGGAAAGTCGCTGAACTGGGTCACCCCCACCAGACTGGCACCCTGGCCCAGATCAAAGACGATCTCGGCCAGGCTGGGAGCTAGGGCAACGATGCGCTTGGGCGCATTGGGGAGAGATACCGTCCGGCCGGCCTGATCCACCACGGTGGCCGCAGAGCTCAGTCCTGGAAAAAACAGGGCAACAAGGAGGATGAGGGGGAAAATGGTGTTTCTTTGTCTCACTGTGCCTCCCTGCCATGTGTGCGGCAAAACTCGATGAGGTGGGCGGCCGCCTCGGGGGTGGCCCCCAGATGCAGATGCATGTACCCGGCCAGGGTATTGTGCAGGCAAAAACCTTCGGGCCTGCCATCATCGAGGCGATACATCCTCTCAACCCAATCGGGTATGGGGTCTGTCTCCGAATAGTGAAACTCATGGCCGAAAAGGCTCGCACCTTCCGGCCACAGGGTGTTTTTCGTAACCGTTGCCGTGCAATAGCCGAGCCGCACCAGCCGTTTCTGCATCCGGGCTTTTACCGGAAATACCCCGGCCATGGGATATTCCGCGCCCTCCGCCGTAACCAGCGCCTCGCACAGATACATGAAGCCGCCGCATTCGCCATAGATCGGCAGCCCAGCCTTGGCCCGGCGGCCAATCTCCTCCCGGAGGGAATGGTTGGCCGCCAGGGCCTCCGCATGGAGTTCCGGGTAGCCGCCGCCCAGGTACAAGCCGTCCAGGTCGTCGGGTAACTTCGAGTCGGACAGGGGGCTGAACGGAATCAACTCCGCGCCGGCCGCCCGTAAAAGATCAAGGTTGTCCTCATAATAAAAACAAAAAGCCGCATCCCTGGCAATGCCGAGACGAACGCACGGCGCTGTTTTACGTACTTCCGCCGACCCGGAAACTTTGGGCAGGACCGCGCCCTTCTCCCGCAACAGCGCGAGATCGATATGTTGGGCCATGACCTCGGCGATCCTGTTGATCCTTTCCGAGGAAAGCGGTTCGTCGTGGTCCATGTGCAGACCGAGATGACGGCCGGAAACCAGAAAATCGTCATGCCGGGGAACCCCGCCCAACACCTCGGTCCGGCAATGTTCGTGCACAGCCTGGGCAAGCAGCCGGTAATGGCTCTCGCTGCCAACCCGGTTGAAGATGACTCCGGCAATGGTGAGTTGCGGGTCAAAGGATTCAAAGCCATGTACCAGGGCCGCGATGCTCTCGGCGCAGGACGAAGCGTCCACCACCAGCACCACCGGCAGCGCAAGGGTTCTGGCCAAGGATGCGGTGCTGGCCTCGCCGCCGTCGAAGAGCCCCATCACCCCTTCGACGATGACGAAATCCGCAGCGCAGTGTCGGGCATAGCTCTGCCGCACAAAAGCTGGGCCGCACATCCGCAGATCCAGGTTGCGCGACACCCGACCGCTCACCAGCCGGTGCAGGGTGGGATCAATGAAATCCGGGCCGCACTTGAAATACTGCACCGATAGGCCGTCCCGTAACAGGGCCGCGCCCAGTCCCAGGCTCAGTAGGGTCTTGCCGCTGTTGCTGGACGGGGCGGCCAGGACGATGCCGCGCCCGGTTTTTTTTAAGGGTTCTTGCACTGTTTTCAGCTCCCCGCCCGCAGGCTGAAACGCACCGGCACCCGGACCCGCATGGCTACGGGCTGCCCGTTGCGCTGGCCAGCGGAAAACCGCCAGAAACGCACGGCCTCCAGGGCTGCGGCATCCAGGGATTCATGGCCGCTGCTTGCGGCAATCCGCAGATCATCCACCCGGCCGGCAATGGAAACCAGCGCCTCAAGCTGCACAACGCCTTCGTGGCCAAGCTTGCGGGCCAGCCTGGGGTAGGGCGGCGGCGGATTGATTGTGTAGAGCGGGCGGGCCAATATCTCGCCGGTTGGTGCGCCTTCGCCTGTCCCACCGACAGGAGTGGGGCTGGGAGCGGGACTGCCCGAGCCAGTACCTTGTTGGGCAGTGGCGTCCATCGGTGGCTCTGATGCCATGACGTGTCCAGGTTCGGGATTGGCAGGGGAGGACGATACGAGTGAAGGAGCAATTTCAGGCCTCACTTCTGTATTGTCGTGTATCCCCTTGGTAGTAGGTTCTTTTATCTGTTGAGTCGTGGGAGCATTTTCAGAACGCGTTCCACCCGGTGCTTCCGGTTCGCCTTCCTGCTGCAGGGTAAACACCGAGATCACCGAAGGGGGTGCCTGCTCCATGGGCAACAGACTCCAGCCAACCAGAGAGATAAGCAGCAGAGCCCCGTGCAACAGAAGCGAGCACAGCAGCGCCCGCACGGGCCCTCCGTTTAAAACGGCGAATCCAAGCCAAGGGAGAGATACCGGGGTGGGCCGGATTCCGGCAGTGATCTGCCTGTCCGATTGCCCGGCAGTATACAGCTCCAGTGTCGTCGAATCCGTCTTCAATCCGCGCTCCCTTTTTCCCTACCGCATACCCCGTTGACCAGTGCCTCCAAGGCCTTTGCCACCAGCGGGGGCAACTGGCCTTCGGAAAAACGCGTGCGCCAGGGCTCAACCGCACGGCCAGCCAGCCGCGCAGCCACAGCCCTGGCCCAGGATGCATGTCCCCTCGGATCGGCAAGCCCTGCTTGGGCCGCATCGCTTATGGCCAGCGAACCTGCCATGAACCCGGCATATTCCGGCTGCATGAGCGCATCCTCCACGGCGGCAACCAATTGCCGGCGATCCAGGGAGCATTCCTCGGGCTCGGAGGGCAGCAGCGAGGCAAGATTGATCCGCCGCTCCTCCAGCCGGGCAAAGATGGAGCGGTCGGCGGTTATCCTGTTCTGTCCGGCGATGGCCCGGCGTACTCCGTCATACACGGCGGCGGCAATGAGTTCCCCCATTTTGGTGTGTCCGCCCGCGCCGTTGATCCCGGGTCCCTCGCCCTGCACCACCAGAAGGTTGTCGGTGCCGGTGCCCGTGGCGGCATAGTTTGGGCTGTAGGTGCTGCGGATGTCCAGGTCGGTCAAGGCCGCACTCTTGGCCTCGGTGGCGGTGATGATCGCCCGGCTCATGGCCTGTTCGCTCAACTGGGCATTGGTGAGCAAGACGATATTGATGGTGCCGGGCTCGTAAAAGTTGCCGCTGTCCTTGGCCATGCGCATGGCGTTGGTCTTGACTCCCGCGGTAACCAGGGCATACACGGTGAGGTCGCGAAACGATTTTTTAGCCACGACGAGATAATCCATGTCCGCCCCGGTGAACAACAGGCTGGTCTGGGCGGCTGGCCGGGCCAGGGCGGTAGTCACCGTCCGGCGCAAGCCGTCCAAGCCGCTGGTGTGGCCAAGCCCCCAGGAAGGCGGGGGATAATAATGATTGCCCACGCTCATCACGCCCTCCCGCATCCCCTCCAGGGTGGAGAGTATGCGCTGCGGCGTGGTGAAATCCACCACCAGGGTTTTGTTGATGAAATCGCGGACCCGGCTTTTCTGCATCAGTGCCTGCCGGACATAGGGAAGGGGCAGCGCAACCGGCCGCGCCTCGAGCATTTGGTCTGGATACGCCTGGTGCGCTGGATCGGAGAACTCCTGTTCGTACACCCGTGCCGCCAGCCAGGAGACAAAGCCGCCCATGTTGACCCCGGCGCGGCAGGTGAGCTCGCAGGGGAAGGAAAAGACTCTTTTGTGTGTGACCGCCTCGATTTTCTGCAGGGCCGGGTTGGCCAGCACCGTTTCGGCGGCGGAATCCCCGCACATGTAGATGGCCTGCGGATTGAACCGGACAATCTCCGCCGGGCTCACCTCGATAGACTCCCCATTTCTGCCGAAACGGGGAGGGATCCCCCCAGCGCTCCGGATGAAGTCGTTCTGGAAGGAGTCGTCCCCCGGCGTCCTGAGCGGTGCCTGTCCCATCAGCCTCATCACCCGCTGACGCTTGGCAGCGGGGATGGGCTCCACCTTGGCCCGGATCAGCGCCAACTCGGCGCGAATACCCGCAGCCAGTCCATCCGCCTCCTGCCCCCGGCCAAGCAGTGCGCCAAGATCGTGGAGCCGTTCAAGAGCCTGCTCCACCGAATGAGCCGAGGGAAGTTCCACCACGGCGCACTGGTCTTGAAAACGTTTCTTCAACGTGCCGTGCAGGCTGGAGACCAGGATCAGATCGGGGTGGAGCGCCGCGATCTTCTCCAAAGAGGGGGCAACAAAACCGCCCACGATCTCTTTTTTTCCTTGGTCCACCGGCAGGGTGTCGTGGCTGGTAATTCCAACAACTGCGTCGCCAGCGCCCACGGCCACCAGCATCTCGGTGGCGGCGGGCACCAGCGACACCACCCGCTGGGGAGGATGATCAACAGGGAATCTTTCCTGCGCATCCCGCAGCGGGTTCGCCCAGGCCGGGGCAGTTGCCCCAGCCCAGAGCAGCATGAACACAACAATACTAAAAACAGGTTTCTTCCGCATATCTCTTCTTAGAACTCGTAGGAAAGAGAGGCAAAGGCCGAGCGGCCCGCGCCAGGGTATCCCTGCCGGGTGGTGCTCCCCAGGTTTTCATCGCGGAAGGTGGCCGTGTAGGTGTCGTACCCGGCATCAAAGATATTGTTGCACGTGATGGCTGCCAGCCAGTGCTCCTGGAACCGCCGGCTTATGCGCAGGTCGGTGGTTATGTAAGAATCCAGGGTGTGCTGAGGGTCTGTGGCTGTATCCGAGGCATAGACAGCGGGCCGATCGCCCACATAGCGGACCACCACGCTGGTGGTAAGCCCGGAAGGCAGAAAATAGTCGGCCTGCCCCTTAAACAGATTGCGCGGGGTGTATTGGGCCTGCCTCCACATCCCGACAGCCTGCTCTTCCTCCGCATTGGTTCGGGTATAGCCCAAGCTCACCCTTACCGAATCCAGGGGCTTGGCAGAAACCCCCAATTCCCAGCCCGTGGCCTCGTAGGAGTTGGTGTTTGACGGAGTATATTTGTCCCCCCACGGGCCAGGGAAGGCCGGATTTTGGGCCCAGTCGATCTTGTCGTCGATGTTCCACTTAAAATAGGTTGCCGAAACGGTCAGTTTCTTTTTCAAAAAGGATTGTTCCACCGTGAGGTCGCTGTGCCAGCCGGTTTCGGGTTTCAGATCGGGGTTCCCCCGCACATACGCGCTTTCCGGCCAGTAGAGGTCGTTCATGGTGGGCGCCTTGAAGTGCTTGCCGTGACCGAACTTGATGCTGGTCGTTTCCTGGGGGGTCACCATGACGCCGAAACGGGGCAGGGTTTCGTTGCCGAACATGGAGTGCTCCTCATAGCGCAGCCCCGCAAGCAGCTTCAGGTACTGGTTCGCCTGCCATTGTGCCTCGCCGTAGTTGCCTTGGGTGAAGACATCATGCTCTGCCTCGGTGGTGGCGGCGGGTAGCGCCACCCCATAGGCATCCAGGCCACCCACCTCGTTGGTGTAATCGTAATTGCGGTACTGACTGCCTAGCAGCAGGGTAATCCCTTTTGGCAACCGCATCTCCGCCGTACCCTCCAACCCCAGAATCTCGTTGGTGACCCAGGTTTCCTGACCGGCGCCGGTTGCGTTGTAGCGCTGGTAAAAATAATTTTCCATGTTCACCGCATCGCCCCGCAGGGCAAGGGTCAGCCAGGAAAGCGGCTGGCTTTTCAATTCCAGGGCTGAGTAAAAGTTTTGGTCACTGCCCTCGTTCACCAGGCTTGCGGCATCAGCGTTGTACATCCGGGTTCCGTTGACAACATGTTCCTGGGTGGTGTCGGGCGGCTTCACCCCCGGCACCCCGTATTCCCGGTCGATCCAGGCGCCATACAGGCTGGCGGAGAGCAGCTTGTTCTTGTCGTGGACCAGCTTGAGGGAGGCGTCGTTATGGCGGAGGTCGCTGTTGTCGCGGAAGCCGTCGCTTTCCCGGCGGGAAGCGGTGAGATAGTAGCCCAGGCCGTCGGCAACATACATGCCCTGCTCCGCGGAAAGCTCGTAATTGCCTTCGCTGCCAAAGCCGCTTCCCAGCTTCATATCCAGTTTGTCCGGCTCGGGGTTCTTGGTGAGGATGTTCACCGTACCGGCCATGGCGCCGGTGCCGTACAGCAGGGAACCAGGCCCCTTGACCACCTCAACCCGTTCGATGCTGCCCATGGGCAGCAGGCCCAAGTCGGCAGTGCCCAAGGACGGAGAATTGATGTTGATGCCGTTCAGGAAAACCTGGGTGGCGTCGCCGCCCATGCCCCGAATGTGGAGCTCTTCTGTGGCCCCGCCGTAGTCGCCCCTGGTGCGCCAGTCAAGCCCCGGCTCGTTGGCCAGCAACTCGCCGAGACTCCTGGCCGGCGCGTCCTCGATATCCCCACCGTCTTTCAGGATCACGGCATTCGGCACATCATGGACGTTTTCCGCTGTCTTGGTCGCCGTCACCACCACCTCATCCATGGTGGCCACCGGCTCGGCGCTGCGTCCGTGAACCGGCCAGGCAACAGTCAAGGCCAGCAACGCCGCATACATCTTCTTGTTCATTGTTTGCATCCCTCCAACCAAAATTTTTTTTGATCCGGGGGGCATCCATGAAAGGAAAGCGGATAAAAAAAATCCCCGGACCGATAAGTATCGATCAGGGGATTTCCCGAAATATCCACTGGACCAGCGCAACAACTCCCTGTCCACGAGAGGTGTGCGATACATATACTATCCCTGGCAGGTCTTCTGACTTCCGGTTCGTCCTTGTTTCGCGCCTTCCCGTTCAAAAAACAGTGGCGTTATTGCGAAACTCGTCCCCGGTTACAGCGGCGGGCCCGTCCCGGATTTACACCGGGTTCCCTTTTAAGCTCTTTCCAGAGCGCCTGAGATATGAGCGTCAACTTAGCGGATATCAGGGTAAAGTCAAGAATTTTTTGGCAACCCTTACGCGGTCAGCCCTTAGCGCCTCATGCTTCCTTGATCGCAAGGAGCGGTTCCATCCGGGCCAGGCGCAGGATGGGGATGGCCGCGCCGAGCAGGCAGATGGCGATGCCGCCTGCCATGGCGATGAGCCCGATGGTGATGTTGCCCGTGGTTATGGTCGAAACCGTGCCCAGCGTGCGGAGCAGGGTAAAATCCTTGGCCAGATAATGGATCAGGGAATGGCCGATGACCACTCCGGCCGCGCCGCCCATGGTGCTGATCAGCAACGCCTCGGCCAGGAAGATCTTCATGATGTGGCTCTGATGGGCGCCGATGGCTCGAAGAATCCCGACTTCGCGCCGCCGCTCGTTGGCAAGCACGGTGAAGGTCGACCAGGCCAGGAGCAGGGCGAGCAGCGAGGAGATGAGGATGGTTATGGAAAACACCCGGAGGATGTCCCCCAGGGTGTTCCGAACGTCGGCGCCGATTTCGCCTCTGGTCATCACCCCCACCGTGGGGTTGAGGGTGCGGATATCCGCCACCACCTTGTCCGTCGGTACCCCGTCTTTCACCTTGATGAAGATGATGGAGATTTTACCGGCCTGATAGCCGCCCGTTGCCTCGGGGGAGATCTTATTCAGGTCATCGAGGCGCATGAACACACCGTGGTCAAGGCCGGTGCGAGTCTGCCGGAGATGGCCGACCACCTTGACGCCCTTGCCAAAAAGGCTGGCTGTGTTGATCAGGCCGAGATACTCGTACACATAGCTTCCCACGTAGATCTCGCCCGGTTCCAGACGTTTGGGCCCGGTCTCCAGCCAGGGGGCGACGACGAAATCCTTGTCCTGGTCGAAGACGATGACCTGCCCTTCGTCGATGCTGCAGCATCCGGAACTCAGGGTGTTGAGGTAGATATGGTAGGTCGCCTGCTTGATGTCTGGCAGCTCGCTGATGTCGTCGAACACGAACTTATCCATGTAAAAGCTCTTGATCCTGCTTTCCAGGATGAATTCCTCGGCGTTGCCCTTGGCCTCGGAGGGAACTATGACGATGTCCGCGCCGAGCCGCTTGCTTGCCTCCTCGATATCGTCTTCCACCGCCTTGTTAAAGAGCAGGGCAAAGGTCAGCAGGGCGACGAGCAGACCAACCGCCAGCATGAGGATAAGGTTGCGGAACAATTTCCGGGTGACGCTTTTCCAGGCAATGGCGATGATGGTGTGGGCGTTGCGCGGTGTCATAGGGTTTCTGGTCTGTTGAGAAAAGGGGGTGGGTTCAGAAAACACAAAAACCGGAGGGCTGCGGCCCCCCGGTTTTTGTATAGAACATAACGCTGCTGAATAAAACTTATTTCTTCTTCGCTACCTTGGCCCAGTTCACGTCCAGGCCGCAGAGAACGGCGTGGGGAGCGTCTTCGCCGGTGCCGAGCTGCTCGTCATGGCATTTGAGGCAAGCGGAGGTTGCCTTGCCGACCATCTTTTTGGCGGCTACGTCGAAGAGACGCAACTGGCCGTCCATGCGCCACTCGCCGTCAGCAGGCTTGGCCGGATCCTTGCAGCCGGGCAGGATGGCCTTGGTGCGGGTGGTGATCATGACGTACTTGCTGTCCGGCGTGAAGATGGCGTCGTGGGTCTCTTCCAGCGGAGCCATGGTCACGGAGGCCAGGGTTTTCAGGGTCTTGGCGTCGATCAGGAAGAGGATGTCGCCGGTGGCGTTGGCGATGTACTTGCCGTCCGGTGAGTAGTACTGACGGAAGCTGATGGTTTTCTTGGCATTGCCGTCGGCCACGCCCTTGCGCAGCACCTTAACCTTGCCCTGCTCAAGCGCCTTGGCGTCAAGAACGAACATGTGCATCTTGCCGATGCCGTCGCCCAGCTCCTTGTTGTCCGGAGCAACATTGGATTCGTTGAGGGTGATCAGGATTTCTTTCATGTCCGGGGAGTTGATGCCGTGGGTGTATTTAACCCCGCCCTTGATGTCGGCCTCGGTGCCTTCAAGAAAGATGTTGTGCTTCATCTCCATGGTCTTCTTGTCGATGACGCTGATGTAGCCGGGTTTGTTCATGGAGATGGGCATGAAAAAGTTCTTGGTCTGGGCGGAGGCGCAGTAGCCGGCCTTGGTGTTCATGACCTTGGCCGGAACCGGGAAGGTTTTGTCCGTTACTACCTGGCCGGTCTTGAGGTCGGTCTTGCCGTAATGGTAGGAGTTGTTGGCTGCGGCATCCGGCTTGTAGGTGGACCAGAACATGGTGTCGCGGTCCTTATAGTCGATGCGGGCGTCATGGGTGGGGTGGGTCGCGCCGCTGCCGATCTCGATCATATCCAGTTCGTCCAGGGTGATGGGGGTCTCGGCCTTGGGGTCGATCTTGAACACAGCCTTGGCGAAATGACCGCCCATGCCGGCAATATACGCGGTGCCGGAATAGTTGCCAGAGGCCATTGCCGCGGTGGCGCCGGCAATGCCAAGGGCGACGACGGTGCCGGTGATCAGGGATGTGCGCCAGGTAGACTTGGTAAATTGCATGATTTTCTCCTCGTTATAAATGCCGGCAAGGTCATGGGGCGTGCCGGCATCCGACAGTTAATGACTGTCTGTTCACTTACTAATCACCTTGGGCGGAGGCGATCGGCTCGCTGCTCTCGCTCAAGGCGGAATTCTCAGGTGCGACAAATTGCCATGCGACAAAATGCCGCATTCATGTTTACGATATTACCACTCAGTGGTATATTGGCAACCTCATTTTTACGCAGAGGCAAATAATTTTGCAGCAGATCGTGCCCGGGGCTGTTCTTCTCTTTTCAGCCCCCTGGCCCATGACCTGCTACCGCATCGAAACAATGGGGAAATACGTGATCATCGAATGCAAGGAGCTCACCAAGGCCTACCCGGTGGAGGCCACCATGGTCCACGCCGTCAACACCGTAAATCTTCCTGTAAACAAGGGGGATTTTCTTGTTATTCTGGGACATTCCGGTTCCGGAAAAACAACGCTCTTGAGTCTGATCGGCGGGCTGACCTCCCCGGACAGCGGGCAGGTTTTTATTGATGGGGTGGAAAACTGGCGGCAATCCGACCAGGCCCTGTCCACCATGCGCAACAGCAAGATCGGTTTCATCTTCCAGTTCGCCAGCCTGATTCCCACCCTCTCGGTCATGGAAAATATCCTGCTCCCCTTGAGTTTTTGTCAGAATCCCGCGGGAAGCCGTGTGTTGGCCCTGGATATCCTCGCCCAGGTCGGCCTGGCGGACAAGGCCAATGCCTTTCCCTCGCAGCTTTCCGGCGGCCAGCAGCGCAGGGTTGCCATTGCCCGCTCCTTTATCAACTGCCCGGACATCATCCTGGCCGATGAGCCCACAGGGGATCTGGACGAAGAAACAGAAAAGGATATCCTTGCACTGTTTAGACGATATAATGAACAGGGCACAACCTTTGTGGTGGTGACCCACAACAGCGACCTTGCCGCTACCCAAAAGGGCGCCAGGGTTTTCTCCATGCGCCAGGCAGTTCTCACTCCACAGGCCGGCTGAGATTTTTTGCCTTTCCGGAGTGAATCGGAATTGATGTATTCACAAAAAAAATCCCTTCGACAGGGCGAACGGAAGTCATACTGAGAGCATTGACCTTTTTCCGCTCGTGATGAGCCTGTCGAACCACAAACACACTGTTGCAAGAGCCTTTTATGTTAAAAAACATCCTCACGTTATTTCTACTCTGCGGAGTCTTTCTTGCCCTTGCCGCCTGTTCCGACGGTGAGCGGGCGACCAAAAAACTAAAAATCGGCGACCCGGCCCCGGCATTTTCCGGAACCGATCTGAACGGTCAATCGGTTTCTCTTGCAGGATATACAGGCAAACCGGTCGTTTTGCGTTTTTGGTCTACGGATTGCAAATTTTGCCGGGCCGACACTCCGATTTTCAACCAGTACTTTGATAAGTACAAGGATGCCGGGTTGCGGGTTGTTTACGTCAATCGCCATTCGGACGAGGCAACGGTGCATCGGTTTGTGGACGATCTGGGCATCGTTTTTCCCGTGCTTCTCGACAAGGACGGCATGATTTCAGCGCGGTACAATATCAAGTTAGAACCGCAAACCATCATTATCAGTCCGGATCACAAGATTCTTGCCGCCATTCTCGGGGGAGTCAGTGAGGCCGAGTTGAAAAATTTGCTGGGCGAACACCTCGATAAAAACACAGATAAACAGCAGTAAAACAAGAGGTTGAACAAGAATGTCAAAATTGGTTCTTAAGAATTGCCTTGTAAGGAAAAGTGCATTTTTTGCATGCTTCGTTTTCTGTATCTTTATGGCAACCCCTCTTCTGGCCCAACCTGAAAAGGATATTTCCCCCAAGGAACGCTGCCCGGTCTGCGGAATGTTCGTGACAAAATTTCCGGATTGGATAACGCAGGTTCGTCTGACCAGCGGGACCGTTAAATATTTCGATGGCGTAAAAGATTTGCTGGCCTTTACTCTCAACCCAGCATCTTTCGGCATGCCGGGGCAGACAGTGCGGGATATCTGGGTAAAAGACTATTATACCCTTGCCTGGATTGACGGCCGTGCCGCCTGGTACGTTGTCGGCAGTGATGTGTACGGGCCCATGGGGCATGAATTCATCGCCTTTGGCTCCGTTGCGGCGGCGGAAAATTTTCGCACGGATCATAAAGGGACCAAGGTTCTCCGTTTTGACGAAATCACCGAACCGCTGGTGCAGTCCATGCGCCAGGGCCAAAAGATGCGTTGAACCGATGCGGCCCGCTCTTCGTTTCGCCATGTTTCTTTGTCTGCTGCTGGCCCTTGACGGAGCGCTCCTTTTTGATGGCCTGAGCAGGCGCATGGCTGAGTATGCAACCCTGGCCCGACTGGAAGTGGTCACCCGCGGACTGGGTCTCACCGATCTGGCAGTGGCCACAGAGGCCCGCTACACCCGGCATCCCGCAGTGAGCGACCCCGTGGTTCCCTTCATGGATCATCCCGGAGCCATCGAACATTTTCCCACCGGCGCCTTCTGGCTGCCGCCTTCCCGCTGACCGCCATGGCCCGACACAACCTCGAAAAACAGCTCAGCATCCTCGATTTTGCCCTCTCTTCCCTGTGGCGGCACCGGATGAAAAGCCTCAGCGTCCTGCTGGTCTTTGCGGCGGTCATCTTCCTGCTCGCCTCCTTCCAGATGGTGACCCAGGCTCTCTCGGACAAGGCGAAGCAGGTGCTGGCCCATACCCCGGAGATCACCCTGCAAAAGATGTCGGCCGGCCGCCAGGAGTCCATCCCCCTGGCTTATGGCGAACAATTGGCGGGCATCTTCGGCATCCGACGGGTGGTACCCCGGATCTGGGGCTATTATTTTGACGAGGTCCGCTTGGCCAATTACACGGTCATGGGGCTGGAGGTGAACGAGATGCCGGAAGGCGGTCGTCTCGGCGCCACCCTGGCCAAGGGTGTCATGCCGGGGCCTGCGGACGAAGCGCAGGGCAGGGTGGTGGTCGGGCAATCCATTAAAAAGACCATGGACCTTGCCGGACGCACCACCTTCTCCCTGTTCAGGCCCGATCTTTCCTTAAAGCCCTTTGAGATCAGCGGCGAATTCTCGCCCGACACCGATATCCTGACCAACGATCTCATTGTCATGAATGTGGCCGATGCCCGTGATCTTTTCGGGATTCCCGCCGGGCTGGTCACGGATCTCTGCGTCTATGTGGCCAACCCCAAGGAGATCGAGACCATTGCCAAAAAAATCTCCGAGGCCCTGCCTTCGGTGCGGGTGCTGACCCGGTCTCAGATCCAGAAGACCTACCAGGTGGTGTTCGGCTGGCGCAGCGGCTTTGGCTCCATCTGTCTGCTTGCTGCCCTGGCAGCCTTTGTCATCCTGGCCTGGGACAAGGCCTCCGGCCTTTCCCCGGAAGAGCGGCGGGAGATCGCTATCCTGAAAGTCCTGGGCTGGGAAACCAGCGACATCCTGGCGGTCCGTTCCCGGGAGTCGGTGATCGTTTCCGGCCTGGCCTGCATTGTGGGAATGACCGCAGCCTACATCCATGTGGTCTACTTTGACGCCGCCCTCTTCAGGCCGGTGCTCATGGGCTGGTCCGTGCTGAGGCCGGATCTGCATCTCCTCCCCAGGCTCGCAGCGGGGGATATCCTGCTGATCCTCGCCTTCACCGTGATTCCCTATCTGGCGGCCACGGTGATCCCGGCCTGGCGCAGCGCCACGGTTCCCGCCGATTCGGCGCTGGGAGGCTGATCTGATGCTGATCGAACTTTCCCAAGTGAGCAAGGTCTACAACCAGGGCAGGGCCAACGAAGTTCGGGCGCTCTCCGGCATCGATCTTACGGTGGAGCAGGGGAGCATGGTCTGCCTCAAGGGGCCGAGCGGCTCGGGCAAGAGCACGTTGCTCGCCATCATCGGCTGTATCTTCCCGCCCACCAGCGGCAGGGCCGTCATTGCCGAGCGGCAACTGGCCCGGCTGCCGGACCGGTTCCTCACCCTGCACCGGCGTGAGACCATCGGCTTTATCTTCCAGCGCTTTAACATCCTGCCCGAACTCACGGTGCTGGAGAACATCGCCCTGCCCCTGCTGCCGCTGGGCGTAACGCCCAAGGAGCGCAAGCTCCGGGCGCACGAGCTGCTGGAGCGCTTCGGTATCAGCCACCGGGCTCAGTTCCCGGCCGGACAGATCTCCGGCGGCGAGCTGCAGCGGGTGGCCATTGCCAGGGCGCTGATCAACAACCAGCCAATCATCCTGGCCGACGAGCCCACGGCCCATCTCGACACAAACCTGAGCCGGGAGTTCATGGCGATCATGCAACAGCTCAAGGCGGCGGGCAAGACCATTGTCATCGCCTCCCACGACCCTCTGGTCTTCGAACATCCGGCCATCGACCGGACCGTCACCATCCTGGACGGCAGAATCCATGTTCCTTAATCCCTGGAGCCTGGCTCTCACCCTCTGCGGCCTGGTGGTGCTGCTGCTCGGCGCGGTGGCCGGGAAAACTGCGGTGCGGGTTCTGCGTTTCTGGGAGCCGGGCAGCGACAGCAACCAACAGATAAGGCTGGAAAACGAGATCTGGCTCTCTTCCACCCTGGTCGCCTACGGCCTGGGCTTTCAGATCGTCACCCTGATCCTCTTCGTGCTGGCAGCAGATGAGTTCTGTCAGGTCATCGTCGGGGCCATGTGCGCCACCGGCGCCCTGCTGGCAAATCCCTTCGGCATGCCAGCGCTGCTGGTCAAGCTCTTCGGCGTCTTCTTCTACGGCTTCTGGATTCTTCTCCACCAATTGGACATCCGCTCGGAACACTACCCCCTGGTGCGGATCAAATACCTGGCCCTGCTCCTGCTTTTGCCTCTGCTTGTCCTTGATGTCACCCTGCAAACCCTGTACATCGCAGGGATCAAGCCGGACATCATCACCTCCTGCTGCGCCGTGGTTTTCGGCGAGAACACCGGCGGCTCCACCAATCTCATCGCCGGGTATTCTCAACAGGGATTGCTGCTGGCCTTTATCGGCGCCATTGCCGGACTTCTGCTTGCGGGATGGGAGTTGTTGCTGCGGTGGCGGCTCTGGCTGGCCGGGCTTTATGCCGCGGGCTGGCTCTGGTTTCTTGTCCTTTCCCTGGTGGTGATCACCACGGTGGTTTCATCCTATGTCTATGCCATGCCCTACCATAAGTGCCCGTTCTGCCTCCTCAAGCCGGAGTATCATTATTTCGGCTTTGGATTGTACGGCGCCTTGATTCCCGCAACCTTCTTCGGGGCCAGCGCGGCGATTGCAGGGCTGGTACGGGGCAGGGAAGGATTGGGGGGGGTGGTAGATGGCTACCAGCGGTTGGCCGTGAAGTTGTCGCTGGTTTTGCTGGTGGTTTTTTCAGGACTGTCGTTCTACCACTATCTCAAATACCTGATCAGCGGCGGGGAAGGGTAGGGATTGTCTGTGAGGGTCTCGGCAACGACTTGGGGAGCATCCGCCGGTTGTTGATCTCCTAGCCGGTTTTCTGTCGGCCCGAGAGTTGGATAACGGTTTTCGGAGTGCCTGGAGGGCCGTGCACGCCTTCGTATTTCAGGAATACCCCATCTTCCTGGCGAAACCAGTACTGACAGGACCAAAGTCCAGCCAGGAGGCCGGTCAGCCGCACTTCTACCCGGACAGCAATTTCCTCGCGTTTGTTCACCTCAATTTTCTCCGAGGATTGACGGGTTGCCCGCATTTTAACGGGTTCGAGCTTGTCGGGGCGGATCATCCAGAAGTCCACGGAATCTTTTTTTGACTGAAGAAAATTTCTCAGGGAAAAAGAAAGCGGCTGGTACCAGGGGAGCCCGTCAATGGCGATGGTCTGTTCGACAGCCCTCCCTTGCATCTTGCCGCGAAAAACGATTGTTTTCTCCTGGCGTACAGCCACCATATCCATATCCGTCTTTTTAATCTCCCACCGAGTCGTTTCTCCGTTCAGGCGGCAGTTGTTCACGGAACGTTCGTTGTCGCTCTCCGAAACGACGGTTGCATATTCAGAAAGCAGCAGTCCCCAGGCAAAAACATAATGCTTTCCCCCATTGTTCTCCGTATACATATAATGCTCTTCCGTTCCGGCGCCGACGCCGGCGACTCCCCCCAACACCAGGGCGGAAAGACAGCAAAATGTTATGGCTAACTTTTTCATTCCCTATCACTCATTGATTTTTTTTGTGTTTTCAAGCTGCCTGGTGTCAGCGCCGCACCTGTTATGTAACACAACGCATGCCTGAAACAACAGTTTTTTAAAACTCACCCTAACATGATATTAACGGAGAAATAATCTCGGCGTAACAAGCAAGAGTTAGGATGATGACAATATACTGTTACCGTTACGATTGGAATTCAAACCGTGGGGATTGGTTCATGAAGAAAAAAATTACCGTTGTTGCCTTGGGCTTTGTGCTTGCAGGATCCGCTGCGGCCCAAGCATCCGCATTGACCTCGCTTGCCAGCTACAGACAACAGAATGATTCTGTCGGCAGGGAAATGCCCGTTTCAGCCGCACGCATCTTCTCCGTGGATGAGGGAAACGCCCCGCCAATCCTTGACGGTTTTTTTTTCCAAATTATCGACAAGAGCATGACCCGAACCACCCCGGGCAAGATGAGAGTGGCGGAGAATCAGGCGGTAGACATCTCCGTGAAAGGCAGCGGGATTTCTACCATCGCCGATCGTGAAATTTTTTACAAAACAAAAATGACGTCAGGAGGAACAGACCAGCTAGTCACGGGCGGTTCCATCTCCTTAATCAACGAAGGGGGCAGCTCCACCGTTTCCTCCTCGACACCTTACACTGTGGGGAACATTACGATACGGTCCGCCGGCAACCTTGTTGTTTTTGAGAACGGCTTGGTTGAGACAATGGTAAGAACGGGTCTGTCGGGTCTTTCAGGCGGAACAGGCCAGTTTTTCACGGGCGGTTCCATTTCCTTAATCAACACAGATATGTCGACGAGTGCTAATATCTCGGTGCCGGTTTTTTCAGATATACCCGTTCTTCCCGCAGGGAGCTTGGACTTAGAGCTGACTGCGATGAACCCATCCCCCGTCCCGCTGCCGGCTGCCGTATATTTGCTCGGTTCCGGCATGGCATTATTGTTTATCGGCCGTCGCCGTAATGAGGAAGTATAACAGGAACACTCGCTGTGCCCGAAGCTTTATCTCGGCATCGTTCTTCAAGTATCCCGCGAGTTGAAGTCCTCCACTCTGCCTTGTTCATCCTCATCATTCTCGGACTGCCAGTTTTGTCGGCTTTTTGAGCCAGCACAGCACGGCAGTCCACTTGCCTCCTGTCTATTTCTCCCTGCCTTTCTTGGCTTCAAAAACGTCCTGACAATCTACTCCAGCTGACCATAGCGCATCTATAAGGCAACCGCTGGCAGGTGGAGCTTTTCTTCAAATGGATCTACAAATCTTGAGCGTTACGATTTTTTGAAAAAACTCCAACTTATCAATTGGTTATCTGATTAGCGCTAATCTTCCGCAAATTTCCTCCCCCTTGAGGGAGAGGGTGAACAGCCGCCGTGTACCCCCTCTCCCCCACCAAAGCGGGGGAGAGGGAGAATTTCGTCGGGGCTCTCCTATGTACAAATAACGTCTTGCGGAAGATTAGCGCTAATCAGTAATTATAATGATAACAACCGGACACTCGTGATCCTGCCCCTCTCGCTGCCTCACCTTCTGACCGGACACCTTTCTTGAGCTTCCTTGGTGTTGTCCAACAATCGACAATCCTCAAGAAATTGAAGATGGCTAAGATCGGCTCCGACCTGGGCCTCATAGCGCTTGTCGTTAATCTCTTCGATGTTTTCATAGATCAGCGCGACAAAATCCATATCGATCTTCTGGCAGGTCGCCATATCCCGCATGATTCGATCGGTGCCCGCCGCGCTGATGCCGCAGCGATAGGGACGGTCCTCCATCAAGGCGGTGAAGGTGTCGGCAACGGAGAGTATCCGGGCGCCAAGAGGGATTTCATCGGCCGTTTTTTTGTATGGATATCCGGTGCCGTCCAGCCGTTCGTGGTGCAATGCCCCCCATTGCGCGATATCCTCAAGCCCTTCAATGCCACGAAGAATTTCCGCGGAAAAATAGGGATGTTTGTAGATAATGGCAAAATCCTCGCTGGTGAGCCCTTCGCGTTTCTCAATAATTTCAAGGGGAACCACCAGCTTGCCGATATCGTGCAGCAACCCGGCGATTTTCATCCTGTCCGGGTCTTCTTTTTTAAAACCGCTGTGATTGGCAATGGCCGCCGCAACGGCAGCCACCCCGCTTGAATGGGTGGCGGTGAAACGACTCCGAAAATCGATGACACGCCTGAACATCTCCGCCAGGGCCAGTATTCCGCCGCGGTCAAGCTCCATTCCTCCCAGGGGGAAACGTTCCTGCAAAATAGTGCTCACCGACGGGGAAAGCAGATCGAGCCAGAAGGCCTCCTTGCCGGCTACTTCCTGAAAGGCTTGGACATGTTCGGGCACGAACATTTCCCCGGCTTTTGCGGTGATCCGCCGGACAATATCCGTTTTTTGGCTCAGGATTTCGCGGTTCGCATCAAGCTGAACAGCAATCCGGTCGGACAGGTGGATAAGATGGCTGAGCAGCGGGACTTCTTCTCCCCGGTCCACCATGCCGTGGCCGTTTTGCCAGTATACGTGGTGAAAACGGATGAGCCGGGCCAGGTCCGCAAACGGCGAGAATCCAGCCAGCAGGAAATATCCCGGCAGGGTGTGGCGATCCGGCTCCGCCACTTCGAACTCGAATGTTTGCACCCGGGTCTTGCTCGACAGCCCGCCGATATCATGTACTGCCGCAGCCAGGATAAGGCGTTCCAGGCTGCGCTGGTCTAATCCCAGCGTTTTGCCGATGGTGGCGGCGACAAAAGAGACCTTTTTATGATGGTCCACCAGCACCGGGCTGATCAAGTCGGTGGCCGCTGTCATGCTGCTGAGCAGGGGATAGAGCTCTATATGGGTCGTGGCGATTGTTTCCGGTTTCATGGGTATTGGGTTTCCTTGCGGACTGCAAATTCAGAGGCCAGTTCGGCAGCCCCGACCTTCGGAAAATTATTGTTATTCTTTTTTACTGAATCTGTAAACCCCATTGAGCCACAATCAGAAACTCTCCCCTGGCGCAATGACACACCAACTTGAAAACTCTTGACCCAAGTCAAGGCGGCTTGACGCCACTGTGCTTTATGATGGAAACAATTGGGGGTGTATCGATATTCCATCCATGGGAGGTGCGCGATCATGATGAATGCGGAAGAGCTTTGCCGCCAGCAGCAACTGCTGGAATCCATCGACTGGAAGATGACCCCGGAAAAGGCGGTGGACATGTATCTCGAATGGGGCTCGGGCTGGACCAGGGGCCACGATTTCGTCAGCTCCGCCCATGATGAATCGGTCTATTTCGTCTTGTTCGACTGGGAGACCCCGCCCCAGGTGACCCTTATCCGCCGGAACATGGGCGGCGCCGAGGAACTTGCCAAGGTGGAAGTGCCTGCCGGTCTTTTCGAGGCGGCGGTGCGGGAGGACGGGCGGTTGCCGGGCGGCACGGTGCATCGTCTGAACCAGCCGCTGGAGGAATGGCTGCGGGACAGGCTTGCCGCCTTGCAGAGGTAATCCTGTTTATTCGGAACTTCGTTTTCTTTTCTTCCTCTCTGGCTCGATTCTATTTAAGATGAATCAGGTTCATGCCCTATTGGCGTTTTCCAGACACGTTCATTTTCCATAGAGACAGCGTCATGCTAAAAAAAACAAAACTAGTGCTCCTTATTCTGTGTAGCGTTTTTGCTCTTTCCGCCTGCATGAGCGTCCAGCAGATCAGGGACCGCCGCATCGCCTCGAATCAGGAACTCTTCAACTCCTTCAACGCGGAAATCCAGCGGAAAATCCGGGCTGGCCAGGTGGAACTCGGCTTCAGCGAAGAAATGGTCAAACTTGCCTGGGGGGTGCCGGACACGATCTATACCCGGACCACCGACAAGGGTGACGCAACGGTCTGGACGTACTCGAGAACGCGAATACTGACCCACACGGATCGGATGACCATCCCGGTGAGGGTGCGGGACACATCCGGAAGGAGCAGCGTTCAGTACGAAAACGTCTGGGTCAACCGCGACACTCGGGAGGAATATGCAGTGGCCCGGGTGGAATTCACCGGCGGAGTCGTCACCGCTCTGGAACGACTGAACATGTAGGTGTCACCCCGGGGAAATTATCTGCCTGCGCGGATTTTTTCCTCCCGGGTATTGAGACACTTGCGGTTGTGATCATCGAATTCGGTGCAGGTTTTCAGAACAAAGGCTTCCTGCTGGGGATAAAAGGTGCATTTGCTTGTGTAGTCGCAGGTGTTGCTGAACGAATCCCAATACTGGCACCCTTCGACACATTCCACCTCGCCATAACTATGGATGGTTTTTTCAAAGAGGCATTTTTTGGAAAAATCGTCCCAGTACTGACACTCGCGCACGGATATGGGCTGGACAAGGCCGGAAACCGCACCCGGCGCCCCTTCGCAGATCACGGTAAGATCCCGGTCGCGGAAAACCTCGCCCTTATTGAGCCGGATCTCTCTGACCTCGACGGCGCCAGGAAGGAAAATAAGCAAAACAGCCAGCAGGATCATCAGGCGCGGATTCATCTTCGTCTCCTTTGTTCTGGGTAGTACGGAAACCGGGAAAAGCCTATTGCTCCAGTTGGCCGGAGTTCACTATCACCACTTTTGTTCGCGGCCGGCCGCTGCGCGACCCCATTTCTTCGATCTTCTTGACCACCTCAAAGCCTTCAACCACCCTACCGAAGACCACATGCTTGCCGTCGAGCCAGGGCGTTTTGACGGTGGTGATGAAAAACTGGGAACCGTTGGTGTTCCGCCCGGCATTAGCCATGGACAGCATGCCCGGATCCACATGCTTGCGGATGAAATTCTCATCGGCAAAGGTGCGCCCATAGATGGATTTGCCGCCGGTGCCGTCGCTGTTGGTGATATCGCCGCCCTGGAGCATAAACTCGGGAATAATGCGGTGGAAGATGCTGCCCTTGAACCCGAAGCCTTTTTCATGGGTGGCCAGTTGCCGGAAATTTTCCGCTGTTTTCGGCACCACATCGACAAACAGCTCCATCACGATCCGCCCGGCTTTCTCATCGCCGATGGCGACATCAAAAAACACCTTGGGATTGGCCGCTGCCGCAGATTTTTCAGGCGCCGCGAGAACTCCGGCCAGAAGCAGACATGCAATTGCCATCCCGCCAATAAAGAGCTTTATTCCGTATCTTTTCACTTCTTTCTCCTTGGTATTAATTGTTCGTGAATATTCATTCCATTGACAATCGCTCGGCTCAAGCCGGAGCCAGGTCAAAGGCTGCGGAAAAGAGTTTTTTGGTGTAGGGGTGGGATGGATTGGCAAAGAGCAGCGCAGCAGGGCCGGACTCGACAATGCGGCCATTCTGCATCACCGCCACTTCATCAGCCATGGCCTTGATCACCCGCAGATCGTGGGAGATGAAGAAGTAGGTGATACCGTGCCGGGCCTGCAGACTTTTCAAAAGCTCGATGATCTGGGCCTGGATGGTCATGTCCAGGGCGCTGGTGGGTTCGTCCAGCACCAGGAAACGGGGCTTGAGCACCACGGCCCTGGCAATGGCGATGCGCTGGCGCTGGCCGCCGGAAAACTCGTGGGGATAGCGCTCGATCATCTCCGGCTCAAGGCCGACCTCGATCAGCGCCTCGGCCACCCGTTGCTTGCGCTCCTCCCGGCTGCCTAAGCCATGCACGCTCAATCCCTCGCCCACGATCTGGCCTACATTGAGCCTGGGCGACAGAGAGGAGAAGGGGTCCTGAAACACCACCTGGAGATCGCGGCGCAGGGGCCGCCACTGACTGTTGGACAGGGTCAGCAGATCGCGTCCTTCGTAAAGCAGGGTGCCCCTGCTGTTGACCAGCTTGAGCAAACACATGCCCAGGGTGCTTTTCCCCGAACCTGATTCGCCGACCACTCCGAAGGTGGTGCCCTGGCGGATGGTGAGGTTCACCTCGTCCACCGCCTTGATGGTGTTCACCGTGCGCCGCAGGAAGCCGGCCTTGATCGGGAAATGGCAGGAGAGGTCGGCGGCGGTCAAGAGCGGAGGCGGTTTGTCCTTGGGCGTCGGGGCTTCGTGGGGCACGCTGTTCAGGAGATGGATGGTGTAGGGATCCCGCGGGTTGCCAAACACTTCAACGGTGGGGCCGCTTTCCACGATCCTGCCCTGATGCATGATGTGGACCTGCCCTGCGATCTTCTCCACCATGTTGAGATCGTGGGTGATGAGGAGCAGGGCCATGCCCAGCTCCTGCTGAATTTCCTTGATCAGGGCCAGGATCTGCGCCTGGATGGTGACATCCAGGGCCGTGGTCGGTTCGTCGGCGATCAACAGGTCCGGTCGGCAGGCCAGGGCCATGGCGATTATCACCCGCTGGCGCTGGCCACCGGAGAGCTGGTGGGGAAAGCTGTTCAGCCGCTGAGCCGCGTCGGGAATCCCGCAACGCTCCAGGAGATTTTCAGCTTTTGCCGCCGCCTCTTTTTTGCCAAGACCCTGATGCAGGATCAGCGGCTCGATGAGCTGGGCGCCGATGGAGTAGACCGGATTGAGCGAGGTCATGGGCTCCTGGAAGATCATGGCGATCCGGTTGCCGCGAATTTGGCGTAGGCGGGTTTCCGGGCAGGAGACCAGATCCTCGTTGTTGAAGAGGATCTGCCCCTCGATCTTGGCTGCGTCTTTTTCCAGCAGCCCCAGGATGGAAAGGGCGGTCACCGATTTGCCGGATCCGGATTCGCCCACCAGGGCAGCGGTTTCGCCGGGCGCGATGGCCAAGGAGACCTTGTCCAGCACCGGGGTAAAGCCGCTGTCCGAGTAGAAACCGGCGGAGAGATTTTTCAGCTCAAGCAGCATGGATCATTCCTGGCATGGTACGCCTTGTAGCTTTTTGTTTTAAGCTCCCCCCTCCCTTGACGGGAGGGGGTTGGGGGGGGTGGGTGAAGGTGCCGATATGATTCCTTCTGCCGACTTCACCCCCACCCTGACCCTCCCCCGTCAAGGGGGAGGGTAATACATCACACCTTCCTCGGATCAAAGGTTTCCCGCAACGCTTCCCCGATAAAGATCAGCAGTACCAGGGTGCCGACCAGCACCCCGAAGGTGGTCAGGGAGAGCCACCACGCCTCGATGTTGTTCTTGCCTTGGGCCAGCAACTCGCCCAGGCTCGGGGTGGGGGCGGGCACGCCCAACCCCAGGAAGTCGAGGCTGGTGAGGGCCAGGATCGAGCCGCTCAGCCGGAAGGGCAGGAAGGTGATCACCGGGGTCATGCCGTTGGGGAGCAGGTGACGGAACATGATGGTGATGTTGCCCACGCCCAGCGCCTTGGCCGCTTTGACATAATCGAGGTTGCGGCCCTTGAGGAACTCGGCCCGCACGTAATCGGCCAGCCCCATCCAGCCGAAGATCGAAAGCAGGATCAAAAGCAGGAGCACACTGGGCTTGAAGATCGAGGCAAAGATGATCAGCAGGTACAGCTCGGGCATGGCGCTCCAGATCTCGATGAAGCGCTGCATGAACAGGTCGGTGCGGCCGCCGAGGTACCCCTGCACCGCGCCGGTGATAATGCCGATGATAGTGCCGATGAAGGTGAGGACAAAGGCGAAGAGCACCGAGAGGCGAAAGCCGTAGAGCAGCCGGGCAAGGACATCGCGGCCCCGGTCGTCGGTGCCCAGATAGTTGTCCGCATCGGGAGGTGAGGGGACCGGCTGGTTGAGTTGGAGGTTGATCGAGGCAAAGCCGTGCGGGTTGAGCGGGAACAGGGCATAATTGGCGCCGCTGGTGAGCCTGCGTTTGACAAAGGGGTCCTGGTAATCGGTTTCGGTTTCAAACTCCCCGCCGAAGGTGGTTTCAGGGTATGCCTTCAGCATGGGAAAATAGAGGTTTCCCTGGTAGGAAACCAGCAGCGGCTTGTCGTTGCTGAGGAGCTCAGCACCTAATGAGAGGAAAAAACAGATCGAAAAGAGGATCAGGCTGTAATAGCCCCGCTTGTTGGCCTTGAATCGCCGCCAGCGCCGGAAGGAGAGTTTTTGTGGTTTCTGGTGCATGGGTAAATCGTTCACCGGGACTCCACACTTTCAAAACTGATGCGCGGGTCCACCACCACATAGCTCAGGTCCGAGAGCAAGCGGGAGATTAAGCCGATGATGGTGAAAAAATACAAGGTGCCCAGCACCACCGGGTAATCGCGGTTGAGCATGGATTCGTAGGCTAAAAGCCCCATGCCGTCCAGGGAGAAGATGGTTTCGATGAGCAGGCTGCCGGTGAAAAAAGCGGTAATAAAAGAGCCGGGAAAACCGGTGATGATGGGGATGATGGCGTTGCGGAACACATGGCGGTACAGCACCTGATTTTCGCTCAACCCCTTGGCCCTGGCGGTGATCACATACTGCTTGCGGATCTCTTCAAGGAAGCTGTTCTTGGTCAAGAGGGTCATGACCGCCAGGCTGCCCACCGTGCTGGAGAGCACGGGCAGGACCATGTGCCAAAGGTAGTCCGCCACCTTGGCCGCCAGCCCCATCTCTGCCCAGTTGTCCGAAACCAGGCCGCGCAGGGGAAAGATGCTGAAAAAACTCCCGCCGCCAAAAAGGACAATGAGCGCGATGGCCAGGACAAAGCCGGGAATGGCGTAGCCGATGAGGATCACGGAGGTGGTGACCACGTCGAAGCGAGAGCCTTCCCGCATGGCCTTGGCAATGCCGAGCGGGATGCAGACCCCGTAGACGATGAGAAAGGACCACAAGCCGAGGGACATGGAGACCGGGAGCTTGGAAATGACCAGCGAGGCCACGCTGCTGTGGTGGTAATAGCTGGTGCCGAAATCAAAGAGCAGATAGCTCTTCATCATGGTCAGAAAGCGTTCCGCCGGCGGCTTGTCAAAGCCGTAGAGCTTGGTGAGCTGCGCCACCCGTTCCACGTCGAGCCCCTTGTTGCCCTGGTAGAGATCCATGCTGCGGCTGGCGCGCACCTCGCCGCCGGCGCGGTCCTGCCCCTGCAACTGGGCGAGCATCCGCTCCACCGGCCCGCCCGGCACGAACTGGGTGACGGCAAAGGTGACCAGCATGATCCCGAAAAGGGTGGGGATCATGAGCAGGAGACGTCTGAGAATATAGGCGGCCATATCGGATATCAGGCCGGATTGTTCAACTGGGCAAGGGTTTCATCGATTATCGCAAAGAGCTCCTGCATGCGAAAGGGCTTGGAAAGGTAATTATCCATGCCCGCCTTGAGGCACTCGTCCTTATAGCCCGGCATGACATGGGCGGTAACGGCAATGATCGGCACATGGCTGCCAGCGGGTTTCTCTAGCTCCCGGATGGCCGCGGTTGCTTCAAATCCGTTCATCCCCGGCATCTGGACATCCATCAGGACAAGGTCTATATGCTCGCTCTGGAAAACGGCAACGGCTTCCTTGCCGTCGGCGGCCACCAGCACATGATGGCCATGCATCTCAAGCATGAGGCGCAGCAGCTTCTGGTTTACCGGATTATCTTCGGCGACAAGTATGCTCATCCCCCTTCCTCCGCTGGAGTGTTCGGTTGTTTCGCTGGCGGGTATTTCCGGCCCTTTTTCCTCGGTTGCGGAGGATGCCGCTTCCTTGGCCACCGGCAGGTCGAGATCGACATAAAAGGTGCTTCCCCGGCCGGGTTCGCTTTTCATGCTGATCTCCCCATGCATGAGTTCGATGAGCTGCCGGGAGACGGTGAGGCCGATCCCCAGGCCGCCGGCCTTGCGGGTGGCATAGGGATCAGCCTGCTTGAAGGACTTAAACATGGCTGTTTGCTGTTCCAGGGGGATACCGCAGCCCGTGTCGGCCACCTCGAAGCGGAGATGGATGGTGTGCCCGCCGTTGCTGGCCGTGAGGGTAAGGGGGCGAACCCGCAGGGATATCTCGCCGTGTGCGGTATATTTGATGGCGTTGTCCAGCAAATTTTCCAGCACCTGGAAAATTCTCCCTTCGTCACCGACAACCGTGGTTGGCACCGCTTCGGCTTCCGTGTACAGGAGGGCAAGTCCCTTGGCCCTGGCGGCAGGCTCGTATTTTTTCTTCAGCCTGCCAAGGATGGCGAAGAGGTCAAAGGGGGCAGGCGTAAGGCATATGGTGCCGCTTTCCAGTCGGGAAAAATCGAGAATGCCGTCGATGAGCTGGAGCAGGTTCCGTCCGGCTTCCTTGATGGCCAGGATTTTCTGGGAAGATTTTTCGTCCTGCGCGCCCTTGTCCAGCAATTCGGCCATACCGAGAACGATATTGAGCGGGGTCCGCAGCTCATGGCTGATCTTGGAAAGGAATTCGCTTTTATGCTGGTCAGCGAGTTCTGCCTTCAGCCGGGCGGCTGCTTCGGCGGCGAGGAGCTGTTTTTCCCGGGCGACAAAGACGCCGAGCTGCTCAGCCATGGAGTTGAAGGATTGGGCCAGATCGCCGATTTCGTCGGTGCCCGGGTCAACCCGCTGCGCAAAATCCCCTTGCGCCAGGGCGGTGCTGGCCAGGGCGAGTTTCCGGATCGGGGAGGTGAAGGAGCGGGCGAGAAAAAAGGTGATGATGCCTGCCAAAAGCAGAAGGGCAAGAAAAAGGCCGATGGAAAAGTTTCGAAACAGTGCGGGCACCGCGCTGTATTGCCGGGCAGGCAGCACACCCATGGCGAGCCAGGGGGTGCCAGGGATCAGGCTGACGGAAAAATAGCACTCCTCGCCATTGATCACACCATGCCGAATCTGCCCATTGGGTTCTGTCTCGGCCTTGGCAAACAGCGCGCCAAGGGTGGTGGGGTCGACAACCACAGGTTGCAGGACTTTTTTTGCCTCGGGGGCGCTCAGGATCGTGCCGTCCTGGGCAACGATCAGGCAGTAGCCTTTTTTGCTGGGCATGCAATTGGCGGCCGGGGCGACAAAATTCGCCAGGGGCGATTGCCCGAAAACCAGGCCGAGGAATTGATCGCCGAAATAGTCTATCCGGGCATAGGCGAATTGCAAGGCGTGGGTTTTTAAAACAGGGTCAAGCGCCACCTCGCCGAGGATCACCTGGTTCGGGGCGGCCAGGGCAGTGCGGAATATCTTCTGACCGGCAAGATTTTCGAGGTCTTCGCTGGCCTGGCCGTTGACCAGGCGAAATTCCTGGGCGCCCTCCTGGTTCACGTATGCAAGAATCGGGAACTGTTCCCGGTGTCGGCCCAGATGCTTGGCAAGGAGGAGCTCCTGGAATTTCTGGGCATACAGGGCTACCTCTTTGGATTCGGCGACTTCCTTGAGGATGGCCCGGTGCTGGGCAACCTTGTTTGAAACCCGCATGGCCGTTGCGGAGGAAATAATCCGCAGCGTATCGTTCTGGGATTCGTTGTACTGCCGGACCATGAAAAGATAGCTGGCCAGGGAAATACAACCGGAGGCAATGATGATCAGGGAAAATTGGCTGATAAAGATTTTTTTGAATATGGAGATGCGCATTGGGCTGAGGCTCACTCAACAGGGATAGCGCCGTTTTCCAGCATGAGCTTTTTGGCGGCGGGGGTTGAGAGGAAATTCACAAAATCCTGGGCCAGCGGCGGGAGAGGATCTTTCCATACCAGGGCAAAGGGAACAACCAGTTGGTATTTCTTCAGCCGGACATTGGCCGCGGTTGGGGCGATATCCTGGACGGACAGCGCCTTGAGCCCGCTCCCGGCCACGGCGGGCATGGGCAGATAGCCGATGGTGTTTGGCGAATCCGTCAGGATCCGCACGGCCTCCGGGGTAGTATACACCACTGCCCCGGCAGGGGCGGAAATCTCCTTGAATCCCGGCAGCGAATTTTCGAGCACGGTACGGGAAGAATCGCCTTCCTCCCGGTTCATTACATAAATCTTGCCACCACCGCCCAGTTCATCCCATTGCCGTATTGCGCCGGAATATATTCCCAGTATCTGCTCGAAGGAAAGGTTCGTCACCCCGGCAACCCCGGAGCTGACCGCGAAAACGATGGGCGCCAGGGCAAAAATGCGGGAGGTGAGGCCCTGGCTGCTTTCTTTTTCCGTTATTGGGCGGGCCACACGGGCAATGCTGCTTTTTCTACTCAGAACGGACCTGATGCCGCCGCCGCTGCCGATGCTTTCCGGGATTTCCACCGTGATCCCGGGTCGGTTCCTGGTGTAAAGCTGAGCGAGGTTGCGCAAAAGCACTTCGCTGTCACCGGTGCCGGGGATAACCAGCGCCTTCGGGTTCTCCGCGGTTTTCTGCGCCACGGGCTGCAGGGCCGGGGCGGAAACTGGAGCAAGGGCCAGAAGGCATACGAGCGTAAGGAGGATATTTTTTTTCTTCATAGAATAAAAAAACCAAGGCCCTACGGGAAGAGGATACATCAAGAAATCGTATAATACATTTTACCCCACCGCAGGGTAATACGCTTTGAAAAAAAGCTATCGGGGCTGACGGTTGTCCTGCGCGAGCCACCAGGTCATCAGGGCCTGAAACGGCGAGTAATAGAGGGGCAGGGTGTCCGGCCGGGCGAAGATGGTGCGATAGGCGACCCGGTGCTGGGCCAGATACCAATTGGGCACCACATAATACCCGTACCAGAGAACCCGGTCCAATGCCTTGCAGGCGGCGAAGAGTTCCTCCTGGGTTTGGGCGTAGATGATCCGGTCCACCAGAGAGTCCACCGCCGGTTCCTCGATGCCGATGAGATTCCGGGAGCCTTGCCGCTGGGCCGCGGCCGAATGCCAGTAATTGCGCTGTTCGTTGCCGGGGGATTGGGCCTGGCCGAAAACGGAAACCGTCATGTCAAAATCAAAGGTATCCATGCGGCGGATGTAGAGGGCCGGGTCGATAACCCTGGAGTGCGCGCGCACCCCGAGTTTTTTCAGGTTGTTGATGTACGGTTCCATCACCCGTTCAAAGCCCGCGCCGACCAGCAGGATTTCAAACTCCAGGGGCTGGCCTTTGCGGTTGACAAGCACGTTATTTTTTACGGTCCAGCCCGCTTCGCGCAAAAGTTTTTTTGCCTGGAGCAGGTTGCTCCGCAGGCTGGCCGGCGGCTTTGTGCTGAAAGGAGCGGGTGGGGTGGTGAACACCTCCTTGGGTAGCGAGGCGCGGAACGGTTCAAGATAGGAAAGCTCAAGGCCCGCAGGCAGTCCTTCGGCGCTCATGGCCGAATTGCTGAAGAAGCTGTCGCAGCGGGTGTATTGGCCGAAAAAGAGGGCCTCGTTGGTCCACTCAAAGTCAAATGCCAGGGACAGGGCCTTGCGAACCCGGGGATCTTGAAAAACCGGCTTGCGCAGGTTGAAGACAAACGCCTGCATCCCGGCATTATTCTTGTGGGGCATGGTTTCCCGCACGAGTTCTCCGCGCTTGAATCTGGGGCCGTCCAGATCGCGGGCCCATTGCTTGGCCATGTTGACCGGGAGAAAATCGAATTCACCGGCCTTGAAGGCTTCCACCGCCACGATCTGATCCTTGAAGTACTTGTAGGTGATGCTATCGAAGTTGAACATCCCCCGCCGCACGTTGAGATCCCTGGCCCAATACTGCGGGTTGCGCGCATAGGTGATGGATTTGCCGGGGATGACATGCTTGACCAGATAGGGGCCGGAGCCCACGGGCGGGGTCAGGCTTTGGGCGTCAAAGGGGTGTGCGGAGTAGAATTTCTTGGAAAAAACCGGGAGCTGGCTGGCGATCATGTGCAGCTCGCGGTTGCGCTGGGAAAAATGGAACCGGACCCGGCGCGGGTCCAAAACCTCGGCCGAGGCGATGTCCTGAAAATAGATCTGGTACGAGGGGCTTGCCGCAGGGCTTTTGAGGGTGTCCAGGGAAAATTTCACATCCTCGGGGGTAATGGGGGTGTTGTCGGAAAAACGGGCCTCTTCATGGATGGTGAAGGTGACGGACAATTTGTCTTCGGCCAGGGCGATATCCTTGGCGATCAGGCCGTAGGAGGAAAAGGGCTCATCCAGGCTCGGCACGGCAAGGGGTTCAAAAACCAGCTCGTCAAGCCCTGCGGGTGGCGTACCCTTAAGAGTGTAGGGGTTGAGTTTGTCAAAGCCGCCGAGATCATGCAGAACCAACTGGCCGCCTTTTTGCGCTGTGTCGGAAGCGTAGTCGAACTTGCGGAAACCGGGGGGGTATTTCACCTTGCCGTCGATGCTGATTCCCTGGGCGCCCAAGGCGGTTGCGGGCAGGGCAAGGATAAGGGCCAACAGGACGGAGAAGAGACTTTTCATTGGGAAAGGATGCTCAATGGTTTATTGGACTCGCGACGATTTCAGGTTGTTTCGAAAATATTCCCCCTTTGTTACAGGGGGGCGAGGGGGGATTTCCGGACGGGACCGTGCGGTCCTATGTTTTTAAATCCCCCTCAATCCCCCTTTGTCAAAGGGGGAGGTGAAGAATGTGCCCGCTTGAGCCGACTCCCGGTTGCGCCGATGCCGTTTTTGCGCGATTACCCTTGGTTTGCCTGGATGCACAAAACACCGACCATGACATTGGCAAGCATATTGGAAAGGATGCTCAGCATATTCATGTCGTGGGTGGTAAAATTGTCATCGCTTTTATTCAGCGCCTCCACCGCGCCTATGCACTCCCCGTTTACATGCAGCGGCACAGCGAGGATCGAGCGGGTTACAAAATCAATATTTTTGTCCATGCCGTCGTCGAAACGGGCATCGGCAAGAACATTGCTCACCCGCGCAGGCTGACCGTTGCGATACACCCAACCGGAAAGCCCCTTGTCCATGGCAATCTCCTTGCCGTAGACCGCGTTTTTCTTGGGGCCGGTGGGCAGGGCGACCAGCATCATTTTTTCCTCAAGATCAGCGATAAGGACCGAGCTGGCTTCGCAGTCGAGGATTTCGTTGGCCATTTCCAGAATCACCCCGAGAATCCAGGGGCCTTTGCAGATGTTCTGCAACAAGATAGCTGCCTGAAGCAGGAAATGCAATTCCCGGGGAGAAAGCGATTCATACAGCGAATCGGGCAACATTTGGGCCAGCAAGCCCTTGGCCAGGGCTTTCGGTTCGACTGCCTGCATTTCCATAAGTATATCGCCGAGACAGCGGCCTTCATGGGGGCGGACTGTGAACCAAGGCAGCAGTTGCTCGCGCAGCGGCGTTGTACACTTTTTAGCTGCATCAGGTTTTGGACAGGCAAGTGCCTGTTGGCGGTCCAGGGCAGAAGCAATCTGTTCCCTGGAGGCCAGTCCGAGGTCGGTGAGGATGTCGCCGATGCGGCGCCATTGGGAGCGGACATCCATGAGATGCTCGGAGAGATTGGCGGTGATGTTCTCCTGGTAGGGATTTCTGCCGTCAGCAAAAAAATTCGCCAGATAGCGATCCATCCGGCCAAACTTTGTCAGGGCGGGGAGGACAAACTTCTCATAAAAATCAATGGTGCCGTCCTTAATTTCCTGCACACTTTTGTATACCTTGGTCCCTTTCCTGCTCAAGTTTTCGCTGTTTTCAAACTCGTAAACCTCCTTGAATTCGGCAAACAGGTCGTCAATACGCTGTACATAATAGGTATCGGCCATCTGGGCGACCAGATCGGCGGTGGCAACCATCCGGGCCACGACTTTCAGGCAGGGATCGAGAAAAAGCTCGGAAATATTGCTCGGCTGCGAGTAATCCGTAACGGAGATTATTCGGGAAACCACATCTATATCTTCCTGCGACCACTGTTTTCTTGCCAAATATTCCCGGGCAATCTCAATACTCCGCTCGACATGCACAAGGGTGAATTTACCGCCCGATCCATCATGATCACCCTTGTTCTTGATATAGCCGGAGTCATGGAACAGCGCTGCAGCCATGCCGAGCTGAAAGTACTTTCGCTCCAATGGCTGTGCCTGCTCAACCTTGTTCCAGCCGGAGAGCATGCGGGCCGCGGCAAGGCAGACATCAAGGGCGTGGTTGAAGTTGTGATAGGTGACAGCGCAGGCTTCGTGGCTTGGCCAGATTCCTGCGTAGAGAGCGGCGACATCAGCGAACAGCCCATCAAGCCCGGGGGGTATTTCCCCAAATTCATCCTTGGCGATTGCCAGGATGAGTTCGACGGTTTGCAGATTTTCAACCTGGGCGGCAGGTTGTTGCCGGGCAGGGGTATGGGAGGTCTTTCGTGCCATGTGCATGCCGTATTCCTGAGAATAATTACCCGCGCCCGGAGAGGGAGCACCCGACGATAACACCTCCGAGTTTCTAGCATGATATACAGCCGGTCAATTCCGGTCAAACCTTAAAGTATGAAAAAAAGCGTTTCCGTTTGAGAAGCCGGATATTGCCGGTATTTTTTTAGGCCGGCTCCTGTCATTTATCATGGCTAACGGCTGCCGATTTGTGGTAAAAAACTGAATTATCGTGGGCATGACCCCCACCAAAAAATCTCAGACAATCCCCCGCACGGAGGCTTATGACCAATGGGTAAAACCATAGCTGAAAAGATTTTCGCCGCGCATCTGCGCGACACCCCCACCCCGGAAAACGTCATTCTGGATATCGATGTGGTCATGTGCCACGAGATCACTACGCCCATCGCCATTACCGACCTCGAATCCCGCGGCATGGACCGGGTCTTCGACACCGCCAAGATCAAGGCGGTTATCGACCATGTCACCCCGGCCAAGGATTCCAAGACCGCCATGCAGGGCAAGATCATCCGTGACTGGGCCAGGCGCCATAAAATTCAAGACTTCTTCGATATCGGAGCCAACGGGGTCTGTCACGCGCTCTTTCCGGAAAAAGGCTTTGTCCGCCCCGGCCATACGGTGATCATGGGTGATTCGCATACCTGCACCCACGGGGCCTTCGGCGCTTTTGCCGCAGGCATCGGCACCACCGACCTGGAGGTTGGCATCCTCAAAGGGGTCTGTTCCTTCCGCACCCCGGAAACCATGAAAATCACCATCACCGGCGCCTTACAGGACGGCGTCTCTGCCAAGGACGTGATCCTTTTCATCATCAAGAAGCTGACCGTAAACGGGGCCACCGACAAAATCATGGAATTCAGCGGGCCGGTGGTTGAGACAATGAGCATGGAAGCGCGGATGACCCTGTGCAACATGGCCATCGAAGCTGGTGGCACCTGCGGCATCTGCCTGCCCGACCGGGTGACCGCCAAATACCTCTGGCCCTTTATCAAAGATCAGTACGAGTCCATAGATCTGGCGGTGAAGGATTTTGCCAAATGGCATTCCGACCCCGATGCGACCTATGTGCAGGAAATGATCCTGGACGTGTCCGCGCTGGCGCCACAAGCGACCTTCGGCTACAAGCCCGACGAGGTGAAAGACGTCACCGAGATGGAAGGCACCCCGGTGGATCAGGTGTATATCGGCTCCTGCACCAACGGCCGCATTGAGGATCTCCGCTCCGCGGCCCGGATTCTGAAAGGGAAGAAAATCGCCGCCACTGTGCGCGGCATCCTCTCGCCGGCCACGCCCAAGGTGTATGCCCAAGCTCTGGAAGAGGGGCTCATCGCCATCTTCATGGAAGCGGGTTTCTGCGTGACCAACCCCACCTGCGGCGCCTGCCTGGGCATGAGCAACGGCGTCTTGGCCGACGGCGAGATCTGCGCCTCCACCACCAACCGGAACTTCAACGGCCGCATGGGCAAGGGCGGCATCGTCCACCTGATGAGCCCGCTCACCGCCGCGGCCACCGCGGTGCAGGGGCATATCACCGATCCGCGGAAACTTTTATAGAAACAACCGGGTTCCAACGACCCAACCACATTGGAGTAAACGATAATGAAAGAGTTTGGCGGCAAAGCGCTGTTTCTTGACAGAAACGACATCAATACCGACGAGATCATCCCGGCCAAGTACCTGACCGAAAACACCAAGATGGCGTTGCAACCCTATATCCTGGAAGACCTCAAGCTCGGGGGCTTTGATCCGCGCAAGGATATCGAGGGCAAAGGGGTTATCATCACCAGGGCAAACTTCGGCTGCGGTTCGTCCCGCGAGCACGCGGTTTGGGTGTTTGAGGTCAACGACATCAATGTGGTCATCGCCGAAAGCTTTGCCCGCATCTTCCGGCAGAACATGTACAACTGCGGCATGTTGGCCATCGAGCTGCCGAAGAAGGATATTGAGAACCTTTTTAGTCTTGGGGATGCAGTGACGATCAGTGTGGATCTGGATGCTTGCACGATCACGGCCCGGGGCAGCAAGAAGGTGGCTATCCCGTTCAAGCTCAACGAATTTGACAAAAAACTCGTGGAAGCAGGCGGTTGGCTGACCTATGCTGACAAGAATTATTAGGTTGTGACGGGGTGGATTGCCCCCCCAAATGCCGGTATGGGGCAGTGGCTCTGTGCCGGCTTTTTTGTTTGTTATTCAATCCCCCTCCCTCGACGGGAGGGGGTTGGGGGGTGGGTGAAGCTGCAACCTGCCGCGTTCATGGCTGATTCCCCCTCTCCCTAACCCTCCCCCGCCAGGGGGGAGGGAACTATTGCGGAGCTGGCGAAAAGGGACGATGCAAACTCGCGGAGTTTATGCCCCGCATGGGGCACTCAAACAGTGCAACCTCCCTTTTCGGCAGTTTTTCCGGTGCTCGGCTGCGCACCAATGGGTTTCCCCCCATTTGTCCTGCCGCGCCCCGCAGCCGGCGAGAAGCAAGGGAAGCCCGCAGGGCCAGGACTGGCTGGGGTGCCTTTTTCTTGTTTCTTCTTTTGGGCACGCAAAAGAAGAAAGAAAACCATGCGGAGCCGTTGATGAGCAAACCCGTGGAACTCACGGTTGACAAAGTAATCAAGGGTGGCCTTGGCCTGGGGCGTCTGTCCGATGGCCAGGTGGTCATGGTTCCGCGCGTGCTGCCTGGGGAGCGAGTGCGGGTGCAACTGCGCCGTCAGCACAAGCAGTACCAGGAAGCGGAGCTCTTGGAAGTGCTTGTGTCCTCGGAACAGCGAATAACCCCCGCCTGCCCGGTGTACGACACCTGCGGCGGCTGCGATTTCCAGCACGCCACCTACGCCAAACAGATCTGCTTGAAAAACGGTATCCTGGGGGAAACCCTCTGCCGGGCCGGGCTGTGCCGGGAGGAGGAGCTTGCCACCCTCCCTGGCGCCCCCCTGGCCTCGCCCCAGACCTTTGGCTATCGGCAACGGATCAGATTGCAGGTGGCGCAGGGGGTGGTGGGGTATTTCGGCCGCCAGAGCCACAGCCTGGTCCCTGTTTCCCGCTGCCCCCTGGCTGGAGAGGGGATCAATTCGGTGCTTGCCGAGCTTTTAAAAAGCAGACCGTTCCAGAGCCTTATGGACTTGGCCTCGGCCATCGAGCTGCTCGAAAATCCCGCCCACAACTCGGTCATCCTGCTCATCCACTACACCAGAAAGGCCCGGCCCGCCGAGCACCAGGCTGCCAAACTCTTATGCCAGACGTTGCCCAAACTTGCGGCGGTGATCTTCAGCGTGGAAGGCCAGGCCAAGGGGCCGTATTTCACCGAGAGGGGAGAGGTTCAACCAAACGAGCTGCGGGTGGAATTTTCCCTGCCTGCCGGTCTGTGCGGTCAGCCCTTGACCCTTGGCCTGGAACCAGGGGGCTTCTGCCAGGTCAATCTCGGGCAAAACGAAAACTGCATCAAGCTGCTGCTGGAATGGACCCGAGGGATGCTGCCCACCAAGGCGCTGGATCTCTTTTGTGGCATGGGCAATTTCTCGCTTCCCCTGGCCATGCAGGGTTGGCAGGTAACCGGCATGGACATGCAGCGCTCCACCATCCGCAGCGCTGTGCGCAACGCCGAGAATGCCGGGCTTGGTGACCGCTGCCGATTCAGCCAAGAAAGCGCCACCAAGGCAGCCAGACGTCTGCTCGCCGAAAAGGCCACCTTTGACTGCCTCCTCCTCGATCCGCCCCGTTCCGGCTGCGCTGAACTCATCCCCATGCTGCCCGGCCTTGAGGCAAAGCAGATCATCTACATCTCCTGCGACCCCGCCACCCTGGCCCGCGATCTTGCCGGGCTTATCCAGGCCGGCTATCGCCTGACCGAAGTCCGGCTGATGGACATGTTCCCGCAAACCGCCCATCAGGAAACCATGGTGCGGCTGGAGCGGGAGTAGGGAAGAGATTGACGAGACTATCCCGAGTTTAGGCCGGTTTTCGGGCAAAATTCAGTCTTATTTTTCTTTTGACTTCCCCTTTCCTATCACATAGGATCGCAATATGTGGCAATCAACCAGAAATGAGGAGGAGCCCAAAATGATCCGCGAGTTTAATGTCGTTATAGAAAAAGATGAGGATGGATATTTTGTGGCTTCTGTTCCAGCACTTCGCGGATGTCACACTCAGGCTAAGTCCCTAGATATTTTAATGAAAAGAATACGAGAGGCTATAGAAGTGTGCCTGGAAGTGGAAGAGCCTGTATCAAATGAGTTTGTGGGCGTCCAACGTATAGCCGTTAACTGTTAACCTATGAGCACCTTTCCCTCCATCACCGGCAGTCGCCTTATCCGAGCCTTGCGCATGACCGGATTTGAAGTTGTCCGCGTCAAAGGCAGTCATCATTTTCTTCAACATTCCGATGGCAGATGCACAGTTGTTCCTGTCCATCGTGGCGAGAACATCGGGAGAGGACTTCTTGCCCAAATCCTACGAGATTGTGAAATGACAGCCAAGGAACTTCAAGAAATTCTATGAGACAAACGAGTTCTGGAATGGACGGCAGGGCGCTACAGGAACCTGGGATTTCCTAAAAAAAAGGAATTGAGTATCCTGTCCCCGGAATTCGGACGGAATTCGGATGCGGAATTCGGACCGGAATTTGGACCCGGTATTCGGAAGGAAACCATGGTGCGGCTGGAGTGGGAGTCGGGGAGAGGCCTGACCAGACTATCCTGCGGTTGAGCCGGTATTCGGGCAAAATCCAGTCCTATTTTTCTTTTGACTTCCCCTGTCCCATCACACAGGATCGCCATAAGGCTATAGAACTTTACTTGGAAAGAGTAGGTCGGGTAGAGGAACGAAACCCGACGTTTCCACGGCAACCGCATTTGCACCCCGCCTGAAACTTGTCGGATTTCGCTTCGCTCTATCCGACCTACGAACTTAATTCCCTTTTTCGAAATCAGCCCTCCCAAAAGAAACCTTCCTTTCAGTTCTTCCGCCTCCCCTTTGCCCCATGCATGGCGCCAAGCAGTTCCAGCACCTCATTCTTGGTATTCTTCGGCTGGTTGAGCATCAGGACAAAGCTGTCCAACCCGCGTTCTCCGGCAAAATATCCACCATACCCGTACACCCCGGTCATGGTGCCGGATTTGCGCAGGCAGTTGTTCTCAAAAGGGAGCAGCTTGGCATGGGGCTTAAACGCCTCCAGGAGGGCGAGCATAGCCCTGGGCGTTACCCGGTTTTGCCGGGAGAGGCCGGAGCCTTCGCGGATCACGATGTCCTTTTCCGAAAGCCCAAGCTCATTGCGGTACAAAGCGGTCATGGCCCGCTGACCCTTGTCCCAGGTGGCTGGCCAGCCGTATTGTTTTGCGCCCATGGCCAGAAAAAGCTGGTTGGCGATGAAGTTGTTGGAATACTTAAGCAGCCCCGTGAGCACCTCGTCCAGACTCTTGTTCGAACCATGCTCGTAGAACAGCTTGAGCCCCTCCGGCACAGGGCCGGGGATGATCTTGCCGCGCATTGTCACCCCCTGTTTCCTGCACATGGCAGCGAACAGCTCCCCCACATAGCGCAGGCTCTGGTTTCCGGTGGCCGTGGCGTTGATCCGGTGGGTGCCTGGCGGCAGCCCTTGCGCCAGTTCCCTCATGAGCGGCAGGGTAGGGGTCTGCTCTTCAGCGGAACGCACGCTGTTGTCGGCGCCTTTGACGAGATTGATGGTGTTGAAGTTCACCGCCAGGCAACTGTTCTGGGCATCGTAGGGATTGAGGGTGCTGGTGGCGCCATCGGTTCCGTTTTCAAGCCGGCAACCGCTGTCATCGACAACGATGTTGCGGATCGAGGAAAGGCCGCGGCTGCGGAGGGTGGCGACAATCTTGAATACTTCCTCGGAAACCAGCAGGGGATCAGCCAGGCCGCGGATGTACAGATCACGGTCGCCATTTACATAAAACCGGGTGGTGAAGCGATACTCCTTGCCAAGGATCCGTATACCGGCCAGGGCCGTGCCTATTTTCAGAACGCTGGCCGGGATGAATTGACTTTCGGCGTTGCGCTCGGAGATGGTGGTCCCGTTTTTGGTGACAATGAGGCCGCCGTTTTCCACCAGGCTTTCCAGCGTCTGGCTTGCCCCGGCCCAGACCGAACCGGGCAGAGCGAGACATAATCCCAGGCCGAGAAAAAAAACTCGCCGCATCCTGCTCGGGTTCAAGAGGAAGAATGCGGCAAAGCTCATTTTTTTCATGGCGTTTTCCTTGGGTTTGGTCAATACTTTAGGCAACTTTGCACAAATCGTCACACCGGTTGCGATGCCCAGCGTGCGATCCAAGGAAGGATGGATGTTACCCTATGAATAATCCACACTAATAGCTTTTTTTTCTCAAAAAAATAAACAGAAAAAGGAGAAGCCACATGACGAAAACCGAAAAAAATCTTTGGGAGGCTTTCGCCGGGGAATCACAGGCGAATCGCAAGTATCTGGCCTTTGCCGACAAGGCGGACAAAGAGGGCTTCAAGCAGGCGGCCAGGCTGTTTCGCGCCGCGGCCCATGCGGAAACCATCCACGCCCACGCCCATCTCCGCGCCCTCAAGGGCATCGGCGACACCGCAACCAACCTCAAGGAAGCCATCGGCGGCGAGACCCATGAGTTTCAGGAGATGTATCCGGACATGATCGCCGCAGCCAAGGAGGAAGGGCACAAATCGGCGGAACGCAGCTTCAGCTATGCCAATGAGGTGGAGAAAATCCACGCCGCCCTGTACCAGAAAGCCTTGGACAGCCTGGCCAACCAGGAGGAAACGGACATGCATGTCTGTTCGGTGTGCGGCTACACCTGCGAGGGCGAGGCTCCGGATAAATGCCCGGTGTGCGGGGCCAGCCAGAAGGCATTTGACAAGATCGACTAAAAAAAAATGTCCCGTTCGTGGTGAGCTTGTCGAACCGCAAACATCTGCCATTCGACAGGCTCATGGCGAACGGAGTTTTCCACACTGTTATTTCCCGTAAAAATCAAGGATGCTTTCCACCAGGGCCGGGATGGTGTAGGTCTTTGGCTGCACATCGATGGCCAGCCCGGCCTTTTCCGCGGTTCTCGCCGTAATCGGGCCGATGGTCGCCACCTTGATCCCGGCCAGTAGCGCATCACGCTCCGGCCCCAGCATTTCCAAAAAGTTGGTCACCGTGGAGGAGCTGGTGAAGGTGACCATGTCGATTCCGCCTTCGGCCAGTTCCTGGCGCACCAGATCGTAATCCTTGGGCCGTACATTCTGATACACCGGCACAATGGCAACCTCGGCCCCGTTCTCCTGCAGGATCTCCGGCAGAATCTCCCGGGCCTTCTTGGCGCGGGGCAGCAGAACCTTGCAGCCCTTGACCCCCTGCGCCACCATGCCGGCAGCCAACCCTTCGCCGGTGAATTCCTCGGGCACCAGATCGGCGGCAAGACCGTATTCCTTCAGGATTTCCGCGGTGGCTGTGCCGACCACGGCGATCTTGGGCCCGGCCAGGGCCCGGCAGTCCAAGCCCCGCTCAAAAAGCCGGGTGAAGAAGAAGCGAATGGCGTTGATGCTGGTAAACACCAGCCACTGGTATTCGCCCAGCCGGTTCAACTCCGCATCTAAAGGCTCCCAACTGTCCGGCGGCGCCAAGGCAATGGTGGCCCCTTCCACGCAATCCGCGCCCTGATCCTCCAAAAGCCGGACCAGCTCGCTGGCCTGTTCGCGGGTCCGGGTCACCAGGATGCGCTTGCCGAACAGCGGCCTTTTCTCGAACCAGTTGATGGTGTCGCGCAGCTTGACCACCTCGCCCACCACGATGAGGGCAGGGGGCTTGATTTTTTCCTTCTTGACCACTTCGGCGATGGTGGCAAGCGTTCCCACCACCGATTGCTGAATCGGGGTGGAAGCCCAGCGCACCACCACCACCGGGGTCTCCGGGGAGCGGCCGTGCTTGATGAGATTCTCGGTGATACAGGGCAGGTTCTTGATCCCCATGTAGAAAACCAGGGTGCCGATGCCGGTGGAAATCTTGTCCCAGGCGATGTTGGAGACCTCCTTGGTGGGGTCTTCATGGCCGGTTATAAAGGCCACCGAGGCGGTGTAATCCCGGTGGGTGATGGGCACGCCGGCATAGGTGGCCGCGGCGGTGGCCGAGGTGACGCCGGGCACCACCTCAAAGGCGATCCCGTGTTTGGCCAGCTCCTCGATCTCTTCCCCGCCCCGGCCGAAGATGAAAGGATCGCCGCCCTTGAGGCGCACCACGATCTTCCCGGCTGTGGCATGATCCACCAGAATCTGGTTGATCTCCTCCTGGGTATGGGCGTGGCAGACTCCGCCTTTCTTGCCGGCGTAGATCAGTTCGGCGTTCTTGGGCACAAACTTCAGCAGCTTTGGGGTGGCCAGGTAGTCGTAGACCAGAACCTCGGCCCGTTTGAGGAGCTCCAGCCCCTTCACCGTGATCAGGGTGGGGTCGCCTGGGCCTGCGCCGATGAGGTAGACCTTGCCTTTGGAACGTGTTGTTGTGTTGTTGCTGTGTGCTGTCATGATTTTTTCTCGTTAACAAAAAACCGGCCAGGCCGGCAAACTCGAAATTTATTTTAAACAGGAGTGCTTCGACAGGCTCAGCACGAACGGAATATTAATATATATATAAAGACAATGTCCGTTCGCCCTGAGCCTGTCGAAGGGCAGCTTTTACGAGGCCATCAGTGCATTTCGTGACCGTACACTTCCGAGAGGATATCCTTGCCGCCTTGGGCCAACAGCCTTTCCGCCAGCAGCACCCCCAACCCCTCCGGATCCGTGGTGTCGGCGGATAATGCAAGGCGCACTGTTTGATCGCCGGTAACGGAGGCGACAAGGCCAGTCATGTGCAGCCGGTCATCCACCAGCCGGGCAAAACCGGCAATGGGCACCTGGCAGCCGCCCTGGAGCCGGTGGAGAAAACCGCGCTCCGCCCGAACCGCCAGGGAGGTTTCCTGGTGATCCATAAACAACAGCCCGGCCAGCAGCGCGGCATCGCTGGTCCGCAATTCGATGCCCACCGCGCCCTGGGCCACGGCAGGCAGCATCTCATCCTCAGTGAAAAAAGACTTGGCCCGGCCGCTGAGCGACAAGCGGTTCAGACCGGCGGCGGCCAAGATGATCGCATCGTACTGGCCCTCGTCGAGTTTGCGCAGCCGGGTGTCAAGATTGCCCCGCAGATCCTCGATGACCAGATCAGGCCGGATATTGGCCAGTTGGGATTTGCGCCGCAGGCTGCTGGTGCCCACCTTGGCGCCCTGGGGCAGTTCGCGGCAGGTGGCGCAGATGTTGGAGATAAAGGCGTCCAGCGGGTTTTCCCGCTTGGTGATGATGCCGATGTGCAGCCCCTCGGGCAGTTCGGCGGGCACGTCCTTCATGCTGTGGACCGCGATGTCCACCTCGTTATTGAGCAGCGCCTCTTCGATTTCCTTGACGAACAACCCCTTGCCGCCCACCTTGGCCAGCGGCACGTCAAGAATCTTGTCGCCCTTGGTGATGATCTTCACCAGCTCCACCGTGGTTTCCGGGTATTGGGCCTCGATCAAACCCTTGATCCAGGTGGACTGAGCCAGGGCCAACAGGCTTGCCCGGGTACCGATTCTGATTAGTTTCTGCATCAACTGTTCCTTTGTTGTTGATTATCGAATAGACCGCTCCGTTCTTTATCTTTTTTCCGCAAATTTCGCAAGATAAAGCTAGGTTGAGCAGCTTGCCTGCTCATACGAAACTTATACCCTTTGGGTGCAAGTCATCCGCCAGGCTTATTTTTTTCTGATTACCATCGAACTTCAGCCAGCATTCAAGATTGGCGGGCAACATGTTGATGAATAACGATTTTGGCTGTTCATCTGGCATAGCCAAGTAATTCCCGCGCAGGCGGGAATCCAGAGGAATTAGCCAGGTCGCCTGGATTCCCGCCTGCGCGGGAATGACGTCAAAAAAATGGCTGAAGATTAGTGGTAATCAGATATTTTTTTGTGGGTGGTTACCTTTTGCGGAATCAAAACAACGGCCCTTCGACAGGCTCAGGGCGAACGGATCTCTTAACGCATTGATATTCCGTTCGTGCTGAGCCTGTCGAAGCACATGTTTGAAGCGAAGTCTAACTTGCTGCAAACCCATCTTTCTCATGGAGCCGGTCGAGCAGGGTGGCGGCCAAAAGCGGGATCAAAAGCTCGTGGTGGCCGATGATGTTGTACCCCTTGCCGCCACCCATGGTCGGCCGGTTCACCACGTTGGTCATGGTCCGGTAATGGCGGATAAAATCGAAGTTGGCCGTGGTGAAATTGTTCACCGCATGCCCCAGGTTGCGGGCAACGGTGAGGGCCTTGAGAAAGACCTCGGGCAGGAGCACGGCGGAGCCGAAGTTGAGGTAGGCCCCGCCTTCCAGCTCGGCAACCAGGCCGCAGAAGAGCCGGAAATCCTGATGACTGGTCTGGCCGATGGCCGCGCCGTTGGCCGTGGGGTGAATATGGACGATGTCCGTGCCCATGGCCACATGCACGGTGAGCGGAATCCCCAGACGCTTGGCCGTGGCCAGCAGGCTCATGTGGTTGTACGGGAAATCTTGAGCCAGCAGATATGCGCCCAACCCCTCGCCCAAGCCCAATCCTTTTTCCGCGCCGAGGTTGATTCCGGCGTTGACCACCTCACCGGTTTCCTTGGCTGCGCCAAAGGCGCCGCTGCCCAGCACGTCGCCCACCTCTTCCGAGGTGCGGCCCACCATGGCGATCTCGGTGTCATGGACGATGCCCGCGCCGTTTAAGGCGATGGCGCTGATGATGCCCCGCTCCATGAGATCGATGAGAATGGGATTGAGCCCCACCTTGATCACATGGGCGCCCATGCCGACCACGATGGGGCGGCCATTCTCGTGGCTTGCGGCCAGCCGGCCGACCAGCTCGGGAAAATCCACACCCAAAAGCTGTTCCGGCAGAGAGGCGATGAACTCCTTGAGCGTGGAGCCGGGCGCCAGCGGCTTGGCGAAATTCTCCACCGTGACCTTGCTGTAACGGCCATGGATCGAATAGGTGTTGAGGCCGGAGAAATCCAGGGGCTGGTATGTTTTCATGGGGATTGTCGTTATCCAGGGGGAATCAGGCGGAAACGCCGCGTCCGTACAACGCCTCGTCCACGATCTGGCAGAGGATATGCTCCACCCAGACATGCGCCTCCTGGATTGCCGGAGTCACCTGCGAGGGCACGTTGATGGTCAGATCGGCCAGGCCGATGAGCCTGCCGCCGTCCTTGCCGGTGAGCACCGCGGTTTGCATGCCCAGGGTTTTGGCCGCTTCCACCGCCTTGATGACATTGGGCGAGTTGCCGCTGGTTGAAATCCCCAGGGCCAGGTCGCCTTCCTTGCCCAGGGCCAGGATCTGCTTGCTGAAGATTTCGTCAAAGGAAAAATCGTTGCCGATGCTGGTCAGGATGGAGCTGTCCGTGGTCAGGGCGATGGCGGCCAGGGGAGGGCGGTCGATCATGAAACGGTTGACGAACTCGGCCGCCATGTGCTGGGCATCGGCTGCGCTGCCGCCGTTGCCGAAGATCATCAGCTTGTTTCCGCGCTTGATGGTGTCGATCATCCACTGGGCCAGTTGCTTGATACCGCCCATCTGGGTGGCCACCAGCGCTTGCTTGGCGGCAATGGAATGCTTCAGGCTTTTTTCGATGAGCTGGTCCATGGGGATCCTTTGGCAAGAGTCAAAAGCAGCAGGGGAACACCGATGATTCTTTTGGTGATGGCTCCTAAACTGTGGCAAAATAGTCCAGCTCCGGTTTTTTGTCAATACAAGCAGGGCAAGATGGCAAGGCCGCAGCGGTGCTGATTTCTTTCCGGGCTCTTTCTTGCCTGCAAAAAACCGCGAACCGTCAATTGACAGCAGCGCATGCAAACGTCTATCATTATCCAGCGGCCGTGTACCGCGGAGCGAAACAACCACCTCGGGGAGAAACAGTATGCGCAACATATCGACCAGACCGGCATTCTGGTTTTTTCTTTGCGTGGCGGCATGGGGCATGGCCCTGCCCCTGTCTTGCCCGGCCCATGAAACAAGCGAAACCATCCGTTTTGCCGTGTTTCCCTACAAATCGCCCAAGAGCGTGATCGAGGTTTTCAGCCCCCTTGCCGCCAGGATTGAAAAACGGCTGGGCAAAAAGGTGCTGCTCGTCTCCGCCACGGACTCGGAGGCGTTTCTGAAAAAAAGTCTGGCCGGGGAATACGACCTTGCCCTCATCCCGCCCACCGCCTACTACAAGATGCTGCCTGCCGGGTACACCGTGATCGCCAAAGGAGCCCCCTCCTTCCGGGGCGGGGTCATCGTCCGGCAGGACAGCGAGATCACAACCATCGAGCAGTGCAAGGGGAATAAGATCGCCGCCATCGGCGAACATTCCTATGCCGGCTACATGTTTTTCAAGGCCCAGCTCGACGAAAAAGGGATCGACTCGAAAAAGGATCTGGATATCCAGTTTGTCGGCAAGCTCGACACCATCATCTATGGGGTGCTCAATAAAAAATACGCGGCCGGGGTTATCCGGCTCGACACCCTGGAGATGAAGGATTTCGCTCCGGTCAAGGATCAGCTCCGGGTCGTGACTCGATCTTCCGAGATCCCCCAGTTTCCCTTTGTGGTCAAGAGCGGCTTGGATCAGCAGACCATCGCCGCCATCCGGGCAGTGTTGACCTCCCTCTCCCCGGACAAACCCGAAGATCTTGAAATTTTAAAAAGCCTGCAGATCAAGAAGATAGTCTCCGCAACCAAGGGTAATTACGACCCGTTCTTCGAAGTCATCAAAAACAGCGAATATTTTAAGCATCACCGATGATCTCCTTCCGCCTGCGCACCCATCTTATTGCCTATTGCACAGCCATCACCCTCTTGTTGACGGCCTCGCTCATCTTCCTGTATTCCAGCGTTTTCAAGGACCATGCCATCCGCGACCTTACCGCCTATGGCGAGGCGGTGACCCGCAACACCGCCTTTGCCGTGATCGATGACCTGATTACGGAAAACTATGCGCCCCTTCAAGATTACGTTGGCAGGTTGCTCCAACACCATCACAGAAGGGACACCTCGTCCCTTCCCATCGTTGAGTCCGTCCAGATCGCGACCACCCAGGGAAACATCCTGGCTGCCACCGATGTGCGGCTGCTCGGCACCATGATGGAGGAAGACCTTGCGATCACGGAAACTGAGATACGGGTCAGGGTCGACCCTGTCCATGACCAGTTGGTGGTTACCGCGCCCATCGCCATCGGCGGGATGGTGTTCGGTATAACCAGGGTTTCCCTGTCCATGAAGCCGATTCTTGCACACCTGCATACGATCCAGAAAAACGCGGCGCTCACCGGCCTTGGCTTTTGGCTCCTCTCCGTTGTAATCGGCTCGCTTCTGGCCCAGCGCTTGAGCGGACCGGTCCAGCGATTCATGCAGGCAACCGACAGCATTACCCAGGGCGATTTCAATGTGGAGATCCCCATGCCCAGGGGGGTGCTGGAGCTGGAGCGTTTTTCCCGGACCCTGCAGGTTATGGCCAGCACCATAGCCTCCCGGGAGCTGGCGCTGCAAAACTCCGAGAAAAAATTCAGGCATCTGTTCGAGCGGGCCATGGAAGGAATTTTCGTGGCCGACGAAAAAGGGGAGCTTCTCGATGTAAACCCCGCGTTCATCTCCATCCTCGGCGCTGATTCACTGGAGGAAATGCTCGGCAGAAACCTCTTTGCCAATATCTTCGAGAACGAGGAATCATTCGCTACTTTTAAAGAGCGGATGGGTTCCCAGGGGTTTGTCAAGGACTACGAACTCACTCTTATCGCCAACAACAGCACTCCCATCATCGCCGCCTTGACCTGCCACGCGGTTCGGGGGTTTGGCGGGAAGGTCAAATACGAGGGATTGATCCGCGACATCACCGCGCAAAAGGCCGCGGAGCGGGAGATTGCCCGGATGCGCAACTACCTCAACAATATCATCGAGTCCATGCCCTCCATGCTGGTCACCCTGGACGTCGATTGCACCGTTACCCAATGGAACACCGCGGCGTGCAAGCTCACCGGCATCTCCTCCCAGGAGGCGATCGGCAGAAAGATCTATGATATTGCCCCATTTTTTTGCAAATATACCCAGCAGGTCGACGATGCCGGTCGAAACCTGAACACGGTGACCCTCCCCCGCGAACAGGTAAGCCAGGATGCCGAACATCTCTACAATCTGACCTTCTTTCCCCTGATCGCCAACGGCACCGCCGGCGTGGCCATTCGCCTTGATGACATCACCGAGCTTGAGCGCAAGGAACAGCAACTGCGGCAGGCTCAGAAGATGGAATCCATCGGCACCCTTGCCGGCGGCCTGGCCCATGATTTCAACAATGTTCTTGCTTCCATACTGGGCAATCTCTCCCTGCTCCAGTACAAGATCAAAAACCACCAAACCCTTTCCTCCACCGAGTTGAACGAGTATCTTGAGCGCATGGAAACAGCGGGGCAGCGGGCCGTGGACATGGTCCGGCAATTGCTCACCCTGTCTCGCAAGCAGCAGGCCGATCTGGTGCCAGTGGATCTGAACCTCTCCCTCAAGCATGTGCGCAAGATTGGCGAGAACACCTTTGACAAGTCGGTGAAGGTGGTGGAGCATCCTGCCGCGGAGCCGGCCTATGTGCTTGCGGATACCACCGAGATGGAGCAGGTTCTGCTGAACCTCTGCATCAATGCGGTGCACGCCATGACCATCATGCGCGAAGATACCCAATGGGGCGGCACCCTGGCCGTGACCATTGACAAGATCACGGTGGATCCGGTGTTTCAGAAAAAACACCCCGAGGCAATCGCGAATGCGTATTGGCGCATTTCGGTGAGCGACACCGGAGTGGGCATGGATACCAAGACAGCAGCCAAGATCTTCGATCCCTTCTTTACCACCAAGGAGCAAGGCAAGGGCACCGGCCTCGGGTTGGCCATGGTCTACAACATCGTCCGCCAGCAACTGGGCTTTATCGATGTCTATTCGGAGCCGGGGCTTGGCTCCACCTTCAACGTCTATCTCCCCGCCCTGGTACGCACGGGGGACTCGCTCCTCGCAGGGCATAGCCCTGATATTGTCCGGGGAGCAGGGTTGATCCTGGTGGTGGATGACGATGAACTCGTCCGGAGCATGGCGGAGGATGTTTTGCTGGCCGTGGGCTATACGGTGCTCACCGCAAGCAACGGCCGGGAGGGGGTTGATATCTACCGGCAGCGTCAGGCAGAGATACAGGCGGTGCTTCTGGACATGGCCATGCCGGTCATGTCCGGCAGGGAGGCTTTTATCGAGATGCAGAAAATCAATCCCGCGGTAAGGGTGCTTCTTGCCTCGGGATTTCGCAAGGACCACCGGGTGGAGGAGATCCTTAGCCTCGGGGTGAAGGATTTCCTGCAAAAGCCCTACACCATTACCAGCCTGGCCGCGGCCATCAAGAAGGTGGTCGAGGCGTAACCGCTTAGACGCTCAACCGCATGCTGATATCCATGGCCCTGGCGGAATGGGTGAGAGCGCCCACCGAGATGAGGTCAACCCCGGTTTCGGCAATCTCGCGGACATTGGCGAGATTCACCCCGCCGGAGGCCTCCACCAGGGCGCGGCCGCCTATCAGGCCCACGGCCTGGCGCATCAGGGCAGGGGTCATGTTGTCGAGCATGATGATCTCCACCCCGCAGGCCAGGCATTCTTCGACCTGGGCAAGGTTTTCCGTTTCCACCTCGATCTTCAGGGTGTGCGGCGCCTTGTCCCGCAGGATGCGCACCGCCCGGGTGATCGAACCTGTTGCCGCGATATGGTTGTCCTTGAGCAGAATGCCGTCGGCCAAACTGAAGCGGTGGTTGTGTCCCCCTCCGGTCCGGACCGCGTATTTTTCATAGGCCCGAAGACCGGGGGTGGTTTTGCGGGTGTCGATGATCCTCACCGGCAGCCCCTCCACCGCATGGACAAAAGCGGCGGTGAGGGTGGCGATGCCGCTCAGCCTCTGCACCAGATTGAGGGCCAGCCGTTCGGCGCTGAGCAGATCCCGCACCGGACCCTGCGCGGAAAAGATGCGCTCCCCCGCATGCGCCGTTTCGCCGTCTTTTTTCATGGACGTACAGGCAATTCGCGAATTGCGCGTGGTGAAAACAAGGGGGGCGATTGCATCAAGGCCGGCCACCACGAATTCCTCCTTGGCGACAAATACGGCCGTGCCCTCCTGCATGGGCCCAAACACGGCATCGGTGGTGATGTCGCCCAGGCCGATATCCTCTTCAAGAAACTGCTGTATTTGCCGTGCCCCCTGCGTATCCATAGTCTCTCCCGGAGTGCCCTGTTTTCGCGGTGCGAAAACCTCTTGATAGCTGCCTGGCATGCCCCGTGTCAAGAAGAAAGGGGCTGTCCCGGGAGATTCACTGTGTATTGTAATCGCAAAAAAAAACCGTGATTACAACGACTATTGCTTCATAACGTAATGAGTAGTGTCGCGGACCTGGGACTTTTTGAGGGTGTTGCAAGACCTCCACTGTTTGCTGGCATATTGTCCAACCCTGTGGTACAGAGAGATTCTGTTTGAGTAAAGCCAATGACTTCGGGAGGTTGGATGCAGGAGTTTTCCGTGCTCAATATTTTTCTGCCAGTCCTTGGCGGCGGACTGGCCGGGTTTGCAGCCCTGGCCGGCTACGACCTCTTGGTGAAATAAGCCATGTTCACCTTTCTCCACGCTGCGGATATCCACCTCGACAGCCCCTTGCGCGGCCTGGAGTCTTACGCCGATGCACCGGTTGGCCAAATCCGTCAGGCAACGAGAAGGGCGTTCGACAACCTGATCGACCTGGCCATTGCGGAACGGGTCGCCTTTGTCTTGTTGTCCGGCGATCTCTACGATGGCGAGTGGAAGGATTACAACACCGGTCTTTTCTTTGTCAATCGTATGGGCATGCTGCGCAAGGAGAATATCCGGGTCTTCCTGGCCTCGGGCAACCATGACGCGGCAAGCCAGATCACCAAATCCCTGCGCTTGCCGGATAATGTCCACCTTTTTTCCACGAAGCAGCCGGAAACCGTACTCCTCGAAGAGTTGGGTGTTGCGGTGCATGGCCAGGGCTACGACAAAAGAGTCCTGACCGAAAATATTGCCCGCACGTATCCCCAAGGTCTCCCGCACTATCTGAACATCGGCCTGCTCCATACCTCCCTCACCGGCAGAGAGGGCCATGAATCCTATGCCCCGTGCTCCCTCGACGATCTTATCGTCAGAGGCTATGACTACTGGGCCCTTGGCCATGTCCATCTCCGCGAGGAGCTGAGCCGATCGCCCTGGATCGTTTTCCCCGGCAATATCCAGGGCAGGCATATCCATGAGACAGGAGCAAAAGGGGGCACCCTGGTGCGGGTGGAGGAGGGGCGCATCGCTGCGGTCGAGCACCGCCACCTGGATGTCCTGCGTTGGTCCCTGTGCCGGGTTGATCTCACGGACTGCGCCACAATGGATTTAGCCATTGATGCGGTCCGGCAGGGGATGGAAACGGAACAGGCCAAAGCCGAGGGCAGACCCCTGGCAATCCGGTTGCAACTGGCTGGGAAAAGCCCGCTCCATGCCGAACTCCACCGTGATTCCGCTCTCCTGACCGAAGAATTTCGCGGGCTTGCCGCAGGGCTCGGCGAGATGTGGCTGGAAAAAGTGGTGTTTGCCACCCAGCGGCCCGTGGCGCTTGCGGCGGACCTCGGCGAGGAAACGCCAATTGCGGAACTCATCCAGGCCATTGAGCGTCTGGATTTTGAACCGGCAGCACTCATGGAACTGGTGCCTGGGATCGGGGAGCTGCAGAAAAAACTGCCTCCGGAGCTCCTGCACGAGGGCGGGCTTGTTCCCGCATCAATTTCCGAAGCAAGCGACCTGCGCGAAGAGATCAAGGAAATGCTCATCGCCAGACTTCTGGGGCAGGGGGGACGCCGGTGAGGATTGCCCGACTCGAACTCAAGGCCTTTGGCCCCTTCACCGGCCGCACCCTGGAGCTTGGCCCTGGCCTGCACATTGTCTACGGTCCCAACGAGGCCGGGAAGAGCAGCACCCTCCGGGCGCTCAAGGCCTGGCTCTTCGGTTTTGACCACCAAACCCCCGATAATTTCCTCCATGCCAACGATCAGTTGCTGGTGGGCGGCTGCCTGCAGGCGGAAGACAGCCGGGAGCTTGCCTTTTACCGGCGCAAAAAGCGGAAAGGCGATATCCTTGACCTGCACGGCAATCCGCTTGCCCCGGAAGCGTTGGCCGGATTTTTGCCCATCGCCGAAAAGTCGGTGTTCGAAGCGCTGTACGGCTTAAGCCATGGGGACCTCATCCGGGGCGGAGAGGATATCCTGGCCCAGAAAGGCGAGGTGGGCCAGGCCCTTTTTTCCGCCGGGGCGGGAATCTCTTCCCTGCGCGGGGTGCTTGCCGGGCTGGAGAACGAGGCCGAGGCGTTGTTCACGGCCCGCGGCACAAAGCGGGAGATCAACGAGGCCCTGGCCGCCTACAAGGAAACCCAGAAAATCGTGCGGGAGGCCTCGCTTTCCAGCCGGGAGTGGCACGAGTTGAACAATGAGTTGCAGGCGGCACAGGTTGCCCTCAAGGGTATCGAAGAGCAGCATGGGCAAAAAGAACGGCGCCGCAGGCAACTGGAACGCATCCACCAACTGCTGCCCCAGCTTGTCCGACGCAATGCGCTCCGGCAGCAACTTGTCGACTTGGGCGAGGTCGTGGAACTGGACGATGATTTTTCCGATCGGCGCCAGGAGATCGACAGAACGCTCCACACCCTGGCCCACAAGGAAACCGTTGTTGCGGCCAAGCTCAGGGAGATGCAGGGGAAAATAGCGACTGTTTCCGCCCGTCAGCCGGTGCTTGAGGCGGAGGATGCCATCGAGGAGCTGCACGAGCGGCTGGGGGAATACAAAAAGGGCAGGGAGGACCGGCCCCGTCTTGAAGGCATGCGGATCAGCAGCAAGGGTGAGGCTGCCGATTTTCTCAGGCTGGTGCGGCAGGATATCTCTTTGGAGCAGGTGGAAACCCTCCGGGCTGTTTCCGGCAGAAGAAAGATTATCGGGCATCTGGCTGCCAGACACGAAGGCTTGCAGCAGGGCCTCAGCCAGAGCGAAAAACGGCTGCTGGAGATTGGCGGGGAACTGGGGAAAATCGACAGGGATCTGGCCGGATTGCCGTTAGCCAAAAACACGGCGGGCCTGAGCCAGGCCTTGCGGATGGCCAGGAAATCCGGGGGACTCGATGCGGACCTGACGGAAAAGGCCAGGATTATAGAAGAAAAAAAACGCACCTGCCTTCAGGGACTGGAGCGGCTGCCCCTCTGGTCCGGCAATCTCGCGGAGTTCCGTCTCCTGCCTCTTCCCCTGCCGGAAACGGTGCGAAAATACGAGGCCGCCCATACTGAGCAGACGGCGCGGCAAAGGGAGAGCCAGCAGGAAGGGGAACGTTTGCGCAAGAGGCTGGCAGAGGTGCAGGCCGACATCCGGCAACGGGAAATTTCCGGAAACGCGCCCACTGAGGAAGCGCTTGTCCTGATCCGGACCCAGCGCGACAAGGGGTGGGAGCTGCTCCGCCGCCAGTGGCTCAAGGGCGAAGACCTTGCCGGAGAAGATGTTGCCTTCGGGCAGGACCAGCCCCTGCCCGAGGCCTATGAAAAAAAGGTGGCCCTGGCGGATACGGTGGCGGATCGTCTCCGACACGAGGCAGACCGGGTCCAGGCCTTCGCGTCCTTGCGGGCAGAGCAGCAGAGCCTCGAAGGGGCTCTGGCCGAACTGGAGAACAACGCGGCCCAGCTCAGCCTGGCTTTTACGGACATGGATACGGAGTGGCGCAGCCTGTGGCAGCCCTGCGCAATCCCCCCCCTTTCTCCGGCGGAGATGCTGGCCTGGCTGGCCGAGGCCGCCGCTCTCCGGCTCAGCGCGGAGGAATTGCAGGCAAGGGAAGTCGAACTGGAAAGAAAAAGCTCGGAGCGGGAGAAAATCAGCACGACACTGCTCCGGGAACTAGCCGGACTTGGAGAACGCCCCTCGCCCCGGGGCAAGGAGCTTGAGCCGATCCTGCTCCAGGTTGAGGATGGACTGGAACGGCTCACGGCCATTGAAGACAAGCGGCAGAGGCTCCTTGAAAAGAAAGCGGCCCTGGAAGGTGAACACCTCCAGGCAGAAAATGAAAAAATTCGCTTCACGGAAGAGCTTGGACTCTGGCGGCAGGAGTGGCAGGAGGTGGTCGGCAGCCTTGGCGGCAACCGGCGGATCCACCCTGCCGAGGCCGGGGATGTGCTGGAAAATCTGCACAACTGTTTTGCCAGACTGAAAGAGGCCGACGAGCTCCGCAAGCGGATTGAGGGGATCGACCGCGACGCCGGGCGATTCGAGGAGGCGGCTCTGGCCCTGGCCCGAGACATCGCGCCAGGGCTCATGGGACAACCGGCCGCGCAAATCGTGGCGCAGCTCAAGGCCCTGCTCAATCAGGCGAGAAACGATCGAACCCTCCACGCCCGGTATGCCCAGGAAACACAAGCGGCCATGGAGGAGAAACTTCGTCTGGCGGAAGAAACGCTTTTAGCCAGGCATCAGCTCGCGGAACTCTGCCGCCTGGCCGGAAAGGTTTTGCCGGAAGAACTGGAGGCGGCGGAGAAACGCTCGGCCCGATACCACAGTCTGTTAGACCACCTCGCCCAAACCGAACACATCCTCATCGAGGGTGCGGGCGGCCTTTCCCTTGCCGAACTGGAGGGTCAGGCCGCACGGATCGACCCGGATGCACTCCCCGAAGAAATCGCCCGACTGAGTCAAAAAATCGAGCAGGACCTGGCCCCGGACGGCAAGCGGTTCTCCGTGCTCATCGGCGAAAAGAAAAACCAGCTCCGGCAGATGGACGGCAATGCCAGGGCCGCCGAGGCTGCGGAGGAGGGCGCCAGGCTGCTCGCCAAAATACGGCGGCTGTCGGAGCGCTATGTCCTGCTCAAGGTGGCCGGGTACGTCCTGAACAGCGAGATCGAGCGGTTTCGCAGCGAAAATCAGACCCCGGTGCTGGCCATCACCTCCCGGTATTTCAGCGAACTTACCTTGGGCTCTTTTGCCGGATTGCGTGCCGATGAGGATGACGAGGGCCGACCGGTGCTGGTGGGAATACGGTCAAACGGCACCAGGGTGTTGGTGGAACGGATGAGCTCCGGCACCAGGGACCAGCTCTATCTCGCCCTGCGGTTGGCTTCTTTGGAATGGCGTCTTGCCAACCATGAGCCCATGCCTTTGATCCTGGACGACATCCTGGTGAACGCCGACGACGCCCGGTCCGGGGCCGCCCTGAAAATTCTCGGGCAGTTGGCCGAAAAAACCCAGGTCATCCTCTTCACCCACCACCGCCGCATCGTTGACGAGGCGCTCCAGCTTGCGGCCGGATGCACCCTTTTGGTGCATGAGCTGGGTACATGAGCCGATCCGTGCATTTCCCGGGAACTTTTATCCTCCCGTGCGTGTCACAGAAGCGTGACAGGGTGCATCAATTACTGTTCTTGTTTGTGTAACGATTTGACCCCGCGCACTACTCAACCCAAACCAAGGAAGGAGGCTTCACCCCATGGCATCACAACCCGAACAATCTTCAGCAGGTGGCTACAAAACGGAAATCGTGCTTGTTATCGGCCTCTGCTGCCTGATCATCGGCTTTCTCTCCGGGATCGTCTTCAGCATCTACAAGAGCCCGGCAAGCGAGGGAGGGGCCACGGTCGCCACGGGACAGCCGGAAGCGCAAGCCGGGAAGCTCACCGCCGAACAGGCCCAGCACCTGTTGCACCTCGAACTCGAGGTGCAAAAAAATCCTCAGAACATCGAGGCCTGGACCAGCCTCGGCAATCTCTATTTTGACTCCGACCAGGCGGACAAGGCGATCAATGCCTACAGCAAGTCCCTGGCTCTGGCCCCCAATAATGCCGATGTGCTCACCGACCTGGGGGTCATGTACCGGAGGGTTGGCAATCCCCAGCAGGCCATCGCTTCCTTTGACCGGGCCATCCAGGTGAATGCCAAACATGAAACCGCCCGATTCAATAAGGGAGTCGTTCTGCTCTATGATCTCAAGGACCACTCCGGCACCATTGACGCCTGGCAGGAACTGATCAGCCTCAATCCCATGGCCACAGCGCCCAACGGTCAATTGGTCAGCGAAATTCTCAATGAAATACAGGACAAAAAAATGGATTAACGGGATTTTTTCCTGGGAATCGGGAAAAATTTCTTTGACATCAACGTGTTACAGGAATATCGTATAATAGTATTGCTGGGGAGGAGCGAGCGGCATTGCACGACATGGGGGCAAGGGTTTTCCCCGGGGCGAAAAGGTATGGGGCAAGAACATCGACGGGCAAGACGGTTCAACGTCAGCATGGCGGTCACGCTTATCCTGCGCGACACGAAAAACAGGCTGAGTCTCGCCGATCCCCTTTCGGGAACCTTGTTAGACATCTCGCTCTACGGAGCCCGTCTGTCCGTTCCCCACATCCGCACCGGCCGCTACCATCTCTTTTATGCCTGCAAAGACGACCAGGCAAAGATCATCCAGCTTGAGCTAATTGACAAACCCGGGGAGGACCGCCTTGTTCTCCCCGCCCATCCCGTCTGGTTCGACCATGTACTTTCCAGCCCGAGCAAGCATTTTGAACTCGGGCTGGAATTTCTTGCCCCCCCGGAAGACCCGAACATTGCCAAACTGCATGCCTTTCTTGCCGGCCAGCCCCCAGTGGCAGGCAACTGGCTGAAAGGGCTTTTTCGCCTTGCCTGAGGCACGGCGCCGAAAACACCGCTTAGGCTGTTATTTTCCGCAAATGCCGCACCTCCGGCAATCTCCCCCGTACCCCCTCTATCTCGGGCGCCTTACCCAGCCACTGATCAACCAGGCCGAGCATGGTCCGTCCCTGCTCCGGGCACTCGTTGTTCAACCGGTATATGATCCAGTTTCCCTCCTTGCGGAAAGAAACCAGCCCTACATCCTCAAGGATGCGCAGATGCTTGGACACCGTGGGCTGGGCCACGCCGAGAAGCGCGGTCAACTCACAGACGCACAGCTCCCGCACCCCAAGCATCGAGATGATCTTTACCCGGTTCTGGTCGGACAGCGCCTTCATGAGGCGGACAAATTCTCTCATGGTTTTCCCTCTTGTTTACAGCTACGGCTTTTTATCAGGCTCGGGTGTCGCCTCAGGTAAAACCGGGGAAAGGATGTGAAACGGCAGCAGCAATGTCCGCTTGACTATATTCAACAATCCCTCTCCCACAGCGCTAGGCGGCAGCAGGGTAACCCGGGGGTCGCTTGCCTTGCCGGTGACTCCGACCGGGAAGGTGACCAGGGTGGCGGTTTCCCCGCCGATTATCCTGCCCACCAGAGGCACTCTGCTGACAATGGCGTCAAGGCTTTTAAAGGGAGAAATCATGACCACGATGTCCAACTCAAAGGTGCTGAGATTCATCTTGCCGCGGGCAAAAAGATTCAGCCCTTCTCCCCGCACCACCGCCTCGTCGATGATCAGCTCGTTTTCCTTGACATACGCCTTGAGGAGAAGATCCGTGTAGGGAAACCCCAGGGAAGACATCCCGGGTCCGCCTTCGCTCTGGTCCACGCTGAAAAGATCCGTGATATTGACCACACTGAAGATTTTTGCCAGAAGCTTCATGCGGAGAATCCGCCCCTGGTGGGAGTCTATCCGAAGATGCCCGTCCTTCCAGTTGTCCAACACTCCTTCCAGGCGGCCATTGAGGGAGAATTCCCCCGCAATGAGGTCCTGCGGGTACCCAAGGCACGGCAGGACGGTCTCAAACCGAGGGGGGGTGGGGCAGGCGCTGTTCAAGGAAAAATGACTGTGCCCAAGCTCCGGGGTGGAAAACCATTCGCCGGTGGTGTCCAGGCAGCAGAGACGGCCATTATTTATGAGCGCGGACAGCCGCCACTGGGGATGAATCCGTATTTCTCCCCTGAGTTCCTGCCAGACCAGGGTGGCGGAATCACTCTCCCCGGTTTTGCGGCCGGAAGAGAATTCATCCACATCAAAAACAACGGTGCCGGTAATATTCCACGGCGACGCCTCCTGCCGCGGTTTTTCGGTGGAAGAGGCAGGCGCGCCGTTGTCCTTGATCCGCTTCAGGGCATCCTTTAGATCCAACAAGGTTTGACGGGAAAGCGCGGGTGAGGCGAGATCGAGCCTCAAGGCAAGTCCGCTGCCGACCCGCGAGACCAGGCCATTGACCAGCACGGATTCCCGTTCGTTCAAGGCACAGGCCAAGCGTCTCACCTTGAGATCCTTGCCAACCCCCGCAAGGCGAAGCTCCTGAAAATCGATAAAGGAGTCATCCTTCCCGTCAAGGTACCAGCGCAGATCCGTGGCCTCGATTTCACCGGTAAACGCCACCTTGTTGGGATCCTGGGGCAGGTAGAGCTGGAAATCCCCGGCAATCCTGCCCTGCAGCAGGTTTTTCTTCTCCAGCAACTGATCGACGGTTTGCTTGGACAATTCGCCCTTCCAGGAAAAAATAAAGGTCTCCCTGGTGTTATCGAGAAAATCCAGGGTGATCGCGGCCTCTTCTTTGCCGCTCGTTACGCGGGCGGACATTTTCAGGGGAACGTCCCTGATGAATTCCACTGAAAAATCTGCCTTGGCGGGGCGCAATATAGACCCATCCGGCCGGAGCACACCCTTGGCCAGGGTTTTTCCCTCCTGCAAATCGACCTGCAAAGCCTCCATCCGAAAGGGGAGGCGCGGGAAAAGGGCAGGGGAAAGAAGCTGCTGCTCCTTGAGCCATTGTCCGAAGTCCTGCCCGACCTTGCCTTGCAAGGAAATATTCCCGCGCCACGCGGCAAAGTCCTGGTGGGACAAGGAAGCCCCCAGGGTGAACGAATCGCCGAAAATGTCGCCCGTGGCTTCGGAAACCGTGATCGAGGCGTTTGAAAAATGTCCCTTGCCCTGCTGTATCCGGAGCGGAACCGGCAGACGCGGCGTTTCCACAACAAGATTTTTCACCATGACATCCGCGTCCGCTTTCCACAGCTTCGGCTCCGAAGCCTTTCCTGAAATTGCCGTGTTCCGCAGTTCTATCCGGCCATCGACCCGGGTTATGTTTTCGTGCAGCGCTCCGCTGAGCTCCTTGAAATAAGAAAGGTCTTCCTTTTCCAGCTCCTTGGCGGCCAGCACCCCGTCAAGCTGGGTTATATCCAGGAAAACGTCGTCCGGCCACCGCACCTGCCCGGCTGTTTTCTTCACCGCATGGGGGCCATACTCCCCTCGTACGTTCCGCCATCGCACCAGGGGAGGGGCAATGGTCATCTCCCCTGCGTCCACGGCAAAGTCCCAGGCCATCGGCGCGTAACGGCCCTTGCCCTGCATGGAGGCAACCTCGATGGCAACCTGAAAATCCCTCAGGTCATCGCCAAGGTGAAGATGGCCGGTCGCCCGGCCCGATACGCCGCTGAATTGGGCCAGTTCAGCCTGAAAGGGAGGATGGTCGACCAGCCGCGCCAAAACAGCGGGAAGTTCGGCAAGATCCGCGTCAAGATCAACATCGAGCTTGAAGGTGAATTCATCATCCGGCAGACCTAAAATCAGACGGCCATTGCGGCCGCGGCTGTTGCCCATCACGGCTTGCTCTCCATCCACGATGAGCAAGCCGTTTTCGACCCGCAACTTCCCCTTGACATTGGTCAGCAGCAGATCCACTTCCGGAACCTTGACCGAGGCGTCGATGTCTTCGGCAATGATATGCATGTTGCGGGCATAATGAAAATCAGCCGCAGCACCCTTGAAGCTGTAGCTGGCCTTGCCGACCGTGCCGCTCTGCACGATGTATCCCAACTCTTCGACAATTTCGTTCTCCCCCCACATGGCGAGAACAGCGGCGCGAATGCGGGTCAGGTCAAGGTCCTCCCCCTTGAGATCGATCTGCCACACCGGCGCCGCGTTTGTCTCGGCTCCGGCGGAACGCCGGACCGTGCCGGCGATTTTTACCCCCGGCTCCTGCATTTCAAACTCATTGAGCGTCAAGAGCAGATCGTCTCCATCCTTGACAAAGGCCAGATCGACAACCCCGCAGCTCAGCAGGATCTTTTTATCCTTTGGCAAGGCAAGCAGGCACGAGGAATCCCCCGTGATCCTGCCGGTGATTTTTTCAAGTCCGCGGCCTTCAAAGCTGCCGCTGAGATTGAGCGGAGAGTCGGCGGGCGCCAGGGCTCCCTGGGCAAAAGAGAGGAATATCCTGTTGAGATTGAAATTGCGGCAGGAAAATTGAAACCGGTGGGAGGCATCCTTGCGCAGATACTTGCCGGAGAGGGAAAGATCTTCGTCAGCCGCGGGTTTGCCGGAAAGATCGAGATCAATGGCGGCAAGGGTTACAGCGATTCTGCCGTTCAGCGATCGCAGGGAAAAATCCCTGCTTTGCAGCGCAGGCCACTGGCTGTTGGCGGAAACGTGCAATGTCCCGTTGCGGATCACCACATTCAATCCGGCAAGTGCGGGATCAGGGGGGGCGGACAGCGAGGAGGGAAACTTGTTGACATGGAGTTCCGGATCAATCAGCAGAACCTTGCCGATCCGGATCTGGCCACGGAACAAGGCCCGCCAATCCGGATATACCTTGGCCATGGGCGCGGCCAAGGAGGAATCAGCGCCGGCAAAACGGGTGTTGTACAGGTTCAGATGGGGGAGCGGCAGCCATGCCCATTCCAGCCGGTCGGTGTGCAGGGTGCCCTCCAGCCTGGCGTTTACCTGAGCGCTCATTCTCGCCTTGAGCGCGTCAAGATCCATGAGCCGCGGAAGCAGCAGGCTGGAACCGATGCCCACTGCCAGCAGAAAAACAGCACAGGCAAGGATAATTCTGGTTCTCAGGCGCAAGGTGGCGATTCGTGGAAGATTCATATAATATTGATGGCTGGGCCGATGACGGCCGTCATATGGCTGGAAGAGATACGAACTGAAACGGAAACCAGGGCCTGGCAGTTCGCCAATACATCAATGGGATAGTAGCATACTTAGATAAAAGGTGAAAGGTTCAAGGCCAAAGGCGCAAGGAGGAATGCCTGTTTTTTGACCTTTACCCTTGAGCCTTTTACCTTGCCAGTTTCCCCGCAATGGCGTAATTTCTCAGAAAATTCAAGCGAACAGGCGGGCATACCATATGGCACAGACACGCATCGGGGTTATCGGGGTAGGGTATCTCGGCAAATTTCACGCCCAAAAATACATGGCAAACCCGGAGGTGGAGCTGGTGGGGGTGGCGGATGTCAATCCGGCCTATGCAGCCGAGGTTGCCAAGGCATGCAACACCACCGCCTTCGGCGATTATCAGGCGCTGCTCGACCAGGTCGAGGCGGTGAGCGTCGTGGTGCCCACCAGCCTGCACCACGAGGTGGCAAGAAGATGCCTTCTCGCCGGAAAGGATGTGATGCTGGAAAAGCCCATGACCACAACCCTGGCCGAGGCGGATGAACTCATCGCCCTGGCCGGGGAGAAGGGACTTATCCTCCAGGTGGGCCATATCGAACGGTACAACCCGGCTATCCTGGCCATGGCCGAACATCTCACCCAGCCCCTTTTCATCGAGTCGCACCGGATCCATGTCTTCAAGCCACGGGGCCTTGATGTCGACGTGGTCCTCGACCTGATGATCCACGACATCGACATTGTCTTAAGCTTGGTCAAATCGCCCATCGCCTCCATGCACCCGGTGGGCATGCCGGTGTTCACCAAGACCACGGACATCGCCAATGTCCGGCTGATCTTCGAGAACGGCTGCACCGCCAATCTCACGGTGAGCCGCGTTTCGCGGGAAAACATCCGCCGGCTCCGCGTGTTCCAGCCCCATTCATTTCTGGCGGTTGATTACGGCAAGAAGGAGATCACCGTGATCAAGCCCGGCAAGGAACTGGACGCCAACTCCATGCCCCGGGAGGAAGTTATCTCTTCCTGCTACCTGCACCAGGATGCCCTGGAGATGGAGCTCGCCGATTTTGTCAAGAATGTCCGCAACCGGACCCAGCCGATGGTCTCGGGCAGGGAAGGGCGCTTGGCCCTGGCCGTGGCCCAGGAGATCATGGCCAGGATCAAGGAACATGTCGCAGCCCATCCCCAGCTCTTCAGTGTCTGAGACAAACAAAAACATGCCGGCCCTAAACCCGCCCCGGATCATGATTGTTGCCGGCGAGGCCTCCGGCGACATGCACGGGGCCCGGCTTATCGCCGCCCTCAAGGAGCAGGCACCCGGGGCGCAGATCTGCGGCATCGGCGGCCCGGAACTGACGCGCCAGGGCGTGGAGATTCTGTACGACGCCTCCCGGCTGGCCGTGGTGGGCATTGTCGAGGTCATCAGCCATTTCCGTTTCATCCGCGAGGCCATGCGCTCCCTGGAAAAACGGCTGCGGGAGCAGCCGCCCGACCTGTTGATCCTCATCGACTACCCCGACTTCAACCTGATCCTGGCCAAAAAAGCCAAGCGGCTCGGCATCCCGGTGTTCTACTACATCAGCCCCCAGGTCTGGGCCTGGCGCTCCGGCAGGGTGAAAACCATTCGGGAACGGGTGAACCGGCTGGCGGTGATCCTCCCCTTTGAAAAGGCTTTCTACCACAAGCACGGGATGGAGGTTGAGTATGTAGGGCACCCCCTCATGGATACGGTGCGCGCCGCCATACCCCGGACGGAGTTCTTGCACTCCCTGGGCATTGCCCAGGACAGCACGGTAATAGGGATTCTACCAGGCAGCCGGAAACGGGAGATATCCGTGATGCTCCCAATCTTTTTGGCAGCGGCAAAACTGATGCAGGATCAGATGCCCCCCAAACCGGTCTTTGTCCTGCCCCTGGCCCCCACCCTGGACGAGGAGGATCTGCTGGCCAACGGCTTGGCGGATGCGGGGGTAGAGGTGCGGGTGGTGCGGGAGAACCGCTACGACCTCATGGGCGCCTGCGATGCGGTAATGGCTGCCTCGGGCACGGTTTCCCTGGAGCTTGCCATCCTGAACGTGCCCATGGTCATTTCCTACCGGGTTTCGCCGCTCACCTATTTTCTGGGCCGACGTTTGATCAAGGTTCGCTACGCCTCGCTGGTCAATCTGGTGTCGGACCGGGAGGTGGTGGAGGAGCTGCTGCAGGATCAGGCGGTGCCGGAAAAAATCGCCACCGCCACCATGCGTCTTATCGTGAACCAACCGGAACGCAGCCGCATGCTGGCGGGTTTGGCCGAGGTCCGGCAAAAACTGGGCGGGGCAGGGGCCTCGGCCCGGACCGCACGGTTGGCTTTGGACCTGGCCCGGACCACACAACGCCACTCATATCCCCCCCTTTGACCCAGAGGGGGATATACAAAAAAGAAGTTATTTCCCCTTGCTCTTCAACTCGCCGAGCAGAAGCATGTTTTCCGCTATCGCCTTGTCGTAGCAGTGCGGGCAGATGCCGTGGGTGAAAAGGATGTCGGTATGCTGGAGCAAATATTCCTCCAGCCCGTGCCAGGCATTCCTGTCGTCACGGATCTTCCGGCAATAGGAGCAGATGGGCAGCAGGCTTTGGAGATTCTTCAACTCCATGGTCCGGGCCCGGACCAGCTCCTCCAGTTCGGCGTTCTTTTTCTCCAGGGCTAAGAGCAGGGCCAGGTTTTCCTCTTTGAGCTGATGCCGCTCCACCGCATGGATAATGGCGATGCGCAGCTCTCCGCTGGTCCAGGGCTTGAGGATATACCGGTATACCTGCCCCTGGTTGATGGCGGCCATGATGTCGTCGGGTTCGCAATAGCCGGTGATCATAATCCGTTCCGCCTTGGGCGCCAGCTCGCGGGCCCGGGCCAGCACCTCGGCCCCGGAAATCCCCGGCATCCGCTGGTCGGAAAGGATCAGGGCGAGGGCGCTTTCCCGGGCCATGATCTCCAAGGCCTCCTCCCCGGAACCGGCCAGCAGAATCTCATACTCATCCCCAAAGGTCTCCTGGAAGTTACTCCGGTTGATTTCCTCGTCGTCGATGAACAGCAAGCGAGGCCGGCTCATCCTTTCTCTCCCTCCAGGCTCCGCATGCGCTCTGCCATCTGTTTTCTTCCCTGTTCGACAAACTGCTTGATCTCCTGGCCCAGGGCATAGGTGCCCACCGCGTTGCCGATGGTGAGCCGCAATTGGTCTTCCTTCCAGGGCTTGACGAAATACCGGTACACCTCCGCTTTGTTGATGGCATCGATCAGTTCATGGATTTCGGTGTAGGCGCTGATGATCATCCGGATGGTGTCCGGGTATGCTTCCCGAACCTTGCTCAGCAGCTCGATGCCGGTCATCCCAGGCATCCGCTGGTCGGAGACCACCAGGGCCATTTCCCCCTCCCGGGCAAGAAGGGCCAACGCCTCCTTGCCGGACCCGGCAAGGAATATCTCGAACTCGTCACACAGAGTCTCCCGAAAATTGACCAGATTGATTTCCTCGTCGTCCACATACAGCACCCGCCCTTTTTTTGCATTCATCATTTATGCTCCTCGTGTTGTGCCATGATCGGTTCTTGCCCTGTTGGGAGGATCACCTCGAACTCAGCTCCCTGGCCGGGTTCGCTGCGCATCAATATTCTGCCCCGGTGCCTGCTGATAATGCCAAAGGAGACGCTCAGCCCCAGTCCGGTGCCCTTGCCGACCTCCTTGGTGGTAAAAAACGGCTCGAAAATCTTTTCCTGGATGTTCTTGGGAATCCCCGCCCCCTTGTCCGCAAACACCACATGCACGCCATCCTCCGTGCTGAAGGTGCGGATCAGCAGGAAACCCTTGTCCGGTTGTGCATGAACCGCGTTGATGATCAGGTTCATGAATACCTGGCAGAGCTGCCCCTGGGAGCCGGGCACCGGCGGCAAATCATCCGCGAACTCCCTGATCACCTCCAGCCGGTGCCGATACTCGGGCAAGGCCAGAGCCAGGGTGCTTTCCAGGCAATGATTGATGTCTATGGGGCGGGCAAGATCGTTGTCCGGGCGGGAAAAATTTTTAAGATCGGAGACGATCTTGCTGGTCCGCCGCGCCCCTTCCCGGACATTGCCCATGAGCAGGTCGATGCTCTGCATCAACTCAGCCACCCTGGAAGCATCCGGGCAGCATTGCTTCCCCAACCCGTCCAGAATCCGGCGCAGCTCGTCCAGCCGTTTTCCAAGAGGCGGCAGGGCGCCGGTGATGAAATTGGTGGTGTTGTTGACCTCGTGGGCCACCCCGGCGACCAGTTGCCCCATGGCGCCCATCTTCTCGGACTGCACCAGCAAGGCTTGAGCCTCCTTGAGCTCCTGCATGGCCCTGGTGAGTTCGGCGGTGCGGGCGGCGACTTTTTCCTCAAGTCCTTCGTTCATCAGGGCGATGGTGTCGAAGGATTGCTCGAGCCGGGTGACCAGTTGCTTCATGCGGATGTCGAGCTGGCCGAGTTCATCGGTTGCCTTCTCTTCTTCTTCTTCTTCTTCTTCTTCTGTTATCCCCAGCCGGATGCTCAGGGTTTCGACCAGGGCGCGCAACGGCCTGACCACGTCCCGCGTCAGCATCACGGCGGTAAACAGGGAAATGGGCAGAAAGAAGAGAAAGAGCAGCAAGACATGCCGGATGATCCGTTCCATGCCCTGTGTGTATTGGGCCCGGCTGAAAACGATCTGCACCCCGCCAAGGTCGGTGACCTGGCGCTGCTCCACCTTGCCGGTGTCGAAATAGAGGGAGGTCTGATCGCGAGAGTAACCGGCAGTGCTGATCCGCTTAGAGAACACGAAATAGTGCTCCTGTCGCCAGCGGGGGTTGGGATAATATCCATCGGCGGCTAAGTGTTCCGCCATGATTTGGCCAAGACCGCCCATTTCCTCCAACCGGGGAGCGATTCCTTCCGCCTGGGGCGCAAAATGGGAAAAGATCCGCTTGCCCTCCCTGTCGTAGATGAACACGGACACCAGATCGGTTGCCCCGAAGATGGCCTCCACATTGGCGCTGATCTGCTCCGTGTTCATGAAAAAAAGCGGGATTTCCAGGTTGCGGGCCAGGATCGTGGAAACGAAGTTCCCCTTGTTGTATGTCTCCTCCAGCAGGGTTTGTCTCTGTATCTGGCCGAAAAGCACAATCAGGGCGGTGCCGCAGAGGACCAGGACCCCCAGAAAGGTAAGGAACAGCTTCAGGCGATAGCCCCTGGGGAGCCGAATTTTTTTCTTCATCCAGTGCAGGACCGGGAAACTCATCGTCCACCCTCCGGGATGTAGGTGGCGTCGATACCTTTGGGGGCATAAGGAACACCCAGCCGTTCAAGCACCGTGGGGTTGGCCACCACTCTGACCTTGCGGGGCGGGGTGAGAGGGGGGATGTCTCCGCTCAGGCCGTCTCGGGCAATCCTGGCGCCAAGCTCGGCGGCCTGGGCGCCCATGTCAACGGTGTCGAAGGTCACCGCCATGGCGGCGCCCGGCGCCAGGTACTTCTCCGAAAAGCTGATGATGGGAATGCGGTGTTTCATTGAGAACTCCAGCAGGCTGCCCAAGACCTGAGGCGCGGTGAGCTGGGGATCCGGCAGCAGCCAGTAGGCGTCGACCGCGCCTGCCATCTCCTGGAGCGCCCCGGGCAGACTGGTCTGGCTGTCGAACTTCTTGAAAAGCAGGGTCTGCACCGAAGCCACCGGCGAGAGCAGCGCCTCCTGCACCCACTGGCCGGATTGGCCGGGATTGTAGAGAACCCCGATGGAGCGGACCTTGGGCAGCGCCTTGTTGATTGCGGCCATCTGGCGAGAAGGCTGGATGCGCATCTCGATGCCGATGAAGTTTTTGGGCAGGAAAGCGGCCGAGGGCGCCAGCAGATAGACCACAGGCACCTCCCGCAGATCCTTAACGAACTCCACGGCCTGATCCCCTATGGCCACCACCAGCCGGGCATTCTGCAACTGTTTTTTCAGGGAAAAACCACTGGTTGTCTGTTGCTCGGACAGCAAAATCTGTGTTACGGTGTTGCCGCTGATGCTTTTCGGCCCCGTGGCCGAAGGCTGGGCGAGCCAGACCTTTTCAAAACCCTGGCGGGCCTCCTCATAGGGTTTGAGCGGCGAAGACTGGAGCAGGACGCAGTCCAGCGCCCAGGCGGGAACAGCAAGGGCCACAAGCAGCATGGTTATGAGAGGGACGCACTTTTTCACCGACGCATCAAACCCGTAAAGAAAAGGGGAAATCTTTCCGACACGAAACAACCTATCATAAATCGTAGAACCTTGTGCGCCATTGCGCAAGGCTGAGATAAGGCCTTCCTGCATGAAGAGAGGCTGCCTGTAACCCGGGGGGGACTGACAGAGCGCATATAACCGTTTAGGATCATGCGTAATATTTGATTTATTACCTGGGAGATCAGCATGCCGCATCCGTATTTTTTCTGTAGTCGCACCTCCGCCGGAACCGCTGTTTTTCTCCTCGCTCTGCTGCCCACCCTGAGCAGCGGTGCCGAACCGACCGAAACCCAGGCCCCCATGTCCATGTATTTCGACGACTCCCAGATGGTGGAGGTCGCCACCCGCGCGCCAAAACCCTTGCGTCAGGTGGCGGAGAACGTTTCCATCATCACGGCGGAAGAGATCGAGGCGATGCACGCGCATTCGGTGGCCGAAATCATCAGCCGCGAATCCGGAATGTTGGTGCCTTTCAGCGGCCGCGAAATACTCGGCGATGAACAGCTATACCCTCTTGGCGCTCAACGGCACCAGATGTTGATGCTTTTGGACGGCGTCCGGGTCAATCTCAACTCAAACGGCTTTGCCATCCCCAACTTTATACCGGTGGGCATCATCAAACGCATCGAGATCATCAAAGGCCCGGCCTCTTCGGTTTGGGGGTCAGCGCTCGGAGGGGTGGTCAACATCATCACCAAGGATGCGGGCAAATCCAGGATTCCGACCGGCAACGTCAATATAAGCTATGGCGAAGCCAACACCCGGGAGCTGGCTGCCGATCTGGCCGGCGGCAATGAAAAAAACGGGTATTTTGTCTATGCTGGCAACATCGACTCCGACGGCCTGAAGAATGATCGCTACTCCGAGCGCAACGCCGTTTACGGCAAGATGCAGGTCAATTTGCCCCACAATTCAACCCTGGTAGCAAGCGGCGGCACCAGCAATCCTTCCTTTAAAGCCCTTGACTGGCGTGATGCTTGGGGCATCCCAACCCTCGACATATACGATGACGTCAGCAATGACAACCTCTGGGGTACCCTCTACTTTGATACCCGCTTCACCGACCGGCTCAACCTGCACCTTGCAGTCCAACGCTATGAAAATGATTTCACCAATGACTGGCGTTCCTTGGGCACGGGATCAGGGGGGCCTAAAGGCGATTTTATCTACATGGAGAACTGGAAGGATGTCAATACCAGCGTCAGCGGCGCTTTAAACTGGACAGGGGAGGCCATTACCGCCAACCTCGGTGTTGAATCAAACAGAAGCGAAATCGATTCCAAGACAGGGCTGGGCGTTCTATGGGGCCCCTCAACCACAATCAACGACCCGCTCAAGGAAGAGCGGCGTGGTATCTATACCAACGCCACCTATGTGTATGGCAAGTTTTCCATCACCCCGGGCCTGCGTTACGACTACCATTCCAATTCCGACGAGTTTGTCAGCCCCTCCCTTGGCGCCACCTATCAGGTGGCCGACGACACCCTGCTGCGCGCCTCGGTGGCCCGTGGCTTCTCCGCACCCTATTCTGTCACGTCATACGCAAACCCCGACCTGAAACCGGAGATCATCTGGGCGTACCAGGCCGGGGTTGAGACCTTCCGCATCCCTTACCTGACCAGCAAGCTCTCCGTCTTTTATCTTGATGTCGATGATGCCTGGCAAACCGCATCAAGCCCTTTTACCAACGAGGGAAAGGTTCGCCGGCAGGGCTTTGATCTCGACCTCCGGACCAGGGAATTCCACGGCCTGTCTCTGCGCACCAACTTCACCTATACCACGGAAGACAGCATGGGCGACGGCTCGACAAATCTTGAAGGCGACGAGACCTACAGCGCAAACCTGATATTCGGATACCGGCACAAACCTTCCGGTATCCGCGCCGAGCTGGCCGGCAACTACATCTGGTATAATGAAGATATGCAAAACGACACCCACGACAGCGACGATATGCTTTGGGATGCCATGCTCAGCAGGGATTTTTCTCTGTCGGCCTGCCGCGGCGATCTCTTTCTCAAGGCGCACAATATCTTCAACGGCAACCAGATGTGGGATGTTGACTATCCTAACCCAGATCGCTGGGTAGAGGTGGGAGCGATGTTCAAATTTTGATGGAGTTTGCCGTTTTTCTTGTGATAGACTAGGCACCATCGGCCGCCTTTTCACGAGGCAATAGCAGTTTTTCAACCACAGGAGGACGTATGAAAAAGATTACGATTCTGGCCAAAGGAAAAGACGTCAAAACGGTTGCAGCCACCATGGGCTGCTGTGCAGGGGCACCCGCAGCAGCAAAATAAATTTCACATCTTTACAAAAAAAAGGAGGGCTTCGGCCCTCCTTTTTTTTGTTGCAACCCGAGGAGTCTCCCATGCAACTCACCCCATATCTGGTTTCCTTTCCGTACCCATACAATCCCGACCAGATGGTGCTGTTCGCAACCAAAACCGGCGCTCTCATCGTCTTACCGCAGGAGGATTTTGCCGACCTGCAACAGGGCAGGGTGGAGGCGGAGCATGTCGAGCCCCTCAAGGAAACGGGGTTTCTGGTTGAGAGTATTGCCCAGGAACGTCAGGCAGTGTCCGGCTACCTGGACGAACTCAACCGGATCAATCCCAACCTGACCGTGGCCGTCATCCTGGGTCTTGAATGCAACTTTGCCTGTAGATACTGCTTCCAGGGCGAGCAGAAGGGCAAAAAAAACATGACCGAGGCGACGGCAGACCAACTCATCGCCTATATCAAAAAGCGTTTCACTCCGGGCAAGAAAAAACTCCAGCTCCAGCTCTACGGCGGCGAACCGCTCCTCTATAAACAGCGCATCATCGCCCTGGCCGCACAGCTCAAGCCCTTTGTCGAAGCCATGGGCGGAGAGCTTGTCATCGATCTGGTTTCAAACGGCTCGCTCCTCACCCCGCAGGTGGTGGATGAGCTGAACCAGTGGGGGCTGGATGGGGTCAAGGTGACGCTGGACGGCCCCCCGGAAAATCACAACCATTTCCGCCCCTTCAAAAACGGCGCACCGAGCTTCGAGACCATCGTCAACAATCTGGCCAAGGTCTGCACCAAGACCAAGATTCGCCTGGGCGGCAACTTTACCCGCGACAACTTCCGGAGCTTTCCGCCCATCCTCGATACTCTGGCAGCCCAGGGCATTACCCCGGATCGCCTGGAGCTGGTCAACTTCAATATCGTCATGCAGATCAACGATACCATCGCCAACAATACCTACCATGGCGGCTGCTGCACCATCAGCGAACCATGGTTGCAAGAGGCGTCCTTGCATGTGCGGGAAGAGGTGTTCAAGCGGGGCTATTCCCTTGGTGAACTGGGGCCGGAGCCCTGCGCCGTGGAAGTGGACGACGCCTTCAGCGTGAATTACGATGGCACCCTGTACAAGTGCATAACCTGGGTTGGTCACGAACAGTTCAAGATCGGCGATATCTGGCAGGGGATAGACAAGCGATACAGAGAAACCCATCATCTGGGGCACTGGCAAAGAGAAGGCAAATGCCGGGAGTGCCAATACCTGCCGCTTTGCTTTGGCGGCTGCCGTTACATGGCCTATCAGCGGGACGGAAACATGGCCAAGGTGGATTGCCGGAAGGGGTTCTTCGAAGCGACCCTGGAGAAGATGGTGATGCAGGAAATGAAATACCGGTACGGAGCAGCTTCTGTGTGACAACAAGACCGCCCTTCGACAGGCTCAGGGTGAACGGAAAATTAATCGTATCAGTAAAATCCGTTCATCCTGAGCCTGTCGAAGGATTATCTCTACATCTTGAAGGCAAATCAAAACTACCGCAAATCCCGCTGCCTGATCGCCTCGTAGAGCACCACCGCCGCGGCCATGCCCAGGTTGATGCTGCGGATGTTGGGGTTGGACATGGGGATGGTGGCGCAGCGTTCCCGGTAGAGATCGATGATCTCCTCGGGCAGCCCCTTGGTCTCCCGGCCGAATACCAGATAATCGCCGGGCTGGTAGGCCACCTCGGTATACGGCCGCTCCACCTTGGTGGTAAAAAAGTGCAACCGCAGCTCGTCCCGGGCTGCGAGAAATTCCTCGAAACTCTCCCAGTAGCGGATATCGACAAACTTCCAGTAATCAAGCCCGGCGCGCTTCAGGTGCTTGTCCTCGGTGGAAAAGCCCAGGGGGCGGACCAGATGCAGGACGGTATCCGTGGCCCCGCACAGCCGGGCGATGCTCCCGGTATTAGGGGGGATCTCCGGCTCGACCAGAACGATATGAAAGGGGGCAGGGCAGGGCAAGGAGCTAGAGCATGGAGATCGGGTTTTCCGGGGTCACCACCACATTTTTCACCACAACGATCTTGGGGTCATCCAGGCTGCTGGCCAATTGGGTAAGCGACTGAAAATCCTGCCGGAAAAGAACCAACTCGGTTCCAGACAGTTGGGAGCGCGGGCGAAATTTGACATTGAAGGGGTTGGCGAATACGCCGTTCTGCGCCATCCGGTAATCGAGATGCGGGCCGGTGGACATGCCGGTGGAGCCGACATAGCCGATGATCTGTTTTTGCCGCACCTTGGCCCCGGCCTTGATGTTGTTGGCGAAGCGGGAAAGATGCCCGTAGTAGGTCTGGTAGCCGCCGCCGTGGTCAAGGATGATCTGCTTGCCGTAGCCGCCTTTCCAGCCGGCAAACTTCACCCTGCCGTCGGAGGTGGCCATGATCGGGGTGCCCATGGGCGCAGCGAGATCAATGCCCAGGTGGGGGCGGACAATGTCCAGCACCGGATGGCGGCGGTTATAGGAAAAACCGGAAGAAACCCTGGCCATGGGGATGGGGGAGCGGATAAACGATTCGCCCAGTTCGTAGCCCCGGTGGTCGAAATACGCGGACTTGCCGCCCTGGTCGAAATAAAATCCTTCGAGCGGGCCGACTTCCTTGCTGTTGTAGCGCGCCACCAGAATCTTTCCGTAGCCGACAAACTCGTTGTTTTTGTAATATTTCTCGACGACCAACTCAAAGGTATCGCCAAACCGGGTTTCTGTGTTGAAATCGATCTTTGAGGCAAAGATGTCGGCAAAGGTGTAGACCAGCTTGGCATCTTCCTTAAAGGCGGCCAACGCGGCAAAAAGGGAGGACTCGATCTTGCCCCGCAACTTCACGGTCCGGCAATCGAGCGAGACGTCAAGCTTCTTGGCCGCCAAGGAACCCTCCGGAGTGCGCTCGATGGCATGAACCTCGAGCGGGCCGGACTCGTAGAGACATTTGAGCAGAGTGCCGTCGTTGTCGAGGGTCAGGGTGTAGCGGTCATTGGGCTTCATATCCCTGAAATCCATCACCCCGTCAAAGGCGGAGATCACCGTCTCCCGCACCTCTTCGTCAACCCCGTTGGAGCGGAAGGAGGAACTCAGCGAATCTCCCGGGCGGATCTCACCGACAATCTCCCGGACGTTGGGCAGAAACTCTTCGCTTTCTTCGGAAGCGTAAGCATCCTCACCTTTGATGGGACGCCCATCCACGGCATAGAGAAAGAAGGCGACAACCAGCGCGAGGGAAACGCCAATGGTAAGGAAATGGGCGGTGTTTAAAAAGAGAACCAACTGTCTTTGCGTGTTACTGTGGAAACGGGCCAATGCCCGCGAAAGGGCAGCGAGACACGGCGGGCATATCCGGAGAAGGGAGGCCATGCAGATGTTGCGGACATGGGTGAATATGTTGATTTCTTCTGCCATCGTAATACTCCATTCCATAGGATTGTGGACACTCACGCAGTCATATGGATGCGCCTAGCTTGAATAAACCCCTTTTATTTAGCAAGATCGGGCAAGTATTACAAGTTTCTTTTGCCTGTTTTTTTCCCAAAAGCAAGGATTTCCCCGGCACAACGGGAAAATACTGCCTCAAACAATTTGTTCGGTTGAAAAAAAAATAAAAGTAATGCACACTGCGTTTTCGGAATTTTTCCGGCTCCACCGGGTGCGGGCCGGATTTTTTTAACACTAACAAACCAGGAGCAGCAGGCACCAATGGCGTTAATCGTGCAGAAATTCGGCGGGACCTCGGTGGCGAACCCGCAAAAAATCAAGGCGGTAGCCGAACGGGTCATGGGGTATCACCGCAAGGGACACCGCATGGTGGTGGTGCTCTCGGCCATGGCCGGCGAAACCAACCGTTTCGTCGATTTGGCCAACCAGATGCAGGCCATACCCGACCCCCGCGAGATGGACATGCTCCTGGCCACCGGCGAACAGGTGACCATCGCCCTGTTCGCCATGGCGGTGAAAGAGGCCGGGCTTGACTCGGTGTCGCTCCTTGGCGATCAGGTGCGGATCGTTACAGACACCATGCACACCAAGGCCAGAATCAAAAATATCGACACCACTCTGATCAACCGCCATCTGAAAAACGGCAAGATCGTGGTGGTCGCCGGGTTCCAGGGGGTCACCGAGGACGGCGACCTCACCACCCTGGGCCGCGGCGGCTCCGACACCACGGCCGTGGCCCTGGCTGCGGCCCTCAAGGCGGACGAATGCGAGATCTACACCGATGTGGAGGGGGTGTATACCACCGATCCCAACATCTGCAAGAACGCCCGCAAGATCGACCGCATCTCCTACGATGAAATGCTGGAACTGGCCAGCCTGGGCGCCAAGGTGCTGGACATCCGCTCGGTCGGTTTCGCCAAACGATACAAAGTTCCTGTCCATGTTCGTTCCACTTTTACGGAAACCGAAGGAACATGGGTGGTAGAGGAGGATAAAGCAATGGAATCGAATCCGGTATCCGGAGTTACCTGCAGCAAAAACGAAGCACGCATCACCATTTCCAAGGTGCCGGACGTTCCGGGCACCGCATCCCGGGTTTTCAGCCCGATCACCAGCCAGGGGATCGTGGTGGATATGATCATCCAGAACACCCGGGAAGGCGCGCTCACCGACATGACCTTCACCGTGCCGCGCACCGACTACAAGAAAACCATGCAGATCATGAAAAAGGTTGTGGCGGACATCGGCGCCGAAGGTGTGACCGGCTCGGAGAACATCGCCAAGGTCTCCATCGTCGGGGTCGGCATGCGCAACCACGCGGGCATCGCCTCCACCATGTTCAAGGTGCTCTCAGACGAAGGGATCAACATTCTGATGATCTCCACCTCGGAGATCAAGGTTTCCTGCGTCATCGAAGAGAAATACACCGAGTTGGCGGTGCGGGCGCTGCATGACGCCTTCGGACTGGAAAAAGGTTCCGCCAAGAAACGGCCGGCCAAGAGCGCTGCCCCGGCAAAAGCCAAGGCTGCCCCCAAGGCAAAACCGGCAACAAAGCCGAAAGCCAAAAGCAAAAAATAAGGAAACAGCATGGCCCAAAAAGTCGCCATTTACGATACTACCCTGCGGGACGGCACCCAGGCCGAGAATTTCAATCTCTCGGTGGAGGACAAGCTGCGCATCACCCTCAAGTTCGACGAACTGGGGATCGACTATGTCGAGGGCGGCTGGCCGGGCTCCAACCCCAAGGATGTGGAGTACTTCAAGGAAATCCGGAAGTACGAGCTCAAGCACACCAAGGTGACTGCCTTCGGCTCCACCCGGCTCTTCGCCAATCCTGCTGAGCAGGACGCGAACCTCAATGCCCTGCTGGCCGCAAAAACACCGGGGATCACCATCTTCGGCAAGACCTGGGACATCCATGTCCACGACGCCCTGCGCATCGGGCTTGACGACAACCTGCTGATCATCGAGGAGTCGCTTAAGTACCTGCGGCCCCACGTGCAGCATCTGTTTTACGATGCCGAGCATTTTTTCGACGGCTTCAAGGCCAACCGGGAATACGCCCTGGCAACCCTGGACCGGGCCATTGCCGGAGGGGCCGACTGCCTCTGCCTGTGCGAGACCAACGGCGGCACCCTGCCCACCGAACTTGCCGAGATCATCAAGGCGGTGAAGGCGCATCTGAAGGCGAAAAAATCCACGGTGCATTTCGGCATCCACGCCCACAACGATTCCGAGTGCGCGGTGGCCAACTCCCTGATCGCCGTTTCCTTAGGCGCCTCACAGGTGCAGGGCACGGCCAACGGCTTTGGCGAGCGGTGCGGCAACGCCAACCTCACCTCGATCATGCCGGCCCTGGCTCTGAAGATGGGCTATACGTTCACCGCCGCCGCCAACCTGCACCGGCTCACCGAGGTTTCCCGCTTTGTTTCCGAGCTGGCCAACCTCTCGCCCAACAAGTACCAGCCCTACGTGGGCCAGTCCGCCTTTGCCCACAAGGGCGGCATCCACGTGAGCGCCGTGCAGCGCAACCCCCTGACCTACGAGCACATGGAGCCGGAAAAGGTGGGCAACGTGCGGCGGGTGCTGATTTCCGATCTTTCCGGCAAAAGCAACGTGCTGGTCAAGGCGAAGAAATTCGGCCTGGATATGGACAGCAAGGACCCGGTGGTCAGCGCCATCGTCAAGGAGCTGAAAGACCTGGAGAACCAAGGTTTTCAGTATGAAGGGGCCGAGGCCTCCTTCGAGCTCCTCATGCGCCGTGCCATGGGAACCCCAAAGAAGTATTTCGACCTGCACGGCTTTCGGGTGATGAGCCAGAAAACCCCGGACGGCGTGCTTCAGGAGGAGGCCACCATCCGGCTGGCCGTGGCCGGCGAGGAGGTGCATACCGCGGCATTGGGCAACGGCCCGGTCAACGCCCTGGACAAATCGCTGCGCAAGGCGCTCACCCGGTTCTATCCCAATCTCAAGGAGATGGAGCTGCAGGATTACAAGGTGCGGGTGCTGGCCAGCGAACACGGCACCGAGGCCCGGGTGCGGGTGCTGATCGAATCCCGCGACCGCGACAGCAATTGGGGCACGGTGGGGGTCTCCCCGGACATCATCGAGGCAAGCTGGCAGGCCCTGGTGGACAGCATCACCTACAAGCTCATGAAGGATGAACGAAACAAACAGTGATACAGGCAAAAAGGATCTGCGCCCAATGGTGCTGATCCTTTTTGCCTTGGCCATTCTGACCGTTACCGCTGTGCGGCTTGGCTGGCTGCCGATCCTTTCTCCACAGGAAGTTCCCGCCCCGCAAAAACTTGCCTGGAGCGATGGCTCTGTCGCCATCGGCCTCTACCGGGTGCCGGCCGATGCAGAGTATCCGGAGGCGGAGAAAAATGCGCAGGCCGAGCCCGCAAAAGACCAGGAAAGCAAAGCCTCGGGAAAACCCCCTGCCAGACTTGCCCCCCTGTTTTTCAAACCGATTGCCGTCAATGAAGCCGATGCAGAACTGCTGACCACCATCCCCGGGATCGGTCCGGCCTTTGCCCGGAGAATCATCGAGTTTCGTGAGCAGCACGGCAGGATCAACGCCATTGAGGAACTGGACGCGGTCAAGGGGATAGGCCCGGCCAAACTGAAGATACTCAAGGCCCATCTGACTGTTGACTGAATCAATGGAGAGTCGGTATGATCCGGCGTTTTTTCACAACAGTTCTGCCATTTCTGCTTTTTCTCCTCCTCTGGCAGACCGTGGCCCTTCTGGTTGAAGCGATACGTGAGGTTCCCTTTCCCAACCCCTGGCAGACCTTTGTCAAGCTGGGACGGCTTATTGCCGGGGAACCGCTGGCGGACGCTTTGCTCTATAGACACATCGGCGACAGTATGTACCGCTGGCTGGCCGGTTTTGGAAGCGCAACGGTCATCGGCCTGTTGTACGGTCTAACGGCGGGGGTCTGCCGCCGCCTTGAACTGGCCACGGGGCAGATTGTCCATCTGCTGCAGTTGATTCCCGGATTGGCCTGGATTCCTATTGCTCTTCTGATTTTCGGTCTCGGAGAACCAGCGACCATCTTCATAATCGCCATGGCTGCCTTTCCTCCCGTCGCCATAACCGTGCTGGCCGGAGTCAAACATCTGGACGGCACCTATCTTCGTGCAGCCAGGATGCTGGGGGCCGGGAAAAGATCCCTCTTTTTCCAGGTATTGTTGCCCGGCGCCCTGCCCGCAACCATAAGCGGTCTGCGGCTTGGCCTGGGAAACAGCTGGCGGGTGCTGCTGGCGGCTGAAATGGTGGTCGGTACCGGTACCGGCCTTGGCTATTCAATTGTCGAGTCCCGCTGGAACCTGGATTATACCGGAGCCTTTGCCTGTCTTACGATTATCGCCCTGATAGGCATCCTGATCGAATACGGCCTGTTCCGTCCGCTTGAACGCACAACCCTGAAACACTACCACCTCGAAGGCGGACCCCTGAAATGATCCGGCTCGATCAGGTCAGCAAACAGTATAGCCCCGGCAGAGCCACCGGGCTGTTCATCCTGCAGGATATCTCCCTTGCCTTTGCGGAAAACCGGTTTACCTGTCTGCTGGGGCCAAGCGGCTGCGGCAAGACCACCCTGTTGAACCTGATAGCCGGGTTTATAGCCCCCACCTCAGGCCGGGTGCTGTTCCAGGATGTTCCGGTAGACAAGCCGGGGCCGGACCGGGGGGTGATCTTTCAGGATGCCACCCTGTTTCCGTGGATGACGGTACTCGACAATGTCCGATTTGGCCTCTGTCAGCAAGGCCTGTCTCATGAGCAATGTACGGCCGTTGCCCAAGAATACCTCGACCTGGTGGGAATGCTGCCCCACACCGCGGCCTGGCCTGTCAGCCTGTCCGGCGGTATGCGACAGCGTGTTGCCATTGCCCGTATTCTGGCCCTGCAACCCAAGGTCATGCTGATGGACGAACCGTTCAGCGCCCTCGACGCAAACAGCAGGGAACGGCTGCAGGATGAGCTGCTGAGGATCTGCGAAATTCGTCCGGTCACGGTTGTCTATATTACCCACAACGTGGAAGAAGCTGTATTTCTGGCGGAACGGGTCATTGTCATGGGGCCGGCCCCCGATACGATCCACGCAGATATACACCTCCCTTCCAAGCGGCCTCGCCTCCGCACATCACGGGAGTTTACAGAGACCACAGCGTTGCTGCGCGCCGAGCTCGACACGCTGCCGTGCTGCATTGCATCATCAAGCCGAGGAGTGCATGGGCTATGAATCTGTTTCGCCTGGCAGTGACAATGTTCTTTTTTTTCCCTGTTCTTTTGCCAATGGCTTCTGCGGCGGTTGCGGCAGAGCCGCTCCGCTTTGCCTATCAGAACCGGATCGGCGACGCTGTTTCGATCATCGCGCTCAATAAGGACTTTTTTGCCGAGGAAGGCCTTCGGGTCAAGGGACTACTGTTCAACAATGGAGCAGCCTGTGCCGAGGCGATCTTTACCGGAGCCGTTGATGTCGCCACCATGGGCGACACCGCCGCCCTCTTGGCCGTATCGCGGGAACCAGCCTTGCGCATCATCGCCAGCCACGGATCCGGCGAAAAGCGGCACCGGATCATCGTGCCCCCAACCAGCCCCATACGCAGCCTGACCGATTTGAAGGGGAAAAGAATCGGTGTCAAGAAAGGCACCTCCACCCACGGCGGTTTTCTGGCCCTGCTGGCAGCCAAGGGCATTAGTTACCTTGACCTGCAGATCATTGACCTTGATCCGGCCTTCATGCCCGATGCCCTGGCCGCACGTTCGCTGGATGCCTTTGTGGCCAGCGAACCGACCCCTTCCCTGGCTGAGCAAAAGAGAGGCCGTGAACTGGCCGATTTGGGTGGTCTAGGAAACAACTACCCGCTGCTGATACTGGTAAAAACCAGCCTGATGAGCAAGCGGAATGAGGAACTGCACCGTTTTATGCGCGCCTTGGCTCGGGCTGAACAGTTTGTCCACCGCTACCCTGAAGAAACCGCACTGCTGCTCAGCAAGGAAACCGGGCTGTCTCCGGAGATGGTCGGCAAGGCCATGCAGCGCCATAGTTACCGTCTACAGCTTGACGGTGTCACGACTGCCAGCCTCGGCCAGACCGCGACCTTTCTTAAGGAACAGCATAAGCTCAACCGAGTGCCCGAGCTATCCGACGTCATTACAACTCACTACCTGCAACAACTCGGACCGCCGCAGCCCGGTCCGGCCCGTTGAGATCTGAGCCTATTGCAAAAAAAGGCGCCCCTGGGCAAGGCAAAAGCCCAGCTCCCGGTACACCTCCCGCAACCGCTCCCGATTCGGATTGGCACCAAGCGCCCGGATAATCCTCCGGGACAACGGGCCATGGGCAAGCATGGTCTCCACACTCTGCTGGATACCGTACCCGGCTTCGGCCAGCACCGGGGCGCAATCCGTAGCCAACTCCTGCCAAAGCTCTCCCGCGGTCATGGCTGCGCTTCCCCCTCTGTCAAACAGAGCAAGGTAACGGCAGTTATCGATCACAGCCTGTTCACCCTCGCGGACCGTGTCGCTGAAGATCTCCGCCAGCCCCACGGTTTCCGCCGCCTTCAGCTCGACAGACGCGGACCAACGCCCCGCAGTCAAACCTTCCAGCACCGCGCAGATCAGCACGGCCAGGGACACATCGGCCAGCGGGCACTCCTGGATGTCCAGCACCCGGATCTCGATGGCGTTGCGGTCGAACCGGGCAATGGCCCCCCGGGAGTTGAGCCATTCCGCTTCCAGCACCCCGTCCGGATCATGGGGCGCGATGTCGCGGCGCAGACGCTGGTAAATCTCCCGTTCATACTCAGCCTCGCTGAAAACCGGCTCCGGAATGACCTGACCGGTGATGGAGGGAATCCGTTGCTGATTATTCCGGTAATAATGGAGCCGGGTATCCAGCCAGCCGGTGAGGACGCCGTCCACCGCAGGCGAGCTGGCTGCAATGGCCGGAAGGATGGGAAGCAGCACCCGAATCGCCGCGTGCAGCCGGCCAAACCCCGCATCCGTTGCAAAGCCCAGATTGAGATGGGTGGACTGCACGTTGGACCAGCCGTGGCCCTGGCAGTTGAAGATCCGGTTGTAGGTGTTGTAGATTTCCTTGCTGCCGTGGGGCCAGAGCAGGGTTTCGGTGTGCGGGTTCATCCAGGGATGCATGGCCGTGGGCAGAAGAATCGCCCCCTGTTCGGCCGCCACCTGCGCCAGCGCCGCAACCTCGTGCTGAAATTTTTCCGCCAGCATGGGCAGGGCAGGGACTGGCTCGCTGTTCTTGATCTCGATCACATGCAGGGCCAGTTCGTTGGACCAACCCATGATCCCGCGTTCCACCTCATTGGTGATCCCGCCTGCAATCCGTTCCAGAATGCGGTCGGCAATGGGCGCCACATCCAGGCTGTCCTCGCGGACCAGCATGTACTCCAGCTCGACCCCGAATTTTGTGAACAATCCGTCCCCACTCACGCCCACAGCCCTCCGCCCTTGCGCTCGTCCACCCTGCGGGCAAAGACCCGCATCAGACGCAGGTAGAGCTCGTCTTTCAGCACCCTGTCTTCCACGCCCGCGTCGATATTGGGGTTGTCGTTGATCTCGATGAGATAGAAGCGGCTGCCCACCTGCTTGATATCCACCCCGTAGAGCCCGTCGCCGATGAGGGCCGAGGCCTTGAGCGCCAGCTTGATCAGCCCCGGCGGGCAATGCTCCACCGGCAGGGTCTCGGCCTCGCCGTCCGTAATCTTGCGCCCGGCGGAATCGCGCTTGATGATCTGCCAATGCTTGCGGGCCATGAAGTACTTGCAGGCAAAGAGCGGCTGCCCGTCAAAAACCCCGACCCGCCAGTCAAAGGTGGTGGGCATGAATTCCTGGGCGATGACCAACTCTGATTTTTGCAGCAGGGCCGGAAGCTCGCGGGCCAGCTCCGCCTCGTTTTCCACCTTGACCACGCCTTGGGAAAAAGAGCTGTCCGGTTTTTTAAGCACGCAGGGAAACCCCAGCTCCGCACCGAATTGCTGCCAGTTGCCCTGGTGGACGATGCGGGTCTTGGGGATGGGAATCCGGTGCCTGGTGAGGATCTCGGCCAGAAACACCTTGTTGGTGCAGCGCAGGATCGACTCGGGGTCGTCGATCACCACCAGCCCCTCGGCCACACCCCTGCGGGCGAACCGGTAGGTGTGGTGCAAAACACTGGTAGTTTCCCGGATGAACAGGGCATCGAATTCGGCGAGCCTGCCGTAATCATCCTTTTGGATGAACTCCGTGGCAAAACCAACACTCTCCGCCGCCTTGACCATACGCTGCATGGCCTTGGTGTTGGAAGGCGCTTCCGCCTCGGCCGGGTCGTGGAGAATGGCCAGATCGTAGCGGGCGGTGCGCCGCCGGTGAAAGATGCGATGCCGTCCCTTGAAGTACTCGCGGGCCATCTCCACGGCAAAATCGCGGTGGTCTGGCGGAATATCGCTGGCCGCCATGGGGGTGATGGTGGCCAATTGCCATTTGCCCTCTTTGTCATTGTGGCTGAAGCTGGCGCGCAGGAAAGGGGCCTGGAAGATCTTGAACAACTGCTGGGCGAGCTTTTCGTGCCGCTTGGCCACGTTATGGCCGAAATAGATGCTCACCACGAATTCCGGCGATTTTATCTGGCCCAGGCTCTGCTGGATGATCTGGTCCAGGTCGTCGGAGGCGATGCGGATTATGGCCTGGGTCTTGAAATCCTGGATGGTGGCCACGTCCGGCAGGGGCTTGTGCCCCCTGGCCGCCGCCAGCAGCGAAACATAATAGCCGGTGCTCTGGTAGCGGTAGGATTTGCACAGGTTGAACACCCTGGCCGAGGTCATTTCCGCATAGGCGGCGTCTGTGAGATAGGCGCGGGCAGGGACGATCTGCACCTCCTTGATGGCCAGGGGCCAGTCCTTGGGGTCGTTGACGACAATGAGAACCTTCATGCCTGCACCGTGTGGTTCGCCCGGCTATTACCTTTTTTCCTGGAGGGCTCGATGATGAGCAGGTTGGCGTCGTAGGTGACGATGCCCAGCAGGATGGAGCAGATGACCCGGTCTATGGAGACCTCATACTGCTGGCCGACGGCCAGGGGGTTGCCCATGTGCGGGTCGGCAATGGCCACCAGCCGATCGGGCCGGTTGTAGCCGCAGAGCAAAACAAAATGGCCGGAAGGGTGGCCGCGCACATCGTCATCCTCGCAGAGATCACCATATTCCCGCATGCTCCGGTAGAGATAGGTGGAACTCAGGCCCGTGAGCACGGGGATGGAGCGTTTCAGGTATTTGCGGAGCAGGGCAGGGGTGAGATCGGCAAAGCGCAGCTCCCCGCCGAGATTGAGAAAGTTGAGATAGCCCCGGGTGGCAAGGTGGAGCTTTGCATCGTCCTTGGCCTCCATCTGGGCCAGGAGCCGCTCCTCGATATAGTCCGCATCATGGAGAAACCAGGTGGGGTCGAAAACCTGGAGGTTGTAGGTGTAGATCCGCGCCTTGTAGCCCCGGCGCAGGGCATGGCAGGCCAGGAAGACATCCAGGGTGCCGCCGGTTTCCAGGCTTTTCACCTCGTCGATCACCCGAGCCAGCGGGATGTTGTCGCCGTAGTATTGGTACACGGCATGGAGACAGGTGGGGCCGCAGGTGGTGTCGTCGGGCTGCGGCAGGATGGTCACATCAAGGAAGGCTTCCATGGTGGTTCCTCCTGGCAATCGTGCGAGGATCAGCCGGCTACTCTGGCAACCAGCGCCGCCATGGCGTTGCGAATTTTGGCATATTCCTCGGAGGAAAGTCCGGCGCCAAGCGCCACCATCTCCGCCATTTTCGCGGTGAGAAAGTCGCCGGGGCCATGGGCGTCGGCGTTCACCGCCATACCAGCCCCAGCGGCCAGGGCCATCTTGGCCACATGCCCGTTGGTGAGCGAATGCCCCCTGCGTCCGGACAGCTCAAGGAGGATGCCCTTTTTCGCAGCCAGTTCGGCCTCTTCCAGGGTGATAAATCCGGGGTGGGCCAGGATATCGACCCCTGCCTCAAGCGTGGCCCGATTGGTCCCGGGCCGCACCGGCTCCACCGGGGTTTCCCCGTGGCCAACCACGATCTTGGCCCCAAGCTGCCGCGCCCTGCGGGTGAGTTCGCCGATCTGCTCAAGCGGCACATGGGTCAGTTCGATGCCGGGCAGGAGCTGGGTCTTGGAGTATTTGTTCAGATCAGCCGCCGCCTGCACGATGCGGGGGATGATGAAATCAATATTCGAGGAATCGGCGTGATCGGTGATGGCAATGGCGGAATAACCGAGGATTTCCACCCGGCGCAGATGCTCGGCGGGGACGAGTTCACCGTCGCTGAACAGGGAGTGGGTATGTAGATCAATCATGGGAGGTCTCCATCTGTTTGTAATCGCGTGTTAGTCTATCACCATTGGATGACTCTAATTCGCGCAGTAATTCGTCAGAGTTGCATTTCGGTTCGAGGAGTTGCATGCCCCATTCCTTTGGTCCATTCCTTGAGGATCCCAAAATTATGGATGCCGCCTGTGATGGACTAGAGAATAGCTGGTCCTGAGTGAACACCAATATGTCATTGTTTTCGGAAAGGACGCCTTTGGCAATAAGATTTTCACGAAGAGATAGATAGCCCCGGGCTAGGCTGGGTAGAGGTTTTTTTGTGGCTTGAGAGCCGGCCAAGACCACCATGCCTTCATCGGTAATTATGGCATCAGCAGAATATTTTTTATCTCGGAGCTTCAGAATAGTTGTGTTTGTAAGTGGAGAGACTTCTAGCGAAATAGCGGATGATTGAGGAAGAGTATATTCGCCCTGCATCTCCTCTTTTGCTGGTCGATGAAGCACTGGAGCATAAGGGTCTAACACTCGATGCCCAAGAACTCCTAAAAGCAACTTGGCCAACAATAAAAATTCTTCCATCGCATCCCTTTCTCCCCTTGAAAGTGTAGGGGGTTGAGGAGCAGCAGAATTTTTCACTTCATAGCGACGTGCATGTGTTGCGATAGATACGAGTCTGGATTCAAGATACTTTGCGTGGCTCTTTGTCAGGTTTTCGTCTTTGCTTGTGAAGGCAATAAGCTCAGACCAAAAGTCTTTACCTGAAATATGAGAGTTGAGCCGATCCAGCACGTTCTCTGATTCGCCAATATAGACAATATTATCCCCAGTTGTTTCGTTGATTCCAAAGAGAAAATAAACGCCTGGTCGCTTTATCTCAGGCCAATCTTTAAGCTCATTAAATCTCGTTCGAGGGCAAGCAAATGCTTGTCCCGTCCAGTTTGTGATTTCAGCATGACGAACACCTGAAGCGGAATTGTCTGCGAGGTAGATGCGAATTTGTTTTCCCATGGCGGTAATGTGTGATCTTTTTTAGGACTATCATTATCTGATTATGATCGGAGGCTAAATTTATCGTCATCATAGCACAACCCAACGCACGATGTTCTGGCTTTTTCAGGCTAGAGCATTTTTCCGCGTAAGGAATTCTGGCAGGCACTCTCAATCTCAACCATGAGCAACTGCCCTGGCACCAACTTGGCCTCGCAGGAAAAATTCACGATCTGATTACCACCGGTCCGACCGCTCCATTGATTGGCTGGAGACTTGCTTGCCCCTTCCACCATGACCTCCACCGTTTTCCCAATGTCCGCCTGCTTAAGCGCCAGGGCAATCTCCTCCTGCCGCGCCTGCAAGCGGGCAAGCCGCTCGGTCTTGACCGTTTCAGCGACCTTGTCGGGGAAATCAGCGGCCTTGGCATTGGGGCGGTCGGAATACTTGAAGGAATAGGCGCCGTGGTATTGCACCGTCTCCATTACCTGCATGGTGGCGGCAAAATCATCGTCCGTTTCGCCGGGAAAACCGACAATGATATCGGTGGTCAGGGCGATGTCCGGCCGGTATTCCCGCAGTCTGGCCGCCTTGTCGAGATAGGCCTCGATGGTGTACTTGCGGTTCATGCGCTGCAAAATACTGTTTGAGCCAGACTGGACCGGAAGATGGAAATGCGGGCAGAGCACGGGGATCTCGGCAAAACAGCGCATCAATTCCTCGGAAAGATCCTTGGGATGGGAAGAGGTGAAACGCAGCCGCTGCAAGCCGTCAATACCAGCCACCGCCCGGAGAAGTTCGGGAAAACCCTGGTTCTGCTTGGTGTCGCAACCTTTTTGACCGTAGGAATTGACGTTCTGCCCTATGAGGGTGATCTCCTTAACCCCCTGGCGCACAAGATGGGTCGCCTCGGCCAGAATATCACCAAAACTCCGGCTGATCTCGCGGCCCCGGGTATAGGGCACCACGCAGTAGGTGCAGAAATTGTCGCACCCCTGCATGATGGTGATAAACCGTTTATGCGCAGGGCCCTCGGCCAGGTTGGGGAGAAAAGGGGGGATGACAAAATCAGCGGAAAGCTCCGTGGCCACCAGGGATTTCCTGTCCCGGCGGAATGCCGCAACCAAAGAGGGGAGGGTGTAGATCGACTGCGGGCCCATGACGATATCAATATAGGGCATCCGCTCCAGCAGGGCCGCGCCGTCCTGCTGGGCCACGCAACCGGTCACGGCCAGGATAAAGTCGTGGCCTTTTCCCTTAAGCTTCTTGTAGCGGCCAAAGCAGCTGTACGCTTTGTGCGCGGCCTTGCCCCGGATGCTGCAGGTGTTGACCACCACCACATCAGCCTGTTCTGGCTTATTGGTTTGGACATAGGAATGCTCGCCAAGAAGTTGGGCCATGATCTCGGAATCACGCTCATTCATCTGGCAGCCGAAGGTTTCGATGTAGAGAAGCTGGGGCATGCTTGATGTGTTACCTTAGGTGTAAATGAAAACGTCAACACCAGCCCTTCGACAGGCTCAGGGTGAACGGATATTTTCTTAGCGTATGGTCTTCCGTTCGTGCTGAGCCTGTCGAAGCACCGTTGTGTTTCCTAAACAAATTCTTCCAGCCTGAGCCGCTGGGCCATACTCCGCACAATGCCAAGCACATCCTGCTTCAACTCATGTGGATATTTCAGCTCCACCAATCCCTCCATCCGATCCACGGTGGACATGATGGTCAGATTATCATAGGCCTCGAGGATGAATTTCAAAAAATAGATCTGCTCCGGGTCAATGCGGATCCGGCAACTGGCCAGGGAACTTGCCATGATTTCCATTAGACGGACAGAGCGGAATCAACCCCGCCAAGAATATCCTTATATTGGGCAAGCCGGGGCAGGACAACCTCATCGAGAAATTCATCGGTCTGCTGCGGAGCCCGACCGACAAAATCGCTGCCGTCACCAACCAATTCTTTCAGTTCCTGCACGGTGAAGGGTACAGCCGGATCATTGGCAAGCCGGGTGAGCAGATCGTTTTCCATGCCTTCTTCCTTGACCACCTTACCTGCGGCCACGGAATGCACCTTGACCACCTCGTGCATCTCCTGGCGGCTCTTTCCTTTCTCCACACAAGCCATGAGAATTTTCTCCGTGGCCATGAAGGGGAGCTCCTGAGCCAAATGACGCGCAATTTGTTTCGGATAAACAACCATTCCGCTGGAAACATTGAGAAACAATTTCAGGATTGCATCGGTGAGCAAAAAGGCCTGGGGGATATCCATGCGGCGGATGGCCGAATCGTCCAGGGTGCGCTCGAACCACTGATTGGCGTAGGTTGCGCCGAAATTGCCTACCAATCCCATGAGCTTTCTTGCCAAGCCGGTCATACGTTCGGAACGCATGGGGTTGCGCTTGTAGGCCATGGCCGAACTGCCAACCTGATTCTTTTCAAAGGGTTCTTCCTGGACCTTGAGATTGCTGAGCAACCGGAGATCCACGGCAAACTTGTGGGCCGTGGCGCCGATACCGGCCAGGGTCTCGATGGTCTTCATGTCAAGCTTGCGGGTGTATGTTTGGCCTGTAACAGCAAAAATCTCGGAAAATCCAAGCTTTTCAGCAACAAGCTCATCCATTTTACGAACTTTATCGTGGTCTCCCTTGAAGAGTTCGATAAAGGTCGCCTGGGTGCCGACCGTACCCTTGGCGCCCCGGGCCTTGATCTGCGCTTCCAGATGCTCAAGGTATTCAAGATCCATGAGCAGATCCTGAATATACAGGGTGTTCCGCTTGCCCACCGTGGTGGGCTGTGCGGCTTGATAGTGGGTGTAACCTAATGTCGCCAACTCCTTGTGTTGGCGAGAGAATGCGGCCAGGTTGGCAATGACGTTGACCAGAGCTTTCTTGATGAGCTGCAGCCCTTTTTTCTGCAGCAGCAAATCAGTATTGCAGCCAACAAACTGCGAAGTTGCGCCAAGATGAATGATCGGCTCAGCAGTGGGGCACTTGAGCCCATAAGCATAGACATGGGCCATGACATCGTGGCGAATCTCTTTTTCCTTGGCAGCTGCCACCTCGAAATCGATATCCGTGGCGTGGGACCGCAATTCATCAAGCATGGCAGGGGTGACAAGATCGGTAAGACCCAACTCATGCTGGGCCTCGGCCAGGGCGATCCAGCAGCGACGCCAGGTTTCAAACTTAGTGCGTTCAGAAAAAAGCTCCTGCATCTCGCGGCTGGTGTAGCGGCTGACCAGGGGCTCCTGATAGATATCACGATTCATAACCATCTCCATATAGATAATGTGATTCGGATTGATTCAGATCCATCCGAAAATATCGGCTTCATGAACAGGGAATTCTTTACCAAGAAAACAGAAAAAATGCTCGTGAAAGGGGCTCCAAGTCAGCCTCAAGATTCACCTTAATACGCAACGTCGCATAATGTATATTATGTATAGTTAAATAAAAACAAATAAAATCAAACGGATAACTGCTTAAAATCCACCGCTTCCACCTGCCAACTGGTTTTATCGCGGTAGGTATTACGGCGGAGTCTGAAGGCCATATTTAAAGGCTGACCGCTCTCAAGAAGAGCCTGAAAATCTCCGGCCATCCCAAAACCGATCCCGCTGAGAATCGCTCCGTTGAACCGCGCGGTGAATTTTAAATGATTGACGCCAACCTCGCGGGGTTTCTCTGTTACCCCCTGAACGCTGAAAACCGGCTCCGGATTGCCCATGCCAAACGGCGCCATCTTTTCATACATCCGCAAAAATGCCGGATCGAAGATGCCGCCGCCTTCTTCATGCCAATCAATGCCAACCTTGGGGGCGAGCATTGATTCCGTGAGAATCTCGCCGAGCCGTTGCTGAAAATATTCCTCCAGCTCCGGGAGATTCTCGATGGGCAAGGTCAGCCCCACAGCTGCTTCGTGGCCGCCAAAGGCGCTAAAAAGCTCATACTTTTTATGAAGTATTGCGTGCAAATTCACGCCTGGCAACGATCTTCCGGAACCCTTGGCTACGCCATCTTTCAGGGTGAAAAAGAGCGTAGGCCGGTTAAACCTTTCGACCATTCTGGCTGCGCCAATCCCGATCACTCCGGGGTGCCCCCCCTCCCCAACAATAATCAGACCATTTTTCCCAGCCAGCATGGCGGCTTGAGCCTGGGCCTCTCCTTCTTGACACATGGCCTCAAGCACGGATTTTCTTAATTCATTTTCGTTGTTCAGTTCCTGGGCCAGATCCCTGGCACGCCCCCGGTCCTCGGTCACCAGCAACGCCAGCGCCCTTCCGGCATCCCCCATCCGCCCGGCAGCATTGAGGCGGGGCCCTAAACGAAAGCCGATATCTTCGCAGGTTACCCCGGAATCTCCAATACCTGAAACCCTGCAAAGTTCCGCCAGACCAGGCCGTACAGTACCGGACAAAACCTCAAGTCCTGCTTTAACTAATATGCGATTTACACCTATAATCGGGACCATATCAGCAACCGTGCCAATGGCCACCAGATCGAGATACGCCTTGAGGTTGGGCATCTCCTTTCCTAGTCCATAGCCCCCTTGCTCATGCAGCGCTTTTCTGATCCCCATGGCCAGATAGAAGGCAACCCCGACTCCGGCCAGACTTTTCTCCGGAAACTCGCACCCTTTTTGCCAGGGATTCAGCACTGCTTCGGCCTGGGGCAATTCCTCGGGCGCTTGATGATGGTCCGTAACAATGACTGCGCATCCCAATTCCCGTAGCTGCCGAACCTGCATGTGGCTGGAAATTCCGCAATCAACGGTGATTACCAGGGGAGACCGCTCCAGCACTTCCTCGGGAACGCTCCGCCTGATCGCCTCAAGGTGCACACCGTATCCTTCATGTAACCGATGAGGTTGAGACACATATCTTTCTGAAAATCCGATTTTTTCAAGAAACAAGAAAAAAAGGGCTGCCCCGGTGGTGCCGTCCACATCGTAGTCGCCATAGACAATCACCGGCGCCTGCCGGGCAAGCGCCTGCAAGACAACCTCCACTGCCTCCTTCATCCCCTTCATGAGAAAGGGCGAGGGCAGATCGGCCAGGGAGGGAGAAAAAAATCGCTCTGCCTGGGCCCGGTTTTCCACGCCCCTGCTCAAAAGCATCGCAGCCAGCGGTTTGGGCAGACCAAGCTCGGCAGCCAAGAGGTTCACCCGGGCGTGATCAACGGTCGCTATTTCCCAGATTTTCTCCATTCTGGACAAAGAATATTCCTCATGTGTTACTTTATGTTTTATGCTTATTATTTTAAAAACGTGTGCAAACAAGACATATCAAAAAAACGATGCTTCGACAGGCTCAGCATGAACGGTATTTCCTTCCACGAGTGTATCCACCGCTCGCCCTGAGCCTGTCGAGGGGTATCTCTGTGAAACACAGGCATTCGCCGAGAAACAGAAGAAAGCTACTCATCTTCCTGGCGCTGGGTAGCGGCCTCGGGGTCGCCGAGAATGCCGAAGCCCCTGATGATGTAATGCGCCCCGGAGAGGATGGTGAAACCAGCGGTGGGATACAGCAGATAGCTGCCCATGGGGAAAATGGGCTGCAAAAAGTCGTGACCAAGATAAAAAACCACGGTGAGCAGTTGCAGGAAGGTGGTCACCTTGCTGACCAGGGAGGGCTTGATCTTGAAGTCGCGGTTGTAGAGCATGAGGATGCCGATCCCGCCGCAGATGATCACATCCCTGCTCACCACGATCACAGCCAGCCATTTCGGCAAGATTCCCAGGACCGCCAGGGTTATGTACGAGGTGATCAGCAGCAGCTTGTCGGCAATGGGATCGATGAACGCGCCGAATTCGGTTTTCTGTTTCAGCACCCTTGCCAGGAAGCCGTCCAGGGCATCGGTGACCCCGGCCACGACAAAAACCCAGAAGGCTGCAATCTCCCTGCCGTCCAGAAGAAAGATGACCAAAAGGGGGACCAGCAAAATCCTGCCGATGGTGAGAAGATTGGGAATATTCATGGGATACTCACGCTCCTTGTGTTTCGGCAAGAAACCCGCTGACGCATTCGAAAATCGGCGCCGTGTCGGTGGGTGCAAACCAGCGGATATCAAGATCGTTGCCAAACCAGGTCATCTGCCGCTTGGCATAGCGCCGGGTATCCCGGGCCAGGAGAAACAGGGTCTCGTCCCAATCCCATTCCCCTTTAAGAAACTGGAGCATGTGCCGGTAGCCGATGGACTGCATGGCCTTGAGACTTGGATCATACCCCATGGCCAGTAATTTTTCCACCTCCCCCAGCAAGCCCTCGGCAACCATCTGCTCCACCCGCAGATTGATCCGCTCGTAGAGCGCTTCCCGCTCGCAATGCAGGCCAAGCTGCAAGACCGTGCTCAAGGCAGGCTGCACCTGCTGCTCGCGGAGATGTTCGCTCCACGATTTACCCGTGGCCTGAAAAATCTCCAGGGCTCGTAACAAGCGGTGGGTGTCGTTGGGGTGGATACGTTCGGCGGATTCCGGATCGCACTGGGAGAGATCCGCAAAAAGCACTGCCCTCCCCTCTTCCGCCAAGCGCTGGCGCAAGCTGGCCCGCACCGCATCCGGTATGGCAGGAATCTCGAACAACCCCTCCAGCAACCCCTTGAGATACAACCCCGTGCCGCCCACCAACAAGGGCCGGTTGCCCCGGGCGATGATCTGCCTGCAAGCCTCGATGGCGTCGGCCACATAACGGGCCACATGGTACTCCTCGTCCGGGTTCACCACATCGAGGAGATGATGGGGCACCCGGGCCCGTTCCGCCGCTGTGGCCTTGGCAGTGCCGATGTCCATATGCCGGTAAATCTGCATGGAATCGAGACCCACGATCTCGCAGGAAAACCGCTCGGCCAAGGCGAGAGAGAGCGCGGTCTTGCCCACGGCGGTGGGGCCGATGAGAACGAGCACGGGCTCGCGCACCGGCGATGCTGTGGCTGGTCCATCCATGGATTACGGTGTATCCTTATATGCAGCAAAGAAAAGAATTGTTCTTCAGGCTGGTTTCCGGTACAAATACAAGTTTGCAATTCAGCCGGGCGGCAGGCAACGCCATGCCGAAAAAACCAGCATTATCAACGCATAACACATCTATATACCATATATCCAACAAAGGAGAAGATCATGCCCGAGAGAATTTACAACTTCAGCGCCGGACCGTCCACCCTCCCCGAGGAGGTTCTCATCCAGGCCGCCAAGGACATTGTAAACTTCAACAACAAGGGCATGGGCCTCATTGAGATGAGCCACCGCTCCAAGGATTTCATTGCCGTGGTGGACGAGTGCGAGGCGAACCTCCGCGAGTTGATGAAGATTCCGGCCAACTACAAGGTGCTCTTCCTCCAGGGCGGCGCCTCCATGCAGTTCGCCATGATCCCCATGAACTTGCTGGGCGAGGGCAAGACAGCCACCTACCTCAACACCGGGGTGTGGGCCAAGAAGGCGATCAAGGAGGCCAAGCTGTTCGGCAAGGTACAGGTAGCCTACTCCAGCGAGGAGTCCACCTTCAACCACGTGCCCAAGGATACCGACTATACCGTTGATCCGGCCTCGGAATACCTTTATTTCGTGACCAACAACACCATCTACGGCACCCAGTTCCCCACCATGCCCAAGAGCGAGAAGATGCTGATTGCCGACATGTCCTCGGACATCCTCTCTCGCGAGTTCGACATCACCCCCTTCGGCATCGTCTATGCCGGAGCCCAGAAGAACATGGGGCCTGCCGGGGTCACGGTGGTCATCATCCGCGAGGATCTGCTGGACCGCGCTCCGGAAACCCTGCCCACCATGCTGAAATACAAAACTCATGCGGACAACGGCTCCATGTTCAACACCCCGCCCTGCTTTTCCATCTACGTGGTGGGCTTGGTCCTCAAATGGCTCAAGAAACTGGGCGGCGTCGCAGCCATGGAGAAGCTCAACCAGGAGAAGGCGGCCATCCTTTACAACGCCATCGACTCCACTGATTTCTACCGGGGCCATGCCCAGCCAGGCTCCCGCTCCAACATGAACATCACCTTCAACCTGCCCACCCCGGAGCTTGAGGCCCAGTTCATCAAGGAGGCCACCGCCCTTGGCCTGGACGGCCTCAAGGGGCATCGCTCCGTGGGCGGCTGCCGGGCGTCGATCTACAACGCCTTCCCCAAGGCCGGGGTCGAGGCGCTGGTTGCTTTCATGAAAGAGTTCGAGAAAAAGAACGGATGATTGGGGCAGCTTTTAGTCGTTAGCTATAAGCTGTAAGCCCTCAGCTGACGACTAAAAGCTGAAGGCTTATAGCTGAAATATGCATTACGAAGGCGCCCATATCATCCGCCCGCCCAGCGAGGCGGACAGCATCATCCTCCAGGTGACGGTGGGCTGCTCGCACAACCGATGCACCTTCTGCGGCACTTACAAAGAGGAACGCTTCCGCATCAAGGACTGGGCAATAGTCGAGGCGGATCTTGATTTTGCCGCAAAATATTGCCTCAGGCAATCCCGAGTGTTCCTGGCCGACGGCGACGTGCTGGCTCTGAGCCAAGCTCGGTTGGTCGACTTGCTTACCAAGATCAAACAGCGGCTACCCTGGGTGAACCGGGTCAGCCTTTACGGCAATGCCAGGGCCATCCGCAATAAAAGCGTGGATCAGCTCCTGGAACTGAAAGCCCTCGGCCTGCACCGGGTCTACATGGGGCTGGAGAGCGGCTTTGATCCGGTCCTTGTCGCCATAGACAAGGGCGCCAACGCCGCGCAGATGATCGAGGCGGGCCAGCGGGTGAAGGCAGCCAATCTCTTTCTTTCGGTCACCGCCCTGCTCGGCATCGCCGGAACCGCCCTTTCCCAAGAGCACGCCGAGGCCACCGGCCAGGTGTTGTCGGCCATGGAACCCAACCAGACCGGCATCCTCACCCTGATGCTCCTTGAGAACACCCCGCTCTATCGGCTTGAAAAGGCCGGAGAATTCGAACTCCCCTCCCAGCATGGCATGCTGGCCGAGCTGCGCACCATGGTGGAACATCTCGACCTGAAAAAGGGTCAGCTCCAGAGTAACCACGCCTCCAATTACCTGGCGATCAACGCCAGAGTGCCCCGGGATAAAGAAGCGGTGCTTGTGGCCATCGACCAAGCCCTGGCCGGACAGACCCGACTCAAACCCGAATACCTGCGAGCCCTGTAATGGATACAATCGAACTGAAAAATCTCACCCTGCTCCAGATGCGCGAGTGGGTCAAAGCCCAGGGCTGGCCGGCCTTTCGGGCCCAGCAGATCTTTGCCTGGCTCTACCGCACCGGGATCAGCGAATTTTCGCAGATGACCGACATCTCCAAGGAGGTCCGGAGTAAACTTGCGGAGATCGCCACGATCAGCCGGATCACCCCGGCCATGGAGGAGCGCTCCCAGGACGGCAGCGTCAAATACGGCTTTCGGTTGGACGACGGGGCGGTGATCGAATCCGTGCTCATCCCCGAGGGGGATCGCCTGACCCTCTGCGTCTCCTCCCAGGTGGGCTGCGCCATGGGCTGCAACTTCTGCCTCACCGGCACCATGGGCTTTGTCCGCAACCTGACCGCCGCCGAGATCGTGGGCCAGGTCCAGGCCATCACCGAGATTGTCCAGGCTTTAGGAAAGAACCGGATCAACAACCTGGTCTTCATGGGCATGGGCGAGCCCCTGGCCAACTTCGACAACCTGATCGACTCCCTCAACATCCTCATGGAGCAAACCGGCCTTGATTTTTCCAGCCGGAGAATCACCGTCTCCACCTGCGGCATCATCCCCAAGCTCAAGGAACTAGGCGAGGCGGTGACGGTGAATCTCGCCATCTCCCTGCACGCGGCAGACGACGAAACCCGCACCCAGCTCATGCCCATCAATAAGACCTACCCGGTGGACGATCTGTTGGCCGCCTGCCGCGCCTACCCGCTGCCCAGCCGCCGCAAGGTCATGATCGAGTACATCATGATCAAAGATCTTAACGATTCCGTGCGTCATGCCAAGCTGCTGATCAAAAAGCTGCACAAATTAAGCTGCAAGGTCAACCTCTTGCCCTACAACGAAAACAAGACCTTTCCTTACCAGAGCCCACCGCGCGAACGGGTGGAGCTGTTCCAGCAAACCCTGCGCGATTCCGGCATCACCGCCCTGATCCGCGAGTCCCGAGGCGGGGACATCTCCGCCGCCTGCGGCCAGCTTGCGGCGGAAGCGGACGAAGAGGACGAATAGCCCCTGCCCTTCCATGCCATTTCAGGTTTTTCCCATTGACTTCCCCACCCCGTTGGGCATAACATTCCGATGAAGATGTCATCATAGCATTACAAAACAGCCCTTCGACAGGCTCAGGGCGAACGGAGATATCTTTTCTAACGTATTAAATTTCCGCTCGTGCTGAGCCTGTCGAAGCACCGCTTAAGTCAGTTTTTCCAAACCCAGAAAATACGCAATGCCGGGCTCTTCCGGCACAAAGAAAATAGAACAATTCAAGGAGAACCCCATGAAACATTTCACCCCCCGCCGTCGCAACCTGCTGGCCCTTTCCCTTATGGCCCTCCTCATCCTCGGAGGCTGCGCAACCTACACCAAGCAGCTTGTCATGCGCTACGATCCCATCACCTCCACCCGCTTCGGCGGCGGCGACCTCTATCTCATCAACGCCGAGTTGCAGCCGCCAACAGCATCCGGTGCCTGGGCCATCGGCAACACCAAGAACGGTGACGGCGTGATGGTCGATACCCTGTGGAGCGGCGTCTCCCCCGCAGGCCTGGTGCAGAGCGCTTTGCAGCGCGAATTGAGCCAGACCGGCTATGCGGTGATCCCGGCAAAGAAAGCCCCGGATATGTACAGCAAGGTGGTTGAGATCAGCGAGGCCAGGGTGGTGGTTGATCAGATCACCAAGGTTCCCCAGGTTGACGCCACCTGCACCATCAGCGTTTCCCTCACCGTCATGAAGAACGGCGCGCCGGTGCGCAAGCTGCGCTACGAAGCAAAGGGCAGCGACCTGGCGATCAGGGACCGCGACCGTCTGGCCGAGACCATGCTCCGCAACACCATGCAGGATGTGATGAAGCAGGCGATTCCGGATATCGTGTCTAATTTGGAGCAGTAAAAAGCGAACGGATTCTCCACTAACAGGGTGGCAGATAATTATCGATGAATCTTCCAATCCTTCTGTTGATCAACCTCCACTCCAAGCAGGGACTCATGCGGTTCGGCGAGGCAGTTGCTTGCTTCAACGATCTGGGGGTGCAGTATATCGTCGGGCAGATCAGGGAATCCGCCGATTTTGCCAACTCCATTCACCATTACCGCGACAAGGTCTCCGCAGTGGTGATCGGCGGCGGGGACGGCACCTTCAACGTCGCGGTGGATGCCGTGGTAGAAAGCGGCCTTCCTCTTGGGTTGCTGCCCCTGGGTACGGCCAACGACCTTGCTCGGACCCTCAACCTGCCGAGCTCGCTGCCGGATGCCTGCGCGGTGATTGCCCATGGGCACCGGCAACGGATCGATCTGGGCCGGGTCAATGGCAAGTATTTCTTCAATGTCGCCAGTTGCGGACTCAGTATCAGGATCACCCAGGAGTTGTCCAAAGGATTGAAGCGGCGGTGGGGGGTGCTCGCCTATGCGATTGCCACCCTGCGGGCCCTGCTGACAGCCCGGCGTTTCGAGGCCCTGATCCGGGTGGATGAAGGGGAGGAACTGCGGCGGAGTTCCCTGCAGATTGCCGTCGGCAATGGCCGTTACTATGGAGGTGGCATGACCATTGCCGAGGACGCGGCCATCGACGACGGATGCCTTGATCTGTACAGCCTGGAAATGCCCCACTGGTGGCATATCTTCTTTTTGTTGCCTGCCTTGCGAAGCGGCCGATTCGGTGAACGGATCGGGATTTCGCGATGGAAGGGACAAAAGATCACGATCTCGACCCAGCACCCCAAACGGGTGAACACCGATGGCGAAATCACCACCAAAACGCCTGCCCTGTTCGAACTGTGCCCGAAAGCCTTGGAGGTTTTTGTCCCTGTCCCCGGAAGCCTTCCCCGCCCTTTTTTGACGGCAGACTTGCGAAACAACCCCTGACCCTCTCCTCCGGCCTGGCTCCCCATCAACGGAATCTCCAGCAAAGCGCCATGAAGCACAAACCACGAAAACCAGTGGTTCCCCGCATCGCCCAGGAGACGACCCGTCAGGCCATCATCGCGCTTCTCGCCGAGGGGCCCGTATCAGCAAAGGATATTTCCATCGCAGTCCACCTTCCGGAAAAGGAGGTCTCCTCCCATCTTGAACACATCCGCCGCAGCCTGCACTCCACCGGCGCGGTGCTTGCGGTGACCCCGGCGGAGTGCCGGGCCTGCGGTTTCGTTTTTGCCAAGCGCGAGCGGATGACGCCGCCCGGCAAATGCCCGGTCTGCCGCAGCGAGGCGATTGACGATCCGCTTTTCAGCATTCTTGGGATGCAAGAGCATGAGCCTGATTGACACCTTGCGATTTCAGCAATAGATTGGCATAAGAACAACACTACTTTCCCCTGTGGGGAAACTTCACTGAAACAGTCTCAACGGAGCCTCTGCCCATGCCAGTGTTCGACCCCTACACCCCGATCTTCTGGCAGCGCATCGCCGTGGCCATTATCTGCGGCGGCATTATCGGCCTGGAGCGCCAGCTGCGCGGCAAACCGGCTGGCATCCGCACCAGCATCCTGATCTGTCTCGGCACCGAGGTCTTTGTCGCCTTGGGGGCGCTGATCACTGCGGATATAGCGACCGCCGATCCCAGCCGGGTGGTGGGCCAGGTGGTCACCGGCATCGGCTTTCTCGGTGCGGGCGTGATCATGGCCAAGGAGGGCTTATTGCAGGGAGTTACTTCGGCCGCGGTAATCTGGATGCTGGCTGCCATCGGCTCGGTCGTCGGCCTGGGCCATGAGCATGCCGGCGTGGTTCTGGCCGTGCTGACGGTGGGGGTGCTTACCGGAGTCGAGCTGCTGGAAACCAGCTTTCTCCTGCTGCGCGAAGGAGTGCATGTGCATCCTCCGCATCTCCCTTTTAAACGGCGGCGCGACGACAACCCCGACGGCCAGGAATAAGCGCAGCCCCCCCACAAAAAGCTGGGGGAGCCTTGAAAAAATCGTGCCGAATATGTGTTCCGTCATACCGGCGAAAGCCGGTATCCAGTAGGTTCTGGGGGTTGTAAAAAAATGGGCACCGGTTTTCACCGGTGCGACGGATTTTGCAAGGTTCCCCTAGGACATTATCCCTTTGGTTCCCCCGCTGTTTCTCTGCTACAATTGGAACAGGCTGTCCGGACGCATCCGTGTCCTGGCCTGAGCCAAAGAGGAGAAACGGTATGCAAGATGTACTGACCACCTGTGTTTACTGCGGCTGCGGCTGCGGCCTGTATCTGCATGTGGAGGATGGCCAAGTCCGCGGCAGCCAGCCCAGTCGGCATCACCCGGTTTCCCGCGACAACCTCTGCGTCAAGGGCTGGCACATCCACGAATCCATCAACCATCCCGACCGACTCACCACCCCGCTGATCCGCAAAAACGGCGTGCTCACCCCGTCACCCTGGGAGGAGGCCCTGGATTTTACCGCCCGGCAGCTCGGGCACATCCGGGACCAGCACTCCGGATCGGCCATCGGCGTACTCGCCTCGGCCAAGTGCACCAACGAGGAAAACTACCTGCTGCAAAAGTTCGCCCGCACCGCGCTGAATACCAACAACGTGGACCACTGCGCCCGACTCTGACACGCCCCCACGGTGGCAGGTCTTGCCACCACCTTCGGCAGCGGGGCCATGACCAATTCCATCAACGAGATCGAAAACGCGGAGGTGATCCTGGTTTCCGGCTCCAACACCACCGAGGCCCACCCCCAGGTGGCCCGGAGGATGCTGGATGCGGTGGACCGCGGCGCCAGGCTCATCGTCATCGACCCGCGCCGCACCCGGCTGGCCGAGTGCGCTCATCTCCACCTCGCCCTGCGCCCCGGCACCGACATCCCCCTGCTCAACGCCATGATGCGGGTTTTGCTGGACGAGGGGCTGGCCGACGACCTGTTCATCGAGATGCGCACCGAAAACTTCCTGGCCCTGCGCGACATGCTCAACCGCCTTGATCTTGAAGCAACCGCCGCGCTCACCGGCGTGGATCTGCCCCTGATCCGCCAGGCAGCCCAGCTCTATGGCCGGGCCCGCAAGGCGGTGATCTGCTACTGCCTGGGCGTTACCCAGCATGTCTGCGGCACCGAAAACGTGCAGACCATCGCCAACCTGGCCATGCTGGCTGGCCACATCGAAAAGGAAGACACCGGGGTCGATCCGCTCCGGGGCCAAAACAACGTGCAGGGTGCCTGCGACATGGGGGCGCTGCCCAACATGCTCCCCAGCTACCAGGACGTGGCCAACCAGGATTACCGGGACAAGTTCGAGCGGGCCTGGGGAGTAAGCCTGCCGGAGGCTCCGGGCATGACCCTGGTGAAGATGACCCACGGCGGTGCGCAGGGGCCGATCCGAGCCATGTTCATCATGGGCGAAAACCCCATGCTCAGCGACCCAACCTTGAACAAGGTGGAGGAAACCCTGCGCGGCCTGGATTTCCTGGTGGTGAGCGATATCTTCCTCACCGAAACGGCGCGGCTTGCCCAAGTGGTCTTCCCGGCTGCCTGCTTTGCCGAAAAAAGCGGCAGTTTTACCAACTCGGAGCGCAGGGTACAGATGGTGCGCAAGGCCGTAGCGCCGCCAGGGGAGTGCCGCGCCGACAGCGAGATCATCATGGCCTTGTCCAATCGCTTGGGCTATGCCATGGAGTACGACTCCAGCGGTGAGGTGATGGAGGAAATCGCCCTGCTCTCCCCCATCTACGGCGGCATGCACCACGACCGCCTTGAGCAGAACTGGGGGTTGCAATGGCCATGCTGGGACCGCAGCCATGCGGGCACGCCCTTCCTGCACAAGTATTACTTCACCCGAGGCAAGGGCCACTTCATGCCTGCCAGCCACACCGAGCCCGGCGAGACGCCAGACCAGGAATACCCGCTATTGCTGATGACCGGCCGGATTTACCACCAGTACCACACCGGCACCATGACCCGCAAAAGCGAACGGCTGAGCCGAGAATGCGACCATGCCGTGCTCCAGATCAACCCCAAGGATGCCAAAGCCATGGGGTTGCGCCAGGGCGAAATGGTACGGCTGGTCTCCCGGCGGGGCGAGATAACCCTGGCCGCAAGCATCACCGATCAGGTGGAACCAGGCATGGTCTACACCACCTTCCACTTTGCCGAAGCGCCCATCAATCGGCTCACCAACGATGCCTTTGACACCGGCTCGGGATGCCCGGAGTACAAGGTCTGCGCGGTGCGGGTGGAAAAGACGATGTCATCATGAGATACGGGCTATGCTCCTAACAGGTGCTTCGACAGGCTCAGCACGAGCGGAATAATCAATACAACAAGATAACTTCCGTTCACCCTGAGCCTGTCGAAGGGCAATTTTAATGGTTTCGCAAAAGGAATTACCCATGCCCCACACATCCGAGTTGGCTGACAGCCATCTCCTGAAAAAGGATCACCTGAAGGGATTCCTGCGCAAACTGGCCAAGGAGTACCGCCTGGTGGCGCCGGTGCGCAACCGCCACTCCGATGTGCTGTTCACGGTGATCGACGACCTGGACGCGGCGGAGATCGAGCTGAACGAGCCGCCGCAGAACTCGCTCAAGCAGTTCTTCTTGCCCCAGCAGGAGCGGCTGTACACCTATACAACCAGCCCGGAGGGGTACGACTTCCAGCCCATCCCGACATCCATCCCGCCCACGGTCTATTTCGGGGTGCACCCCTGCGATCTCTCCGCCGTGCTCTACATGGATGTGGTCTTTTCCCGCCGGCAGCGCGACCCTTTCTACCTCCGCCGTCGCCAGGGCTCGGTGCTGATCGGGATCAACTGCAACTCCCCTGCCCCGAAGTGCTTCTGCAACGCCACAGGCTCCGGCCCCTTTATCGAAATGGGCAGCGATCTGCAGCTCACCGATCTGGGCGACCGTTTCCTGGTGGAGGCCGGACGGACATCGGGCCATGGACTAATCGAGCGCTGGCAGGGATTTTTTGCCGCCGCGACCGACAAGGATCGCGCCGCCCGGTATCAAGCCTTTTTGGAAGCGCGCGGCCGCTTCAGCCGCCAGGTACATGTGGAACAGGCCATCCGGCGTCTGGAAGCCGACGCCGTGCCGGATGAGGTCTTTGCCGAATTGTCCCTGCGCTGCCAGGATTGCGGCGGCTGCGCCTATCTCTGCCCCACCTGCACCTGCTTCACCATCAGCGATCAGCCGCTTGATGCCATAAGCGGCCAGCGGTTGCGGAGCTGGGACGCTTGCACCTTTGCCGGCTTTACTGCCATGGCTGGCGGCCACAATCCGGTGCAGGCCAAGACCGAGGCCATCCGCCAGCGCTTTACCCACAAACTCCGCGATGACGTGCGCCTCACGGGCAGACCGAGCTGCGTGGGGTGCGGCCGCTGCGTGGGTATCTGCTTCGGCGGTACCGACATCGTCCGTTTTGTGGAGCGCGCCTGCCAGGGCAGCCTGTAACCCTCAACCAACCGGAACAATACCATGCCCCAGCCCATCACCGATATCTATCTGCCCAGACAGGCCAAGGTGGAGCAGATCATTGTCGAGAACTCCCAGATATCCACCTTTGTCCTTGCCTTCAGCGACCACACTTACAACAACGCCTTCCGTCACCAGCCGGGCCAATTCATGATGGTCTCCATGCCCCATTGCGGGGAAGCGCCCATCTCCATCTCCTCGACGCCCACCCGGCCCGGGGCCATTCATTTGAGCGTCCGTCGGGCAGGGAAACTCACCGCCGCCATGCACGGGCTGCGGACAGGCGACACCATCGGGTTGCGCGGCCCATACGGACGGCCTTTTCCCATGGAGCAACTCCAGAAGAAAGACCTGTTGTTCGTGGCCGGAGGCATCGGCTTGGCTCCACTCAGGGGTGTAATCAACGGATGCCTGGATCAGCGGGATCAATTCGGCACGCTCACCGTGCTCTACGGCAGCCGCACGCCATCGGACATCGCCTTTCAATCCGATCTTGGACTGTGGAAAAAACAGGGGGTGGATTGCCGCCTCACCGTTGATGCCGCGGAACCGGGATGGGATGGGGCAGTTGGTCTGGTCACTTCCCTGCTGGACGACTTGAAGCCGAACGTAAACCAAAGCACCACCCTGGTTTGCGGCCCGCCCCTGATGTTTCGGGCGGTGCTCGGCAGGCTGGCCAGCATGGGCTTTAGCGACCATCAAGTACTCACCACCATGGAGCGCCACATGAAATGCGGGGTGGGCATCTGCCGCCACTGCCACATGGACGGCAAGATGGCCTGTGCGGACGGCCCGGTCTTCAGCCTGGCCGAGCTGCGGCAGCTGAAGATCATGGAGCTGGATGGCTGACGGCTTTTACCTGGCAAAAAAATGGGTATCCGAACAATCGTTCGCACACCCATTTTCCATCATTTTGCTCCATGCCCAGCAATCGGGAACAACCAGGCGCCGGAGTGTTATCTCCTGCTTTGCCTATCAGCGGCCGCATCTTCCAGCAGGCGATGCTTACACCACCTCACTCGACTCTTCCGGAGTTCCCATCCTGACCACAACCCGATGTTTCACTAAATCCCGTTCCAAGGGGATCACCCCACCGAGCACGCGCTGGCCATCCATCTCCACCCAGGCAACGCCGCGCAGACAACCGTGGGGATTCTCCACCTCGATGGAGTAAAGCGTTTCCCCGTGCCGATAGCTGAGACTGAAGCCCTCCCAGGTCGCGGGGATGACCGGATTCACCTGCATCTGCACACCCCGGATCCGCAGGCCTAAAACCTCTTCCACCCAAGCCCGGTACATCCACGATGCCGCCCCGGTATACCAGGACCAGCCCCCCTGCCCTATCCTTCCGGGCAACCGGTAGACATCGGCCGCGACCACGTATGGTTCAACCCCGTAATGCCAGACCGACTCGGCATCGCGGGCGTGCTCGATGGGATTGAGCATGCGCAGCAGCTGCACGGCCCGCTCCCCATCCCCCTTACGAGCCATGGCCATGGCCAGCCAGAGGGCGGCGTGCGTATACTGACCGCCGTTCTCCCGCACTCCGGGCGGATACCCCTTGATGTAGCCGGGCGAGGGTTCGGATGTGTCGAAGGGAGGCGTAAAGAGCAGCACCAGCCCTTCATCCTGACGGACAAGATGCTGCCAGGCCGACTCCAGCCCCTGATCGGCCCGCACGGGATCGGCAGCGCCGGAAAGCCAGGCCCACGATTGGGGCAGGGAATCGATCCTCGCCTCGGTGTTTTTCGCGGAGCCAAGCGGAGAGCCATCGTCGAAGGTTCCCCGCAGATACCATTCCCCGTCCCAGCCCGCCTGCTCCACCCGCTGGATCAGGGCATGCCTCTCCTCTTGATAGGACTGGCTCAACTCCGGTTGTTGCAGCAGGTCGGACATTTCGGCCATCCCCTGCAACAGATCGCAGAGAAACCAGGCGAGCCAGACGCTCTCCCCCTTGCCACCCGCGCCGACCTGGTTCATACCGTCGTTCCAATCCCCTGTTCCCATCAGGGGGAGGCCGTGGGGCCCAATGGTCAGGCCGTGGCTGACCGCGCGGCGGCAGTGTTCAAAAATGGTGGCGCGTTCAAAGGTGACCTCCGGGGTGGAGAACACCTCGTACTGATCGTCTGCCAGGATAGGCCCGTTGAGAAAGGTTACCTCCTCCTTGAGAAGGTCCACCTCGCCGGTGGTCCGAACATACTGCGCCACCACATAGGGAAGCCAGAGCAAGTCGTCGGAGATCCGCGAGCGGATTCCGGCCCCCGCAGGTTCATGCCACCAATGCTGGACATCACCCTCCTTGAATTGTCGGCTTGCGGCCAGCAGTATCTGGTTGCGGGCAATTTCCGGCCTGGCGTAGAGAAAGGCCATGACATCCTGCAACTGATCGCGAAAACCGAAGGCGCCGCCGGACTGGTAAAAAGCGGAACGCGCCCAAAGCCGGCAGCCTAGGGACTGGTACTGCAGCCAACGGTTGATCAGCAGATCGGCGGCCAGTTCCGGGGTGTGCACCTCGATGGCGCCCAACAGGGTATCCCACCAATCCTTGGTCTGGGCCAGCGCCTCCTCCAGCGCCAGATCCTCCTGAAAACGGAGCGCCAGTTGCCGGGCCTGGGCTGCGGAGTCGGCCTGCCCCAGCATGCAGGTGAGGTCACGCTGCTCGCCCGGAGACAATTCAAGGGTAACCCGGAGTACCGCGCACGGATCCAGGCCGGCGCCGGTCCGTTGCGAGAGGTGGATCAGCTCCATGGCTGCCGGGTTGGCCAGCGAGCGATTGCGGCCGATGAAGGCGGTGCGGTCGCCGCCGTACGAGTCGGCCTGCGGGGTCATGGTTACAAAAGCGACCCGCTCCGGATATTCGGGATGAAAGCGATTGTACGCCAGCATGCCCCGGACTTCGTCATCCCAGTTGGTCATCACATGCATCTGCGAGGTTTCCCGGTTCTCGCCCAGGGTTAATTCCACATAGTAGGTCAGCGAGAGTTTCCGCTTTCTGGCGGAACCGTTGGTGAGCCGCAGACGTTGCAGTTTGACGGGCGCACCGCCAAGCGCATCCACGGGAACGAAGACGGTCAGCTCCTGCTCGATCCCGTTACTGTTATGCTCAAAGACTGTATAGCCTGCCCCGTGCCGGGTTCGATAGGCGGATTTCTCCCGAATCGGCGCGGCGGTCGGCGACCAGTAGACGCCGCTCTCCTCGTCGCGAATGTACAGAACCTCCGAGGCCGGATCCAGCACGGGATCGTTGGACCAGCCGGTCAGACGATTGCGCTGGCTGTTGCCGTACCAGGTGAAGCCGGCGCCGGTTTCGCTGACCATGGCGCCGAAGGTCGGGTTGGCGATGACGTTCACCCAGGGAGCCGGGGTGTTGGTGCCGGGGCCGAGATAGATCGCGTATTCACGCCCGTCCGGGGTAAAGCCACCCAGGCTGTTGAAATAGTGCAGTTCCATGAAGGGGAGCGGGGCCGAAGGCTCCCGAACCGCAGGTTTGCGGGCCAGGGCGGCAAACCCTTCGGGAACCTCCTCCGGAACCCCCAATTGCTGGGGCAGCGTGCCCCGCGCCGCCACCAGCATGACACTGGCCGCCGCCTTGAGGAGCTTCAGGTCTTCCTCCGGAATCTGCGCCGCGCTCTTCAGAAAAATCGTCCCTGCCCGATCCGTGGCGGCCGAGAGGGCATGGACCTGGATCAGCTGCTCCAGACGCTCCTGGAGCGGCCGTTCATAGCTGCCCGCCTCCTCGTTGAGGATTACCAGATCGGTGGAAAGACCGTGCATCCGCCAATAGGTGTGGGCCTGGAGCATCTGGCGAACCAGGCTGATATCCCGGGCTTCGCCAATGGTGACCAGGGCAATGGGCAGATCGCCCGAGATGCCGTATGGCCACAAACCGGCCTGACCCTTGCGATTCTCGGCCAGACGTTCGCCGCCGGCGCGCAAAAGCGGGTTGGGAAAGAGCAGATGACTCGCCAGTTGCTGGAATCGTCGCGCTTCGTCAGGCTGGATATGGAGCACCTGCAACTGCTGCTGGGCCGAGTGCCAGGCAAAATCCACGGCCCGTTCGCCGGCATGGGGGGTGGTGTACTTCTCCATGAGCAACAAGACATGTTCGCGGCTTTTCCCGGCGGCGAGCACCAGGGAAAGTTGGACGCGCTGGCCGGGCTCCAGGGTGACACTCCGCCGCAGGCTGAAGATCGGATCAAGGACAAAGCCCTGGCTGTTGCCGAGAGCCTGAACAGCGCCCATGGGATTGGCCAGGGTCCGTCCGCGGCCGATGAAGCGTCCCCGGTCGGTTTCAAACTGCCAATCCGTTTCAACCATGCTCTCATCCCCGTTACTCTGCAGGGTAAGGCAATGGGCCGCATACAGAGGCGATTCGTTTTCACTGCGCGGTCGCCGGTAGGCAAGGAGCGCTTGCTGCCCGGGGAGCGCTTCGGTCTGGATGAAGAGCTTGTTAAAGGCGGGATGCTGGCGATCCGCGTTATGGGGGGCCATGGAAAGTTCAACGTAGCTGGTGAGATTGAGATTCCGAACGCGACCGGAGCGATTGACCAGGGTGATGCGGCGCACCTCCACATCGTCTTCCGGCGAAACCACAACCTCTGTTTCCGCATGAACACCGTTCTCGACCCGGCGGAATACGGCCCGGTCGAGGGTGAAATCCACGGAATACCCTTCGAACTTGCCGCCCACCGGGTGATAGGTGGTGGACCAGAGACGATCCGGATCAGCCTCATGGAGGTAGCAGAAGGTTCCCAGTCCATCGCAGGTCTGATCCGACCGCCAGCGGGTGAGTTCCTGCCCTCCCCACTGACTGTACCCGCCCCCGCTGTTGGTGACCATCAAGCCATAGCGCCCGTTGCTGAGCAACAGACTCTTGGGCGTGGCGGTATGGGGGGTGGTGAAGGTGGTTCCCGCAGGGGCGATCATATCGTCGCCCAGCAGTTCCGGCACACTCTGCCGGGTTGAAATCAGATGCAAGGACGGCAGAACCGGAATGCGCTCCTGAAGCAGGGGTTCAAAAGCACGCACCCGGGGATCGCCATGAAACCGGCGCGGGAACGGATTGCCATGGAGAAAGTTGGTCAAAGAGAGAAACGCCATCCCCTGATGATGGGCCATATACGCCTCGATGATCACCCCGCGCCTGCCCTCCCGCTGCGGTTGCCGGCTGAAATCCATGGCCTCGTAATACCCGTAATTGCCGAGTAACCCGAGGGTGGCCAGGTGTTTCAGGTTCCGCACCGTCTCGCGGGGGGTCACGATCAGGGCCAACAGGGTGGCATAGGGAGCAACGACCAACTGTTCCTCCAGACCGCGTTTCAACCCGAGCATCGGCACGCCAAAGGCCTTGTACTGATAGGTTTTACTCAGATCAAGATCGGCAAACGCGGACTCGGAAATACCCCAGGGAACCCCTCGCATGCGGCCGTAAGCGATCTGGACCCGCACCGCTTCCCGGGCCGCCTTGTCAAGGAGCGAGTTGCCGTAGGAGTACTGGAACAAAAGCGGCATCAGATATTCGAACATGGTCCCGGTCCAACTGAGCAGCACCCGCTGCCGACCAATTGCCCCGTACGGGCGACTCAGGGAGAACCAGTGTTCCAGGGGCACATCGCCCCGGGCAATGGCGACGAAACTGCCGAGCCGCGCCTCACTGGCCAGGAGATCGTAACTGGAGACGTCCAGCCGATCGGTGGAAACGTTGTATCCGATGGCAAAGAGCTTGCGCTTGGGATCATAGAGAAAACGCATGTTCATCCCGGCCGAGAGGGCGCGGATATCGACGATCAGTTGCTCCGCCATGCCAAGGGTTTCTCCGGCCAGCCATTGCGCCGTGGCAAAGGCCTCGATAACCCGGTCAAGCCACGGGACAAGGGATGCGCTATCAGGGTGTGCAGCCTTGCGGATGGCATGCAGAAGCGGAATCGAATCAATTTTCCCGTGGGCCAGGGCGACGAGGGATGGCGCCTGCAACAGATCGTGACGGATTGCTTGCACAGCCTCGGACCCCAAGGAGGCCAGCTCTTCCTCGCTTTTTTCCGCAAGGATATCAAGCCAGACGAGATAGCGGTCTCTGTTCCGACCCCAGGAACCGACCTGATTTTCAAGTTCCGAACCCCACGCTGCACCTCCTGCCTTGGCAAGCACCGCACGGCAAAGAACCTCCAGCCGGTGTTGCAGACCAAGAAGCTCGCCAATCCCGGAGGGTGACGCGGACAACGCAGCCAACATCTGCTCCAGGGAGTGACGAAAATCGGCATCCATTTCTTCTGACGGTGGATTCTGCTTGAGAATTTCTCCGGTATCCGCCATGCCGGCAAACGCCTTGCCATCCAAAAGAGGCTCGTGCACCAACTCGCCAATTCCCTGCTCCAGCGCCCAGAGTGCGCCCAGGAGATTGCCGCTGTCCACCGTGGAGACATAGCGGGGTTCAAGGGGGGACAAGGTTTGGATATCATACCAATTGAGGAGGTGGCCGTGGTGAAGCTCCAAACTTTTGAGGCTCTCCATGGTGCTGGTCAGCTTTTCGATCACCTGATTCACGGTCAGATAACCGGAATCATGGGCGCCCAAAACGCTGGCCATCCAGAGACCGATATTGGTCGGACTGGTTCGCATGGCCAACCGGTTTTGATGGGCGACCTGATAGTTATCGGGCGGCAACCAGGAGGTTTCGGCGCTGACAAAGGCTGAAAAATAGCGCCAGGTCCGCCGGGCGACCTGCCGGAGAAACCGGGAGTCGGCTTCCGGCAACGGTTGTGCCTGCTGTTGCGCATCAGAACGGAGGTTCAGGAGCCAGCCGAGGAGCGGAGAGAAAAACCACAACAGAAGCCAGGGTGCGGCCTGGAGCAAACTCTCCGGTCTAAAGCGCCAGATCGCACAGCCCGCGATGAGACTGAAGAGGCTGCCCAAGCCCAAGCCTGCCACGAAAAGCGATTGGCCACGGGAACCGCGCCAATGGGTTGACTGGGCACTCCATGCCAACAAGTAGCGGCGGGAGATCATGCGGCGGTAACAGACCCGGGCGATGGCATCCAGGGTCATTGCCGCCTGGTGCGGCAGGAGCGCACCATCGGCACACCCCCGCAGCAGGTCGTGCAACAGTTTCGACGGGGAGAAGTATTTCAAGCCCTTGTAGGTGGTGGCCATGGTAAAGGGCTGCGCCAAAGGGTGAAAAAGCAGTTGCATGCCAACAACAATGGCGGCAACGGTGCCGGTTTTCGAAGAAATGAACCAGGAAGCCAAGAGCAGCCCCAGGCTGGTTGCAGGCAATAGGCTGCGGCGCATGTTGTCGAGAATCTTCCAGCGGTTGAGCATGGAGAGCGGATTGATCCCGCGATCGCCTGACGCCTGGGGAACATGGGAGAACGCCCAGGCCGCGATCTGCCAATCACCGCGAATCCAACGGTGGGCTCGGCTGCTGTAGCTCTGATACCCCTGGGGGAATTCATCGTACAGCTCAATATCGCTGGCCAGCCCCACCCGAACATGCGCTCCTTCAATCAGGTCATGGCTCAAGACCCACTCTTCAGGGAAGCGGCCGGACAGCACGCGGCTGAAGGCGCGCACATCGTAAATCCCCTTGCCGTGGTAGGATCCTTCCCCGCTCAAATCCTGATAGACATCGGAGATAGCCTGGGTATAGGGGTCGATGCCCACCGCATCGGCAAAGAGCCGGCTGAAGGTCGAGGCGCTGGTGCTGGGCAGGGTCGGGCTCACCCGCGGCTGGATAATGGTATAGCCGGAGGCAATCTTTCCGGCCGCATCAAAGCGGGGCTGATTGAGGGGATGGGCCAGGGTTTCCACCATCCTGCGGGCCGATGCGTGGGGCAACTGGGTGTCGCTGTCCAGGGTAATGATAAAGCGGATATCCGCCAACTGGTCCGGATCGCCCACGTAAACCAGGGGTGGTGCGTTCTCGGGCCGGGTGTTGTCGATCAACCGGTTCAGCTCCTCCAGTTTTCCCCGCTTGCGCTCCCAACCGATGAATTTCTGCTCGGATTCACACCAGGTGCGTTCGCGATGGAAGAGAAAGAAGCGCTCGCCGCCATGGCGTTGATTGAGCTCGTCCAGACATCCGCTCACGATCTGGAGCAGGATACTGTCCTCTTCCGAGGAACGCGTGTCGGCATCGAGGTAGTCCGTGAACAGGCTGAAGAGCAGATTGGCGTCCTTGTTGGCCAGGTAGCGGATCTCCAGCTTTTCCACCTCGACACGGATCGTTTCCGCGTTCGCCAGCATCATCGGCACCACCACCAGGGTGCGGAATGCATCGGGAATGCCCGACTCCTCAAAATCCATCTTGGGCAAGGGGCGAGGCGGGAGAAGCCGGGTGAGCAGATAATTGACCACTTCGATGGCCAGCTGACTCACCGGAATCACCAGAAGCAGCACTAGGCCAAAGAGAAACACGGGATTCAGCCCGGGCTTGCCGAATTGGGGAATCAGGGCGAAGACAACGATCAGAAAAATAAACATGGCGAAAAAGGTGCTGATGCCAAGGAAATACAGGACGGCATGGTGGCGATAAATCCACTCCAAAACCCGGTACCGCAGCGCTTCCCGGCAGGTGAGCCGACGGGCCAGTTCAATCCGTCCCTCCCCTAGCAACCAAGTGGAGACATGGCTGCGCCGTTCATCCTTACTTGATTCATGTTGGGCCTGGATCGCCAGGTTGATGACGCGCTCAGCGACCTGTTTTTCTGGCTGGTCGGCAGCGCGAGCAAGTTCCTCAATGGCCCGCCGACAGCGATCACGGGTGGCGAAATCCATTTTCGCATACACCCCGGACGGGTCGCGACGCAGAATGTGTTCCACCCGGCTGAGTTTCTCGAACATCTCCCGCCAATCCAAGAGGGCAAGGTGACGCAGGCTGGTGAAGGCGTTGCCGCAAGACAACTGTTCCCTGGTCTGCCGGTTCTGCTCACGCAGGTTAAGCTCGTGCAGTGGTTTTTTGAGCGTCCGCTCAAGCCAGCTCTGGACCGCCGACAATGCCGCGGCCTCGTCATAGAGCAAGCCGACCAACTGGGTGGCGAAATAAGGGCTTGGAGCAGGCTCGGCTTTGGCAAGTTCCGCCAGGATCACGAACAGTTGGTTGGCATCACGACGATTGGCGGCGATCAGCCTGTTTGCCCAAAAATCCGCCAACTGACGTTCGCGCAAATCCGCCAGGGCGGTGACAGCCAGGCTCTGGATGCTTTCGATCAAGGCGACCCGCAGCATCTGGGGCATTGCCCAGAGTTCGCCGATGGTTAGCGTGCGTACGGATTGGTAGGCCTCGATAAAAGCCAGGATATTCTCCCGGTCAAGGTGCAGTTCGTTGTGGGAAACAAGATCCTTGGCCAGCCCGTAGATACAGGGCAACCCATGGTAAGGATCAGAGCCCAGGGCAGGCAGCTGCCGATAAAAGCTCCGGGGCAGGTTCAGCAGGACATCGCGGGCGTTGCTTTCCAGGATGTACTCGTTATCGAGAATCCAATCGGCAGCCGGGGTGGCTTTCTGTTCCAGGCGGCTCGCCGCCCCAAGATCCGCGCAGACCTGACGCACCCATTGCCGGGATTGCTTGAGGCGCTTGAGCAGCTCGGTACTGTGTTGCGGCTTCAGATCCACCTGCTGTTCCCGGGCATGGCGTTGCGCATGCTCCAGAACCTGGGCCGGGGAAAGCTTTACCGCGGAAACCCGCGTCTCTGCCCGACGTTCTCGCTTGGGATGCATGACGAACAGGGTCGGGGGAATATCGCCGCTTTCCCGCAGCATCGACACCGGACGCTGTAACGATTCGATGGGCGCCTGAACAATCAGGACGGATTCCCCGGAAACAAGCCAGCGTGAATGATCACGAATGACCTTGGCTTCAACCCCGTACCTGGAGCGGCGCAGCCAGAGCAGCGCGGCAAGGGTGCCGATGGCGGAAGCCGCCAAAAAAAGGGCCGGATTAAAAAGCTGCCAGTCCGCAAGCAAGCCCAACCGGTTCAGAACCAGGGACGCTAATCCGACCAACATGCAGCAGAGAACAACCGCCAGGGAGACGCCGTAAGCACGACGCCAGAGGAAGGGATTTGTGACATGCACCTCGCCGTTTGCGCCCTTGCGGAGCAAAACAGCACGGCGAAAATCCTGTCTCGCCAGTTCCCGAAAAGCTTTTCGAGCCACATCATGTTTTGCAAAATAACCAATGAGAATGCCGACGCCCACTATTTGTCCTTTAATCACTACGAAGTCCGAACCTCCGGCCATGGTGAAAAATTTCACAGACCAGGGAAGATCAGAAAGGAACTATGCGGACTGTTCCAGGGGAATTTACAAAGTGGTGGATGGAGATGACCGAAAGGCTGGAGGGTTCGAAATGGACTAGAGATATGATTTCGAATGATAGGTCAATGAGTTAACTATACGGGGTTATCGGGTTTATAGCTAGGTATATAATCCGGCCATGGGGAAACGCCTTGTGCGATAAGGGAATCATTCCTCGGCAAGCCTATGCCACGGATAAAGATTTGCCCCGAAAATCCGGAAGCGGCATTAGCAAAGCCTGCCCCCCATCAACAAAAAAAAACGGGAGGCGCGGACAACTGTCCGTACCTCCCGTTGGCTCATTACTTCCGCATTGGTTATAGCGCTTACTTCTTGGCAATCACCTCCGCCCCACCACCTTCCAAGCCGGTAGTGATGGTTTTAGCCAGCTTGTCTTCAATCAAGGCGGTGATGGAGTCCTGGGTGAAGATCGATTCCTTGCGGATAGTCTTGGTGGCGTTGCCCAGGGCGATCCGCAGCTTGCGGTCGCTCACCAGGGCAAGGGCCTTATCGATCCGGACCTTCAACTCCTCGGGGCTCAAGCCTTCGGCCTGGCCTATGGGGCCAAGTTCCCTGGTCTTCATGGTAAAATCGGTGATCAGTTTGACAAAGCGCGGCGCCTCCGCCGCAGAGGCCCACTGCAGACCAAACCTATCCGGATTGATCCCGACCTCGGCCAGAACCTTTTTCACCAATGCACTCACACCCATCGCGTCGTAATTACCAACCTGGTAATGGCATTCACCGAGTTGTCAGCCACCCGAGAAGATGGCGTCGGCGCCTTCGGCAAACCCGCGCAGGACAAAGGCCGGATCAAGACGTCCGGTGCACATCACCCGGATGGTCCGCAGATTCGGCGGATACTGGTAACGGGAAACTCCGGCACTGTCCGCTGCGGCATAGCAGCACCAGTTGCAGAGAAAACCCAGGATCTTCGGGTTGAAATCTTTCTGACTCATACCTGCTCCTCTATTGTGCACCAAAGGCGGTGATTTGCGCGTTTATCTGTTCGTCGGTGAAGCCGCCCATGGAGATGGCGAATACCGGGCAATGCGAGGCGCAGATGCCGCAGCCCTTGCAGGAGGCGGTGATGGTCTCGGCCTTGCGCTTGCCGTTTTCGTCCTTGATGATCCGAATGGACTGATACGGGCAGAGCGATTCGCACAGGCCGCAGCCGATGCACGCTTCCTTGTCCACGCAGGAAATGGTGGGCTCCACCGAAACAAAACCCTTGCAGAGCGGGATGGCAGCCTTGGCCGCCGCTGCCTGCGCCTGGACGATGATCTCCTCAACCGGCTTGGGCGAATGGGCCAGACCGCAGACATAGACCCCGCTCACCGGCAATTCCACCGGCCGCAGCTTGACATGGGCCTCGAGGAAGAACTTGTCCTCGTTCACCGGCACCTTGAGGAGTTTGCTGATATCCTCGGTGCCTTCGGCCACGATGCCGACACTGAGAGCCAGCACCTCGGGGGCCATGGTGACCTCGTCGCGCAGGATCGGATCGTAGAAAGTGACGCTGGTCTTCTTGCCGCTGGTCTTGAATGTGGGCTTGTTGTCCATGGTGTAGGGGATGAAGACCACCCCTTTTTCCCTGGCCTCGCGGTAGGCGTCTTCGGCAAAGCCATAGGTGCGCATGTCGCGGTAGAGCACCACCACCTGGGAGGCAGGGTCAAGCGATTTGATCTTCAATGCATTCTTCACCGCGTGATTACAACACACCTTGCTGCAGTAGTTGAGATCATCCCCGCGGGAGCCGGCGCACTGCACCATGACCACCGACTTGGGCGCCAGGTTCTTGCCCTTGCCGGACAAGCGCTGTTCCAGCTCGCGCTGGGTAAGGATGGTGTCGGAGTATTTCACCGGATTGCCCAGCACCACCTCGGGCCGATGCTCGCGACCGCCGGTGGCGATGATGATTACCCCATGGTCAAGGGTGGTTTCCGTAGCCTTCTTGCCCTTGGTGGTGGTGAGCACCGAGCTGAAGTTGCCGACAAAGCCGTTGACCTGGGTCAGTTCGGTATTGGTCAGCACCTCGATCTTCTTGTTCTTCTTCACCGTGTCGGTCAGATTGCCGAGCACCGTGGACACCGTGTCGCCCTGCAGGGTGAAGGAGAGATGCTGGAGATGACCGCCCAGGATCGCCTCCTTTTCCACCACCGTGGTCTGAAAGCCCTGCTCCGCTAAGGTAAGAGCCGCGGTCAATCCTGCCACCCCGCCGCCCAGAACCAAAGCCTTGGGGGTAACCGGCACGGTCTGCTCGGGCAGGGGCTGGATGTGGCGAGCCTTGGCAATACCCATACGCACCAGATCCTTGGACTTCTGCGTCGCGGCCGCGGGCTCGTTGGCATGGACCCAGGAGCAGTGGTCGCGGATATTGACCATCTCGAAGAGACAACGGTTCAGGCCCGCGTCCTTCAGGGTTTCCTGGAAGAGCGGCTCATGGGTTCTCGGAGAACAGGCGGCGATAACAACCCGGTTCAGGTTATGCTCCTTGATCTTGGCCTTGAGCACTTCCTGGGCGTCCTGGGAGCAGCTGTACAGACTCTGGGCATGGTAGACCACGCCTTCCATGCCCTCGGTATACAGCTCAACCGCGGGCACGTCGACCACGCTGCCGATGTTGATCCCGCAATGGCAGACAAAGACGCCGATGCGAACCTCTTCATCCTTGCCGGTTTTCTGCTCTTTCGGATAGGTCTTGTGGACCAGGGCCTTGCCGCGATCCTTGGCAATCAACCCGGCGGCGATGCCTGCGGCCGCGCTGGACTGGGTGACGCTTTCCGGGATATCCTTGGGGCCCTGGAAGGCGCCGGCCACCATGACCCCAGGCCTGGTGGTGAGCAAGGGGGCAAAGGTCTCGGTCTTGCAGAAATCATACTCGTTCAAGGCAAAGCCGGCGATCTCGCCAAGATTCTTGGCATCGGCCGGAGCGTCGAGGCCCACGGAAAGAACGACGATATCAAAGGGCTCAAAGGAGTGCTTGCCGTCCATGGTGGAATAGGTCAGCTTGAGGTTCTTGTCCCACGGCATGACATCCGCCACCTTGGCCCGGACAAACTTGATCCCCATGGACTCGGCCTTCTTCTGGGCGGCATCGAAGCCCTTGCCCTGGGTCCGCATGTCCATGTAGTAGATGGTGATCTCCACCTCGGGGTCGTGCTCCTTGGCAACCATGGCTTCCTTGATCGCATACATGCAGCAGACCGAGGAACAGTAGCCGTTGTTGCAGCCGAGATCACGGGAGCCCACGCACTGGATAAAGGCGATTTTCTTGGGATGCCTGCGGTCGGAGAGGCATTTGACCTCACCCTCGAATGGGCCGGAGGCGCAGAGCAGCCGCTCGAACTCAAGGCTGGTCATCACATCCGGATGCGCACCGTAGCTGTACTTGGCCAGGGTTGCATCTGGGATGCGGCCAAAGCCCGGGGCCATGATCACCGCGCCGATCTGCAGCTCTTTTTCCTCAGCCTTCTGGCTGAAATCAATGGCCTTGCTCTGACAGGTGCAGACGCAGATCTGGCAAGTGCCATGCTTGAGATACAGGCATGCCTCCGGATCGATAAAATAGGTGGCAGGCACGGCCTGGGCATAGTCGATATGGATGGGCCGCGTAACGGCCAAACCCTCGTTGTACTGATCCACCAGATGCCGGGGGCAGTACTTGGTGCACAGGCCGCAGGCCGTGCATTTGTCCGCATCGATATAGCGCGGACGCATCCGCAGCTTGGCCGTGAAACTGCCCGGCTTACCGTCGAGGGAAAGAAAATCAGCGTTGCTCAGGATTTCGATATTGGGAGACCGACCGGCCTCTACCAGCTTAGGCGCGAGTATTCAAAGCGAGCAGTCGTTGGTTGGAAACGTCTTGTCCAACTGTGCCATGGCGCCGCCAATGGCCGCAGACTTTTCTACCAGATAGACATAGTAGCCAAGCTCGGTCAAATCAAGGGCCGCCTGGACCCCGGCAATACCGCCGCCGACGACCATGACCGTCCCTGATTTTTTAGCCCCGGAGGGCATAAGTTTCGATTGAGCAGACAAGCTGCTCAACTCAGCTTTATCTTTTGCTTGTCCCATCGTGTAACTCCACTCAAAAATAAAAATTTAGGCGCCGCACGAAATCACCATTTCGTTCCGGACCCTTATGCCGATCATGGCATTCCAATAGTACAAGTAACTTGCAACGACGGCTTAAGTGCCCAGGCACTCCCCCAGTACAGGTCAGCCAGGCAATTCATCACCCAAAACTTCAATCTTGATGGCGCACAGCTTGTACTCCGGCGTTCTGGAAAGTCGGTCCAGGGCGTCCAGGGTCAGCATATTCACCAATGCTTTCAGGTGATTATAGGTACAAAAAATGGTGCCCTCCTGGGAACGTTCTGTAATGGTGGCACGCACCTGCACCGATCCGCGCCGCGAGGTGAGCCGCACCCAGTTCTTCTCCTTGATCCCAAGACGCTGGGCATCGTTCGGATTGACTTCCGCAAAGCACTCCGGACTGACTTCGTCAATCTCAGGGGTCTTGCCGGTCATGCTGCTGAAGTTGTACCGGGCAATATCGCGGCCAGTGGTGAAGAGCAGCGGATATTCCTCATCGGGCAGTTCCACCGGCGGAATGTAATCCTCCGGGATGAACAAGCCCTTACCGCGGGTGAACTTCTCCGTATGCAGCACCGCAGTGCCGGGATGATTCTGGTCCGGCACCGGCCACTGCAGGCCGACTTTTTCAATGCGCTCATAGGACAACCCTTTGTACTGGGGCAGGAGCTGGCATATCTCGTCAAAGATTTCCGAGGCGGAATTATAATGCATGGGATAGCCCATCCGCTGGGACAGCATGGAGATGATCTGCCAGTCAGGCTTGGCCTCGCCCGGCGGCTCGACCGCCTTGCGAATCCTCTGGACCCTGCGCTCGGTGCAGGTGAAGGTGCCGTCTTTTTCCGCATAGCAGGCGGCAGGCAACACCACATCCGCCATCTTGGCGGTATCGGTCAGGAAAATATCCTGAACCACCAGAAAATCGACCTTTTCCAAGGCTGCCTGGACATGGGCGATATTGGCGTCGGCAACGGCCGGGTCCTCGCCAAAGACATAGAGGCCGCGGATATCGCCTTTGAAGACATTTTCCCAGACCTCAGTGGCCGGCTTGCCGGGCCGCCGGGGCAGCTTGATGCCCCAGAGTTTTTCGTAGTTGGCAAAGAGGTCGTCGTTTTCAAGACCGCCGTAGCCCGGCAGGGTATTGAACAATGCCCCCATGTCGCAGGCGCCCTGCACGTTGTTCTGACCACGGAGGGGGTTGCAGCCGGTGCCTTCCAATCCGACTTTGCCGCAGAGCATGGCCAAATTGGCGATGGACTTGACCCGATCCGTGCCGGTGACGTAGTGGGTGATGCCCATGCCCCAGAAAGCAGCGCTTCTGCCCTCAGCCGCATACATCCGGGCGGCCTGGCGCAGTTGCTCCTCCTTGATGCCGGTGATCTTTTCCACCATCTCGGGGGTGTATTTCTTGACCAGCCGAGTCAGCTCGTCGAAGTCCTCGGTGCGTTCCTCAACAAACTTCTTGTCCCAGAGATCTTCCTCGAGAATGACCTGCATCATCCCGTTTAAAAAGGCGACATCGGTGCCCGGCTGGATGCGCAGCCAAAGATCGGCGCGCTCCGCCAGTCTGGTCCGGCGAGGGTCAACCACCACCAGTTTCGCCCCCCGGTCCACGGCCTGGTGAATGCGCAGGCCAATGGTGGGATGGCTGGTGTCAGGGTTGCTGCCGATCATGAAGAAGAGATCAGTTTTCTTTGTATCCGCAATGGAGTTGGTCATTGCGCCGCTGCCGAAGGTGAGGGCCAAACTGGCCACCGTGGGAGCGTGTCAGAGTCGGGCGCAGTGATCGATATTATTCGTTCCGATCGCTGTCCGCATGAATTTTTGCATCAGATAGTTTTCTTCGTTGCTGGCCCTGGCGCAGCTGAAACCGGAGATGGAATCCGGCCCGTACATGGCCTTGATATCAAAGAACCGCTTGGCCACAATATTGAGGGCATCTTCCCAGCTCGTCTCAACCAGCTGAGAACCACGACGAACCAAAGGCCGGGTCAGACGGTCCTTGTGCTGGACAAAGTTATGGCCGAATCTCCCCTTGACGCACAGCGCCCCGTAATTGGGCGCCAGGTCCGGATCCGCCGTGACCTCCATCAGGGTATTGCCCTTCACCTTGAGGATGATCTGGCAGCCAGCTCCGCAGTACGGGCAGGTGGAACGGACCTCGCGGATATCCTCGTTGACCACCGGCACCAGGGCGTCTTTCTTGTTCAGCGCCCCGGTGGAGCAGTTATCCACGCAGGCTCCGCAGTTGACACAGTTCTCCTTGAATCGGAACCGCAGACCAACCGGACGCCCCTTGTCATCGACATCATCGGCGCTGATTTCCAGGGCGTTGTATTCGCAGCTGTTCTTGCAGCGCTTGCAGTAGATGCACTTGTTCAGATCCACCTGAATCATGGGGTGGTTGATCTTTTCGGTATAGATCGGCTTTGGTGCCATTCCGGTCCGGGTAGGATCAAGGCCGAAATCCGTGGCCAGCTTCTTGAGATCACAGCGGTCGTAAGCGCGGCAGCCGCAGGAGAGGCAGCGTTTGGCCTCGGTGATCGCCATCTGCTCGGAAAAGCCGAGCTTGATCTCGCTGAAATCCTGGGTAGCGATCTGGGGCGGACGGGTGGGCATCTTCTCGCGAAGCTTGATGTTGATCCCCTCGAAATTGCGGAGATCCACATCATCAAAGCCCTTGCCCCGGGTGAAGTTGAACCGGCTCTCGGCCACGGTCTTGGTGATGCCCATGACCTGGGCATGGATGTTCTCCGCTGCCCGCCGGGCTGCGACCACGGCCTGGATCACCGAACGCGGCCCGCTGGTCACGTCGCCGGCCGCATAGATGCCGGGATGGTTGGTCAGCGAGGTTCTCGGATTGGCCTTGATATTGTATTTCGGCGTCAGCTCCAAAGAGGCTTCCAGTTCGCCGCCGTCAAATTTTTCTTGGCAGGCGCTCAAGCCCTGGGCAACAATGACGGTATCGGCCTTGATGTTCACGGTGGAGCCGGGAATCGCCTCGGGATAACGGATGCCCTTCTCGTCGGGTTCGCCGAGCTTGGTCCGTATCAACTGCACGCTGATGCCGCTGTCGGTATCGCTGAAATTCACCGGCGCGGCCATGAGCAGGAACTGGACGCCCTCTTTTTCCGCCACCCGAATATTCCGCTGGTTGGCGGGCATCTCGGTCTGGGCGCGGGGATAGATGATGGTGACCTGGCCGACCTGGTTGCGCAACAGGGAACGGGCAACTTCCATGGCCACGTTGTTGCCGCCGAAAACCACGGCGGAGCGGCCATAGCTGCCGACCTTCCCCTCGGACATGTTCCGCAGGAATTTCGTGGCCGGGATAACCTTTGGCAGGGCGCAGCCTGGGACATCGAGGCGCTCGTCCACCGGGGTGCCGGTGGCGATGAGGATTGCTTCGTAGCCTTGATCCTTGAGGGATTGCAGGGTGAAATCCTCGCCCCACTTCTGGCTCAAACGAACATTAATCCCCATGCGCAGTATGGTGCTGATCTCGTAATCCAGCACATCCTGGGGAATCTTGTAGTCGGGAATGCCGTAGCGCAGCATGCCGCCAAGCTTGGGGGCGGACTCGAAGACCGTGACATCGTGGCCCTTGCGCGCCAGGTAGTAGGCGCCGGTCAGGCCGGAAGGCCCTCCGCCGATAACCGCGATCTTCTTGCCGGTGGCAGGGTCGCGGGGAATACGCAGGTCGATCTTGTGCGCCATGCACCAATCGGCGACAAAGCGTTTGAGATGGTTGATGGACACCGGCTCATCAACCAGAAGCCGGCGGCAGCGGGTCTCGCAGAACCGGGGGCACACCCTCCCCACGGAAAAGGGAAAGGGGTTGCGCTCCATGACCAAGCGCAGAGCCTCTTCGTACTGGCCCTTGGCCACATGGGCGATGTAGCCCTGCACGTTGATCTGCCCTGGGCAGGTGAGATTGCACGGGGCCTTGCAGTCGCCGAAATGGGTTTCCATGAGGAGGGTCATGCGCTCGTTGCGCTTGGCCTGCAACTCCTTGGACTCGGTGGTGATCCGCATCCCTTCCTGTATCGGGGTGATGCAGGAGCGCACCGGCGCCTCAATTCCGTCCACGCTGACCACGCAGATCTCGCAGGGAATGTCCGAGGTCCCCTTGTTCACGTAGCACAGGGTCGGGATATGAATATCCGCCCGCTTTGCCGCTTCCAGGATGCTGATCCCTTCTTCGGCAACAATTTCATACCCGTTGATCTGAATGTTTATCATCAGAAAACCTAATGGTGATAATTGCCCCTGTTAAAGGGACTTAATAAAAACTAATGCTCCGGCGTCTTCAGCACCAGGAATCAAGCCGCGGGCTTCCATTCTTTCAGGAAGGCGGGCAGATGCCCGGCCTCGCGGGGACCGATGGTAATGGTCCAACCGGCCAGCTCTTCCTCAAGCTCGCCCTTCATAGAGGCAAGATAGCCGGGGATAATAAGCTCACGGTGCTTGACCTTGGACTCGATCCCGGATTTTTTCATAAACGCCGCGATCATATCGGCGCCGAACTTGCCGGCCGCCCAGGCGGTGAGGACGGAAAGGCCTTCGGTGTCCTTGATCAACAGCCAGGAAGGCACCTTGCTCCCCTCGATCTCGCCGGAAACGATGAAGTAGGTAAGCGAGAAGTTGCATGTGATCAGCACCGGCGAATCCTCGCTGGGGCCGTTGATGTTGTACACATCTTCCTGCACCACCATGGGGCGCTGCGGATCGGTGAAGATGTTCAGCCTCTCAAGAAGCAGCGGGAAAAGGATATCACCCTGCAGGTCGGAAAGCACAACGATACCGGCATATTTTGCAATGAGCACCGAGGCGACCATGGCCTCCATCAGCGGATCCGCTGAGATCTCGCAGGGAAAGGTAATGGTCGGGAAGCCCAGGGGCTTGAACTTGGAGCGGATGGCGGAACGCCGCCCCACCACGCTGTCTTCCAGGGCGGCGCGGACCGTACGGGCGCCGGAGTCGAGCATCAGGTCCTTGAGGCCAGCGGCCAGGAGCTTTTCGGAAACAGCCACGGTGTCGTCGAGGTTTGTTCCCCTGGCAACCAGCGGGCAACCGGTCTCTTTTGCCAATCCGGCCATGGCCTCGGCATTCTCAGCGGTGGCGGCATAGAGCAGGGGCTTGCGCTCGCCGCAGGCCGCCGCGGCAGCCTTGAGATTGTCGGCTTTGTCGCTCATCAGGATGATGCCGGCATCGGCAGCACCGTCCAGCACCTTCTTGGTCAGAGCGGTAAAGGCAGCACTGTCGCCCTTGGTGTCCTTGATCGCGATCAATTCAGCCTTGAGCAGAACGCCGACCCGCTCGTAGCGCAGGGTCTTGAACCGGCTGATGCGGCCATCGACATCACCGTCATTCATGTCGGTGGTGACCAGCACTGCGATACCGGTGGGATTTTCAAAACGTTTTTCATGGCGGAACAGACAGGTCTCGCCGCCGGTGGCATAGGCGCTGTCGCCGGAGCCGATTTTAATGGTCCGGATCGGGGGAGCGGAGGCTTCGCCGATCTGCTCCTTGACCTCTTCGCTCACATAGGGACATTCGCCGATTTCCGTTTGTCCGGCTGCCACCTTCATGGCAAAGGCGAGACAGGTAGGGATGCCGCACTCCCCACAGTTCTTCTTGGGAAGCATTTTGAGGATTTGAATACCTGTTAAAGCCATCTGTCTGTTCCTCCAGTATACAAAGGTTAAAGGTGCAAGGTTAAAGGTTAAAGGCTGTTTCCTCGTGCCTTTGGCCTTGCGCCTTGCTCCTATCTTTTCTTAAACAAGCGCTTCCATTTCAAGAGCCGGATGCCCGACCTTCTTCATGAAGGCGAGGATTTCCTCCTCCGTGGTGCCGTTCTCCTCGGTGGCGATCATGTCGTAAAACTCCGGCATGCCGATTTCCTTGCAGCGCTCGATGAGTTTGTCCTTGATCTCTTCCTTCATCATCTTGGGCAGCCAGACCATGCGCTTGAGGCCGCCCTCGGCGACAAACAGCTTGGGGCTGGTCATGAAATGCTTGGAAACACCGATGAAACCAGGGGTCTGTGCGCCACCGCCTGCCATACCGGCCAGGGAGGTGAACTTCATGCCGGAAGGGGTCATGCCGCTGTAGTCGCGGTTGACCACCATGATCCCGTTGCACTGGGGCAGCATGGCGGCAATGGCCTCAAAACAACCGCAGGCGGTCATCGGGCTGTTCATCAGGGAGTACAGAGCAAGATCGGTTACCGCCCCGCGGGAGGTCTGATCGACAAAATCGTTGATTCCCTTGAAGCGGCCGAGCTTCTCATCCAGGCAATCGCCTTTCTGAATCGGCTGATTGGGGCCGGTGGGGTTGATCTGGTAGGATGCCTTGCCGTCCAGCCAGTTATACGCGCCGCACATGCCGATCCGCTCCGGGGTGATAACACAGACATGGCTCGGGGCAAAGGACTGGCACAGGGTGCAGGAGTAGAAGACCTCCTCGGTCTCGTCGGTCATGGAACCCAAACGCTCGTCGCGCTCGGCGTAGACCTTGCGGGCAAGCTCCTGCACCTCTTCCACCTTGTCCAATTCGGTGTAGATCTTGACCTGGATCTTGTCGACAATGGCGCCGAATTCCTGATGCAGCTTGCCGTGCAGCACCTTGCCGATATGGGAGAAGGAAAAGCCCTTTTCCACCGCAGCCTTGCCGATACGGAGCCACATGATATTCCGCTGGCCCATATGCATGATGCCCTGGATATAGTTGATCAGGTGATGGAACTGCCGCTCGAGGATGGGCTCGAAGTCCGACTGCATGCCGCGCCCGGCAACCTCGACCAGGATGCCGAGGGGCACATTCTGGCCCACCTGAAGATCCTTGATGTCCGGCCCTTCGACGGTGACCTTGCCGTCCTCCACCTCGGACATATCCTTGGACACAAGAACCTCGACACCCGAGGTCCGGCCGCCGCCGCACTCCATGAAGAGGTCGTCCTTGCGGATACGCTCGCCCTCAAAGGCCGGGCCGAATGACAAGGGGATATCGATCTTAGTGACGTTGACCTTCAGCCCTCGCACCTCGATGGCCTTCTGGACGATTTCGTCGTGGGGCACGCGGCTGACCACATGCTCGTAGGTGCAGATACCGGTGGGCAGCACCTCGGGAATGTCATAATCGGAAATGGTGGGGAAGCCCCAGTTGATGGCGCCGGCCGCGTTGGCGTACCACTCGTCGGAAACCGGGCCGAATGCCATGACAAAGGCGAAGGTCCGGTCCTTGTTATAGATCAGGTTGCCCTTGTAGTCGCCGGGCTTGATGCCGCCGAAGGCCATGGCCACGCGGCAGGCAAAGCCGATGGCGAACACCGCCGAGGTGTAGCTCTTGCCGAACGGCACCAGACGGGTGTTCCAGCCGACCTGCACCTTCTGTTCCACCAGCTTCTCGGCCATGTTCTTGCCGTTGGACTGGTCATGCATGAAGATGTAGAGGTTCTTCTCCTGAAGCTCCAGAGCGATCTTGGCCGCCATGGCGCTGTCCTCCGGGGTGCCCATGATCGCGGCAAAACCGGGTGCGGTGCCGTCAACGAACTCAACGCCGCGCTTCCGGAAGATGACGTCGTCGGCAGCTCCCAGCCAGATATTGTTCTCCAGCGGGTCTTCGGTCTTGGTGTAGAAATCCGGGGTTTCGAGATAGCGGATGGCCTCAAACATCTCCTCGGCAAAGAAGGTGGCCATGCCTGCATCAAGGGCCGGAGCAAGGTACGGCAGCCAGATGTTCTCGCTCACCTGTTCGGGCAACAGGGTCCGACATTCCTTGAAGATATCCTTCATGTCGCCCAGAGTCTGTATCTTGGCGCCCAGCATACTGTAAATAATCGGCAGGAAATAGGCGGTGTTGGGGAAATGCACCTCCTGCTCGGGGCCGTATTTCTTGATGGCCTCCTCAAACTTCGCTTCCGCCATATCAACAATCTTGTGAGCCCCGCGGATGGCGGCTGAACAGATGATCTTAGACATTTGGTAATCTCCTCTTTAACCCAAAGGGCTTAAGTTTCGTTTGAGCCGCCAGGCAGCTCAACTCAGCTTTAACTCTGTGAGGCTTTTCAGCATTACAGTCGATAAATGCACAATTTCAGATAATTTAGGAGCCGCTACGAAACAACCTTTTCGTTACGACACCTTATGCCGGTCCCGACATATCAATTATTCCACATTCAGAACTACGGCTAACCCATGAGCCCATTGATCAGCGACTTGGTCAGAGAAGCCGCTCTCGGATGCCGCATGATCATCAACTCGCCACCCGCCATCAGCATGCAGGAAGCGGTGATGGCCTCCATGAGAATGCCGCGGGTCTCCTGATCGCCGATCATCTCGTCGGAGGGCAACCTGCATTCCTTGGCCTTCCAGACCTCGCGGCCCAGGTTGCAGATAAAGGGCACCTGCAGCTTCTCGTCTTTCTGGGTAAGGGCGGCAAGGCGGATCCGCTCCATGACCGAGTAGGTGTACTCGATACCGTAGCCCAGCGCGCCGATGGAGGGGTCGATCAGCACGGAGTCAAGGGATACGCCGAGGTTCTCCAGCAGGATGTTGAGCTGCTTGGCCAGGTTCACGTCAATGGGCGAAGCAGCGACCATCGGGTACTGGAAGGCCATGGCTGTGGCGCCGATGGCGCGGTAGTTGTTGTCGGAAAGCGGAGCCAGACACACCTTTTTGTCGCCGATGAGCGAGGTGATCTCCCGCAGGGTTTCCGTATCCTTTTCGCCGTTGCCGCAGCCCCAGACAATAACCGGCACCTCAATGCTTTTCACCACCTCGGCAGCAGCTTTTGCCGCCTCCCCTGCCGGCCGGTTCAGGCCGTTGGGGTCGGTGCTGACCATGGAGATGCAGATGGCGTCGGCGCCAAATTCCTTGACGCATTTCTGGGCCCAGGCCACGGGATTGTCCAAAACATCCTGATAATGGCGGGCCAGGGAGTCCGGCCATTCATCGGGCTTGACATCCAGCACGTCAAAGGCGATCTTGGGCGCGTTGCCCATGGTCCCTTCAAAGAGATGGAACGGCAGGGTGTTTGCCCCGCCCACCGTGATGCCGCTTGCCCCGTCGCCCAGAACTGTCTGGCGGATGGCGCCGGTGTATGCCTGTTTGTAGGAGGCTTCGGGAACCTTGGCGGCCCGTTCGCTCAGGGGTGTTTTTTCAAGGGCAAGCTCAGCAGCGCCGACTGCTGCAGGTGCCGCTGCCGGAGCAGCCTTCTTTGCCTCGGCAGGAGCCGCAGCTTTCTTGGTCGCTTCGGCAGCCGCAGCCTCGGCAGCTTTCTTGGCAGCTTCAGCCTTTTTGGCCTCATCCGCTGCTGCGGCCTCGGCAGCCTTTTTCGCAGCCTCTGCCTTTTTAGCCTCTTCCGCAGCCTTATCAGCGGCGGCTTTCTTGGCAGCTTCAGCCTTCTTGGCCTCATCCGCAGCCGCTGCCTCAGCAGCAGCCTTCTTGGCCGCGCTCTCGTCCGCTACCGGTGCAGGTGCAGCCGGAGCTGCCGGAGCAACTGGGGCTGCGGCAGGAGAAACAGGAACTGCGAGCACGGGCTCGCGCTTGAGAATAGCCTCGGCGCCGGCAAATTTCACCAACGCATCGAACTGCTCGTCCGACAAGCCATAGGCCTTTTTCAGCGCATCAAGACCGAGGCGTACCGACTCAAGCGCCATTTGACGTTCTTTTTCGTTCATCGCATCCTCTCCTGCTTCATCTATTTCAATCCTTGCCTGATCAACCGCACCGGTTCCGCTGACGCTGCTAGCTGACGCACGGAACTGGGCGGCCTCCGCCCTGGCTGCAGCGATAATCTGTTCCGCCTCAGCCTTGGCTGCCGCCAGGACAGCATCACTTTCTTCACCAGCATCCCCCGTGCTCCGGACCTCGATTGCCGAAACCGTCGCCGCAAGGGCGACAGGCCCGTCGGCAAAGACCGGACGGGTGGCAAGCCCTGCCCGGCTGACGATCTCCGGCACAGCGCTCTCCCATTCAATGGCCATGATGTGCACCCCGGCCACCCCTTCTATCTCCCGGACCTGACGGATGATATCAACGCAGATGTTGATGCCCTCGTCTTCCTTGTCCTTGGCCCCCTGCATCCGTTTGATCACCTCATCGGTGACATCCATGCCGGGCACGGAGCTCTTCATATAACGGGCCATGCCCACGGATTTCGGCGGGGTAACGCCTGCCAGGATGTGGACCTTTTTGTGCAGGCCGAGATCGCGGACTGCCTCCATGAACTTGGCGAACCGTTCCACATTGTAGATGATCTGGGTCTGGACGAAATCAGCGCCATTGGCGACCTTTTTTGCCAGCCGCGCGGCCCGGAACTGCTCGGACGGCCCGGCAAAAGGGTTTGCCGCCGCGCCGAGAAAAAGCTTGGGCTCATGCGACTTGATCAGCTCGCCGCACTGGAATTTCTTCTCATCCCGCATGGTCTTTACCATTCCCAAGAGCTGGATGGAATCCATATCAAAGACGCCCTTGGAGCCGGGATGGTTGCCGAATTTCTGATGATCGCCGGTGAGGCAGAGCAGGTTCTTGAGCCCCAGGGCGGCAGCGCCAAGGATATCGCTCTGCATCCCGATCCGATTCCGGTCGCGGCAGGTCATCTGGATAACCGGCTCCACGCCCTCGGCAAGGGTCAACAACCCGGCGCTGATGCTGGACATGCGGACAATGGCGGTCTGACAGTCGGTGATATTGACCGCGTCAACGTTCCCCTTGAGCAGCCTGGCCTTTTCCCGCACATGTTCGGCATTGCCGTTCTTGGGCGGCCCAAGCTCGCCGGTTACGGCGAACTCTCCTGATGTTAAAATCCGTTCTAAACGGCTTCCCGATTTCATCGGTTACGATCCTTATCCTTAATTCTTGCTTCTAAAAAAGCACACTCTATCAAAAAAAGATCAAGACGCGCTCGGGCCGTGACAACCTACATCTTTCAAGCCGCCGCCGCCAAGGTCACGACGCATGTCCATGTCGAAGAGCACGCGCTCTTTCTTCTTATTGATGCCAAGGGCGTCACGCTTTGCCTCGATCTTCTCGATCATAATCCTGGCAATCTCCAAAGGCTCCTTGGCCACATTCCAGTGGGCGCCCAAAGTGCCCATGATGCCTTCAAGCAGATACTTGTTGAAGTTCTTGGCTCCGGTGACAGGCAAGTCCTGGAACACAACCTGGGCGCCGCTGGCCACGAAATATTGACCGATGGCCACGGCCTTTTCGCTCATCCACAGGGGAGCGGTGCCGATGGCGGGCAAGTCGGTTATATCGTCGCCCAGACCACCCTGCCGCACCATTTCGGTGGCGGCGATCAGTATCCGGGAGTTATCGACACAGGAACCCATGTGTAACACCGGCGGCATACCCACTGCCTCGCAGACTTCACGCAGACTGTCGCCGCAAAAACGGGCCGCCTCGGGATTGAGCAGGCCGGCCTTACCGAGGGAGGTGGCGGCGCAACCCGTGGCCAGGACGAGGATATTGTTTTTCAACAACTCACGGACAATGGTTTCATGAGCATCATCCGCCAACTTGAAGTTGTCACAACCGACGATGGCTGCCACTCCGCGAATCCGGCCATTGATGATGTTGTCGTTGAGCGGACGATAGCTGGCGCGGTAACTACCGCCCAGCATGGTGTTGATAGTTTCATGGCTGAAGCCCACCACCACGTCCATCTTGGTTTCCTGGGGGATATAGCACTTACCGCGTTTCTTGTAGTTTTTGATGGCGTGGGTCAGAATCTGCTTGGCGGAATTGAGCGCCTCGTGCTCCTCAAACTGGATATGGATGGCGCCGGGGATCTTGGCCCGATAGTTTGTGGTGATGATGTCGGTATGAAAATTGCCTGCCACATCAACAATGGAGGGCATAAGACACTGCACATCGCCTACCATTGCCTCGACGGCGCCGGTGGCAAGCACTATCTCCTGCTGAACAAAACCGGCAGCCACCGGAATTCCGCGACGCATGAGAATTTCGTTCCCGGTACAACAGACGCCGGCAAGGTTGATGCCCTTGGCGCCCTGTTTCTTGGCCAGTTCCTGCATTTCCGGATCCTGGGCCGCAATGCACAGTGACTCTGCCAAAAGGGGCTCATGGCCGTGCACGGTGATATTTACCTGATCGGCTTTCAGGACGCCAAGGTCAACGATGGCGCGCCGGGGCACCGGGGTGCCGAACATGATGTCGGTCAACTCCGTGGAAAGCATGGAGGAACCCCACCCATCAGCCAAGGCGCAACGGGATGCTTGCAGCATGATATTCTCGTACTCATGATCAACACCCATATGGGTGCGGTGCATCATCTCCACCACCTCACGGTCGATGCCGCGGGGGGCAATACCGAGTTTCTTCCAGATTGCCTGCCGTTTCGGGGTGGCCCGCTTCAGCATGGAAAGCGGCGCGTCATCCTGCTTGCCGAATTCGGCCAGGGCTTTCTCCCCAAGCTCAATGGCGATATCCTTGACCTCACGCTCTTCGGTGACGATGCCGAACACCTCGGCCAGCTTTTTCAGTTTGGCCACATCCTTGATCTGGTGCGGACCATGCCCTCTAGCGGCATCGATAAAACCTTTGACCATCTCACGGGCATGATCGGTGTGCGCGGCGGAACCGGCGGCCACAACCCGGGCGAAATTCCTGGCTGCCACGGTGTCGGCGCTGGCGCCGCAGATGCCGAGCATGTCTTCCACGCCGTCGATGATCTGGCAGGGTCCCATGTTGCAGTTGCGGCAACAGGTTCCTCCGGAACCGAAAAGACAGGCCGACATGCCCCGCGCTTTGACGCGGTCATAGGCTGTTCTGACGTTCTTGGCTACATCCTGGGAAAGAACTTGTTGCGTGGAGACGCAGGTGATATCCGTGCACCCCTCACATCCATTTCGTTTGATCGCCATCTTGTGTCCTCAGCATCTTGGGTTCGCTATGTAACAGAAAAGCGGATGCCTTCTGATTACTTTTTGTCTACAACAACCGTTTATTTCACGCCTGCGATCTGCTTGGCCGCCTGCACGGTATTCTTCATCAGCATGGTGATGGTCATGGGACCGACGCCGCCCGGAACAGGCGTAATATACGAAGCTTTTTCCTTTACCGCATCAAAATCCACATCACCGGCAAGAATGGCCTTGCCGTCCGCGGTTTTGCCGATCCGGTTCACGCCGACATCGATAACCACCACGCCGTCCTTCACCATATCGGCGGTAACCATCTTGGGCACGCCGACCGCAGCGATGATGATATCGGCCCGCTTGCAATGGGCGGCCATATCCTTGGTGCGGGTGTGGCAGAGGGTGATCGTGGCGTTGCCGGCCTTGCGCTTCTGGAGCATCAGGTTGGCGATGGGCTTGCCGACGATATTGCTGCGGCCGATGACCACTACCTCGGCGCCGCTGGTTTCGACACCGCTGCGGCTCAGCAGCTCGAGGATGCCGTGGGGCGTGCAGGGCAGAAAGCACTCCTCGCCCAGCACCATCTTGCCCACGTTCACAGGATGGAAGCCGTCCACGTCCTTGTCCGGATCAATGGCATAGAGCACATTGGTTTCGTTGATATGCTTGGGCAGGGGCAACTGCACGAGAATGCCGTGGATGTTCTTGTCTTTGTTGTATTTTTCCACCGTGGCCAGCAGATCCTGCTCGCTGGTGTCGGCGGGCAATGTTATCTGCTCGGAATGAATGCCAAGGGCGTGGGCGGTTTTGTTTTTGGCGCTCACATAAGACTGAGAAGCCGGGTCTTCCCCCACCAGAATCGTCACGAGACCGGGAACAACCGCATGTTTTTCCTTAAGATCGGCGACCTCGGTCTTCAATTCTTCGCGAATGGCTTTAGCAACTTCGGTCCCGCTGATAATCGTGGCACTCATTCATTATCTCCTTATATCAATAAGTTATAGATATCACTTTCAATGCGTATAGAGCCGGAAATGAACCGCTGCCCTGCCTCCCGGACAAACACCAGCAAATAAGCACGGTGCGGACAAGGCAAAAATGGCGATCAGAGTTGACAAAACTACCCAACTTGACACGATATTTCAATAGGTAGATATACTTGCAAAAAGCCCTGTACTATACATTTTCCAGCGGAAAATAGAAGAAAAAAACAAGGGAAAAGAAATAATTGCAGGGGGGATGGCAATACAGGACGTTACAGCCCTATCATTCCGGCTTTTTTGCCCGATCGCTTGCCAGTTTGACAATGATATTGTTCGCCTGGCTCAAGCGGTTGACAACGGTCTTAAACAGATGGTTGGCCACATCCGGATATTTCTGAATAATCTCCTGGAGCTTGTCGCCGGGAAAACGCTTTATCTTGGAGCGTCCCTTGGAGGTGATAGAGGCGGAACGGGGCTCACCGGAAATAGCGCTCATCTCGCCGAAATACTCACCCGGCTCGGTTATTTCGGCGATTTTCTTGCCATCCTTTATTACGGATACCGCGCCGGTGACCAGTTTGAAGAAATCGATGTCGTTGTTGTTCTGCCGGATGATGAAATCCCCATCATCGTACTCCTCTATATCCGGATGCACCAGATAGGCGGGCAGACTCTCTTCGGTGATGACGGTGCGCCGCAGGATCTCTTCGATACTGGTGGCCCCTTCGATAACCTTTTTAACCCCGGCGCGACGCAGGGGGGTCATTCCTTCCTGCACGGCGATCTTGCGAAGCTGATCTTCGGGCACCTCGGCGCTGATCGCCTTGGCCACCTCATCGGTGATCTCCATCAGCTCAAAAAGACCAACCCTGCCCTTATAGCCACCGCCGTTGCATTTCGCGCATCCCTTGGGGCCATAGATGACGAAATCCTTTTCAAAATCCTTCTCTTTGAAACCCAGGGCGATAAGCTCTTCCTTGGGCGGCTTGGGCACCTCCTCCTTGCAATGGACGCAGAGCTTTCTCGCCAGCCGCTGGGAAAGAACCATAGTGACCGCGGAGGCCAGCATGAAGGGCGGAATGCCGATATCAACCAGACGGCCGATGGTGGCGGGACAGTCATTGGTGTGAAGGGTACTGAAAACAAGATGGCCGGTCATCGCCGCCTTAATGGCAATCTCGGCGGTTTCCATGTCCCGGATCTCGCCGACCATGATGATGTCGGGGTCCTGCCGGAGAAAGGCCTTGAGCGCCGCGGGGAAGGTCATGCCCACTTCCTTTTTGACGTTGACCTGGTTGATCCCCTTAAAATTGAACTCCACAGGATCCTCGGCGGTGAGGATCTTGGTGTCCTCGCTGTTGAGCGAGTTGAGCACCGAATAGAGGGTTACGGTCTTGCCGCTGCCTGTAGGGCCGGTAACGAGCAGCAGTCCCTGGGGCCGCTCGATACAGCGCTGGAGGGTGGCAAAGGTTTCCTTCTCAAAGCCGAGTTTAGTGAGATCGACATTGAGGCTGCCCTTGTCGAGAATACGCAGAACGATGGACTCGCCAAACAGGGTGGGCAGCGAGGAAACCCGGAAGTCAACAGCCCGGTTGCGTCCCAGTTTAATCCGTATCCGACCGTCCTGGGGCACCCGCCGCTCGGTGATATCGAGCTGGGACATGATCTTTATCCGGGAATTCAGGGCGTTCTTGATCGACAGAGGCAGGTTCATGGACTTGTACAGGGAGCCGTCCATGCGGTAGCGCACCTGGAGCGTTTTTTCGTAGGGCTCGATGTGGATATCGCTCACCCCGTCGTTGACCGCCTTGAGCAGGATGCCGTTGACCAGCTTAATAATGGGGGCGTCCGAGGCGGAATACTGATCGCCGCCCGTCTCGTCTTCCAGCGAGGCAATCTCCATGCCGTCGGCCGCCTCGGAGGCCAGGGTGCCGAAGTCGTCGATCTGGGTGACAGGCTCCTCGTCCTTATCTTCGGCGCCCACCGAGGTGAAGAAAGACTGATGCTCCTCATCGCTGATTTTGTAATAGGCCTTGTAGGCGTCAACGATATCCTTTTCCGTGGAGACACAGACGGTCAGCGGCATTTTAACCGCCGCCTGCAAACTTTCCACCGCCCCGGTGTCCGTGGGCTCGGCCATGGCGACCTGGAGGGATTTACCGATCTGCCGCAAAGGAAAGGCCAGGTATTTCTTGGCAATTTCGTAGGGCAGAATCTTCAGGACTTCCGGTTTGGGGGGCTCCCGGCTGATGACGACGGATTGATAGTTGTGCAGCCGGCTCAGAAAACTGACGATGGTGGATTCTTCAATATGACCGAGGCGCAACAGGATGCTGCTCAACCGGCCGCCGGATTTTTTCTGGGCGGCCAGGGCTTCATCGAGCTGGTAGCTGCTGATCTGCCCGGCCTTGCGCAGCAGTTCGCCGATCTTGATCTTCCCGGCTCCGGATTGATCCTTTACCGTGGAACGCAAATTTGATTTGTCTGCTTCTGCCATGGATATGAAACTGCCCCGAGATGATGTTATACACGGAAAAAATTATCTAATCAGCCTCTTGCAAAATGAGGATTAATGTCCGGGAGCCGTCATTCCCGCGCAGGCGGGAATCCATAACACGCTGAATTTACAAAGCTGGATTCCCGATAAAAGCACTCGGGAATGACGGTGTGGTTATTTTGCAAAAGCCTCTAATATTTAGATACTATATCCTGGCTACTACTGACAAGCATATCTGTCCCGAACAAACAAAAAACGGCAACGGGATCAAAAAGGTGCCTCTATCAGACGAAGGCCGTCTGTTGGCAACTACATTTTTTCTGCATACATTACAAAAAAAACACCGGTCAAAAGACGTGCGTCCTTTAACCGGTGTCGAATGAGACGATGTGGAAACGGCTATTAGAACAGCCCTGAAACCTTCCCTGACTCCGGATCGACATCGATGCGGCGGAAGGCCGGGTTCGAGCTGGTGCCGGGCATCAGGCTGATCGATCCCGCACAGGGGCAAAGGAATTTGGCGCCGGAATAGATCAGGATGTCCCGCACCGGCAGACGCCAGCCCTTGGGTACGCCCTTGAGGGTCGGATCATGGCTCAGGCTCAGGTGGCTCTTGACCATCATGGTGGCATAGTCGGCATACTGGGGATCGCTCTCCAGCATCTTGGCCTTGGCCAACGCCTCGGGAGACCAGTCAACCCCGTCGCCGCCGTATACTTCCTTGGTGATCATCTCAACCCGGTCGCGCAGCTTCATCTCCAGCGGATAGAGGAACTTGAAGTCGTTCTCTTCGTTGCAGGCGTCGATGACCGCATCGGCGAACTCAAGCGCACCGTCGCCGCCCAGTTCCCAATGCTTGGACTCGGCGCAACGGGCCCCGGCTGCCTCGGCGATCCGGCGAACAACCTTGCACTCCGCGTCGGTGTCGGAGTAAAAACGGTTGATGCAGACCACCGGGTTGATGCCGGCCTTGCGGATAACATTGATCAGGTGGACCATGTTCTCGCAGCCCTTCTCCACCAGTTCGATGTTCTCCTTGGTGTAGGCGTCATCCAGGGGCTTGCCCGGAACAACCTTGGGTCCGCCGCCGTGCATCTTCAGGGCGCGGATGGTTGCGGTGAGAACGGAGACGTGCGGCTTGAGGCCGGAGTAACGGCATTTCACGTTCCAGAATTTCTCAAAGCCGATATCAGCGGCAAAGCCGGACTCGGTGATGTTGTAATCAAACAGCTTCAGAGCAACCCGGTCGGCGATGATGGAAGACTGGCCGACGGCGATGTTGGCGAAAGGTCCGGCATGGACCAGGCAGGGGTTGTACTCGGCGGTGCACATCAGGGTCGGGTTGATGGTGTTGCGCATGAAAGCAGCCATGGCGTTGCCCACTTCCAAATCGCGGCAGGTGACCGGCTTGCCGCTCTTGTCAAAGGCCACGGTGATGTTGTTGATCCGTTCCTTCAAATCCGCCAGGTCGGTGGCGATGGACAGGATGGCCATGAGCTCGGAGCCCACGGCGATGCCGAACTTGGACTGCATGGTGTACCCGTCCGTACGACCGCCGAGACCGATGACGATGTTGCGCAGCGCCTGGGCGCAGAAGTCGATGATCCAGCCGAACTCCACCCGGGTGGGGTCGATGTCAAGCCGACGCATGCCGGTCAATCTGGCCAGCTGCTCATCGTTGTAGTTCCGCTCGTGCTGCATGCGGGCGGTCATGGCCACCATGCCCAGGTTGTGGGCGTTCATGATATCGTTGATATCACCGGTGAGGCCAAGAGAGAATTCGGTCATCGGGATCAGCAGAGAGTTGCCGCCGCCTGCCGCGGTTCCCTTGACGTTCATGGTCGGGCCGCCGGAAGGCTGACGCAGGGCGCCGCCGACATTCTTGCCGCGCTTGCCCAACCCTTCCATCAGACCGCAGGAGGTGGTGGACTTGCCTTCGCCCAGAGGCGTCGGGGTAATTGCGGTCACCTCGATGTACTTGCCGTCCGGCTTGTTTTTGAGACGATTGATGATCTTAAGAAAATCGAGCTTGGCCAAACGGCCCATGGGGAGAATTTCGTCTTTCTCGAGCCCTAATTTGTCTCGCCACTCCTCAGGGGTGGGCATGTTCTTTTCGGCAGCCTCGGAAATCTGCCAATCTGCCATATTCACCGCATCAAAAGCCATTTCGTTCTCCTTCTTTGGATAAGTTGTTCTCGATTTCTCTATCAACAAAACATGGGGCGCCAGGCTCTGGCCCGCACTCCGAATTTTCTCTCAGTCCCTACTCCACCGCAAAAGAGGCATCCCCGAAAACAGCCGGGAATCGCTTCTGAAAAGCCTTGGCCAGCGGGATCATCACCTCGCGCATGGAAGGCTCGGCATTCTTTGGGGTGCGCAGCCTGAAGATATGCAGCCACTCCAGCAAATTGGCAAAAACAATGATCTCGGTCTTGCATGAATTGGGCAATACGGTACGAGCAGCCTGGGGCGAGGAGGTGGCCAGGAGCTTGAGATAAACCTTTTCCGTCTCCAGCATCGCCTTTTCCCAAAGCTTGTATTCGCTGCTCCCCTCGTCAAAAAACATCGGCGCTATAAAGGTGACCTCGTTGCCGAACTTGTCGTCGGCATACCGGCAATAGCGCTGGCTTTCCTGCAAATAGGAACAGGGTCGGTGCCGGACGATCTCATGGGTCACGGCCCGGTTGGTGATAATCCGCACCGCCACATGGCGGTGCCTTGCCAACAGATCCGCGGAAAGACCATCCACCTCGGCAAGGTCAAGGGCGTTAACCACCACCCCGTCCTGGGGGAGCCAGCCGCGTTTCGGGGCCAGATCAAAAAAGAAAAGCGGATACGCTGCGGCAAGATACCCGGCCATGCCCTTGATCAACTTGATCTTGCCATGATCCCGCGCCAGCTCCCGGAATGCCCGAATGGACCCGGTGATGAGCAGCACCTTTTTTTCCAGCCGGTCGAACTGGATGTATTTCGGGATCACGCTCAAAAACTGGGTAGCAAGCGATTCGCTGTCGATCTCAACCCGCAGGGTCAGGGTCGCCATTTCCATGACCGAATTATGACCGTGCTTGACAATCCCCTTTACAAAAGGCTCGGCCGAAGCCTCGGTGATCTTGTCCTCGGATTTGTAGCACAAACGCCCGCAGGCCTCGATGCGCACAGCCAGGGACTGGCGGTCCAGATCCTCAAGTATCTCAAACGAAGCCGGTATAACCTTCATGGTGTTATCCTTATCGCGCTTCAGTTTAGGAGCAGCTGCACTTGCACTGGCTGTTGCCGACCTTGCCCTTATGCTGGCTCTGCCAAAACGGCGACATCTCGCGGAGCTGGGCAATGACCGGGGGCAATTTCTCCAGCACGAAGTCCACCTCGGCCTCGGTGTTGTACACGCTGAGGCTCAAGCGGATCGAGCCGTGCGCCGCGGTAAAGGGCACACCCATGGCCCGCATGACATGCGAAGGCTCAAGCGACCCGGAGGTGCAGGCGGACCCGGAAGAGGCGCAGATCCCGAAGCGGTCGAGATGCAGCAAAATCGCTTCGCCTTCCACAAACTCAAAGCTGATGTTGGTCGTGTTGGGCAAGCGCAGGGTCTTGTGTCCGTTGAGCAGCGAGTTGGGGATACTGGCCAGCAGCCCATCCTCAAGCTTGTCCCGCAGCGCCTTGACCCGGGTATTTTCATCCTGCATCTGCTGGGCTGCCATCTCGCATGCCTTGCCCAGGCCGACGATGCCAGCCACGTTTTCCGTGCCGCCCCGACGGCCATGCTCCTGATGCCCGCCGATGATAAAGGGGACAAAAGGCGTACCCTTGCGAACATAGAGAACGCCGATGCCTTTGGGGGCGTGTAATTTATGACCGGAAAGCGAGAGGAAATCAATCGGTACTTGTGACAGGTTTATGGGAATTTTCCCCACCGCCTGCACCGCGTCGGTGTGGAACAGGATGCCCCGGCTCTTGGCGATCTCGGCCATCTCCTTGACGGGAAAAATGACCCCGGTCTCGTTGTTGGCCCACATGGCACTGACAATGGCGGTTTCGTCGCTGAGGCTTTCTTCATAAAGTTTCAGATCGAGGGTGCCGTCGCTGTTCACCGGCAGCTGGGTGATCCGGTGCTTGTGGCCGGTGAGTTTATCCAGGCTTTCGCAGAGATTTTTCACCGCCGGATGCTCGACCCGGGTGGTGACGATGTGCCGCTTTTCCGGGAAGGACTGCAGGGCGGAAAGAATGGCGGTGGAGTCGGACTCGGTGCCGCAGCTGGTAAAGATCAGCTCTTCCGGCCGGGCGCCAAGGAGCGCGGCAATCTTGCCCCGGGCCTCTTCTACCGCCCTGCCCACCTGGCCGCCAAAGGTGTGCATGCTGGAAGGATTGCCGTAGAGATCGGAATAATAAGGGAGCATGACCTCGACCACCTCCGGGGCAACCCGGGTGGTGGCGTTGTTGTCCATGTAGACCGTGTTCATTATTTCCCCTCCTCAACGATCAGGGTGTCCAGCACCTGCTCGCGCAGTTTCTTTTCCACGTACTCCTTCAGGGTGGTCTGCGATTTCTTGCAGGTGCCGCAGGCCCCGCGCAGGGAGACGATGACGAAATCGCCATCCACGTCGATCAACTCGATATCGCCGCCATCCTTGCGCAGGGCGGGCCGGACCTCGCGTTCGAGCACCTCTTCGATCCGCTTGATCTTCTGGAGGGTGGTAAGCCTCCCTGGCCGCTGGTCAAGGATCAGCGGCTTCGCCTCATGCCGGACCTCCCGCAGGATCTCTTCCAGGCGGGGGATGCATTTACCGCAGCCGCCGCCCGCTTTGGTGAAGTTGGTGATTTCCTCCACGGTCTGGAGCTTGTTTTCCTCGATGGCCCGCTTCACCTCAAGGTCGGTGACCCCGAAGCATTCGCAGACCACCTCCCCTTCCGCCATGGGCAGGGGGATGCCTCGGTAATAGGCAATCGCCGCTTCCAGAGCCTCGCGGCCCATGACCGAGCAGTGCATCTTCTCCTTGGGCAGGCCGCCGAGATACTCGGCAATGTCCTGGTTGGTAATTTTTTCCGCCTCTTCAAGGGGGATGCCCTTGATCATCTCGGTAAGCGCCGAAGAGGAAGCGATGGCGCTGGCGCAGCCAAAGGTCTTGAACTTGGCGTCGGCAATCTTGCCGGTGTCGTCCAGCTTAAAATAGAGGGTCAGGGCATCGCCGCAGGCAAGGGAGCCGACCTCGCCGATCCCGTCCGCATTCTCGATTTCGCCTACATTCCGGGGATTCATGAAATGATCCCGAACCTTGTCCGTATATTCCCACATAGTATTTTCTCCCGGCAATCAAAGCAAAAGAGGCGTATCGTGCGGCGGCCGAACATCCCGCCGCACACGCCATTCCAGTTCATCGTTCTTTAAACTCCCCTCCCTCGACGGGAGGGGTTGGGGGTGGGTGAACTTGCCAACAGCCTCACCTCATGCACCTTCCCCATCACCCTAGCCCTCTCCCGCAGGGGGAGAGGGGATTTTTTTGCATTCTGCAATTTTTCAACCGAAAAATGCTGATCCATTACAGAACTCAGCAATTTAGTTTTTCAGGGGTCAAAAAGCAACAATAATCCTTGGGCTTCCGCCTTGCGCCTTTCCCCTTGCCCCTTTCCCCTTATTTTTCCCCACCATGCAGATGCGCCCAGATCTGAGCAGCCAGGGCCGGGCCAATGCCAGCCACCGCACCAAGTTCCGCCTCGCTTGCCTGGGCCAACCGCTGCATGCTGCCGATTTCCCGCAGCAGCAATTCCTTGCGCGCCTTACCCACCCCAGGGATCTGCTCAAGAGAAGAGGTCAGACTCTCTTTGCCCCGCAACCTCCGGTGGATGGTTATGCCGTAGCGATGCGCCTCGTCCCGAATCCGCATGAGATAAAGAAGCACCGGGGAATGGCGGTCCAGGATGATCGGATTTTTCCGCCCTGGCCGGTACAGTTTCTCCCCCTCCCCTGCCTTTTCCTTGGCAATGCCGGCCAGCTCAACCGTGTCGGGAATGCCGAGATCGGCCAAGGCATGCATGGCCACACCGAGCTGGCCCTTGCCGCCATCCACCAGGAGAAGATCGGGCATGTCATTTTCCGCCAATCCCCTGGCAAAACGCCGGGCCAACACCTCCCCCATCATGGCGTAATCGTCCGGCCCCTCCACCGTGTGGATTCCATAATGACGGTAACGATCCTTGGCCTTTTCCCCAGCAACAAAACAAACCAGGGAGCCCACCGCCTGCTTGCCGCCCAGGTTGGAGATGTCCAGACACTCGATCCGCTCCGGAAGCCGTGCCAGACCAAGGGATTTTTGCAGCCCCGCAGCAAGAACCTGCCAGGAATCTTGCCGCGTTTTCCTCGCCACCAAAACCTGCTGGGCATTGCTCTCGGCCATCTCCAGCAACCGCACCCGCCCCCCCCGCTGCGGGCAGGCAATGGCCACCGCACTGCCCTTCTCTTCGCTCAACCATTCCGCCAGCAAAGGATCATCGTTTCCCGCAAAGGGCAGCAGAATCTCCTGGGGAAGATACTGCCCCTCTTCCCCGTAAAACCGGGAAAGGACCTCGGTCAGCACCTCAGGGTCGGAGCCCACAGGATCGGCAAGGAAAAAAGCCTGCTGGCCGCTGATCACCCCCTTGCGGATAAAGAGCAGGGCCACGGCCACGGAATCCCCCTGGCGGGTAAAGCCCAGCACATCCTGGTCCCTGGTGTGGGTTGCCACCACCTGCTGCTTCTCCAGGGTCTTGTTCAGGGAATTGATCCGGTCCCGCAATTGGGCCGCCTCCTCAAAGCGGAGGGCTTCCGCTGCCAGCGCCATCTTCCGGGACAACTCCTTGACCAATTGCTGGTTCTTCCCCTCCAGCACCAGAAGGACATTATCGACCAGCTCCAGGTACGCCTCACGGCTCACCTTGTCCGCGCAGGGGGCAAGACAGCGGCCCATCTGGTGATTGAGGCAAGGCCGGGACTTGGGCTTGAGGCTCTTTTCCTTGCAGCGGCGCAGAGGAAAGAGCGAGTTGAGGTAGCGGATGGTTTCCCACATGGCCGAGGGGGAGGAAAAGGGGCCGAAATAACGGGCCCCGTCCTTCACCCGCCGCCGGGTCATCACCAGCCTGGGCCACTGCTCCTGCACCGTCACCTTGAGCAGCGGGTAGCTCTTGTCGTCGCGGAGGATGACATTGTACTTGGGCCGGTGCTGCTTGATCAGCGCGGATTCCAGGATCAGGGCATCCTTTTCCGTATTGGTGACAATGGTCTCGATTAAGCGCACCTGGGAGAGCAGCATCGCGGTTTTGCCGTGCTGTCCCTGATCAATGCGACCGTAGGAAGAAAGGCGCTTACGCAACTCCCTGGCCTTGCCGACGTAGAGCACCTCGCCCGTCCGGCTCTTCATCAGATAGACGCCAGGCTGCAAGGGAACGGTTGGGAGGAATTCTTTGAAATCAAATGGAGGCATGGTCACCGCAATTCGGCGCTGTTCGTGTGGAAAATACACCAGGGACTTTGCGATATGACTACCCTTCCCAGGGGATTTTGTCAAACAGGAGCGAGCTCTTGCAAAATGTTTTGTTGTTCTTCGTCGGGCTAGCATGAACGGGAGAAGCTATAATAATTTCAAGATGGCTACCGTTCGCCCTGAGCCTGTCGAAGGGGGTTTTTATCTTTTTGCAAAAGGCTCAGGAGGGATGTTTTCTGGGGACCAGGCCTGTTTCTGCTTGGCCCAACTCCGGATTCAACAAAAAATACCTTTGACGTCACGCGTACAAAGGGTATAATTAGATTATGATCAAAAGCTTCAAGGACAAGAAAACCAAAAAACTGCACGAGGGGGAATGTCCCGCCATTTTTCAAGCCTTTTGCAGACAGGCGGAGAAACGACTGCGCATCCTTGATGCCGCCGACACCATCGAAGCACTCATGCTCCTGCCCAGCAACCGGTTCAAAGCCCTCAGCGGTGTCCGTCAGGGACAGTTTAGCATCAGAATCAATGACCAATGGCGTATCTGTTTTACATGGCATGACGATGGCCCGCATGACGTTGAAATCGTCGACTACCATTAAAGGTGAATGAAATGAGCAGAACCCCCATACACCCCGGTGAAATTCTCGCCGAAGAACTTGCCGAGCTCCATATGAGCGCCTCCGAACTGGCCAAGAATATCCATGTGCCGCCCAACCGGATATCCCAAATTTTGGCGGGGAAACGCGCCATCACCGCCGAGACCGCACTGAGACTCGGAAAATGGTTTGGCACCGGTCCGCATATCTGGTTGAACCTCCAGCACACCTATGATCTTGACCTCATCCAGCAAGACCTCAAACCCACCCTTGACGAGATCAAAACAAGAGTGGCTGCATAAAAATTGGGGCCGCTCCACAACACCACGTGCTGAATAACAAATCGGGCTCTGTCCCCATTTGTTAACGTTGTTGATTTTTAAATACCTGACAAAGATGATGACAAACATGACTTTTTTAAAGAAATTTCTCCTCCCTCACTACAGTGAGCTTGCATTATATTTAATGAGCTACTGTCTCTTACTACTTATCATATTCAACACAAACGGTAATTATATATATTTGCTAATAACAAAGGTTAACTATAAGAGCTTAATTGGATTACTAATAATTCTATTATCTTTTTTTACTGGATTATTTTTGAGTATTTACCATGCATTTTCAGGACGAAAAAAAACATTACTCGAAAAACAATTTATGTTAATATTCGCAGTTTGGATGAATGGCCTTGGAGGTATAGTGAGCGGCACATACATTATGTACCAAAAAGCTGCTTGGTTGTCTATATTTCCTGGATGGAATTTAATATCAAGTTTTTTATTAATACTCTATGCAAAGCTTGAAATAATAGATGAAAATAATATTTGTGATGAGAACGCTAAACTTGAACACGTAATATCATCTACAATAATTTTAAGTATAGTTTTCATGGTTTGCCATTACATTTTTAATTTTCACATGCTTATAACTTTCTCTGTATGTATTTCGTGTATATCTTTTATAACATCTTTGATTAATTCTACTATACTAAAAATCAAAATATTAAATATGTAACAGAATAACAATTTGACCAGAAAGCCATTAGGGTCAGATACCGTCTTGAAAGTCAAGCCTTGGCATGGCGAGCTTGGGCTCCTCGCTGTTTCATGTGGGCAGCCTGAAATCAAGCTTACCTGCAATGAGGTAGGCCATGTTGATCAGGTTCTTGGTGGTTCGGTATCCTCTGGCCCTTCTTTTGGCCGCCTGGATAAGGCCGTTGACCGCTTCGAGG
>JAHJRQ010000011.1 GCA_018830485.1 Pseudomonadota bacterium | reverse complement strand
AAATGGATGTCTGGTCGCCTGATCGGCGGACCACAAGAACAGAGAAAAAAGGTCGGAAAGGTTGAAGGGTTCGTGAGGTAGATAAAGCCGCCGGAGTACTCCGCGAGGGTTGCGGGAAATCTCCGTTTTCCCCTTGACTTTACTTATCATGGATGTCCCTGGAACTTGGTCCTGGAACTTGCTGGAACTTGGAACTACGTCCCTGGAACTACCGGAATTCAATCCATGCTCTCTCTTTCCACGTCCTAAGAAAATCTGGGTGATTTCGGCGCCCGCGGGCATCCAGGCGCCGGCCGAAAGGCATTGCCGAACGCATTCAGCGAGTCCCGAAAGCAATACCCCTTCTCCCGCATGCACTCGTCAAATGCATCGCAGTCAAAACACGCGCCGCCCTCAAACGACTCCCTGGCCGGATAGGCAAGCTGCATCATTCTCTCGGAATTCCATATCTCCAGCAGTCCCTGTTGTTTGAGATTCCCCGCCGTATACTGGTCCTCATGCGGCATCTGCTCGCACAGCAGCACCCGCCCATCCGCGCAGATGGTGACCGATGAGCGTCCGCCGCTGCAACCCGATCGATTCTCCCACCGCAGCTTCTTCTGCTCCGGTTCGATCTCGTTGTAATCGAGCCTTGTGGCATTGAATCGAAGCTCCGTGTCAGCATACCGCTTCTTCACCGCGTCAACCCGGTCTCCAAGCCACGCCAGCATGTCGTCGTCCAGAAACATCGCATCGTCATGACGATACATGGATCGCCCATATCCCGTAACGAGACACCGGCTCACCCCCATTTGGGCCAGCTTTTCCACCAACCCCGGAACCTCCCGGTAGTTGCGCGGCGTACACACCGTATTGGTCTGGACCCTGATCCCTTCCGCGAGCAAATGCCTGATGCTCTGGATCGCACTCCTGTAATACCGCGGCCTTCTCAGCATGGCCTCGGTCGTCGTGTCCGAGGTTCCATCGAGGCTTATCTGAAAAAAGCGCTTGCCATACCCCATCTCCGAAAGCCGCTTTGCCTGCTCCGCCGAAATCGCGGACTTGGTCGACACCACGAACTCAAAATCATGTGCGATGAGGAGGTCCAGCAACGCCATGATGTCCGGATAGATCATCGGGTCGCCACCCGAAAAGGTGGCAATCGAAATCCCGGCCCCTGCCGCCTCCGCAATGATTTCACGCCAGCGGCCGATGCTCATGACATCCCGTTTCGCAATGGGCTTCCGCTCCGCATAGCAATACACGCAATCAACCGCGCACTGGTTGAAGGGCATGAGCACCATCGAAATCGGCGCCTCAAGGCGCTTTTCCCCACTGAAGCCTCCGGCGACGGACAAGATCACCCCCGGATCGTAGACATACCAGTCGCCGTCAGCCACCTTTTCCGGCTCGATCAGGGTATCGTCTTCATTCCTGTAAAAATTCTTGATGCAACACCCCAGCATGTCGCGGGCTTTCGCCTCATCACCCAGCGCCTCGCCAAGGCGATTGCCGATCTCCGCCAACGTGCTGTAGCCGTCAAAAAAGGAAAGCGCAAAACCCATGACCGGAGGAACCGCCCGCCAGATCAGTTCTTCCGTGCTGTTCCTATAGAGGATCGCCCGACCTTCTCCGGGCCTGAGACGCCATTCCGGGTTAACACACAGGCGGGTCGCGCTGCTCTTGAGGATATTGCTCATAGCTAGGCGTCCCAGTCGATCTCGAACTCAATGTGCCGCGGGACCCCCTGCTCCGTCAGGTCCAGGCCCGGCGGCTGCGACACATCGGGCCTAGGGGTCAACGTCTTGGTATCGAAATTATAACCACTGATATCGCCGATTGCGCACAGCATAACCTTGCTCGCCACGCAGGTCGTGCAGGAATTCATGCATTCGCTCGTGCAGTGCGTCACACAGTCGGTTGTGCATCCGCTGAGGCAATCGGTTGCGCAACTCGTCACGCAATCGGTGCAACCCGTCGTGCACTCGGAATTGCACGACGTCACGCAGGTTTCGCAACTGGTAATACACCCGGCCCGCAAGTCATCCTTTAACGCTATGCGATCCTTGATCGCCTCCGCCCTGAGATTGGGACTCTTTAACAGCTCACGCAGTCTGCTCGCCTTGATGGCTGGCCTCATCTGCCGGGCAGGCAAGGATCGCAGGAGCCCGCGGATCTCCGTCAATTCTCCGCTCAACTCTGCTTCGCTCAGCGTGAGCACGGATATATACTCTTGCAGCTCCTTCTCCTTGACCTTTTTGTCCTTCCCAACGACATAGGCGCCGGACGCCTTAACGCCCACCGCCTGCTCCAGCTTTTTCCGAATGCCCTCCAACTCCAATTCCGCTTGCACCTGCCGTGCCGCCAGCTTCTCCAGCCTGTCACCCAAACTCTGCCCGCGCGATCCTTTTTCCCCCCTCTTCATGCCATCCTCCATGCCGGTAAGGTTGTAAAAATTGTTCTGAGCTTAGCTCAAGATGATGAGTGACAAAAAGCAGTTCCCTCGTCTAGACCATCTCATCCTAGCAACCGGATAAACCTTATGCAACTCTTTCGCGGATTGCCCCCAAAACAGCACCGAGCGTCGCCGGCAAAAAGCCGGAGTCCCGGGAATTGCGGGGACATCCATGATAAGAAGTAAATAGCGAAGTAAATAGGGGACAGACCACGATTGTTTTGCTTGAAGTGATACAATAAACCGTTGTCTGTCCCTGTTTATCCCGGTCCCCTGTTTATCCCCATATTTTTGTAGCCGAACGTGCAAGCTCAGGGGCGCGGAGCCGGCTTGCCAGCGGAGCGTCCCACTGGAGCGGAAGGTTAGCTCTCATAGCGGTTGAGATTGAATAAACCGATATTCTTGCGTACGCCCCTGAAAACCCCATGAGTCTGCACGCACGTCGTGGATAACGATATAACTGGCTGGGGTTATTGGGCCAAACATAGAGTCAAAGTCAGCGAACACATTTCTTACGTATTTCGCTTTCTCTGCTTTGGTATTTGTTCCGTCAGTGACCTTTATGTCAAGGTAGAACGTAACTGCCTTTTGATCGCGTACGCGCACACCGCCGACGAACCATTTGTCGGGGGCTATGAAATCAATCTCGATGGATGTGACATCAGGCTTCTTACCGAGAACTTCGCTTGTGTGCTTCATCAGGATGGCCACTATCTTTTCGGCGGACTCTGAAGATTCGGGGATTGAAACTTTGACATTCAAGTAGGGCATGAGGGTCTCCTGGTGAGAGCTAACATTATATTAGACAGAATTTAGCCGGGGATGGTAGGCGTCCAGATTCTGCCTATTGTACCTAAAAATTCTGTATATTCTCCCGGCCAATTTGCCAACCCGTTGTTTCTTTGGCGTTAATTGTTTGGCGCCATACGTAATCACAGTTTAATCTCAGCGAAAGAAGGAAAAGGTCCTTGTGGGTCTGTTTCACGCGACCGGCTTACCCTATCACACACAGCCTCTTTGGTGCAAACTCAAAAATCCACAATCCGGTTATGCGGCATCTCCCCCCAAGAGGACCTCTGTTCGCAAGGTTGAAGCATGCAACCGCCACCGGACGCAAAAAAGCCCGCTTTCCTTTTCAGGAGCGGGCTTTCTGCACTTCTACGGACAGTGCCGGTTATCAATATGGTGCCGAAGTCCGGACAGATACAGACTCGGCTCCCCCTCCTATCTTCAAAAATGGGCGGCCAAGCGAAATTCTTTTCGGAATGCGTTATCGCCAGCCTTGACTATTTTAGCTAAATTAGTTATTATGACTCCATTAGGAGGTGGTCTCATGGAAGTTACAGCCACGGAATTAAAAAACAGGCTCGGGAAATACCTTGATATCTCAAGGGGAGAGCCGGTGATTGTTGACAAAACCGGCAGAAAGACAGCGGTGTTGCTCTCTTATGAGGAATACAAACGCCTCACCGAAATGGAAGACGCCTACTGGGCACAGAAGGCTATCGGAGCAGAACAGGAAGGTTATGTCGGCACTGAAAAGAGTCTTGCCTTTTTGAAAGGAAACCATGCTTAAGCTCGATCTGACCAAGAGAGCCTTGGGTTTTCTTGAACAGTTGCCGCCAAAACAGTTCAGACAGGTGGCGAATAAGATATTCAGCTTAATGGAAGACCCGGAACCTCACGACTCAAAGGATCTCACTGGTTACCCCTTTCGTCGCACCGATGTTGGAGAATATCGAATCGTATACCGGGTGGAAGGCGATATCTTGAAAGTTGCGCTCATCGGTAAATGCAATGATGATGACGTCTATAGGCAGCTGAAGCGGACTTAGGGACATGTGGGGATGGTTTCAGTCCCCGTGCTTCTCCCCCCAAAAAAGAAAGGCCCCGTAACCGTTGTCGGTTACAGGGCCTTTTATAAATATGGTACCGAAGGCCGGACTCGAACCGGCATGGGTTGCCCCACAGACACCTCAAGCCTGCGTGTCTACCAATTCCACCACTTCGGCAATCCTTATTTTCTCAGATCAAACAACAACTGTTACTTGCCCTGCGCCGGAGACGGCGCCATGGGCACATCCTTGTCTGCCGAAGGCAACGGGATCGGGATCGGGGCGCTCTGCGGCTCGGCAATGGGGGCGACTTCCTTCATGACCGAGCCATCCCCGACCCTGGTTGACATATAGGCCAGGGAGATGGAGGTCAGCATGAAGACAACCGCAGCCCATGTGGTGATCTTGTTCAACAGGGGCAGGGGACCTTCCGTGCCGAACACGGTCTGGCTGGAGCCGCCGAAGGCCGCGCCCATGCTGGCGCCCTTGCCGTGCTGCAACAGCACGATCACAACGAGAAACAAACAAACAGCGATATGGATAATGGTCAGTAAGGTGCTCATTCTCTTTTCGTTACCGTTATTGCCGGAAGTGGATGATGCGTTCGAAGGAATCCGCCTTGAGAGATGCCCCGCCGACCAAGGCCCCGTCTATATCGGGCTGCTGCAACAGGGCATCCACGTTCCCCGAATTAACGCTGCCACCATACAGTATTCTCATTTGCTGGGCAATACTTTTCTCGTACATCGCACCCAGCAGATTCCGCACGAATTCATGGGCTTCCTGGGCCTGGTCCTCGCTGGCGGTTTTGCCGGTGCCGATGGCCCAGACCGGCTCATAGGCAAGGACTATGTTTGCGGGCTCGGTCACAGCGATGCCGGCAAGCCCTGCCCGGACCTGCCGCTCAAGCACGGTCATGGTCTGGCCCGCCTCGCGTTCGGCCAGGGTCTCGCCAAAGCAGAGAACCGGGGTAATCCCGTGCCGCATGGCCCCGGCCACCCGCTGGTTGATGAGCGCATCGGTCTCGCCGAAGATCTGCCGCCGCTCCGAATGGCCGATGATGGCCATGGTGCAGCCCAACTCCCGCAGCATGGAGGGGGCTATCTCCCCGGTAAAAGCGCCCTGCTCTTCCCAGCAGACATTCTGGGCCGCCAGCCGGACCTGCGAGCCGCGCACCACCTCAGCCACCGCGGCCAGAGCGGTGAGGGGGGGGGCGATCATGACCTCCCGGCCGGTCAGCCCCTTGCAGGCCGAGACCACGGCAGCGGCAAGAGTTCTGGCCTCGGCAAGCGAGGTATACATCTTCCAGTTCCCGGCAATCAGGGGGATGCGCTCCATGAACTGCTCCTTATTCCGTTATGTATCACGGGGGTGAAAACCGAGATTCAGACCTGTTCCCCCTGGCCTGCAAGCACTTACCTTATTCCTTTGCTTCCAGGGCCTCAACTCCAGGCAGCTTCTTGCCCTCCATCAGCATGAGGAAGGCGCCGCCACCCGTGGAGATGTAGGAGATGTTGCTCGACTCCCCTGCCTTGTGCACCGCCACATCGGTGTCGCCCCCGCCGACAATGGTCAGGGCGTGGGAGCGGGCCACATGCTGCACCATGGCCATGGTGCCTCGGGAAAAAGCATCCATCTCGAAAGCGCCCATGGGACCGTTCCAGATGATGGTCTTGGCAGATTCCATGGCCTCGGAAAAAAGCACCGTGGTGGCCGGGCCGATGTCGAGCACCATCCAGTCGGCCGGCACCTCCTGCACCGTTACCCGCTTGGATTCTGCCCGGGCCTCAAATCGGTCCGCAACGATGCAGTCCACCGGCAGATAGAGCTTGACCCCAAGGCGCTTGGCCTTGTTGAGCAATTCCCGGGCCGTATCGAGCAGTTCATCCTCGACCTTGGACTTGCCCATGTCATGGCCGATGCTTTTCAGGAAGGTATTGGCCATGGCCCCGCCGATGATCATCTTGTCCACCCGGTCCATGAGGTTGTCCAGGGCGCCGAGCTTGCTCGAGACCTTGGCCCCGCCCACAATAGCCACCAAGGGCCGCATGGGCTCGCTCACCGAACGGTGGAAATAATCCATCTCCTTTTGCAGCAGGAACCCGGCCGCGCACTGCTCGACGAATTGGGTCACCCCCACCACCGAGGCATGGGCCCGGTGCGCCACGGCAAAGGCATCGTTGATGTAAATGTCGCAGAGGCCGGCCAACTGGCTGGCAAAGCCGTCGTCATTCTGCTGTTCCTCCGCATGGAAGCGGAGATTTTCCAGGAGCACCACACTGCCGGGCTGCATGGCCTCGACAATGGCCTTGGCTTCCGGCCCGATGCAATCCGGAGCCAGAACGACCTCCTTGTTCAGCAGCCGGGAAAGGCGCTTGGCCGCAGGGGCCAGGCTGAACTGGGGTTGGCGCTCTCCCTTGGGCCGCCCCAGATGGGACATGATGATGACCTTGGCATTTTCATCCAGGGCGTAGTTGAGGGTGGGCAACACCCCGCGAATCCGGATATCGTCGGTGATGTTGAGTTGTTCATCCAGGGGCACGTTGAAATCAACGCGAATGAGCAGTTTTTTCCCCCTGATGTCAAGATCCCGGATATTCTTCATGGAACGTTCCTCCCTCAAACTTTGATGAAATCACAACATCCCGTCATTCCGGCGAAAGCCGGAGGTAAGCGAACGGAGTGAGACTCCGATCCAGTGTTTTTCAGATAGCTGCGGAAAGACTGGACACCGGTTTTCACCGGTGTGACGACTTATTACGAGACTAATGCGACATTCTTTTCCAAGAGTATCGCATCGTCCGGCGGCGAAGCGTAGTATTTTTTCCTCACCCCCAACCGGCGAAAGCCGAACCGTTCATACAGGGCCAGAGCCGGAAGATTGGCGGCGCGCAGTTCCAAGAAACAGCGGGCCACCCCCTGCGCCGCCAGGTAGTGCAGGGTGTGCGCCACAAGCTGCGCCGCTGCCCCCTGCCGCCGGTGTTCCCGGCCCACGGCAATTTTCAGCAGCTCACCATCCCCAACGCAGCTCCGGCCGCAAACAAAGCCGCACACCTGCCCGAAAGCGCGGGATTCGGCGACAAACTGCCAGCCGCCTTCCTGGTCCAGTTCGCCGGCCAGTTGCCCACCACTCCACGGCGCGGGATTTTCGGATTCGATGGCTGTCACTACCCCAATATCCTCGACGGCCATGGGGCGAATGAAAAAGGCGCAAGGCTCGCGTTCTTCCTTGAATCTTTCACCTTTCACCTTTTTCCTTTTCCCTGCCTTTCTAAATCATCTGCTCGGCGATGGAAACGGTCCGGTCGCCCAGCACGTTGGTATAGCTGCCCAGTTCGTTGTCGTACCAGGCATACACCACCGCCTGGGTCACCGGCACTTCCAAGGTGGAAGGGCCGATGCTGCAACCGAGATTGGCCAGATTCACCTTGAGGCTGCCCGTGCGGGTGTGGGTCTCGGAGCCCTCGATAACCGCGGCGGCAAAAGGCAGACCGATGATATCCGTGGAAACGTGCTGCTCGTCGCTGTATTCCAGGTAGCGGGAGTTCTTGGCGTAATCCCGGTAGATGGAGTTCACCAGATTCCGCTTGATGGGGTTTTCCATGCTCTCATCCTGGAGGTTGAGCACCAGGACAATCAAAGAGCCGGTATTGGTGGGAATCCGCACCGACTCGGCGATGAAGCCGATGCTCTTCATCTCCGGGATAACCAGGGGCAGAGCCTTTGCCGCGCCGGTGGTGGTCAGGATGATATTATTGAAGATGCTGCGGCTTTTCCGAAGATCGGTGGCCCCGGCATTGGGCAACCGGTCAAGGACCTGCTGGCTGCCGGTGGCGGCATGGACCGTGACCATGGAGGCGCTCAAAAACCGGTCCGCCCCGAAGTGATCGAGCATGGGCTTGATCATGTAGGAGAGGCAGGTGGTGGTGCAGGAGGCCGCGGAAATCAGGGTGTGCTGGGACGGGTTGAAATCGCCGTCGTTGATGCCCATCACCGTGGTGACGGCATCACCGGGCATCTCCACCCCTTTGTTCTTGATCTTGAAAGGCGCGGAGAGGAGCACCTTTTCGGCGCCGGCCTGGACATGGCCCCGCAACGAGCCCTTGGGGCTGTCGGCGTCCGCGGTGGGGTCGGTAAAGGCGCCGGTGGTGTCAACGACCAGACGCACCCCGTTCTCCTTCCACTGGATCCCGGCGGGATTCCTGGCCTCACGCAGGATCTTGACCGGCACGCCGTTGACGGTCATGGTGCCGTCCGCCTCATTGAGGTTATCAATAACCTGGCATCCTCCCTTGCAGCCATGCAGATACATGCCGAGCCGCCCGTAGGAGCTGTCCCGGTCGATGGAGCTTGCTATATCCTGAAGCCCGGTGCCCACCTGCCGACCCACGTTGACCACAATCTCGGAAAAATGCTTGCGGGAAACATGATACCAGAGTGAAAGCTTGCCGATCCGGCCCAGGCCGTTAATGCCTAATTTCATGGGGATACATCTCCTTCTGCGCTTTGGTTAAACGGGTGCATCGTGTACTGCGACACAATCCGCTGATTATACGAAAGGGGCCTGCTTCCGGCAAGGAAAACTTTGCGACCATGCCCCGGAAGCCATTGGCCGAACAGGTACAACAATCTACTCTCTCTGAGCCGTAAGAGGCGGGCGCGGGATCTTGTGCAGAGGCTCCATGGGCGCTATATCCTTGGCCAAGGCCGGGTCCATCTCCTGCAGCTTCCGGGCGGTGACCAGCACCCGCCCCTCAAAGGAGCCCACCGCCTTATTGTACGACTCCACCGCCCGGTCCAGCCCCTTGCGCATGTCGTGGAAATGGTCGCCCAACACCCCCAGCCGCTCATAAAGCGTCCGCCCCAGCTCGCCGATGACCTGGGCGTGCTCGGCGATCTTTTCCTGCCGCCAGCCGTAGGAGACCGCCCGCATCAGGGCAATCAGGGTGGTGGGCGTGGCCAGGATCACCTTTTGCGCCACCCCGTATTCGATCAATTGCGGGTCCTGCTCCAGGGCCGCGCTGAAAAAATTCTCGCCGGGCAGAAAGAGCACCACAAATTCCGGCGAGGGCTGAAACTGCTCCCAATACGACTTGCTGGCCAACTGGACAAGATGGGAGCGCACCTGCCGGGCATGCTCCTTGAGCCGGGCCTGCCGGCTCTCGTCATCTCCCGCCTCCATGGCCTCAAGGTAGGCGGACAGCGCGGTCTTGGAATCCACCACGATATTCTTGCCGCTTGGCAGCCGGACGATCATATCCGGGCGCAACCTGCCGGAGTCGGTGTCCACCGAGCCCTGCTCGACAAAGTCGCAATACTCCACCATCCCGGCCATCTCCACCACCCGCCGCAGCTGCATCTCGCCCCACCGGCCGCGCACCGAGGGCTTGCGCAGGGCATTGACCAGATTAGCCGTTTCTCCGTGGAGCCGGGCCTGGCTGGTGGCCAGGGATTTGACCTGCTCGGTCAGCCCGGCGTACGCCTCGACCCGCTCTTTTTCCACCTGGCGGATCTGGTCATCGACCTTTTTCAGGGATTCGTGCATGGGCAGGAGCAGCTCCTGGATGGAGCGCTTTCTGGTCTCCATGTCGGCCATGCCCCGCTCCTGAAACTTGGCCAGGGTCTGCTGGGCAAGCTCCAGAAAGCGCTGACTGTTGCTTTGAAATATATCGGCGGAAATGGCCTTAAAGGCGTTGGCCAGCTCCTGCCGGGCCTCCTGCAGAAGCGCTTGTTTTTCCTGGAGTTGCCGCTGCTCCACCTCGAGCCGCGCCGCAAGTTCCGCGGCCCTGGCTTGCAGCATCCCGTTTTCCCGCCGCAGTCCGGCCCGCTCCTCCTCTCCGGCCGCCAACCGCCTCTCCAAATCAACACGCTGACTCTCCCGGAGCTGCACCCGTTCCTCGGCCAGACCGCGCTGTTCGGCCAAACGATTTCGCATGAGCAGCCAAACCGATATTCCGCCGCAGCACAATCCGACCAATCCCGCCCCTGCAAGATACATAAGAAAGGATACATCCATCGGCACATTCCTCAAAAAAACGTATAAGGGTTAGTGAAGCCGCTATTGCGGGGAGTCCCTTTTTTTTGCGGGTCCGTCAATTTTGATGGACTTGCAACAACTCGTCTCCCCGGCGAAGGCCGGGGTCCAGCCTTATTGTAACTGCCTGAAAAAAGTGGATTCCGGCCTCCGCCGGAATGACGGGATATCGCGGTTTTTGAGTTGTTACATGCCCATCAATCTTGACTTTTCCAAGGAAACGATTAATTTTACAAAAAAAGGAAACGCATAGACTGCTTTGCTCTGCCCCCACTGTAACACAGACACCAAAAGGGCTCACCTGTTGAGTCCTTTTCTTTATTTATTGTTACGCTATTTTGCAAGGAGAAGCCCCATGTTGAACGACGGCGAAAAAGGCGCGGTGCTGCAGCGCGACAAGGAAACCTATGCCATTGTCCCCCATCTTCCGCTCGGCCTCATCACCCCGGCGCAACTGCGCAAGATTGCCGACGTAGCGGAAAAATACAAGACCGCCGCCCTCAAGGTCACCAGCGCGGCCCGCATTGCCATTGTCGGCCTCAAGGAGGCGGATATCGACAATGCTTGGCGGGATCTGGACATGAACCCCGGGGCAGCCATCGGCCTCTGTGTCCGCAGCATCAAGGCCTGCCCCGGCAACACCCTCTGCCGCCTTGGCCAGCAGGATGCCTTGGCCATGGGCATGGAACTCGACACCCGATACCACGGCCTCGAGCTGCCCGGCAAGTTGAAGATGGGGGTCTCCGGCTGCCACAACCAGTGCGCCGAGACCTCGGTAAAGGATCTGGGGCTGGTGGGCAAGGCAAAGGGCTGGACCATCCTGGTCGGAGGCAACGCCGCCTCCAAGGCGAGAATCGGCGTCACCCTTTGCGAAGACCTTTCCGGTGAGGAAGCGCTGGCCACCTGCGCGAGGATCATCGCCTATTTCAAGGAAAACGCCAAAAAAGGCGAGCGGATGGGCCGGTTCCTGGACAGAATCGGCATGGAAATCTTCCGGGCTGCCGTGCTTGCCTGATAATTTCCGTTTCCGGCTCTGTGTGGGCTTGTCTCCCATGCAGAGCCCTCCCGCACCCCTTCTCTTCCCCCCAACCAAACACAAATACTATTGACAATATTGAAGTATCGGCTATTTTGTTTGATTCAGTCTTGGTTAGAGAATATGGGCCTATAGCTCAACTGGCTAGAGCCACCGGCTCATAACCGGTCGGTCCCTGGTTCGAATCCAGGTAGGCCCACCACAAAAAGCCGGAACAGACAGAGCGGGAATGCAGTGCACGTGCGACAGAAATCAATACATCCGGATATGTTTTGGCAAGGCCAAGGCAGGGTTCCGGACACAAGGTGCGACCACACACGGTTAGCGCCTTTTTTTATTGTCCGGCTATTTTAAAATAACGGCCCAGGCTACCCACGGACACCAACAAAGGATGCCGGAAGAAAAATTTTCCACCGCAGCGCTTCTCTCGATCCTCGACTCCATTGCCCCGTTTGCCATGGCCGAACCATGGGACAACGTCGGACTCCTGGTCGGGGATCCCGGCCAGCAGGTCAACGGGGTTCTCATCGCCCTCGACCCGACAGAGGCTCTCATTCACGAAGCCCTCTCGCAGAACCTGAACACCATCCTCACCCACCACCCCCTGATCTTCCACCCCCTGAAAACAATCCGCTCCGACACCCCCATGGGGCGTATCCTGAAAACAGCCCTTGCCCATAACATTTCCCTCATTGCCTGCCACACCAACCTCGATTGCATCTCCGCCGGGGTCAGCAACGCCTTGGCGGAAAGACTTGATCTGCGCGACACCCGGCCGCTCGCCGGCCCGGAATACACCGAACACGCCCCAACCTCCGGCTTTGGCAAAATCGGCACCCTGTCCGCCCCCCTCGCCTCCGAGCAATTCCTCCGCCGTGTCCTGACCGTTCTTGATGCCCAGGGCCTCCAGCTTGCCGGCTCCCTGCCGGAGACCATCCACACCGTGGCCCTCTGCGGGGGAAGCGGTTCCGAGCTGGCAGAAACCGCCCGGAACATGGGGGCGCAAGCCTATATTACCGGCGAGGTGAAGCACAGCGTTGCCCGTTGGGCAGAGGAGGCAGGGTTTTGCGTGATTGACGCGGGCCATTACCCAACCGAGAAGTTCATCGTGCCGATCCTGGCGGAGACGCTGAAAAAAACCTGCGCCGCCAAAGGATTCACCCCGACAATCACCACCACCGCCCAACAGGACAATCCCATGCAATGGGTTGTCTCGGATCATAACACACCAAAATTCTGTCAACCAATAGAACCATTGAGGAAGCACAATTGAAAGCAAACATCTCGCATCTCAGGGAACTCCAGGCCATTGACCAAAAAATCAGCACCCTGGACAAGGAAATCGCCGCCAGCGCCGCCGAAATTGACAGCCGCCGCGCCAGTCTCGTTGGCCACAGGGAAACCATCGACCTGTTGACCGCGAAGATAGCCGCCTGCGAAGAGCAGCGCCGTGAACTCGAGGCCGAACTCGAAGACGAGCAGGTCCGGATCAAGGACCGGCAGGCCAAACTGATGAATGTCCAGACCAACCGCGAATACCAGAGCATTCTCAAGGAAACGGAAGACGGGAAAAAAAACAACACCCAGCGGGAAGAGACCATGGTTCAGCTCATGGAGCAGATCGAGACCCTGAAGACCAAGATCGAGGAAGAGAGCAAGATCTGCGAGGAAGATGAGAAAATGCTTGCCGAGGATATCGCCGCGGTTGAGAAAAAAACCAGCCAATTCACCGCGGAAAAAAGCAAGATCCTGAAAAATCGCGAAAGCAAGGCCAGCGCCGTAACCGCCAGTCTTCTCAAAAAATACACCTCCATCCGGGACAAACGCAACGGCCTGGCCATTGTCCCGGTAACCGGCGGCGTGTGCCGGGGCTGCTTCATGAACATCCCGCCGCAACTCTATAATGATCTGATGAAGGAAGACAAGCTCATCTCCTGTCCCACCTGTCACCGCATCATGTTCCACCAGACCGAGACCGAGGAAGCATAACACATCCGGCCGGCGCAGAGAATTCCGGCAGGATTGCGGAAGGGTTTCTTGACCTTTTCCGATTCTGCTTGTAGTTGTAGCAGTGTGGGAGTGGGCGCATGATCGCCGGCGGCAATTGCCGCCGGAGGAAAGTCCGGACTCCGCAGGGCAAGGAGGTTCGTAACGCGAACTGGGGGCGACCCCGAGGAAAGTGCCACAGAAAACAAACCGCCGGGCAACCGGTAAGGGTGAAAAGGTGGGGTAAGAGCCCACCGCTTGCGTGGCGACACGCAAGGCACGGCAAACCCCTCCTGGAGCAAAACCAAATAGGGAAGCGTTTGAGGGCGGCCCGCCCGAAGCTTCCGGGTAGGTTGCAAGAGATGCCGGGCAACCGGCATCCACAGAGAAATGATCATGGCCCCTGCAAAGGGGTACAGAATCCGGCTTACAGCCCACTCCCTTTTTTTATCTCGACCATGCAGAAAGCAACAGCGATCATTGCCGCGGGCGGCGCAGGGTTACGCATGGGAACCTCCACCCCCAAGCAGTTCAGCGAACTGCTTGGCGTTCCCATCCTGATCCACACTATCCGCGCCTTTTATCAGATCCCCGCCATCGAGGCCATCATCGTGGTGGCCCCGGCGGAGCACCGGGAGCACACCCAGGCGCTCCTCACCCAGTATCAGCTCGATGACCGCTGCACCGTGGTGATTGGCGGCACGCTCCGCCAGGATTCGGTGCGCATCGGCCTGGCCCGGGTACCGGACGATTCCCCCCTGGTGGCGGTGCACGACGGCGCCCGGCCCCTCATCATCCCAAAAGACATCCAGCGCTGCCTCGATGCCGCCGCACACACAGGCGGTGCCATCCTGGCGGTGCCGGTGAAGGACACCCTCAAGGCGGTGGCTGCGGACACCGCCATCCGTCACACCGTGAAACGGGATGGGCTCTGGCAGGCGCAAACCCCCCAGGCGGTCCGCACCGACCTTCTCAAAGAAGCCTTTGCCAAGGCGGATCAAGACGGGTTTGTCGGCACGGACGAGGCGTCCCTTCTTGAGCACGGCGGCTGGCCCGTCGTGGTTGTGGAGGGCTCGGAAACCAACCTCAAGATCACCCGCCCGGATGATCTGCTCATGGCGGAGGCCATTCTCATGAAACAGCAGCCCCCCCCGCACATGCGCATCGGCCACGGCTTTGACGCCCACCGGCTGGTCGCGGGCAGAGCCCTGATCCTGGGCGGCATGGAAATCCCCCACGAACTGGGGCTGCTGGGCCACTCGGACGCCGACGTCCTCACCCATGCCCTGTGCGACGCCATCCTGGGCGCCATCGGGGCCGGCGACATCGGCCGCCATTTCCCGGACAGCGACCCCCAGTACAAGGGGATTTCCAGCATCAAACTGCTCAGGCATGTGATCGGTTTGGCCGCGGAAAACCATTTCCGCCTGTGTAACGGTGACATCACCGTGGTGGCTCAACGCCCCAAGCTCGCCCCCCATTTCCCGGCCATGCAAACAATCCTTGCCGAGGCCTGCCGGGTGGAGCCTGAGGCCATCAACCTCAAGGCCTCCACCACGGAACAGATGGGCTACACCGGCCGGGAGGAAGGAATCAGCGCCCACGCCGTGGTGCTGATGGCAAGCCAGCCCGCCTGAGAGATTTACAGAATAACTAGAAATCCAAGACGGTAACTGCCCAGCAGCGCCGCAAATGCGAGGAAGAGGCCTGCGAAGAGTGCTTTCGCACACGAGCAGGCCGATGACGAAGCAGATGTGGTGCTGCTGGGCAGTTACCGCAGGGGATAGGACGCTTCGATGGTATGAAAAGCGCCTTTCGCGGTCAGTTCGCTGGAATAGAGGTGAAACTCAGAGACCGGAAACGGTTCCGTGGCAAAGAGGCTGTTTCCGGCCAGAAAGCGGCCCAATTTAGGAATAGGGGTGTCGTGCAGTCGGGCCAGGGTGATGTGCGGAGAATACTTGCGGCCCTCCGGTTCAAGCCCCATGCCGACAAGGAGGTTCTCGATCCTGTTGCGCAGCCCGCTCACCTGCTCCACCGGCGCAAGCCCGGCCCAGAGCACCCTGGGGCTCTTCCTGGTCGGGAAAAAGCCCAATCCCTTGACCTGTAACGAAAACCCAGGCGCCTTGATTCCGGCAAGCCCCTCCCTGATATCCCGGAAAACCCCGCCATCCACCGCGCCGATGAAGCGCAGGGTCAGGTGCATCTGCTCCGGCTGCATCCACTTTGCGCCGGGCACCCCATAGCAGAGCTCCTGCAGCCGGGCCACGATATCCGGCGGCAGATCAATGGCGACAAACAATCGGTACATGCTGCATCTCCTCCCGGCAGGCGCACTCCGCTCATGCCTGTTGACAAGCGGTCCGCGATGGAATAGTTTTGCTTTTCGTTATTGATGAACTTGCAATAAGATTGAAAATCTCTCGCAAAGACGCTGAGCGCGCAAAGATAACAGGCTGACATGAGGCTCTTGCAAAATAACCCCACCGTCATTCCCGAGTCCTTTTATCGGGAATCCAGCTTTGTAAATTCAGCGTGTTATGGATTCCCGCCTGCGCGGGAATGACGGCTCGTGGACATTAATCCTCATTTTGCAAGAGGCTGACATAAAAGATTTTTCTTCGCGGCCTCTGCGTCTTGGCGAGAAAATAAACAGTTACGCGTCTCTTTTCATTCTAAAATTATTGCGCATTATTGCATAGCGTCTTTCAGTCTTTTTTTTCCGGAGCAAACCATGCCAAACACCACGCCCAGTGCAGTGCGCCGCCTCTGCGTCTCCATCGCCGCAGCCGACCAGGCCCAAGCGCTGACCTTGGCCAAAAACTCCCAAGCAGTGGCCGATGTCATCGAGATCCGGTTGGACTCCATGACCGACCCGGATATCCCGCTTTTTCTCGAAGGTCTGAGCAAACCCCTGCTGTTCACCAACCGACCCACCTGGGAAGGCGGCAACTGCGCGGCCGAAGAGATGACCCGCATCGCGCTGCTCAAACAGGCGGCGCAAGCAGGGGCATCCTATGTGGACATCGAACTCAACGCCGATCCCACCCTGGCCACCGAACTTATTGCTGCGGCCCGGGCAAACAACTGCCAGACCATCGTCTCCTGGCATGATTTCAAGTGCACCGCCTCCAAGCAGGCGCTGAGCGAAATCTTCCAGCGCCAATGCCGAAGCGGCGCGGACATCGGCAAGATCGTCACCACGGCCCGCTGTTTTCAGGATGTGTTCCGGGTGCTTGCCCTGCAGGAACAGGCCGCCGAGCTGGGTTTCCCCCTCATCGCCTTCTGCATGGGCCCGCTGGGCATGATCAGCCGGGTGGCCACCACGGATCTGGGCGGCTACATGACCTATGCCGCCCCGGACAACGGCCCCACCACCGCGCCCGGCCAGCTCCCCGCCCCGTCCCTGCGCCGCATCTTCACGGAACTTGGCCATGGAAATTAACGGCACCACCGAACTTTACGGGATCATGGGCAACCCGGTTGGACACAGCCTGAGCCCGGCCATGCACAATGGAGCCTTTGGCGCCCTTGGCCTGAACAAAGCGTATCTGCCCTTTGTTGTACAGGATGTCGCCCGGGCCATGACCGGGTTGCGCGCCTTGGGCGTCAAGGGGGTAAGTGTCACCATCCCCCACAAGCAGGCGGTGATCCCGCATCTCGACTCCATCGACCCGGTTGCCGAAAAAATCGGCGCAGTGAACACCCTGGTCATCAGCAACAACGCTATCCACGGAGCCAACACCGACTGGATCGGGGCCAACCGGGCCTTGAGCGAAAAGATCAGCCTCCAGGGCGCTTCGGTGCTGCTCCTGGGCGCCGGCGGTTCGGCGCGGGCCATCGGCTTTGGCCTGCTCGAGGCCGGGGCCTCCCTCACCATTGCCAGCCGGACCCCGGAAAAGGGCCAGGCCCTGGCAAAGCTCCTCGCCTGCCCCTGGCTGCCCCTGGCCGAGGCCGACAGCGTCAAGGCCGACATCCTCATAAACGCCACCTCCATGGGCATGGGCGCCCAGCACGACCTGCTGCCCATTGCCAGCGAAGCCCTGGTCAACTTCCAAGTGGTCATGGACATCGTCTATGCCCCCCTGAAAACCCGCCTGTTCCAGGCGGCAGAGCTGGCAGGCTGCCAAACCATCAACGGCCTTGCCATGCTACTCTATCAGGGCGCGGCCCAGTTTGAACTCTGGACCGGCCAACAGGCCCCGGTGGAAGTGATGCGCCAGAGCCTGCTCACCAGCTTAGGCTGTAACCCCTAATAATTGCCTGATCATGAAAGAAATCCGCCCCCTTGCCACCACCGACACCACCCTTACCGTGCCCGGCTCCAAGAGCCTGACCCAGCGGGCCCTCATTGCCGCAGCCCTGGCAAACGGGGAAAGCACCCTGCAATACCCCCTGGCCAGCGAGGACACCGAATACACCTCCCATGCCCTGGCTGCCATGGGCATCACCGTTGCGCCCGGCCAGGAGCAGTGGCGGGTCTTGGGCTTAGGCGGCGCCATCGCCACGCCGAGCCAGGAAATATTCCTGGGCAACAACGGCACGGCCACCCGCTTTCTCACCTCGGTTGCCGCCTTGGGCCACGGAGACTTTACCATCAACGGCGATACGCGCATGCACGAGCGGCCGATCAAGCCCCTGATGGAAGCCCTGTCCGGCTGGGGTGTCGATATCCGCAGCATCCACAATACGGGCTGCCCGCCGGTGACCATCGCGGCCCACGGCATCAAGGGCGGCAAGACCCTGCTGCCGGAAGGCAAGAGCAGCCAGTATCTTTCCTCCCTGCTCCTGGTCGCGCCCTATGCCGCGCAACCCGCAGAGCTTTTGGTTGCCGGAGAGGTTCTTTCCAAGCCCTATGTCACCATGACCCTGGCCGTGATGCAGGATTTCGGCATTGCGGTAACGGCCAATGCGGGGCTCAATCACTTTCTCATCCCCCAGGGCTGCTACCAGGCCAGAAACTATGCGGTGGAGGGCGACGCTTCCAGCGCCTCCTACTTTTGGGCCGCCGCCGCAGTGACAGGCGGACGGGTGACCGTGGCCAACGTGCCCTCGCCCTCGCTGCAAGGAGACGCGGTGTTGGTGGATATCCTGGCCCGGATGGGCTGCGGGGTGGAGCGAACCGCTGCGGGCATCACCGTGACCGGCAGCAAGGAGCTGCGCGGGGTTGAGGTGGACATGGGCGACTGCCCGGACGTGGTCCCCACCCTGGCCGTGGTTGCCGGCTTCGCCAAGGGAAGGACGGTGATCAAAAACATCGCCCATCTGCGGATCAAGGAGTGCGACCGGCTCCATGTCATGGTCACGGAACTGGCCAAGCTGGGGATCAAGACAGAGGAACGGCCCGACGCCATGATCATCGCAGGCCGGGAGGCAAACAGCCCCCTGCATGGGGCGGAGATCGACACCTACAACGACCACCGCATCGCCATGAGCTTTGGCGTGGCCGGGTTGGTGGTGCCCGGGGTCCGCATCAAGGAAGAAGGGTGCGTGATAAAATCATTCCCGGATTTCTGGGAACGGTTCGAACTGCTGTACCGATAACGCGGAACGGATCAAACCTTTGTTGCCTCGCCCTCCGCCTTGGCAACAAAGGGCAGCGGCTGCTGCGGATTGCTGTCATAGGCTTCGGGGTCAAGCTGTGCCCCGCAACCGAGCATTTCCAGCAGCGCCTCCTTGGCCACCGGCTTGCTGAACAGAAATCCCTGCATCTCATCACAGCCGTGCCGCCGGAGAAAATGCAGCTGCTCTCCGGTTTCCACCCCTTCGGCCACCACCCGCATATTCAGGCTCTTGGCCATGGCGATGATGGCCGCGACAATGGCCACGTTATCGCCGTGCCCCATGATATCCCGAACAAACCGCCGGTCTATCTTCAATTCGCCGATGGGCAGCTGCTTCAAGTAATATAGCGAGGAATAGCCGGTGCCGAAATCATCAATGGAAATTCCCGCCCCCATTCCCCGAAGTTCGCCGAGCAGAACAATGGCCTTCTGCTCGTTTTCCATGACCGACCCCTCGGTAATCTCAAAAATCAGCCCTTCCGGCCCGATTCCGGCCGCTGACAGGATAGCCCGGATCTTGCCCAGCAGATTATCCTGCCGAAACTGACGGGGGGAGAGATTCACCGACATCTTGATCCCGTAGCCTTTGCCGAGGATCTCGCCAAGATCGGCGCAGGCCTGGGCAAGGACCCAATCGCCGATCTCCACGATAAGCCCGGTGTCTTCTGCCATGGGAATGAAATCGGTCGGACTGATTATCTCCCCGTCGCCATGGCGCCAGCGGATGAGCGCCTCCACCCCCACAATGCTGCCCGTGTTCAAATCCACCTTGGGCTGATACTGCAGAAAAAACTCCTTGCGATCCAAGGCCTTGCGCAGGCTGTTTTCAATGGCCAGCCACTCGGTGACCCGCTTGTTCATGGCCGGGGTGAAAACCCGGTAGGTGTTCTTGCCGCTTTCCTTGGCGCGGTACATGGCGGTGTCCGCGTTTTTGATCAGGGTGTCCTGATCCTGACCGTCCTCGGGATAAAAAACAATGCCCAGGCTGACGGTGAGATAGAACTCCTGCCCCTGGATGCTGATCACCGGAGCCAGGGCTTCGATGATTCTCTGTGCGGCCAGGAGCACATCCTCTTCCTGCTCCACCCCCTCAAACAAGACGATGAACTCGTCGCCGCCGTACCGGGCCACGCTGTCAATCTCCCGCAGGCAGCGGCCAAGCCGGAGCGCCACCTCCTTGAGCAGCAGGTCGCCCACCGTGTGTCCCAGGCTGTCGTTGATCCGTTTGAAATTGTCCAGATCGAGAAACAGGACCGCCACCTTGTTTTCATCCCGCCGGGCATGGGCCATGGCCACGCCGAGCCGGTCATGGAACAGCACCCGGTTGGGCAGGCCGGTGAGGGCGTCGTGGTGCGCCTGATACCGCAACTGCTCTTCGTGCAGCTTGATTTCGGTCATGTCATGGAACACGCCGACATAGTTCACGATATTTCCCTGAACATCGCGGATGGAGGAAATGATCAGCCACTCGGGATAGACCTCTCCATCCTTGCGCCGGTTCCAGATCTCCCCCTGCCACTGCCCGGTTTCCACCAGTCCGCGCCACATCTCGACAAAAAAATCTTCCCCGTGCCGGTCCGACTTGAGGATTCTGGGATTCTGCCCGATCACCTCCTGCGCCCCGAAACCGGTAATGTCCGTGAAAGCCCGGTTTATCCGTTGAATAACCCCATCGGCATCGGTGATCACAATGCCTTCGATGCTGTTTTCAAAGACATTGTCCGACAGCACCAGTTGCTGGGTGGCGTGCTTCGCCTCGGTGATGTCCTGGATAATGCCCATGAGATGAACTGCCCGTCCATGCTCGTCCCGCTTGACCTCGGCCTCGGTGTGCATATACCGTTCCGCGCCATCCGGGCGGATTATGCGAAACTCCAGACTGCCGAAGGAGTCGCCTGCCAGCAAACCCTGCAGCCACGCCTGCACCTGGGCCTTGTCCTCGGAATGGACATAGTGGAGAAAGCCTTCATAGGTGTAGGTTCTGCTCTCCTTTCCCACCCCGAACAACCGGTAGGCCTGCTCGGAACAGACAAGATTGTTTATAGTGACATCCCATTCCCAGTATCCGAGCCTGGCGATATTCTGGGCTCTTGCCAGGCTTTTTTCGCTGCGCCGCAGGCTTTCCTCGATGCGGCCCCGCTCGAGAATCTCCTGGTTGAGATCCTCGTTGGTCTTGGCCAGATCCACCGTCCGCTCGACCACGAGCTCCTCAAGGCTTTGCCGATATTTTTCCAGCTCCGCATAACTCTTGCCAAGCGCAGTCTTGGAAGAAGAAAGGGCCTGATTTGCCGCCGTTAGTTCCCGATGCGAGGCGGCAAAGGTAAAATGCAGCGCCAGGAAAGCGGCAATCCCCCCCGCAAGGGTCAAGACGATGCTTAAACCGATAAAGGCGTTGAACTCTTCGACAAACTGGGTCACTTCAATGGCCAGGGCGACCCGCCCGACGGATTCACCCTTGAAATCCGGCAGAGCCAGCCTGGTATCAAAGACATACCAGCGTCCATGAATGTGTTGCGGAGCGAGATTTCCATCGGAAAAACGAAAATCATCGGGCAGGTGCCGAAAGACATTGTCGCAGCACTGGAGCAGGATCTGATCTCCCAGCTCCTGCAGGGGATAGGGCGTCGAAGGGTTCGCCACTTTCCAGGCGGCCCGCTCAAACAGCATGGCCATCTGCGCCCCTTGCCCGGGCGCCATAAGCTCCGCAAGCCGCTCTGCCTTGAAGCCCAGGGTAACGCCGCCGAGGTAGGTTTTTCCTTCGAAAATGGGCTGGGTGATCTGGTAAAAAAAACCATCGCGCCCGGTTTCGTACCCGGCCAGAGGCTTGTGCCGGCGATTGGTTTCCGCGACCATGGGGAGGAAGGAAAGATCGTCGCCGTAGCGTTCCGGCTGATGCACCCGCAGGAAGGACCGGTTGTCCGGCGTGTAAAAATGAAATTGCACCAGGGTGGGATTTTCTCGCTGCAAGATCTCGTACAGGGGAAGACACTGGGCCAGCACCGCGGCGCGGTCGCCAGTGGCAAGGGCGGCGATAAGCTGGGGCCGGGTGACGGTGATGCTGTGGATCCGCAGCCGATACGGAGCAAAGGAGTGCTTGACTGTCAGATCGAACAGATTGTGTATATGCTGCTGCTCCGCGGCAATCCTTGCCTTCAGGTCATGATGACGGGCCCTGATTCCCCAGAACAAAAATACTCCGGCCAGGCAGAAAATCGTCCCCAGCACCATCACGGTGGCTTTCCATTGTCTCAAAGAAGGCATGCGTGTGTTCTCGTAATCCGTTGAATGGTAAAAAAGGCGACATCGTGCATGCCGGTGCTTTTCGCCGTGCCTGTGCGCAGAGGAGCTTTTTTCATCTTGTCTTTGACTCGGCAAGCATCCCGGCGGCGCCGAGCAAGGCCCAGCCAAGCGCATCAGCCGTCTCCCCGCTGTATCCCGGATTCTGCCTCAGACCGGCGTAATGGGCCAGGAGGCGGACGGCTAGTTTTTTCCCCAATTGCACGCCTTCCTGGTCAAAGGAGTTGATGTTCCAGATAAACCCTTGGAACACCACCTTGGCCTCGTAGAGAGCCAGGAGCGCACCCATGGCGTAGGGGGTCAGCCGGTCGGCCAGGAGCACGGCGCTGGGCCGGTTGCCGGCAAAACTCCGGTTGGGATTTTCATGGGGCTGGCCGGTGGCCAGGGCAAGGGCCTGGGCCAAGAGGTTTGCCACCAGTTTTTCCTGGGAGGTAGTCTGCTCGATGAGCAGGTCGCGCCCATGCTGGCTGCGGCGAAATCCGATGAATTCGGCGGGGACGATGGCGGTTCCCTGATGGATCAGTTGGTAAAAGGCGTGCTGGCCATTGGTACCCGGCTCCCCCCAGATGATGGGGCCGCTTTTCCAGGCAAGGGGCTTGCCCTGGCGGGTTACGGACTTGCCGTTGCTTTCCATGTCGCATTGCTGGAGATGGGCGGTGAACCGCACCAACGCCTGGCTGTACGGCAGGATGGCCAGGGTTTCGCAGCCGAGGAAATTATGGTTCCAGATGCCCAGCAGGGCCAGGAGCAGGGGCGGGTTGCGGAGGATGTCCGGCTCTTCCGCGGCCAGGTCCATGGCGTGGGCGCCGCGGAGGATTTCCATGAGCTGCGCGTGTCCCAGGCCAAAGCCGAGCATCACCGCCCCGACCATGGAGGTGGCGCTGTACCGTCCGCCGATGGAGTCGAACATGTAAAAAGAGTGGAAATACCGGGCGGGGTTGTCCATGGGCGAATCCTTGCCGGTGACCGCCAAAAAATGCCGGCTTGGATCGAGCCCCGCCTCACCAAAGGCCTTGCGCGCCAACTCCTCGTTGGTCATGGTTTCGAGGGTGGAGCCGCTTTTCGACACCACATTCACCAGGGTTCTGGCCAGGTCCAGCCCGGCAAGGGTGGCGGCGGCGTCATCGGGATCCACGTTGCTGACAAAGTGCACCCTCCGGCCCTTAATCCTGTAAGCGGCCAGGGCGAGATACAAGGCCCGCGGACCGAGGTCCGAGCCGCCGATCCCGATCTGGATCAGATCGGTGAACGGCTCCCCGGCCGCATTGACAATGGCTCCCGAATCCAGGGCAGCGAGAAAATCTGCCAGCTTCTCCAGCTCTGCCTTGGCCAGGGCCGAGGCCTCCGGCGCCGGAGTCACCGGCCTGAAGATGTCGCGACAGGCGGTGTGCAGCACCTGCCGCTCCTCGCTGGCGTACCCCTCGATCCGGTTGAGCACCGCGCCCTTTTTCATCAGCAGGAACTGGGCCACGGCCCCGCTCTCCTCGGCAAGCCGTTGCAGGGCGGAGAGCACGGCGTCATCCACCCGCTGGGTGGAATACAACAGATCAATGCCGGCACCATGGGTCCGGTAGCTCTGAATTCTTGCCGGAGAAAGGGCGCCGGGCGCGGTCAGGTCATAGGGCGCACGGGCAAGCTGCTCGAGCTCTCCCCACGCATTCATCGCATTGAAATCATGAGAAAAATATGACTCCGCCCCGTGTTGCTCCCCGGTTCCGGCTGGCTGTTTCATAAAAAAAATCCCCGTTCCCGTCCTGATTTCATGGAGATAGAAATAAAAAATGTTAAAAAATAAGATGTTATCTGCTACATAATAAAGTTAATTATTGCTCAATCGATACACGTTGCCCTCGTGCGAGTGTATCTTATCACAAACGGGCCATATCATTGCATAAGACTTGCGCACCAGCATATTTTTTTTCCTGCGGGGGTGCCGGCGAAATACCTGTCCTTTCGCCGCCCGAGGGCGCACTATTCAATTTTCCTTTTTCACACTAATCTCCAGGGAGCACGACCCACGCCATGGAAACAGTTGCCGCTGAAAAGGAACTCTTTCGCTCCTGCGAGATCATTTTCGGGCCGGAGCTCACCATTTCCCGGGAATTTCTCGACTATCTCCAGCACTCAGGCATCAAGAGCGCCTACCGAAAGCGGGCCATGGAAACCCACCCGGACCTGGCCGGTCTGGAAAATGAGCGGGAGCAGCGGCAGCGCCACGACCTGTTCCATTCGGTACGGGAGGCCTACGAAAACCTGATCACCTTTCTGGACGCCAAGGAAAGAGGATATTGCCTCCCTCCTCCTGCCCGGCAACCGCACCCTCGGACTCAGCCCCCCCGCCCGGCGCCGGCCAAGCCCCACCGGCCCCAACAAGCAAAAACGGCCCGGAGCGCATCCCGCCCCCGCCCGCACGCCCAGGCCGAAGCCCGGACACACGCCGATTTTCGAGGCAGCGCCGCCCAGCCTTCCACCTTCTGGGACACGGAAAGCCTCTACCAGGGGCCTCTGCCGAACCGCCGCCTGCTTCTCGGCCATTTTCTCTACTATTCCGGCCTGATCAACTGGCGGACCATTATCCAAGCCCTCATCTGGCAACGCACCGAACGGCCGCGCCTGGGAGAAATCGGCCAGCGCTTCGGCCTGCTCAACGAGACGGATGTGGTCCATATCCTCCGCAATCGTCCGACCTTGCAGCCCTTCGGCCAGACAGCCATGGATCTCGGCCTCCTTTCCGAGCCGCAGCTTCAGATGCTCGTTTCCCACCAGAAGCGGCTGCAGAAAAAATTCGGTGAATTCTTCCTTGAAAAGCAGATCCTCGAACCCCATGAGCTGCGCGCCCTGCTCCAGCAATATCAGGAACACAACGCCAGAATCTCCGGCCAGGCGTACAGCTCAGCTTTCCGGCGCTGAGACCCTTTTTTCCTGCATCCCATCGTGACGGCGCCACGCCACCACCGGCCTGATGTGCCTTGCCGGTTACCCCTCGAGCCCACAACCGACGCCAATGTACAATAATCTCATCTACCTCCTGGTCGTCATCCTGATTCTCACCACCGGGTCCATTCCGGAACAGCCCCAGATCCCATGGCCTGTTGCCCTGTTGTTCTTTTGCGCCAAGCTCGTTCTGTTCAACCAACTGGCCCGTTTTTTTTTCCGGCGCACCGCCGATACCGGCGCGGCCAGCTACCTTGCCGTGGAACAAAGGCTTTCCATCCTGGCCATTGTTTTTCTCTCCCTGGACATCTTCCTGCTGGAGGGGCGCTACTACCTGAGCCGGTTGCCTCTGGCCGAAGAACTCCCGGTTCTCGGCCATCTCTCCGGGGTCATGGTTTTCTTCGGCTACCTCTGCCTCCTCTGGCTGGCAGCACTTCCCAGCTACCAGAGAATCTTTGCCCGGTCCCTCACCGCCCGCTCTTTTGTTGCGGCAAACCTCAAAATCAATTTCGCCATTCTGCTCCCGTGGCTGATTATCTCCAGCCTTTTCGACCTGCTGCAGCACGCCCCCTTTTCCTGGCTGAAAACCTTTCTCGCCTCACCCTGGGGCGAACCGGTTTTGATGCTGCTCTCTCTTTTCGGCCTGATTTTTTTCCTTCCCCTGGCCATAGTCCGCCTGTGGGGCTGCACCCCGCTCCCGTCCGGACCGGCGCGTCAACGCATCGAAGAATTCTGCCACAGCCAACGGTTACGGTTTGCCGATATCCTGTTCTGGCCGCTTTTTGAGGGGCGCATGCTGACTGCGGGGGTCATGGGCCTCAGCGGCCGCTTCCGGTATCTTCTTGTCTCCCCCGCCCTGCTCGAAGCCACGACGCCGGAGGAGATGGAAGCCGTCATGGCCCATGAGCTTGGACATGTCAAGCACTACCATCTCCAGCTCTACCTCTTTCTCTTTCTCGGCTTTGGCCTGCTGGCCCAGATAAGCTCCGCCCCGCTCCTCCTGCTCCTGCTCAGCTCGGACTTTTTTTATCAGTTGATCACCCTGACCGGCACGGCGCCGGAAACCATCCTGGCCCTGGCCAGCGCCGGCATCCTCTTCCTCATGATGCTTGTCTACTTCCGTTTCATCTTTGGTTTTTTCATGCGCAACTTTGAACGCCAGGCGGACCTCCATGCCTTGAGCGCCATGGGGCATGCCTCTCCCCTGATCCGGGTCTTCGAAAAAATCGCCCTGCTCGGCGGCAATATCCGCGATCTGCCCAGTTGGCACCATTTCGGCCTGGGGCAGCGCATCGATTACCTGCATCGCTGCGAAACAACTCCAGCCGCAATATCCCGCCATCACCGCAAGGTCCGCCTGGCCTTGGCCCTCTATGCGGCAATCCTGCTGGCCGGCGGTTTCGCAGCCTGGCGCATGCCCCAGGATCTTCTCGGCGAAACCCCGAAGGCCAGATTCGCCGAAGCGCTTATCCGGCAGAAAATACAGGAACAGCCTGGCAACGGCCTCTGGTTCCAAGTCCTGGGCGATCTTCACTACAGCCGCAACCGGGAACCCGAGGCCCGAGACGCCTATGCGCAGGCGCTCCGCCTTTCCCCCGCCAACACGGAGGCGCTGAACAATCTGGCCTGGCTCCTGCTCACCGCCCAGGAACCGGGACTGCGCGACCCGGAAAAAGCCCTGTTTCTGGCCCAGAAAGCCGCCGCAGCGAACAGAACCCCGCATGTGCTCGACACCCTGGCCACCGCGTACTGGGCAACAGGCAACAGGGAAAAGGCGTTGGCCATTGAAGAGGAAGCCCTGACCCGGACAAAGACCCACCAGGCCTTCTACCGCAGCCAGATGGAAAAATTCCGCACGACCGAATATTCATCCTCCACCCTCTTTCCGGAACCCGGGGGGGGCTCGGACCTTCCTTAGGGGAAACAGATGGCGACACAGGGCTTGGTTATCATCAACACGGGGCACGGCAAGGGAAAAACCACGGCGGCCTTCGGGCTGGCGTTGCGGGCTGCGGGACAGGGGCTGAAGGTCTGCATTATTCAGTTCATCAAGGCACAGGCAAAAACCGGCGAGGCGCTCGCCTTGACCGGGGCCTTTCCCGGCCAGATTGAATTGCATCTCGCCGGCACCGGCTTTACCTGGCAGCAGGACAAGGAAATCGTCAAACAGGCGGCCCTGGCAGGCTGGCAACTCGCCAGGGCAAAAATCCTGAGCGATGGGTACGACCTGATCGTGCTCGACGAGCTCACCTATCTGATCGGGTTCGGCATTCTCACGGAAGCGGAGGTCATCTCCCTGCTGCGGGAGCGGCCGAAACGGCTGCATCTGGTCATCACCGGCCGCGATGCAACGCAGGGGCTCATGGAATACGCGGATCTGGTCACCGAGATGCGCGCCGTAAAACATCCCTTTCAGCAGGGGATCAAGGGTCAGAAGGGGATTGAATTCTAAGGCAGGCGCGCCGCGTTCATGTGCCGCGCTGCCCGGCCGGAAACACAGGAGAGATTCGCAAGGGAGTCCCCGCCTTGCAAGGCCTGGCCGATGGCGGCGCCAAGGGCGAAGGCTTCTTCCTGCTGCTCCCGGCTGTGTCCGTAGCGCGGATAATAGCGGCCAAGCCATGGGGACCGTTCCGGCACCCGGCCGGCAAGCTTCAGGAATACCCCGATGGTTCGCCAGGGCTCCTTGCTGGGATGGGCAAAAATCATCCTCCCCACCACCTTGGCCCCGCAGCGCGCAAGCTGAAAACGCAGGCTCAACCAGTGCATCCGCCAGTAGCCCCGGCAGGAAATCAGGGGCAGCACCTGCCGGCCGGCAAAAAGCCTTGCCCCGTCGCGGTCGAGGAGGGAGAGAACCGGGCCGCTGGGATTATAGGACCAGGTGGGTCCGGCCAGCACGATCAGGTCATAGTGTTCCCAGCAGAGGGGAGACAGCGGCTGAATGGGCATCCTGACCCGCAGAAAGGTGAGGAGCATCATGACCAGGGTAGCGGGCACTGTGCCGATGGGGAATTTGCCCGGAACAAGGGGCTGCAGCCGCTCGCAGACCAGGTGCACCCCCTGTCCCTCAAGACCTGCGCCGAAACGGTGCACCAGCCCGCTGGTCTGGGCGCTGAGCGAATAATAGAGGATGAGAACCTTCACCGGTTGGGAATCCGAGAGCTGATTTTTTTACGGCGCATTGCCGGCGAGGCCGGGTTTTCTTCCACCGGACCCGGCCTTGCCATTGCACTTTTTTTCATTACGACCCCGGACAATATCGGGTACAGTCCTTATACCATATATAATGCTATCCCTGAAGAGGGAAAGCTGCCCCAACAGGGGACAAACGAGCCTCCCCGCACACACGCAGAGCCCTTCACCCCGGATGTCCACCCATGCCTGAGACACACGAAATACTCATTGTCGGCGCCGGCCTTTCCGGCTTAAGCACCGCCCATTTCCTGCACACCAGCGCGCCGGACCTGGACATCCTCATCCTTGAACAAGATGGGCGCCCCGGCGGCGCGGTCCGCTCTTTCAAGGAAAACGGCTACCTGGCCGAGTGGGGCCCGCACGGCTTTCTGGACAACAATCCGGCCAGCCGCGCCCTGCTCAGCGAAACCGGCCTGGACCGCATTGCCCAGAAAGCCCCCCTGGGCAGCTTTGTCCGCTATGTCTGCCACGGAGGCAAGCTGGTGCAGTTGCCGCAAAAACCGCGGGCCCTGCTCGCAACCCCGCTGTTATCCCCCTTGGGCAAATTGCGGCTGTTGGGCGATCTTTTCAAAAAACCGCGTTCCGCCGAGCAGAGCGTGGGCCAGTGGGCGGCATACCGCTTCGGCGCCGAGATACTGCCCCTGGTGGATGCCGCGATCACCGGCACCTTTGCCGGGGATTATGAACGGATCAGCATCGATGCGGTGATGCCCGGGGTGCGGGTTCTGGAAAAGGAAGCCGGCTCGGTGCTCAAGGGACTGCTCCGAAAAAAGAAAGGCGCACAGGGCGCGACCCTGCCGGCCATGACCAGCTTTCCGCAAGGCATGGAACAGCTCATCACCGCCCTGGCCGCCGGGCCGAACATCCTCTATCACAGCCCGGTGCGGGCAATCTCCCGCCAGGGTGAAGCATGGGAGATCCACACCGAGACCACAACCTACCGGGCGGCTACCGTCATTCTCGCCCTGCCGGTCAACCGCGCCTTGGCGCTGCTGGCCTCCCATGCCCCGCCCGTGCCCGCCATCCCCACGGCCCGGATCGCCACCGTGGCCCTGGGCTTCACCAACACGGCGCAGGTGCCTTTCGGTTTCGGCTATCTGGCCCCGGAACGGGAAAAACGCTTTGCCATGGGGGCGCTTTTTTCCACCCATATGTTTCCCGGCCGCGCCCCGCAGGGCAGAGTGCTGATGGAGGGTCTGGTCGGAGGCCGCCGCCACCCGGAACGGCTGGAACTCGACGACAGGGAACTGGTCAGCCGGATCTATGACGATCTCCGGCAACTGATCCCCCTGCCCGAGCCCCCCTGTTTCCATCGGGTGCTGCGCGGCGACAGCGGCATCCCCCAACTGGAAATGGGCTATCCCGCGCTGCTGGCTTGGAAGGACGCCATGGAACAGCGCCTGGGCGGCTTGCATCTTTGCGGCTTTGGCTGGGAGGGAATCGGCATGAACGACATGATGAAGACGGCCAAGACCGTGGCCGAGAGGATACTGCACCGGGTGGGCGGAAAAAGACAACAGCCCGAGGTCAGGCCGGTTTATTTTTAAGGGTCGGCAAGGAACTTCCCGTTACGACACTTTCGGCACCGGCTGTGCGGCCCCCCGTTCGCTTGACCAGGCGCGGGAATACTGCGCCATGGTTTTGTCGAAGCATTCCGGGCAGAACCCATGGGACACCCGCACCTCGGACTCGATCACCTGCTCAAGCCAATCCCCTTTGCATTTCACCCTGCGACACACACAGCAAACGGTTCGCATCTCCCCCCCCTTATCGTGATTTCCCGGGCCCCCGCCCCGGGATGGTTAGTGCATCCCTACCCCTGATTTTTCAAACGCTCCACCAGATGCTCCACCTGCCCGCGGATGGAACCGCTGCGGACAACGGCTTCGGTAATGACCCGGATGGAATGCACCACCGTGGAATGATCGCGGTTAAACGCCTTGCCGATCTCGGACAGCGCTTCCTCGGTGAGCTTCCTGGCCAGGTACATGGAGACCTGCCGGGGAAAGGCGATGGTCTTTTTCCTTGCCTTTGACTGCATCTCTTCGATGGAGACATCAAACTGGCCGGCCACGAAATTCCGGATCAGCACGGAGGACAACTCCTGGCGCTGCCCGATGATCCCGGCGACGATCTCCTTGACCATGTCCAGATCCGGCAGGGTCTTGTGCAGGGAGGCCTTGGCCTTCAGGCCGATGATGGCGCTTTCCACCCGCCGGATATCGCCCTGGATCCGGTCGGCCAGGAACTCGATGATCTCCCCGGTGAGGGTCAATTTGTTGTTGCGGGCCTTGCGCTCGATGATCAGGCAACGGGTCCGCCGGTCCGGAGGATTGATGGTGGTGATCAGCCCGGAGGAGAGCCGGGAGCGCACGCCGGCATCCATATCCGGGATATTGCGCGGGGAAACAGCCCCGGTGAAGATGACCCTTTTCCCGCAATCCATCAAAACATCAAGGGCCTCGGCCAGCTCCGACTGGGTCTTGGTCCGCCCGGCCAGGGACTGCACATCCTCCATCAGCAGCACATCGCACTGGTTATGATATTTCTCCTTGAAATGATCCATGGTGTTATTCTTGATGCTGCGGACCATCTCGGAGGTGAGCTGCTGGGAGGTGACATAATGCAGCCGGGTTCCGGGGGAATGGCTCGTTACATGATGGGCCACCGCATGGGTCAGATGGCTTTTGCCCAAGCCCGTCCCCGCTTCGATAAACAGGCAGGGGCTCAAGGCAGAATCGCCGCCGGCCATGGCCTCGCAGGCCGCGTAGGCCATGGCGTTTGACTCGCCAACCATGAATTCGTCAAAGGTATACCGCGGATGCAGGGTCCGCACCGTGGAGCGGGCCACGGGCATGCTCGGCAAACGGAGCTGGCTCTGCTTCTTTTCCGGTTCCGGCAAGAGGGGCTGCTCTTTTTTGGCTGCGCCAACCGAAAGGCGCACCGCCCCGCCGGTAAAGCCGGCATCGTGGAAGGCATCCTGAATATCGGCCAGATAGTTCTCCCTGACCCAGGAACAGAAATACGGATCTGGCCCAGCCAGTTCGACGCTCTGGGCATCGGATTGGATGCATTGCAAGGGTTCGATCCACAGCGTGAAGTCGCTGTCGGAAACTTTTTGGGACAAAACACTCTTAACTCGCTGCCAAAGCATCTTTTTCCCCTGGTTCAGTCATGAAAAAACAACCGATTAAAGCGAATTGAGACCGCTGAGATAATTTCTGCCCGTTTTTTTAAAGGAAAACCATACCCCTGTCAAAACCGGTCTCACGGAATTTCCCACCTGTTGTCCGCCAAGTTTTCAACAGCCCATAACCCCAAGTAAACGGGCGAAAATCTCCTCAAAACCCTCTAAAAACCGGATATCTCGCCCATTTCCCCACCGGCGGCAAAAAACGCAAAATTCCATGTGGTTAGAACCGGTAGGGGAGAAGAAAATATCATTTCATTAACCGCTAAATCTTCATCTTTTCTCTTCATAGCTCTATATTACTGCTATTTTCTCGTTTTATCTTCTTTCAAGTTCAGGCTTTTTTTCACTATTCCCGGCATGCCCCTGTTCTGCCGTATTTTTCCCCTGGAAACATTTTTTTTGTGCTATAGGTAAGAAAGTTTACCCATAAGGAGACCGCCATGGAGCCAGCCCATCTCATCCCGATCCCAGACACCATCCCGGCGCCCTGGGAGTTTTTACAGCTCCTTCTTATCCTGACCTTTTTCGCCCACCTTGTGTTCATGAACGCCATGCTGGGCAGCGCCATAATCGCCCTGGTCAGGGAAATGCGGGCCAAGCCCGCCGACCCCCCCCCCTGCCGGGATATCGCGTCCATCCTGCCATACACCATCGCCTTTGCCGTGAACTTCGGAGTGGCGCCCCTGCTTTTTCTCCAAGCGCTTTACGGTCATTTCATCTATACCAGCTCCATCCTCATGGGGGCGTACTGGCTTTCCATCATCGGGATGCTCATTCTCGCCTACTACAGCGCCTATCTGTATAAGATGGGCGGCGATCTGCCACGGGCCACCCGAAAACTGGCACTGAGCACGAGCATCCTGCTCCTGCTGATCATTGCCTTTTTCTTTGTCAGCAATATAACCCTGATGCAGACGCCCCAGAACTGGGACGCCTATTTTCAGAGGCCGGACGGCACCCTCCTCCACCTGGCCGACCCGACCCTGCTTGCCCGCTACCTCCATTTTGTCGTGGCCTCCGTGGCCATGGGCGGTCTTTTGCTGGCAATCCTCGCCCTGTTCCAACAAAAAAAAGGTGTGCCCGGGGCCGAAAAACGGCTGCGCAGCGGGATGCAATGGTTCACCTACGCCACAATGGTTGAAATCGGCACCGGCATCCCCTTCCTGTTCTCCCTGCCCAAAAATGTGCACCAACTCTTTGTCGGCGGTGCTCCCCTGCATACCGCCCTGTTCACCGCCTCCCTGATCGCGGCCTTTTTCGCTCTTTACTTCGGCGCCAAGGAACGGGTCTGGCCTGCCACCGCCGCCATGGGGGCAACCGTTCTCCTCATGGTCCTGGTGCGGGATCTGGCCAGGCAGGCCTATCTGGCCCCCTATTTCCATCCCGCCGACCTGCAGGTCGTGCCGCAGTGGTCGCCAATGCTGCTCTTCCTGGCCATTCTGGTGATCGGGGTTGCGGTGGTCGTCTACATGCTCAAGCTCGCGGCCCGGGTGCCCGGGGAGGTAAGCCGATGAACTATCCGGTCTGGCAGTTGGATTTCTTCGGCGGCGGCCTGCTCATCGCCCTGATCGCCATCCTCCATGTGTACATCGCCCATTTCGCCATCGGCGGCGGCCTCTTTCTGGTGCTCACCGAAATGAAGGGCTACCGGGAAGGATCGCAACCCATCCTCGACTACACCCGGCAACACACCAAGTTCTTCCTGCTCCTCACCCTGGTGCTCGGCGCCATGACCGGGGTGGGCATCTGGTTCACCATCGCCCTCATCGCTCCGGCCGCCACCTCCATTCTCATCCACAATTTCGTCTTCGGCTGGGCCATCGAGTGGGTGTTTTTTCTCGGGGAGATCGTGGCCATCCTCATCTACTACCAGACCTTCGGCCGCATGGAGCGGCGCAGCCATCTGCTCATCGGCTGGCTCTATTTCATCTTCGCCTGGCTCTCCCTCTTTGCCATCAACGGGATCATCGGCTTCATGCTTACCCCGGGCGAATGGCTGGCCACCGGCAACTTCTGGGACGGCATCTTCAATCCGGCCTTCTGGCCGGCCCTGTTCTTCCGGACCTTCCTCTGTCTGATGCTGGCCGGGTTGTACGGCTTTCTCACCTCCACCGGGATCAAAGAAGAAGCCTTCCGGTTGCGCATGGTCCGCTACTGCGCCGCCTGGCTCCTTGCCCCCTTCCTGCTGTTCCTGGCCTCGGCCTGGTGGTACGTCCAGGCCCTGCCCGAGCCGCAACAGGCCTGGATTGCAAACTTCAGCCCGGAACTGGCCCCGTTTCTCACCATCTTTCTCTGGGCTTCGGTGCTTCTTTTCCTCGGCGGCCTGCTCATGGTGATCCGGCTGCCGAAAACAGCCACCCGCTCCCTGGCCGTGGTGCTGCTTCTTCTCGGCATCACTTACATGGGCGCCTTCGAATACATCCGGGAAGGCAGCCGAAGGCCCTTCACCCTGTACGGCCACATCTACGCCAACTCCATCCTGGTCAAGGATCTCGACGCGGTCCAGGCCAAGGGGATCCTGGCCTCGGCCAAATGGACCGACAAGGAGATCACCGCGGAAAACCGGCTGCTGGTTGGTCGGCAGCTCTTCAACATCATGTGCTCCCCCTGCCATTCCGTGGGCGGCCCCATGCGGGACATCAAAAAGATGAGCGCCAAGTACGAATCGGTTTACGCCATGGAGGCGGAGATCAGCGGCCAAGGCAGGTTGATCCGCTGCATGCCGCCTTTTGTCGGCAACACCCAGGAGCGGCACGCCCTGGCCTCCTATATTATTGAAGGGCTGCACGGCAGAAAGGAGCAGACAACACCTCCCCCGCAACTGTCCGCCCCGCCGCTGGCCCCGCTGCCCTTTGACCCGGAGCGGGACGGCTACGTCCTCCTTGCCTGGAACAGCCTCGGCATGCACAGCATAAGCGATGCGGACGGCACTTTCAGCCTCATGCCTCCGGCAAACGATCTTTTTGCCCAGCTTGTCAGGCGCGGGCCAACCCCGGAGGTGGTCACCGAGGGAGTGGTTCTTTCCTTCCGCGTGGAGCCCGGCTTTGAAAAACCGGCCGCACAGGTGGGGTTCTGGAAAGACCTGCCCGCCCTGTTCGGCCGCAGCCTGCCCGACAATATCGGCCTTTCCGGCCAGGGGCTTTCCGGCGTTATGCAACTCAAACAAGCAGGCAAATCCTTTGTCGCGGAGAAGGTTCCGGTGGTTCCCTATCCCGCCCGGGGGGGATACCAACCCTATCCGAGCTTTACCATCGAGGCCAGGGACAAGGGTACCAACACCCTGCTTGCCGCCACCCGCATGGTGGCCCCGGTTGCAACCGAGATGGGCTGCAAGACCTGCCATGGCGGAGGGTGGCGCAGGGGAAGCACCGGAATCTCAAACGCCGCGGCGCAAGACATCCTGACCATGCATGACCGGTTTCACAAGACCAAACTTGCAGCCCAGGCCAAGGCAGGCAAGCCCGTCCTCTGTCAAAGCTGCCATCCGGACCCGATGCTGAACGCCCCCGGCAAAGCAGGGCTCCTCAACCTCTCTGCCTCCATCCACGGCTTCCACGCCAACTTCCTCGGCGGCCGGGGCGCCGAAGCCTGCGCTCTCTGCCACCCGAGCAGCCCGCAGGGCGCCACCCGTTTTCACCGCGGCATCCACCACGAGGCCGGACTTGACTGCACCACCTGCCATGGCGCCCTGGAAGACCACGCCCTGGCCCTGCTTTTGGCGGAAAAACAGGCGGGAAAACCCGGAGCCCAGCGACTCATGCAGCACCTCACCCCACAGGGAGCAACACCCCTTGCCGGGATCCAGCCGCGCACTCCGTGGCTGCAGCAACCGGATTGCCTGACCTGCCATGTCAACTTCGGACCGCCGGAGACGGACAGCGCCTTCAATGCCTGGACCACCGGGGCCGACGCCTTGTACCGCAACCGGCACGACGATGCGGGCAGCATCCATTGCGCCGGTTGCCACGGCAGCCCCCATGCCGAGTATCCCGCCACCAATCCCTACGAAAAGGAACGGGACAACTTCGCTCCCCGGCAGTATCAGTCCAATCCCTACCCGCTGGGCGCCAACCGCAACTGCAAGCTCTGCCATACCATTGACATGGACACGGACCTGCACCACCCAAATTCCCTGAACATGATGCGGAACACCAGGGAATAGCAAGAAACACGTTCCCGTTTGTTCTCCGTCGCCCCACTCCTATTGCGCAGGAGCGGGGCGACGCCATTTTAGGCAGCATTCGTGTACGGCTCTCTTTCCTCCCTGAAAACCCCGCGGCCTGCTCACCGCAGACCATCCTCCAAAACCCTTGCCGCCCCCTAAAGTTCGGCAAGCATAATTTTATTCTACTCATAAAAAAAGATATTGACATCTTAACCTCAGCTTTTTATTATTGCCGCTCGTCACTCGCCATCGAAACCCAGCACCAGGGAGATCACCCATGCCGACACTTCTGCTCCGGAAAATGCAAAAAGACCAATCCGGCACCATTACCGCGGTCAAGGTCGGCGGAGAACTTGGCCGCCGCATCCGCGACATGGGCATTGTCCCCGGCACCCGCATCACCATAATGGGCCGAGCCCCACTCTACGATCCGGTGGCGCTCCGGATCATGGGCGGCACCCTGACCCTGCGCAACAACGAAGCGGATCACATCGAGGTGGAGGTCGCCGGCCCCGGGGAGGAGCGGTAATCTTCCCCGTCATACCCGGCGCCTGACCGGCATCCCCCTGCGCGACCGCTTGTTCACAGAAAAGCTGATCGTGGGGGGGTTTTTTTGGACCGCTTGAGTTAGGCACGATTAATTTTATTAATATGCACAAACAAATAAGGGCGCAGGAAAGGAGAACGAAAATGAAGGGAAAAATCATCGGCATGGCAGGGCTTCTTCTGCTGATCACAACCCCGGCTTTGGCCGAACCCCCCAAGGAAACGGAGACCGCCGCCCCCCGCCTCGCGGGAAACAGCGCGCCGGCCGGAGTGGAGAGCTTGGCGGGAAAGCTGGCGGACAGGTTGGAGTTCGGCGGCCTGGTTGAGGTCGAGGCTTTTGCCGGAAAGGATTTTTCCGGAGCAAAAACCAGCGATGTGAGCCTGGCCACGGTGGAGCTCGGGCTTGAAGCGAAGATCACGGAAGTGGTTTCCGCCCATGTCGTCGCCCTCTACGAGGAGGGAGAAGAAGACGACCACCTCATTATCGATCAGGGAAGCATCACCCTGGGCAACGCGGAAAAAAGCCCCTTCCAACTGACGGCAGGGAAGATGTACGTGCCCTTCGGCTCCTTTACCAGCTCCATGGTTTCCGACCCGCTTACCCTCGAGCTTGCGGAAACCAGGGACACCGCCCTGCGCGCCGGGTTTGCGCAGGCAGGCTGGCATGGCTCCCTCTATATCTTCAACGGCGAGGTGGATAAAACCCGGGGGAACGACACCATGAAGACCTTCGGCGCCAATCTGGGCTACAAGCTGCAAGAGGGCGAATGGCAGTTCGACCTGGGCGCCGGATGGCTCAACAACCTGGGCGACAGCAATACCATGCGGGCCCATATCGCCACAACCAGCACCACGGTGGACGACTTCACCGAGGCCCTGGCGCTGCATGGCCGGCTCCAGTACGGCGGCTGGAGCATTCTTACGGAATATATCGCCGCCCTTGACTCCTTCCAGCCCGGCGAGATGGATTTTGCCGGACGCGGCGCCGAACCCAAAGCCTGGCAGATGGAGCTGGCCTATACCACGGAAGTGGCCGCACGGGAGGTCACCCTGGCCCTTGGCTATCAGCGGACCGACGAGGCCGTGGCCCTCGGCCTGCCGGAACATCGCTATCTTGGTTCCGTCGGCATCGGCGTGTTCGACAAAACCACCCTTGCCCTGGAATACCGGCATGACCAGGACTGCGACATAGCCGAGGACGGCACGAACGAAAGTGCGCATCAAGTGGTGGCGCAACTGGCTGTGGAATTCTGAGCAGGAGAACTCCAAGTACCGTTTTCCGGAAATTCCACTCCGCCAGGGTCGCCCCATACAACAACAAGCCAACCAGACAACAAGGAGACAAGCTATGCATCGTACTGCAGTGATCACGATGGGAAGGCGAAACGGCAATCTGCACATCACCATCGTCGACAGTTTCACCATGGGTGCGGCTGCTCGACTGGTCGCATCCATGGACAGTTGCGACAATAGGCAGGGAAATATCTTCATCCATACTGAAAAAATCAGCGATATCGCCCCAAACTCGCGGACAGCTTTCGCTGAACTGCTGCATGCCGCCGGCCTGCCGCAAGACCGTAAATATTTTACCGGAATACAAGGAAAGGATATCGCTCCGGAGGGCTGTCGCGTGATTGTCAATGAGCATAGACACGGGGGGCATGGAGGCTGCGGCCGTTGCCGGAATTGCAAGTGCCGGGAGAAACAAGCGGCCTGAGACGAACCGGAATGGGCAGCTCCGCGAGGCCTGGCCCCAGCACCCTGCAGGGCTGCTCCTTGGCGCCAAAATTTCCTGAATCGTTTACCGGAGGAATACGCATGTGCATCGTCGTGATCGGCGGCATGGACCGCCTTGCCCCCCATTACCGGAAGGAGGCAAAAAGACTGGGCATCACCCTGCGGCTGTTCCCCCGTTTCGAGCGGGATATGCAGCAGAAACTCTGCAACAGCGATGGCGTGGTCCTCTTTACCGGCAAGATCTCCCATGCCGGCCGGAGGGAAGCGATTAATGCCGCCCGGCGCCACAACATCCCGCTGTACCAGTTCCACACCTGCGGACTCTGCACGCTTCGGGACTGCCTGCATTGCTGCGCTTACGGTGCGGCACCGTTCCGGGACTTCGACAAAAAAACGTGACCGGAGGGTGGTCGCGCCGCCACGGGCGGTTGCCTTACGATACTCCGCCCGACGGCGGCTGAACGAAACCCGCCACAGGACAAAAAGGATATTCATTTTCCCATGCCGACATCCACGACCGTGCCTGCGAACACCTCTCTCGGGTCAGCATATTCATGTCTCTGCCACACCCATTGGTGCGCGGCCAATGTCACCCTGCACCAATTTGCCGAATCTCTGGGGGCGGCCATCGACGCCAAGGACGACCTGACCCGCACCCTCTCGCAGGAAGTGGCAATCATGAGCCAACACCTCGCCGAAGGCTGGGGCTCGGAAGAGCGCGCTGCGAGGCCTTCCATATTGCCGGACATCTCCACGATATTGGCAAGATCGGTGTCGCGGATCACATCCTCAAAAAAAACGGCCCGCTTACCCCGGGGGAATGGGAACAGATGCGCCAACACCCGGCCATGGGATACGCCATCCTTAAACCGGTGCAGAGCATGACCCAAGGGGAAGGAATCGCCGACATGGTCCTTGCCCACCATGAACATTTTGACGGCAGCGGCTATCCCCACGGACTTGCCGGGGAGGGTATCCCCTTGGGAGCACGGGTCATCGCGGTGGCAGACGCCGTGAGCGCGATGCTCGGCCACCGCCGCTACCGGCGGGAAGATCCCTGGGAAGCGGCGGTGGCCGAAATATCCCGGTGCAGCGGCAGCCAGTTTGACCCGCGGGTGGTCCGGGTCTTTCTGGCCAGGGAAAGGGAGCTGCGCTCCCTGCTCCGCGTCCAGACCGACAACAGCAACGGGAGACCAGGGAGTCCTGCTTCTTTCTCCGGGCTTGAGGATATCCCCATCATGCCGCCCGGATTTTTTGATTTTTCCGTGGTTCGTCGATCCGGCGATCAGACACTTCCTTGCCGTCCCGGGCAATTTCCATGACGGAAAAACGCATGTAATCAGTCCTGCCGGCTTGAAGACGGAAGCCCGCCTGGATGACGGAGTCCGAAAAGTTCGGCTAGTATAATTTTATTTAGCAGCCTAAAAAAAATATTGACTTCATAACCGCCCCTTTTTATTATTGCCCAGCAACAACGATCAAACTCAGTGCCAGGGAGACCACGCATGCCAACCATTCTGCTCCGTACAATGAAACTGCGGAAAAAACCAGCCGAGCCCCATCTTCGCAGTCAAGACCTCCGGTGCGCTTGGCCAGAATATTCGCAACACGGGCATTGCCCCCTGACCCCCATCACCGTCATGGGCGCCTCCCTGTCCCTGCTCAGCAAAAACGCCAGCCATATTTCATTGCAAGCCGCCAACCCCGAGGAGAACCTGTAATGGCAACGATCACCATCGCCCTTGCCGGCAATCCCAACGCGGGCAAGACCACCCTCTTCAACACTCTCACCGGCTCCCGCCAGCATGTGGGCAACTACCCCGGGGTCACCGTGGAAAAAAAAGAGGGAGGGTACACCTTCCCCTCCGGTGAACACGCCTCCATCATCGACCTGCCCGGCACCTATTCCCTCACCGCCTATTCGGTGGAAGAGGTGGTGGCCCGCGATTATCTGGTCCAGGAAAAGCCAGATGTGGTCATCAATATCACCGACGCCTCCAATCTGGAGCGCAACCTCTACCTTTCCACCCAGTTTCTTGAACTGGGCGTGCCCATGGTCATCGCCCTCAACATGATCGATGTGGCCCAGGATCGCGGCATCAGCCTTGATGCGCAAAAGCTCGCCGAGCTTCTCAAGGTGCCGGTCATCCCCATTATCGCCCGCTCCGGCAAGGGCACCGCCGAACTAATGGGGGCGGCCCTGGAGCTGGCCAAGGAAAACAAGCCTTGGGATCCTCTGTACATCTCGTACGGAGAAGATGTTGACCTCGCACTGCAGACCATGGCGCAACGCATCACTGCAGCCACGTTCATGACCGAGAACTATACCCCGCGCTGGCTGGCGCTCAAGTACCTGGAAGGCGACAGCCAGATCCGGGAAAAAGGGCGCGCACACAATCCGGACGTGGACACGGAGCTCCAAGATATCGTGGAGAGTGTCTCCGCCCATCTGCACAAAACCATGGAGACCTATCCGGAGGCCATCATTGCCGACCACCGCTACGGCTACATCAAATCCGTGCTCCGCCAGGAGGTGATCACCCATACCTTCGACATCGACCGACTCCACGCCTCGGACCGGATCGACAAGGTCCTGACCAACCGCTTCCTGGGACCGCTCATCATGCTGGGTGTTCTGCTGGGCCTCTACAAATTCACCTTCACCTTCAGCGAACTGCCCGTTGCCTGGCTTGAGACCTTTTTCGGCTGGGCGGGCGGTACCGCGGAAACCTTGCTGCCGGACGGCCACCTCAAGTCCATGCTCATCTCCGGGGTCATCGACGGGATGGGCGGGGTGCTGGGCTTTGTGCCGCTGATCATGTTCATGTTTTTCGGCATCGCCATCCTTGAGGATTCCGGCTACCTGGCCAGGGTCGCCTTCATGATGGACCGGGTCTTCCGGATCTTCGGCCTGCACGGCAGTTCGGTCATGGCCTACATCGTCTCCGGCGGCATTGCCGGCGGATGCGCCGTGCCCGGGGTCATGGCGGCCCGCACCCTGCGTTCCCCCCGCGAACGGCTGGCCACCCTGCTCACCGTCTCTTTCATGAACTGCGGGGCCAAGCTGCCGGTGCTCGCCCTGCTTACCGCCACCTTCTTTTCCAGCAACCAGGCACTGCTCATGTTCCTCCTCACCCTCCTGGCCTGGGCGGTGGCGCTCACCGCCGCCAAGTTCCTGCGGCTCACCGTGCTGCGCGGCGATTCCACTCCTTTTGTCATGGAGCTGCCGCCCTACCGTTTTCCCACCTTCCAGGGTTTGTTCATCCACACCTGGGAAAGGACCTGGCAGTATATCAAAAAGGCGGGGACCACCATCCTGACCATCTCCATCCTGATCTGGGCCATGATGACTTTCCCGGGGCTGCCGGCCTCGGAAGAGGAAAACTTCGCCCGGCAACGCCAGGAGGTGGCCGACACGGTCGCCCGGACGCAGGAGGAAGCCCTGCAACGGGAAGAAAACCTGGCCGCCATCGACAGCGACCGGGCAGGCAGCGCTCTACGCCACTCCCTGGCCGGCCGGATCGGCACAGCCATGGAATCCGTCAGTTGGCTGCCCGGTTTTGACTGGCGGACCAATATCGCCCTGGTCGGCGGGTTTGCCGCCAAGGAGGTCATCGTCGCCACCCTGGGCACGGCATACTCCCTGGGCGAGACCGACCCGGAAGAGACAGCCACCCTTTCGGAAACCCTGGCCAAGGATCCCCACTGGAACCCGCTGATGGCCCTGGCCCTCATCGTCTTCGTCATGTTCTACGCGCCCTGCTTTGTCACGGTGGTGTGCATCTCCAAGGAGTCCGGCTCCTGGAAATGGGGGCTTTTCGCCGTCTGCTTCAACACCGTCTTCGCCTTTTCGTTAGCCACCCTGGTCTATCAGGGCGGCAGGGCGCTGGGGCTGGCCGGATAGAACCAACCGCAACCGAGGAGGCAGGCCATGTGGCAGAACATCATCATTTTTATCATCATCGCGGCCTGCCTCTTTTTCATCGGCCGCCGCATCCGCCGCCAGCTCGACGGAAGCAAAACCGGCTGCGGCTCCTCGTGCGGCGGCTGCGGCAATCCCTCCGCAAAAACAAAGGATTGCGCAACAAAAAACACGCCCCCCTTGCATTAAGACGACAAATAGTCTATATCGGCTATACCTATCCAAACCAATAGCCGAGAAGGGGGAGCTTTCCCATGGACATTCATCGTCTCGAGGTCTTTTGCAAGGTCGTTGAGCTGAAGAGCTTTACCAAGGCAGCCGAGGCCAGTTTTCTTTCCCAGCCCACGGTGAGCGAACACATCCGCAGCCTGGAAGAGCTGCTCGAAGAGCGGCTGGTGGATCGCTTGGGCCGCGAGGCCCTGCCCACCCAGGCAGGACAGATCCTCTACAAATACGCGAAAAAGATCATCCGCCTCCGCCAGGAGGCCATGCAGGCCATGGCAGGCTTTCGCGGCACCTTGGCCGGGCACCTCTCCCTCGGAGCCAGCACCATCCCCGGTGCCTATGTCCTGCCGCAACGGATCGGCGGTTTCAAAAAAATCCATTCCGCCATCCAGATCACCCTCTCCATCGGCAACTCGCGTGCGGTGGCGGATGGCGTCCTGGCCGGCGACACCGAATTCGGCGTGGTCGGCGCCCGCTGGAGCGACCCGGCCCTGGAATGGCGGGAAATCCTCGACGATGAACTGGTCCTTGCCGTATATCCGAGCCATCCTTTTGCCAAGGAAAAGGAGGTTGAGCCCACGCAATTGCTCACCGAACCGATGATCATCCGGGAACGGGACTCCGGCACCCGCCGGGTGGTGACCCAGTTGCTCGAAAAACATCTGGATCTTTCCCGGTTGCGTATCGTCGCCGAGATGGGCAGCACCGAGGCGGTCCGCCAAGGCGTCAAGGCAGAGGTCGGCATAGCCATCCTCTCCCGCCGGGCCGTGGCCGAGGATATCGAGCGCGGCTCCCTTGCAACGGTCCCCTTGACCAACACCCGCCTTTCGCGCCCGTTTTACCTGATCACCCGAAAAAACCGGCAACCTTCCCCCATCTGCAGCACCTTTCTGGCTTTCTTGCAACAAGTACCGGATTGATCCGCCTCCCTTGGCTTTGATCAGGCCTTCCGCCGCTTTCCGCAATATTCTCGACTGCAAACCATACGGTATGTATCAGTCCCGGCCTGCAAGCAACGCCACCTGCACCACCAGGGAAACGAGGCGCATGGCTTTACCGTGGAATCCTGTTTCGGCCAGACCTGTTGCCCCAACCGCATCGACACCGAGGAGAACCTGAACAAGCGGTTGGAGTCACTGCTGCGCAGCCACAGCCTCTAGGAATTCTTGCAAGGCCGGGTGTCCGGCCCGCTCACACTGCGCCGCGAGTTCCGGGTTACCCTGGCCCCCTTTGCCCGCAGAAGCGCTTGACTTTTGTCAAAAATTTTCCGCAGGGAGCGAATGATACACTTGAATGATAAACTTGTTGCCGAACAGGACAATGTGCGTTATAAATCCCATCTCATTTATGCGCCCGTAGCTCAGCTGGATAGAGTGTCGGACTACGAATCCGCAGGTCGCACGTTCGAATCGTGCCGGGCGCACCAGAAACAGCAAGGGCCTAGGGGTTATCCTCTAAGCCCTTTTTTTCATTCCCAGGGCCGGCGCCCCGGCTTGAAATTGCTTGCAAGCCCGCTTTTTTTTGAGATTCTTGACTTTCAGCTCCATTCCGATGATAATTGCCCAATACCCGCAGCGGCAAATCAACGAACTACTCACCACACAGCATGGAGATCGTATCGTGCCCGGAGAACGTGGTTTGAGCCACAAAAAATACACATTCCTGGTTGTTGAAGACAATATTTCCACGCTCACCATGATAGTCAACATGTTAAACAATCTTGGCTACAAGAACGTCATCACGGCCAGAAACGGCAAGGATGCATGGGAAAAGATCCAAGCTCCGGAATCCAAGGTTAAAATCGTTCTTTCGGACATGCTCATGCCCGAGGAGGATGGCCTCCAGCTCCTCCAGCGCATCAGGAATTCGGAGAAACACTGGCACCTGCCCTTCATCATGGTGACCTGCGTCGACGACATGAACCGAATCATGTCCGTGACCGAGGAACACATCGACGCCTACCTGGTCAAACCGGTCACCGAAACGGTCCTCCGCCAAAAGATCTACTCGGCGATAAAAAAGGCATACGATCCCGACCCTTACCACCGCGCCCTGTTCACCGGAAAAAAATGCCTGCGCGAAGGCCAGCACGAAAGCGCCATCCAATCCCTCGAAGAGGCCAGAAATCTGCAACCCGGGCAGTCCGCCACCTATTTCTATCTTGCCCAGGCAATGGAAGGGGTCGGCAGAATAGACGAGGCCGAGGAAAACTACAAGCTTTGCAAGGATTCCAGCAATGACCTGTATGTCCGGTCACTGGACGGGCTGGCCCGGATCTATCAACGCAAGGGCGATCACGTCAATGCCCTGGAAGTGCTCAAAAAAGCGATCGCGATCTCGCCCAACACCCCGGATCGGCACATGGATCTTTCCGGGCAATTCAGAGCCGTGGGCAACACCGCCGAAGCAAAAGCCTCCCTGGCAACGGCGCTGAAGCTCTCCAAAAAGACGATGAAGCTGCCCCCCAGATATATCGAGGCCTGTCTGGACTTCGGCATGGACACCGAAGCCGAGGCGATCATGCACCGGAGCATGGGCGGGGAGAAGGAGGACATTGCCCTTTTAAATCAGATGGGCATTGTCTGCCGGCATCGCAGGGAGCATGAACGGGCCCAAAAATACTATAAACGCGCCCTGCAGATTGCCCCGGATGACGAATCGCTCAACTACAACTATGCGGTGCTGCTTGTCGACCTGAAGGATTACAAGGCCGCACGCAGCCATCTCTACCATGTGCTCCGGCAAAACCCCGAATCCGAGAATGCCCTGGCCCTCATCATCACGCTGGACAAACGCGAGGCATACTGACGAGGCCGCCGCGTCTATCCGTATTTTTCACGTATTGACTCGGCTTCCAGCCTTTTGTTATGGTGTTGTCCAAGCCGCCCTCCCCCATTTCCGTTCAGCCGGAGAATACGATGAGCGGCTTGACCGCCAATCGATCCGTTTCCGGGAGGAGCGCCATGCAGTGCTGGGATTTTCACAACTGCGGAGAAAAGAAAAAAAGCTGCCCGGCCTTCCCGGTTTCGGGAAAAAACTGCGCTTTACTGGCCGGCACCATCGGCTCCGGCCGACCCCTGTTCACCTTTGCCCAAAAAAGTGAACGGTGTCTGCGCTGCTCCTTCTTCCACAGCGAACACTACGCCGAAGAGTTCGACGGCAAGATCGATTTCGAGCCGTTTTAGCGAAAAAAACAATTCCGGCCGGAGAGCGCGGAAATACCATGGTTTCAGCAGGAGTCACTTACGCCATATTGTCTTGCTTCCGACCCCCCGGACCATGCATGTGAAAAAAATGTGCAACTCCTGGAAAATGCGGTTAAACTGAGAATCATTAACGAAAACTGTGTCATGACCGTATTTCCCTTGCTGCCGCACGCATCGCCCCATCTGCCCCGATACACCAGGAGACCCTTTCCATGCGCCTTCCCTCCAGCAGACGCTCATTCCTCAAAGCCTCGCTGCTGACTACCCTTGCTTTTCTCCATCCTGAAAAGACATGGGCCAATTTTTCTCCCGCGAATCAGCCTTCTGGCCGGTTGAACCTCTACAACATCCATACCGGCGAACAAATCAACGCCACCTATCGCGACCCGGACGGCCAGTACAATCCGCAAGCCATCCAGGAACTGAACCGGCTGTTGCGCTGCCACCATACAAACGAGCAGCATCCCATTGACATCCAAACCCTGGATTTTCTCGACCTGGTGAACACCCGATTGGGGCGCGACAACGAAATCCACATCATCTCAGGCTACCGTTCGCCGAAATACAACGACATCCTCATCAGCCGGGGCCACAAGGTGGCCAAACACAGCCTGCACCTCGAAGGCCGCGCCCTGGATATCCGCATCCCCGGCACCCGCCTGGCCGACCTCCAACGCACTGCCCTCTCGTTCCGCATCGGCGGAGTGGGCTATTACCCCAGCGGAGACTTCGTCCATATCGATTCAGGAACCTTCCGCACTTGGTAGTCAGAGCGAAAAACCCATCTGCTCCCATGTTTCCGCCCCCGCGCCTCTTCCGCTTTTTCTGCTGCCTCCTTATCATTGCCCTGCTTCCGGTTTCGGCAATGGCCGCGCCCGAAGCGCCCCCGGCAAGAGGAGAGCTTTGCCTGCTGCCCGGGCTGGAGAAGGCCCTTGCCCAGTATCACCAGCTTGCCGCGCAAGGCGGCTGGCCGCAGGTTCCTGCCGGCCCCACCCTGCACGAAGGCGACATGGATGTCCGCACCCCCCTCCTGCGGCAACGCCTTGTCGCGAGCGGAGACCTGACTGCGCCAACGGTAGAGGGATCCTTTTTCCTTTTCGACACAACTCTCCGCGAGGCGGTGCAGAGGTTTCAGGCCCGCCATGGCCTCATTGCCGATGGCCTTGTCGGAGCCAAAACCCTGACCGAACTCAACGTTCCGCTCAGCGAACGCATCCGGCAACTCACCGCGAGCCTCGAACGCTGCCAGCCGCTGCCGTCCCTGCTGGAGCCGCGCCATATCCTGATCAATATCGCCGATTTCACCCTCAAGCTCTATGAGGATGGCGAACTCCGGCTCTCCATGCCCGTGATTGTCGGCAAGACTTACCGGCAAACCCCGGTGTTCAACGGGCGCATCTCTTCCCTGGTGCTCAATCCGGCCTGGGAGGTGCCGCACAGCATCGCCACCAAGGATCTCCTGCCGAAGATCAAAAAAAATCCAGGCTATCTCCGCACATCCGATATCCGGGTATTTCGAGGCTGGAACCCCGGCACGGAGGTCGACTCGGCCGGTGTCGACTGGGCAAGCCTTTCCCCTTCGCGCTTTCCCTACCGGCTGCGTCAAGAACCCGGACCAGACAATGCCCTTGGCCGGGTGAAGTTCCTCTTTCCCAACCCCTACGATGTCTACCTGCACGACACCCCTTCCCGGGAGCTGTTCCAGAAGGACGACCGCACCTTCAGCTCCGGCTGCATCCGGCTGGCGCGGCCTCTGGAGTTGGCGGTCCATCTCCTCCAGGGCACTCCCCTGGGCTCCATGGAAGCCCTGACTGCGGCGATCGCCGGCGAAAAGACGCGGACCATACCCCTCCCCTCGCCCATCGCCATATATATGGCCTATATGACCGCCTGGGTTGATCGTGACGGCACGGTCCAGTTTCGGCGGGATATCTACAACCGCGATCCGGTTCCGCAACACTAACAGGATATTGAAAAAAGCCATCCTGGCTTTTTTCAACCACGATCCATCCTTGATGGACATGTAACAACTCAAACACCGCGATATCCTGTCATTCCGTCGGAGGCCGGAACCCAGTGTTTTCAAGCAGTTACAATAAGGCTGGACCTCGGCCTTCGCCGGGGAGACGAGTTGTTAGGGTTCCATCATCCTTGGATCGCACGCAGGGGCATCGAAGAACGAGTTTTTCAACACCCTGCTAAGAATGGGGGAGGAAATCAGCCCCTGCTTGAGATGAGGATTCCCAGCACAATAAGGGTCAAGCCAACCACCTTGTACAGGGTGACCTGTTCGTTGAGCAGAATCGCCGAGGCCAGAAACACCAGGACAAAGTTGAGGCCCATGAAGGGATAGGCATAGCTGAGATCAAAGGCGGTCATGGCGGCCATCCAGCAGAGCGAGGCCACAAAGGCCGCGACAAAGCCGCTCATGATAAAGGGGTCGAAAAACAGCTTGAGCAGAAAAATCAGCTTGGGGAGCATCTCGCCGGGCAGGCTCCCGTGAAACGGCACCCGCCACTTGATGATCAACTGGCCGTAAACCGTAAAGAGTATGGTGCCGAAGATGTACAGATGTGCCATCAGTTTTTCCCGCTCCATTCCGTGATTTTCTCGCAGACCGTATCAACCTCTTCCGTGGTAATGCCATAATACAGCGGCAAACGGATCAGCCGTTCGCTCTGGCTGGTGGTATGGATATCCCTGCCGGAAAAACGCCCGTATTTCAACCCGGCCGGCGCGCTGTGCAGCGGCACATAGTGGAACACCGCCCAGATCACATACTGCTTGAAAAGATCGAGCAGCGCGGTGCGCTCCTCCAGATCCTTGACTAAGAGATAGAACATGTGGGCATTGTGCTGGCAGGTTTCCGGGACCACCGGAAGTTCGATGACTCCGGCCGCAGCCAGGGGGGCAAGCGTGTCGCGGTAGGCCCGCCAGCTTGTGAGCCGGTTTGCGTTGATATCCTCCGCCACCTCCAACTGCCCCCAGAGGTAGGCGGCCTGGAGCTCGCAGGGCAGGTAGCTGCTGCCGATGTCCACCCAACTGTACTTGTCCACCATGCCGCGGAAAAACTGGCTGCGGTTGGTGCCTTTCTCGCGGATGATCTCGGCCCGCTCGGTAAAGCGGCTATCGTTGATGATCAGCAGCCCGCCCTCGCCGCCGCTGGTGTAGTTCTTGGTCTCATGGAAGCTGTAGGAGCCGAGATGACCGATGGTCCCCAGCGGCCTGCCCTTGTAGCGGCTCATCATCCCCTGGGCCGAATCCTCAATGACAAAAAGGCCATACTTCTCGGCCAGGGTCATGATGGTGTCCATCTCGCAGCCCACCCCGGCATAATGCACCGGCACAATGGCCTTGGTTTGCGGGGTGATCGCCGCCTCGATCCGGGTTTCGTCGATGTTCATGGTGTCCGGGCGGATGTCCACGAAGACGATGCGCGCCCCGCGCAGGGCAAAAGCATTGGCGGTGCTGACAAAGGTATAGCTGGGCATGATCACCTCATCCCCAGGCTGGATGCCGATGAGGATCGCGGCCATCTCCAGGGCATGGGTGCAGGAGGGAGTGAGCAGGGTTTTCCGGCAGCCGAGCTGCTCTTCGAACCACCGCTGACACCGCTTGCCGAACGGGCCATCACCGGAAATCCGCGGGCTCTTCATCGCCTCGAGGACGTACTGCTCTTCGTTGCCGGTATGCGGGGGCTTGTTGAAGGGAATCATCGTTGCACGCCTTTCATGAATTTCGGGGCATTGGCGCCCTCGTTGAACAGCAGATCCACAATGCTCACCCCGTGCTCAAAGGGCGGGAAGAGCTGGGTGTATTCGGGGTAGCCGCTGTAGTCCATCCATTCGACCGCGATCCCCGCTTCGGCGAAAATCGCGGCGTCGAGATAGTCCTTGGCTGCCGGGCCGCTCAGATAGGTGCTCGCCCCCAGTGTCTTGCATAACTCCAGGAGGCGTTCGCTTTTCCCCGGCGCCAGGGTGAATTCGCTGGAGCAGCGAATGGTGGTGGTGATCCCCAGCAGCCCGTTGATGGCCTGGATGAATTTCCGGTTTATCTCGCTGAGAAAGGTTTCGGTGGCGCCCAGATACAGCGCCTCGAAAACATCCTTATACTCCTTGAAATGGGCGGCCTTGGCGTAGTTCTGGGCCAGCATCTTCCAGTGCTGCTTGTGCCAGGCCGGATTGGCGATCCTGGTCGAAAGGATCGTCTGGGACAATGATTCCACCCGCACCGGAATCGTGATCCACTCCAGGCCCTTTTGGGTCTTGATCTTGTTGCGGTTGCGCCAGTCGTTCTTGGTGTACTGCATGTCGTCGTAGAGCACGAACTCGTCGACGCTGCCGATGATGTCGAAATATCCCTTCCAGGGGATGTAGTTGGACTGGAGAATGGCGACCTTCTTCATGACCTGGGCTCGATATTGACAACTTCCTGGATGATGTACAGCGGCCGCCCTTTGACCTCGTCGAAGATCTTGCCGATGTACAGGCCCAGAATCCCCAAAATGCCGAAAAGAAGGCCGAACATGAAAAACATCGAAACCATCAGGCTGGTCCAACCCTCGGTGATATCGCCGTAGAGGAAATAGCTCAACACCAGCCACAGGGCGTAGAGCATGCTGCCCAGGGCAATGAAGAAGCCGAACTGGATGAAGAGCCGCAGCGGTTTGTTGGAGTGGGCCACGATGGAGTCGATGGCCAGATTGACCAGTTTGCTGAAATTGTAGGAGGATTTGCCGTACAACCGGTCATCGTGCTCCACCGGGATCTGGGTCCTCTTGAAGCCGGCGATCTTGACAAACAGCGGAAAAGAACGGTTCTGCTCCCGGAAGCGGTTGACGGTTTCGATCACCTGGCGCGAAAAGATGCCGAAATTGGCAATGGTCTTGTCATGCTCCGTGTCGGTGAAATACTCCAGCACCCAGTAAAACAGGCGGGAGGAGAGCCTCTTGAAAAAGCTGTCCTGCCGCTCCACCCTCTGCCCGAAAACGATGTCGTAGCCCTCCCGTGCCTTGGCGTAGAGCTTATCGATCTCCTCGGGCTTGTCCTGGAGGTCGCAGTCCATCACCACCACCCAGTCGCCCCGGGCATGGTCGAGCCCGGCGGTGATGGCGTAGTGCTGGCCGAAATTGCGGGAAAGATTGATCCCCTTGATTCTGGGGTCCTGGCGGGCAAGCGCCTGGATCTGCTCCCACGAACCCTGGGGGCAGGCGTCGTTGACCAGAATGATCTCAAAATCGTCGGCAATGGGGGCAAGGGTTGCGGCAACCCTTTCGCAGAGCGCGCCTAGACACGCCCGGCAGCCATACACCGGGGATACCACGCTGATCTTTACCGGCTTGTCCATGGGAATTCCTCTGTATCGTTGACGCGTGCCGCTCTAACAGGATGTTGAAAAAAGCCGTCCGGGCTTTCTTCAACCACGATCCATCCCTGGGTCGCACGCAGGGTGCCGGAAAACGAGTTTTTCAACCTCCTGCTGAAAACCACGGTCATTCGCCCTCTCTGCAGACGCGCCCTTTCTCGACGATGCCGGGAAGGGGATTCTCAGAAAAGACAAACACCGTGTAGTTGCCATGGGGAAAGGATTCGACGGGCTGGGGCAGGGAAAGGGTTTCGCACCCATCCTCCCAGTTTTCGAGCTTTTCACTGGGCACAAGAAAGAAAACCTTGCCGTCGGCATAGCCCTTTTCGTACCAGCGGTCGCTGGAGAGCCACAGACACAAGCCGACTCCGCGCGTGTCGATATCAAGGGGCCGGATGCTGACCTCGCCCTTGCTCAGCACGGTGTAGACGTGCGAATCCCAGTACGGGGCATACCCGGAGACCAGCCCGCGTTTTTTGAGAACCGTGATCAGATCGGCGCGGGATTGGGCCGTCTCCCGCCAGCCCTCGGGGGAGATGTTGTTCCAGGTGGAAACGATTGCGAGCACCAAGGCCACGCCCAGCGCCGCCTTGGCGATCTGGGGGAAAAAACGCCACACCACCACCGGGCAGACCAGAACCATCATCAAATAGGGAATGATATACCTGATGTTGTTGCGGGCGGCGTACGCATTTTCGTGCAGGGTGCTCACCGAGTATAAAAAGAAGATCAGGGCAAAGCCGAGGTAGGAGAGGACCACGAAAAATCTTTGCCCCTGCTCCAGGCGGGAAAAATTTCTCTTGGCATAGTAGGCTGGAAGCACTAGGGCCAGGGGGTAGAACCCCAACCGCAACAGGGAAACCACCCCTTCCACGGAGGCCAATTCCACCTTGTCCTGCCACTCAGCGCCGATGAAGTGCAACAGCCCCAGCACCGAATAGGCGGCATGGAAAGGCAGTTCCTGGAGCGGGACCAGCAGCGCACGATTGGCGCCTTCGGCATGGAGAACCTCGGCGAGCAACACCTTATAGCAGAAGACCCCCAGCACGAACACCCCGGCAATGGCTCCCGCCGGAATGCTCTTGGCAGAAAGCGCTGCCCGCCAATCACCGTATTCGCCCCTGCGCAGCGCCTCCCGCTCCGCATACACAAGCAGCAGGAAAGCGCCACAAAACGGCGCGACGTAGTAAATCATAAACCGCACCGGATTTTCGAGCACCACGAGATAGAGAAGAACGAGCAGAAGGCCGAACAAGGCCCGCCTCGCATTCTTTCCGGAATCCGGCCGGTCGGCGCGGAGCCACAGGAGCAGAAAGGAAATGATGAAGGCAAAGTACCAGGTGTAGGCGGCCTCGCCGTAAACCTCCCGCAGATACAGGGGCGAATACCCCAGGCCGATAATGATGCAACCCATCAGCGCCGCTGTTTTCGACAGTCCCAGATCCCTTAGGAGCAAGGCGAGCACCGCCATGGTAATCAGGACCACGACGGCAACGGAAACGCCATGGGCAAAAAAGCTGTTTTCCCCGGCCATGACCCACGGGATCAGCAGCAGATGCTTGTAAAACACCCAGAGATCATCGTTGACATACCACCAGTTTTTTGGAAAAAGCTCGCCGGCCCGGACAATTTCTTCCGCCAGGATATTGGCAATGGCGGCGTCGGAACTGAAGAACGCCCGGTACGAGCAGAAGATGTACACGCCAAGGGCGGCAAGGGTGGCGGCGAACAGAAGTGCCGCGCCGCGAAAAAGCCATTTCTGCATGGAGGAAGTTGGCACGATGGTCACTGCGCTCTTTGGGGTCCGTAGTCGGCAGGAGGGAAACAGGGACGAGCCCAGTGGAAGATTCCGGGGGAAACAGACACACCCACCGCCACCTGCTTTGGCAGCGGCGTCGCGCCCCTTGAAAAAATACCTGCCCCCGGCTGGATGGTCGCGAAATAATACAAAAAAATTCCCGGCACTGTCAAGGGGAATCAGCGGACTGCCATACGTCCGACCGCCCCAATCGATTGCCAGGGAAAGACTCCCCTCCCTCTGAATCACCCGGATTCGCCTGACCCAGAGGGCCACTTGACGCCATGGCCGCCCCGGTGTTAGGGTATAGGGCGGCCCGCGGACAACCGTGCCCAAGCTCGGAGCCCAGTCGCGCCAAGCCTTATCACCTTTTCACAGGCAGACCATGACTGTACTTTTCCGGACGACCTGCTTGCTTGTCTTTCTCCTGGTCCAGCCGCACCTGCTGCGGGCGGCTCCCCAGACCATTTCCATAGGCGTCCTCGCCAAAAGCGGAGAGGATATCGCCGTGGAAAAATGGTCCGCAACCGCGGACTACCTCTCCGCAACACTCCCCGATTTCCATTTCGCCATCACCCCGCTGGGATTCAAAGAGATTCATCAGGCCGTGCAACAGAACCGGGTCGATTTCGTGCTGACCAATCCCGCTTTTTATGTGGAACTGGAGAAACTCTCCGGAATCAGCCGGATTGCCACCCTGATCAACCAGAATCTCCCGGGACAGCAGACAACAACCTTTGGCGGCGTGATTTTCACCAAGACCGGCCGCCACGACATCAACACCCTCGCCGATCTCAAGGGAAAGTCCTTCATGGCTGTGGATTCCCTCTCTTTCGGCGGCTGGATCGTGGCCTGGCGGGAGTTTCACAAACAGGCCATGGACCCGTTCAGCGATTTTTCCTTTTTGCGCTATGCAGGCACCCATGAGGGTGTTGTCCATGCCGTGCTTGCGGGGACGGTTGACGCCGGAACAGCCCGCACCGACACCCTTGAACGAATGGCGGAAAACGGGACCATCCGTCTGAAGGATCTGAAGATTCTTCATCAGCGAACCGAACAGGGCTTCCCCTTTCTGCTCAGCACCGCGCTCTACCCGGAATGGCCCATGGCCGCGACCAAAACCACCCCGGACAGAATTGCCCGCCTGGTGGCCGGTGCGCTGATGACCATGGAAAGCACCCATCCGGCGGCCCTGGTCAGCCAATCGGCCGGCTGGACCATTCCCCTGAATTATCAGCCCGTGCATGACTGCCTTTTTGATCTGAAAATCGGCCCCTATCAATACTATGGCACTTTCTCCCTCACGGATGTTCTCACCCGGTATTGGCGGCAATTTGCCCTTCTGGGCGCGGTTGTCTTCCTGGTTTTCTCCGTCGCCTGGTACATTCTTCTCCTCAACCGGAGCCTGCGCAAGAAAAAACGTGAGGTGGACCTGCTCAATGTCAGCCTCGAAAGCAAGGTGGCGCAACGAACGGAAAAGGTCAACGCCCTTCTCGATCAACAGATCTATCTCAAGGGCATCCTGCAGACCGTGGCCGACATCAACAAACTACTGATCACCTCTCCCGACCTGGAAGTCCTGCTGAAAAAGTCCTGCGAACGATTCGTCCAACATGGGCACTACGGCTTCTGCTGGATCGGTCTGCTGAAGGATGACAGGATTCAGACCATATACAGCTCCGACGATGTCGAAAAATACCTGGCCGATCCCCCCTATGCTGTCGTTGTCCCGGAAGTTTCATTTTTTCACAGCCCGACAGCCAGATGTATCCGCGAAGACACCACGGTGATCAATGACCGCCACCAAGATCAGGATTTTACCCCCTGGCGCGATCAGCTTGAAATGAAAGGGTTTCAGTCGGTTATCGCCCTCCCCCTGCGGACCAGGCAATCGACTGAACCGCTTGGCGCACTCACGGTCTATACCTGGCTGCACGAAGGGTTTGAACGGGAAGAGATCGCCATGCTCGAAGAACTTGCAGGGGATCTTGGCTTCGCCATTGGCTCCTTTCGCCACCGGGAGGAAGTAGCCAGACTTACCATAGAGCGCACCGCCAATTATGAAGAAACGATCTTCACCTTTGTGGACATGATCGAACAACGGGACACCTACACGGCGGGACACACCGAACGGGTGGCCCGGTATTGCCAGCAGATCGCCAAGGAGATGGGCGTTCCGCCGCAGGAGACGGCGAAGCTTTACAAGGCGGCCATCCTCCATGACATCGGCAAGATAGCCACCCCGGACTCGGTTCTTCTCAAACCGGGAAAACTCAGCACCTTGGACTATGATCTGATCAAACTCCATGCCTCGGCCGGCCACGAAATGCTTTCCAACATCGAAATGTACAAGGAACTGGCCGAGATCATTCTCCACCACCATGAACGGTATGACGGCCACGGATACCCCGACGGACTGCGAGGCAACGACATTCCTTTGCTCTCCGGCATCCTGACCGCTGCCGATGCCTTTGATGCCATGACCACCAACCGCATCTATAAGCCGCGGAAAAAAATCCAGGAAGCCCTGGACGAGCTTGCCGCACTCGCCGGCAGCCAGTTTCATCCCACAGTCGTCGAGGCGGCCCTCACCGCACTCAAAGGGACGACAAGCCCGGTGTCCATCACCCAGGCGCCGATCACGGATATTGAGAAAAAGAGATTTTCGTACTTCTTCAATGACAAACTGACCGGGCTGTACAATGAGGACTACCTGCGGATCTTTCTGCAGAATAACCGGAATCTCCAGGAATACAGTTGCCTCCATGTTCTGCATCTGACCAACGTCCTGGAATACAACAAGCGGCAGGGATGGGAGCGGGGAAATCGATTTTTTCTGGAATTCGCCACCGAACTCCAGGCACGGTATCCCCAGGCCCTGCTTTTCAGGGCTTACGGCAATGATTTCGCCGTCCTCGCCAAACACCATTTTGACATGGAAGGCACAGCATTCGCCGATTTTTCCAGCCTGGCAGGCTCGGGAATAACGGTTGACCCCCAACATATCGATCTGCGAAAAGACACGACCTACACTTTTGACAAACTTGAAAAATTGGTGATTTCCTCCCCATCCCCCAATGGCACGGGGATTTCCGGATAGGCCCATTTTCAGAGGCGCTTCTCAAAGGTTGGCGTCGACTGTCCGGCGCGCCCCTTGCCTCCGCTCCAGGAAAAAACGTCCCCGCCGTTGTTATTTCCACCCACCTACAGTATAATACGCGGTTTACGCCAGCCGGCTCCCTCATCCCCGCCGAGGGTCCCGGAACCACCCATGCCTTATTCATCGCACCCAAGGAACCACCATGATCAGCGCAGTCAATATCGCCCTCTCCTACGGAAAGAGGATTATCTTCAAGGACGTCAACATTAAGTTCACCCCGGGCAACTGCTACGGGCTCATCGGGGCCAACGGTTCCGGCAAATCCACCTTCCTCAAGATCCTGGCCGGGGAAAAGGAAGCGGACAAGGGCGAGATCGTGGTCGGACCCAAGGAGCGGATCGCCATGCTCCGCCAGGACCATTTCGCCTTTGACGAGGAAAGCGTGTTCGACACCGTGGTCATGGGCCACAAGCGGTTGTACGAGCTGATGCACGAACGCGACGCCCTCTATGCCAAGGCGGAGCTCAGCGAGGCGGACGGCATCCGGGCCGGGGACATCGAGGCGGAGTTCGCCGAGATGAACGGCTACGAGGTGGAATCCGAGGCGGGCGTGCTGCTCAAGGGGTTGGGCATCCCCGAGGAGTTCCGCGACAAGAAGATGAAGGAGCTGGAAGGCGGCGACAAGGTGCGGGTGCTGCTCGCCCAGGCCCTGTTCGGCAACCCGGACGTGCTGCTGCTGGACGAACCCACCAACCATCTGGACCTCAAGTCCATCACCTGGCTGGAGGATTTTCTCTTCCGCTTCCAGAACACGGTGATCATCGTCTCCCATGACCGCCATTTCTTAAACCAGGCCTGCACCCATATCGCGGACATCGATTTTGGCGAGATCCGGGTCTACGTGGGCAACTACGATTTCTGGTACCAGGCCAGCCAGCTCTTCTTCAAACAAAAGCAGGACGAAAACAAGAAGACCGCGGCCAAGGCCAAGGAACTCACCGACTTTATCCAGCGCTTTTCCTCCAACGCCTCCAAGGCCAAGCAGGCCACCTCGCGCAAGAAGCTGCTGGACAAACTGACCATCGAGGACATGCCCGCTTCGTCGCGCAAATACCCCTTCGTGGTCTTCAAGCCCGAGCGGCCCTGCGGCGACATCATTTTAGAGATCACCGACCTGGGCAAGGAGATCGACGGGGTCACGGTCCTCAACGACTTCTCCCTCACGGTGCACAAGGGCGACAAGATCGCCTTCATCGGCCTCAACTCCGTGGCCAAAACCACCCTTTTTGAGATTCTCACCGAAGGGATGACCCCGGATCGCGGCACCTTCCGCTGGGGGATCACCATGTCCACCGCCTATTTCCCCAAGGAAAACAGCGCTTTTTTCGACAAGGATATAACCCTGGTGGATTGGCTGAGCCAGTACACCCCGCCCAACGAGGGAGAGAGCTTTGCCCGAGGTTTCCTGGGCAAGATGCTCTTCTCCGGGGAAGAGGCCCTGAAAAAAACCAGCGTGCTCTCGGGCGGCGAGCGGGTGCGCTGCATGCTTTCGAGAATGATGCTCACCGGAGCCAACGCCCTGATCCTGGACGAGCCCACCAACCATCTGGACCTGGAATCGATCACCGCCTTAAACAACGGGCTCATCGCCTTCCCGGAGGTAATCCTCTTCGCCTCCCACGACCACCAGATGGTGGCCTCAACCGCCAACCGGATCATCGAAATCCTCCCCAACGGGATTATTGATAAACGGATGCCGTTTGACGATTATCTGGAAAGTGCGGAGGTGATGGAGCTACGGGAATCGCTGAGCAATGGAGAGGTGGCGTTGAGTCTGTAGTTGCCGTTAAAATCCCATTGGCCGCAGCCGAGCACCGGAGAGGCTGCCGAAAAAGGGCTTTGCACTGTTTGAGCGAAGCGAGTTTGCAAAGCCCCGGCAGCATCGAGGAGCACAGGGCACCCCGCCTTCGGCGGGACAAGGACACAGGGTGCCCTTTCTTTGGTTCGTTTCTTTGGGCAAGCAAAGAAATGAACGAGACCTATCTCCCGGCGCCCTGCACCGCCTCCCGGGCCAGTTGACTGATGCGCCCCCAATCCCCCTGGGCCACCGCCTCAGGCGGCGCCACCCAAGAGCCGCCCACGCAGGCCACATTGGCCAAGGCCAGATAGTCGCGATAATTCCTCAAACCAATCCCGCCGGTGGGACAAAAAACCACCTTGGGAAACGGCCCTCCAATGGCCTTGAGCATGGGGATGCCGCCCGCCGCTTCGGCGGGAAAAAACTTGAAATGGTCATAGCCCCGCTGCAACCCGGCCATCAGTTCGGAAACCGTGGCAATGCCAGGGATCAGCCCAATATCCCCCTGATTGGCCGCGTCCAGCAGCTCCGGGGTAAGCCCAGGGCTGATGGCAAAAACCGCCCCGGCCTCGCTCACCGCCGCCAAATCCTCGGCAGAGGTCACGGTCCCAGCCCCCACCACCGCCTCCGGCACCGAACGGGCAATCTCCCGGATAGCCTCAACAGCAACCGGGGTCCGCAGGGTAATCTCCAGCACCTTGATCCCGCCAGCCACCAGAGCGCGGGCCAAGGGTACCGCGTGGGCGAGGTCCTTGATCACCATAACCGGCACCACCGCCCCCTGGGCAAAAACCTCACCAGGGGCCATCTTCCATTTTCTTATCAGCGCCATCCTTGATTCCCTCGCGACGACAACACTCCAGGGGAAAATTGGCCGGAGGTCAGATTTCCCCCTGGAACACATTGTTAGGTGTTTATTTGTTTTTCAAAATGATCAATATCAACAACGCCCCCATGGCCCCCTCAAGGCCCCCTGCTCAATCAACTTGAATGGAAAATTAGACCCGCAGTGGTATAGATCATTTAATTTGTTCAAGCTCGGGCCATTCATCATAATATACTAAGGAATCCTCGCACAAAGGAGCGTTGGATGCTTCTCTAACGACTGATCCCCCGTGCAGTAGGTAAGCCGTACGTCGGAGACCGATGTAACCACCCATCTTGTTTTTTGCGTTAGACTCTAGGCATACAATCCATCCTTGCTGAAACAAGATATGACCTCGTACTGGATAAGAAATGGAAGCACTACGTATAGAATAAGGATCAAAATATGTGTGCAAAATATGATCCATGATGATTTCCTTGTAGTCGTTTGGAAATGGACCAATAGCTTCTGGGCTGGGGATTACGGCGCACCCAGAAGTCAAAACCAACAGTAAGGCCACAAGTAGGCTCTTTTTCTGCATAGGATTCTCCAATGAGTTGGTTCGGGATTGCGAAGGGACGTTGCCTGCTAATTTGCTAGCCATTCTTACGGGAAGTATCTCTCAATATCCAAGGCACCATGAAACACGCCCAAAATATCGATACCGCCTTCCGTTCTTATCAGATACACAATTCGGTAATGACCATAAAGCACGATTCGGATTTCGCCTTCTGGTTCCGAACGGTATTTCTGGCCAAGCTCCGGGAATTCTCGCAATAGTTGAGCCTTGTGGTGAATACCGGCAACAACCTTTCCTGCAGCGGCCGGATTATCACGGGCAATATATTCCAGGATATCCTTCAGCCATTGTTCGGCTTCCCTGGTCCATCTCAACTCTGCCATGTGCGAATCCGGCGCGACATCTCTTCATCTGAAATAACCCTTCCAGATCGAGAGTCATTCATGCCCCGTTCCACCATTCTTTCGAATGCCAATTCCCGCACAATTTCTTCGTAAGTAGCATCTTCCGGCTGAGCCAAAACGACTTCTACAATTTTCTCTCTCGCTGTCTGCATACAAAAAATCCTCTCCATTTTCTGTCTGGGTTGGAGGGTGCCAAATTTACGCTGCGGCGACCCTTTTTTCCGGCTGGATGGTCATTTTCAGCCCCATGCCGTGCAGGATGGCCAGAAGATTGGACAAGGCAGGATTGCCCCGGAGCGAGAGCGCCCGGTAAAGGCTTTCCCGCGGCACCTGGGCTTTTTCCGCGACCAAGGCCATCCCACCCTGAGCTTGGGCTATCCGCCGTAAGGCCAGCAGCATGGCGTCTTTATCCCCCTCTTCAATGGAGGCCGTAAGGTATTCGGCGGCATTGTCAGGGTCTTTCAGCCATTCACTCAAGTCTTTTTCGTAGTGCGTCATTTCTCTCATGCTGCTCTTTCCCTGTGGCTTGCCCAATAAATATGTCGTTTCCGGCATGGCTCACGGTAGATTATATGTTACACTGTGTCAATCTTACAGAACAGGGGACATCCTTCACCCCTACGCATCCGTGGCAAAGTTCACCTTACATTTCTCCTTCACATAGGTAAACAGCGAACTCGCCCCTTCCTCGGCCCCCAGCATATCGCTGCGCAGGGCAGCAAAGATCTGCCTGCCCACCCCGCACCGCTGTTCGCCAAGTTCGGCCTCGGCATATTCCCGCTTGGCTAGCTCCGCCGCATCCACCAGCAACTCCAGAACCCCGGCACCCACATCGAGCCGGATCAGGTCCCCATCCCGCACCTTGGCCAGCAAGCCGCCGCACAACGCCTCCGGGGTCACATGGATGGCGGCCGGCACCTTGCCGGATGCGCCGGAGAGCCTGCCGTCGGTGACCATGGCCACCCGAAAGCCCCTGCCCATGACCACGGCCAGGGGGGTGATCAGCTTGTGCAGCTCGGGCATGCCCGTGGCCTGGGGGCCTTGAAAACGGATGACCGCCACCACATCCCGGTCCAGCGTGCCTGCCCGGAAGGCCTCTTCCAATGCGGCCTGGGTGTGGAAAACCATGGCCGGGGCCTCGATTGTGGTGGCTGCCCCGTCCGCCAGGGCCGAAACCTTGATCACCGCGCGGCCGAGATTGCCGGAGACCACCTTGAGCCCGCCGGAGGGGGAAAAAGGCTGGGCCAGCGGGGCGATGACCTCTTTTTCCCGCGATTCCTTGGGCTCCTCGGACCAGCGGATCGTGCCCTCAATCAATGTGGGGCTCCGGGTGTAGCGTTCAAGTCCCTCCCCGGCCACGGTCAGTACCTCGTTGTGCAGGAAGCCGCCCTCCAGCAGCTCGCGGATCAGCACCGCCATGCCGCCCGCAGCCTGAAAGCTGTTGATATCGCCGGGGCCGTTGGGGTAGATCCGCACCAGCAGGGGCACCGCATCGGAGATCTCGGAGAAATCATCCCAGTTGATCCGGATGCCCGCGGCCCTGGCAATGGCCACCAGATGCATGGTCTGGTTGGTGGAGCCGCCGGTGGCGACCAGTCCGACGATGCCGTTGACCACGGCCCGTTCGCTGACCACCCTCCCGATGGGGGTATAGTTGCCGCCCAGATGGGTCAACTCGCAGACCCTGGCCGAAGCCGCATTGGTCAACGGTTCGCGCAGCGGGTCGTCCGGGTTGACAAAGGAGGCGCCGGGCAGGTGCAACCCCATGATCTCGGCGATCAACTGGTTGCTGTTGGCCGTGCCGTAAAAGGTGCAGGTTCCTGCCCCGTGATAGGAGGCGCATTCCACCCCTAGCATCTCCTCCTTGCTGATCTTGCCCTGGGCGAACTGCTCCCGGGCTAAAGCCTTCTCCCGATTGGGGAGCCCGGTGCGCATGGGCCCGCCCGGCACCAGGATCATGGGCAAGTGGCCGAACTGCAACCCCCCCATCAGCAGGCCGGGCATGATCTTGTCGCAGATCCCCAGGAGCAGGGCGCCGTCAAAGACGTTGTGGGACAGACCGATCACCGTGGACATGGCGATGACGTCCCGGCTGATCAGGCTGAGATCCATGCCCGGTTCGCCCTGCGTGACCCCGTCGCACATGGCGGGCACCCCGCCTGCCACCTGGGCCGTGCCCCCTGCCGCAGCCACCGCCTTCTTGATCATGGCCGGGTAGTGCTCATAAGTGTGGTGGGCCGAAAGCATGTCGTTGTAGGAGGTGATGATCCCGATATTGGGGCCCTGACCGACGCGCAAGGCCTGGCATTCCCCGCCCTGGCAGACCGCCAGGCCATGGGCCAGATTGCTGCTGGGCAAATGGTGGCGAAACGGCCCGGCCACCCTGGCCGCCTCCATATTGCGCAGATATCCCTCACGATTGGTCCGGCTGCGCTCGATGATCCGTTGGGTGACTTTTTCAACAACGCTGTTCATGGCTGTTCCTTATATTATGGGCACCAGAAAACCGTGACCGGCGAAATCGTCTGATTCAGCACCGCCCGGATGGGCATCTGGGCGACCGGCCCCTCGGTGAGCGCCTTTTCGTACACCGCCCGCTTTTTCGGCCCGACAAGATGCAGGATAATCTGCCGGCTTTGCAAGAGGGTGGGCAGAGTCAGGGTCATCCGCTCATGGGGCGCGGCCGGCGGGGTGATCGCCATGCAGAGTTTGCCGGAGTCCAGAGAAAGCGCGCTTTTCAGCCGCGCGGCCTCGGGAAACAGCGAGGCGGTATGACCGTCGTTGCCCATGCCCAGGATAAGGGCATCAAAAGGCCGGGGCACTTCGGCAAGATGGTCGGCGCACTCGCTTTCCGCCTCGGCCGCCGTGGCTGCTCCGGTTTTGAGCCCCACGAAACGGGCCAACGCCGCCCGGTTCTGCAAAAGATGGGTCCGCACCAGACGTTCATTGCTGGCCGCATCGCTCGGCTCGACCCAGCGTTCGTCCGCCAGGGTGATCGTCACATCTTCCCAGTCAAGCGGCAGATCCGAAAGGGCAGCAAAAAACGGCACCGGGGTAGAGCCGCCGGACACTGCCAGACTGGCTCTCTCCCGCGCCTTAAGCCCGGCCCGCAGCAACTCGGCCACCCGTGCGGCCAACGCCCCCACCAGCGTGGCGGAATCCTTGAATTCCTTGAATTCAGGCATGATCTGCCCTCCTTATTTATCGTAAACGTCGACCGGAACCACAAAAATGGTTCAACCCCAGAGAGTAAACGTCCATCAGTAATGCAGGTGCAAGGAAGAGGCCTGCGAAGTGTGCTATCGCACTTGAGCAGACCGATGACGCCGCAGATGCCTTGCTGCCGGGCGTTTATTCGTCCCAGGCCCTCCCATCGCGCGCCATCAAAGCCACCGAGGCCACCGGCCCCCAGGTTCCGGACGGATAGGGCATGGGCGCATCGTTGCTGGTGCGCCAGGCATCCTGAATGGAATCGATCCAGGTCCAGGCCTGCTCCACCTCGTCGCGGCGAATAAACAAGGACTGACTTCCTTCCAGGGCTGACAAAAGCAAGCGCTCATAGGCATCGGCAACATGCGCCGATTCGAAGGCCTCGGAAAAACTCAAATCCAGGGTGGTCCGCTGCAGCTTGACCCCCGCGCCGATGCCGGGGACCTTGTTCAGCATCTCGATCTCCACGCCTTCATTGGGCTGGAGGCGGATAATCAGCTTGTTGGAGGGCAGATTCTTGTAGCTTTCCCGGAAGATGTTATGGGGCAGCCTTTTAAAATAGATCACCACCTCGGAGAGCTTCTTGGTCATGCGCTTGCCGGTGCGCAGATAAAAAGGCACCCCGGCCCAGCGCCAGTTGTCGATATCCACCCGCAGGGCGACAAAGGTTTCCGTGAAACTCCGGGGATTGCCCCCTTCCTCCTCATGGTAGCCCGGCACCGGACCGCCTTTGAGGAACCCGGCGGAGTACTGGCCCCGGACGGTTTTTTCTTCAACGTTATCCCTGGTGATGGGGCGCAGCGCCTTGAGCACTTTGAGCTTTTCGTTGCGGATGCTCTCGCTGCCCAGGGTGACCGGCGGCTCCATGGCCACCAGGGAAAGGATCTGCAACAGGTGGTTCTGCACCATGTCGCGCAACTGACCGGACTTGTCGAAATAGCCCCAGCGGCCCTCGATGCCCACCTCTTCGGCCACGGTGATCTGCACATGGTCGATGGTGGTGTTGTCCCAGTTGGTGGTGAAGATGGAATTGGCGAAACGAAGCGCCACCAGGTTGAGCACCGTTTCCTTGCCCAGGTAATGGTCGATGCGGTAGACCTGCTTTTCCTGGAAGAACTCGGACACTGCATCGTTGATCACCTTTGAGGAGGCAAGGTCGGTGCCCAGCGGTTTTTCCAGCACCACCCGGGTCTGCTCCGTGATCAGCCCGGCCTGGGCCAAGCCCTTGCAGATATCGCCGTAGATGGAGGGCGGCACTGCGCAGTAGTTGACCATGACCCGTTTGGCCGGATCGATGATCTCACAAAGCTTGCGGTACTGATCGTGGCTGGCAAGATCGAGATGCACATACCGCAGACGCCCGGCAAACCGCTCCCAGACCGCGTCGTCCACCTCCTCCTTCATGAAGGTTGCCAGGCTTTCCCTGGCCAGGGCGATATACTCGTCATCACCCATCTCCTTGCGCGCCACCCCGACAATCAGCATCTCCGGCTCAAGGAGTTCAGCCTTGTCCAGTTGGTAGAGCGAGGGCACCAGCTTGCGGGTGGCCAGATCGCCCAAGGCTCCGAACACGACAAAATCACATGGCTGCATTTTTCTCTCCCTGGTCTTCCCGGCCCGATGAAGGGGACCATCCCGCGCATCGCGCAGCTTCTCTCAAAAGACTACGGCTGTTTCAAAAATGAAGTCAAGGAAAATATGGGAGAAAACCCGCGCTCCCGGCCCGGATTCCGGAGGAAGAAAAGAAAACGGAGATCATTGCCGGCGGACGAATAAATTTCCTTCCCAAACCGGCAACGGTTCCCGTATATAGCTGAGTGAGTAGCTTGTCTGCCCTACAAAACTTATACCCGCAGGGTGAATAGACTCCATGCACACCGCCGACCCCCGCCCCGGTTTTGCCCAGCGCATGACCAAGGAAGAAATCAACGCCTGCCCCATGCGCAGATGGGAGGGGGTGGTTCGCGTGGTCCGCACGAAAGAGGAGTTAAGCCAGGCGATCCAAGCCCTGGCAACGGAAACCATCCTCGGCTTTGACACGGAAACCAGGCCCGCCTACCAGAAGGGGGAAAGCTACCTGCCCTCGCTCCTGCAACTGGCCGGGGAAAACGAGGTGTACCTCTTTCAGTTGAAGCATCTCGGCCTGCCAGCCCCGTTACGGGAAATCCTGGCCGACCCCAAGGTGGTCAAGGCAGGGGTTGCCCTGGCCTATGATCTGCAGGAACTGCACAAGCTGGCGCAATTCAGGCCGGCTGGCTTTGTGGATCTCGGCACCCTTGCCAAGAAGGCGGAGATAAAAAACCACGGGCTGCGGGGGCTGGCCGCGGTGCTGCTGGGCTTTCGCATCGCCAAGGGGACGCAGACCTCGAACTGGGCCAGAGACGTCCTGGCCCCGGCCCAGATCCAGTATGCGGCCACCGACGCCTGGGTGGGGAGGGAGTTGTATCTGAAATTAGGAGCAGAGAGGAAATCCTAGCCGGTGACGACCTCAACCCCTTCAAGCTTCCAGTTGAGGGTGCCGACCGGGCGGGCCCAGGTCCATTTCTCGGCGAATTTCACCGGCTCCGTCATGCTGCCGCTCACTATTTCGTTGCTCCGCTCATCGATTGTGTAGTCGAGCAGGTTCGCAGTAGTGAGCAGGGTCACGAAATCCTCACTGGCGTCAGTGCCGGCGTCAACCAGTTCGACCTTCCGCACCGCAATGCTCTCCAGCTTGTTGATCTGCCCCTTCTCCCGCAATTCGGCAAAATGCCCCTCATATTCCCGGGCCAGATGTTCTCCCAGCAGATGCCGGTAGGTCTCGATATCCCGGCGCATCCACCCGGCCTGCACCTTAAAAAAGACATCCTGGGCCACTTCTTTGAAGTGTTCCGGGTCAAAAGACGGATCGCTGCGCCGGATTTGCTCAAGACCTTCGGCAACCGTCCCGGCGCCCATGGACGAAGAGGGCTGCTGATCGGGCATATACCCGGCAACTCCTGCCGGGTTACCGGTGAAATATCCTTCCGATCCGGACGCGGGCTGGTAATACTGCGCGGAAGCAGGAGCCGGCCGTTTTTTGAAAAAGCGGCTGTAGATGAAATACCCCGCTCCGGCAAACAAGAGAATCTGCAACAGCCCGATGCCACTGCCGCCGATCCCGCCACCCGTGCCGGCATTGGCCAGGCTGCCAAAGAGCAGGCCCCCGACCGCCCCGCCCACCAGGCCGCCGGCAAGACCGGGCATGAATCCGCCACCGCTGTTGTTATTTGGATTTGTTGCATTCTTGTTCGGCGCCGGGGCCTGGATCGGCGGCTTCGCCACACGGGGGCTGCTGAAGGACCGTCCGCCGGACCGAGAGCGGGCCTCGGCATCATCTGCGCTCAGCCCTATGCCGATGACGGAAAAAAAGAAGAAGGAAAGAAAAACCGCGATAAACTTAGGACAATGCATAGACATAAATGAATATCCTTTGATGGGAAAGTGCATTACAGCCGCGCTGGGTGCCGACGGTCAGCAGGTGCGGCTAGAAGTCGAACAGCTCGCCCAACAGGCTCTTGTGTTTCTGTTTCTTGTGATACCCGTGGCCTTGCTTGTCGTAGCCGCCATGGGGCTGCTGCATGGCCTGATGCTGTGGCGGGGCAGGGGCTGCGGTGCGCTCGATGATCTTGTCCAGCTCCCCACGATCCAGCCAAATGCCACGGCATTGCGGGCAATAATCGATCTCCACTCCCTGCCGATCCGTCATAACCAAGTCCACCCCTGCGCATACCGGACATTTCATTGGTTCTCTCCCATCTGTTTATTTTTTTTCGTCTTCTTCTTGCTCCGTCTCTTTATCCGACTTGCCATCTTCCTTTTTCTCCTGATCCCCGCCACCGTTGACGGCCTTACCGATCTCGGAAACAACGTCCTTCTTCACCTTATCCGCCTCCTGGATTGCCAGTTCCTTCACCTGATCGCAACCGCTCAGGCCCATGGCCGCGAGACACAGAAAAACGGTGATTGCTTGGGCATACTTCATTGTAAAACTCCTTTTTGTGTTGTTGCGTAATGCCCCTCGGACACGAGCCCTTTCCTTTTCACGATTGCGCTTGCAATAACCAACGACTCTACTCACGGACCCTCTTGATGGTCCCATTGTTGAGCATTGCATGGAACTGGGCAAGCAGAACCTGTTCTTCTTTGTCGATGTGGCCATCGTCGTGCGCGTGGTCCATGATCTGCTTATATTCGCTCGGCGTGATCTCAAGATCGCTGATGGCATGATTGATGAGTTCTTTCAGGCTGGTTGCGGAGCTGCTTGGCTTTTTCATTGATCTTCTCCTTGGTTTGGTGTGATTGGTTGTTTGTGCAATGTATCGGTTCCATATGCCGCAGGCATCTCACCCCATGGTTGTGTGCGCCTCTTTTTGTGCCAATACAGATAACCGGCCAGCAGCAGGACACAGCCGCCGATGATCCAGGCACTTGCCTGCCGCGACAGGCTCATGATCAACTGCTGGTTGTCGCCGATGGCGTACCCTATCCAGGCCAGTACCGCGCACCAGATCGTAGCGCCCAGGCTGGTATACAAAGCAAATCTGACAAGATTCATCCTGCCGAGTCCCGCAGGGATGGAGATCAGTTGCCGGATGACCGGCAGCAGCCTGCCGATGAAGGTGGAAATTTCGCCATGCCGCCGGAAAAAATACTCGGTTTTTTCGAGTTTTTCCTCGGCAAGACCGACAAACTTGCCATACTTGAGCAACAGGGGCCGTCCCAGATACAGGGCGCCGAAATAGTTTGCATAGGCGCCGGCCAGCGAACCGAGCCCTCCGGCCAGCACCACCAGCCACGGATTCATCCGGCCCTGGAAGACCAGATACCCGGCAGGGGGCATGACCAATTCACTGGGAAAAGGGAGTGCGGAACTTTCAACCATCATCAACAGAAAGATGCCGGGGTATCCCAAGACGCTTATGGTTTCCACCAGCCAAACTGTTATGCTTTCAAACATCCCTCTTCTCCTTCGTGGCCAACTGCGAACATGACTTCATGAAACGGGGCTGAAACCGCCGACAACGTAGTACCATAAGCGGGTCGTGCCGGTTCTTGCGGAAAACAATCCGGAATGCCCGGCAGAGGGCTTTTCTTCATGCCAACTCTCTCTTCCCCTCCGCGAGCGGACAATCACGGCCCCCCGGTCCCTGCTTTTCTCCACACCATTTTTTCGATTTCAATAATCACGAAAACCAGCAGCCCTGCGGCAATTGTTTTCCCCCAGACAGCCGGACCAACCGGGGCGCTCTGGAAGAGCCGGTTCATCACCGGCAGATAGGTATAGGCAATCTGCACCAGGGACATGGTGACTACGCCGGCCAGCACCCAGAAATTCGAGAAAAACCCGAGCTGAAAAAAGGACTTGTCCAGGGAGCGGCAGTTGAACAGATAAAACAGCTCCACCATGACAAAGGCGTTGACCGCTGCGGTGCGCGCCTGGGCAAGGGTAGCGCCGCCGGATAGCTCCCAGGAAAAGATCCCGAAGGCCGCGCCCAGCATCAATAAGCTCACCAGGGTGATCCGGAAAATCATGGTGCGGCTGAGGATCGGCGAGTTGGGTTGCCGGGGGAGCCGCAGCATGATGCCCGGCTCCTTGGGCTCAAAGGCCAGGGCCAACCCGAGAAACCCCGCAGTGGTCATATTGATCCAGAGGATCTGCACCGGCAGGATGGGCAGGGTGACGCCGAGGAAGATGGCGGTCAGTATCACCAATCCTTCGCCCAGGTTGGTGGGCAGGGTCCAGGTAATGAACTTGACCAGGTTGTCGAACACCCCCCGCCCCTCTTCCACCGCCGACTCGATGGAGCTGAAGTTGTCGTCGGTGAGCACCATGTCCGCCGCCTCCTTGGCAACCTCGGTGCCGGTGATCCCCATGGCCACGCCGATATCCGCCCGCTTCAGGGCCGGGGCGTCGTTGACCCCGTCGCCGGTCATGGCCACCACCTGGCCCCTGGCCTGGAGCGCCTCCACCAAACGGAGCTTCTGCTCCGGGGTCGCCCTGGCAAAGACCACGGTGTCTTCAGCCCGGTCGATGAATTCGTTGTCCGAGAGCTTTTCCAGCTCCGCGCCGGTGAGTACCGGAACCCCGTTCCCCCGGGTTGACCCCAGGTTGTAGAGCCCGACCTTTTTGGCAATGGCCGCGGCGGTCACCGGATGATCGCCGGTGATCATCTTGACCCGGATTCCCGCGCCCTGGCAGATCTTGACCGCGGCCACCGCTTCCGGCCGCGGCGGATCGATCATCCCCTGCAACCCGATAAAGACCAACCCGTCGATCAGATCGCCATGGTGGATCTCCGAGGCCGCGGGACCCATCTCCTTGCCGGCCATGGCCAATACTCGTAAGCCCTTGGCAGCCATATTCTCCACCGCGGACTGGATTTCGGCACCGCGCAGGGGAACCGGGTTGCCCAAGCCGTCAAGCTGGCTGGCGCATCTGGCCAGGACCGCCTCCACCGCGCCCTTGAGATAGACCCGCCTGGTCGCCACGCCCGGCCCGGCCCCGTGCAGGCTGGCCATGTACTGATGTTCCGATTCAAAGGGCACCGTATCCAGCCTGGGGCTTGCGGCCACGGTTTCCGGACCGAGGCCGCCCTTGCGGGCCGAGGTCAGCAGCGCCCCCTCGGTGGGATCGCCATGCACCAGCCAGGCCCCGCCTTCTTCGGCAAGCTGGCTGTCATTGCAGAGGAGCCCAGCCCGCAAACATTCCAGCAGCGCCGGGGATGTGCCGGCTGTGCCGCCGGAAGCCGCTTCCGCTGACTCGATCCTGCCCTGCGTGGGGTTGTAGCCGGTGCCGGTTACTGCGTAGGACATGCCGCCGGCCATAATCTCCTGCACGGTCATCTGATTTTCGGTGAGGGTGCCGGTTTTATCGGTGCAGATCACCGTGGTGGAGCCCAAGGTCTCCACCGCTGGCAACTTGCGGATAATGGCCCGTTTTTGAGCCATGCGCGACACGCCGATGGCCAGGGTGATCGTCACTGCGGCGGGCAGACCTTCGGGAATGGCGCCCACGGACAGGGCCACCGCAGCCATGAATATGTCGACAAAAGCCTGGCCCCGGAGAAGCCCGATCATAATGGTCAACCCGGCCAAACCCAGAATCACGTAGAGCAGGACGTTGCTGAATTCGCTGATCTTGCGGGTGAGCGGAGTGGCCAGCGCCTCGGCCGTTGAAATCAACTGGGAGATGCGCCCCACCTCGGTTGCATCCCCGGTGGCCGTGACAATGCCCCAGCCCTGACCGTAGGTGACCAGGGTAGAGGCATAGGCCATGTTCCGCCGGTCTGCCAGGACGGTGTCGCGGCCATGGCGCCCGTGATCCTTGACCACGGGCGCCGACTCACCGGTAAGCGCCGCTTCGGCGACCTGCAGGTCGCGCACCTGAAAGAGCCGCAGGTCAGCGGGGACCTTGTCGCCGCTTTGCAGAAAAACGATGTCGCCAGGCACCAGTTCCGTGGCCGGAATGCGGCGTTTCTCCCCCTGCCGCAGGACCGTGGCCTCGGTGGTCATGGTCCGGGCCAGGGCGGCCAGGGCGTTGACCGCCTTGGCTTCCTGGAGGTAGCCGATAACGGCGTTGACCAGCACCACCCCGAAGATGACCCCGGAATCCACCCACTCCTGCAAGAAAGCGGTGACCAGGCCGGAAGCGATGAGGATATAGATCAGGGGCTGATGGAACTGGAGCAGAAACCGGATCAGCGGCCCCTGTCCTTTCTGGGCGGTGATGGCATTGGGCCCGAACGCTTCCAGCCGGTGCTCCACCGCGAACCGGTCAAGCCCGTGCTCCCGGTCCGACTCCAGCAGCTCCGCCACCTCGTCGATGGGCAGGTGGTGCCAGTGCCTGGCGATCAAATTATCAATTTTCATGGTCTCTCCTCTCTATTGCTGCGGCCGGGGCCGACATCCCGGCCAGCCTGACTTGCTTCCATGCCAAAACTCTATTATACCGCAGGAACATAGTTTGAACAATTAGAAAATATTGTTATAATAGTTCGAAATAAACGAAACTGAGGCTCCCCATGGAATGGCTCAACTACCACCATCTTTTCTACTTCTGGACCGTGATGCGCGAAGGCAGCCTGACTGCGGCCAGCGCCCGGCTCAGCCTGGCTCCCTCCACGGTCAGCGCCCAGTTGGGAAAACTGGAAGAATCCCTGGGCGGCAAGCTCTTTCAACGGGCGGGACGCAACCTGGAGCCCACCGACCTGGGCCGCCTGGTGTTCCGCTATGCCGACGAAATCTTCTCCCTGGGCCGCGAGATGCTGGACACCATCCGAGGCAGACCCACGGCAGGCCCCTTGTCCCTCAAGGCCGGGGTGGTGGACGTGCTGCCCAAGCTCATTGTCCGCCGCCTGCTGGAACCGGCCCTGCAACTGCCGGAGCGGGTGAAGCTGGTCTGTCTTGAAGACAAGGAGGACGCCCTGCTGGCGGAACTGGCCATGCACTCCCTGGATGTGGTGCTGAGCGATGCTCCCTTGCGGGCGGGCTTGAGCGTCAAGGCTTACAGCCATCTGCTCGGCGAATGCGGCATCACCTTTTTCGCGGTGGGAACCCTGGCCGAACCGCTGCGGGAGAAATTCCCCCTTTCGCTCCACGAGGCGCCCATGCTGCTGCCCATGGAGAGGACCGCGCTCCGGGGCGGGCTGGATCGCTGGTTTGCCTCCCTCGGTATCCGGCCCGCCATTGCCGGAGAGTTCGACGACAACGCCCTGCTCAATGTTTTCGGACAGGAAGGCGACGGCGTCTTTGCGGCGCCCACGGTCGTGGAACCCGAGGTGCTGCGCCAGCACACGGTACAGGTAGTCGGCCGGACCCAGGCGGTGAAGGAGCGCTATTACGCCATTTCGGTGGAGCGGATTATCAAGCATCCCGCCGTGGCCGCTATCCTGGAGGCCGCCCGCCACAACCTTTTCATCATGAAATAAGCAACTCCCCGAACTGGGCCAGGCTCTTGCTCCGCTTGAGCTGCCGCGCCAGACCCGCCACTTCGGGATCGTGGACATGGCAGAGCACCTCCTTCATCTTGCAGAGGATCTGGTGCTCGCCGCAGAACAGCGCCTGGTAGCGGATCAGGAGCGCTTGCAGATAGTCGCGCAGCTCGGCAACCTTGGCGTCCGGGGCCGATTCGCCGGGACACCTGCCCCGCAGCCGTTCAAACAGCAGGGGATCGGCGATGGCCCCCCTGCCCAGCATCAGCCCGGCAGCCCCGGTCTCGGCCAGTACCCGGTGGCCGATGGCCGCGGTGAAGATGTCCCCGTTGGCGATGACCGGCAATGGGGTTTGGAGCACCACTTCAGCGGTAACCCCATGGTCCGCCGCGCCGCTGTACATCTGTTTTACGGTGCGCGGGTGGACCACAAGAAAATCGATGCCGCTGTCGGCAAAGAGCGTCAGCAGGGAAAAGATCTGGGCCGGATCGTCAAAACCGGACCGCACCTTGACGGAAAAACTGCCCCGGATCTCCCGGCGCAAAGCGGCAAGCATTCGCGCCAGGGCAACAGGCTCGCGCAACAAGGCCCCGCCCGCGGTCTGGCTGGTCATCCGGCCATAGGGGCAGCCGAGGTTGATATTGAGGTGCTCGGCCCCCAGCTCCTGCACGGTGTTGGCCGCGGCCAGCAACGCCTCGGTGTCTGTGCCGATCAACTGCACCACCAGCGGCACCCCGCCCTCGGTGCTCACCACCTCCTGCCGGTCGTTTGCGGTGATATTCTTTTTCGTACTCACCTTGACCCGGACAAACTCGGTGAAAACCACATCGGGCCGAACCCGCTCGATGAACAGACCGCGCAAACCCCGGTTGGTCAGTCCCTGCATCGGGGCCAGCATCAGAGGCAGGCTTCCCTCCGCCCACGGCAGTTTGGTATTGGCATGCATCTCGCCCATCAGCATTCATCCTCACAGTATACAGTTCAACGCTTGCCGGTGCATACCCTGTCCGGCGCCTGGCCGTCAAGGGAAGCCGTGCCTGGAAAAGGAGAGGCAAATAAAAAACGGCCAGCATTCGGCGCCAACGGCATAAAAATACTTGCGCGTCCCCCGATGCGCCGCGCATAATAGCCGCAGACTGAAGGCGGGTTTGAAATCATCCTTACTTGCCCCACTCTTTCAACACAAAAAAGGAGCTCCCATGACCACATTGACGGATCGGATGATTCGCGCGGCGAAATTGGATGTCCACCTCTATGAAGAGGTCGAGGCGGACAAAGGCGCCATGCGCCAGGCCATGGCGGTGGTGGTGCTTTCCAGCCTCGCCGCGGGGATAGGCAGTATCTCCAACCTGGGGATCGGCGGGATTTTGCTCGGGACGGCGGGCGCCCTTGGCGGATGGTATGTCTGGGCCTATCTCGCCTATTTCATCGGCACCAAATTTCTGCCGGAACCGCAAACCGAAGCCGATCTTGGCCAATTGCTGCGCACCACCGGTTTTTCAAGTGCCCCCGGCCTGATCCGGATATTCGGACTCATCCCGGGACTGGGCACGGTGGTTTTCACCATGGCTTCCATCTGGATGCTGGTGGCCATGGTAATTGCGGTCCGCCAGGCCCTTGATTACACCGCCACCTGGCGGGCCGTGGCAGTATGCGCCATCGGCTGGATCATTCAAACCCTGATCCTGGCGCTGCTGTTTTCCTTGCTGGGCGGCCCCCCGGCCCTCTGATGCCGCGGCGAGGGAACAATCACCTCGGACAGCGCGAAAATTCAGCCAGCCACAGGGGCTTGCGCCAGGAAGCCCCTTTTTCAACACGGAACCAAAAACCCATGACACCACCGGCCACAAGCGATACCCAAAACCGGCTGCTGCCCGAGGCCCAGCGGGCACAGGAACAGCGGGCCCAGACCTACCGGGAAAAAGCGCTCAAGATGTATCCCTGGATCTGCGGCAGATGCGGCCGGGAATTCAGCGGCAAGGCGTTGCGCGACCTCACGGTGCACCACAAGGACCACAACCACGAAAACAATCCGCCCGACGGCAGCAACTGGGAGCTGTTGTGCATCTACTGCCACGACAACGAACACGACCGCCAGAGCGTTGCCGACTCCTATGCCGCGCTGAAACCGGGAGGGAAACAGGAAACGATTGCCACCTCGAATCCCTTTGCCGCCCTCGGGGCATTGCTGAAGGAGAAAAAGTAGACCGCCGGCCCGCTGCTGCTAGCCCTCGGCCAGCAACAAACCGGTGCCGGCTCCGGCAGCCTCGGAGCCGACCCCCTTGTGGATCACCAACTGCTTCCCCTCCTGCTGCCCGGCCTGATAGGGATCTCCATACACCTGGGGGCCGTTGTGCTGCACGGTGCGCAGGCGGGGATAACGGGCCCGGTAATAACGGATCAACCCCGGGTCCGAGGCGCAGATCAGACTGGAGTCCGTGCTGTCACTCCTGGTGCGCATGGCCTCTTGGTCCTGAATCGCGAGCTTTTCCCGAAAGCCGTTGAGCACCCCGAGCCAGTAGGAATTCTTCTCCCGTCCTGCGGCCCCCGTGCTTTTCCGGTACTCCTGCCAGAGATACTCCAGCCGCCTGACGAGGAAATGATAGACATGTCCGGCCACTGCCAGGTTTTCCTTGGCGCCGGTCAGCTCGATCACCCGCAGGGTTTCGCCGCTTTTCGCCTCAAACTGCCGGGCGATGACCACGTTGACGTAAAAGAAATCCTTGAGGATCGCGGCAATGAGCCGCTGGTGGACGGCGATCCGCTTGCCGCCCGGGTGGATGACCAGGTAATCATAATCGGTGGCTGCCCGGCAGTCGAGCCGTTCGATATTGTAGCGGCGCAGAATGGCATTGGCCTTGGCCATGGCCAGGGCAGCCTCGTGCTCGTTGGCGCTCTGGGCCAGGGCGAAGAGCTTTTCCACCCTGCCGAGCATGCCCCCGGACCTCTCTCCCTCCCCGTTGAGCAACCGCGGGATTGCCCCCTGGGAAACGCGAAATTCCGGATGCACCCCCAGACGGTCGCACGCCTCCTGAAAGGCAGGGCCGTGGGGCAGCTCATCCCCACGCCCCAGGTGCTCGACATACTGGTGGCTCATCTCATGCTTCAACACCTCCAGCACCACATCCCAGGAATGGTCCCGGATCAGCCAGGAAGCGAGGCTGAGGGTACCCAGCCCCGACGACCACGAGCCGGCCCGGCTCTGGCCCTCGCTGATCTCAAAGAGCGGCAGCTTAAGCTGCACCCGGTACAGCCAGCAGAGATGGCGGTACTCCTGGGCCAACTGCCTGCGCCAAGCCTCCATGAGGCGGCTCTCTTTTTCGCTCATCGCCATCAGCCCTTGTACCCGGTATCCACCGGCAGGTTGGGCTGCCGGGCCGAGGCCACGGCCAGTTCGTCGCAGCGCTCGTTAAAGGGGTTGCCGTTGTGGCCCTTGACCCAGTTGAAGGTGATGTTGAGCCCCTCGATGAGGTCCAGCAACTGGCCCCAGAGATCGGGATTGATGGCGGGCTGCCTGTCCGCCTTGACCCAGCCCCGTTTCCGCCACCCCTTGGCCCAGCCCTTACTGATCCCGTTCACCACATAGCTGGAATCGGAATAGAGGGCCACCGGCTTGTCGCGGTATTCCAGCTCACGCAGAGCCACGATGCAGCCCATCAGCTCCATCCGGTTATTGGTGGTCAAGCGAAAGCCGCCGCTCAGCTCCTTGCGCTGGCCATTGTAAATCTGCACGATGCCGTAACCGCCCGGCCCTGGGTTATAGCGGGCGCCGCCGTCGGTGTAGAGGCAGACCACACCCTCCTTGGGGGAGGTATCGCCTGCCTGCGGCGCGGCCTTCGCTGCACTTTTGGCGCTGCCCGGACCGACCTGGCCCGAGGTAGGATTCTGCATCCAGGCCTCGGCCTCGGCGCGGGTGGCAAAGCCCTTGAATCTGGCGCCCTGAAAGCCGATGACCTGGGCCTGGGCCTTGGGCCAGTTATCGTAGATGCCAGGCACTCGCCCGGCCAGGATTGCGTAAAATTTCTTTGCCGCCATTTATGAGTTGTCCTTTTTTGGTTCCGCCGGAAATTCCGGGGAATATAGCTATGACCTTTCTGCGGTTCTCTCTTTCTTCTTTTGCGTGCCCAAAAGAAGAAACAAGAAAAAGGCACCCCAGCCAGTCCTGGCCCTGCGGGCTTCCCTTACTTCTCGCCGAGGGCGGGACGCGGAAAAACTCGGGCTTCGCCCTCAAACAGTTCCCGCGTCTTTTCCGCCCTCGCCTGCGAGGCGCGGCAGGACAAATGGGGGAGGGGAAAGAGTCCCATTGGTACGCAGCCGAGCACCGGAGAGGCTGCCGAAAAGGGGATTTGCACTGTTTGAGCGCAGCGAGTTTGCAAAGCCCCGGCAGCATCGAGGAGCGCAGGGCATCCCGCCAACGGCGGGACAAGTGACACGGGTGCCCTTTCTTCGCCGCTTCGCTGCTGGTTCGTTTCTTTGGGCAAGCAAAGAAATGAACATACTCACTTCTTGCCGCATCTCCCAATTTCAACTATGTTGCCCAAGCAAGAATACACCATCGCCGCGAAGCCGCAAATGGCGATGCTCCCATTACCTTCGCAACCAGGTGAAAAGAATGAAACTCTTTGTTACGCCCCAAGGCGACCGTTGGCTCTGCTCCGAATGCGAAAAGGAGTTTGCCGAGACCATCACCAAAGAGGGCTGGCGGGTGGCCTTTACAAAAATCGACCCCATGCTCCGCTGCTCCGAATGCAAACATGGCGACATCGAAATCTTTGATTGATCCCGCTCTCCTTGAAAAAATTCAAGAAGATATATATCGAGATCACCAACCGCTGCAATCTTGCCTGTAGCTTCTGCCCCCGGAGCGAGCGAAAAAAATCCTTCATGCGGCCGGAGGAGTTCCGCGCCATCCTCGGCGCAATCGAGGGGTACACCGATCATCTTGCCCTGCACGTGCTGGGCGAGCCCTTGCTGCACCCGGAGTTGGGCGTTCTCCTCGCCCTCTGCCAGGAGCACTCCCTCAAGGTCAACCTGACCACCAACGGCACCCTGCTCCCCCAGCGCCAGGAACTTTTACTGGCCAGCCCTGCCCTGCGCCAGGTCAATATCTCGTTGCACAGCTTCAGCGAGCACGATGGTGACCCAACCATTTCCGGATATCTCCCCGAAATACTGAGTTTTATCCGGGAAGCCGAGGCAACCGGGCTGCTGATCAGCCTGCGGCTCTGGAATCTGCCGCCAACCGGTACCAGCCTACCATCCCCCAACGAGACCATCCTGAAGACGCTCGAGTATTTTTTCGGGCTGTCCGAGCCGCTGGTTGCCCGGCTCACCCCCGGCCACGGCATCACCCTGGCCCCCAAGGTATTCCTGAGCCAAAATAACCGCTTCACCTGGCCCCATGGTCCGGCCCCGGACCTGGGCGACAAGGGAACCTGCCGGGGACTCAAGGACCATGTCGCCATCCTGGTGGACGGCACCGTGGCGCCCTGCTGTCTTGACGGTGAGGCGGATATCCCCCTGGGCAACATCCACGCGCAATCCCTGGCCGGGATTCTCGCCAGCCCCCGCGCCGTGGCCATGCGCACCGGCTTTTCCCAATGGCGGCTTACCGAGCCCCTCTGCCGGCGCTGTACCTTTAGGCAATCCTTCTAACCCTTGCCTGCCAGCTGGCCGCAGGCCGCGGAGATATCCGCGCCCCGGCTCTGCCGGATAAAGGTGTTGAACCCCGCCTCGCGCAGCACCTTCTGAAAGGCCAGGGTCTGCGCTCCGTCCGGGCAGGAGAATTCCGTATCCCCGGAGCCGTTGTAGGGCAGCAGATTGATCCGGCTGGGGATACCCTGCAGCTTCTCCGCCAGCAGGTGCGCATCGGCCAGGGAATCGTTGATCCCCTTGAGCATGATGTACTCGAACAAAATCACCTTCTTTTTGCCCAGCGGATACCTGCGGCAGGCGGCGAGCAGGGCTTCCAGCCCATGGGTTCTGTTCACCGGCATCAGGCTGCTGCGCACCGCGTCATCGGCGCTGTGCAGGGACACGGCCAGATTGACCCGGATGTCCCGGCCCAGATCATCCATGCGCGGCACGATGCCGCAGGTGGAGACGGTGATCCGCCGTTCTGAAAAGCCGAGGCCATGGTCGTCCATGAGAATCGACAGCGCGGTCAACAGGTTGTCGTAATTGGCCAGGGGCTCGCCCATGCCCATGAACACCAGATTGTTGAGCAGCTCCCGCGGGGTGGCCCGCTCGATGCCGCACGCGACCATATGGGTCATCACCGCCAACACCTGGCCCACGATCTCGGCGGGACGCAGGTTACGGACAAAGCCCAACCCCCCGGTGAGGCAGAAGCCACAGCCCATGGCGCAGCCCGCCTGGGAGGAAACGCACAGGGTATGACGGCCGTCCTCGGGAATGAGCACGCTCTCGATCATGGCGCCGTCTTCGAGCCGGAAGGCGAACTTTTCGGTGGTGTCGGCCGATTTTTCCACGGTAACCGGGAAAAGGCTGCTCATGGCGGCATCCTGGGCCAGCAACGCCGTCACCTCCCGGCTGATCCCGAGTTGGGAAAAAGCAAAAACCCCGGGACGGTACAGCCGGGCGAAGATCTGCTTGGCCCGCTTGCCGGGCAGCCCCAGCCCCGCGACAAACTCGGCCAGCCGCTCCAGGGGAAGATCGCGCAGATCGGTTGGCCCGCCCCGCGGAGAGCCCGTATCCGTCCTGTGCGCACGCTGTTCTTTGTGTTTCATATCCATGCACCCTCTGTACCATATTTCCCTCCCTGTTTCAAAAAATGATGCCTCGCGAAAAATGACGCGCACACTTACCGGTACGCCCCCGCTCGAAAACCCTTGACGCAGCCGGGCAAATAAATCAAATATACATTTAACTTATCTTAAAGGACCTATCCCGTGCGAAAACAACGAAGCGACGGCCAGGAAACCCGCCGGAATCTGCTGGCGGCCGCAGGCGAAATCTTTGCCGCCAAAGGCTTTCGGGAGACGACCATCGCCGAGATCTGCACGCAGGCGGAAGCCAACACCGCCGCGGTCAGCTATCATTTCGGCAGCAAGGAAGCCCTGTACGTGGAGAGCTGGCGCTATGCCTTCACCCGCTCCTTGAGCATCTACCCCCCGGACGGCGGCATCCCGGCCGAGGCCCCGGCGGAAGAACGCCTGCACGGACGGATCCGTGCGATCATGCGGCGGATCACCGACCCGCAAAGCCATGATTTCGACATCTTCCACAAGGAGATGGCAAACCCCACCGGTCTCCTGGCCACGGCCACGCAAGAATCGATGGAGCAGATATTCAAAGGCCTCACGCTCCTGGTCTGCGAATTGCTGGACAAAAAAACAGACTCCCAGGAAGTGCAGCTCTGCGCCATGTCCATCCGGGCCCAGTGCTTCGGCCCCTTGCTCCACGCCCGGTGCCGCAAGAGCGTGCAGGGGCTGCCCACCACCGGCTTTGAATCCCTGCTCGAAAATGTGGAGCAACTGGCGGACCATGTCACCCGCTTCAGCCTGGCCGGAATCCGTGCGCTCCGTCGCCGGCAGCCGCAACAATCCCACCCAGAGGTTGACCCATGAAACACCCCGGAAAAAAAACCCTCATCACCCTCGTCGCCGTGCTGCTTTTCGTCGGCCTGGCAGCCTGGCAGCTTACCCGGAGCCAGGGAAATAGTATTGCCTACCGGACCGCCGAACTCAAGCGCGGGGATCTGGTGGTTACCATCAACGCCACCGGCACCGTGGAACCGGAAGAAGTCATCGACGTCGGCGCCCAGGTGGCCGGGCGGATCCTCTCCTTTGGCAAGGATGCCAAGGACAAAACCGTGGACTATGGCTCGCTGGTTGAGGCGGGCACGGTGCTGGCCCGGATCGACGACTCGCTTTACGCAGCCGACGTGGCCCAGGCCGAGGCCCAGCTCCTCTCGAACAAGGCCGGATTGCAAAAGGCCAAGGCGGATCTTGTCCGAACCGAACAGGAGTGGAAGCGGGCCCAACAGCTCGGCCCCTCCCAAGCCTTGTCGCAATCCAGTTATGAGGGGTACGAAGCGGCGCAGAAAACCGCGCTGGCCCAGGTGGCGGTAAGCGAGGCCTCAATCCGCCAGGCCGAGGCGGCGCTCAAGCGCGCCCAACGCAATCTCGGCTACTGCACCATCACCTCGCCGGTCAAGGGCATCATCATCGACCGGCGGGTCAATATCGGCCAGACCGTGGTGGCGAGCCTCAATGCGCCGAGCCTCTTCCTGCTGGCCAAGGATCTTACCCGCATCCAGGTCTGGGTGGCGGTGAACGAAGCGGATATCGGCAAAATCCATCCGGGCCAGCCCGTGACCTTCACGGTGGACGCCTTCCCCAATGAAACCTTCCGGGGCGAGGTGGGCAAGATCCGGCTCAACGCCGCCATGACCCAGAACGTGGTGACCTACACGGTGGAGATCGCCACCGATAACGCTGATGGCCGGCTCCTGCCCTATCTCACCGCCAATGTCCTGTTCCAATTGCAAAAGCTGGAGAATGTGCTCCAGGCGCCCAACGCGGCCCTGCGCTGGAATCCGCCTGCCAAGGAGGGCGAGGACGCAGGCAAGGGACCCGCCTCGGGAAAGGGACCGGCCGGCGCCAGCCTCTGGGTGCTGGACGAGAAACAGAAACCCCGCAGGATCGAGGTCCAAACCGGGCCCAGCGACGGCATCAACACCGCGTTGGAGAGCACGGAGCTGCGCGAGGGGATGCAGGTCATCACCGGGATACGGATGTCCGAGGCCGACAGGAACGGGAGCGGGGGCGGCAACCCCTTCACCCCCAAGTTCGGCGCCGGCAAGAAGCCCAAGGGAGAGAAGTAGGGACGCCATGGAACTCATCACCCTGCGCTCCATTACCAAAACCTACCAGATGGGCGACATCGCCGTGCCTGTGCTGAAAGGCATCTCTTTAGCCATCCGGCAGGGGGAGCTGGTCGCGCTCACCGGTTCATCCGGCTCCGGCAAATCCACCCTGATGAATATCCTGGGCTGCCTGGATCGGCCGAGTGCGGGCGAATACTGGCTGGAGGGCCAGGAGGTCTCCCAGCTTTCCGCCGACGAGCGGGCTCTGCTTCGCAACCGCAAGCTGGGCTTTGTCTTCCAGAGCTTCAACCTGCTGGCCAGAACCAGCGCCCTGGAAAACGTGGCCATGCCCCTCTCCTACGGCGCCGAGCATTTGAGCGAGCGCGAAGCACGAGAGCGGGCCGCGGAAATGCTGACCAGGGTGGGGCTGGCCGATCGGCTGGACCACCATCCCTCCCAGCTTTCCGGCGGCCAGCAGCAGCGGGTGGCCATCGCCCGTGCCCTGATCAACCGCCCGCCGGTGCTCTTTGCCGACGAGCCCACCGGCAATCTGGACTCCAAGACCAGCGAAGAGGTGCTGCAGATGTTCGAGCGGCTCAACACCGAGGACCGCATCACCATCATCATGGTGACCCACGATCCCAAGGTGGCCGGGCACGCCAACCGGTTGATCCGCATGGAAGACGGGGTGATCCAGGGCGATGCCCCCCCTGCAGCCGAGCCAAACCAAAAAACCCCGGAAAGCGCGCCATGATGATGTACACCACCGCCCGCACCGCCTTTCGGACCTTGCGCCGCAATCCCATGCGGGCCATGCTCACCACCTTGGGCATCGTCATCGGCGTGGGCGCGGTCATCGCCATGATGGAGATCGGCGCCGGCGCCTCGGGCGCTCTGAAAAAAACCATTGCCAGCATGGGAGCCAATGTTTTGGTGATCCGGCCCGGCACCGCCTCCAGCGGCGGAGTCTCCTTCGGCGCGGGCACCACCACCACCCTGACCCCGGAAGATTGCCAGGCCATCCTGCGGGAATGCCCGGCCGTGCGCAACGCCGCGCCCATGGTCCGGGCCCGCACCCAGGTGGTGTACGGCAACCGCAACTGGGTGCCCAACGCCATCTACGGCACGACCCCGGCCTATCTCGATGTGCAGGACTGGTCCATCCTGGCCGAGGGCGAGCCCTTTAACGACCGGGATGTCTTAAACGGCAACCGGGTCTGCATCCTGGGCCAAAGCCTGGTCCGGGAACTGTTCGATGGTGAATCCGCGGTGGGCAAGGAGATCCGGATCAAAAACATCGCCTTTCGGGTGGTTGGAGTGCTGAGCCCCAAGGGCGCCAACATGATGGGCTTCGACCAGGACGATGTCATCCTCGCGCCCTGGACCACCATCAAATACCGGGTCACCGGCGCGAGCGCCTCCACCGCCAATCAGAGCGCCTCTGTTGCCAGCGACTCGGTGAATACCCTGTCCAATCTCTATCCCACGGCCCAGCGCAGCCTCTATCCGGAACGTTCCGCTGTCCAGCTGGCCAACAACCCCATGCCGGTGCGCTTTGCCAATATCGACCAGATCATGCTCGCCGCCAACAGCTCGGCGGAGATTCCCCTGGCCATTGAGCAGATCTCCGAGGTGCTCCGGGAGCGGCATCGCATCCGTGCCGACGAACCGGATGATTTCAACATCCGCGACATGGCCGAACTGACCCGCACCCTCTCCACCACCACCAAGCTGATGACCAACCTCTTGCTGGCCGTGGCCATGATCTCCCTGGTGGTGGGCGGGGTTGGGATCATGAACATCATGCTCGTCTCGGTTACCGAGCGAACGCGGGAGATCGGGCTGCGCATGGCCGTCGGCGCCCGGGGCCGCGACATTCTCCGCCAGTTTCTCGTCGAAGCCGTGGTCCTCTGCCTCACCGGCGGGGCCATGGGCATCGTCCTCGGGCACGGCGGCTCCCTGCTGGTCCGGTTCCTGTTCAAGTGGCCGGTGGAGACCTCGCCCGCGGCCATTGCCACCGCGGTGTTGGTTTCGGCCGGGGTGGGGATCATCTTCGGATTCTATCCGGCCTGGAAGGCCTCGCGGCTCGATCCCATCGAGGCTCTGCGTTATGAATAAGGTAATTGCCCAGCAGCACCGCATCTGCGTTGTCATCGGTCGGCTCATGTGCAACAGCACATTTCGCCGGCCTCTTCCTAGCATCTGCGGTGCTGCTGGGCAATTACCGTTCTGGGATTATCCTTATTCCCCTGCTTCGAGCTGAACAGTTACTGTATACAAGCAACCGGGCCAACCTCCCGGCACATCTTTATTATAAGGAGCATCCCCATGATCCCCAAACCATACCGAACCTCCCTGGCCCTCTGCCTCTGCCTGCCCCTCCTGGCCAGTTGCATGGTTGGCCCTGATTTTCAGCGCCCGGAAGCCAAGGTCTCCTCCCAGTGGCTGGGGCAAGCGCCCACAGCGGAACAAAACCTGGCCCAATGGTGGACGATCTTCAACGATCCCCAGCTTACCTCCCTGATAGAGCGGGGCATGCAGGCCAATCTGGACCTGCGCATGGCCCAAAGCCGCATCCGGCAAGCGCGCGCCTCCATGGGCATCGCCGGGGCGGACCTCGGCCCGACCGTGAACACCAATGCCTCGCTTACCCGCAGCCGGACTCCGGCATCTTCGACCCGGAGCGAGGTGACGACCTCCAATCTCTACCAGGCGGGATTTGACGCCGGCTGGGAGATCGATCTCTTCGGCGGCTTGCGGCGCGGAGTTGAAGCAGCGGGCGCGGATCTCGACGCGGCCATGGAAAACCGCAACGATCTGCTGGTGAGCCTGAGCGCCGAGGTGGCCAGCAATTACCTCAACCTGCGCTCCCTGCAGCAGCGGCTCGCCATTGCCAGAGAGAACCTCAAGGCCCAGGCCCACACCGCCGACCTGACCCGCCAGCGCTTCAACGTGGGCTTTGCCAGCAAACTCGATGTGGTGCGGGCGGAATCCCTGGCCGCCACCACGGCCGGACAGATCCCGCTGCTGGAGGCGCAGGTTCGGCAAACGATCTACAGCCTCAGCCTGCTGCTGGGCGGCGAACCGGCCGTCCTCTTGGCGGAACTGACCCCGGAGGCACCGTTGCCAGCGGCCCAGGCCACGGTGCCCGTGGGGCTGCCATCGGACCTGCTCCTGCGCAGGCCGGACATCCGCCGGGCGGTTGCGAAGATCCATGGAGCCACCGCCCGGATCGGGATGGCCAAGGCTGATCTCTTTCCCAAATTCACCATCTCCGGAGCCTTCGGCTACCAGAATACCAATTCCAATGCACTCTTCAACACCGCCAGCAGCTTCTGGTCCCTCGGCCCGGCCCTGAACTGGCCGCTCTTTGACATGGGCCGCACCCGCTCCAATCTGGAGCTGCAGAAGGCCATCCAGGAAGAAGAGCTTCTGGCCTATGAACAGACAGTACTCAATGCCCTACGGGAGGTGGAAAACGCCCTGATCGCCTCGACAAAGGAGGAGGAGCACCGCAAGTCCATGGCCCAGGCCGTGGCAGCCAACCGCACCGCGGTGGAACTGGCCACCGCCCTCTACACCGCGGGGCAAAACGATTTCCTCGCCGTGCTCGACGCCCAGCGCTCCCTCTACACCGCCGAGGATAGCCTGGCCCAATCCAGCCGCACCATGTCCACCAATCTGGTTGCCCTGTTCAAGGCGTTGGGCGGCGGTTGGCAGACGGAAAAGACCACTGTCAGCGATGGGTCGGGCTTGTAGAACCTCCACGTCATTCCGGCGAAGGCCGGAATCCAGCACTTATGAATTTCTGGACCCCGGCCTTCGCCGGGGTGATAATATTGTGATGTTTATGATGCACAGAAAAACCTCGGTGCGCATCCAGCCCCACCAGGCAGGCCGGCAGCTCCTCGATTTCGTCAGCCAACGCTTCACCTACCGGAACCGCGAGGAATGGCAAACGGAGCTGGCAGCCCACCGCTTTCTGCTCAACGATACCGAAGCGCGGGGTGATGCCATCCTGGCCCCGGACGACCTGCTCGTCTACCTGATGCCCGCCCTGGTGGAGCCGCCGGTTGACCCCAACTACACCGTACTCCACGAGGATGGCGACCTGCTGGTGATCGACAAGCCCGCCCCCCTGCCCTGCCATCCCGGCGGCCGCTTCTTCGCCCACACCCTCTGGGCCCTGCTCAAAGAAAAGCACAACCTAGCCGAGCCTAGGCTCGTCAACCGGCTGGATCGGGAGACCTCCGGCCTCATCCTGGTGGCCAAGAACAAGGCCGCAGCCCGCCTGTGCCAGGAGCAGTTTGCCCAGCACCGGGTGGAGAAGGTTTATCTCGTGGTGGTGGAAGGAGATTTCCCGGACACGCCAGGCACGGTGGAGGCCACGGGCTGGATGGGGGTGGACCCGGAGAGCGCGATCCGCAAAAAGATGCGGTTTTATCCCAAGCAATGCGCTGTGCCGCCCGGCGCCGTGGCATCCAGCACCCGGTTCCTGCGCATCTCCACCGCAAGCAACGCCAGCCTATCCCTGCTGGAAGTACGGCCGCACACCGGCCGCTGCCACCAGATCCGCGCCACCCTGTTACACCTGGGCTTTCCGGTGGTGGGCGACAAGCTCTATGGAGTGGACGAACAGCTTTTCCTCCGTTTCCAGGAAGATCGCCTCAGCGAAGCCGACCACGCCCGCCTCCGTCTCCCCCGTCAGGCCCTGCATGCTTCCAGCCTGCGCCTCAACCACCCGACAACCGGACAGATGCTGGAGTTTTCCGTGCCGTTGCCGTCGGCCATTGCCGCTTTGCTAACAGGACCGCAGGTCTGACGTTTTCCACGCTTGGCCATTTTTTTGCGGCCGGGTTGCGTTGGATTGTATTTAGTGTTCATCCGGAAACTCGTCTTTCCAGATGAACGCGGTAAGCTATCAGCTATCAGTTTTTAGCTTAACGTGCTTACTTTATTAAGTTTTTTTCTGAACCCTGATAGCTTACCGCTGATAGCATCCAGCAGGAAACATTGTTTCCGGAAGGACACTATTTACTTTTCTCCCGGCTTTCCATATTCTAAATCCTATCAGACAATATACCAAGAATAACCGGGCCCGATTCCAAGGTTGCAATCTTACTGCCATTCTGACGGCGAAAGCAGGGGGGGACATGAAAAAATCGACCACAATTTCCACCGCACTGAGCATCCTCGCATTAACTGTGTCTGGATGCGTCCTGGAAACCGTAACCATCAAACCGGACTCTAAAAGATTTTATTTTCCCACGTCCAAATCGGGCCACGCAACCATGCCGGAATCTCCCATAGGCATCCCATGCCCTGGCGCTTGTTTCGCAACCATGGGAACCAGTTGCACCGTTCAACTGCCATCGGACGATTCAACGATCGTTGGCTTTTCCCACAACTATGACCACGGCACCGAGCCTTGCCGATGCTGGGAATATGCAAACTGCGCATACAGGGGCTATGTGGGTTTTAATTTGTCAGCGCTGCACGGAAAAGGCATTGGCTCCGCGAATCTCAAATGGGATTCTTCAACACAAAAAAGTTATGGGGATACCGCCTCAAATGAAGGCACCTGCGTAAAAAAAGTTTTTATTGCCCTTGAGCCGTGGCAACAGAACACAACAACTCAAGGCGAGGATTTGAATGTTGACTGGCCAACGGGGAATGTCAATGTCAGTTCGACCGTCCGGGATTGGATGTCCGGCGCTCGCCCCAATCATGGCTTCTTTTTTGTAGGTCCGGATGAAAATGTTGCGGTGAAAAATAATGATAACTGCCTGACAATAATGGAGAATTTGCGCCTGGAGGTGCTCGTTTCAGAAAAGAAATAATCCATGTAAAACAGACCAGGCCCCGCGAACCTTCTGAGGCTACGCACAAAATGTCCTCCAGAAAGGGATGACGGGATATTCTTTTATACCGCCAAGGAAGAGGCCGGTATTCGCAACGACCCGGCAAAACAGACGACTGCCTTATTAAAAAAAGTTTTTGGCGCCAAATAGAAACAGGGATTCCCCCCCATGGCAAAACATCTCTGCCCCTGGTGGCTGGCCTATGCCTTTGACAATCCGTTGCGGCGGATCTTCCACAAGCCGGAGGAGATGTTTGCCCCGTACATCAGGGAAGGGATGACCGCCATCGACCTCGGCTGCGGCATGGGCTATTTCTCCATCTCCATGGCCAGGATGGTTGGCGAAACCGGCAAGGTTATTTCCGTTGATCTGCAACAACAGATGCTGGACACCCTGATGCAGCGCGCCAAACAAACAGGGGTCGCCGGCCGCATCACCCCCTTGCTCTGCGATGAGAACAACATCGGCAACCACGACGAAGTTGATTTCGCCCTGGCCTTCTGGATGGCTCATGAAACTCCGGATGAAAGACTCTTTTTCACGCAGGTCCAGACGATCCTCAAAAAAACGGGCACGCTCCTTCTGGCCGAACCCAAGCTCCATGTCACCGGAGATAACTTCCAAAAAATGTTGAACATCGCCCAAGAAACAGGGCTCAGACGTATTGGTTCGCCTCTCATCTCTTTGAGCCATGCGGCTCTGTTTGAAAAGCAATGATATACACCAAGCCCTGCCCCCCTTCCCCGGGTTGGCCCAGGTGAAGGACCAGACGGCGAAACATTCCTGGTATTCCGGTCCTCCCGCGATTCCTGCCTGATCAACCCCGCCTCGCCCAATCAGGCAACAAAGGATTCTCCGATCCTTCCCCTTTTCCTTATCTGTCGCGTGTCGCGGCCTTCCGTTTTTCTCCGCTCAACAGTTTCTGACTGGACCGGTCATTTTTTGATGGACCGCACTCCCCCCCCACGGGCGGCTGGCGGAGCATTTCCCGCCAACAGCCGCAGTTGACGCGGGTTGGTGCGAACAATCTCCCCGATGATTGCAATGGCATGGGAATTGCTGAACGCCAGGGGGAGAATCGCGGTTTTGTTTCCGGAGACAGGAACAATCACACTGAATTTTTTTTCAAGGGGCACACATAGAAATGATGCGATCAAAAAACCGAGGACGACATTGGGCGGGAATAGTTGCCGGGGGGCTGCTTCTGACCACGGCGGCATGGGCGCAGGCCATTGCGGCGGGAAGCGAACTCCTTCCCGCAGACTGCATAAAATGCCACGACCAGGCACCCCTGGATATTGCCAAGGCAGGGGGAGCGCACAAGGAAAAAATAAGCTGCGTGGACTGCCATGTCAGCCATCCTCCCAAATCCAAGGATATCATCCCGAAATGCAGTACCTGCCATGCCGACACCCCCCACTTCAAGTTGCCAGGGTGTGCCGGCTGCCACAGCAATCCGCATACTCCGCTGGTGGTGACGATTCCCTCGGGAATTACCGAGCCGTGCCTGAGTTGCCATAGCAAGCAAATGACCGAGTTGCAGCAGGAGGTCAGCAAGCACACCAACGTGGCCTGCTCCACCTGCCACCGGGAACGGCACGGCCTTATCCCCAACTGCACCGACTGTCATTCGCCCCATTCCGAAGGGCAGGCGCAGAAAGATTGCCTTACCTGCCACAAGGCCCACTCGCCGAAGAACGTCACCTACCCGGGAGATATTCCCTCCAAGAATTGCGCGGGATGCCATGCCGCAGCCTATGAAAAACTCAAAAAGAGCGCGGCCAAACATGCCAAGATGGAATGCGCCACCTGTCATCAGGAGAAACACAGGATGATCCTGCAGTGCCAGAACTGCCATGGCGCAAAACCGCACGCCTCGGCCATGCACCAGACTTTCCCGCAGTGCAGTCAGTGCCATGGGACGGCCCATGACCTGCACAAATAATTCGTCACCCATGCGGGGCATGATCGAAACATGCCCCGCATGGGTAGTCTTGCCAATAGTGGGGTTTTATTACAATCTTCAGAGGAGGAATGCATGGATTTCACAATCGTTAAACCGGACCAGACCCTTGATGTGAAGGGCATGTGTTGCCCTATGCCGCTGCTCAAAACCAAAAAGGCCATTGAGTCCATCGGTTCGGGCCAGATTCTGGAAGTTCACGGCACCGACCCCGGATCCAAAAATGACCTCCCCAACTGGTGTGCGCGCTGCGGCCATGAATTTTTGGGCAACAAGGAAAATGAAGGGGTTTTCACTTTTTATATCAAGAAGGCGTAGCCCCCCTGTTGTAGCTTGAGGCACAAAACACCCCCGGGCCTGAAAGCATGGGGGGCGGGTGGCGGTTCGTCCATTCCTGCCGGACGGGAGAGCATCGAATCTCCGAATGCCGCGCCTGCCCCTCTTTCCGTTCCCGAAAAAAAGACCTGCCCCTCTTCCTCCCGGCCGGATCACTCCGGCTCGCCCAATCCGAACAGGCTTCACACAGCGACCCCGCTCATCGCCGCATCCCCGCAGAAGCGGAGGCGCCTGCCGGCGGCTGCGATCTCCGCCTCAATGACTGACACGAAAATGTTTCGCCGTGCTTTCCTTCGTGCTGCTTCCCCTCCCGGAATTCTCCCTGCCCCCCCTTCAGCTCCGGTAAATACAGGAGTCGCGTGACGCTTTTTTTTGACTTCTCTTGTTTTTTCAACGATTGTATAGATACTGTTCGGATTTCATCAAGACACGCAACCCTATTTTTCAAGGAAAGGAGTTGAACACTATGAAACTCTCGCTTCGGACAAGGGTAATGGGTATCCCGCTGGCGCTGGTGGCGGCGTCCATCGTATCGCTGGTGGCGGTGTCCTTGTGGGTGGTGAACATCATGTGGCAAGCCGAGTTGCAGACCCTTGCCAAAAGCCAGGCAGGACTCACGGAAAAAAGCCTTGAGAGCCTCAAGAAGCAGTCCCTTGTTTTAGCGGGCTTCGCCGCCCAGGTCCCGGGCGTGCAGGAGGCCTATGAGCTGGCCCGGCAAGGCAATGAGGCCGAAGGCCGCGGGATGCTGCGCAAAAGTTTTGACCCCATCCATGAAGAACTCGCCAAAACCCTCGGTCTCAAGACCGTGGAAATCCATTTTCACCTCCCCCCGGCCAAGAGCTTTCTCCGCATCTGGCGCAAGCCGGGCGACCGGGACGGCGGCGATGATCTTTCCGCCTTCCGCAAAACCATTCTCAAGGCCAACAACGAAAAAACCCAGGTTTCCGGCCTCGAAGTGGGGGACCAGGGGTTTGCCATCCGCGGCGTCATTCCGATTACCGGTCCCAACGGCGAACATCTCGGCTCCGTGGAAGGATTGATGCCCATGGGCAAGGTGTTTGAAACCTCCAAGGCCCTTGAGACAGACAATGTGGCCATTTACCTGCTTTCCTCCCAATTGGATTTCGCCAAAAAAGCCAAGGAGCTGAATCCCCCCATTGTGGGCGACATGGCAAGGATATTCAGTTCCGTTGCCACCGAAACCGACCCGTTTGTCACGGAAGAAATACTCCAACGCGCGAAAACGGAAATCAGCATGGAGGAAAACGGCGGACGGCTCATAACCGCCATGCCCATTCTCGATTTCGCCGATGAGACCAAGGGGGTTCTGGTGTATGTCCGGGACGCCAGCCCCATGGTCAGTAAGATCCGCTATCTGCAATGGGGCTTAACCCTGGGCGGGATTGCCCTGGTTGCGCTGCTCTCGGTGCTGCTCTTCTTCTCCTCGGGCACAATCACCCGCCGGCTCAATCAAACCATCGACACCTTGGGCGAGGCCGGGGGCAACATGCTCTCCGCCGCCCAGGAGATCAACAGCACCAGCCATCAACTGGCAGAAGGAGCTTCAGAGCAGGCTGCCTCGCTTGAGGAAACCTCCTCGTCCCTTGAAGAAATGGCCTCGATGACCCTCCGCAATTCAGACAACGCCAGCCAAACGGAAACCCTGATGAAGGAGGCCAGCCGGACCATCAGCGAGGCAGGGGAATCCATGCAGCGCCTTACCGGTTCCATGCAGGATATATCCAAGGCCAGCGAGCAGACATCCAAGATCATCAAAACCATCGACGAAATTGCCTTTCAAACCAATCTCCTGGCGCTTAATGCGGCGGTGGAAGCGGCCCGGGCCGGCGAGGCCGGGGCCGGGTTCGCCGTTGTTGCGGACGAGGTAAGAAATCTCGCCATGCGCGCGGCGGAAGCAGCCAAAAATACCGCCACCCTCATCGAAGGGACTGTTGGCAAGGTCCAGACGGGATCGGAACTCGTTTCCAAAACCAATCAATCCTTCGCCGAGGTTTCCGAGGCTTCTGGCCGCATCAACCTTTTGATCAGCGAAATTGCCTCGGCCTCGAAAGAACAGGCCCATGGCATCAGCCAAATCAACAAGGCAATCGGGCATATAGACTCCGTCACCCAACAGAATGCCGCCAGCGCCGAGGAATCCGCCTCTTCTTCCGAAGTGCTCAGCGCACAGGCAGGCCGCGTGCAGGAGATTGTCGGTGGCCTTGCCGCCCTGGTTTCCGGAGAGGAGAGTCTTCAGTCCGCAGGGAGGGGAGAAGGACGGTCGGCGACCTCCTCGCAGCGGCCGCCCAACAAACAAAAACTGCTTGCCCGTGCACTGGCAAAACCCGCACCGGCGCCGGCAAACAAACCTTCTTCCGTCAAGGCCCTTCCCCAGCGGCAGGAAACGGGTGATGAATTCGAGGATTTTTAAGGTCCGCCGGGTTGGATCTTTCGCAAAATCCCTTGCCTCGCGGCAAGGGATTTTTTTTCGGTTGTTCCGCCACAGGCTCGGGAGATTCCATTCTTCCAGCGGCTTTCTCCCCCGCGCCGCCGGCATTTCCCTGCTTGTGCCGAGCAGGGTGCTAAAAAACTCGTTTTTCGACGCCCTGCGTGCGATCCAGGGATGGATCGCCGATTTCAACGTGTTCCAACTCGGTGAAATTGTGAGATCGGCCGGAATTCACTTCCGGCCGATCGTGGTTGAAAAAAGCCAGGACGGCTTTTTTCAACATCCTGCTAGAGATCCCGGTTTACTTTTCCTCTACTATTCCATACCCTATCAGGGTGAATGGCTCTGTGTGAAAATCAACCGCCAGCAAACCGGAGGGGCGCGAAAATGTTGTGTGCATGGCTGAATCGATGGCGGAGCTACCGCTTTGAGGATGAATGGGTTGTGGAAGCACCCATTGAAACGGTGTGGAACAGTCTTGTCAATGTGGAGAGTTGGCCCATTTGGTGGAAAGGATTGGAATTCTCATATTCCGCCGACAAACTTCCCCAGGGCATGGAGGGCAAACAGTACAAAACCGGTTGGAAAAGTCCGTTGCGCTACCGGCTCAAGATCAACGCCGTAATCAGGAAAGCCAGTAGTCACGCCTTGATCGTCGCCGACATTCACGGGGACATCACCGGGGTCTGCACCTGTCGCATCACGGAAGGCCGGGGAGAAACCCGAGGGTATTTTTTTCTTGATGTGCGAACAAACACCATCTGGATGAGCCTTTTCTCTCCATTCTTAAAACGGTTCTTTACCAGAAACCACAATCTGATCATGGCCACGGGCATGCATGGCTTTACGATGCACCTCGCACGGGGATCGGAGACCGCATGATCCGCCAATGCCCAGCGGCTTTTCTGCTCTGGAGTTTTTTGTTCATTGCCGCTCCTGCTTGGGGGGAAGAAGATCCTGTGCTTTCGGAAATGACAAAAAAATTCACTGCCTTGAGTAACTACACCACCCTTCTTGATTCGGAAGGAGACGGTGGGCGCAGTAAGATTGTGTACACCTACAAAAAACCCGGATTTATCCGGATGGATTTTATCCAGCCCCATCGGGGGGCAACGCTTGTTTTCAATCCCATCACACACAAGGCGACCCTGCGTCCCTTTGCACAATTGTTTTTCACCTTCAGCCTCGATCCTGGAAACCGGCTGATCACCGATGCAAAGGGCCATACCGTGGACCAATCCGACATCGGCGCGTTGCTCCGGTCCATGGCGGCAAGCGCCCGTGAAGGTTCCGTTACTCACCTGCCGCCTGAAACGCATGAGAATCTCGTCTGTCCGCGGCTTCGCGTAGAAGGCGCGAAAACAACATATTTTGTCTGGATTCATCCGGAACTTCTCCTGCCCATCAAGGTAGTCAAACTGTTCGCCGGCGGTGAAAAAGAAATTGTCTTCCTGCGGAACCTCAGCGTCGACGTCTCCCTTGACGACACGGCATTTACCCCGTGAACCACCCCATTTTCGCGAGTGGAGGAATGAACCATGCCCCGATTCGGCGCCCACATGTCCATCTCCGGCGGGATATCCCTGGCCTTCGACCGTTTGACCCAGGTGGAAGGCCAGGCGTTGCAGATTTTCACTGCCAACCAGCGGCAATGGCAGCCCAAGACGCCGAATCCTGCCGAGGTTGAGGCCTTCAAGGCCAGACGGCGGCAAATTCCCGGTATTCCGGTCGCCTCTCACGATTCCTACCTGATCAACCTCGCCTCGCCCAATCCGGAAACAACGGCCAAATCCATCGCCGCCTTCCGCGACGAGCTGCGCCGTTGCGCTGCGCTGGAAATCGAATATCTGGTTGTCCATCCCGGCTCCCATCTCGGCGAGGGGGTCGAAGCGGGATTGCGCAGATTCACCGCCAACCTGGACCGGACTCTGGCCGAGGCCGGCACCGGCGGTCAGGTCATGGTGCTGCTTGAGACCACCGCCGGCCAGGGCACCAATCTTGGAGCGAGCTTCGAGGAACTGGCCACGATCATCGCCGATTCCCACCATCCGGCGCAGTTGGGGGTCTGCTACGACACATGCCACACCTTTGCGGCCGGCTACGATATTCGCACCCCCAAGAAATATGCCGAGACCATGGCAATATTCGACCAGGTGCTCGGCCTGGAGCGGCTCCGGTTTTTCCATCTCAACGATGCCGGCAAAGGGTTGGGCAGCCGGATCGACCGCCACGCCCATATCGGCCAAGGAGAGATCACCGTGGAGGGCTTCCGCAACCTGGTCAATGACCCACGCTTCAGCAACCATCCCATGGTCCTGGAAACCCCCAAGTCTGAGGATCTCCACGAAGACCGGGAGAACCTCCGGCTGCTGCGGAGCCTTGTCAGGCAAGAGTCTTTGTAGAAGGGGCCATGGCGGCACTCTTTGTGCTGCTCGCCGTTGCCGTCTGGGACAGGGCGCTAAAAAAAGAAGGAAAGAATGAGGGAGCCGAAGCTGTGGTTGTCCGGTTGGCCGTCGAATTCCTTGGTGCGAAGCACCTGGGTCCAGGTCAGCTTGCACTGCTTGAAATAAAGGGCTGCTCCGCCTGCCAGATCGGCGACAACCGGTTTTTTGCTGACGCTGTGGCTGTGGGCGAAGGTATTGCCGTCAAGAAAGATATCCCGCAGCACGGCACGGGTGTTTACAGCGGCAAAAAGGTAGCCGCCCTGCTGCTGCCGTGCGGAAAAAGAGGTGTTCCCCGCCGGCCGGATCAGGCTGGCCCCGAAATCGTCGGGCAGGTTCCAACCCAAGCGGGTTTCAAAACCGGTATTGGCGTAAGTGGCGACATTGCCCAGGGAGCAGCCCAGATGGGAGATGGCATCCATGGCAAAGGCGCCGTTGCTGAAGAAGGGGGCAAGCTGCCATTTGCGTTCGTAAATAGCGGCCACCCCCGGCTCGTTTTTCAACTGATGCTCCCAGCCGTTTGGCCGTTGCAGGTCCCGGAGGTCGTGCACCGCCTTTTGCGTTTCATCGGCACAGGAACTCGGTCCGACCATGCCCAATTGCAGCTCGATGGTGTCCATCCACTCCTTGCTTCTGCTGTGGAATGCCGCGGCAAAATAGGTCCAGCCCGCATAGGGACGATCGTCCGCAATCAGATCGCTGCGAGAGATGTCGGCCGGGGTATAGATGTTCTGGCCGAGGGAGAACTCCACCTTGCGCTTCAAGGCCGGGTCGGGATCGTTGATAAAGGGCAGCCGGTAGATATATTCCAGGCTCCAGTCCGGCAGCTTGCCGCTTTCGACAAAGCGGAGCAGATCGGGAGAAATGAGGGAAATCTTGACGCCGTTGGTGTAGTTGCGGTCCGTGCCGGTAAAAAGATCGTTTTCAAAATAGAGATGCATGGTCCACGGCAATTGCGGTTCTTCTCCGGCCAGGGAGGGCGCCGGCGCAACAAGGCACAGGAAACACAGGGAAAGGGTGCGAAAAAAACCTAGGGGACCGAACCGGGAAAGGGACATGGCAGCCTCAGGGGGGACAACGGGGGAACAACCAAAAAGGGGGAAATGCGACCGTGGCCTTGTTCTGCCGCCATTTCCCCCTGCCGCAGGAGGCTAGAACAGGTAAATGAGGTACAGCGCCGCGGCAACGCAGATGAAAATGACGCCTACCTTGGCGGCAACATCCGGTTCATCGTGTCCGTATCCGTGCGGGTCGTCGTGGTGTTCGTCATGTCCACTCATGGTGCATTCCTCCTCGGGGGTGTTTTTTTATTTCTTCGGCAACGGGAAGCCGTCTGTGGCATACTGCGCAATAACACTGCGCGCAGCTTATAGTCTTTGCCGACTTTTTCAAGCATTAAATCGCGCCGGATTTTCGACGGATTTGGGTGGAACGATCGAGCAAAACCACAGACCTACCAGTGCCGCGGCGACAAGAAACCCTGGCCGCACACGCAGGGAAAAAATGCGGCCCATGCCCTGTGCCAGGGCTGCCATAAGGAAAAAAGGCAGGCCCCACCGGTTGCACCCAATGCCATCAAGAAAAGGCCAAGGCCCTCGAAGGCTGGTGATCATTTCCCAATTCCCGCAGCGGCGCGGGTCCTGAGCCACCGAAACTCGCTCCCCGGCCGGGCGGGACGGCATCCCTGCCCGAGCAATGCCTTCTTCGCAACAGGGATGTGGCAATTTTCCCCGGCCGCGGTATGATGGTCCTGCACTTTGGCGCTGCGCGATCGTACATTTCCATAGGACAGCCGGACTCCCGTCGCAAACGGCACAACACACAGGACCGAACCATGAATAAAATAACCCAGTATTTCCTGCAGGGCCTCCTTTTTCTCGTACCGGTGGTGGCCACACTCTATGTAATTTATATCATTTTTTCCAAGATCGACGGGCTGTTCCCCTTTGCTGTGCCCGGGCTCGGTTTTCTGCTCACCATCGGGCTCATCCTTGCCGTGGGCTTCGTGAGCTCCAACCTGCTGGCCAACAGCATCATGCTCCGCGTGGATCGGATCTTCGCCCGGATGCCGCTGGTGACCATGCTCTATACCTCCATCAAGGATCTGGTCGACGCCTTTGTCGGCGACAAGAAAAGCTTCAACAAGCCGGTTCTTGTCGCCCTTGATGCGGACAGCCGGATCAGCGTGCTGGGCTTCATCACCCGAGAAGATCTCAACAGCCTCGGGATTGTGGAGAGCGTCGCCGTCTACCTGCCCCAGTCGTACAACTTTGCCGCCAACCTGATCATCGTCGACCGGAGCCGAGTCTCCCTCCTCACCGCCAACCCGAAAGAGGTCATGAAATTCATAGTTTCCGGGGGCGTTTCCTCCTAGCAACCACGCCCATCTCACCATGCGGAAAAGAAGAGGCTTTCGGTTTTTTTCAAGACAGGGGGCAAGCCATTTTTTGCTTCCCGGCCGGGGGAGAAAGGAGTTGTTCCCCAATGCCGGCGGCGGCAAAAACAGATTTCTTTTGTCCTGCTGTTGCGTGATTTCTTGACATTCCGAAGCGCCCCCGCTGTAATAATCATGGGGAGATTTTCAGGCGTTTGCCGCGGGAAGAAGGCTGCGCCCTCCCGATTACTTCTATATTTTTTTTCAACGGCTCAGAAAGGAGGCTGCCATGTCCCCCAATGTGCTGGAAGAAACTCTCCGGGTCGAGCAGGAGGTTCAGGCGCGCATAGCCGCCGAGCAAAAGCGGGCCGAGCTCTGGAGAGAGGAACGGAAAGCCGCCCTGGCGCAAAAGATTGCGGCGGAGCAGCACGAGCTCTGCGCCCGGGAAGAAGAGGCGGAAGAGCGCCTCCGCCGGGATTTTGCGGAAAAGGCCAAGGCCCATCTGCGCCAGGCGGAAGAGCGGGCCGCTTTTCTTGAAGCCGCCGACGACTCCATCCTCAAGCCCCTGGTCCGCAAAGCACTCCTCACGACACTCCCCGAGCATGCGCCATGATCGTCCGGATGGCCAAAATAGCCGTCATTGGCCCCAAGGAGCTGCTCCTGGATGTTCTTGCCGCCATAGAACAGATGGGCCTTCTCCAGATAGACCAGGAAAGCAGTCCGGAGCAGCTCAGGGAACTTGCCCCGGCGCTGCAGAGCGTCACCCTTGACACCGGGGCCTTGGCCCAGCGCCTGCAATACGAAGAGCTGCGCCACAAGATCGAGGCGCTGCTGGCCTACCTTCCTTCCGCGACCGGCAGGGAATATTATCTGGATAATGCCGGCATCGCCCGGTTCTTGGCGGAGGTCATCGACAAGCACCTGGACAATCTGCGAAGTCTTGACCAAGAGCTCCGGCAGCTCGACCAGAGCCGCAAGGAGCTTGCGGAGGCCCAGCAGTTTCTGGAGGCGATCTCCCCCCTGTTTGCCGCCGAAAAGCAAACGACCCTCCTGGATCATATCGGAGTCTCCATCCGCGACCGCAAGGCGCTGGCCGAACTCAAGCGGCGCCTTGAGCAGGAGACCGGCCAGCCAATCTCCATCGACACCGTGGAAGGGGCGGAAGGCCGGTTGCTCGGGGTCATCACGGCGGAGCAGGAAGTTGCGAACCTCCTCCGGAAAAAACTGAGCGGCAATCTGATGCTGGAGCATGCGCTGCCCCAAGAGCTTGCCATCTTGCCGGTGTCTGAAAAAATCGTCGCTCTTGCCGAAAAACAGTCGGAACTTGCAGAAAGGCGGCACCGAATCCAGGCCGAGGTCGCAACCTTTTCCCAACGCTGGCAGGGAATCTACCGCCATGTGCGCAACTGGCTCATGGTCCAGCTCACCCTCCTCAATGCCACTGCCTCGGTCTACCAGAGCACGATGTGCTTTTTCATCTTCGGCTGGATCCCGGAGGATGCGGTGGGCTGTTTCAGCCGTAAGTTGCACGCAGAATTTGCCGGCAAGGTGACGGTTGAAGAAAAGGAGATCCTGGTGCGGGATCTTGACCGGGTGCCCACATCCCTGCATAATCCCGCTTATTTCCAGCCCTTTGAGATTTTCTCCCGGCTCTTGCCCGTGCCCCGCTACTCTTCCTGTGACCTCACCCCCTATATCGGGGTTTTCTTCCCGCTCTTTTTCGGAATGATGCTCGGGGATGTGGGGTATGGCCTGATTGTCTCCGGACTGGGGCTGGCGCTCCTTTGCCGCTGGCGACACCGGAAGCTGGTGCGCGACGCCGGAAAGATCATGGTGGTCTGCGGGGTGTATGCCATGATATTCGGGCTGCTGTATGGGGAGTTCCTCGGCGCGCTTGGCGCGGCCTGGCTCGGGCTCAAGCCCCTTTTGCTGGCCCGGCATGACACGATTCTGCCCATGGTGTATTTTTCCCTTGCCGCCGGGGTCGTCCACATCTCCCTGGCCCTTCTCCTCGGTGGCTTGAGCGCCCGCCGCAAAAAAGAACCCAGGGAGGCCGCCTTCAAATTCGTTAGCATCCTTTTCATCCTGTGCGTCTCCCTGCTCGGCGCCACCTATATCCTTCCCGTTGCCGGCCTGTGGCAACAGCCCCTGCTCACCGGGCTTTTCATCCTTGCCCCGGCGCTTCTCCTCACCGGCGGGTTGCTTGCTCCCCTGGAGGCGATCAAACATCTTGGAAACATCATCTCCTACGCCAGGATCATGGCCATCGGCCTTACCTCGGTGCTCCTCGCCTATGTTGCCAATCACCTTGCCGGCATGACCGGCAGCATCTGGCTGGGGGTTATCATCGGCATTCTGCTGCATGGCTTCAATGTGCTGCTGGGCATCTTCGCCCCCACGGTCCATGCCCTGCGGCTCCATTATGTCGAGTTCTTCAGCAAGACCATGGAAAAGGGCGGCCGGGCGTTCTCCCCCTTGGGGAAAAAGAACAACCAGTCGTAATCGTTCTGGAAAAGCCCACGCCGGTGCGGCAGGGCAACAGACAAAAGGAGGAGCGCTATGGATGGAGCAATTCCCTGGGACAGGATCGTAGTCCCCTTTGCGGCGGCGCTGGCCATGGGGCTGAGCGCTTTGGCCACGGCCTGGGCCCAGGCCAAGATAGGCGCTGCCGGAGCCGGAGCCCTGGCGGAAAAGCCGGAACTGACCGCGACGATCATCATTCTGGTGGCGATCCCGGAAACCATGGTGATTCTCGGTTTTGTAATCGCAGCCATGATTCTGTTGCATTAGGGGTTGCGGGATGCAGACGCTTTTCGAACATCTCCGCGCCCAGGGGGAAGAAAAGGTCCGTGCCGTCTGGGAGCAGGCGGAAGCCGAGGTGCAACGCCACACCGCGGAGGCGGAGACTGCCCTGGCCGAGGAAAGGAGGCGCTGCCGCCTGGAGGGGGAGCACGCCCTCCAGGAGCTTGGCCGCAGGCTGATGCGGGAAGCGGAAGAACAGGCCTGGCTGCTTCGGGCCAAGGCGGAAACAGCCCTGGCCGGGCGGCTTTACGATCTGGCCCGAGCGGAGTTGCCCTGGCTGCGGACGCACTGCGGCGACACGCTGCTCCCGGCCCTGGCCGCGGAGCTGCCCCAAGGAGATTGGGGGCTTGTCCGCGTCAGCGAAAACGAGATCGCCCAGGCCCGTGCGCTTTTCCCCACGGCGCTGGTCGAGGGAGACCCTCGGCTGGCCGGCGGCCTTGTCGCTCAATCCGCGGATGGCAAGATCTCGGTGTTCAACACCCTGGAAAAGCGGCTTGAACGCGCCTGGCCCCGGCTCCTGCCGGAATTTTTCCGGTCCCTGCACCAGGAGAAACCGCATGCTGCTTCGTAATCTGCCGCAGCCGGAATTTCCTTCCGGCTACCTGCTCCCGCGTCTGCTGGCGAGAAAAGCCGCCGGTGCTGCGGATGTTCAGGCCTGCCTCGAGGGTAAACAGCCTCTGCCCTGGGCCACGGCGCAAGACATAGCCGGGCGGTCCCAGGCGGAGCGAGTCTGGCTGTATCACCAGTTGAACAGCCGCTTGCGGCACAGCCTGGCCCCGGTGTTTCTTTTTTTTGAACTGAAACCCCTGGTGAATGGAGTGCGGCTCCGCAGGGCAAGGGCTTCGGCAGACGGGCTCGATTTTTCCCCGTCCCGCACCCTCCTTTGCCCGGAGCTGCAAAAACTCCTGCAGACAGAGGAAGAGGCGCCGGTCTTGACGAAACGGCTGGAGGCACTGCTCTGCGCCCGGCTTGCCCCTGGTTTTTCCGGCCTTGCCGCGGTGTATGCCGGACAGGGGATCGCAGCCTTTGAACGGCGGCTCTATGAACTTTTTTTTGCCCACCTGGGGTTGGTCGCTCCGGAGGCAGGGGTGCGTTCTTTCTTTAAAGATATCGTTGACCTGCGCAATATTCTCGCCCTTGCCAAGGCCCACTACTGGCAGGAGCCCATGACTTTCCTGGCCGGCGGCCATCTGGAGGCACAATGGGAAAAGGCTCTGGCTGAGCCGGAACGGGCAGGCAGGCTGCTTGCCACCCTTCACTGGGAGAGCGGCCTGCCGCAGGGGATTGCGGAGTTTTCCGGCCTGGAGGATTTCCTGCTGCGCCGCCAAGCCCTCATTTTACAGCGGCGGGCCCGAAGCAATACGGTGGCGCAGATCCTCCACTATCTCTGGCAGCAGGATCTCCTGGCCAGAAACAGGGGGCTCCTCTTCCATGGCCGGTTGGCCGGGGAAGAGCTGTGCAAGGCAAAGGTGATTCAATGAAACACATGGCCCTTCTAGTCCCCCCGGACGTGCACCCCGGCTTCGGCCTGGCCGGAATCCGCGCCCAGCAGTGCTCGCCCGCCGAGCTACTGCAGAGTGTCCGGGAATTGATGCAGGATGAGCGGGTGGGCGCCATTGCGGTGGAGGAAAGGCTGCTTGACCACACCAACAGGGAAGCCCTGCCGTTTCTGGAAAAAAACTGGTCCGGCCTGCTCATCGTCCTGCCCGCGCCGGATATTGGCGAGGTTGCCCGCGAAGATTACGCCATGCAGCTCATCAACAAGGCCATCGGCTACCATGTGAGGCTGGGCGGATGAAAGGCACCATTATCGGCATAACCGGCCCCACGGTCACGGTGGATCTGGCGGATCTCAAGCTCTACGACCGGCTCAAGGTGGGGCATGCCGGTTTGCAGGGCGAAGTGGTGCGGCTTGCCGGGGACCATGCGGTGGTGCAGGTGTATGAAGAAACCAAGGGCTTGGGGCTCGGCGAGCCTGCCCAACCCCTGGGGGTGCCCCTTTCCGCCCGGCTCGGCCCGGGCTTGATGGGCCAGGTGTACGACGGGCTGCAGCGGCCGCTGCCCCTGATGGGGGAAACCTTCGGCCCTTTTATCCGGCCGGGCTGCGATCTGCCCAGTCTGCCGGAGGACAAAGGCTGGCCGTTCACCCCCTTGAAAAAAGTGGGGGACCGGGTTGCTGTGGGAGAAGCCCTGGGTTTTGTCCGGGAAAATTCCTTTACGCATGCTCTCTTTTCCCAAGCCGGCGGGGTCATAACCGCCATTGCCCAGGGCGACATGGATTTGCGCCGCCCGGTGGCGGAACTTGACGATGGCAGGCTTCTCCATGCTGCCCAGGATTGGCCCATCCGCACCCCGAGGCCCTTTCGCCGGAAACTGCCGCCCACCTCGCCCTTGATCACCGGCCAACGGGTGATTGATTTCTTTTTCCCCCTCGCCCTGGGCGGCACCGCCATTATCCCCGGCGGGTTCGGCACCGGAAAAACCATTCTGGAGCAGACCATCGCCAAGCATGCGGCCGTTGATGTCGTGGTCTATGTGGGCTGCGGCGAGCGCGGCAACGAAATGGCGGAGATGCTCGAAGAGTTTGCTTCCTTGAGCGATCCCTGGTCCGGCCGACCCCTTGCCGAAAGAACCATCATGGTGGCCAACACCTCCAACATGTCGGTGGCGGCCCGGGAGGCCTCCATCTATACCGCGGTCACCATGGCGGAATATTACCGGGACATGGGCTGCCACGTCCTCCTTTTGGCGGACAGCATTTCCCGCTGGGCCGAGGCACTGCGCGAGGTATCCTCGGCCCTTGAGGAGATGCCCGGCGAAGAGGGCTACCCCACCTATCTTGCCTCGCGTCTTTCCGGATACTTCTCCCGGGCCGGGGTGGTGGAAACACTCAACGGCACAACCGGCTCCCTGAGCATGATTCTTTCCGTTTCCCCGCCGGGCGGCGACTTCAGCGAACCGACAACCCAGGCCTGCCTGCGGGCAAGCGGCGCCTTCTACATGCTGGATACCGCTCTGGCCCACCGCCGACACTTTCCTGCCATACACTGGGGACAGAGCTATTCCCTCTATGGGGAGGAGGTGGGCAGGCACTGCACCGAGGCCGTCTGCCGCCAATGGGTCGAGTTACGAAAAAAAAGCATGACCCTGCTGCAAAAGGAAGAGAAGCTGCGGGAGGTTTCCGAGATCGTGGGCGCCGAGGGGCTGCAGGACGAAGACCATTTTCTCCTCCATGCGGCTGACCGGATCCGGAGCCGCTTTCTCTGTCAGAATTCCTTCAGCGAGGATGCCTTTTCCGCCCCCGCGCAAACCGCCGAACTGATCGCTCTCCTTGTCCGGCAGTATGAGCAGGGAGCGGCGCGCCTGGCCCAGGGCGAGGATCTGGCCGTTCTTCTCCGGGAGATGCGCTGATGCGGCTTGCCGAATACCGATATTCCACGGTGCGGGGAATCCGCAGCCAGTTGCTTTTCGTTGGGCAGGTGGAGGCGGTTCGCATGGGGGAGGTGGTCCAGGTCATCGCCCCCGACGGCAGGGAGCTGGAAGGGGAGGTCCTGGCCGTGCATGCAAACGATGTCCTCATTCAGGTTTTCGGTGAGTGCCGGGGCCTTGATGTGCAGCACACCACCGTGGTCTTCGGCGATGCGATCAAGCAGACCCCCCTTTCGCCCACCATGTTGAACCGGGTGTTCAGCGGCTCCATGCACCCCCTGGACGAAAAGCCCATGTTTGTCCCTGAACGCTGGTGGCCGGCGGGCGGCTTCCCGCTCAACCCCACCCTCCGGGAGAGCCCGCGCGAGTTCATCGAAACGGGGATTTCCGCCATCGATGGCCTGGCGACCCTGGTCAAGGGCCAGAAACTGCCCATCTTTTCCTGTGCCGGGCTGCCCTCGCAGCAGATGGTGGCCGACATCCTCAAATATGCCCGGACGCCGCAGGGGAATTTTGTGGTGATCTTTGTGGCCCTGGGCCTCACCCACCATGAACATGCTTTTTACATGCGCATCCTGGAAGAGCTGGACACCCATTATGTGGCCATCATCAATCTGGCCGGGGATTCGGTGCTGGAGCGGCTGCTGGCTCCCAGATTCGGCCTGACCGTGGCCGAGTATTTCGCTTTCCAGCACGGCATGGATGCCCTGGCGGTGGTCACGGACATGACCAACTACTGCGACGCCCTGCGGGAAATCTCCTCGGCCCGGGAAGAGCTGCCCGGGCGGCGGGGCTATCCCGGCTACATGTATTCCGACCTGGCCCTGCTCTTTGAACGGGCCGGCCGCATCAAGGGCCGTCCCGGTTCCGTGACCATGCTGCCGGTGGTGACCATGCCCGAGGATGACATCACCCATCCCATCCCCGACCTGACCGGCTACATCACCGAGGGGCAGATTGTTTTGAGCCGCGAACTGCACCAGCAGGGGATCTATCCGCCGGTCGACGTTCTGCCGAGCCTTTCGAGACTGATGCAGCACGGCATAGGCCAGGGCTTGACCCGCAAAGACCATCGCCAGGTGGCCAATGATCTCTATCGGCAATACGCCCGGGGGAGCGACCTGAGAGGGTTGGCGGCAATTGTCGGCCGCGAGGGCATGACCGGGGCGGACCGGCGGATCCTTGATTTTTGCGAGGCCTTTGAAAAGGAATTCGTCCATCAGCAATCGGGCAGACGTCCGATTCTCGACTCTCTCGATCTCGGCCAGGAGCTGCTGGCCAGGTTCGGCCCGCCATGATGCACCCCAACCGCACCTATCTGCTGAGGCTGAAGGAAAAAAGAAAGATCATCGCCAACAGCCTCAATATCCTCAAAGCACGGCGCCAGGCCCTGGTGGTGGAGTTTCTCGCCTCGACCCGCCCCTTTCTCCTCAACCGCAAAAAAATCATGGCGCTTTACGGGCAGGCACGGCAGTATCTCGCGGTGAGTATGGGGCTGGAAGGAGAGTCGGCCGTTTCCGCCCTGGCCGCGGTGAACCGGTATGATCCCGGCGTTGCGCTTGCAGAAAAAAACGTGCTGGGAGCACGCTACCGAACCGCTGAAATCCTTGAGCCCATTGTCCGCTCCGCCGCTGACCGCCAGTATGATTTCGGTCCCACCACCCCGCATCTTGAGGAGACTTTTTTCTCTTTTGAACAGGTGGTGAAGGAGCTCCTTGAGGCTGCCGGCCATGAGAGCAAGCTCAAGAATCTCGGGGCAGAGATCCAGAAAACCTCCAGGAAATTCCGGGTTCTTGAGGAGCGCATTCTGCCGGAGATGGCCGGCCGTATCCACTTGGTAAGCCAATACATCGGGGAGCGGGAGCGGGAGGATTTTTTCCGGCTGAAGCGTTTTAAAGACATGCGGCAAAAAAACAGGGGGGCCGGAGTGGCCCGGCCTTAGTCCTTGGCACAATGCATTTGCGCGGCAATCTTGGCGCCCGGATCACCGGCGCCCCATATTTTTTCTGGAATGGTGAGCGGCATGTGCCGATTCTGCACCCAACATGGAGAAGGGAAGAAATGGTACGAGAACATGGCCAACTACACGGCCGAGACGTTCCGCCAGGTCAATTCCGAGCAGAACCTCCTCCGCTTCCTGCGCGGCTTCAGCAAGTCGCTGCGGGACGATGTTGCTGCGGCCGCTCGCTGGCAGCGCCGCTTTCCGCGGATCTACCGCTTCATCGCCTATCCGCTTCTCTCCCGCAAGATGGAAAAGACCCACTTCGGCCAGATCGTGCCCCTGGAGGATGTGGAAGCGATCCTCTCGCAGATGGAGCACATCGTCCGGCTGCCCTGCGTCTGCCGCCGGGTCTCCCTGGGCACGGAAAAACGCTACTGCTTCGGGGTGGGCATGGACCTTACCCCGATCCTCGCCCAAGCGCCGGATTTCGCCGCCTTTGAGCACTGGACCAAGGAACAGGCCATCAGCTTCATCCGCCAGCTCGACCAGGAGGGCAAGACCCATAGCGTCTGGACCTTCAACACCCCGTTCATCGGGGCGATCTGCAACTGCGACCAGGACTGCATGGCCTACCGGGCCCAGATCACCCTGGGGGTGACGCGCACCATGTGGAAGGCTGAGTACGTGGCCGAGATCGACCCGCTGGCCTGCACCGGCTGCGCCCTCTGCCGCAAGCGCTGCTTTTTTGACGCCATCACCGTTGACCGCGACAACACAAAATGCCTGGTCGATGCCGCCGCCTGCTATGGCTGCGGGGTCTGCCGACCCGCCTGCCAGCACGGGGCCATCCGCCTTGTCGACCGTGCCACTGTGCCTGCCGCGGCCACGGACTGGTAGCGGTCAAAAAAGCAGGAAAGCCATTGCAGTATTTGCCCCTATTATTTATAAAGTAAAAGTGTTGTTTAATTGTGCAGATTTTTAGCAAACTTCAAGACAAGGAAGAATATCCATGCTGCAAAAAATGATCAAACCCATGAGTTTCTTTTTGGTGTTTTCCTTTCTTCTCCTCGACCTTTCCGTGCAGGCGGCACGGGCGCAGATGATCGACACCAACACCGTGATCGCGGCGCAGAAGCAGGACGCCAGCCGGGTGCGGGTTGCCGCCTTCCTGGGCCGCGACGATGTGCAACAGGTCATGGTGCAGCACGGCGTTGATGCAGTTGAGGCCCAGAAACGGGTGGCCAGCCTTTCCGATGCGGAGCTGGCAAAGATTTCCCAGGCCATGGACCAGTTGCCTGCAGGCGGCGACGGAATCGGGACGGTCATCGGCGCTGCGGTGTTGATCTTTCTCGTCTTGTTGATCACCGACATCCTCGGTTTTACCCATGTTTTTTCCTTTGTCAGGCCGCAACGCTAAGCGGAGGAGACAACAGTCGGGTTTCAGCCGGGCCGGCAATCGGATGATTGCCGGCCTGTTGTTTTTAGCGCTGTCCATGCTTCTCTCCGGCTGCGGCATCCTGTCGACGGAACGTCTGCCCCAGACGCCGGGCGGGCCTGCCAAGGCCATGGTTGCCAAGGTGCCCTTCTTTGCCCAGGAAGAATTGCAATGCGGCCCGGCCGCACTGGCCATGGCCCTTAACTGGAGCGGGGTTTCCATCCAGCCCGCCGAGCTCACCCCCGAAGTCTTCACCCCCGGCTTCCATGGCAGCCTGCAAAGCGGACTGATCGGCGCAACACGCAGGCATGGACGGCTCGCCTACCCCATCGCCGGCAGCGAGGCCCTGCTGGCCGAGGTCGCGGCCGGCCATCCTGTCATTGTCCTGGTCAATCTCGGCCTGTCCTGGTACCCAAAATGGCATTATGCCGTGGTGATCGGCTTTGACCAGGACCGCGATGAGGTGATCCTCCACTCGGGGCTCACGGCCAACGAGCATCTCAAATCCGGAGTTTTTCTGAATACCTGGCAACGCGGCGAGTACTGGGGGCTGTTGGTTCTGCCGCCGAACCGGCTGCCGAATACAGTTGAAGAAGGTGCTTGGCTTGAGGCTGTTGCCGGGCTGGAAAGGACCGGGCAATGGCGGGGGGCGGCAATCGGCTACGCCACGGCCTTAAAGCGATGGCCGCAGAGCTTTGGCGCCTTGATGGGCCTTGGCAACAGCCGCTACAGCCAGGACGATCTTGCCGGAGCAGCCGAGGCCTTTCGGAGGGCAACCCTGCTTGAACCCAAAAACGGCATCCCCTTCAACAACCTGGCCCAGGTTCTGAACAAACAGGGCAAGCGGAAAGAGGGGCTGGCCATGGCACAGCGGGCCGTGGAGCTTGGCGGCCCGCACCTTGACACCTTCCGGCAAACCCTGGAAGCAATCAAGGCACAGCCGCCACCCAAAAAAGGCCGCCGCAAAAAATAAAGGGAGCCTTGAAAAATTCAAGGCTCCTGTGCGGGGCAAGGACGCCCCGTCATTTTCAGCCACTTACGTTGCTGAAAATGTGAGAAAAGGCAAAACTTGTTTTGGTTTTGCGGCTTGAAAAATCAACAGGAAGTTGATTTT
>JAHJRQ010000010.1 GCA_018830485.1 Pseudomonadota bacterium | reverse complement strand
GGTCGTGTAGTTCTGATATTCCTTGGAGGCCGGGAGCACGATATCGTTGGGGTGCCGGATGAATGGCGAGGTTATGTTCGCACCTATGCCGTCGCTGGCGCCTGCCGAGAGGGTGTGAAAATTGCCGTGGCAGGTGCCGCAAAATCCGCTGATCGTGTGATTGGGCGGGGATACGCCGTTGCTGCCATGGCAACTGGTGGCGCCGCAGCCCAAAGTCATGGGCGTGGTGGCGCCGTAATATTCGTTGTGATTTGTGGCGCTGGCATTCTGCCATTTGTCAGTCTGGTTTTCATAGCCTCTCACGCCGACAAGAAAGCGATAGCTGTTTGCGGCGGTGTCGGCCACGGTTAATTGGCCGTCCACGTTGTTATGATGGGCGCCTTTGAGCGCGACGACATCGGTGGGTGTGCCGCTGGCGTATCTGTAGCCATGGCACCCGTTGAGCCCGGCGCAGGTCAGGTTTGAGGCGTTGACGATATACCCGTCGTGGAAGGACTGCCTGATTCCGCCGGGCAGGTTGGTTATCAGGGTCTCTTTAAATGCCGCGCCAAGGGCAATGACATTATGGCCGTGGCTGTTGGAGGCTGTGCCTTTGATGCCGGTAATGTACCCGAAATTGCCGGCGGCAAGATCCCCGCTGGGATCGGAATGCATGACCTGGGGAACCAGGCTGCCGTTTATGTTGACGATCTTCTGGGCAGTGGCCTGACCATGACAGCCGAGGCAGTCTCCCCGCAGCAGGTTTCGCTCCACCGCAGCGGAATTGTTGAACTGCATGCTGGCGCCTTGCTGGCTGTTGTGCATGGTGTGGCAGTTGTCGCACTCGCCGGTGATTTTCGCGCCGGCGGAACCTGTCGCAAGAAGGGGAATGACCAACGCTGTCCGGACACAACATCTCTTCATGTGATGCATTCGTTTGCGTATCATAACGATATTCCCCTCCCTTGTTCAGGTGCGACATTTTGTCGCACAATTTAACCGTGCCATACTCCTCTTGCCCTTGGCAACAAAAAAATAGTTAGGAAAACAAACTACAGAGTTTCAACCTGTTAGAGATAGATGGAAAACCAAGGCCTCCGGCTAAAAAAAATGACCGGAAACTATTTTTCCCCTGTGCAGATTCCGGCATCCGCTGCTCCCTCCCTTGGGGTTTGCTTTGACATAACACCGTTGCGGAGCCATAATTAACTGAGTGGAAAAACCGAGACGAACAAGTACGGGAGAGGTGCCGGCATGGACAGGAGAGAATTTCTCAGGCAGGTGGCCCTGTGGTCGGCAGGGCTCAGTGTGGGTGTTCCCCATTTCACGATAGGCGAGGCCCTGGCAGCGGATGCTCACCCGCCCCTCCTTGCCCATGCGACCGGAAAGAATTACCGGGATCTGGTTGACCGGGTTCTTTCCCCCCTGGGCGGGATGGAAAAATTCGTCCGCCCCGGCGACAAGGTGGTGGTCAAGCCGAATATCGGCTGGGACCGAAATCCGGCCCAGGCTGCCAATACCCATCCGCAGGTGGTCAGGGTTTTGGTTGAGCGGGCTCTGGATGCCGGGGCCGGGGAGGTTCTGGTCTTTGACCGGACCTGTAACGAGGAGCGGCGGTGCTATGTCAACAGCGGCATCCAGGAGGCCCTGGCCGGGATCAAGGACAAGCGGCTGAAGTTTTTTCACCCGGACGAGCGCAAATATGTCCCGGTTGACATTGCGCGGGGCAAGGCGGTCAGGCGTCTGGAGATTTATCGCGACGCCCTGGAGGCGGACAGCTATATCAACGTGCCGGTGGCCAAGCACCACGGGCTCAGCCGGTTGACCCTGGGCCTCAAGAACAGCATGGGGGTTATGGGCGGCACCCGGGGGGCGATGCACCACAACCTTGGCCAGAAACTGGCGGACCTGGCCACGGTGGTCCGGCCGAAGCTCACCGTGATCGACGCCACCCGCATCCTTCTTGCCAACGGCCCGCAGGGCGGCAATCTCGATGATGTCAGGGTGCTGGACACGGTTGTCGCCTCGGTTGATCCGGTGGCTGCCGATGCCTACGCCACCACCCTGTTCGGCCTGAGGCCCGAGGAGATAGAATCCACTGTCGCCGCTCATGCCATGGGGCTGGGGGAGATGGACCTGAAAAAGATCAGGGTGATTAAGGCCTGATCTTTTTCCCTGAAACCCGCGGGTCAGCTTGTCCCGCTTCAACCGATCCCGCACCGGGGCAATGAATTTCCATGAAAACCACCCGCAAAATCCCCTTGTATTACTGGCGGCGCCTGAGCCAGTTGGCCTGCCTGGCGCTCTTTTTCTTTTTGTTCATCAGGACCGATTATTCGGGTTCCGATAGCATCGAGTACGCGGTGAACATTCTTTTCAGGATCGATCCCCTGCTGGCCCTGTCCGCTTCCTTGGCCGCGGGGTTTTTTATTCTCCTGATGCTGCCCGCCGTTGGCACCCTGCTGCTTACCCTGATCCTGGGCCGCTTTTTCTGCGGCTGGATCTGCCCCATGGGAACCCTGCTGGACGGTTGCCGCAACGTGACGCCGAACCCGCGGACCGGGAAAGAAAGAACATACCGGCCGCTCAAGTTCTATCTCCTGGGTTTTCTGCTGGTGGGAGCCTGTTTCGGGCTGCCCATGGCCGGGTACGTCGATCCCTTCTCGATTTTGGTCCGGGGTTTGGCCCTGGCGGTGGACCCGGCCTTACACGCCCTGTCCGCAACCTTTTTCACCTACACCTATCAAGAGGCCCCGGCCTGGGTCAACGCTGTGACCGAACCGGTGTACGCCTTTCTCAAGGCGTCCGTCCTGCCCTTTAATCAGAAATACCATGACCTGACACTTCTTTCGCTGGGGATTCTTCTGCTGATTTTCTTTCTGGAAAGGCTGGAGCGCCGGTTTTTCTGCCGCAATATCTGCCCGCTGGGCGCATTGTTTGCGGTGACCGCCCGGTTTTCCCTCCTGCGGGGGAAAACCGGCAGCACATGCGGCAAGTGCCGGAACTGCCGGGAGGTCTGCCGGATGGGGGCCATCGACGAGGACCGCGCTATCTCGATGCTGGACTGCAATCTCTGTTTGGATTGTATCCATCATTGCCCGGGCAACAAAATATCATTTCGCTTTGGCGGGCAATCTCGGACAAAGCCGACTTTTGCGCTTTCCCGGCGTACTTTTGTCGGCTCCCTGGCTGTGGGGGCGCTGCTGCCGTTTTTTCTCAAGAGCCGAACCCTGGCCCGCCAGTCCGACGAACTCCTGATCCGCCCGCCCGGGGCCTTGCCGGAAGAAGAGTTTGTCGGCCGCTGCGTCCGCTGCGGAGAGTGCATGAAGGTCTGCATCGGCAACGGGCTGCAGCCTGCTTTTCTCCAGGCCGGCCTGGAGGGGATGTTTTCCCCGATCCTCAAAGCCCGCACCGGCTATTGTGAATACAACTGCACCCTTTGCGGCCAGGTCTGCCCCAGCGGGGCCATCGCAAAGCTGTCCGCCCCGGAAAAGAAAAAGGTGAAAATCGGCAATGCTGTCTTTGACAAGAACCGCTGCCTGCCCTATGCCAATGGTATCCCCTGCATCGTCTGCGAAGAGCATTGCCCCACCCCGGACAAGGCGATCAAGTTCCGGGAAGCTACCGTTGAAAACAGCCGGGGCGAGAAGGTGACGGTCAAACAGCCGTACCTGATTGACGATCTCTGCGTCGGCTGCGGGATATGCGAAACCAAGTGCCCCTTGCCCGGGGTCTCGGCGGTCATGGTGACCAGCGCGGGGGAGAGCCGCAACCCGGCAAAGGCGCTGCCTGATACGGGCAGCGCCCGGCAAGTGATTTGACTTCTCCTCGACTGTACGGTAGCTTTTTGCATGGCCTGCGGACCCAAGGCATACTTGCTCCGCACCTGCCTGCCGAAGTCGAACAGGTGGCAGGGTTTTTTGCCTGTCCATACGTATGACCGGACCCCCCTCCAATCCCTCTGGAACCCCGACTCAACCGTGCACATGAGATCAGGCCCCATGGTAAGGATGCGCACATGACCTCCCTTCTCCAATGTCCCGTTTGCCGGGAACCGCTGCTTGCAACCGCGACCGGCTACCAATGCGCGGCGATGCACAGCTTTGATGCCGCCCGCCAGGGGTATGTCAACCTGGTGCTTGCCCACAACAAACATTCCAAAGAGCCGGGGGACGACCCGGAGATGATCCTGAGCCGGAGACGGTTCCTGGACCAGGGGTACTACAATCGGGTCTCCGACGGGATCAACGAAGCCATCTCCAGCGTGTTTTCGGGATTGGCGCTGGACAGTGATTGCAGCGTGCTCGATGCCGGCTGCGGCGAAGGCTTTTATCTTGCGCGGCTTAAGGAAGCCCTGGCCCGTGGCAGTGAGGCGCACCGCCGCATGGAGTGCCACGGGGTCGATGTGTCCAAGTTTGCAGTGCGGCAGGCCACCCAGCGCGACCGAACCATGGCCTGGTTCGTGGCGAGCATCAACGATCTGCCCTATTTGGATGCATCCCTGGATATCGTGCTCAGCGTCTTTTCGCCGGCAAGCATCCCGGAGTTTGCCCGGATTCTCAAGGCGGGGGGCAGCCTGGTCTTCGTAAGCCCCGGCCCAAGGCATCTCAACGGGTTGCGGGAGATCATCTATCCGGTCACCAGGGAGCATGCGGCGCCTGCGATCATTGAAAAGGCCCAGGAGCTTTTTGCTCCTGCTACTGTGTCGCGGATCACCTATCCGCTTGCGCTTGCATCCAATCAAGTGATCATGGACCTGCTGGCCATGACCCCCTATTACTGGAATATTGACCGGGAGACAAAGGGGAAGGTGGCTGTTTTGGAGCGGTTGGAGCTGGATGTGGATGTGGAGATTCGCGTTTTTAAGAAAAAGAGTGGGGATGGGGAATTGATAACAAACAGGTAAAACCCCGGCTCTGCCGGGGGACTCGCAAAGTTTGACAGTTCCGGAAATGGTTTCCGTAACACATGTCATTCCGGCGAAGGCCGGGTTCCAGGAAAAGGCCTGGATTCCGGCCTTCGCCGGAATGACGGCAGAAAACACAAGGCTTTGTTTTTAGCCGGTTGCGATCAGGCCCCTTTGAGGGGTCAGCAACCGTCGAGCCACCGGCTTTGCCGGTGGTAGATGACTAATGGATAGAGGAAGCAGGGAAATGCCTCCCTAGCGGTCTCTTTGGAATTTCTTCATTTTGTCCCCGATGCGGGCAGCCTTGTCGCACTGGGCCCCTTGTTTGGGGTTGCAGTCGATGAGGATGGACATCACCTTGTCGGCGGTTTTATAGCAGCCGGCGTCTTCCAGCCTTCCCAAAAGGTCGGACATCAGCTTGTTGAATTCCACACATTTTTCGTAATCGGAAGAGGCGCGTTGGTGCAGGTCGGCCGCATTCTCCAGGTCTTCCTTGATGGCTTGGGGGATTGTTTCTGGCATGTTCGGGTCCTTTGGGGAAAACCGGGGATAGGTCGGGATCAGCTCTTGCAACGTTAGGGCCGATCCGTTTTTTTCGCTTTTTTCTGTCGGTCGGCAGTGGGCAGTTCCAGGTCCATGACCATGCCCTGGGTGGAGAGGATGAGCATCCGTGGTTCGTCTTCAATCCGTACCGGTTGCGGCAGGATGTGCTGCTGGAGCAGCACCTGGATCTGCTTGGCCGTAAGCGCCACCCCTTTGCACTCCGGTTCGAGGACAAACTCGCAGCCATCCTTCCAGCCCGAGCAGCCGTAGGCTCGCTTCCCTTTGACTACCTCTTTGCCGCAGAGCGGGCAGCTGCCCCAGCGCGCGGTGTTCAGCCTCTCCGCAGTGCTGCTTTCAATCAGGGTGCGGATGTAGCCGGAGATGCCAGCCATGAACTCGTCGGCGTCGAGCTGGCCGCGCTCGATCTGTTTGAGCTTTTCCTCCCACTCCCCGGTCATCTCCGGCGACTTGAGCAACGGGTCCCGGATCAAGGCAATGAGGCAACGGCCCATGTCGGTGCAGCGCAGCTGTTTCTTGTCGCGCTGGATATAGTTGCGGCTCAGCAGGGTTTCGATGATGGCCGCGCGGGTGGCGGGGGTGCCGATGCCCCGCTCCTTGAGCGCCTCGCGCAGGGTGTCATCCTCCACCAGTTTGCCGGCAGCCTCCATGGCCCCGAGCAGCGAGTTTTCGTTGAAGTGCTTGGGCGGGATGGTTTTGCCTTCCCGCAGGGACGGCTGGTGCGGGCCGGATTCGTCTTCGACAAAAAGCGGCAGGGTCTGTTCCTCGGCCACGTCCTGGGCCTGTTTCTTGTTCAGGAAGAGGGCGGTCCAGCCCGGCTGGACAATCTGGGTTCCCTTGGCCTGAAACAGCACATTGTTGCTGACCCCGTCCACCGTGGTGATATTCTTGACGCAGGCGGGATAAAAGGCGGCGATGAACTGGGTGGCGATCGCATCGTACACCAGCTGTTCGTTGGCGTTGAGGCTGCGCGGCGCAACGCCGGTGGGAATGATGGCGTGGTGGTCGCTGACCTTGGTGTCGTCGATGATCCGCTTGCTGAAAGGCAGTTTCGCCAGGTTGAGCGGTGCGATCTCTTCCGGCCGGAAGGCTTTGAGTTGCGTCAGGATTTGGGGAATGCGCGGCTGCAGGTCTTTGCTGAGATAGCGCGAATCGGTACGCGGATAGGTGACGAACTTTTTTTCGTAGAGATTCTGGGTGGCGGCAAGGGTATCGGCGGCCGAGAGCCCGTGCAGTTTGTTGATCTCCCGCTGCAGGGTGGTGAGATCAAAGAGCTGGGGGGGCTGTTCTTTTTTCTCTTTTGCGGCAATCCCGGTGATGGCAAAGGGCTGGCCAGTGATTTTTTCCAGCAGCGCCTGGGCCTTTTCCGGTTTTTCAAACCGCTTGCCAGTGCACTTGAAGACCACCTCGCGGTAGCGGGTGGTGAGCTCCCAGAAGAGCTGGGGCCGGAACTGGAGAATGGCGTCGTCGCGCTCTACGATCATGGCCAGAACCGGGGTCTGCACCCGCCCGATGCTCCAGAGCACCCGGTCGTTGGCGCCGCCGATCCGCCCGTGGCGCACCGTATAGTACCGGGTGGCGTTGAGGCCGACGATCCAGTCGGACTCGCTGCGGCAGCGGGCCGCGGCATAGAGCGCGTCGTAGTCGTGGCCGTCCTTGAGATCCTTGAACGCCTCCTGGATTGCGTCGGGGGTCAGCGAATTAAGCCAGAGGCGGCGGATCGGCTTGTCCTCGCAGTTGGCCATGGCCAGGATGTAGCGGAAGATCAGCTCGCCTTCCCGCCCGGCATCCGTGGCGCAGATGATCTCCTCGGCTTGCTGGCAGAGGGTTTCGATCACCGTGAACTGCTCGTCCACCCCGCGGTTTTTAATCAGGGCGAGCTTGAACTTCTCCGGCACGAAGGGGAGGGTGTCCAGCGACCAATGCTTGAGGGCCGGATCATACTCGCCCGGCTCCTGCAGGGTGACCAGATGGCCGAAGGCCCAGGTGATCACGCAGCCCCGCCCCTCGATGTACCCCTTTTTCTTGGCCTTGATATCGAGAACCTCGGCAATGTCGCGCGCCACGGAAGGCTTCTCGGCAATAACAACTTTCATTCTACGATTTTCTCGCGGTCAATATGTTCTTCTGTTACAAAGGAGACAGGGTGACGAATGGCGCACCCCTGGTGTACACCCGGCCCGCACCCTAAACCGAATTATCCGGGGATGCAAGCCGGAGGCCCCGGAAAAGACGGGGATATCTGTTTAAGTCTATCAAAAACAAAACGTTACAAGAATATAAACCGTGAAAATACGCAAGCTCACCGCTGAAGATTATAGCAAGGTTTCCGCCTTGCTGCGCCAGACATTCCCTGGCAGCATGTATGAAGCGCAATTGGTGGAAAATCTCCACGCCAATGGCAAGGCGATGCATGAGTGGGTGTGTATTCATGTCAACAAGTTCATCGCCTATATTGCTTTTACCAATGCCTATAAAGGCAAGGAGGTGTGCGGCCTGCATTTGGCCCCGTTGGCGGTGAATCCGGAGTTTCAGGGGCAGGGGGTAGGCTCCGAACTGCTGCGTTTTGCCCTGCGGCAGGAGGCCATCAGGGAGAGGACCATCTTTGTGCTCGGCAATCGCGAGTTGCATCGCAAATTCGGCTTTGCGCCTTGCGTGAAGCCGATTTGTCCCTTTGATACCAATAACGCCCATTTCCTGGGTATTCGCAATGATACCGCAAGCCAGTTCACGGTGGGGTATGAGCCGGAGTTTGCTCTTGGGGCGGGGAAATCCAGGGGGGCCAGAAAGAAACGGTGAACGTGTCTGTGGAGAGGGCAAAATCCTGGGGGACTGAAACATGAAGCGGAAAAGCATTATTGCCTTTGTCGTCGTGCTGCTGGGGGTTGGTGGCTGGCTGCTGTACTACTACAGCGATCAACAGGCGATCAAACGGAAGTTTACCGACATTGCGGTCTCGCTTTCCAAGGATGGGGAGGAAACTCCGATCATGATCGCCCTCAAGATGAAGCCGGTGAAGGATTTCATTGCCCCGGCCTGCGAGGTTACTGTGCCGGAGCGCAACTACCATGAGATGCTGGAGCCTGGATTGGTCATCCATTACCTCATCCTGTACCGTTCCCGCCAGGCCAACCTGCGGCTGGCCCTTGAGGAAATCTCGATCGAGATCCCGAGCAAGGGGAGGGGCGAGGTCAGCGCCCTGGTCCATGTGACTGCAAACTACAACCAGCCGGACTTCTTTGACGAAACCCACCGGGTTCAGTTTTCCCTGCAGAAGCAGGAAAAGAAATGGCTTATCCGCAAGGCAACCCTGCCCGACGCCCTGGTGCGCAGATAACAGCCTGCCCGCGGCATCGTGCTTGTCTTCCCATGCTGCGAATTTGCGTATCGGAAAGAGTTCTTCTGATGCGTATTATTATTATCTTCTCGTTTAAAGAGGCAACATGCTAAGTTGTTTGTGCAAATTTGCACAACAGAATGATAAATTTCTCTACCGTGGGGTATTGACAGTAATGCGTATGGCATTTTTTGGTCTATCGGCGGCTCTTTTGGTTGCCCTGGCGGGTTGCGCGGGGATGCAGCCTTCAATGCGGAGCGAGGCGGAATCGCCAATTCAGGCCGGCGCGGAAAAGGGTATCGACTTGCTCTCCGTCGGCAAGGCGAAGAAGGCAAACGCGGAGTTCAATCGGGCCCTGGCCCTTGCCCCTTCCGATGCCAATCTGCATTTTCTCAATGGCTTGGCCTATCGCGAGATGGCCCGGACAAATGGCCAAGCCGTTGCGGAGCTGGCCGAAACAGGATACCGGCTGGCCCTGGAATTCGACTCGAATCACTGGCTGGCTGCCTGGCATCTCGGTTTGCTGCAGGTCGAGCAACGCCAATACGATGCGGCCCGGAAATCGTTTGCCATTGCAGCCCGGCTGCGGCCGCGCAACCCCGACATCCAACTTGCCCTGGCCGGGTCGGCCTATCAGGCAAGCGATGCTCCGGTGGCACTGTGGGCCGCCAATAACACGCTGACCTTGCGTCCGAACGATCCGGAGGCCCTGCGGATCGCATCCCTTTCCAGCGCCGCGCTCGGAATGGAGTCCAGCGCCCTTGAGTTTAGGGACCGTTTCCAGCAGGCGAACCCCTCGGAGGATGTGCACATTCTTAACGACAGGATCCGGGCGTGGAAAAGGGTGCATGCGCAAGCCGATATTTCCGGCAACGCCGCTGTCCCAGCCCAGGGGCCGAAACCTGGGGATTCAGCTCCTGACACTGCTGCGGAGCCTGTCCAGCCGGCGGAATCCACCCCGGGAAATCTCCCGCCAGCCACGCAAGCGTCCCCTTCTGGGGCACCGGTCGGGGCTGGCAGCGCGGGCGAAATCATCGGTGAGCAGGGGCAAGGACCGCTTGCCCCCTCTTGGAGTGATTGTGTGCAGTCGTCGACCAGCCAATCCTCCAGCAGTAGCTGGGGGGGAGGAAGCAGCAACAGTAGCTGGGGGAGCAGCACCAGCAGCGATGCGACCGAAAAGTTGACTGCCCTGCCTTCGCCCTGCAAGGGCATAGCCTTGCCGCGCATGGCCGTGGTGGATGTTACCATTGTCCGCACGCAGGAAACCACCGGATACACCAATGGCGTCAATCTGCTCGACGGGCTGAAAATTGTCCTAAACGGCAGTTGGGAGAGAAAGAGTACGTCCAACAGCGATCCGAACGACGATATCCGCAGCACGACCGTTATGCGCAGCCTGGGTCTCCCCGCAGCGGGGATCAGTTATTCGCTCAATATCTTTAACGCCGGAGATACGGTGGCGGACGTGATTGCCCGGCCGAGCCTGTTGGCCCTTGACCGGACACCCGCCACCTTCTTTTCCGGCTCGACGATTTCCGTTGCGCAGGCGGGGGAATACGGCGGCTCCCTGTCCGACAAGAACATCGGTGTAAGCCTCTCGGTCACGCCCACCTTCATCGACGACGACCGCCTGCTCCTGGCGGTGAAGGGCGCACGCTCCTTCATTGAGCCGGCCCAATTCGACGGATTTCAGGAGGCGCTTACCTCGGCCAACAACATCGTCTCCACCAACGTCATCATGCGTTTCGGGGAAACGCTTATCCTTTCCGGCCTGCGCGAGCGCGAATTCATCAACGGAAAGCATGGCGTACCCTTGCTGCGCGATGTGCCCGTGGTCCAATACCTCTTCTCGACCAATGAGGAATATGACTATTCGCACCACGTTTTGATCCTGCTTACTCCCCGAAAACCGGCGACATATTCGGAAACCCTTCGCGCTGCCAACGCCTATGCCTATTCGCCGGAGTTCCAGAAGGAGCCCATCGACACGGCCGCTTCCGAAGCCAATGACGCGCTGCGTCCCCAGCGTCCGCATCTGGAAGCCATCATGGGGAAGCTTCGGCTGAATCGTTATCAGCATGAGTTTCGCACCGGCGATCTGTCGCACCGGCGCTTTGCCCCGCGCCCTTCGCTGGAGCGCGTGCTCCAGGACGTCAAAAAGATGATGTATTTCTGAGTCGGGATGGAGGAGTAATGAGAATTTCAGTCAAGGCAGTGGCGGTATTTCTGGCAGTGGTGCTCGGTGTAAGCACCATGCCGGCGCAGGCGGCAACCCTTCCTCCCAATTTCGACACCTCCGTCCTGACGGACCTCCACAATGAGCTGAATGGTTTTGGTACCGATCCTGCCAAGCAGATATCCAATGCTCTCCTCGATAAGGCTGGGGTGGAGCAAGACGGAAATGCCTACACGAAAAAAGTGAACCTGTTCGGGAAAGAGACCACGATCTTCTTCATGTACGGCCATAAGAAGAATGCCCCGAATGTGGCGGTGTCGGTGGTTGCGGTCATGGTTCCCGTGGATCTTACGAGCAAGGCTCTTTTCGGCGATTCCGTACCGGGCATTGGTTTGAAGAATCCCGTGGTGTGTTATGCCAAGGAGGATTGCGACCTTTTGACCGCCGACATGCCGTCCAGGACGCAACCGTCCCTGAAAAGCATCATGCCGAGTCAGGTAATCGCCGCCAAGGGTTTGAATTTCTTCGGCACCCTGACCAGCAGCATCGAGGGCTTTCCCTATGCGCTTCCCAGCGAGATGTTCGCCGGCTTTGCCACGGGCAAGAACGAAAAGGGCCAGAAAAAATACACCATCAACGCCGCAATCATCAAGCCGTGGAACAACCCTTTGGGGTTGCAGAACACCACGCTGAAGGGCGGAATGTTGAGTCTCCGGAAGGAGGGGGAAGTCAAAACCACCGAGGTCTTGGGTACGGCGAGCGTCGGCTCCCCCAAGGAATACACCGTGTACTACAAGCAGGAAGGCGTTTTGCAGCAGAGTCTTGGCTTCGACGCCAAGGATGCGTCGTTAAAGGATTTTTTCTCGATCCTCGACGCACTCGGGATGCCGTTTGAGTCTGCTAAAAAGAATCTCCCCCTGACCATCGTGCAACTCTCCAATCCCAATTTTCAACCCAAGACAGATGTCAGCGCGCCGCCGGATTTCACGAAGATGCTGTTTAAGGCCACGCGGACTGCCACCGGTGTTTTTACTGAGCTGATCGCCAATGCCGAAGGGTCCATCTTGAAGCAGAAGATGGCCTCGCTCATCCTGAACGCCTCTACCGCGAAGAAGAGCGTGGAGGGAAGCGCCGGGGTGAACGCCAAGCTCGGGCCGCTGAATGCCGGCTCCGCCAATTTCTACCTGACCGCCAATCTCACGGCTGTTCCCAAGATGGGACTCAAGGTGAAGAGCGGTATTCTGGGGGATCTCGATCTCGCGGCCAGCGGCAATGGCCTGAAGCTCGACGTGCCTGCGGATTGCCCGCTGCGGCCCATAGGGTTTACGGCGAACATAACGGATCTGAGCCTCACGGATTTTCCGATCACCCCTGATCTCAAGGATTGCTATAGTAAGGAAATCACCAAGGTCTTCAACGGGACCGTCGAGGTCGCCAGCGATGTTGGCGAGGAAGTGGCAAAAGAGGCGGTCGCAACGGCCAATTTCCTGGGCGATGAGGCGAAAAAAGGCTACGAAAGTCTGCAGGTGGAACGTGTTGGCGCTATGGGGAAGGCGCTGGTGGCCCATGCCAGAGCAAAGGATGCCGTCAAGGTTGCGGAGTATAGCTATTCCAACGCGAAATATGCGGTTACGAGTTTGGTGGGCGATATCGTCCACCTTGACAAGACGATTAAGAGCTTGGCGAAGGATCTCAGCAGTTTGATGAAAAGCGCCTGGAATTTTGTCACCGGCAAGGTCAAGGCAAAGAAAAAAGAAAAGGCAACGGCACAGGCCACGCGGGACAAAAAACGCGCCGCGCATGCCCTGGCGGTTCACAAGGAAGCTCAAGCGAAAGCAGCCTTGGAAAAGGCGAAAAGCGCGCCGACGGAAATCCCTGGTCCCAATCTCGACGAAGAGGTGGTGAAAACAGACCGGGAAATGGTTGGGGCGCTGACCCAGCAACAGGTGCAACCGCTGGTGGCCGAGTATGCCGCCAACGAATTGCCCAACAAGCTGAGGAACAAAGATGAACGCCAAAGGATGATGCAGGCGTTGGATATCGAGGAATTCAAGGCACGGCAGGCAGAGGCGATTACAACCGCCTACCCAACGCTGTCGGCGCTGTACACGAAGCAACAAGACGGCAAAATGCCCATGGAGCAGCTCCTCGGCAACGCCAAAAGAGAACTGGTCGAGAAAGCGATAGAGCGGGATATCGATGCGAAAACCAACGAGTTGCTGCAAGACGTCGTTGCCACGCTGCCCACCATGGCATTCGATGTGCCGGTCAAGGTGGTGTATGGGGAGGGAGCCAGCGCCCGCTGCCTGGAGGCGCCGGCGCGGTCCAGTGACGCAAGCTCTGTCCGCGACAGCAAACTCGCAGTGTGCAATGATTCGCCGCGGCAGATATTCCGGTTCACTGCAGGTGGGGGGCTGATGGCGGAAGGTTCGCAGCCGATATTTTTTATTAAGGGACGTGGTGATTATTATCTGTACAAGTATGACAAAACGGCTGATTCCCTGTTGCGGGCTGCGGTGCTGAGGGTCGGTTTTTTCGACGCCAAGGTGGCCAAAAATGTCTTTTTCGATCCTATCGGGGGTATCTTCAGCACGTATTTCCCCAAAAATGACGGCGGCTCCGAGGTGGTATTCTTAACCGCCTCCCAAGATGGGGAGCTGGAGTTTGTGAATGACCCGCACCCCCAAGATGCAGCGCAGTGGTGGAATCGGCGTTCTGGGAGACAACCCAACAATCCAGCGCAGTGGCATCTGGAGCCTGCGGATAAGGCAATGAAGAGCGCGCAAGCCGCTTCCGTGCAAAGAGTGCTGAATAAATTGAAGTCAGGAACAGTAAAAAGGTCGTTGCTGGAGTCCGGGCCGACAACCAATCTCGCACCTCTTCAACTCGATAACTCCGTTGGGGGAGACCTTCGGGGAAATTAAATGATGGATCACGCTTCGGGGTATGATGGCTGTGCGGCACAGACTAAAATTTCGATAGGGGAGAAAGAAAATGCGAAAAAACAGTGTAGCCGCGGCCGGGATGATACTGGTTTGTTTTTTTCTGGTGGGAGCTACAGCGTTTGGGTTTAACAAGGATCACCTGAAGCAGTTGCAAGACACCAATAAATGCCAGGGATGCGACCTGAGCAATGCAAATCTCAGCGGAGCGAGTTTGCGGGGAGCGTGGCTCAGCATGGCGAACCTGAGAGGGGCGGATCTGTCTGGCGCGGACTTGAGAAGGCTGCAAGCGAGAAGTGTCAAGCTGGATGGGGCGAAGCTGAACAGTGCCGACTTCCGCGATGCAGACCTGTATTTCGCGACCATGAACAAGGCAAACCTGGAAGGGGCGGACCTGAGAGGGGCCTACTTGGGAAGGGCCGATTTGAGCGGGGCGAATCTGCGCAACGCATACCTGGGCGGGGCAAACCTGAAGGATGCGAATCTGACCGGGGCAGACATGACCAACACATCTTTGAGCTGGGCGATATGGATAAACGGCAAGTACTGCGACGGCGCTTCCGTTGGGAAATGCAACGAAAGAGATTAAGGGGGATCAGAACATCTCTATTGCGAGGGGAGACAGGGTGATCTTTCCCGATCTTCGGCACAGGCGGTTTCATGCGGGTATTTTCAAAAAAGGGAGAAGAGGTGAGAATTGCAATCAAGGCGATGCTTGTATTCCTGGCACTTATGCTCGGTGTTTCCAGCGCACCGGCGCAGGCGGCAACCCTTCCTCCCAATTTCGACCTCTCCGTCCTGACGGACCTCCACAATGAGCTGAATGGTTTTGGCACCGATCCTGCCAAGCAGATATCCAATGCTCTCCTCGACAAGGCTGGGGTGGAGCAAGACGGAAATGCCTACACGAAAAAAGTGAACCTGTTCGGGAAAGAGACCACGATCTTCTTCATGTACGGCCACAAGAAGAATGCCCCGAATGTGGCGGTATCCGTAGTTGCGGTCATGGTTCCCATTGAGATCACCTCAAAGGCTCTTTTGGTGATTCCGTACCAGGTCTGGGTCTGAAAAACCCCGTGGTGTGTTATGCCAAGGAGGATTGCGACCTTTTGACCGTTGACATGCCGGCCAGGACGCAACCGTTCCTGAAAAGCATCATGCCGAGCCAGGTAATCGCCGCCAAGGGGCTGAATTTCTTCGGCACCCTGACCAGCAGCATAGAGGGCTTCCCCTATGCGCTTCCCAGCGAGATGTTCGCCGGATTTGCCATGGGCAAGACCGAAAAAGGCCAGAAAAAATACACCATCAACGCCGCGATCATCAAGCCGTGGAACAACCCCCTGGGGTTGCAGAACACCACGATGAAGGGCGGAATGTTGAGTCTCCGGAAGGAGGGGGAAGTCAAAACCACCGAGGTCTTGCCTCGACGCACTCGGGATGCCGTTTGAGTCTGCTAAAAAGAATCTCCCCCTGACCATCGTGCAACTCTCCAATCCCAATTTTCAACCCAAGACAGATGTCAGCGCGCCGCCGGATTTCACGAAGATGCTGTTCAAGGCCACCCGGACTGCCACCGGCGTCTTCACTGAGCTGATCGCCAATGCCGAAGGGGCCATCTTGAAGCAGAAGATGGCCTCGCTCATCCTGAACGCCTCCGCGGCGAAGAAGAGCGTGGAGGGAAGCGCAGGGGTGAACGCCAAGCTCGGGCCGCTGAATGCCTGCTCCGCCAATTTCTACCTGACCGCCAATCTCACGTCTGTTCCCAAGATGGGACTCAAGGTGAAGAGCGGTGTTCTGGGGGATCTCGATCTCGCGGCCAGCGGCAATGGCCTGAAGCTCAACGTGCCTGCGGATTGCCCGCTGCGGTTCATAGGGTTTACCGCGAACATAACGGATCTAAGCCTCACGGATTTCCCGATCACGCCCGAATTTAATGACTGCTATGGCAAGGAAATTATGGGGGTGATCAATGGCACCGTCGCGATTGCCTCCGATGTCTGTGAAACCGTGGCAAATGAGGCGGCCGAGACTGCCAAGAATCTGGGCGAGGAGGCGCAGAAAACCTACTTAGCGCTGCATGTGGCCCTTGAGGGAAATTCGGTCGAGATTCCGAGCAAGGGGAGGGCGGAGGTCGGCATTTTGGTCCATGTGGCTGCAAACTACAACCAGTCGGACTTTTTTGACGAAACCCACCGGGTGACGTTTTCCCTGCAAAAGAAGGAAAAAAAATGGCTGCTCCACAAGGCAACCCTGCGCGACGCACTGGTGCGCAGATACATGCCTGTCTGCCGAAGCCGGATATCGATCCTCGTCACGAATCATTTGGTCAGTGCGCCTCCTCTGCCGAGGGGTTGGTCCTCTTCACTTTCGTATTATCCCGCCATAACAGATAATTTAAAGATGATTTATTTATTTTTTTTATGCATCACGGAAAAAACTTGTCAGGAATTTTCCCTTGGAATACAAAGGAATACGATCATTGCGTTCGATAGGGTGATCGGCGGTTTGGATGATGGCCGGATGGGAGGCGCTCTTTGCCAAAACATCCAGGTGCAGACTAAAAAAAATACTCCGTCACGGGAGGAGATGACTTGTTTTCTGATCCATCTGCAAGATGAGGGCTTTATAAAAATTATCCAAGTCAAGGAGGCAGCACATGGCAGCCAGTAAAAGTCGGATCACCCACAAAATTGTCCTTCCCTCTTACGCGTTCAGCAAGTTTCTGCGCAAGGCGGTCTTTGACGAGGAGACCTTTTCGCTGTTTATGGAAAACTCGGCCGGGGCTCTCAAAAACAGCGGAATCGAGTTGGATTCCTGTGTTTCCGAAGAGGCTCTGATGCGGCTCCGCTTTCTGGTGGTCCGCGCCCATGATTTCGTTATCAATGGAAAAATCAATTCGGCCAAATTTGAGGAACTATTCGGCATCGCGGTGGTAAACCCGAAATTGAAGGATGTCTCCCTCAAGGTCGGCGTCATGGCAAGGGCGGAAGCTTCCGTGGATGTGTACTATTCCGAAAAGCAAACCGAGAGTCATCGGGGCGCAAACACGGAGTTCAAGAACCAGGATGCCGTTACCGAGAGTCGCACCGATCACTGGAGCACCACCAAGTGGGGCGGCAAGGAAATCGCCCGCCCGGAAGAGCGCTTTACGCATGTTCCCCTGCTGGACGCCCTCACCTTGGGCACGCTTATCGCCAAAATGGACAGTCAGCTCAAGGAGCTTGGAAAATAGGAGGAGGCGAAAATGATTTCACGCGTGGTATTTTCCGTCACCTACGATTGTCCCATCAGTTGCAAATACTGCGTGACCGAGTCGGGGCCGTGGAACGGCCCCGCGCTGGAGGCCCATTTCATGGGCAGTGTAATTGATCAGGCCCTGGAAATGGGGGGTCTCATCTCCGTCGTCTTCACGGGGGGGGAGCCTCTGCTCAAGCGGCATGATGTGAAGGCGGCAATTAGCCACGCGCACCAACACCGTCTGTGGACTCGCATCGTTACCAATTCCTTCTGGGCCACAACGCCTGATATTGCCCTGCATACGCTGAGCGAGCTCAAGCAGGCGGGGTTGTCTGAAATCAACTTCAGTTGCGATGATCTCCACCAGGAGCATATCCCCTTGGAGCGGGTTCGCAATGCCTATCATGCAGCCAGGAAGCTTGATCTGCCGATTCTCATAGCTCATAAGCGGGTGAAAAACGGGCAGATCACCCCCGACTCCATCTCTGATTTTCTGGGAGTAAAGTTGACAGAATTTAAGGAGGACGGGAAAAATCAGAAGACCGACCTCTATAGTTCATCCCTGACAATACCAATTGGCCACGGCGCCAAAACCCTTGACCCGGATGACCATATTATCTACCCCGCAAGCCTCTCGGCATGCCGCTCCCCGTGCAGCAGCATTCTCAGTTCCATTATTGTTTCCCCCACCAAGGATGTCCGGATCTGTTGCGGTATGATTGACCAGCGGGTTCCGGAACTCACCGTCGGCAGTCTTGAGAACCAGACCCTGGCCGAGATTGTTTGCGAAGGGAACACCGACCTGATTGCCAACTGGCTGGCTCTTGAAGGGCCTTACGGCATCATGAGTTTCATCCAAGAAAAGGCCCCGGAGATTACGTTTCAAAAGCAGTACGTCAACCACTGTCACCTCTGCAACGACATCTTCACCAGGGACGATGTCCGAACTGCAATCACGCGCCATGCCCATGAAAAAATCGACGCGATTTCCCTTCAGAGGGGGTTTCTGGAGGCGTTACGTTTCAAGGATGAAGCAACGGAAATGAGGGAGTAGTAACAAGACGGGTTAACACCGGATCAGCCGGTGAATCGGCGCCCCTGGACAGGTTTCTATCGACCTATCCGGGGGCTTTTTATTTTCTGACAAACTGGAAGAGGGTGCGACTATTTGCGACCAAACACAAAAAAAAGGGTTTCCGTTATTTACGGAAACCCTTGGTATATCTTGGCTGGGGGACGAGGATTCGAACCTCGACAGGCAGAGTCAGAGTCTGCAGTCCTACCATTAGACGATCCCCCAGTATGTGCCGGGCAAAGAACCGTCGAAAAATAGAGGAACAGGGCAATTATGTCAAGGAGAATTGTGGGGTTTCCCTTGGTTTTTCAGGAAATCACCATGCCCGCGTAGCCGACTACCTGGTTGGTGTCGCCGCTGGCCTCGCCGGAATCGGTGTAGCGGATGAGCCGGGCCCTGGTCGCTCCCAACCGGAGGGCGGCGACCAGGGCGATGGTGGCGGGCATGATGCCGCACATGGTGATGCCCTTGTCCAGCACCGTGTTGTACAACCCTTCCGGGTCCAGTGCCTCAAGCCGGCGGATGGCCAGGGAATCCTTTGCCGTGGCGGACTCCCGTGATTCGTAATGGGTCATGTCCGAGCTGGCCACGATGAGGACGGGCTTGTCGTATTTCCGGATTGCATCGGCGAGCGCCTCGCCTACTGTCTGGCAGGCTTTGAAGGAGAGATGGCAGATCACTATGGGGGTCAGGGTCATGTCCGGCCGGAAATACTGCAAAAACGGCACCTGCACCTCCAGGGAATGTTCAAAACGGTGGGCCAGGGTGTCCGGTTCGATGAGGTCTGTCCGGGCGAGGAGGATTTGGGCCAGGACGGTGTTGATCTGTACCTCGCCCAGGGGCAAGCTCCAGGAGCCTGTATGCATCAGGGCAACCGGCGCGCCGTAGCCGTGGTGGTTGGGGCCCAGGAGCACGATGTCCTGGGGTATCTCCACCGCGGCGAAGGTTTCCCCGGCCACGGAGCCGGAGTAGATGTAGCCGGCATGGGGCGAGACCACGGCCAGGGCTTTTTGTTTGGTTGCTGTGGAAGGAATGAGGCGTTCGAGGGTGCTTCTGAGGGTGGCGGGATCTCCGGGGTAAAACTGATGGGCAACCGCAGGCGCTCGTTTCATGGCGGACCTCCAGGACGCAACCGGGGGAAACAGGCAGGAAAGGTGTTTCACCCATTATACCCCAGAACGCACTACTGAATCAAAGAGATAAATGCAACTGCAAGGCGATTACGGGAGTTTAACCTGCCAGGAGGTTCCGGTGGGGCCATCCTTCAGCTCAATGCCCTGGGCTAGAAGCCGGTCTCGGATCTCGTCGGCCTGACCCCAGTTCTTTGCCTCACGGGCAGCGGTTCTGTCCGCGATGGCTTTTTCGATCTCCTCGGGGGTGATCGAAAGGGTCTTGAGGATCTTCTCCTGCTCTGTGTGCATGTATTGCACCGGCTCCTCGCTGAGCAGCCCCAGGGTGTTGGCCATTTCCCTGATGGTAACGGCGCCGTTTTTGAGCAGTTGCAGGTCGGAGTCGACCGGTTTGCCGGGCAGATGTTGACGGATCTTGTTGAGCAGCTTCACCCCTTCGAAGAGATGCCCCAAGGCTTGGGCCGAGTTGAAGTCGTTGTCCATGGCCTTGAGAAACCGATCGGTCAGGGTTTCGATCTTCTCCCTGTCCGCCTTGGAGACGGCGGAGGCTGCCTGATCGCTGCCGCCGGGTGGAAGTTGCTCGATCTCGGCCAGGCAGGTATAGAGCCGGTTGAGTCCGGCCACCGCATCGAGCATGGCCGCTTCCGAGTAGTCCAGCGGGTTGCGGTAGTGGGTGGAAAAGATAAAGAGCCGCAGGGATTCCGGGGAAAACCTGTCGAGCACCTCCCGGATGGTGAGGAAGTTGCCAAGCGACTTGGACATCTTTTCGTCCTTGATCGTGACAAAGCCGTGGTGCACCCAGTATTTGACGAATTCTTCCCCGGTGACGCCTTCGCTCTGGGCCATTTCGTTTTCATGGTGGGGGAAGACGAGGTCCTTGCCGCCGCCGTGGATATCAAGCGAGTCGCCGAGGTATTTGCGGCTCATGGCCGAACATTCGATGTGCCAGCCTGGCCGGCCTGGGCCCCAAGGGCTTTCCCAGGTGGGCTCTCCCGGTTTGCTTCCTTTCCAGAGGGCGAAATCCATGGGGTGTTCTTTTTTCTCGTTCACCGAGATGCGGGCGCCTGCCTGCATGTCTTCCAGGTTGCGGCCGGACAGGGAGCCGTAGCCGCCGAAACCGGTCACCCGGTAGTAGACATCGGTGTTCACCTGGTAGGCAAGTCCCTTGCGGATGAGATTTTCGATCAGTCCGATGATCTCTTCCACATGCTCCGTGGCCTTGGGCTCGATGGTGGGGGGGAGAGTCCCGAGAGAAGCCATATCCTCGTGGAACATGGCGATGAAGCGGCTGGAGAGCTCGTCGCAGGTGGTGTTCTGTTCCTGGGCCCGTTTGATGATCTTGTCGTCGATGTCGGTGAAGTTGCGGACAAAGGTGACATCGTATCCCCGGTAGCGAAGGTAGCGGACGATCATGTCGAAGACCAGGGCGGACCTGGCATGGCCGATATGACAGTAGTCATAGGCGGTGATGCCGCAGACATAGAGCTTGACCTTGCCCTCTTCCAGGGTGACGAAGGGGGATTTCCGCCCGGTTTTGGTGTTGTAGATCTCGATACTCATGGTCTGTTCCATCGAGTTGCCATGCAAGGCAGAAAGACCGGGGCAGTGGGCGTTTTTCGCATGCCACAGCTCGCTTCTGCCATGTTCGGGCCATTTCCCGGCATTGTTTCTGTATTTTATGATAAAGGAGTTATCCCCTTTGTAAAAAGATATGTTATATACCCGTTTCCAGGAAAGAGAGCAAGCCTTGTTGCGTGCATATGCAAATTTCAAAACAGGGATTTTGCCCAAACGGTTGATCTGTTGAGGACTTTTGGCCATGGATATGCTTGAGCAACGCACACTTGAAAACAACATGACCCTGACCGTTTATGACCAGTCGAGAAGAATGGCCGGAGACCGTTGGCTGATACAGATTATCTGTGAGGCGAAACTGCCGGTTGACGAGGGTTTTTTTTCCCGGGTGGCCGAGGAGGATCGCGCCCTGCAGGCAGAGGTCCGCGAGATCATGGCAGGGTCGCTCACGTTTTCGGTCACCAAAGAGCGGACCTTCATCGCCGATACCGAGCGGGCACCGCTGGTGGAACGCATGGTGACCGAGATCATGGCCAACATGGTGATCTACCTGAACAAGCCGGAATTTCCCGAAAGGCTCTTTGCCCGCAAATATGCGGAGATTCGTGAAGCCTGCGCCACGGCCAGGCATTACCGGAACCTGCCGGAGGCAGAAGGTGAGGGGGAAGCGGATGATGGACCGGCGGATTTTTCCGCATGTTTCAAGGACTAGGAGAGGCGCGTCAAGGCAGGGCTGGTGTACATGTTTTATTCTTGACAAACTTCCCGTATCACATAATATTCGCCATTTTATGGTGCCATAAATTCTGGCTGTGTCAGGTTTTTTTGCCTGTAATGTCCGTGTGCTGTCCATTTGCCAGGGTCAGGGAATGACCGTGGCCGCTTTTCTTATATAAAGGAGAAACAATGAAAGTTCTGATCAGTGACAACCTGTCGCCCATTGGTGTTCAGATTCTCGAGGAGGCCGGGCTTGAGGTTGATGTGAAAACAGGCCTTTCCCCGGATGAGCTTAAAGCCATTATTCCCGAATACGACGGCCTGGTTATCCGCAGCGCCTCCAAGGTTACCGAGGAGATCATCGAAGCGGGAGAAAAGCTGAAGGTTGTCGGCCGCGCCGGTATCGGTCTTGATAATGTCAACATCCCCGCGGCGAGCAAGAAGGGGATTATCGTGATGAACGCCCCGGACGGCAACGCCACCACTGCGGCGGAACACGCCATTGCCATGATGATGTCGCTGACCAGAAACATCCCCCAGGCCACGGCCTCCATGAAGGAAGGCAAGTGGGAGAAGAAGAAGTTCTCCGGCCGGGAAGTGACCGGCAAGACCGTGGGTATTGTCGGCATCGGCCGGATCGGCAGCATCTTTGCCGAGCGGGCCCAGGGCTTGAAGATGAAGGTTATCGCTTTCGATCCCCATATGCCCAAGGAATTGGTCGAGAAGATCGGCGTGGAGCTGGTGAGCCTGGACGAGCTGTGCAAGCGGGCGGATTTCATCTCCGTGCATGTGCCGCTCACCAAGGAGACCAAGCATCTGCTCTCCACCGAGCAATTCAAGATGATGAAGAAAGAGTGTGTCTTCCTCGATTGCGCCCGCGGCGGCGTGGTTGACGAAGAGGCCTTGTACGAGGCTCTTAAAAACGGCGAGATCCGCGGGGCAGGGCTCGATGTCTTCGAGGTGGAGCCCACCACCAAGGAAAACTGCAAGCTGCTGAGCCTGGACAATTTCATCTGCACCCCGCATCTGGGGGCTTCCACGGCGGAAGCCCAGGAGAATGTCGCCGTGGCCATCGCCGAACAGGTTGCGGCCTATCTGCTCCGCGGCACGGTCACCAATGCGGTCAACGTGCCTTCCGTGAGCGCCGAGGTTCTTTCCCAGGTCGGCCCGTACATCACTCTGGCCGAGATGTTGGGCTCCTTCCACATGCAGATAGCCAAGGGCGGGGTTGAGGAGGTCACCATCGAGTATTGCGGCGATCTCTCCGAAATGATCACCAGCCCGATCACCGTTGCCTTTTTGAAGGGGTTGTTTACCCCGATCCTCAAAGATGCTGTCAATTACGTCAACGCTCCCATCATCGCCCAGGAACGGGGCATTCGGGTGGTTGAGGCCAAGACCACCAAGAGCGACGACTTCCTCAATCTGGTGAACATCCGGGTGAAAACCACCGAGGGCGAAAACGTCCTGGCCGGTACGGTATTCGGCAAGAACGAGCCGCGCCTGGTACGCCTCAACGGATTCCGCATGGAAGCCCTGCCCGCCGGACCCATGCTCTTTGTGCAGAACAACGATGTCCCAGGGGTGATCGGCCTGCTCGGCACCACCCTCGGCAGCGCAGGGGTGAACATCGCCAGGATGACCGTCGGCAAGCAGCGGGAAGGGAACATGAACCTCAATGTCATCCTGCTCAACACCGATGAGGTGGTTCCTGCCGCCCTGCTGGACACGGTCCGTTCCCTGCCGAACATCCATGCTGCCATGGTGCTTGAGTTGCCGGAGTTGGTAGGGGCCTAGCGGTTTGGTTTTCTCCTTCTGCCCATTGGGATAGTCCATGACCGAAAACGAGAAAAACGAGAAAGAATGCTGCCCGGAGGGGTATGTCCGGCAGGGCGGAAAATGCGTGCTGCCGGAGGTTACCTTTACCACCCTGATCATGTCGTTGAATACCTCGGCTCTTTTTCATTTGGGCGAGCTCCAGGATCCTGAAACAGGCCAGACCGGCAGGGATCTTGTTTTGGCCAAACATACCATTGACACCCTGCAATTGCTCAAGGACCGGACCAAGGGAAATTTGTCCGAGAAGGAGGATGAGCTCCTCGGTCATGTGCTGGCCGACTTGAAGCTGCGCTATGTGAAGGTTGCCAACGGCTGATTTTCTTACGCACTCTGATAGTTACGATCGCCTGGTTTTCAATCCGCTGAAATCAGGCGATCTTTTTTTTTATGACCCCCGCAAGAGGGACCGAGCCGTTGCTGAAGATGGGAATCGAGAGCGCAACGGAGCTTGTCTGTGAGGCTCCGGCAAAAATAAATCTCTACCTTGCCATCAAGGGCAAACGGGAGGACGGGTTTCACGACCTGGAAACCCGGATGCTCAAAATCACCCTGGCGGATCGTCTGTGTCTTGCCGGACGGGAGTCCGGCATCACCGTGGAGTGTCCGGGAAGCGAGCTGCCCGCCGGGGAAGGCAATCTTGTCCATCGGGCCGCGAAACGGTTTTTTGCCGCCCATGGCAGAGGCGGGGGCGTGCATATCGTACTGGAGAAAAAAATCCCCATTGCCGCGGGGTTGGGAGGAGGGAGCAGTGATGCCGCCGCTGTACTGCGCGGTCTGAATACACTCCACGGTTTCCCTTTTTCCTTGCGCCAGCTTGCGGACTTGGCGCGGCCGCTGGGAGCCGACGTGCCGTTTTTTGTGCATGATTGCACCGCGGCCTGGGCCACCGGGATCGGCGACGAGATCCAAGCCGAGGATATTCCCTTTTTCGGATGGATCGTTCTGGTAAACCCTGGATTTTCCGTGTCCACCAAGTGGGTGTATGAGAATTTTACGTTGACAACGGGTGGCAATCCATATATCTTAGGCCGCGACTTCGTGCATGGTAATGATGCATGTGCCGGGCCGGGGAATCTTCCTTTATATAACGACTTAGAGGCCGTGACCATCGGGAAATATCCGGAGCTCGGCCGTATCAAAGACGAGCTTCTGGCTGCTGGCGCCCACGGGGCATTGATGTCCGGCAGCGGCCCCACAGTGTTTGGTCTTTTTGCAGACGAAGCGCAGGCGCGGAAGAGCGTTGCTCGATTTGCCCAGCGTTTCGGTCGGAATGTCTTTCTGGCACGGCCACTGAGCACACAGGCAAAGCGTTAAGGCGTTGGGGCGTCGTCAAGCGGTAAGACACAAGACTTTGACTCTTGCACTCGCAGGTTCGAATCCTGCCGCCCCAGCCATTTTCTTATTTTCTGGCGCGCATATCTGGGCGAGGCGGGTCGAAGCGGCGGAAACACGATAACCCGAACTGCAGGCAACAGCATGAAAGATATGAAGGTCTTTGCCGGTAACGCCAACCCAGCCCTGGCCGGGGATATATGCAACTATCTCGGGGTGCCCCTTTCCAAGGCGGAGGTTCGCCGCTTCAGCGACGGGGAAATTTTTGTCGAGATCGGCGAAAACGTCCGCGGCCGCGATGTGTTTATCATCCAACCTACCTGCCCGCCCGTGAACGACCATCTCATGGAGCTGGTGATCATGGTTGACGCCATGCGGCGCGCCTCTGCCCGGCGGATTACAGCGGTGCTTCCCTATTATGGCTATGCCCGGCAGGACCGCAAGGTTGCCCCCAGGGTGCCCATCACCGCCAAGGTGGTGGCCGAGATGATGATGGTGGTCGGGGTGCGGCGGGTGCTGACCATGGACCTCCACGCCGGGCAGATTCAGGGATTTTTTAACATCCCGGTGGATAACCTGTTTGCCGCCCCGGTTCTGCTTGATTACATCTCGCAGAAGCTGAGCAACGACGTGGTCATGGTTTCTCCGGATGCCGGCGGGGTTGAGCGGACCCGCGCATTCGCCAAGCGGCTTAATGCCAGCCTGGCCATTGTCGACAAGCGGCGGGAGCGGGCCAACGAATGCAAGGCGATGAACGTCATCGGCGACGTTTCCGGCAAGACCGCGATTTTGCTGGACGACATGGTCGATACCGCAGGAACCCTGTGCGCCGGGGCCGATGCCCTCATCGATGCGGGCGCCAAGGATGTGTATGCCTGTTGTTCCCATGGCGTGCTTTCCGGGCCGGCCATTGAGCGGCTGGAAAAGTCGAAGATCAAAACCCTGATCATCACCGACAGCATTCCCCTCAGCGAAGCCGCCCGGAATTGCAAGAAGATCAAGGTGCTTTCCGTGTGCAAGCTGTTGGGCGAGGCGGTGAAGCGGATTCACAGTGAGGATTCTGTCAGTTCATTATTTGTCTAGTGAGTAAGACAGAGATATCTATACAACCGGAGGCCACTGCCATTGTGGCCGTTGCTGGTTTTTTGTTATGAGAATCGGTACATGAGGAGGTCAGTTCAATGTTACAAATCGATATGACGGCGCGGGTCCGGAAAACTGTTGGCAAAGGCGCGGCAAGGACAATGCGCAGGGCAGGGAACACCCCTGCTGTTATTTATGGTCCGCTGGGCGCTCCGATTGCCTTGGAATGCAACACCAAGGATCTCACCCAGGGGTTGCTCTCGATCCACAGAAAGAATGCCTTCATCAATCTGGAGATTGATGAAGACGGCAAGAAATCGGTGCGCCACGTTATTACCCGGGAGATTCAGACCGATCCGGTGCAGGACAATGTCCTGCATGCCGATTTCTATGAAGTTTCCCTTGATAAGCCCATGGTATTCAAGGTGCCGCTCAAGTATGTCGGTAAGGCCAAGGGCGTTGACCTGGGCGGCGATATGACCATCGTCAAGAACAAGGTCACTGTCTCCGGCAAGCTGCTTGACATCCCCGATGTTATTGAAGTTGATGTCGCTCCCCTGGACCGGGGCGTGGCTCTGACTTGCAAGGAACTCGGTCTTTCCGCGGGCGTAACCCTGGTGACCGCCCCGGATGCTGTTTGCGTTTCCATCTCCGGCGTTGCAGAGTAAGCGCCGGAAATACGTTTCTTCAATACAGCGTTGTCAAAGCCGAAGAGAGGAGCTTCCTTTTTTCGGCTTTTTTTGTCGGGCTGGGCTGCAGGCGCGTTCCGATGGCGTAAGAGGAAAGAGGGCACTATCGTGTACGTCGTGGTTGGCTTGGGAAATCCCGGCAAGGAATATGCTGCTACCCGGCATAATATCGGTTTTATTTTCCTCGATTATCTGGCGGAAAAATACCGGTTCGCTTTCAAGGGAACAAAATGGCAGGCGAAAGCGGCGAAGGATCTTTCCTGGGGCTATCCGGTTCTTTTTGTCAAGCCGCAGACCTATATGAACAGAAGCGGCGTTGCGGTTCGGGCGATTGCCGACTTTTATCAGATTGAATCCAGCCGGATCATCGTGATCCACGACGATCTTGATCTGCCCCTGGGGCGGACCAAGATCATGCTCAACCGGGGGCCAGGCGGCCATAACGGCATCCGCTCCCTGATCGAGCATCTTGGCTGCAATGATTTCGTGCGGGTGCGGGTTGGCATCGGGCGTCCGGACAATGCGGAGCGGGTGAGTGATTTTGTGCTTTCCCGCTTTGGCCAGGATGAAGCGGTGATGGTGTGCGAAGAACTGGAACGCATTGAGACCGGGGTGCGTCTTATCATGGAACAAGGGACCTCCGCTGCCATGAACCGTGTCAATTCGGAGCAGTTGTAGTATAACGCCCTGTAATATCATATTTTTTTAAGTTTGGATTGTTAATTCCGAGATCTGTGGTATAGTGCCTCCTAATCTTCATTTCTTCGCCGGTGTCGGAGTGCTTCCTTGTACAAAAAGGAACAGGGTGTTCCGTAATAGGTGAAAGGGAGGCACGTGTGTTTAACGTTGGTGATATGGCAGTATATCCGGCCCATGGCGTTGGCAAGATAGAGTCCATCGAGCAGCGGCAGGTCGGGGACAAGCAGCAATCCTTTTATGTGATGAAGATTCTCGATTCAAGCATGGTGATCATGATCCCCACCGCCGGGTGCAAGAATGTGGGGCTGAGAAATATCATCAGCTCCAAGGATGTGAGCAAGATCTACGATATCCTGAATGAAAAGGATGTGGCCATCGTCTCCCAGCCGTGGAACCAGCGGTACCGCGAGTACATGGAAAAGATCAAGACCGGGTCTGTTTACGAAATTGCCTCGGTGCTTCGCGATCTTTTTCTTCTGCGAGTGGACAAGGATCTTTCCTTTGGCGAACGCAAGATGATGGACACCGCCAAAAGCCTCTTGGTGAAAGAAATCGCCCTTGCCAACGAAGCCAGGGAAACCGAGACCCAGGTGGAAAAGAACATCGAGCAGATTTTTTCCTGATCCAGGCCTGTCTGGCCCATGGTTTTTCCGTAAATTGCTTTTGACCTTCCCGCCTGTGCTATCATTCGATAGCACGGGTATTTTTTTTATGACGCCACTTTTTCTTCCCGGGATACTATGATTCAGAAGAGCCTGTTTACCATCGAAAGGGGGGGGCAGCGTCTTGATCAGTATCTGGCAAGCCGATTCGAGCGGGAAGGATTGACCCGTTCGCGGATTCAGCAGCTTATCCGGACCGCAATGGTATTGGTGAACGGGATTCCCCTGAAGGCCAAACATATTCTTCAGGCCGGGGACGTGCTTACGGTGACGATCCCTCCGCACATCCCGTCCCACCTGATTCCCGAGCAGGTCGATTTTATTACTCTCCACGAGGACGAGGATCTCATCGTCTTGATTAAACCCCCCGGAGTCGTGGTGCATCCTGCCTCCGGCCACAGCACGGCAACCCTGGTGCATGGCCTTCTCCATCATTGCGGGGGGTTATCCGGGATAAATGGGGACCTGCGTCCCGGGATCGTTCACCGGCTTGACAAGGACACCTCCGGAGTCATGGTGGTGGCCAAAACGGATTATGCCCACCAGTCCCTGGCTGCGCAGTTCAAGGAGCGCGAGGTGACAAAGATCTATCAGGCCCTTGTCGACGGCAGGCTCACCGGTGAATCCGGCAGGGTTGCGCTGCCCATTGGCCGTCATCCGGTGCATCGGAAAAAAATGGCGATTCGGGAAGATGGCCGGGAGGCCGTGACCAACTGGCGGGTGCTGGAGCGCTTTGCCCAGGGGTTGTCCCTTTTGGAACTTGGCCTGGAAACCGGGCGCACCCATCAAATTCGGGTGCACATGGCCGCCCTGTCCCATCCTGTGGCCGGCGATCCGGTCTATGGCCGGAAAAATCCCTGTTATCAGGAGCTGGGCATAACCCGCCAATGTTTGCACGCTCATACCCTGACTTTCTCCCATCCCCGAACCGGAGAGGATTTACGGTTTACCGCGCCGCTCTGGCCGGATATGCTGCAGGCCTTGGAGTTGTTGCGACAGGCGGGAGGCAATTAGCTGTCGATAGGGAAGGGATTCTTTTCTTGAGCATCGCCGTTTCCGTCACCTGGTTGACGATGGTATTTGAGTTATTTGCGAGGATTCGACAGTGGTGCAGCAGGTGCGCAAAGCGGTGGTTGCCGTTACCGGGGGCATGGGCTCGGGCAAGAGTTCCGTAGCAGCCTATCTGTGTGAAATCGGCGGAGCCATGGGGCTTAGTGCCGATGCCCTCTGCCGTCAGCTCCTTGAACCAGGGGCTGCCGGTTGGTTGGCCGTGCGCACGGCTTTCGGCGAGAGATTTTTTTTGGCGGATCAGCGCATCGATCGGCCCTTGTTGCGCACGGTTCTTTTTGAGGACCGCGAATTCCGCCAGAGGCTCGACGCCCTCCTTCATCCCCTGGTGCGAGACGAGATAGACGGTTGTCTCGAGAGGGAGAGCGGCCACTCTTCCGGGAAACAGACTCGCTTCGTGGTCGAGGTGCCCCTGTTGTATGAAGCGGGCTGGGAACATGATTTCTCCCAGATTGTGGTGGCATATGCGGATGAGAAAACCTGTCTGCGCCGTCTTATGTTGCGGGACCGGATAAGCGAGGCCGAGGCCGTAAAGGCCATGGCGGCGCAGATGCCCTTGGCGGACAAGGCTCTCCTTGCGGATTACGTCATTGATAACAGCGGTCCCTGGCCTGACACCTGTTTGCAGGTTGAGCATTTGCGAAATCTCCTGTGGTAGGGCGTTGACCTTGGTCTCAAGGGCGGCGTTCCTCCGGAGTCTCCTGGTAAGTGTTGCGAGGAAACAGCAAGATGCGGGAAGAAAAGTGTTTAAGCAAATGGTTTAAGGTTGTAAGATACCGCGACATGAGACCGCGCAGGTATTGTGCGGTAACGAATGACGGACAACAGAGCGGATATAAGGTGACACTGATTTGAAAAGTTCGAGTTTTCAGGATTCGGCGGAAGATACGGAAAGGGGAGAGGCATGTGCTTTTTCGGAAAATGATTCCGTGCCCCACCAACGGGCGGCAATGTCTTATCTTGCCGGGAGCCGTTTTTCGCAGACCTTTCTTGATTGTGCCAATGATCTGATCCAGAGCATCGACCGGAACGGGCGATTCCTTTATGTCAACCGGGCCTGGCAGGAAACCTTGGGCTATGATGAGGCCGAGATTGCCGCCCTTTCTGTTTTCGATATCCTTGACCCGGAGTGCCGCGAGCATTGCGCTACCCTGTTTCGAGATATTGCCGCCGGCAAGATCTCGCACACCTACGAGGTGGTCTTTGTCGCCAAGAGCGGACGCAGGATTCCGGTGGAAGGAAAGATCAGCACCGATTTCAAGGATGGCGAACTGATTGCAACCAGGGGAATATTCCGCGACATCAGCAAGCGGAAAGCAGCGGAAGACCTGTTGCGGGATCAGAAAATGCTCACGGAAAAACTGATCCGCTACTCCGCAGTGCCCATTTTTGTTTTGGACCCGCGGCACCGAGTCACCGACTGGAACCGGGCCTGCGAGATGCTCACCGGCATTCCCGCGGAACGGATGGTGGGGACGTCAAACCACTGGCAGGCGTTTTATGGGGAAAAACGGCCGTGCCTGGCCGATCTGGTCATTGATTCCGCCGACCGGCATGATCTCGATGCCCTGTATGCCTCGGCAAAAAAATCCGAGTTGCAGGAGGAGGGCATCCACGTCGAGGAATGGCTGGATGCGGTGGATGGAGAGCGTCGCTATCTCGCCTGCGACGCGGTGCCTATCTATAACCACAACAAGGAACTTGTCGCGGTCATAGAAACCCTGCATGATCTCACCGAGCGCAAAAAGATGGAAGAGGCGCTCACCCGCCTTGCCACCACCGATACCCTGACCGGCATCTATAATCGCGGCAAAATCGAGGAGTCCTTGCGTCAGGAAATGGCCCGCGCCGCCCGATATGGCAGCCCCCTGACCATCCTCCTCTTTGATCTTGATTTCTTCAAGAAGGTCAACGACACCTTTGGCCACTCCATCGGCGATCAGGTTTTAAAAGAGGTTGCCGCCACGGTGGGTAAGCAGATTCGGGAAACGGATTCGCTGGGGCGGTGGGGCGGCGAGGAGTTCATGGTGCTTTGCCCGGGGATCGTGGCGCAGGATGCGGTGGCCATAGCGGAAAAGCTGCGGCAACGGGTGGAGGAGCTGCCCATTGGCGTCACCATCAGCTGCGGAATTGCCGGATGCCAGACGGGGGAGAGCATGGACGGGCTGATCAACCGGGCGGACAAGGCGCTTTACGCGGCCAAGCACTCAGGCCGCAATCTGGTGCGGCTGGCCGCCTGAGTCAAAGGTCGTCGCTGTCCACATAGGCATAGGCGCTGTGCTTGTGGATGGACTCAAAACTTTCCACACTCACGGAAAACCAGGTGATGGCCGGATGGGCCATGGCCTGCTCCGCCACCTTGCGCACCGCGTCTTCGACAAACATCGGATTGTTGTACGCCTTTTCCGTCACGTACTTCTCATCCGGCCGTTTCAGCAGGGAATACACCTCGCACGAACCGCCAGCCTCGGCCATGGCGATGAGCTCTTCCATCCAGATAAACCCCGAATATTTGACAATGAGGTTCACCTCGCCCCGCTGGTTGTGGGCGCCGCAATCGCTGATCTCCCGTGAGCAGGGGCACAGGGTGGTCACCGGCACCCAGACCGAGAGGATGAAAGCCTCATCCTTGCCGATGCCGCCGGTGAACCGGCAGGTGTATTCCATGAGCCCGGGCGTGCCGGTGGCAGGGGCCCTTTTTTCCAGAAAATAGGGAAAAGTCATCTCCACATGGGCCGATTCGGCCCGCAACTCTTCCTTCACCTCGGCCAGCAGGTTCCTGAAGATCCGGTTGCTCATCTCGTCCTGGTAGGTGTTGAGAACCTTGATGAAGGTGGAGACGCAGGATTCCCGGTACTGGCTCGGCAGGCTGACCTGCAGGCTGATGCTGGCCACGGTTTGCTGGATGCCTCCGGATTTTTCGCGCACCCGCACCGGATACCTGATATCTTTTATGCCGACGGTATTGAGCTTCATGGTGCACAAATATATACACCATTTGCTTGTCTGCGGAAAGCGGTAAACGGCGAGGAGGCCAGGCTGTGGATGGGGCTTGGCCCCAGGCCGAAAACTGTGGTAGGTTTATAAAAAGTGCGGAAGGAGGCAGGGCAAACGATGGGTGAGGAGGCACAGGTGCGGCTGGACAAATGGCTGTGGGCCGCCCGATTTTTCAAGACCCGCGCCCAGGCATCCCAGGCAGTGGCCGGTGGCAAGGTGCAGGTGGCTGGTTTGCGGGTGAAGCCGTCCCGTGCGGTGGCTGTTGGTGACGGTCTGCGCATCCAGAAGGAACAGGAGGAATTCATTGTTGTTGTCCGGGCCGTCAGCGGCCAGCGGCGGGGCGCGCCGGAAGCGCAACTGCTCTACGAGGAAACTTCGGAAAGCATCGCGGCCCGCACCGAGGCAAGGGAGACCCGGCGTCTTTTGCGGGTTGTCGGCGCCGCGCCGCCAGGGCGTCCAGGCAAGCGGGACCGGCGGCTGATCAGGAGGTTTACCAAGAAAGAGGAATAAGAACCGTGGGGGCTGTGGTGTTTTTTTTCGCTCCCCCATCTGTTTGCTTTGCGTCTTCGCCGCTTTGCGTTACAGTGTCGGTTCAAGGTTTGCGCTAGACGCATAGGTTGTTTTGTGATGATATTAAGGATCCGGGAGAAAAGCATGAAAAAGATAGAAAGGGCATTGATCAGTCTCACCGACAAATCCGGGATCGAAGGCTTTGCCCGGGAGCTTGAGCAACTGGGGATCGAGATCCTCTCCACCGGCGGCACCGCCAAAAAGATGCGGGACAACGACATCAAGGTCAAGGATGTTTCCGAGTTCACCGGTTTTCCCGAGATGCTCGACGGTCGGGTCAAGACCCTGCACCCCAAGGTGCACGGCGGCATCCTGGCCCAGAAAACCAACCCGGATCATCTGAAACAGATGCAGGAGCATGGCTTGCAACCCATCGATCTGGTGGCGGTGAATCTCTACGCCTTCGAAAAAACCGTGGCCAACCCGGCCTGCACCCTGGGGGAGGCCATCGAGAACATCGACATCGGCGGTCCCACCATGCTGCGCTCAAGCGCCAAGAATTTTCAGGATGTCACCGTGATCGTCGATCCGGCCGACTACCCGCAGGTGCTGGCCGAGATCAAGGCCACCGGCAACACCACGCTCAAGACCCGCTTTCGCCTGGCGGTGAAGGTCTTTGCCCTGACCAGCACTTACGATACCGCCATTGTCAAATGGCTGAACACCGTGGATGTGGAAACCAATCCTTACTTCAAGTAGGTGGCGCCAATGAAGATGGCGGTATTGCTCTCCGGCTCCGGCCGGACCCTCGACAACTTCCATGAACGGATTGCCTCCGGCGCCATGCAGGGGGGCATCGAGGTGGTGCTCTCCAGCCTGCCCGAGGTCCTTGGTCTGACCAAGGCGCAAAAATACGGCTATCCGGCCTTCCATGCCAAGGACAATGGCGCCATCAACGCTATCCTGCAGGACTACGGGATCGAGCTGGTGCTGCTGGCCGGGTACCTCAAGCTCTATGCGCCGCCACCCCATCTGCAGCGGGCGGTGCTCAATATCCATCCCTCCTTGATCCCGTCTTTTTGCGGGGCCGGGATGTACGGCATGCGGGTGCATCGGGCGGTCAAGGCGCGCGGGGTCAAGGTGACCGGCTGCACGGTGCACTTTGCCAACGAGGTATACGATGAAGGGCCGATCGTGGTCCAGCGCTGCGTACCGGTGGAAGACAGCGACACGGTCGAGGATATCGCGGCCCGGGTTTTTGCCGCGGAATGCGAGGCGTATCCCGAGGCGATCAACACCGTGATTGCGCGGGGCATCGATTCTTTCTGGCCATAATCTGGCGGAGACACGCTTGATGACCTTACGCATCTTATGCTCTTGCTAAGGCGCGGAGACGGCAAAGAAAAATCAGAGCAGCAACTTTGCACGCTTAGCGCTTTTGCGAGAGGCTTCACTGTTACGAGCGCATCACTCCTAAATCTTCTGGAGGAAAAAAGATGGAAAAACGGATCATGTCGGCAGAGGATATCGATCGCTCATTGCACCGGATCGCCTTGCAGATCGTGGAAAACAACCACGGCGTTGCCAACCTGGCCATCATCGGCATCCATACCGGCGGGGTTTTTCTTGCAGACCGAATCCAGAAGCTGATTCAGGATCGCGAAAATATCGAGCTGCCCACCGGCACCCTGGACATCACGCTCTACCGCGACGACTGGAGTCTGGCCAGCCAGAATCCCATCGTCAAGAAAACCAGCATCGCCTTTCCCATGGAAGAGATGGTCGTGGTGCTGGTGGATGATGTCATTTTTACCGGCCGCACCATCCGGGCCGCCATGGACGCCCTGATGGATATCGGCCGGCCCCAGTGCATCCAACTGGCCGTTCTGGTGGATCGTGGCGGGCGTGAGTTGCCGATCCAGCCCGATTATGTGGGGATGGACATTTCGGTCAAGGCCGATGAGCATGTCCATGTCCACCTTGCCGAAAAGAGCGGGGCTGATGAAATCGTGCTGGTTGGCCGGAATTAATCTTTTGTCTGTGTAGGCCCCGGTGATACAATGTTTTCAATAGGCCAGTAACTATGCAGTGCGCTCTTGCCGGTCAGGGAGATCATGAGCCAGGTACCCCATCCATGCATGGATTTGCAGCAGATCAGGCTGCGGATCAGGGAAAAGCAGCGGAGCTACGCGAGCTATAATCTGAGCCCAGCACAAAACGACCTGCTGCGCGCCTTTTTCGATCTTGCCCAGGAGTTCGACTCCAACGAGGATTTCTATCGGGTCTGCGTTGCGGCGCTTTCCGAGTTTCTCGGACTGCACAGTCGGCTGTATTTTTTTGACAAGGATAAGGAAAAGCTGGTTTTAGCCTGTGACAGCCGCAAAGGGCTGTTGCAGGAGCCGGTTGCAGCCCCGGAGCATGTACGGTTAACCTTTAAAAGCTACGAGAGCGAGCACTCGCTTTTGGTGCCGATCCACTGCAAGCCCTCTCCTGATACGCAGGAGGAAGGAAAGCAGCCGCTCAACCTGCAGGTGATGGGGGTTTTGGAAGTATATCCCCTGGAAAAGATTTCCCAGGCCGATCGGTTTTTCCTGCGCAAATATGCAAACCGCATCGGCTACAATCTGCACAACCGTCTGATTTCACACGAAAACATCAGGCATCTGAGGTTTATCAACAATCTGGTGATGGACATCGAGCACAACGTCATCACCCCCAATATGTATTTCAAGCATCTCTTCAACCAGCTCAAGGCCCGCATCGGCGATATCGACGAGCTGGAAAAAATGATTGCCGGGTTCAAGGCAGCCCACGGGGTGCCCAGCGGAAGCTGCGAACTGGTGATCAGCAAGGTGAGCAATCTGCACCGGAGCCTGCTTGAGAACCATCGGGAGCTGTTGGAGCACCATGCCAATTACAGCCTCTTCCTGGAAAGTCTGTTCCGCCGGGATCATTTTGCCCAGGGCCGTTTTGTGCTGCGCCCGCGGAAATGCTCCATTGATCGGGAGATTGTCACCCCGCAGCTCGATCATTACCTGAGCAGATTCGGGGCGCGGGGGATTGTGGTGGAGAGGCCGGAGGATATGCAGGGGGAAGAGCTCTTTCTGCGCGTGGATGTCGGGTTGTTGTCGCAGGTCTATGCCAATCTTTTTTCCAATGCCGTGAAGTACACCGGCGAGATAACGAGCCGTGACGGAAAGGTCAGAAAGGCTGTGGCCTATGGCCGCGAGTTGCTTGATGATTATTTCGGCCCCGGCAAGCCAGCAGTCAAATTCAACGTTTTCACCACCGGGGAGCATCTTTCCGAGGTCGAGGCGAAAACCGTTTTTGCCGATGGCGTCCGGGGAGAACGGAGCAAGGCTGTGCCCGGAACAGGGCATGGTCTCGCTTTTATAAAGCAGGTGGTGGAGATCCATGGCGGCGTTGCCGGCTACGAGGCTACGGAAGAGGGGAACAACTTTTATTTTATTCTGCCCTTGCCCGATCCGAACGACGTCCCTGTTGATCAAGCATAGAGGGACGCTGCCAAGGCATGTTTCCCCTGAAGGATGATATCCCCTCCCAGCGCTTCCCTGTTGTCACTCTCTGGCTCATCATCGTCAATGTCCTCTGCTTTGTCTATCAACTGAGCCTCGGTCAGGAGCTGGAAGCCTTCGTTATGGCCCATGGCTTTGTTCCGGCCCGGTTTGCCGCCGAACAGGCGGAAACCGGTATGTCCCTAGCCAGCTACATCCCGATTTTCAGCGCCATGTTTCTCCATGGCGGCCTGCTCCATGTCTTTTCCAATCTGTGGATGCTGTGGATCTTTGGCGATAACGTGGAAGATCGGATGGGGCATGGCCGCTATCTCCTCTTTTATTTGCTCTGCGGGGTTGGCGCCGCCTTTGCCCAATTCTGGTCCAATCCCCGGGCCCAGGTGCCGATGATCGGGGCGAGCGGCGCCATTGCCGGGGTGCTGGGCGCGTATGTTTTTCTCTTTCCCCGCGCCCGGATACTCACCTTTGTTCCGATCTTCATTCTTTTTTATCTGGTGGAGATTCCGGCCTATTTTTTTATCGGCTTCTGGTTTCTTTTGCAGTTTCTGCAAGGCGCTGTTCAGCAGGTGGCAATGGCCAGGCCGGCCGAGGGCGGGGTTGCCTGGTGGGCCCATGTCGGCGGCTTTGTGACCGGGGTGTTGCTGCTGTATTTTTTCAAGCGGGGCAACGGGAAAAAGGCAGGGCAGGTGGGGGGGTAATTTGAAAACGCAGCGTGTAGGAGCGGCTTCAGCCGCGAAACCGCAAGATATCGCGGCTAAAGCCGCTCCTACGTTTCGAATTCGTATTGTCGTTGTGCAATGGAATCAGCCTGCTCCGGGCGGCGGATATTTTTCCGCTCATTCTCCGCCCTTTTTGTCCTCCACGTAATGGGCCGCGGCCAGGGCGGCGGTGCAGCCATCCGCCGCGGCAGTGACGATCTGCTTGGCGTATTTCTCCTTGAGATCCCCAACAACAAAGATGCCTGGAGTATTGGTTTCGCATTTGTCGTCAGCGATTACATAGCCGTTGGCATTCATCTTGGTTCCCGCCGGAACCAGGGAATTGTTCGGCTCAAAGCCGATAAATACGAAGACCCCGTCGGTGGCAAGGGGGGCGGTTGTTCCATCCACGGTATTCTTGGTGATCACCCCGTTCACCCCCTGACCATCCGCCTGGATCTCCGCCAGCACCGTGTTCCAGAGCACGGTGATCCGTTTTTCAGCCAATACCCTTTTTTGCAGGATCATCCCGGCCCGGAAGGCGTCCCTGCGATGGGCGATGTACACCTGTTTGGCCAGCTTGGCCAGATAGAGGGATTCCTCCAGGGCGCTGTCGCCGCCGCCCACCACCACCACGGTCCTGTCGCGGAAAAAGAAGCCGTCGCACACGGCGCAGTAGGAAACCCCCCGGCCATAATTCTGGTCTTCCCCGGGAATGCCCAGCTTTTTCGGGCTGCCGCCGGTGGCAAGAATAATCGCGTGGGTGGCAAGGGTTTCGCCGCTGTCCAGGGTGACGGTGTGGTGATCCCGCCCGGGTTCAATATCAACTGCCTCGCGATTCATCACCTCAAGGTCATAGGCTGCGGCATGCTGGGAAAATTTCACGGCCAGATCCGCGCCGCTGATCTTTTCGGTGCCGGGCCAGTTCTCCACCTCGTCGGTGTTGTTGAGTTGGCCTCCGGGGATGCCTTTTTCGATGAGCAGTGTTTTCAGGGCGGCCCGTTGGGCATAGATGCCAGCGGTATAGCCGCCAGGGCCGCCGCCGATGATGATGAGGTCGTAGGGGGTGGAGTTCGTCATGGTGTATGCCTATTATTTAGTGGTAAAGGTGAAGGCGCCGTCCCAATCGTCCGGCGGCGGATTGATAGCGAAATGGGCGAGTCGATCGAGATAGAGGTCGTAAATTTTTAAGCGTGTTGTCGTGTTGAGGGCGAGGATGATTTCCGTCGCCTCTTGAAATTCACGGTTTGCGTAATGGCGCAGGGCCTCGGTAAAGGCCTCTGTTTCTTTTTTCAGCTCCGGCTCCGGTTCGCCCTCGCAGAGGGGCTCGTATATTCGCACCGGCATTTCCTTGCCCTTAACCCGGACCAGATCGAGAAGGCGGCAGTAAAATCCTTCTCCCAGCGCATCTTTGGTGTATTCCGAGATGATGATGTTGGTGCCGTAAGCTTTATTCGCGCCTTCCAACCGGGAAGCAAGGTTGACGTTGTCGCCCATGACCGTGTAGTCAAAGCGTTGGTCGCTGCCAAAGTTGCCCACGCTCATCACCCCGGTGTTGATGCCGATGCGGATATCCACCTCGGGTAAATCCCGTTTCTGCCAATCCGCCCGGAGTGTTTTGAGTTTTGCCATCATCATAAACGCCGCCCGCACAGAGTTGGCGGCGTGGTCTTCATCCTCAAGGGGGGCGCCCCAGATGGCCATGACCGCGTCGCCGATGAACTTGTCAACCGTCCCCTTGTGTTGCAAAACGATATGGCTCATGGCCGTGAGATACTCATTCATGAATCGGCCAAGCTCTTCGGAGGTCATTTTTTCGGAGATGGTGGTAAAGCCCTTGATGTCGCTGAAGAGCACGGTGAGGTTCTGCTGCTCCCCCTGCAGGGAGAGTTTTTCCGGGTGCTCCATGAGCTGGTGCACGATCTGGGGGGAAACGTAGTGGCCGAAGGCCGAGCTGATGAAGCGTTTTTGCCTCCCTTCGAAAAAATAGTTGAACAGGGTGACCACCAGAAAGAGGGTAAGGATGGTCAGCAGCGGATAGGAGAGGCCGACAAGCTGGTTCTGGCTGAAAAAGAAAAAATAGTTGCCGGCCAGGGTGGCCAGGATGAGGAGAAGGCCGCCAAGGCCGCCGATCAAAGGGGTGGCATAGGCGAGGAGAGCGCTTAATCCCAGGCCGCCGATCAGCAGCAGGGCGTAGATGATGCCGATTTCGGTGAAGATGTCGTGGGTGAAGGGGTCGCGGCTCAGGATATTGTCGATGATGGTGGCGTGGACTTCCACCCCCGGATAGATGTTGGAAAAGGGCGTGGCCCTGAGATCGAGAAGGCCTGCTGCGGAGGTGCCGATCAGGACATATTTGCCCTGTACCCGATCGAGATTCTTGCCTGCAAGGATGTCCACGGCGGAAAGGTAGGGATAGGTCTGACCCGGCCCCCGGAAATTTACGGTGATCTGGCCTTTTTCGTCGGTGGGGATAAAGGTTGTGCCCAATTCAACGCCGAGGACGTCCCTGGGGTAGGTTTGCCCCTGCCGGGAGACCTGGATGGTCGTCTCCTGCGCCCCGATGCCGATGCGCAGCATTTCCAGGGCCAGGGATGGGTAGGGGATGTTGTCCATCATCATGAAGAGCGGAACCTTGCGCACCGTGCCCGCGGCATCGGGGAACACATTGAAAAAGCCCTCGCTCCGCCCCTGGGACACGGCCACTACGTTGGTGATGGCCCGATAGGCCCGGAAGAGGGAAATATCATCGTAGCGCAGGGTGTCAGGCACAAGGCGAGTGGTGCCGGAGGGGAATGGGAGGTCCGTATGGTTTTTCAGGCCGTCATCCTGGGTCTGGAAGACATAGCCCAACACCGAGGGCGTTGCTCCCAGAGCCTTGCCCAGGGCGAGATCGTGATCCAGGCTTTCCTTTGCTTTCAGTTCCGCCATGGTTTCCGGCGGGAGCTGCATCGGCAAAAGCTGCTGCAACTCGTCGACAAAGTTTTTCGGCGAGGTGCGGTCAGCCTCGGCAAAAACGATATCCAGACCGATAACCCTTGCCCCGCCTGTGCTGAGATTGTGAACCATCTTGGCCACGGTGTTGCGCGGCCAGGGCCATTGGCCAATTGTCCGCAGGCTTTTCTCGTCGATATCTACAATGACGATGGGCTGGCTGGGTTTGACCGTACCCCGCCAGCGGAACATGGTGTCGGTCAGCCGGTTGTCCAGGGTTTCGAGAATCTCCGGTTTTTGCTGGCCAAAGGAGGCAAAAAGCAGGACGGCTGCCAGGGTAACCAGGCAGCCGACCTTGAAGGGGGAGAGGGTGAAGAACGTTTTGAGCCGGTGGCGGATATTCATGTCGTGCGGTTGCTGTTTGTCATGCCGTTACCGGTTGCCGCCGAAGATGCCGATGTACTGTTTGTCGTCAGTCAGGCTGTAAAAGTTGCCGCCCACGGCCTCGGCATTGGGACCGTAAAAAGCGCCTTGGATGTTTCCTCCCGTGAGTCCTGCCGAGAACTGGTTGGTCAAACTGTCGGCAGAAAAGGCGCCGCCGCTAATGGTTAGAGTGGGGCCGTTCGTAAAGGCCAGGCTGCCGGTGATGCTGGGCGTGGAGACGAAATCGGCCGTGAGATTCATTGAGCCGGACACTTGAGTAATCTGGGTGGTGTCGTTCGTGTTGATCATGGTGCCGAACGCCTTACCGTTGTAAGTCCCAACAAAACCCGTCTTGATCAGCGAATTATTCGAAGGTTTTCCCGCCAGCCACAAGGACTCAGGCACCCGGATCTGGCGCTGGATAGTGGAGTTTGTGGGATCGACGTAGGCAACCTCCCAATAGCCCCACGTGAAATAGGGGGAGATCTGGTTTTTCGGATCGACCACCATATAGTTGCCGTACTCTTTTGCCGTGATGCCGGCAGAACCACCCAACAGAGCAGCTAAAAGCTGGTCGTTGAGGTATACCGAGCCGTAGGAGCCACCCACGGTCATGCCGGAAATATTGTAGTTCGCTTCGCCGGCGCCGATATTGCTGTCGGTGGTCAGAGTGCCGAGGATAGTGCCTGCGTCCTTGTTGATGTTCATGGTGAAACTGTTCGGGTTCGTGTTGTATATGAGGTGGCGGTCGGTGGGCCGGTCATTCATGTTTTCACTGACCCCCACCACAAAACCACTCCAGATTTCCGAGCCTCCCTTGGGGGCTGTCGGGACCATTTCGCCAACCACCTGTTGGGCGCCGCCTGCAACGGTCCAGGAGTCGAGCAAGGTTTGTGTGGGCGACCCTTTGATAAGAAAGGAGCTTCCTGTCGCGATGAAGCTGAAAAAATCATAGGCACTGCCTGTGAAGAGGCCCGAGCCGCTGCCGCTGATAAATGCGTCGTCGTCGTTTTGGTAAGAGCCTCCCTTGTCCGCACCAAAAATCTTGATGTCGGAAACGGTGGAACCATTCACCGAGCCGAAGAAAAAAACCGGCTTGCCATCCTCGACTGTATTATCAAAGGCAACACCGAAGATTTTGCGGTTATACCAGTTCACCCCCAAGTAAAGATCGTTGATAAACGTATCCGTGGAACCGTCGGTTTTTGTCGAAGTTCCGCCCAGGCCGCCCTTGAAAGCATAAATGCCATCGCCCGGGGGGGCTGGGGGTGGGGGGAAGGCTGGGGCGGTGGGCAGTTCATTGGCCGGCGGCAGGACCGGGGGGGGAGGCACGGCCGGGGCAGGCAGAATGGTTTCTGCGAGAGGCTGGGTGCTGGTGGTCGTGTCCGTGCCGGTTGAGGTGCTTTCTGTTTCGCCTTCGCCGCTGGCACTGCCGGGGCCGGCACCGTTGGTCGCTCCATTGCCGTTCGCTCCGCCGCCATTAAGCTGGCTGTTCAGATCTTTGATGTCCTGTTCCGTGAATTTGGCAGGTTTTGCCGGCGGGGCATTCAGCATAACCCGGGTGCCGAAGCCTGGAACGGTAATGGTTACCTTGCCGAGATCGTTGTAAATTTCAATGCCCTTGCCTCCCTGGAAAACGATGGAAAGGGAGTCCTTTGTCGCCTTGAAGGTGTACATGGAGCCGCGGATGCCGATGGTGGCGGTGGGAGTTTCGGTTTTGACGTTTTGGGGAGCATCCTTGGCAAGGGCTCCGCCCATCACCCGGAAGGTGCCTTCCTTTGCCTGGGTTCTCAGAGCGCCATCTTTCCGCTCAGGCTGCCAGCGGTATTCGGCGATTTTCATTTCGCTTCCGCGGCCTAAGCTGATGATGGTATTGTCGGTGAATATGATCTGCAGTTGGCCGTTTGGACCGGTTTTGAGCTCATCTTCCTGGAAGATTTGGCTCTTGATGCTGAGGTTGCGGCTTGCGCCGGCCTTGTTCTGGGCAACCACGGCGCCCCTGAGGGCTACAACGGTGGCCACGGCTTGCGGTTCGGCGCCAGAGGCGGAAATCGGCGCGACCATGCACAGCAGGAGGAGCACAATAATGGTTGTGAAGGAGATATTTTTTTTCATGATTGTCCTCGCTGTTTAAGCCGCTGTTCACGAACAACAGCACAATTGAAACATTCTGAACAGCATAAGGAGCCGCAACGAAATGGAGGGCAATGGTTATTTCGTTATGGCTTCTAAAAACTCACGGTGAGGTTGAGTTCGGTTACATTTTTTCTGTAGGTGTACAGATCAATATTGGATTCCGAGTTGGTATAGGTGTGGCCCAATTGCATGATGAGTGCCTGGTTTTTCGCCGCATCCTGCCAGAGCAGCCGGGAGACCCCGGCAGTAAGTTCCTGAACCTCGTCGTTGCGGTAGGCCGAGAAGAAAGGATGCCGGGCGTCATAGTCGGTGATGGTGAAGCCAAGCCCGGCAAAAGCGGCAAAGTCGTAGGGCAGGTTGCGGTCGTAGCGAAATTTCCAGCCGAAACGATCGTAGCTGTTGACTTCGTTGTCCGCGTTTTCTTTTTCTTTGTTGAACAGGAGGCTCAGGCGATTCTGGTCAACAAGCAGAATCGGTCCCGCGGAAAGAATGAGATTGAGCGCGTCCCGGCCAGGGTCGACATAGTTGTTTTTTTCCTCGGCTTTGATGGCGACGGTGCCCATGATATTCTTTGAGAAAAGATAGGTTAGAGAGGAGGCCGCGCCAAAAGCGCCTTGGTAGCGGTCATGCTCGACGTCAATGTGCGAGACGAGCGCCTGCAGGTCCCAGACGAAATTGTCTTGCTGGAAAACCGGGCCGGAGGTCAATCCCAGATAGTTCACGTCAAGATCATACAGGCTTTGGTACAGAGCGTTGTAGGAGGTTGCCGCGGTTTTCCACAGGTAGGGGTATTCCTCGTTTTTATAGATATGATTGAGAATCAGGGTTGCGTTGTTGGTTTGGTCGCTTTGGGGGCTGGCGCTTTGCCCGGTGAGCTGAAATTCAAAAAGACCGGCTGAGATCCGGTCGCTCACCGGGGCGGATCGTGCGTTGTCATCCCAGGCGTGACCAAGGGTGAAGGTGCCGTTGACAAAATGTTTTTGTTCCGCCTCCTCAATGGAAGCGAGAAATTTTTCTATGTTCTTCCATACCTGCTCCGGCGGATTGGTGGCGAGAACCTCTTTGAAATACTGCTTGGCTATCTCCCGTGAGCCCAGTTGCAGGTTGGCCCGGGCTATTTCCAGCTTGACCCGGTTGGCCTCAGGATTGGCAATGAGCACCCTTTCGTAGGCCATGATAGCTTCCTCAAATCGACCGGTTTCATATGCGGCTCGGCCAAGATCGAAATTGAGGTCTTGGTTCCCCGGATCCTGAAGAAAGGCTTTGTGCAGCTCGGTGTACGCTTCCTCGAACCGGCCCTGGTCAAAATACTGTTTGCCCAAGGAAAAGGACGCGGACATCTCCGCAGCGCCGACCATTGGCGTGAAGGAAAGTTGCAGGGCAATGAAGACAAAAGCGAAAAATCTCAGTTGTGCCATGACGAGTACCTGAAACGGCCTGCGAAAAGGCCAAAAGGTTAGTAGGATGATAAATTATACAGAATAAAGCAAAAATGGTGTAATTTTTTTCGGGAAGTAAAGTCCGTGCTTTCGTTTGCCGGCTTGCTGTTGGCGAAAGGCGGGTGGTCTGGTAAAGTATAAAATTACGAGTGTTTTCCCCTTATGCGGGATGAAAAATGCCGAGCGGAGGCTGGCGGTGTTGTTGAACGGTTGCAAGCAAAAGATCGAAATGGAGTACCCCTGTTCGTGGGTGTACAAGATCATCGGCAGGGAGCAGGGGGAGCTGCGGGGGGCCATTGCCGAGGTTGTTCAGGCGCGGGAATGTTTGGTGTCACTCTCCAATTCCAGCAGTAACGGCAAGTATCTTTGCTTGGACGTGGAGCTGGTGGTGCGCAGCGCCGAGGACCGCGAGGCTCAGTACCTGGCCTTCAAAGAGCATTCGGCCGTGGTGATGGTGTTGTAGTTTTTTGGCGCGCCGGAATCTGTCCGGCGCGGCCTGCGTTTACTCCACCACCTCGAAGCCGATGGCGGCGATGGCCTTTTTGATGTCGGCCATGGGTACATCCTTGCCTTGGTTGAAGGTGGCCTCGCCTGCGTCCAAAGCGATGGTTGTCCCGCTGATGCCGTCGATGGTGTTCAAGGCCGAAGTGACCGAAGCCGCGCAGTGGCCGCAGCGCATGCCTTTGATCTGGATGGTCGGCATGGGAGACTCCTTGGGATGTGTTTGAGAGTAATGGTGGAAAAGGATTATAGTAAAAACTAAAGTATTGTCAGGCGCAAATGATTTTTTACACGTCTGCGCAATTTAACTGTGCAAGGGAAAAGCAATCAATACCGGAGCAATGTACACATGACACCGTCAACCGACAAGCAGCGGGTCGCCATCCGGGGCATGCACTGTGCATCCTGTTCCTCCCGCATCGAAAAGGTGCTTGGTTCCACCGAGGGCATTGCGGCGGCAGCGGTGAACCTTGCCGCCGAGAGCCTGGAGGTGGAGTGGGAGCCGGGCCGGCTCAGCCTTGCCGATATCGCCGCAATCGTCAAGACCCTTGGTTTCGAGCTGGTGCTGCCGGAGAAGGAAGCCAGGCTGGCTCTGGCCATCACCGGCATGACCTGCGCCTCCTGCTCCGCCCGGATCGAAAAGGTGGTGGGGGGCATGGCCGGGGTGCGGAGTATGCAGGTGAATCTCGCCACCGAATCGGCAATGGTGGTTTTTGACCCGAAGGTTGTCAGCCAGCGGCAGATCCGCGAGGGTATCGAGCGCCTCGGTTTCAAGGCCAAGGTGGCTGGCCCGGCTGGAGGATCTGATTTTACGCGGCAGCAGGAGGAGGCCCTCATCCGGCTTGTTGCCATGGAAAAACGCCTCTATCCGGCCTTTGCCTTTGCCGTCTTGCTGCTGCTTCTTTCCATGGGTGAGATGGCCGGGCTACCGTTGCCCGTGTTTCTCGCCCCCCATCACGCGCCGTTCACCTTCGCTTGTGTCCAGTTTCTTCTGGTGCTGCCGATCATGTGGTCGGGCCGGAATTTTTATCAGCTCGGTTTTCCGGCTCTCTGGCGCGGCGCGCCCAACATGGATTCGCTCATCGCCGTCGGCACCGGGGCCGCCTTTGTCTACAGCACCTGGAACCTGATCGAGATCGGCTTGGGCATCGAGGTTATGGCCAGGGTCATGGATCTCTATTTTGAGTCGGCCGGGGTGCTCATCGCCCTGGTTTCCCTGGGCAAGTACCTGGAGGCCCGCTCCAAGGTGCGCACCTCGGACGCCATCCGCCAGCTCATGGCCCTGGCGCCGGAGGAGGCCACCTTGCTGGTGGATGGAGGGGAGGAGCAGAAAAAGATTCCCGTGGCCGAGATCGAGGCCGGCGATATCCTGCTGGTCAAGCCGGGTGAGCGCATCCCGGTGGACGGCTCGGTGATCAAGGGCCGCTCCAGTGTGGACGAGTCCATGCTCACCGGCGAATCCCTGCCGGTTTCCAAGGAGGCCGGCGATTCGGTGGTGGGCGCCACCTTGAACAAAAACGGCTTATTGCAGATGCGGGCCGAGAAGGTGGGCCAAGACACGGTGCTGGCCCGGATCATCACCATGGTCCGCGAGGCCCAAGGCTCCAAAGCGCCCATCGCCAACCTGGCGGATCGCATCAGCCTCTATTTCGTTCCCACTGTCATCGTTTTTGCCATTCTCGCCGGGTTGTCCTGGTATTTCATCGGTCAGGCCGAGTTTTCCTTTGCCCTGCGGATCTTCATCGCCGTGCTGGTCATTGCCTGCCCCTGCGCCATGGGGCTGGCCACCCCGACCTCGATCATGGTCGGCACCGGGCGCGGGGCTCAGTTGGGGGTGCTGGTGAAAAGCGGCGAGGCGTTGGAGATGGCGCAGAAGATCAATGCCGTGGTTTTTGACAAGACCGGAACCCTGACCCATGGCCGTCCGGAGTTGACCGACCTGCAACCGATCGCCGCGGAGATGGATGCCGGCCATATCCTCTTCCTGGTTGCCAGCGCCGAGAGCGGCTCGGAACATCCCCTGGCCGAGGCCATTGTCAGTGCGGCCAGGGAAAAGGGCTTGACCCTGGCCGAGCCTTCGTATTTCGAGGCGGTTCCTGGCCGGGGTATCCGGGCCATGGTTGCCGAGCAGAATATTTTGCTCGGCAACCGGGAGTTCATGGCGGAGCAGAATCTGACCGGGTTTGGCATGGCGGTTGAGCAAATCGCCCACGGTTTTGCCGGGGACGGCAAGACCGCGCTTTACTGTGCGGCCGAGGGCAGGCTTATCGCCCTGTTGGCCATCGCCGACCGGCTGAAGGCAGAGGTGCCCGCGACCATCAGCGCTCTGCAGGGAATGGGAATCAAGATCTTCATGCTTACCGGCGATAATGAGATTACCGCCCGGGCCATTGCTGCCCAGGCCGGGATCAGCGAGGTCTTTGCCCAGGTGCTCCCGGACCAGAAGGTGGAAAAGGTGGCGGCCCTCCAGGCAGAGGGATTCCGGGTAGCCATGGTGGGCGACGGCATCAACGACGCGCCGGCCCTGGCCAAGGCGGATGTCGGCATTGCCATGGGCACCGGCATCGACGTCGCCATCGAGTCCGGCGATATCGTACTGATGAAGGGCCACCTCTCCGGTCTGCTCGCCGCGCTTTCCTTGAGCCGCGCCACCATGCGCAATATCAAGCAGAATCTCTTTTGGGCCTTCATCTACAATATCATCGGCATTCCGGTGGCCGCCGGGGTTTTGTACCTCTTCGGCGGGCCGACCTTGAACCCCATGATCGCCGGCGGGGCCATGGCCATGAGTTCGGTTTCCGTGGTTTCCAATGCCCTGCGTTTGCGCTTTTTCAATCCGCCGACCGTCAACAGAAGCCATTAACCGGCGTTTTAAAATCCGGAGATTCACAGCCTCGGCTTGACAATCTTCTGAAATCTTGCGTAGATGATACAATTGGTCTCGTAATGTGCGGCTGGTTTTCCCCGTTTGTCTCGTGTCCGTTTCGAAAGGAGCATTGCATGAAAAAAATTGTTGCGAGTACGGTTATCATCGCCTCTGTCTGCGGAGTTTTTGGCGTCAGGGATCTTTTGGCGGAAAATAACACCACGCATGCGGTGCAAAAGGGCGACACCCTGTGGGATTTGAGCGGGGGCTACCTCAATAATCCGCTGCTCTGGCCGGAAATCTGGAGGCTTAATCCTGAAATTTCCAACCCCGACCTGATCCTGCCCGGCCAGATCGTCAGGATCCCCGGCTTGGATTCAGCTCCGGCACGGGCAATGTCCGGCGGGGAGAATGTCGCTCCGGTTGAGTCGGGGCCTTCCGCCCTTGCCCGGGCCGGAATGACGTCTTCTTCCGAACCGCTGCCCATTGTGGTGGTGAAAAAAGATCTGCCCGGTAACGGGGAACAGGCCCGGGCAGGCATGGGCAATATCCCGGCCCGTTATGATACCCAGGGAGTAGGCATGGTCACCAACGATATGCCCAACGCGGGGCGGGTGTTGCATACCGAACAGGGCTGGCATGGCGCGGCTCTCGGCGAGACCATTCTGATCTCTGCCCCCGGTGCGCAGATTGGCCAGCAATTCGGGGTATACCGGGATATGGGCAAGGTCGAATCCCTTTCCTATTTCGGTTCTAGTCCTGGACGGTTGCTGGCGGATATCGGCGTTATCGAGGTTGTTGTCTCGGACGGGACCCGGCAGCAGGGGGTTATCCGGCGCGTTTTTGCCGAGGTGAAAACCGGTGATCTTTTGGGGCAGGTTCCTGCGTTCCCTAATGTTTCCGAGCTTCCGATCCAGCCCGGGCCAGCCTCTGCAACTGGATCGGTTGTGGCGTTTCATATGATGCGTCAATTTGCCGGGCCCGAGGATCTTGTCTATCTCAATATCGGCGCGGATCAGGGTCTTGCGCCCGGACACCTGTTGTCGGTTGTCGGGGCGGATCCATCCGAGGGGAGGGCTTCCGGCGAGATTATGATCCTGCGGGTTTCGGCAACGACCGCGGCTGCGGTGGTGACGAAACGGAGCACTCACGAGGTGCGCCGGGGAGATGTTGTCGGCCCTCCGGTTTTGTAGGATATCCGTCCCTGTTTTTGGTTTTTCCCGGGAGAGGGGAAAAGGCGAACTCCCCGGAGGCAGGAGCCGTTTTTGCTCTCTTAATCCTCACCGAAGGCGAGCTCCATGGATACCGAGAAAAACCCCAACGTTTCCCTGTCCCGTCTGCTGGAACTTGTCGAAACCTCGACCCTTTCCTCCATCAAAGGGACGGTGGGCGGGATATTGTCCCTGATCAGCGATCCTGCCGCCAGATCCTCTGATCTCATAAGGCTTATTGAACTTGACCCGCCGCTGACGGCAAAGATTCTTCGGGTCGCCAATTCATCCTACTACGCCACCTCCAAGACCATCAGCGATATCCAGCAGGCCCTGATCTGGATAGGGTTTGACACGCTCAAGGAGATCATCCTCACCCAGAAGATGAGCGAACTCTACCGTGGCGGCACGCCCGCCTGCGGCTATTCGCGGTTGCAGTTGTGGCGCCACAGCCTGGGCGTCGCCCTTCTTGCCAAGACCATTTACCGGCGGGAGTTCGGCGAGAAAGGAAACAATGCCTATGCCGCCGGGTTGATGCACGACATCGGAGTCATTGTCGAAGATCAGCTCCTGCACCGGGAATTCATCCATCTGGTGCGGATCTTGGAGGATACACCCCAACAGCTGACCGACGGTGAAATTTCCTGCTTTGGCTACGACCATGGCTTGGTCGGCAAGGGGTTGGCCGAGAACTGGAATTTTCCGGCGGAACTCATCGACGGCATAGGCTTTCATCACAATCCCGAGGGCGCCAGGGAAGAACACCGCCTGTTTGTAAAAGCAATCTTCATCGCCGACTATCTCATGTTTGAACAGGGATATGGTTACGTCGCCATACCGCTTCCCGACCGGGAGATTCTCCAGCAGTATGTCCGGGATCTTGGCCTCCAGTGGTATGCCTTGCGCGCCATCATCGAGATCGTCAGGGAGGATCTGGGGAAAATCGAGCAGAAAGGATATCTGATCGCATGAGCTGCAGCGAAGCGGATCTTCAGCAACGCATCCAGCGTATTCAGGAGCTTGAAACAGAGGTGCGTCACCTTGGCAACGAGCTTCGCCTGACCAGGGAAGAATATGAGGACGCCACCTCCAAGTACCTGGATATCTATTGCAATCTGGAAAAGAAGATCGGCGAGCGGACCAGGGAGCTTGACGCCGTCAACGGGAAACTTGTTCAGGAAATAGAGGAACGCAAACGGACAGAGGCGGAGAAAGAGCAGCTCATTATCCATCTGCAAAAGGCCATGCAGGAGGTGAAGGTCTTGAGCGGCTTTCTGCCCATCTGCGCCTCATGCAAAAAGATCCGGGATGACAGCGGCTACTGGAGTCAGATAGAGGAATATATCAGCAAGCATTCCAGCGCCCTGTTCAGTCACGGCATCTGTCCGGACTGCGTCAAGAAGCTCTATCCGGATTTTCACGAGGAAATGCAGCGGCGCACCAAAAAATAACGGTTATGCCTCAAGCAGCCTGGTCACCGCATCCCAGATCCGGTGGGCTGCTTCCTCCTTGCTTAAGAGCGGCACCTCTTCCTGGGCGCCATTGCGGTCAAGCAGGGTGACCCGGTTGGTGTCGGCCGCAAAACCGGTTTCCGTTCCGCTAATATCGTTGACCACGATCAGGTCAAGATTCTTTTCCTGCAGTTTTCTCGCTCCCTCCTTGAGGTGATCCCGGCTCTCCGCGGCAAAGCCGATGAGCACGGGGAACTTCGCGGAGTCGCGCTTGCGTTCCCCCAGTTCTTTCAGGATGTCCGGGTTGGCGATCAGGGGCAGGGAGAGTGCGGCCTTCCCTTTCTTCACTTTGTGGGCTTGGGGTTCGGCGGGCCGGTAGTCGGAAACTGCGGCCGCCTTGACGACAATGGTCGTAGTTTCAAGACTGGCCATGACCTGCGCCTGCATTTCAGCGGCGGTGGTGACTTGGATGCACCGGACCCCGGGCGGAACGTTTAGGGAGGCGGGGCCGCTGATCAGGGTGACCGTTGCCCCCCGTTGTCTGGCCGTGGCCGCCAGGGCATAGCCCATTTTGCCGGTGGAGGGATTGCTCAAGAAACGGACCGGGTCAAAGGGCTCCCTGGTGGGGCCTGCGGTGATGAGCACCTGTTCGTTGGCAAGATCCTGGGGGGCAAAGGCGGTGAGGATCGCCTGCCGGACGTTTTCCCACTCTGTCAGGCGACCGGGGCCTTCGTCGCCACAGGCCATTTTTCCGCAGTCGGGCTTGATTATCTGATACCCGTGGGATCTGATGGCGGCAATGTTTGCCTGGGTGGCCGGATGCTGGAACATGACACTGTTCATGGCCGGGCAGACCAGGACTGGCCCGGAGGAGGCCAAGGCGATGGTGGCCAGCAGATTATCGGCCAGGCCATGGGCCAGACGGGCGATGGTCTGGGCCGAGGCCGGGGCGATGAGCAGCAGGTCGTGCTCCTTGGCCAGGGTGATGTGCGGGATGGTCTCCGGCGCTATGGCGCTGAACATATCGGTATGCACCGGATTGCCGGAAAGGGCCGCCATGGTCAGGGGGCTGATGAACCGGCAGGCAGATTCGGTCATGACCACGGTGACTTGGCAGCCTTCCCGGCGCAGGGCGCGAACCCAGTCCGCCACCTTGTAGGCGGCAATGCTTCCGGTAATCCCGAAAAGGATCTTTTTGTCGGTGAGAAGAGACATGGCTTCGCGCCTGCTGATTTTTTATAAGCCGGAACCGAAGGGATTTGCCGAATTGACGCGGCCTGCCGCGATGTCTTCCGTGACATAGATGGCAATCTCCGTGCGCATGAGCAGTTTATTCTCGGTCAGGACGATGGTGCAGGTTTTGTTCGGTTTGGTGAAGGCCAGCAACACGTTCTTGTACCGGGTGGAGCCCGCAAGCTTCCAGCCGTTTCTGGGCATGTTGTTGCTGAAAAAATCGGCGGACGAGGAGATGTCGACCCGGCCGTTGTATTGCAATACCCCGCCGGCAAAGGAGTCGGTCCGGACGACCATGCTTTTTTCCCGGTCCCAGTCGAATTCGCTGGGGATCAGGATGTCGGAGAATTCATTGGCCCGATAGGGCTGTCCCGTGGAAGAAGCGGCTGACGAGGCGAAGGGATCCGAGGAAACACCTTGGTCGGTGCTGGCGCCCATACCCAATTCGGCGCAGCCGCTCAAGGCGGCAAGGCTTGCGAGCGCAAGAATGGTTGTGAGAAAAACAGTGCGAAACGGTCTGCAAGGGGTTGTCATGAAAGGCCTCCTGGTAATGGGGTGAAAGACAATACGGTTATAACTCCTTGACGATGAATTCCGCCAAGGGTTTTCTCTGTGATTGCTGGTCGCGGCGACTCGGGTGGCCGATGGCGATGACTGCCATCAGTTCCATATTTTCGGCCAGGCCGAGAATTCTGCGGACTTTTTCCCGGTTTTTCAAAATCTGCCCGAGCCAGACAGCTCCCAGATCGAGAGCCTCGGCGGCCAGCAGCATGTTCTGGATGCAGGCCCCGGCCGATTGCGCGTCTTTAAGATCGTCATACATGGCCTGCCTGTCAAGATAGACCCCGATCAGGGCAGGAGCACCAAGGATGATATGGCCGTAGGTGGTCTGCTCGGCCAGCTTGCCGCGGATTGCCGCATCGCTAATAATGGCAAACCGCCAGGGCTGGTTGTTCAGGCCGGAAGGCGCCCAGACCCCGGCCTGGATGATTTCATAGAGCGTGTTGCTGTCCACCGTCTGCTCGGTGAAGTTTCGGATACTGCGCCGTTGTTCGATGGCTTCAAGAATCGGTGAAGGCATGGGGATGAGGGCGGGTCGCGCTGTAAGTATTATAGATGGATAATTGTTCGGAACACCCTGAAATTTCAAGAAAATCATAGTCGGTTGGGCAAGGGTTTGTCAAACGGTTTCCGTGGGGCTGCCTGTATTGCGCAAGAAATAAAAACCTGTTAGTAACTGGGGCCAGGGAGGCTTCATGGAAAAAACAACCCGGAAAATAGAGATTGCCCTGCCGGTTCCAGGCAACGGGGCAGTGCTGATCGATACCCATTGTCATCTCGACATGTCGGCCTATGCGGCGGATTATGATGCGGTGCTGGCACGGGCTTCGGCTGCGGGGGTCACCCGGATCATCACCGTGGGCATCGATCTGGAAAGCTCGCGCCGGGCCATTGCTCTGGCTGAACAGCACCAAGGCATCTATGCCACGGTGGGGGTGCATCCCCATAATGTCGCGGAACTTGGCGAGGAATCGTATACGGAGTTGCGGGGGCTGTGCAGCCACCCCAGGGTCGTGGCCTACGGCGAGATCGGTCTTGATTATGTGAAAAATTATGCGCCAATTGCATTGCAAAAGGAGCATTTTGCCCGGCAGGTCACCCTGGCCAAGGAACTGCAACTGCCCCTGGTGGTCCATGACCGCGAGGCCCATGACGATGTCATGGAAATCCTTGAGGCTGCCGGGCCGTTTCCCGCCGGAGGGGTGATGCATTGCTTTTCCGGGGATGCGGTCTTTGCCCGGCGGGTCCTTGCTCTGGGTTTTTATATCTCCATCCCTGGGGTGGTGACCTTTGCCAAGGCCGAGATGCTCCACGAAGCGGTGCGGGAGATTCCCCTTGCCTCGCTGGTCCTTGAGACGGACGGGCCGTTCCTTGCCCCTGTGCCCAAGCGCGGCAGGCGCAACGAGCCGCAGCTCATGCTTTTTACCGCCCAGAAGGTGGCGGAGTTGAAAGGGGTTTCTCTTGAGGAGGTGGCCCGGCAGACCACCATCAATGCCGTACATCTTTTTGGCTTGGAAGGACGGTGAAGCAGATGGGAATGGTGGCGGAGAATATCGAGGCAATCCGGGCCAGGATGCGGGGGGCTGCGGAGCGGGTCGGTCGTGACCCCGATTCGGTGCGGCTGGTGGCGGTGAGCAAGCGCCAATCGCTTGAGGTAATCCGTGAGGCCATGGCGTGCGGGCAGACGGTGTTCGGCGAGAACTATCTGCAGGAGGCCGAGGAGAAGGTTGCGGCCTTGGGTCAGGGTCTGGCCTGGCATTGCATCGGGCACTTGCAGTCCAACAAGGCCCGGATCGCGGCGGAGATTTTCGACTGCATCGAAACCATCGACCGGCTCAAGCTGGCCAAGGCATTGGAAATCAGGCTCGCCGAGCTGGGCAAGACCATGCCGGTTCTGGTGCAGATCAACGTGGGCGGCGAGGCGCAAAAGGCCGGGGTTACCCCGGAGGAAGCCGGGCAACTCTGCCGTGAGCTGCAACAGTTTCCGCATCTGAGGCTGCAAGGGCTCATGACCATGCCGCCCTTTTTCGAAGACCCCGAGGAAAGCCGCGGTTATTTCCGCCGGCTTCGGTTGCTGGGGGACGAGCTTGCCGCCCAGGGACTCCTCGGCCGGCATGGGATGGTGCAGCTCTCCATGGGCATGTCCGGGGATTTCGAGGTGGCCATCGAGGAAGGCGCCACCCTGGTGCGGGTGGGCACGGCCCTGTTCGGCGAGCGGTAGCCTCCCAATTCACTTCGCGCTCAATTCAACTCATCATCCTGCCAGTATTTGGTGCCCTTGACCGTGGCCTGAAGCGCCAGGCCGCTCTGGGTTAACTGGTAGATGGTGATTCCGTTGAACAAGGCCTCGCCTCCCACGGCCGCGCCTTTGTCGCTGGCCTTGGCCGCGGCATCGGCATGCCCCCCGAATTCCCAGCCGCTGTCGATGAATTTCCTCAGGGTTGCCCGGTCGTGGAAGATAAAGACGGCGCGAAAATCCTTAACCCCAAGCCCCAAGCCGATTCCGGCCGCCCCCATCTTCATGAACACGGGCTTGCTGGCCCTGGCGTCGGTGACAACCCCATGGCCGCCACCGACGCTGACAAAGATCACATTGATGTCGGCGTTGTTGAACACCGCATAACCAGGGGCCTTGGCAATTTCCGCCTTTGCCTGGGGCCGAACCTTGTACAGCTCGGTCAGCACCTCGTCGCGCATGGCAAGCACCGCCTTGCGCTTGTCCTGGGTGGTTGTCCCGGTGGTCGTGGCGCAGCCCGTCAGCAGGCAGGCGAGCACCAGAGCGCCTAATGCGATCTTTGTCCGTTCCATCAACATCGTTTTGTTCCTTGTGTCTTATGCCATCATTAGCCGGAGGTCAGGCCTGTAAGCGTGGTTAGCGATTGCGGCCTTTGCCCGGCCCCATACCCCCGCCAGGACCCATGCCGCTGCCAGGGCCCATCCCTCCGCCACCGGGGCCCATGCCCCCACCCATTGCCGGAGGTTCATCGGGCAGGGTGATGCCGCGTTCCTTGGCAAGGGTCTTCATCCGTTCGTGATGTTCCTTCCGGATTTGTTCGCGTTCTTCCGCTGTTTTGGCGGCGCGCATTTTCAAGCGATGTTCTTCGCGCTCCTGCGGCGTCATCATCTGACTGCCGTAAATCTGCTCTTGTGCTTGGGTTTGTTGTTGGGCGCGTTCCTGCTCGGCTGCCAGCGCGATGCCGAGAGAAAGCGTCAGAGCGGTTGTTGCCACGGAGAGAAGTACCATTTTTTTCAGCATAATGCCTCCTGTGAGTTTGGGTGACGGAAACATGCCAAGCCCCACACCCTTATGGGGAGCGGGGTAGCGCCGTTGTTGCGTTACGCTGTATTTGCACGATTTAGCGTTGAAAAAATGGTCAGGCAAACGCTTTGTTATCATCATGGAGAATTCCGTCTGTGATGTCAATTGAGAAAAAATGCTCGCAACGGAGGCGGCAGCAGCCTGGGAATCTGATTTTGCCAGGGGCGGATCGGCTCCCGATCTGGTAGAGTAGGCCAATGGAAAAACATTCTGCACGGAACATGGAACTGCTTGCGCCGGCCGGCACCATCGAGGCCTTTGAGGCGGCGGTGGAGAGCGGGGCCGATGCTATTTATATCGGCGCTCCGGCCTTCAATGCCAGGGCTCTGGCCCGCCATTTCTCCCTGGCCGAGGTGGCGGCCATGATCGACCATGCCCACAGGAACCGGGTCAGGGTCTATCTGGCCATGAACAGCCTGATGAAGGAAAACGAGATCAGCAAGGCGGTTGAGGAGTTGGCTGCGCTCGAAGCGCTCAAGGCCGACGCCCTGATCATCCAGGATCTCGGCATCTCCTACCTGGCCCGCAAGTTTTTTCCCGGCTTGCGGTTGCATGCCAGCACCCTCATGGGTGCGCACAATTCCCTCAATGTGCGGCAGTTTGCCGAGATGGGTTTTGCGCGGGTGGTGCTGGCCCGGGAGATGACCTTAAGCGAGATAGGCCAGATCCATGAGCAATGCCCGGTGGAGCTTGAGGTGTTTGTGCACGGCGCCCTGTGTTTCGCCTATTCCGGGTTGTGTCTGTTCAGCAGCTATCTCGGCGGGAAAAGCGGCCTGAGGGGGAGGTGCGTTCAGCCCTGCCGCAGGCGGTACACCTGGGGCGGTAAGGGGCGCGGGAGTGGGGCGCCGGCCGGGTATCTTTTTTCCATGAACGATCTGGCCGGGTTGGAGCTGATCCCCCAATTGCGGCAGGCCGGGGTCAGTTCGCTCAAGATCGAAGGGCGGATGCGCAGCCCCCAGTACGTGGCCTCGGTGGTCAAGGCCTATCGGCTGGCCCTGGATAACCCTGCGACCCCCGCAGTGCTGGCCGAGGCGAAAGAGCTGCTGGAGCAGGCCATGGGCCGCAAACCTACGCTGGGCTATTTCAAGAAGGCCCAACCAGCGGATATCATTGCCCCCCAGCATTCGGGCAATGTCGGCCTGTTTTTGGGCAAGATCGAGAAGGTCACTGCCAACCGCGCCCAGATGACCCTGAAGGAACCGCTTACGATCGGCGACCGGCTCCGTATCCACCAGGAAGGCTCGGGCGAGCGGCAGTCCTTTACCCTGAAAGGTTTGTGGCAGGGGAAGGTGGCTCTGGAAAAGGCCAAGGCTGGCAGCAAGGTGCAGGTGGATCTGCCGCCTGGCGCGCAATGGGGCGACAGCCTTTACAAGGTGGACTTGGGCGAGCGCCGCCAGCAGGGGGCCAAGAAGGCTATTCAGCCGGGGTTGTTTAGCAAGAAGGTGGCCAATCTGGTTGATCCCCGCAAGCTCGCCCAGATCGCCCATTTTTTGGGCAAGCCGGTCAGCAGGCCGACTGCGGCGGCCAAGACCAGGGAGCAACGGCCTGCCCGCGGCAAGGTGCAGGCCCCAGTCTACAGCCAGGCCCAGGGGGGGCGCAGGGGCGTGCCCCAGGTGCAGTTGCCCATGGAATGGTGGCTCAAGATCGATGATTTTGAATCACTCAAGGTGCAGTTGCCCACACCGCCGTCGCGCCTCATCATCACCCTGAGCCGCCAGACCTTTGCCCAATACGGACGGCAGCAGAAACGGTTGACCCCCTATCGGCGGCGGCTGGTCTGGGCCCTGCCCCCGGTGATTTTTGAGGCTGACCTGGAGTTTTATCGCGAGGCCATCGGACATCTGCGCGGTAGCGGGTATAACGCCTGGCAGATCGGGCATATAGGTCAGCGCTTGTTGTTTGCGGAGAGCGTCCCGGCGCAGCCGGGAGAGGCTGGCGATGCGAATCTTCCGGCGGGCCGGAGAAAAGGCCGGCCAGGTCCGCCGCCTTCCGAGAGATTGTTGCTCTTTGGCGATTATACCCTGAATGTCTTGAACAGCATGAGCGTGCAGGCCCTTGCCGGACTGGGGCTGAACAATGCCCAGCTGGCCATTGAAACCGACCGGCAAAATCTCTTCGATGTTTTTGGGCATATAGCTGAGTTGAGCAGCTTGCCTGCTCAAACGAAACTTATACCCCGCGGGTGCAAAAACGCGCTGCCAATAGGCATGACCATCTATGGCCTGCCACCGCTCTTCACCGCCCGGCTGGCCTCGCCGTTTTTTAAATACGATCAGCCCCTGGTCAGCCCCAAGGGCGAGGTGATCGTCCTCAAGCAGTGCTGGGGCCAGACCGTGGCCGTGGCCGATCTGCCCTTTTCCCTTGTGCCATACAGCACCGAGCTTGCCGCCCGGGGTGTCGCCTTTGGTGTGGTTGATCTCTCCCACATGCGCCCGAATCCAGACGAGCTGGTCGTTGCCTTTCGTCAGTCGGGCCAGCCGGGGCGCGGAGGGCGCAGGCTCAGCACCTTCAACTATACGGGCACCCTGCTGTGAACCGGGCATCTTTCCCTGCCTGTATTTTTCTGGCCCTGCTGGTTGTGGGCGGGGGGATTTTCGGGCTGGCAGGGGGTGCTGTCTCTGCTCCATTCCCTCCATCCCCCGACGAACAGGAGGCCCGCGCCATTCTCCTGGAGATCGACGACCTCTGGCGCGCCACCAGCTCCCAGGGCAGGGTGCGCATGGAGGTGAAAACCGCCAACTACACCCGGACCATGCTTATGGATATCTGGTCCAAGGGCAAGGACAAATCTCTGGTCCGCATCGTCTCGCCCCTCAAGGAAAAAGATACCGCCAGCCTGAAAACCGGCAACACCATGTACACCTATCTCCCCAAGACCGACCGCACCATCCGCCTCACCTCCAGCATGATGATGAGCTCCTGGATGGGCAGCCATTTCACCAACGACGATCTGGTCAAGGAGTCGCAGCTGGCCGAGGATTATAACCCGCGCATCAGCTTTCGGGGGAGACGAGACGGGAAGGAGATCATCGAATTTACCCTGCAGCCGCGCCCCGATGCCGCCGTGGTCTGGGGCAGAATTGTCATGAGTGTAACGGCCCAGGGCCATCTGCCCCTGCTCGCCACCTACTACGACGAGGACAATGCCCTGGCCCGCACCATCTATTTCAGCGAGGTCAAGAATATGGGGGGCCGCCTCCTGCCCGCTCTGCTCAAGGTCGTGCCCACGGACAAGCCCGGCGAATATACGGAACTGGTCTATGAGGCCATGCGTTTTGATCTGGATCTGCCGGAATCGCTTTTTTCCCTGTTGGAGCTGCGACGCCGCTGATCGGAACCGAGTGTTCGTGGAGAGGTGACACGTGCAGATTCTTTTCTTTGCCCTGAGAAATTTCAACCGCGCCCGAACCAGAACCTGGATCACCGTGGGGGCCATGGGTTTTGCCTGCGGGATCATGATCTTTTACGCGAGCCTTTTGGAAGGCTGGCTTGCAGGCATGGAAAAAAATGCCGTGGGCATGGATCTCGGGGAGTTCCAGGTGCATGCCCACGGTTTTCGCGCCGATCCTGACCTCTATAAGCGGATTGCCGGGCAAGAGCAGGTGCTGAGCCTCATCGGGAAAGAGGGTTTTGTTGCCGCCCCCCGGCTGTATGCAAGCGGCTTGGCTGCGGCGGGCAACGCCTCAAGCGGCATCGAGCTGCGGGGCGTTGATCTGGCGCGGGAGGGGCTGGTCACCGCCCTCAATGAGCATGTCTGGCAGGGGCAATGGCTTGACGGGCAGGATCAGGCCGGGGTGGTGCTTGGCCGCAAGCTGGCCAGGATACTGGGCCTTGCGGTGGGAGACGAGGTGGTGGTTGTGGCCCAGGCTGCGGACGGCTCCACGGCCAATGAGCTTTTTCGGGTGCGGGGCATCCTGAAGTCGGTGGCCGAAGGGGTGGATCGCAGCGGGTTTCTTATGCCCGCCTCCACCTTCCGCCGCATGATGATCGTGCCGGACGGAGCCCATGCAATCGTGGTCAAGCGGCAGCAGGCCACCGAGAATCTGACTCAGGCCACCGCCAGGCTGGCGCGATTGCTGCCCGGTTATGAAGTGTGCAATTGGCGGCAGCTCCAGCCGGTGCTGGCCCGCCTTTTTGAGATGAGCGATATCGCCCTGGTGATCATGCTGCTCATCACCTATGCCGCCGTGGGCATTCTGACCCTTAACGCTCTGTTGATGAGCGTCTTTGAGCGGATCCCCGAGTTCGGGGTGATGAAGGCCCTGGGGTTTTCCCCCTGGGGGCTTTTTGCCATGATCGTAGCGGAGAGCCTGCTTCAGGTCACCGTGGCCGCAGGCCTGGCCCTGGCCGCAGGTCTGCCCCTTTCCTTGTATTTCAGTACGCATCCCATCGACTTTTCCGGGTTTGTCCAATCCTCCTCCACCATTGCCGGGGTCGCCCTGGATGCGAAATGGTACTGTGTGGTCACAGTCAACAGTGTGGTGCTGCCCATCCTCTTTCTCTATCTGATTGCAGGGTTGGCCATTCTCTACCCCGCGCTCAAAGCGGCGATGCTCAAGCCGCTTGATGCTATTTACCATCGTTAGGGGAGCATTGATGCAGCTTGCTACCATGGCCTGGCGAACCCTGATGCGCAACAAGCGGCGGAGTGTGATCACCTCCTTTTCCGTGGCGTTCGGTGTTTTGCTCTCCGTGACCTTTACCGCCTCCGGCGATTATACCTACACCAACATGATCAATACCAGTGCGGTGATGGGGCTGGGCCATCTGAGCGTTGAGCATCCGGAGTACCAGGATACCCCGACCCTGGACAAATATTTGCGCGATGCGGTCGCGGTGCAGCAGAGGGCGTTGTACACCCCGGGAGTTACCGCTGCGCAGATCCGCATCATGGGGCAGGCCATGTTTGCCAGCGGCGCCAAGAGCGTGGGCGGCGCCTTTATCGCCATCGATCCGGCCCAGGAAACTCCGGCCCATAACATCTTCCTGCGCACCCTGGTTGAGGGACAGTGTTTTTCTCCCGACGAGGAACATGGGGTGGTGGTCGGGGCAAAGATGGCGGAAAAGCTCAATCTGCGGTTGGGCAAGAAGCTGATCTTCACCATGACCGATAAGGATGGGGAGCTGGTCAGCGAGCTTGGTCGGGTGAGCGGCATTTTTAAGACCGGGGACGATTCGGTGGACGGGGCAGTGGTTCTTTTGCCCCTGGCTTTGGTGCGTAAGGGCCTCGGTTACGAGCCCAACGCTGCTTCCCTGGTGGCGATTTTTCTTAAGGACCACAGGAAGGCCGAATCGGTCAGGGGCATGCTCAGCCGATTTTGGTGCCGGAGCAAGGAAATTACCGTGCTCACCTGGCAAGTGAGCCAGCCCGATCTGGCCGGACTTATCGCGGTGGATCGGCTGTTCAACTACCTGCTCCAATTTTTGGTGGGATTGGTCATCGCTGCCGGGATCATGAACACCCTGCTGATGAGCGTCATGGAAAGACAGCGGGAATTCGGAATCATGGTGGCCCTGGGGATGATGCCGGGCCAGGTCGTGCGCTTGGTGCTGCTGGAGTCCTGCTGGCTCGGGATTCTGGGGTTGGCTGTGGGGGTGGTCATCACCACGCCCTGGTTTCTCTATATGGCCAGGATCGGTATTGATTTCAGCGGGCAGATAGGCAAGGATTACAGCGCCGGCGGGGTGTTGGTGGACCCGGTCATGAAATTCCGGCTCTACTGGGAAAGCGCTCTGTGCATAGCCGCGGCAGTGTTTTCCTTGACCATTTTGGCCGGGATCTTTCCGGCCTTCAAGGCGGGCAGGACCACGCCGGTGGAGAATCTGAAGCAGGGGTAAGAGTGTCTGATTGCCAAGCTATCTCGCAGCCCGAGGAATGCTTTGCTTTTTCGTTCATTAGAAAGGGCACCCTGTGTCCCTTGTCCCGCCGTTGGCGGGAGTCCCTGCGCTCCTCGATGCTGCCGGGGCTTTGCAAACTCGGCTTCGCCTCAAACAGCGCAAAGCCCTTTTTTGGCAGCCTCTCCTGTGCTCGGCTGCGGGCCAATGGGATTTTGACTGCATGGGAATAAAGGACTTGTCTGAGATTACTTCGTAATCAGAAAAGGGTATTGGGATTTAACCGGGGATTAAAGAGCAGATCATGAACAACACGCCGCTGGTGCAGCTCGAAAATGTCAGCAGGATCTACCAGCAGGGCAAGGTGCAGGTCGCTGCGGTGACGGAATTCTCCCTTACGGTGCAGGGGGGGGAATTCAGTGTGCTCTGCGGGCCGTCCGGCTCGGGGAAAACAACGATCCTCAATCTCATCGGCGCCTTGGATGCACCTTCCTTGGGCAAAGTGCGGCTGGAAGGGCGCGATCTTGCCGAGCTGGGGCGCAGCGATCTGGCCAGGCTGCGGCGCGACCGGATCGGTTTTGTCTTCCAGTCCTATAATCTCAATCCGGTGCTGACCGCCTGCGAAAATGCCGAGTTTGTCCTGGCCCTGCAGAATATCCCCAAAGCCGAGCGACGCAAGCTGGTCATGGAGGTGCTGGCCGAAGTCGGCATGGCCGAGCTGGCCCAGCGCAGGCCTGATGAGCTTTCCGGCGGCCAGCAGCAGCGGGTTGCCATTGCCCGGGCCATTGTTTCCCGCCCCGCCATTGTCCTGGCGGACGAGCCCACCGCCAATGTGGATTCGGCCACGGCGGATGCCATCCTTGAGCTCATGGAACGCCTCAACCATGGGCAGGGGATAACCTTTCTTTTTTCCACCCATGACCAGCGGGTAATGGATCGGGCCCACCGGCTCATCCATCTCCGGGACGGTCGGCTGGAGTACGATGAGGTGCGCGGGTGAGGGGATTGCCCTTTCTGCCTGCGGTGTTATGGGGAGCGGTTTGTCTGTCCCCTGCCTTTGGGCATGCATTTGCCGAGTGGCAGTCCGAGGAGACCTCTGTCAGTCTGCGGGGATTTACCGGATTGGGTGTCAGCTATGGTCGCAATCCCGAGGCGGCAGTATTTTATGACAGCCGGGAAGATTTGCTTTGGGATCTGGACCAGCGGCTTTTGGCTACGGCAAAATACCGGGAAAATACCCGCTTTGATTTGAATGTGTTGCAAAATATCCGTGCCACGCCGAGTCCGGTATTTGGCGCCAACCCTGCCGGAGCAGAGCGGAGCGGGTTGCTTTCCTGGCAGCAGCATGCCAGTAACAATTCCGAGGCGAATTTGAGCGTGGACACCGCCGCTTTTCATTATACCCAGCAGAACATCGAGTGGAGCGCTGGACGGCAACCGGTGAATCTGGCCACTACCATGTATTTTTCCCCCAATGATTTTTTTGCCCCCTTTGCTGCGCAAACCTTTTACCGGGCCTATAAGCCCGGGGTGGATAGCGGACGCGTCGAAGTGGGTCTTGGAAACCTTTCCCAGTTGAGCCTGGTCGGGGTGCTGGGATATTCTCCTGAAAGTATAGTGGATAGCGAGTGGCGAAACCGGCCCGATTGGAGTCGGAACTCGCTGCTGGCCAGGCTTGCCGTCAATCGCAATGATTGGGAATGGGCTCTGCTGGGCGGCACGGTGCGTGAGCATCGGATAACCGGCGGTTCCGTGCAGGGCGAGTTGTATGATTGGTTGGGCGTTAGGGTGGAAGGGCATTACGCAGCCCCGGAACAGGAGGGGCTCTCCGGCGGGACCGAGGTGAGCGCGGGAATCGAGCATCGTTTTGCCAACAGCCTGGAGCTGCGTCTGGAACAGTTCCATCATGGCCAAGGATGCAGCTCAACCGAGGCCCTGGGGCAGGCTCTTGTCTCAGGCAGTCTGCGGGAGGGATATACGGGGCGGGATTACACCGCCTTTGGCGCAAGCTACGAGTTTTCTCCGCTGTTTACCGGGCAGGTGCTGCTGCTTGCCAACTGGAGCGATCATTCCCAGTTGCTGAGCCTCTATGGGGTGTATTCGCTCTCCGATGAGGCGGAGCTGGCGGTGACTCTGTCTCTTCCCAGAGGCGATCATGCGGCAAGCGACTCCCTCGGTTCGGAATTCGGCAGTTCCCCTGCAACCCTCGCCTGCGTTTTTCGTGTCTATTACTGAACCAGGAGTTGGGAGGCCCTTTGAAAATTTATTTTTTGGTGCAGCCGGACCGGCCGCATCGTTTTCAGGCTCAGGAAAACCCCGACTGTGTCGAACAGCCCGAGAGCGCCCCGGAGGGAATGGAGTTTGAGCCGGAGGAAATCCGGAAACTTGAGGCGGAGATGGTTTTTTTCACCATGCTGCTGGAACATTTCGGGCAAACCACTTCGGTCGCGGCTTCTGCCGAGGTGACAATGGTTTCGAACAAGGCCTTGCAGTCCTGGCAGCGGTATTCATAGATGGGCATGTCGGTCTCCTTGAAAATTGCGGATCGGTTCTGCTTCCATGCATGAATGTAATTTAAGTCTTTTCTTAATTCTTGTCCAGGTTAAAATGGTTCTTGAGCGTGGGTGTTCTGAAAACCAAGGCGGAGAGCAGGGTGCAGAGGGCGACCAACCCGAGGATCAGCGCGAGACGCAACCAGGGAAGTCCCTGGGACTGGCGGAACATGACAAGCTGACCTGCGGTAATAAGCCACTCCACCGCGCCTGCCGCGAGCAGCCCTTGCATGAGCCTGGCCGCCAGCGGCTGACGGAGGCAGAGCAGGCCAAGGGCAAGCAGCGCTCCCCCGGCAAGAAGGAGATGCCCCGCCCGGTAGAAATGGGCGCCAAGCACCAGCATGCTGAGGATAACGGGCAACAGTGCGAGCAGCTTCATGGGTGTTCTCCCGTGTTTACAGTATTCCCGCCCCCAGCGCCACGGCCAGTAGCAGAAGCAGTCCGCCCACCAGGGTCTGCACCATGTGCAGGGTCATTTTTTTCAGAAAGCGCGAGGCGCAGAAGGTTCCCAGAAAGGCGGCAATGGTTCCTGCCGCCACCAGGCCAAAAATCCCTTCTGCCTGCAGCACAGCAAAATCCCGGACGAAAAAGGTCGTGCCATACACCAGCATTCGGCTGAGATCAACAACAATGGCGGAGAGGACCATGGTGCCGATGAGGGCCTCCTTGCTCAGTCCGGCCCGGAGCAGAAACGCGGTGCGCAATGCCCCCTGATGGCCGGACAGCCCCCCGAAGAAACCGGAAATGATCCCGCCGAGGGGTATGTATCGCGGCGGGAAAGAGAGTTTCTTCAGGCCCGGCCATAATTCGGCCAGGGCAAAGCCCATGATCAGCACCCCGATGGCCGATTTGAGCCAGGTGATGGTGAAGAGGTGATTGCCCAGGTTGTAGTGCATGATCGGCTCCATGCCACTGAGCCGGTTGAGCAGCAGCGCGCCGAGTACGGCAGCCAGGGCCGCGGGCAGGGAGAATTTGAGAACGATCCCGGGATCGGCGTGTTTGCCGAACAGGGCCGCTTTAAAAAGATTGTTGGCCAGATGCACCATGGCCGTAGCCCCCACCGCCACCTCCAATGGGAAGAACAGGGCAAAGGCCGGCATCAGGAGAGTGCCCAGGCCGAAACCGGAGAAAAGGGTCAGGCCGGAGACTGCGAGGGCCACGCTGCAGATGATGAGATAGCTCATGGGTTCAGAAAGTCTTTTTTCTTGGCAACACGGCGCTGGTTACCCTGAAAAAAACACGGGACGAGAAATTATCCGCCCTATGCTTTTTTTCGTTTTCAGCGGATGTCGGGTAGTCCGCACTCAACCCGCCTGTGGCTGGCTCTCTTCCTCGTTGTCCAGATGGATGGTGCTGATCAGTTCGGGTGGAATACGGCTGCGGATCTTTTTTACCGTGGAAAGAATAGTGTGGCCCGGATAATCGTCGCGGATCTCTTCGCTCTTGTCTTTATAGGAGATGAGGACGAATTTTTTGTTTTTGACGTCGAACTTATGGGTCCAGTTGATTTCGATGGTTTCAGGGTTTTCCTCGATCTGCACCGGAAGTTTTTCACCGTCCTTGGCCACCTGAATGGCGTCCATGTCCGTGACCTCCAGAAGCCAGGCATCGCCGTCGGTGGTGGAGAAAAGAACGAAAACTCCCAGGGCCAGCACGGCGGATTTCTTGGCGCAGGCGCTTGCCTGAATCTTTTCGACTTCAATTGTGACCGAGGGGGGCGCGGCTCCGGCCGCTGCCTTGGCGCCGGTGGTCTGGCAGCATTTCTTGAATTTTTTGCCGCTGCCGCAGAAACACAAATCATTTCTTCCTATCTTGGTCATATGGGGGTCTCTCATTGGAGTGTGTGTGGTTTTTATGTTTGGGCAACGCGTGATGGACTCGCAACAACTGGGAATTTGTTTCAAACAGGTGCTTCGACTGCTGAGCACGAACGGATTAGCAATACATTTACGATAACCTCCGTTCGCCCTGAGCCCGTCGAAGGGGCAGTTGTTGCCTGGCCTTCAAACTCTGCCACTATGCCATGCCCGGCATGGTTTGTAAAGCCGTGCGTGCATCTCTTTTGTTGGTCCTGGGGTCAGTTCGCCGGCGACGAGTCCATCCGGACCATCTTCTCCTGGTCGCAGTAATACTGCACAAGTTGGGAGAATACTTCATCGCGGCCGGTGTAGATCTTGGTGTTGCTGTTTAGGATCTGCACCAGGGCTTCGCCGTAGTCGTCAACCCCGATGATGTTGTCGGAGATGGGGCTGTTGCCGCATTTGCCGGAGAGAAGGGTGTCCATGTACCGGTTGACATTGGCCCAGTACACCTGGTTGTTGCGAAAATGGGTATCCTCGCGCTTTGCCTTGTCGATGTTCTTGTCCATCATCTCCTGCATTTCCTGCTGGAAGAGATGGTTGTAAATGCGGCCGGCAATCTTGGTCGGCGCGTTGCCCGAGGTGCCCACGCTCTTGAAGCCGCCCGTGTTGGTGGTTACGGAAACGAGCATGGTGATGGTGTCCTCCTTGTGGGCCTCCCGGTCGCGGTAGGGGTTGAAATGGCTGATGAACAGGGCGGACTTGTTCATCGGCGCGGTGCCGGTCTTGCCGGAGACCAGATTCTTGTGATGCTTGAATTCGGTTTTCATGGAGGAGCCGGTGCCGCGATTGCAGATCTCGAACAGGGCGTTCATCTCCGCCTCTCGTTCCTTTTTTGCGTCGAAAAGCGGGATCTTGGCGTACTGGTCGTCGAGGTCCCGGTCGTACACCGTCTTGCCGTTTATCTGTATCCGGCGCACAAAGGAGGGATCGCGGTACTGGCCGTCCAGAAAGGCGTTGTAGATGCCAAGCCATTGCTGCACCGACACCGCCGAAGAGCCGATGCCGAAGGGCCAGTATTTGGCGTCTTCCTTGCTGTAGTCAAGGCCGACCTGGTCAAAGCCCTGGAGCATGGCGTTGCGGAGCATGGGGTTGGTGTAGAGCCTGGCAAAGATCGTGTTGACGGAGATCACCTGTGCTTCCAGCAGGTTGTATTCCTTGCCCATGGGATGGGCTCCGTCGTAGTTGTACCAGTTGCGGGGCATCCAGGTTTGTCTGCCTTCGCTGGCCACATACTTGTACTCGATGGGCTTGTCGGCAAAACGGTCGCTCATCTTGGCATTGTTCGCCACCATGGCGTAGTAGGCAATGATCGGTTTCATGGTGGAGGAGGGGGTGATCTTTGCCTTCCGGTTCATGATGTCGATGATCACCGATTCTTGGTTGGAGCGGGGGCCGGCGCCGGTGTCGGTGGCGGCTTCGTTGGGATCCGGCGCTTCTTCCTCTTCTTCGTATTTTTCGCTGTTTTTGCTCTGCAGAAACTCCTTGCCGCCCACATAGGCAACGATCTCGCCCTTTTGATTGACGGCAAGGATGCCAACATTGATGTTGCGCTGCAGGTATTCGAGAAAACTGTTGAAATCGGTGTAGGGCGGGGTAAGGCCGCGGGAGGTGTAGCGTTCCTTGTCGCGCTGCCAGCTCCCCTGGTTGCCGGCGGCGAGAATCTCCTTAAAGTAGCTGCTCTGCAGGAATTCGCCGATGATTTCCTTCATCTTTTCGATCAGGGCCAGATCGGTGCCGGTTTCGATGGAGACGGCCCCTTTTTCTTCCAGCAGGAGCTGGGTGCCGGAAACCTCACGGCCATTGATGGTGTAAGTGCGGGAGGAAACCTCCTTGATGACGTTCCAGGAGGTCCATTCCTCCTCCCCGTACAAGGGCGAGCGGAAATCGCGGAAACCGATGTGGCGGATGGATTCTTCGTCGGTCAGCAGCCAGCTCCGGTACTGGTCGTCCGGGATTTCCTTCTGTTTCCAGAGGTGGGTGAGGGCGAGATTGACCTTGTTGATCGCGCTTTTGGCATGGCCCTGCATGGCAGGGGAGAGGTCTCCGAAGTTCTTGCCGTTGACGATCTCATAGAAAGCGACTTGGCGGTTGTGGTTGGGGATGAAGGAGCCGATGGTCACCAGTTGCTGCATGTTGAGGGCGGCCAGGTCTTTCTTGAAATAGCTGGTGGCAGCGGCCGGGAAGCCATAGATGTTGGCCCCCACCGGCACGGTGTTGATGTAAAAGTTGAGGTTTTTTTCCTTGCCGAATTTGGCCACCATCATGTAAGCGATGATGATCTCCTCCAGCTTGTTGGCAATGGTCCTGTCCTCGTTGCCGAGGATCTTCTTGGCGTTCTGCATGACAATGGTGCTGGCGCCGCGGGGATCGCCCTGCAGGGTGTCTTTCACCGCGCCGACCAGATTCAGCCAACTGACCCCGGGGTGGATCAGAAAGAGATTTTCATACCATCTGTTTTCGGGGTGCGGCAGGAAATAATGGTCCTCGCAAGCCAGCAGGGCCTTTTGGGCGGAGGCGGGAAGCTGCTCCGTAACCTTGCGTTTTCCGTATGATTTGATGATGGCGCCCCGGCTGTCCTTGATGTCGGCGGAGTGGGCATAGGTTTCCAAGTCGTCGGGCAGCCGTTCGATGGGGGCGGTGTCATAGATGGAGCGGGCGATGAGCACCTCGATGATATGTTGGGTCGGTCCGGGGATGTAGTTAATGACGAAAAGAGTGACGGCAAGCAGGGCGCCCCATTTCATGAAACGAGGAAGCCAGTAAGCGGACCAGAACAGGACGCGGTTGAACGGGTTTTGCCAGGGATAGGTCTGGCTGCCGCGCTTGTCGTCGTCCCGCATTTCCAGGTACTGGCGGTAGCGGCCGCTGAGGCTTTTGCTTTTTTTGATCTTGCGGATGATGGCTTTTTCGTCAAGGCCCTTTTTGACGTCCTTGTCCGAGAAAATATGACGGTAGGCCTTGTATTTTATGGCCTGTTCCCTGGGGTCGAAGATTTTCCGCGTCCCTTGGGGGTCGGTCTTGCCTTCTGTTTGAGGAGACTCTGGCTGCTCTGGTTTCTGCACGGAAAGTTAAGGCCTCGGATTCTGCTTCAGGGTAATGTTCAGCCACCCTCGGTGGTCATCTCAAATACTACAGGCCAAACAGGACCAAAAAATGCGCCGGGCGCATCATGGACTGCGGGGGGATTTTTGCTTGGCTTCGGCAAGATTCTGCTACCCCCCAGGTAAAGTGTTATAATACTCTATCTGAACAATTTTTACAGCACTGCTCTTGAACGTGTCGAAATATATGCCGGAGGCGGGAAAAAGGCTCAAGGCAGCAGATCCGTACACTGAATTGCACAGGAATAGAGCCGCAACCGTCGCCGGCCGGTGAGGCTTTCTGCCGTAATCGCTGTTTTTGTGGCAATTGGAAAAATAGATGAAGTATTTTTTGGTTATGGTCGATGATTGGTGTAGCTGTTGCTTCAGCCTCGGCTGTTTGCGGTGATAACGGTTTTTTTGTTTTGTTGAGGATGTCGGATGATTTTTTATTGCGATAAATGCAGGTATTCCGTGGAGGTTGAAGACCGCCATGCCGGCAAGTCGGTGCCGTGCCCGAAGTGCAGGCATACCGTTGTCGTGGGGAAAAATTGGCCCGCAGCGGCAAGCGAAGCCAACCGGGCTAAGTTTTCCTGCGGCAGGTGCGGATTTCAGCAGATGGTGCCCGGTGCATTTGTCGGCAAAAAAGCGCCCTGCCCGCGATGCCACTCGGAAAAAACCCTTGTCCAGGCTGTAGGCCAACGGGATGGGGGGAGGTCTTTTTCTTCCAGGTTCGGGCTCGGGATCGCCGCGGTTCTTGTTGTTGCCCTGGCTGGAGGCGGAGGGTTTCTTTTTTTTGGCCAGGCAGGAGTTGGATTGCCCTCTTGGTTTTCTGCTGCTTCCTCCCCTGCGCCGGGCAGTTTTTCCAGTGAAGCCAAGCCTGCGGAAAATGTGGCTCCCTCCACGGCAACAGGCGTTGTCGAACCTTCCGGTTTTGCCGGCAAGGATTTTCATGGCGCGGATTTTTCCGGCAAGAATTTGCGGGGACTCAATTTCCGGAACGCCAATTTTGAAGGGGCGAACCTGCGTGATACCGATTTGCGCGGGGTGAATTTCAGCCAGGCAAACCTGGTGAATGCCGATCTCAGGCAGGCCGACCTCAGGGGCGCCATCCTTGCCGGCTGTAGACTGCAAAAAGCCGATCTGTCCCAGGCCCGGCTGGCCGAGGCAAACCTGACCGATGCCGATCTTGCCCGGAGTAATCTCCGCGGGGCGGATCTCCAGGAGGCGGTGCTGGCGGGCGCCATCCTGCTTGAATCGGATTTGACCGAAAGCGATGCCCGCGGCGCAGATTTTTCCGGGGCGACCTTCACGAAAACCAATCTTACCTCTGCCAACCTGAGCGAAGCAAGGTTGGGGAATGCCGATCTCACCGTCGCGATTCTTACGGGGGTGAATCTGTCCGGCGCCATGCTCAATGGGGTGGATCTGCGTCGCACGCATCTGCAGGGAATTGCCTTGGCCAAGGCGAATTTGATCCGGGCGAATCTCGATGGCGCGGATATGCAGGGGGCAAATCTGAAAGAGGCGAATTTTTCCGAGGCGAGTGTCAACGGAACAAACCTGGCTAAAGCGAAGATGAATGAGGCGGTTTTAGTGCAGGCCAATCTCAACGGCGCGACCATGACCGGCGTAACCGCTGAAAAAGCCAATTTCCGGGGAGCCAATCTCACCAGGGCCGATTTGGCATCCGGGGAGTTTGGCGGCGCGAATTTCCAGCAGGCCAATCTCACCGAGGCCAACTGCGAAAAAGCTCTGATGGGGCGGGTTGATCTGACCGAGGCCAATCTCACCGGCGCTCGTTTGTCCGGTGTAGATTTCGGTGTCCGCACCCTCATGGTGAAAGCCAACCTCACCAATGCCGATCTGGCTAAGGCCCGGCTGAACACGGCCGATTTCACCGGGGCGAATCTGAACAACGCCAATCTCGAAGGCGCGGATCTCACCAAGGCAAAACTGAATCATGCCTATCTGAACCGGGCCAATCTTGCCAAGGCCGAACTGGCCAATGCCAATTTGAGCAACGCCGATTTGAAGGGCGCGAACCTCTCCGGAATCAACCTGACGGCGGCGAAACATTTCGATCTCAAGAATCTGCGCGAAACCGTGTTGAGCGATGCAAAGCTGGTCAGCCTCGACCTGCGGAACGCCAATCTTATCGACGCCGATCTGAGCAATGCCGATCTTGCCAATGTGGATCTGGCCAACGCCGATTTGACCAATGCCGTGCTTGCCGGCGCCAATCTCCGGGATGGAGATCTGCGCTGGGCGGATCTTACCGACGCCGACCTGTCCCGCGCCATTTTGGTCAATGCCAACCTCAATGACGCCGACCTGAACAGGACCAACCTGGAGGGCGCCGACCTGACCAAGGCCACCCTGTTGAATGTGAAAAATATCACAAGGGCCAAGAAGATCAACACGGTAAAGGGGTTCACTCCTCCCGGCCCGGAGAGCAGTTTGGGGGCGACGACTGCCTCGCGGAGCAGCAAGGTCGCCGCGGCCGGGCACCCGGCCGGGGAACCGGGCGCATCGACGGAGCCGGCTCGTCCGGTGAAGATCTGGGGTCTGCAGATCGAAAGCGCCGGCCTGGTGCAGCAGCCGTTTCAGCAGGTTTCCGAACTGAGTGCTGCCTATGAAAATGTCCGCGATATCGAATTGAACATGAAAAAGCTCCAGATGTTTGCCGGGGGGGCGAACAATATTCCCGGCAGGATCGGGACCACCTTGGGAGCGCTGTACTCGGTGAATTTTCTGCCGGTGGACCAGGATCTGCCCTTGGTTATCCGTTGGTTCGGGCCGGACGGAAAGCTGGTGCGCGCCTCAAATCAGCAGGTCAAGTACATGCAGCGTCTGGTCGAGGCTCTTACCATCACGGAAAAGATGCCGGTGCATGGAACCTGGACGGTCCAGTTTTTTCACCAGAACCGGAAGATAGGGGAACAGCGCTTTGAGGTCGTGAAGGGCAAGCAGTTGGAAGTCAGTCTTGCCAAGGACGGTGCTATCTTGTAAGCAGCGGGCCCGTGAGGCCAGGGTGATTGCGAGGCAAAGGCGCCGGGGTGATTTTCTCCCCAGTTGTCCAAAAAAAAAGGCGCAGCCACTCGGCTGCGCCCTCGTAAACTCTGTGTTGTTTCGCTCTAGCAGGGTGTTGAAAAACTCGTTTTTCGATGCCCTGCGTGCGATCCAGGGATGGATCGCCAATTTCGACGAGTTTTAACTCGTCGAAATTGTGAGATTGGCCAGAATTCACTTCTGGCCGATCGTGGTTGAAAAAAGCCAGGACGGCTTTTTTCAACATTCCGTTAGATTTCTTCGGAAAGCGCCATGACCATGGCGCCTTTGGCCGTGGTGTTGAGGGGGTCTTCGGCAATCCTGACCTCGGAAATCTCGATGGGCAGGTTGAAATCCTTCAACGCCTTTTCGAAGTGCTCCTTGAAACCGGTGGGCAGGGCGGTGCCGCCTGCCAGCACGATGGGGATGGGCTTGGCGATCTTGGGAATCTTGTCGGAAGAGTGCAGCACATCCTGCAGACTGTGGAGCAGGGTGTGGATCAGGTCGTCGTAATAGATCTGCAGGGCGGTTTCAACCCGGTTCTTCGGGGGTTTTGCCAGCCGGAAGGTGCTTTCCTTGATGGTCTTGACCTTGGTGGCCGGTTCGCCCACAGAGATGCCGACCATCTGGTCGATGTAGTCGCCGCCCTTCTGGATGCTGTAGGTGATGACTGGCACGGAGAGATAGGCCAGGCAGATGTTGCACATGCCGCCGCCCATGCTGATGCCGATGCCGGTGAAGTTGTCTTCCGCCAGTTCGGCCATGACCGTGGCCAGACCCTCGTTGATGGAGATGGGGTTGTAGCCCAGGGTGGCCAGGTACATCTTGATGATGGATTCGTGGTACACCACGGACTGGCCGCTGTCCACCGGGGTGCCCGGCATACTGAAGCAGATGACCTCGCCCGGATTCTTGGGCCGCTTGATCAGGGTGCCGATGATGGCCTGGAGCACGTTGATGCCTTCGTCCTCGCGGGCGGAGAGCAACCCTTTTTCCATGGTGCGCCGGGTGTTGGTGTTGAACATGTTGGCGAAATTCTCGGCGGAATAGCCGAGGATGTAAAACATGTCACCCTTTTCAAAGAAGGTTACCTCGTTGTCCACCAGAATCTTCTTGGTGAATTTTGAATAGGGGATGGTGAAAAATGCATTGAGCTGCTTGATGGTGTGGATGTTCTTGCCCTTGTTCTGGGCCATGACAATATGGCTGGTGCCGATGTCGAGGCCTACCGGGCCCTTGGGGCGCTCGGCATCCTCGCCGGTTTCCTTTTCACGGGAGACCACGGTTTTCTGCGATGCTTCAATGGCATTGTCAATGTTTCCCATTTCGTCCGTCATTCGTATGCTCCTCCTTGGTCCTCTCTTCCCCGTCTGAGAGTGGTGTGCCTGCCCCATAGCCTGCCGCCTGCGTGCCGCCGATGTTTTTTCTGCCTGTTGTTGCGTTCTTTCCTGCGGTTTTCCAGGAAAATTGGTATTATTGTACTTATCTCACTGTAAAAATTCTACATTATTTTCGACTGGTTCAGCATTCTTCTTGAAGAAATTATAAAAAATATCTTCCGCATGGCGGATCAGAGGTGCAGCCGGTTGTGTATTTTCCGGCCATCTTCTTGGGAACAGGCTCTCCATACGCATGGAACAGGAAAGGAACATTCAGTATCCGGCGGAACTGCCCATCGTGGCGCACCGGCAGGAAATCATCGCGGCGATCCGCGCAAGTCAGGTGGTGGTGGTTGCCGGGGACACCGGATCCGGCAAGACTACCCAGTTGCCCAAGATGTGCCTTGAGGCCGGGCGCGGCAGGCAAAAAAGGATCGGCTGCACCCAGCCCAGGCGGATTGCGGCCATTACCGTGTCCGAGCGGGTTGCCGAGGAGATGGGAGTCCATGGGGGCTTGGCCGGCTACAAGATCCGGTTCAAGGACCAGACCAGCCGGAATACCCGCCTCAAATTCATGACCGATGGCATCCTGCTGGCCGAGGCGCACCACGACCGGAATCTTTCCGCCTACGATACCATCATCATCGACGAGGCCCACGAGCGGAGCCTTAATATCGATTTCCTCCTCGGCCTGCTGAAGCAGCTTCTGGCCCGCCGCCCGGATCTCACCCTGCTGATTACCTCGGCCACCATCGACACGGCCCGGTTTGCCAAGCATTTCTCCAATGCCCCGGTGATCGAGGTTTCAGGACGGACCTATCCGGTGGAGGTCCGCTACCAGCCCCTGGACCCGGCCAAGGAGGAGGAAGGAGAGCAGAGCTATGTGGATCAGGCGGTGGAAGCGGTCTGCGCCTTGCACCAGCAGGAAGGGGAGGGGGATATCCTGGTCTTCATGCCCACCGAGCGGGATATTCTGGAAACCGTGGTATCGCTGCACGCCAGGCTTGGCCGGCGCCACGCCGCGCCCGTGGTCTTGCCCTTGTTCGGCAGGCTCTCTCCTGGCGACCAGAAGAAGATCTTCCAGCCGGTGAAAGGACGGAAGATCGTGGTGGCCACCAACGTGGCCGAAACCTCCATCACCGTGCCCGGCATCCGCTATGTGGTGGATACCGGCCTGGCCCGCATGGCGAGCTACAACGTCCGGGCCCGGACCAGCAAGCTGCCCATCGTTGCTGTTTCCCGTGCGAGCTGCGACCAGCGCAAGGGCCGCTGCGGCAGGGTGGGGCCGGGGGTCTGCGTCCGTCTATACAGCGAGGAGGATTACGCCAACCGGCCCGAATACACCCCGCCTGAAATTTTGCGGACCAATCTGGCCGAGGTCATCCTGCGGATGATCAGTCTCAAGTTGGGTGAGCCGGCCAAGTTCCCATTCCTCGATTCGCCTTCGGGCCGGGCCATCCAGGACGGCTATGGACTGCTCACCGAGCTCGGCGCCCTGGACCGCAGGCACCGCCTTACCGCGCACGGCAGGCTCATGGCCCGTCTGCCCCTGGACCCGAGGATCTCCCGGATGATCATCGAGGCCCGGGACCACAACGCTTTGCGGGAGGTGACAATCATTGCCGCGGGGTTGAGTATCCAGGACCCGCGGGTTCGGCCCGCGGACAAGGAGGCGGCAGCGGATGCGGCCCATGCCCGTTTCACCAAGGTTCCCTCGGATTTTCTTTTTTTCCTCGCCCTCTGGGACGGGTACCACTCCACCTTTGACACGCTGCACAGCCTTTCCCGGATGCGCAAGTTCTGCGTCAGTCATTATCTCTCCTTTTTGCGGATGCGCGAATGGCGCGATATCCACGAGCAGATCTGTCAGGTACTTGGCGAGGAGCCCGGATTTGTCCTAAACACCCAGCCCGCCTCGCCCGAGGCCATCCATCGCGCGATCTTGAGCGGCAACCTCAGGAACATCGCGGTGAAGAAGGAGAAGAATCTCTATCAGACCGGGGGAGGCAGGGAGGTCATGATCTTTCCCGGCTCCAGCCAATACGGCAAGACCGGGGACTGGCTCATGGCCGCCGAAATGGTGGAGACCTCGCGCCTGTATGCCCGCACCGTGGCCGAGATCAACCCCGAGTGGATCGAGCCCCTGGCCGGGGAACTGTGCCGCTCGTCGTATTCCGAACCCCATTGGGAAAAGGGGCGGGGCCAGGTGGTTGCCTTTGCCAAGATCAGCCTTTTCGGGCTGGTTATCGTGCCGAGGCGCAAGGTGAATTTCGGCTTGATCAAGCCGGAGGAGGCGCGGCGGATTTTTATCCAGTCCGCCCTCGTGGAGGGGGAACTGAAGGGGGAATACCCCTTTCTTGCCGCGAACATGGCGTTGGTGGCGGAGCTGCAGGAGATGGAAGACCGGCTGCGGTTGCGCACCATCATGGTGGATGACCAGACCCTTTGTGAATTTTACGAGGAGCGCCTTGGCCCGGAGGTCCGCGATCAGCGAAGCCTGAATCAGTGGCTGAAAAATCCAGGCGCTCAAGCACTCCTGGTTATGACCGCCGATGATGTCCGGAGGCAATTGCCCGAGGCTGGAGTGCTGGAGCAGTTTCCTGTAACCTTGCCTGCTGGCGAGTGTGAGCTGGCGCTTTCTTACCGCTTTTCCCCCGGGGAGGAGGACGACGGAGTGACGGCCGGGATTCCCCTCAGTCTGGCGCCGCATCTGCGCGCTGATCTTTTTGAATGGCTGGTGCCGGGCATGCTGACGGAAAAGGTGGTTTTCCTGCTCAAGGGGCTGCCAAAGGGGCTGCGCAAGCAACTGGTGCCCATTCCCCAGACCGCGGCGGAGATTGTCCGGGATCTGCCCTTTGGCCGGGGCTCATTGTACCGGGCCTTGGAACAGGTGATCGCCGACTCTTTCAAGCTGCGCATTGCCGCCCGGGACTGGCCCCTGGCCGATCTGCCGCCCCACCTCAGATTCCGCTTCTGCCTGCTGGATGGGCAGGGGAAGATCGTCAGCGCGACCAGGGAGTTGAGCGCCTTGAAAAGCGGGGCAACGGGGCAGACCCAGGCATTTGGTTCCGGGCAAATGGCCGGGCTGAAGGCGCGTTGGGAACAAAAAAATCTCACTCCGGCCCAGTTGGGCCAGACGCCGGCATCCCTGCCGGTTCCAGGGGTTAACGGGACATTACAGGGCTATGTTTATCCCGGTCTGTGCTATAATGAGCAAGAGGGTTTGGGGCAGCGTCTTTTTGTTCAGGAAAACGAAGCGCGGCAAAGCACCAGGCTGGCGCTGCTGTCTTTGTATTCCAAGGAGTTTGCGCTCCAGTTCAAATCCTTGCGCAAGGATCTGGCTATTCCTCGCTCGCATTGGGCGTTGTATGAAGGATTGGGCACCCACGAGCAGATCAATCATGATGTCTGGAATTTTGTTGTGTATACGGTGTTTGACATTCGTGACGGCCTGCCGCCCTCTGCCGGGCAATTCGCCGCCAAGATCGAAGAGGTGCGGCGACAGGGGCTTTCCCCTCTCTGCCGGGAAATCTTTGCGGCGGTCGACCAGGTATTGCAGGAGCGGCGAACAACCCTGGACGCGATTGCCAGGCTTTCCGGCAAGGGCGGTTTGGTAAGCGGAGAGGAGGCTCGGCTTGCCGACTACCGACGGCAAGTGGCGCGGATTGTGCCTGCTGATTTTTTGCGGGAAACGCCCCTTTCCAGGCTGCCGGCCATGTGCCGGTATTTGAAAGCCCTGCGTATCCGGCTTGAGCGGGCTCGGCTTTCCCCGGGCAAGGATGCGCTCAAGGCGCAGCAGGTGGCAATCCATGAGGAGCGTTATGCCGCGGCCGCCGCGGGCAATGATCTCTCCGGCGCCCTGTTGGAACGGCTGCATGAATACCAGGAGATGATCGAGGAGTTCAAGGTTTCCCTGTTTGCCCAAGAGCTGGGGACAGCCGTGCCGGTTTCCGCCAAGCGCCTTGAAAAGAAATGGCAGGAGATTGACCAGCTCTGTTGAATGCTCGCTGCTACTTACTTCTCTGTATTTTTTTGGGCAGAATATTTTGGGTGTGAAAAAAAACCGTTTTATTGCTAGGTTGCGAAATCGTTTGGTCGAGATCTGCCCCCTGTCAGGATAAGCCGCCATATATGGAAAAAACGGATTTTTTCTCACCGGATACGGAGATTCAAGAGCTTCTCCATGCTGTGCAAACAGGGGTTTTGCTTTGCAATGGAGGATGTTCGGTCACTTTTGCCAACAGCGTTGCCCAGGATTTTTTTAGCCGAGCGGGGCTGGAGGCGATCGGGCAGCCCTGCCATAAGGCCTTGTTCTGCAGCGAGGCGCGGTGCGAAGGATGTCCGGTCGAGAGAGCCGGCCTTGAGGGCAAGCGCCAGGCGGTTACCCTCAAGGCGCATGAGGGCGATATCTACCTGAAGATATTCTGTCAGGTCTGGCAGGGACAATGCCTGCTCACACTCCACGATGTTTCCCAGGAGATCAGCCTTCTCAGGCGCAGCGATCTTGACCGCAAGGAATTGCAGGCCAAGAACATCCTCCTCGAACGCCGGCGGCGGTTGAACCAGGAAGAGCAGCAGTTTCTCACCCAGATCATGGACAACCTTCCGGAAGCCCTGCTCGCCGTGGACGAGAATTTTTTGGTGCAGCGGCAGAACAAGGCGGTTCATGACCTGTTTCCCCGGCAAATGGCAGCCCATTGCTATTCTCTGTTCGGCAACAGCGTCCCCTGCCCTGACTGCCCTGCCCAACGCGGTTTCAGCGAGGCCAACGGGCAGAAAAAAAGCCACGAAACAGGGGGGCGGGTCTACACGGAAATATTTTCCGTCGCCCCCAACGGCAAAGGCGGGTTGCTGCTCTTTCGGGATATTACCCGTCAGGTCGAGTTGATCGGTCAGATTCGCGGGCAGCGTGAAGAGATCGCAAGCAAGAACAAGGTCCTCTCTCTTCTCGTGGATTTCGGTATCTACATGCAGAAGGAGGCCGGGATCAAAGAGGTGGCCGGCTATTTTCTCGACGCGATCCTGCCGGATCTCCATGCCGGTGCGGCCGGCCTTATAATCAACGACATCCGGGCAGGAAATATCTGGCTTTCCCATCAGAGCGGGATGACCACCGAGGAGTGGAAGACCGTGACCAAGGCTTGCATGTCCCGGGATCAGCAACGATTCAAGTCCGACCGGCTTCTCGCCGACACGGTTCTCCCTTGGCCGAACAGCACGCAGATTCCCCTCATGGGAGCCCAGGGGCAGAGGGTGGGGCTGGTGTTGCTGGAAGGAAGCATCAACCAAGAGGCGCTGGGCATTCTCCGCCTGGTCACCGAACCGTTGGGCGCCTATTTCCAGAACCAGCTCCTGCTGCGGCAGCTTGAGGAAAAGGCGAACAAGGATGCCCTGACCGGCCTCTTCAACCGCGGCTATCTGACCCAGTCCCTGGAAGAGGCGCAGGAAAAGTTTCATGGATACGGAATCCATCATGCCCTGGTGCTGGGGGATGTCAACCAGTTGAAGAAAATCAATGATCAATACGGCCATGAAACCGGGGACCGGCTGATCGTTGCGGTTGCCGAGGCCCTGCGGAGCACCCTGCGCAATACCGATATCGCGGCGCGGACCGGCGGTGATGAATTCATTGTTTTGCTCAACAACAGCGCGGACGAGGACGCGGGGTATTTTATCGAAAGGCTGCAAACCCGGGTTTTTTCCAGCCTCACCCTTCCCTTGCCGGACGGGAGCGAATTTCCGGTCACGGTCAGTCTGGGCAAGGCTGCAACCGACAAGCATCCTCCCGAAGCTCTGGCCAAGGAGGCCGACAGGCAAATGTATGCCGCCAAAGAACGGTTTTATGCCACGGCTTCCCGCTACCGATAGGCTGCTGCCGCTGAAGGGGGATTGTGTGGTGGTTTTTGTGAAAAATCAACCATTTCAGTTGCTTTTCCCGTGATCTTTCGGTAGGGTTTTAGTGTTAAATCGTCGCACAAGGAAGCAAAAAGCCCTTGGCCGCTCAGGGAGTTGCCTTGAACGTTTCATGGGATGATCAGTCAGCAAAAAGGGAACAACATGGCAAAGGTCAATGATTCACACTTGGAAAAAAGCATCGCCTCCCTGGTGGAGATCACCGATTCTTTTTTGCGGGGTGATTACAAGGGAGAGATCCCGGAGGTTGACGCCGAGGGCGTGCTTTCGATGTTGACCAAGAGAATAAACACCATGCTGGTCAACATGAAGACCGTGCAGGTCCCCCTGGCCAGTGCGGGCGAACAGGCGCCTTTCGTGCTGAGCCATGCCCTGGATGTGGTGCAGCTCATGGAGCAATCCACCAGTGCGGTTCTTGATAAATCCGACAGGATTATCCTGCAGATCGAAGAGCTTGAGAACATGCTCCGCCAGACAGGCGGGAATGACGCCCGGGCCAAGGCGGTTGTCACCGAAATGAAGGCCGCCATGTACGATATCATTGCCTCCCAGTCGTATCAGGATGTTGCCCGGCAGAAGATGGAGAAAATCATCGTTGATCTCAATCAGATCCGAGACTGGCTCCTTGAAGTTCTGCTAATTCTCAACATCAAGAAAGATGGTTCCCTTGAAAACATACAGAAAAAGAAGGAATTGTTGCGGGGGGTTCATGCCCCCAGCGCGCCTTCTTCCTTGAAGCAGGACCTGGTTGATGATCTTCTGGCCGAGTTCGGCTTCTGAACCTGGAACTGTTTTGCACACCATCTTCTTTGCCTTAGGTTTTCTCGCCGCGTCTGCCTGCGATCTGCCATTATCCGAAGACCTTGCGTGTCCGGAACAAACTTGCTTTCCCCGCCACGAACGCACTCAAAGCAAAGCAAGTCGGCAGCCGTTAGGGGTGCTATGCCCATGCCATGGATGGGGAAAGCTCTCCGTGGACTTCTGGGAACATCCACGTGAATATCGGGAGATTGAGCCGCCGCAAGGATGGTTCAGGAGTGCCTCCCGCACCGGAGCAGATTGATCTCCCCGGAATTGTGCATTAGTTTTCCTTGTATGTGTATTATGACCATGATACTATGGTCATAATACAAGAGAGGTGATCCATGCCGCAAGCCGTGTCAAAATCCCAGTTCAAGCCCCATTCGTTGGAGTATTTCCGCAAGATCGAGCAGACCGGCGAGGAGTTGATCATTACCGATCATGGCCGTCCGGTCCTCAAGGTTATCCCTTTTGTCGAGGATCCGGAGGAGTGTTTCCGGGGTCTGCGCAATACCGTCTTGAAATATGACGCTCCTCTGGAGCCGGTAGGTGAGGAGGATTGGGAGGCGCTGAAGTGATCGTCCTTGATACGCACGTTCTGCTTTGGTGGGTTAATGGTACGGCAACCCTGAGCAAACCGGCGAAAAAGGCGATTGATGCTGCGATAACCTCAAGATCGATCCATGTATCCTGCATCAGTTCCTGGGAGATAGCCATGCTGGTGGAGCGGGGGCGTTTGCGTCTTGCCGTGGATGTGCGCGACTGGCTCTGCCGCTGCGAAGCCTTGCCGTTTCTTGCCTTCGTCCCGGTGAGCAACGCCATTGCCGTCGAATCCGTTCGGCTGCCGGACTTCCCGCACGCCGACCCGGCCGACCGGATCATCGCGGCCACCGCCTTATCACTGGGAGCGGCGTTGGTGACCAAGGACGATAAGCTGCGCAGTTATCCCCATCTTAAAACGGTTTGGTAAGGCTCCATTTTTCTGTATTTTCAGAAAAACAGGGGCAGGAAGAGGGAATAGGTATTATGTCCCCGGAATTCGTTTCGGCTCATTAACAAGCGGGAGCGATTCGGCGCTCAAACCATGAAAGGCCACAAACCTCTTCACCCATGCCAGGAAATAAGGGGCCTTTTTTTCTGTAACCAACCGTCTTGAAAGAATAAATTGCTTGTAATGCTCCATGGTGTCAGGTAGACAGATAATACCCCGACTATTTTTAGC
>JAHJRQ010000009.1 GCA_018830485.1 Pseudomonadota bacterium | reverse complement strand
GGGGAACATTGAGAGTTGAGTGCCCAAGGAAGTTAATACCCCGGTTCATCCCCACGGGTGTGGGGAACATTTCTGCGCGGTGCCACAATGGCCTCAGAGACACGGTTCATCCCCACGGGTGTGGGGAACATTCAACCACACAATTCCCTGATTTTTGAATTTCCGGTTCATCCCCACGGGTGTGGGGAACATATGAAGAACCTCACCACGGCCCATCCAAACGCCGGTTCATCCCCACGGGTGTGGGGAACATCTTTGGAAGGCGGTTATTCTGGTTGTGGTTATCGGTTCATCCCCACGGGTGTGGGGAACATGGGGCATAATGTTCCGCAAGACCTATCCAGAGCGGTTCATCCCCACGGGTGTGGGGAACATAACGCTGCCGGATCCATAACTCCATAATTCAACGGTTCATCCCCACGGGTGTGGGGAACATAAGGGCAACAGTTTTGTTTATGTTGATAACGCCGGTTCATCCCCACGGGTGTGGGGAACATCGCACAATGCTAGCCACAAACCGTTTATGGTGCGGTTCATCCCCACGGGTGTGGGGAACATCTCCTTTCTGGGAAACAAACAAAGCTATTCACCGGTTCATCCCCACGGGTGTGGGGAACATGCCTCGGTCAATCCTACGCCGCCATGAAAGAGCGGTTCATCCCCACGGGTGTGGGGAACATTGCAGCCCTAACCTGCGAGAATAGCAAACACGCGGTTCATCCCCACGGGTGTGGGGAACATCGCATCTGTGATGGCCATATCTGAAATGGGGTCGGTTCATCCCCACGGGTGTGGGGAACATTATTCGTTGGCCGCATGGTCGCGTAGTGCGTCCGGTTCATCCCCACGGGTGTGGGGAACATAGCAATGTGAATACAAGGGCCATTGACAGGTACGGTTCATCCCCACGGGTGTGGGGAACATAGCTTTGATGCGTTCACGTTGATGCTGGTCGGCGGTTCATCCCCACGGGTGTGGGGAACATTTCCAACCCGGCAACGCCCATCCTTGTTGATGCGGTTCATCCCCACGGGTGTGGGGAACATTCCCCTGCCTCTTCCAGCAGGCGTTTTAACGCCGGTTCATCCCCACGGGTGTGGGGAACATACTTCCTCTATCCCTTTGAAAATCCGTTTAATTTTCAAAGAACAAAAAACTACCAACTTTCAGCCTGTTATTTATGGTCGTTCTGCCCCTCCGTGGCAAATGCCGCTTCAGGCAAAAATGATACAAGCTTTACCCCATCAAACTCAAGAGGTATTCGCCGGTTGGCCCCCAACGTCAAAAAATCGAAACCGGACTCGGTATTGGTAGACCAGCTCATAACGGCATTGCCGTCGGCAATTCCCTCCGCGACGGTCCGCCAGATCATCTCCCGCACCCTTCTGGAAACTTTCCCCACATACACCCCGGCCCGTATCTCCAGCAGCCACACAGCCAGACGCCCCCTGAGGCGATCAGGCGCGTTTTCAACCACGATAACCAGCATCGCCCATTTGCTCCTTGTTGGGTATAGCAGGAGCCACCGATTCCTCGGGGGTAACTGGCGGCGATAGCTCTCCTGCCGCCAAAACCTGCTCAATGGTCGGAATAATACGCTTCAACAGTCCGCTCTGGCGAAAGGCATCCCGACAGGCAAGCCGCACCTCCCGTTCCGGATTCGAAGGGTTCCTGCCCGCAATACGGAAAGCCACCGGCACAACGGTTTCAAACTTGAATATATCTCCGATGTCATACACAAAAGATTGCGGTTTACCCGTATGGATGAAACCAACCGCCGGGGCATAGCCAGCCGCCAGGATCGCCGCTTCACAAATCCCATACATACAGGCGGTGGCCGAACTGAGGCATCGGTTCGGAAGATCGCCACTGCCCCAACTGGTATGATCATAATTGCGCCTTACCCACGGCACTCTGTATTGCCGGGCCAGAAGTTCATACATCTTGCGCACCCGGACACCCTCGATACCCCGCAATTGTTCGACGCTCCGCTTTTCCGGCGGCTTTTCATGGAACCGCAACTCATACATTTTCCGCACCACCTTCAACCGAGCCGCATCATCCAACGCCAGCTTCGCTTGGTATAGAAGCCTGTCCGCCCTTGCCCCGCCAGGCTGCCCCGAGGCATACAGCCGCACCCCGGCCTCGCCGACCCATACCAACAGACAACCAACCCGCGAAGCAAGGGTAACGGCGGCATGGGATACCCGAATGCCCGGTTCCAGCATCAGGCAAGCCACCCCCCCGACCGGGATATGGGTACGCACCCCGTTTTTGTCCACCAGGACAAAGGCCCCGTCAAGAACATCGAGCTGACCCCGTTCGAGAAACAGAACGGAAACGCGGTCCTTGATAGGGATGGGCTTAAGCGGTGGGAGGATCGGCTCGGTCATGGCGCCTTTTCCTCGGCAATCAAATTCACAATCAGCCGCACCAATAAATCCTTGTGGCCCGGTTCGCTGGCCGCGGTAAGCAGGGCCAGGGCCACTAGGGACCGGTTGTCGAAACCGGCAAGGCTGTTCTGCCGCAAATAGAGCACGAAAAGGAAGGAACCGATCCGCTTGTTGCCGTCGCTGAAGGGGTGATCCTTGATGACGAAGTAAAGGAGATGAGCCGCCTTTCCCTCGACGCTCGGGTAGAGGTCCTGACCGCCAAAACTCTGCTCGATGGCGCCGAGGATACCGGCAAGACCATGGCCCCGTTCCTGGCCGAAGAGGTCGCTGGCCTCGCCCCGCGCCGCCAGCTCTTTTTTCAGGGCGGCGATGGCTCGGCGGACTTCATCAAGCCGAAGCCCGGTCCCTGCCCCATGCCGGGCCACCGGCACCAGCAACCGTTCCTCGTCGTACTCAAGCAGAAGCCGCCAGGTGTGGGCATAGCGGCTGACCACCTCCAAGACCGCCCGGCCTTCGTCGCTGACCAAATCGTGGCTTTCCAAGGTGGTGGCCAGCAGGGCCATGGCCTGCTTCAGTTCGTCAACCCCCTTCTCGGCCAATCGCCGCTGGTTGAGGGTATAGCCCCGCACCAGATGATCCTTCAAAACTCCGGTGGCCCAGATGCGGAATTGGGTGCCGCGTTTGGAGTTGACCCGGTAGCCCACGGAGATAACGGCGTCGAGGTTGAAATACTCGACCTGATATATCTTGCCATCGGCGGCAGTTGTTGCATTTTTTGCAACAACTGAATTCCTGATCAACTCACCTGCGCGAAAGACGCTTAGTAAATGACGGGAAATTACTGACTTGTCGCGCCCGAAAAGCTCAGCCATCTGATTGAGCGTCAGCCAGACCGTCTCGTCCTTCAGGTGCACATCAAGGGCGTTTGTGCCGTCCTCGGACTGATAGAGGATGATTTCTCCAAGATCGGGGTTCATGTCGGTATACCCTCCCGCATTTGCAAGAATATTGACCAAAATCACTCATAAACAGCAGGCGCCACCGACAAAAGCCCAAGTCCCAAGGCTTTGCCGTGTCCAATGCCGGCTTGCAAAGTGATGCGAAATGCCTCCGGCTCGGTGACTCGCAGGAAACCATCGTAGAGTATCGAAAAAATGCGAATACCATTTCCGGAATGCTGCTTCCCCCGAAGCATAATCTCTTGTGAAATCCAGACATCAGCCCTCGCCGTTGAATGACCGGAGAAATCAACGGATGCCGATTGCGGCAGCGCAAACCCATGCCGTTCACCTTTTCGCGCCAGCCAAGTCTCTTGCTCCTCTCTGTGCAACAACCCCAACCGTTTTCCGTTCCGAGTCACGCAGGGATTGGCGCGCAAGCGGAATCGGAAACGCTGCCCGGCCTTGATTGCATCAAGCCGCAGCCGGTCACGCAGGTCAACAGCCGGGTCTGCCTGGGCCAGCCAGCCCTTGACGCCGATGCCATCCCAATTCGGAAGCGACCGGCTTTGCACAATGATTCGAGGGCGCCCGGAATGATCGGTTTCCGGTTCAAGCCGCCACAGTAATTCCCCGGCGGGACATTTGCTGTCCGGAGGGCTGAAGGCTCGGCAGAGAGTCGAATGCAGCTGGTATGGATCGGCAAGATCGCGCCGCGCCTCCCGGCAGCGTGGATCGAGATGTATCCTATGCAGGAACATGGGCCACCTCCTGAGGGAAAGCTATCCACTCCGAGCGCACGAACCGCGTCCCAAAACGGCGTTCGGCAAACGAGGACAGCGGCTGATCAACTTTAAGAACCCCTGAACCATCCTCGGTTTCAAAGGAAACCAAGAGCTTTTCCGGGGGCTCTTCCCATTTCCGGGGCGATGCGATCCACGGCCATCGCGCTAAGACCTCCCGCAACGGCGCATCCTGAACTCCATCTTCAAGCCATACCTGTTCGGATGGCACATAGGATTTTCGCCCCAAAGCCAAGGGCCAAACCGGATTGCGGAGGGCAGCATGGACCTTTTCCAAAAATACCCGGTCATCGCCTTCCAGCCCGACCAGAAAGGCCGCATCGGCAAGGTAAAAGCGCTGGGAGACCACCCCATCTTTGGACGGTTTTCCATCCGCCTTGATAATGGTGTCACCAGTGGCGCAACCGGCGGTTTGGTAGTCCCGCTTGGGCACCCCAGGCCGGTCGTGGCGAACCCCCAGGGCGAGGCGGGTGAGCGGTTCCAGATCCGGCCAGTTTTCCCGGTCGATCCCCATGGCGGCGGCAAGGAGCCCGATGACCCCGGACTTACTGGGCTCCTTGCCGGTATCACGTTGGTCAAAACGGCTGGTGGTTCCCCACGACTGCATGGGGCCAACCAGGCGAAGCAATAACGTAGGCATGGCTCACTCCTTCTTTGCAGCCTCAAGGGCCTTATCGAGTACATCCGCCAGTGTTTTTTCGGACGTGCCGATTCCATCCACTTTGGCCTCGGTGAGATTAAGGACAAAACATTCCCCCTTGCCACCGTAAGCCGCCTGTAACACCTTGGCTTTTTGGGCAAATGCCTCTGCCGACTTGCTGGTCAGCGACTCATCTTTCCGCACGCGAATGGCTGTCTCGAAGGCGTTGGCCAGATTGCGGGGGGCGGTGTTGTGGCGAACGGAGACGACCACGAACTCCGGCGGATTATGGGCCGCGAAGGTATTCTGTTTACCGGTGGGCTCGGCCACCACGAATCCTTCCAGAAAGGCACGCAGCCCCTTGGCCGCCAGCTCTTTATCGTTCTGGAGATTCTCCACGAGTTTCTCCCAATCCACCACGGCATAGCGATAGAAACAGGCAGAGTTGAACTCCACTGTGCCCATCATGTCGGCACCAGCGGTGTCCTCGGGCTTAAGGTCGTCAACGGCGGTATAGAAATCGAACTCCTGATCCACGGCATGGGTTGAAATGCCATGGGCCACTTGGCAGGCGGCGTGCTGGTTTTTCTCGGGCATGTCGGCCAGCATGCGGCCAAAGAGCGCCACATCCACGGCCTTACCGCCGTTAAACACCTTATCGAGAGCCTTCCGCAATTCCGGGTCCGTGCCTTGCGCCGCCTGCTTCTTGGCCTTGCCGGGTTTTTTCCCCTCTTCGGTTGGCGCCTCGGATGGGGTGATGGTATCCCACTTGTCATAGATAACATCGGCAACCATGGAAATTTCCCGCTGCCCCAAGAAGAGAAGATATTCGCTCTTGCCGTCCTCTTTCACCGTCAGTTCCACGGCTGCCAAAGCCAGACGCGCCTTTGCGGCTGCCTCGTCCATGGGTTTACCTTTTGCAACCAATACCTGGGTGATCGCATCCAAGCCCCGCTTCGTGCGGAAGGCGACATCATCTGAATCCATCTGATTTTGTTTCACCAACCCCTTGAAATGCTCGCGCACCGCCCGCTTGAGACACTGACTGGACACCCGGGCGCGGCGAGTGCCCCCGAACATGGCATCCTTGGGAGCTCCGGTGTCGTCGCGGTTCAGGTTAGACGGAGCAAAGTTCTGTAAGGCATGGATCTCGATAATTGTTTTCATTCACTGGTCTCCTTTTCGGTTTGGTATCCGGTCGCACGCTATTTCTTGATCAAGGGATTTAATAGAAAGCACGTGCCCAAGCATTTTGAGTGCGTTTTCTGTCGTCATTCCAATACAGCAAGCCCTTCAGTAAATCATCGAAATCGATGGCTTGATCCTTAAGTAGCGCCAACATCTGGCGCAGACGATGGGGTAACTGGTCGGGATCGGCATCCAGCAGCGTGATGAAACGGCGCTCGATACTGGTTGAGCCGCTTGCCACCTGATATGTGGCCGAAGCCTTTCCGATTGGCAGCGGCGCTCCGATACGTCCCTCCCGCCAGTGCGCAGCCCAGAGTCCGGCCACCAGATAGTGCATCTTTCGCCGCCAGGAACTGTCTTCATTCTTTACGAATGGTTCCACATAAGGATATGCTGCGGTAAAAGTGCCGGGATCAAAGGCCAGACTCCGCCGCAGCACCGCCCTTACCTTGGTGTCTTTCTTGTTCAGACCTTCCAGCCATTCGATGAATCCGGTCATGCGTTTTCCTCCTGCGGTTCGAGTTTCTTGATCTCGTCATTCAATTCCTTTTGCTTGCGTGATATATACCTTTCCGCCTTTACCAGAGCACGGATTGTCCAGGCATCGCCCATGAATACCGCCGCACTATGTTGCCGCCAGGCCGCTGTCAACGTATCCCGGACGGACTTCAGCCATTGGCAACGAATATCCTCGGGATCCCGGTCGAGGGAGTACTCCCCCAGGACATCATGAAAGCGTGCCTCCAACGTTGACCAGTACCAAGGGATTACCGGCATCTGTTTGACGAATTTCCTCACGTCATCCTTATCCGTTGACCGACTTCCTCGACTGAGCAGATCTCGTGCGAATGAACTACATGCGTCCCACAGGGATTTTTGGCTCTCTTCCGCATCGGTGAGAAGCTGGCCAATCTCCGTCCGGATATAGCGATCTCCCGCCAAAGCTTCCGGCATAGCAAAACGCTCAATGCGCCAAAATTCTATTTTCGCCTTGTTATTTGCTTGTCCGAGAACCATTACCGATCTCGGGAAGCGTTCTCTGTGCAAACGGGTCAATGCCGTTGCATGTTCAATCACCTGGGGGGCCAGCTTCGAATCATCAGGGAGGAGTGAGTCAAATTCCCGCCACAGCCCCCGGTCGCGGAACTGGATGGGCAACTTCCCCTTCTTCTCGTCAATCCTGTAGGCGAGCATAGGGTCGAGTTGTTCCAGCGAAGCATTTCCGACGCCGGAGGCAAAGGCCAGTTTCTCGATCTGGCCTGTTTCCTCCGCGTGAAAACGGACGGCACGAATTCGCCACGTGTAACGGTCGGCAAGCCCACTGGTTCCGCGCTCGATACCATCCTTTAATTGCCCAACTGTTTCCGGTTCTCTCTCCCAGAGGGGAATATCTTGACAAGAGATTGTCCTGTTCTGAGGAACCAATGCAAAAAGGAGGGTGTCCTGAAGATCACGCCCAAGGGGTAAGACCATTGCGGCGGTTGCAGATGGCGCGGTGCCGGTATGGGCAAGTTCGCTCTTTCCGCAGCTCACCGAAAAAGTCTGCGTGGCAAGGAGCCAACGCGCCGCTGCCCCCTCGATGATGCTACCAGGCGCTTCGATATCGACATGATCGAAAAGCACCTTGGCGTTATCAGCATTATGTTCAGCCGCAAGAACCGTCCAGGATCTCCAGATTTTTGGATCGAATGTCGGTATCTGCCCAAACGGATACTTCTCGTCAAACAACCAGAACCGATCCCACCACTTTTCCAGATAGGCGGTGATCTTTTCAGCCGGCAGACCGGTCTTGAACAGGGTCTTGGCCTGGTCGATGTCGGTCGGACCTTCCAGCGCCCGATAAAGGAGTGCCAGCAAAAAACGGTGCAGGGCGGCCACCACCAGCGGGGAGGAATCCTCAATGGCGGCAATCTCCCCGGCCCGCAGCAGGGTGGCGCTGATGCCCAGTTCGTCGCGGGCACCATCGTGAAACCGCACCGGAATCCACTTCTCGTCAATTAGATTGTATCGGCTCATTCTTCCTCCTTGTTTTCGAACACCACACCCAGATCGACATCCAGCCGCACAGTTGCATCTGTTTTCCAGCATCCCTCGTCGTCCAAATCCAGCGGGAAGCAGTTCCGCAGAAGCGACGATTTCTTCCAGCCTTCAGGCACACCTTTTGCTTGAAGCTTTCTGACTACGCCCTTGCGCGATAGACTCACACCCCGCTGAAACCATTGTTTGGATAGTTCAAAGCCAGGCTGGGTCTCGGAGATGAATCCGTCGCCCGGCCATAACGGGATGGCGGCAACCGAGTCTTCACCAAGTCTGGTTTGGGCCATGAGGGTTCGATGAACACTCGGTGAATCTTCGTCGTACAGAACAAATCTCGCCGGATCATTCCACGAGGCATCGTCGGGTAGCCCGATAATCGCCTGGTTCGCCTGCCCCCGGCGTGCATAATCTTCCCCTTCGGCCATCATGGCCATATCCATTCTTTCCCTCAAAGACTCCGGGACATCCACCTGTTCCTCATACACCGCCTGCACCATGGTGTCGATCTCATCCGGCAGCGTCAGGCTTTGTCGCTCCCGAAGCAGACACCAGGTACGCAACAACAGATCCTCTCGATATACCGCACCCCACCAGAGTGGCTTCCCAAAAGAAGGCGGTTCGTCACCGGCTAGTCCCGCCACCATGAGAATCGGCTCGGTGATTCCCCCACGCTCCGACGTATCCCGCTTATGTCGCCACAAGCGCCCCGCCCGCTGCAGCACCAGGTCAATGGGGGCAAGATCGGTGGCGATCACGTCGAAATCCAGGTCGAGACTCTGCTCGGCCACCTGGGTGGCGATGAGGATTTTCCGGCCAGTCCGCTCCCCATGTTCGCCGAAGGCAGCCAAGGCATGGTCTTCCCGTTTCTGCCTCTGGTCAGCCGGAAATCGGGCGTGAAAAAGATGCACCTCCGTCCCATCGGCAAGACGTTTGCCAATCCGCTGGCCTTCATGCTCCAGGGGTTCGCCGTCGGGGAAGAGACGATAAAGGTCTTGCGCCCGCTGAACAGTATTGACCAACGCCAGTCCCATTCCGCCTTGAGCAAGCACGTCCTCCAGAGCGGCTCGAATTGCCGACAATTCAGGAGAAACCGCCTGGAGCCGCAAAGTCAGACGCCGTGAGGGATCGGCTGGGAAATGGATCTGGTCAACAGCACCGGAGCGAAAAACGGAAAGACGGGGATAGGCTTCTTCCTGTTCCGGTAAATCGGCGTTGACCACTTCGGCCAGCTTGCGACGAATGGTCGGTGGCAAGGTCGCGGACAGCAGAACCACCGAAGAGCCCAGGGCGAGAAGCCAGCGCAGCAAGTGTTCCAGAAGCGTGCCCGTGTAGGCATCGTAGGCGTGGATTTCGTCAAAGACAACTACCCGGTTCGCCAGGCCCCAAAGCCGGACAAAGTTGTGCCGAACCGGCAGAATGGGAAGCAGAGCTTGATCCACCGTGCCCACCCCGTATTCCGAGAGCAATGCCCGCTTCTTACTGGTAAACCATTCACCGGCGCGAATCTCGCCGCCAGTTTCAGGATCGTGGATACCAGTGAGCTGCAAGTTCTGGAAGGTGTCATTGAGGAGTGTTGCGCCGTGCAAGAGTTGTAAGTCGAGCTTGCGTTCCGCGCCTTGGCTGTGCAAGAACTTGAGGGTGCGTTTGAACATGGCGTTGCCGGTGGCCTTGGTTGGCAGGGCGACATATAGACCACGGTGCCCGAAACGCCGCTGCAACTCCAGATGGGCGAAAAAAGCTGCCTCGGTCTTGCCCTCGCCCATGGGGGCTTCCACCAGCAGGATGGCCGGCTCCTGCAAATCGACCAGGGCATCGGCGACCGCCTGTTGCAAGGAACGAGGGGAAAAATCAAAAACCTGTTCGAAGCCTTTGGACTCAGGAGAAAGCGGGGTTCGAGGCGCCCAACCGATGACGTCCAAGGCGTGTTCGGCACAAACCCGACGCTTTTGAAACCACGCCGCCGGGTTTTGGCAATCGACAGTGTGGCCAAATGGAAACCACTCTTCGTTGGAGCCGATCCAATCGGCAAAACTCGTCAGACCGGCGAGCAACATGAACTGTGGCCCAGTCATTTTATGGTTGCGGGGAATCTCCGCAGGCTCAAAAACATTCAACAGTAACGCCACAAGATCCCGCCTGGCCTCTTGCCACTCGACACCACCCAGTGCTCGTCTATCTCCGGCGAGGTTGGCAAGAACAATAGATGAAGCCCGTTCTCCGTGGTGAGAGCCCACCGCATCAGCGGCGAGATCCGCCAGTTCCTCCGACCACTCCCTTTCTTGCAACAGCTCCGCCAAGGCAATTTGGCTCACGAAGGCATGGTTGATATCTGTATTTGGACTGCGTGGCGACGGCAAACCTGTCATATTGATCCACTTGCACTGAAAGCCGGGACAGGCCTTGCCCAAGTCGTGGCAGGCAATTACGAGCAGGAGCCACGGGCGAGCAGCCTCCCAACTCAATCCAAGGACTTCAGCCATTCTTTCCCGAGTAGATTCCGGCTCCCGTGTAAGGATTGCGTCTGCACTGGCCGCCACATCCATGAGATGAAGGATGAGGGGGTGCCAAAAGGCACTGTCATCTCTTGCCGTTTTAGCCCAAATGTTTGCTATTTCATGGTTCATAAGCGCAGAATTCATATCACCACCCCTTTCCGCCTGGCCATCTCCCGCGCCTCATCGGCAATCTGCTTCCCCTTACAAACCACACTCCCATCATCAACTCCATGATCATCCTGCCGCCTCTCCTCTTTCCTGCCTCTGCTCCTCCAACCGTTCCCGCCCCTCCGGCCCATCCAGATAATTCCCCGCCGTAACCACTCCCTCCCCTGTTTCCTGCTCCAGCCTCTCCCGCGCCTCCCCGGCAATGGCGCCGCCCTCGCGGGCCGCCACCTTGTTATCCGCAAAACCACGCGCATCACGCTTCCGGGCGAAAATCCGCATGGCCGGGGACTGCATCTTTATCCTTCATCATTTTCGCCCCCATTATGGCCTTTTTTCTTTCCGGAGGCTTTTGTCAAAACGACTTTCGTCGACGTGCGGGTGATTTTTTTCTCTCCTCCAGCAAAATCCGAGTCCGCTCGATTTCAGCGGCCAGTTCCTTTTCATCGGGCAGCGCTGTCCGATACTCGGACGCCATCACCTTGTTGGGGAGTCCCTCCAGCGCGTACCGGGCGACGGCATCGTCTTTCCGCGCGCAGAGGATAAGCCCCACCGGCGGGTTTTCGCCTTTCTGAACCCAGTGTTCCCGCGCATAGTTGAGATAGAGATGCATCTGTCCGGCATCGGCGTGGGTGAATCCGCCGATCTTCAGGTCGATGACCACCAGACATCGCAACCGACGATGAAAGAAAAGCAAATCCACCCGATACCATTCGTCACCGATACGCAAACGCTTCTGCCTGCCGATAAAGCAGAAATCACCACCCAGTTCCAGAAGGAAGGTCTCCAGGTGCCGGATCAGCGCCTCTTCCAAATCGTTCTCGGAGTATTCGTCCTTGAGACCGAGAAATTCAAGCACAAATGGGTTCTTGATTTCCTCCTCGGGGTGAACGTGATCTTCAGGCAGGGCCTTTTGCCCCTTGCTCAACATGGCGGCCTTGTTCCGGGAAAGGGCTGTCCTCTCGTAAAACTGGGAATTGATCTGGCGGTCAAGTTGCCGCACCGACCAACCGCCGCGCAGGGCTTCGGTTTCGTAGAACTTGCGGGCAAGCTCGTTTTTGACGGAAAACAGCCGGACATAGGCTGACCAGGGAAGCGGGAAGCAGCGCGCAATATCCCAGAGGGGAAATTCTGCCGACAGCGTCTGCAAAATGTCAGACGCTGTCGGGCAAATCATGGTATTGGAAGAGTGTTCGGATTTGCCAGACGCTGTCTGGCAAATCTGTTCCGGCAGATAGAGAAGATAGAGTTGCCGCATCTGCTGGAGATTCTGCCTGGAAAAACCGCGCCCATAGCGTTTGCCGAGATCTACGGATAACCGTTCGAGCAGTTCCTCTCCGTATACTGCGCGCTTCTCACCTTTTTGCTCGTATTCCACAATGCGCCGCCCGACCAGCCAATATGCCGCCGTCATGATGCTGTTGATCGAACGCGCCGCCGAACCTTTGGCCGCATCAATGACGTTGGCGATGTCCCCAAGGACGGTTTCGTAATGGATTGCCGGGTTACTACCTGACTTTCTTGGTTTTTTCGTCATTCCCCCCCCTGTTCGTGTTTGCCCGGTCATTTTCGGCGCTTATTCCGGCCAATCATTCCCTCACCCGTTCCCCCCCCTCAATCACAGCCAGATAATTCCCCGCCGTTACCACCCCCGCCCCTGCTTCCCGTTCCAGCCTCTCCCGCGCCTCTCCGGCAATGCCGCAGCCCTTGCGGGCCGCCTCCTCGTCCTCTGCAACCCCTTGCGCATCCCGCTTCCGGGCGATTTCTACAGTAGCAGCCTCACCCAGCATGGAAAAAATAGAATCAAGATCAGTCTTACCCCCTTGCCGTTTTTTCCGTACTCGGCCTGCCTCCGCCAGCCAGCGCTTGAACACTTCCGCCTTGGGTGAGGAAATGGACTGAACAATACGGAAGATGCCCTCGATGGTGACACAATCGACATGCCGCTCTGTTCCGTCAATCGCAGGAAATCCCAACGCGTGACACAATGTCACGACTTCACACCCCTCCGCCCTGAGACCTTGTTTCAGTTTCCACCAAGAGGCACCGCATCCGGGTTGTCCATCAGCGCACCGCAGACATCCTCGACAGCAAACCACCACTCACCGTTGTGCACGGTCCGCCGGATTTTCATCCCGTCAAGAAGCGCCAGGCTGGTTTTCATACCCCCTCCTCTCTAAGCACAAAATCCCTGTCAGGGTTCACAGTATTGCACCCCGCAGATTCCGGCAAGGAACAAAGGGATTCCCCGTAGTTTTTCCGTATTCCGGGGCAGGAAATTTCCCCTACCATGCGCAGAGCATACCACCCCACCTGGGACAAATGGTGTCCTAGGCAGACAAAAAATAACAAAAAAATAAGAACAGACGGGAAGGGTTACGAAAAAAGCAAAAAAAGAGGATTTGTCCCGAACAGCATGGAAAGCGCAGGGATAAATCGAGTCAGCCGGACGGCCTCATCGACATGAAGAAGCAGAGCTTCGAGCAGATCTGCGCTCAGTGATCCCCGGCAGGGGCCTCGCTCTTGGCAAAAAAAGCGCAAGCCCTTTCCCTGGCTTGATCAACAGAACCGCTGGATTGAACACCCGAAGCAAAATGATGCCCAAAGGGGTAATTCTTGGCAAAATAATGGCTGAACTCCTTGAGACGGCCCAAGCGCCGCTCCGGCAAAAAACTTTCCTCAAGCAGCTCGATAAAGCGCAGATACAGCGCCGGTTTGCTCACCTCCCCGACCTCCTTGCCCTTTCCGTAGACGGCATGGGCCAGCTCGGCGAAGATCCAGGGGCTGATGGCAGCACCCCGGCCGATCATAAGACCGTCCGCCCCTGATTGGGCCAGGCAGTTTTTGGCGTCCTCCACCGAAAAAATCCCGCCGTTGGCCACAACCGGGATATTCACCCAGCCTTTCACCTTGCCGACCCACGGCCAGCGCGGCTTGCGCACGAAGGGCTCACCCCGGAGCCGGGCATGCACGCTCAGCAGATCAATCCCCTCTCCCTCCAGCATCCGGCAGAAATCGCGCAGTTTGTCCTCATCCAGGGTCTCGCCCAAACGGATCTTGGCGGTAAGCGGCAGGTCGGTATGTTTTCTGGCCTCAGCCACAATGGCCCGCACCGAGGCCGGCTCCTCCATCAGGCGGCTGCCCGCCCCCATGCGGCGGACGGTGGGCGCCGGGCAGCCCAGGTTGAGGTCAATGGCCTCAGCCTGCAACGCATGGAGCTTGGCAATGGCAGGGGCCACCTCCTCCACCCGGCTGACCAGCAGTTGATACGACAGGGGGATTTCCTGGGGGGCACGGACCAGATAGGGGGAGAGGGCCGCGTTTTCCATGGGCAGCCGCTTGGCGGAGAGCATCTCGGTGGACAACAGGCCGATGCCGCCTTGCTCCAGAATGAGCCGCCGCAGGGCGGAATGGGTGAGTCCGGCCATGGGGGCCAGAAAGAGCGGGGGAGAAATTTTCAACCCCTTCAGCCGGATGGATTGCATCTTATCCATGGAGAGCACGCAAGAAATCGTCACCCCGGTGAAAACCGGTGTCCAGCCTTTCCATAACCAGCTAAAAATACTGGATTCCGGCCTTCGCCGGAATGACGGAATGCCACGTTTTTTTGACTTTTTGCAAGGACATCATCACAACTTGCCCTGCAAAGCTTTTTACAAAAACAAACCATATCTATTCCCTGCCCAGCAGCTTCTTGGCCAAGGCGCCCAGCTTTGATTCCCGGATGGCAAGAAAATCCAGATCAACCTTGGGTGCCAGCTCGGGCCGCTGCGCAAGAATCAACTCCGCCGCAATCTCGGCCCCGCCCACGGTCAGCTCCTTGCAGGTGGCGCCGTTTTTTTCCTTGCGCCGCCGGAGCAGCACCCGGCAGCAGGTGGCGGAGAAACGGGCCCGGAAACGGTCGTGCATCTCCTTGGCCACCTTCTCAAACTCCTTGCTCTTCATCCCGCCTGGTTGCCGAGGCCCGAGAAAAAGGCTGATGGCGACCTCGGCCCCGGCCAGCGAACCGCAGGTGCAGCCGGCGCCGCCCATGCCGTGGCAAAAACCGGAGCCCAGGCGCACGGCCATCTCAGGACTGAGATCGCCGCGAAACCCCTGATTGATGACGACAATCACCGTTTCGGAGCAGCAGTAGCCCCGGGCCGAAAAGATGTTGGCCGCACGTTGGCCGACCAGATCAACGAGGCGGGGTGTGTTTTCTTGGTTTTTCATGTTTTCTACCCATTGCAAAAGATGACACCCTCACGAAAAGTCGTCACCCCGGCGGAGGCCGGGGTCCAGTGCCCCCAAGCTGCCTGAAAAACTGGATTCCGGCCTCCGCCGGAATGACGGCAACATCTATTTCCTGCCTTGTTGATTGTGATCAGAATCATCAACCAAAACCATCTTGGCCTTCTCCACAAACCATCCCATATACCACAAAAGGGTGACCGGATCACCCACAATCCCGTCCACCCTTTTGCCTTGCACCTTTAACCTGTAACCTATCTTCATCCCCTGCCGAAGACAAGCCCTGCCTCGCTGCGGTCCACCACGATCCTGTCGCCCTCACCAAAGGTGCCGTCCAGAATCTTCATGGCCAGGCCGTCCTGAACATAGCGCTGGATAGCGCGCTTGAGCGGCCTTGCCCCGTAGCTCGGGTCGTAGCCCACCTCGATCAGGTACTCCTTGGCCGCGTCGGTCAGGCTGACGCTGAACTTCTGCTCGGCCAGCCGCTGGGTGAGCAGCCCCACCTGGATGTCGATGATCCGGGCAAGATGCTCCTTGCCCAAGGCATGGAAGATGATGATCTCATCGATCCGGTTCAAGAACTCGGGCCGGAACTGGGCATGGAGGATGGCGTCGATCCGGGTCTGCATCTCCGCCCGCCTGCCCTCGCCCATCTCCATGATCATCTGGCTGCCCAGGTTCGAGGTCATGATCAGGATGGTGTTCTTGAAATCCACGGTCCTGCCCTTGCCGTCGGTCAAGCGGCCGTCGTCCAGAATCTGCAGCAAGACGTTGAACACATCCGGGTGGGCCTTTTCGATCTCGTCAAAAAGAATGACCGAATAGGGCCTGCGCCGCACCGCCTCGGTGAGATAGCCGCCCTCCTCGTAGCCCACATAGCCCGGAGGCGCGCCGATCAGGCGGGCCACCGAGTGCTTTTCCATGAACTCGGACATGTCGATGCGGATCATGGCCTTTTCCGTGTCAAAGAGGAAATGGGCCAGGCTCCGGGCCAGCTCGGTCTTGCCCACCCCGGTGGGGCCCAGGAATATGAAGGAACCCAGGGGCCGATTGGGGTCCTGGAGCCCGGCCCGGGCGCGGCGCACCGCGTTGGCCACGGCAGCGATGGCCTCGGTTTGGCCCACCACCCGTTGGGCCAGCTCGGTATCGGCATGGACCAGCTTTTCCTTTTCCCCGGAGAGCAGACGGTCCACCGGGATGCCGGTCCACTTGGCCACCACCTGGGCCACATCCTCTTCATCCACCTCTTCCTTGAGCATCTTGCGATCCTGCTGGATCTCGGCCAAATGGGCGTTCTCGGCAGCAAGCTGCTTTTCAAGCTCCACGATCTTGCCGTAGCGGATCTCCGCCACCTTACTGAGATCGCCCTGGCGCTCGGCCTGCTGCTCGGCCACCCTGGCCTCGTCGATGTTGCTCTTGATGGTGCGGATCTTCTGGATGATGTCCCGCTCCAGGGTCCAATGCCCCTTCATGGCGGTAAGACTCTCGTTGATCTCGGCAAGCTCCGCCTCGATCTTGGCCAGCCGGTCTTTCGAACCCACATCGCTTTCTTTTCTCAGGGCCTCCCGTTCGATCTCCAGCATGATCCGCTTACGATCCACCTCATCGATCTCAGTGGGCATGGAATCGATCTCGATCCGCAAACGGGAGGCGGCCTCGTCGATAAGATCGATGGCCTTGTCCGGCAGGAAGCGGTCGGTGATGTAGCGGTTGGACAGGGTGGCCGCCGCCACGGTGGCGGAATCCTTGATCCGCACCCCGTGGTGGACCTCGTATTTTTCCTTGATCCCGCGCAGGATGGCGATGGTGTCGTCCAAGGAGGGCTCCTGCACCAGAACCTGCTGGAAGCGGCGCTCAAAGGCGGCATCCTTTTCGATGTATTTGCGGTATTCATTTAAGGTGGTGGCGCCGACGCAGTGCAGCTCGCCCCGGGCCAGGGCGGGCTTGAGCATGTTGGAGGCGTCCATGGCCCCTTCCGCTGCCCCGGCCCCGACCAGGGTGTGGATCTCGTCGATGAAGAGGATCACCTCCCCTTCCCGTTTCTGCACCTCTTTGAGCACCGCCTTGAGCCGGTCCTCGAACTCGCCTCGGTACTTGGCCCCGGCCACCAGCGCGCCCAGGTCGAGGGACAACACCTGCTTGTTGCGCAGGGTTTCCGGCACATCGCCGTTGACGATGCGCTGGGCCAGCCCCTCGACAATGGCGGTCTTGCCCACTCCAGGCTCGCCGATCAGGACCGGGTTGTTCTTGGTCCTTCGGGAGAGCACCTGGATCACCCGCCGCACCTCATCATCGCGGCCGATCACCGGGTCGAGCTTGCCCTGCCTGGCCACATCGGTGAGGTTGCGGGCATACTTTTCCAGGGCCTGGTATTTTTCCTCGGGGTTGGGGTCGGTGACCCGCTGGTTGCCGCGGATGGCGACCAGGGCCTGGAGAAAAGCCTCCCGACTTACTCCATTACGCTTAAAAGTCTGGGCCGCCGGGGAGTCCTTGTCGTCAAGCACGGCCAGGATGAGATGCTCCAGGCTGACGTACTCGTCCTGCATCTCGCCTGCCACCTTGAAGGCCCGGTCCAGCAGGGCCTGGAACCGTTTTCCGGCATAGGCCTGGGTGTAGCCGCCGCCACTCACCTGGGGCAACTTGGTCAGCAGCGCATCCATCTCCTGCCTCAGCAGACCCGGGTCCACCCCCATCTTCTGCAGAATGGGCACCACCACCCCATCGGGCTGATCAAGCAGCACCCGCATGAGATGCTCGGGCTGGATTTCCTGATGCCCCCTGCTTTGGGCCAAACTCTGGGCAGACTGCACCGCTTCCTGCGATTTCACCGTAAATTTATCAAACTGCATATCCGTTGCTCCTTAGGCAGAAGGAAATGAATACCCAAGCGCTCCCGCTCTGTACTGCAACTAACCGTAAGTGCGGGACCAGCCACTGTCAAGGGGGGTTACGTCAAACTTTTGACGGGTTTAAAAGTGATATTGAATTGGTATGTTCATTTCTTTGTTTGCCCAAAGAAACGAACCAGCAGCGAAGCGGCGAAGAAAGGGCACCCTGTGTCTCTTGTCCCGCCTATGGCGGGATGCCCTGTGCTCCTCAAAACTGCCGGGACGTTGCAAACTCGCTGCGCTCAAACAGTGCAACCTCCCTTTTCGGCAGTTTCTCCGGTGCTCGGCTGCGTGCCAATGGGAAATCCCCCATTTGTCCTGCCGAGCCTCACAGACGGGGGCGGGAAAAAACGCAGAAACTGTCTGAGGGCGAAGCCCGAGTTTTTCTGCGTCCCGCCCTCGTCGAGAAGTGAGGGAAGCCCGCAGGGCCAGGACTGGCTGGGGTGCCCTTTTCTTGTTTCTTCTTTTGGGCACGCAAAAGAAGAAAGAGAGAACAGCAGAGAGATCATCGCTATTATTTCCGGACAAACCTTTTTCCCAGACCACCCCACATAACCTTTGCCTTACCCAACCCCTCGGGGCTATATAGAGCTTGTCTCCGTTCCAATCCTTTCTCAGGATAGCACATGCCCGACCTTGCCGTTGCCATCTTTATCATAACCTATCTCGGCGTGGCCATCGGCCGGATTCCCGGCCTGATGCTGGACCGGACCGGCATCGCCCTCTTGGGGGCAATCGCCATGATCGCCTGCGGCGCGGTGCCGCTTTCCGAGGCCATGGCTGCCATCGACCTGCCCACCATCATTCTGCTCTATTCGCTGATGGTGCTTTCCGCCCAGCTCCGGTTGGGGGGCTTCTACACCTGGGTGATCAACAGCACCACCAGCCTGCTGGACCGCCCCCGGCTTTTTCTCCTCACCAGCATGCTGACGGCGGCCCTGCTTTCCGCCCTGCTGGCCAACGACATTGTCTGCCTGGCCTTTACCCCGGTCCTCTGCCTCGTCCTGCTCAAAAAGGGGCTCAACCCCCTGCCCTTTCTCCTGGGCCTTGCCGCGGCGAGCAACATCGGCTCCGCCGCCACCATCATCGGCAACCCCCAGAACATGCTGATCGGCCAGGTCGGCCGGTTGCACTTCGGCAGCTTCCTGCTCTGGTGCGGACCGCCAACGCTCATCGCCCTGGCGGGCGCCTACGGTATTCTCTGCCGCGCCTACACGGGCCGTTTTGCCATGGCCTCCGCTCCCCAGGCCATGGAGCAGACAGCCGAATGGCCCGAGCTCGATCGCTGGCAAAGCGGTAAGGGACTTCTGGCCATGCTGGCCCTGGTTGGGCTGTTCTTCACGCCCATCCCCAGGGAGCTTTCCGCCATCACCGTGGCCGGAATCCTGCTGTGCAGCCGAAAAATGCACTCCCGCCGGATCATGGAACTGGTGGACTGGCACCTGATCACCCTGTTCTGCTCCCTGTTCATCGTGGTCCACGGCATAACCAGCCGCGAGATCCCCCGGCTGCTCATGGAAGCCATGAACGGACACGGCTTGACCATCACCAACCTCTTTACCCTCACCGGTATCTCCGCCCTGCTGAGCAATCTGGTCAGCAATGTGCCCGCCGCCATGTTCCTGGTGAAGTTCCTCGACCCAGGGGTGCCGGAGCAGTGGTACGTTCTCGCCCTGTCCAGCACCTTTGCCGGAAACCTGGTCATCATCGGCAGCATCGCCAATCTCATCGTCATCGAGCAGGCCAGGAAATTTCAGATCGAAATCAGCTTTAAGGAACACGCCAGGGCGGGCATTCCGATTACGCTTTTTTCTCTGCTCGTTTTGGTTTTGCTGCTATACTCGGCAAACTCGTAACAACTCTAACGTTGCTTCCAAAAGGTGCTTCGACAATTTTTTTATGGAAACATCACTCATGAAAAGCCTCTGGCTTTCTTCGGTAAGCGAAAAAAAACTTGTATTCCTCAACGACTGGCTGCTCCGGCATGTCCTGACCTACGACAACCTTGCCCAGGCGCTGCTTATCATCGCGGCCCTGCTCATCGCCTTTCTGATCGGCAACAGAATCAACCGGAAATTTTCCACGCCCGAACTGCCCCAAAAACGTTTCGGCCAATTACTCGTTGCCGTGCTGCCCTTGGCCACGCCTTTGCTCTGGCTTTTCCTGCAACTGGTTTCGCTGTTGGTCGCCGTGGAAGCCGAATGGCCGCACAATCTGCTCACCATTGTCGTCCATCTGCTGGCTGCCTGGATTGTTATCCGGACCGCCTCCCTGTTTTTTAACAACACCGCCTGGATCAGACTGATTGCCTTCATCGCCTGGACCCTTGCCGCCCTCAACATCCTTGGCATGCTGGGCCCGGCGGTCAAGCTGCTCGACCGTTTCGCCCTCACGTTCGGCGGGCTGCGCATTTCGCTGCTCACCGTGTTCACCGGCCTCCTGACCCTGGCGCTGTTGCTCTGGGGAGCCCGCCTCCTTTCCAGCACGCTGGAAAAACGCATCCGGGAGAACTCGTCGCTCTCGCCTTCCATCCAGGTGCTGTTCATCAAGCTCTCCAAGATCACCCTCATCACCGCCGCCATCCTGGTGGGGCTGCGGATCGTCGGCCTCGACCTCACGGGCTTCACCATCTTCACCGGCGCGGTGGGCGTGGGCATCGGCTTCGGGTTGCAGAAGATCTTCTCCAACCTGATCAGCGGCATCATCCTCCTGCTGGACAAATCCATCAAGCCCGGCGACGTGATCACCGTGGGCGAGACCTATGGCTGGGTCAATTCCCTGGGCGCCCGCTACACCTCGCTCATTGCCCCGGACGGCAAGGAATTCCTGATCCCCAACGAGGATCTCATCACCCAGCAGGTGGAAAACTGGTCGTTCAGCAACAGCACCGTCTGCCTGATTATTCCGGTGGGCATTTCCTACAACGCGGACGTGCGCAAGGCCATGGCCCTCTGCGAGGAGGCAGCCCGGCAGACGGAGCGGATCATCCGGGAGCCGCCGCCCCGATGCCTGCTCGTCGCCTTTGGCGAGAGCTCCGTCGATCTGGAGCTGGGCGTCTGGATCAACGATCCGGCCAACGGGGTGAAGAATGTAAAGAGCGATGTTCTTTTGAAGATCTGGGAAACCTTCCAGAAAGAGGGCATGGAAATCCCCTTTCCGCAGCGGGATGTCCACATCAGAACCATGCCGCCCGCAACAGAAGGCATGACCGGGAAAGCGCCTGAGCCACCCCCTGCCGGCAATACCCTGCCCGGCTGAGGGGTCGAGACACCATCACGGGAGAGTCCATGCACAAGAGCCTCAAGAACGCGCTGGTGGGAGCAATCGAGGCCGGCGGCACCAAATTCGTCTGCGCGGTGGGCACCTGCCCGCAGGATTTGGACCGGATCGAGTTTCCGTCCGGAGATAGTCCCGAACTCGTCCTTGCCCAAGTCACGGACTGGCTTGGCGAGCAACAACGCCGGCGGGGGAAGCTCCAGGCCATTGGGATCGGATCCTTCGGGCCAATCGACCTCCACCGGGATTCCCCGACCTACGGACACATCACCTCGACTCCCAAATCCGGCTGGCGGAACACCGACATTCTCGGCGCGGTGCGCAGGGTATTCCCGGATATTCCCCTGGCCTTCGACACGGATGTGAACGGCGCCGCCCTCGGCGAATTTTACTGGGGCAACGGCGAAGGCCTGCACGATTTCATCTATATCACGATCGGCACGGGCATCGGCGGGGGGGTTATGGTGGGGGGGCAGCTCCTGCACGGGCTTGTCCATTCGGAAATGGGGCATCTGCGGCTGCCCCGCATTCCGGGCGATGCCTTTGCCGGGGTGTGCCCGTTTCATGGCGACTGCTGGGAAGGATTGTGCTCCGGCCCGGCGCTTTTGGCGCGGGCGAAGATGGCGGCGGAAGCGATTCCGCCGGAGCATGAAGCCTGGGACAGGGAGACGCAGTACATTGCCTACGCCGTTGCCAATCTGGTGTGCGTATTATCCCCCCAACGGGTGATCATCGGCGGCAGCGTCAGAAAGGGCGGGCAGCTTGGCCAGGACCGGTTTTTCCGGATGGTCCGCGCGCGGGTGCGAACCGCCCTGAACGATTACCTCGTTTCCCCACCGCTGCAAGAGGATATCGACCGCTTCATCGTGCCGCCGCTTCTTGGGGATGACGCCGGCATCTGCGGAGCCATCGCCCTGGCCCAACGAGAAATCGCCTAGCCTCTGCCGCACTCGGAGTGCGGAAAGACAGCGGCATCAGGCAGCCCCGAAAAAACGGCTCTTGGGGGAAGATTTTCATTCAGGCATTTTCGCCAAACCACACGATGAGGCGCACCGATGGACGTTGCTTTCGTTTTTCTCATTGCCGGGATAATCATCATGGCGGGATTCTTCGGCAATGTTTTTTTCGAGAAAACCAAAATATCGGATGTCCTCCTGCTTCTCTGCATCGGCATTTTTCTCGGCCCCGTGCTCGGCCTTATAGAACCGCAGATCCTTGAACCCTTCGCCGAATATTTCGGCACCCTCGCCCTCATCATCATCCTCTTCGAGGGCGGGATGGACATGGATATTGACAAGCTGATCAAGGAGTTCGGCACAGCCTCGCTCCTGGTCCTCTTGTCCTTTACCCTTTCGACCGTTTCCCTGGCCTGCTTTCTCCATTTTGTTCGGGGCTGGGATCTGCTGCTGAGCCTTCTCCTTGGCGCCATCCTCGGTTGCACCAGCGCCCCGGTGGTCATTCCCATCATCAACAAGATGGGGATCAAGGAGGAAACCAAGACCATTCTTTCCATCGAATCGGCGCTCAGCGATGTTCTTGCCGTCATCTGCACCATATCCCTGATAGAAATCATCACCCTCGGCGACATCGGGATCAAAACCCCGTTTCGCACCATTTTCAGCTCATTTTCCATCGCCATTGTTTTGGGCCTTGTCGCGGGATTGTTCTGGCTGAAGGTGCTCAATCACTTCAGTGCGCGAAAATATTCATACATGTTCACCCTGGCGGCGGTGCTCACAACCTTCGGCGCGGTCAGCTTCCTGGGGGGAAGCGGCGCCATGGCGATACTCGTTTTCGGGATAATCCTCGGCAACAGCCATGACTTCAGCAAATTCCTGAAAATCAAGAACACTTCCCTTGTGAACAGCACCATCAAATTCTTCCATGGGGAAATGACTTTTTTCATCAGGACCTTCTTTTTTGTCTACATCGGCATGATGGTTTCCTTTTCCTGGATCGATCTGGACTTCGTGCTGTGCAGTCTCGCCCTGCTCCTTATCATCGTTGTCGTAAGGTATATGAGCGTCGGGGTTACGGTTGCGCTCTACCCGGAAAAAAAGAGCGACCGGGGCCTGATGATGTCCATGCTCCCCCGCGGGCTTGCTTCCGCGGTTCTGGCGACCTTGCCGGCATCAGCCGACATCAGGGGCAGCGAATACTTCACGGACCTGACCTTCGCCATCATTATCTTCACCAATCTCATCATGACGGTGGGGGTCTTTGTTGCCGGCAAAAAGGAGCCAACAAAGGGTGGGCATTGAACCACAACGACGATGATCCCTCCCGGATTTTCCTAAAAAAAGACTTTCCCGGAAATTTCCCCCACATCATCCCTTGGTTCTTTCGAGCCGGTCTTCCAGTTCACCGATGTAGGCGCTGAGCGTGGTTCCCGACTCTTCTATCGCGGAGCGCAGATCCCGGTCGAGCTGATCGAGCCTTGCCATCATGGCCGCCCTCGCCTCGTCGTCCGCATCGGCCTGTTTTTTCAACGCCTCCTCCAGAAACCCGCGCAGTTCGGTGAACCGCGAAGCCTCGGCCTGGTCGGCAAGCTCGTGGCAGGCCTGCAATTCCCGTGCGTTCCGGCGCGTGTCGAACAGCAGCGAAGTCTGCAAATACACCACGAAAACCAAGAACAGCACCACGAGAAAGGCCGTCATCCCAAGCATGACCAGGCCGAGCGGCGCCTGAATGTTCGCGACCCCCAAGGAAAGCGTGGCCGGCGCCATGAAGGCGCTCCAGTTGAGCGCGGCAAAAGCAGCAATTGCAACCAGGACAATCAGCAAAAACAGTGTACGCACCTTCATTGTGACCACTCTCCTTTTTTACGTTGTTGCCCAGGCTGGATCTCTCCGGGTATCCCCGGATTCAGAGGATGATACTTCTCCGCTGTTTTCCTCTCTCTTTTTGCGCTCAAGCAGATGCACCGCAAACGGCTTGCTTGCCTCGCCGAAGTAAACGGTCTGATGCGGAAAGGGAATCTCGATGCCCCTGGCGTCAAAAGCCTGCTTGACCCGGCGCAGAAACTCGCGGCCCACCGCCCATTGCTGGATGGGCACGGTTTTGATCCTGCCCTTGATAACCACGGCCGAATTACCCAGCTTGTCCACCCCAAAAATCTCGGGCTCCTCCAGGATCATCGGGCCGAGCACCGGATCCTGTTTGAGCTCCCGGCCTACCTCCGCCAGAACCGTGACCACCGCATCGGTGTTTTCCTTGTAGGCCACCCCGATCTCGAAGACATAGGCCGACCATTCCTTGGTGAGATTGCTGAGGCTGGTGACCGCGCCATTGGGAAAGATATGCACCACCCCGCCGAGATCCCGCAGGATGATGGTGCGGAAATTGATCTCTTCCACCAACCCGCCGGTGCCGTTGATGATCGCCACGTCGCCCACCCGGATCTGGTCTTCCAGGATGATGAAAAACCCGGAAATAACATCCCGGACCAGATTCTGGCCGCCGAACCCCACGGCCAGGCCGACGATTCCGGCGCTTGCCAGGATGGGAGCGATTTCCACCCCAACTTCCTTCAGAATCACCAGGCCGACAACCAGCCAGAGGACAACGATCCCCCCCTGCCGGACCAGGAGGATCAGGGTGTCGACCCGTTTCGTATACTCGGTCCGCGGTTCATGGGCGGCCTGGGCCCGCTCATCGAGGCGGTTTTTCAGCCTGCCCAGCAGCTTATCGAGAAGCGAGCGGAAAAACCAGGCGGCAACCACGATGAACAGCAGCCGGAAACTGGTCTGGGCAAGGAGTTTCCAGTCAAAAATCCCCAGATATTCGTTGAGTAAATCCATAGCACCGTATCCATTGTTGGTCCGGTTGCACCGAAGCAAAGCAGCATCCGGACGGGTTTACAGGCGCCCATTGCACCCCTCCCTTCTTCAGGGTTGGGCAATCGCGGCTGAGCGCTCCTTGATGTAGAGATGGTAGAGATGATTCCAGCATTGCCGCATGCGCGCCTTGGCATGTTCCGACTGGGAATACCGCCAAAACCCATGCACCTTGGCAAGCCTGGTCAACTGGCGGCAATAGAGCTCCCAGGTGAAATTGGTCTGGGCTCTTTTTAACCCGGCCTTGGCGATGGTTTGCCAGTATTTGGGATTTTCCGCGCAGCCCACAAAAAAATCAGCCAGGGAAGCGGTCATTGCCTCGGGGTTGGTGGGGTTGACGAGAAAGCCCGACTTGCCGTGTTCGACGATCTCCACCGGCCCGCCGAACATGGTGACGAATACCGGCAAGCCCGAGTGCATGGCCTCCAGAATGGTCAGGCCAAAGGCCTCGAACAGGGCGGGCTGCACAAAAACCCCCCGGCGATCCGCCATGAGCCGGTAGGCTTCACCGGTGGCTTCCTTGCCCAGCAGCTTGCCGATCCAGCGGACGCTGGAATGGAGGTCGTACTGTTCGAGCAGCCGGTGCATCTTGCGGACCTCCTCCGCCTCTTCTCCGTCCCGGGAATGCTCCGGGTCCAGAACGCTGGCAATGACAATGAGGTTGGCCCGCGCCCGCAGCTCCAGGTCCTTGCCGTAGGCCTCCACCAGGCCGGTCAGGTTCTTGATCCGGTCCAGCCGGGCAATGGAGAAGATGGGCGGCAGATCCGGGCGGGACAAACGCCCGAGGCACTCCGCATCCTCCCGGCTGAACAGGAGGGAATCGAGCTCCCGGCTCAGGTCCTTATCCCTTCTTTTCCGCTGGGTATGGGGAAAGAAGGTTTCCGGATCAACCCCGGGAGGAATGACGTTGAAGCGGGGATGAAACAGGTTGATGCCGCTGGTCACATTGAGCAGGCCGGGCATGGTGAAAAACTGGTACGATTCATATTGGCCGATGACCTGATCCGTGCCGATGATCTCCTGGGAGGTGCTGGAGATAATGAAGTCCGCGCAATTCATGACCATGAGATCCGCCATGAACTGCACGGAAAAATGGTATTCCGCCTCGAAATTTTCCCAATGGAGATCACTGAAGAGGTACTTGGATTTTTCCAGGGCATGGGCGATGTTGCCCTGGGTAACCCCCATGTTCCGGGAAAGCAGGGTGGCCACCAGATTGCCGTCCGAATAGTTGCCCACGAGAAGATCGGGCCTGCCGCCGAATTCCCGGCGCAGCTCCGCTTCGACATCGATGGCGAACTGGTCCAGGTACGGCCACACCGTAAAGCGGGAAAGCCAGTGGCCCAGCACCTCGTTGTTTGCTTTCTTGAAGGGGACCCGCAGAATCCGGACATTCTTGGTCAGGTGCACCTTTTCCAGCCGCTGGTTTGAGGTGGTGCCATCGTTGTCCGGGATGAGCCTGGTGACAATGAGAATCATCGGATCGATATCCAGGCCGGCATGCCTCAGATCATCGGCAAGGAATCGCTCCAGGGCCTTGGCCTGGTCAAGGACATAGACAACCTGCCCGCCGGTGTCCGGACGGCCGAGGACGTTTTCCTGGGCAAACCAGCCGTGCGGCGAGATCAGGGCCACCTTGGAAACCATGGGGATTCTGGCCAGAAACTCCTCCAGGGTTTCCTCGTTGGGCTGCTCAAGAATATCCTGCAGCAGATTCATGGTCTCCAGAATCCTGGCCGGGCTGTTGCCCCAGCCGTCCAAAAATCCGAGGGGCCGCAGCTTGTTTTTCAACCGGAGCATGTCGTCGCGGCCGCTGGTTCGCTCCACCGTGTCCATCGCATATTCCAGGGCGGTTTCCAGCTCCCCGACGTTGCGGATGACACCGCCGTCCAGCAGGAGCTGCACCCCGTGCAGTTGGTGGAGCTTAAGGAATTCGTACAGGGCTTTTTGCCATTTTTCCGGCTGGCTGGCCAGGTTGGCGGAAAGGTAGCGGTTGAGATGCCGAATGCCGTGCCCGATGGTATTAGGGTCCTTGAGGCTCGGCCCGTAATCGTAAAACGGCGCGAGATTCAACCCCATGGTTCTCTGCTGCGCCGGCAACCCCGGATTGACAAGCCGCTCCTTGACGGAGAGAAACTCCCGGACGTTCAGGAGCGACAATGCCTCGCTCTCTTTTTTCATGACAAAAAACCTGCAACTGGCTTTCCGGTGACGGTAGACCACGATTCGCTCCTCCGGCAGACAGAGAATCTCCTGAACCTTGCGCAAAAACCGCCAGGAACCGGGGAGCGTTTCCGCCTTGCCCTGCTCCGTGCTCCAGGCCTCAAGGGCGAGCAGGATGTCGTTGCGGAGCAGGATGGAGGTTTCCGGTACGGGAATGGAAAAAATGAACTCCAGCAGAAAGGGCGCTTCCTGTTCATCGATGAAATTGCTCAGTGCATCAGCCATCGCTTTGTCCTCCGACAAAATCGTAATGAAGCATCCCGTCGATGATTCCGGCAGCATATTCCTTCTTGCTGAAAAAAATCCGCCGCAATCCCCGGAGCGGTTCAAGCTCCTTGCTGTAATTGGCCACCACCAGGCCGTTGGTGTCCCCCCGGAGCATGGAGGCGTCGTTGCCGGAATCACCGCAGACCATGACAGCGGACAGGGGGATATTCCATTTGTAGCTGAGATAGCGGATCGCCTTGCCCTTGGAAGCCCGGTAGGGAAGGATATCGAGAAACTGGCCGTGGGAATAGACGAGATGGTAGCGGATTTTTTTGGTCTGGAGGGTCTGGTGCACCATGGCAAGCAATTCCGGATCATCCTCCAGGTAGTAGCTGATCTTGAAAGGTTTTTGCTTTTCCGGCTCCTGTATTTCCAGAAAATCCAAGGTCTTCAATCTTTCCCTGATCTCATCCGGCCGCCAGCGATAGGCGATATGGCGGTGCCAGCCCTTGTCCGGGGCAAGGGTTGCGCCATAATAGATTTCCGTGCCCACCGAACAGATGAGGATATCCGGCCGATCCACCGCATGTTCCTCAAGGATATGCATGGTTTTTGCCAGACAGCGGCCCGTGGCCACGCCCCAGCAGATATTTCCGGCATTGGCCTTGAGCAGGGCAAGAAGCTCCTTCAGGGATTCGCCTTCGCCGATCAGGGTATTGTCGATGTCGCTGATCAGCATGCGGTTTACCGCAGCGAGCCGTTTGCCGATGGCGGTTTTTCTGCCGCTCGCTTCCGATTGCGGGACAGCCGGCATCTCGGTTCGTACTTTTGCGATGGCCGCAAGGGAGCGCTCGCAATGCGAAGGCCAGGAATAATGGCGCTGCACCCGGTTTATGCCGTTTTGCGAATACCGCTGCCAGAGATCCTTGTCCACCAGGATGCTTTTGCAGGCGGAGGCAATCTCCCGGCTGTTGGTGGGGTCGATCAGAATCCCGTTGTCACAGTTGGCAATGATGTCGGTCGGCCCGCCATCCCGGGTGGCGACAATGGGCAGGCCGCAGGAGGCGGCCTCGATCAGGGTCAGGCCGAAGGGCTCCACCAGGGCGGAATTGACAAAAACCCCGTAGCTGTCGGCGCAGAGCCGGTACAACTCGGGAACCTCGATGGAAAAATCGTGCTTTTTGGGAATGGCCAGCTTGCCGTAAAGATCGTAGCGGTCCATGAGAAGCAGCATCTCGGTGAGCACATTGCGCTCGTTCTCCTCCATCTCGGCGATGTTTTTCCGGATACCGGCAAAGATCGCCAGGTTGGCAATGGCCTGCAGTTCCTTGTCCTCGCCGTAGGCCGTGACCAGCCCGGCAATATTCTTGCGCTGGTCCGGCCGGCAGAGGGCCAGGATAAAAGGCTTTTCCGGGGAAACCCAGAAGCGGTGGAGTTCGCGGAGCAGCACCACCCTGGCCTGCCTGGTGATTTCATCCCCTGCATCCGCGTCCAACTGGGGGGCATAGTGGGGGTAGAAAGTTTCCACGTCGATGCCCGGCGGATTCACCTGATACCGGCCCGCCTTGAAATTAGCGTACAGGGAATACTGCTTGTCGATTTCGTGATTGGTGCTGACGAAAATCTGCTCCGCATCCTTGATGATCCGATCTTCCACCAGAATCCGGTGGTCGATGTGGTAGCGATGGTTGATCTCCTCGCCGGTCAAACCTTCTTCAAGCAGGGTCTTTTTCTTGTGGGCCCCCATGGAATGACCGGTGAAGATGAAGGGGGAGCCGAAGATCCGGGCCAATTCGCCGGCAACATAGCCCCCATCGGCGTAATGCCCGTGGAAGACATCGGGCACCCGGCCGAAGGCCTTGATGAACTTGAGGGTCTTGTCCACCATCTCGTCAAGATGGGACCAGAGCAGTTCCTTGCGGATGTATTTCCGGCCGCCGCACTGGATACGGACGATTCTCGCCTTTTCAGAGAGCGGTTCGATGGGCCGGGAATAATCGGAGGAAACAGTCTTATCGGCAATCAGGCGGGTTACGAGATCCACCTGGGCAACCTCCGGATGGGCGGCCAGGGACCGGGCCAGCTCCAGCACATATTTCACCTGGCCGCCCGTATCCGCATCGCGCCCAAGTTCCGGCGAGGTTCCTCTGATCAAACCATGGATACTGAAAAGCTGAAGATACAATCCTGAAGAATTCACCTGACTACCTCCCGGTCATAGTTGTCCTGAAAATGGGCTATTTCCGTCTTGGAACATACAGGGTAACAGGGGAGAAAAAAAATTTCACGGCAGGAAGCAGGGGAATAGCATACAACTTGCTGTTATTGCAGAATAAAAAAAATTGAAAAAAATTCCCGCCATTGTCTCCGCCTCACCGGAGCAATTGTCCGCGCAGCGGGACAGCCAGCCGGGTCACACCTCGAAACTCTGATGGGGTTCGGGGATATCCACCTGGGCAAAGCCGAGCTCCGTGCGCAGGCTCTCGGCAAAAATGGCGGCCACCTCCTCTTCGCCATGCACCACAAAGGTTCGGGATGGCTTCTTCTGCATGGCCTTGGCCCAAGCCAGCAACCCATCCCGGTCGGCATGGCCGCTGAAGCCGGTCAGGGTTTCCACCTTGGCCCTGAGCGGAAATTCCTCGCCAAAGATCTTGACCGTTTCCTGCCCTTCGACAATCCTGCGGCCCAGGGTATTGGGCGCCTGCCAGCCTGTGACCAGAATGGTGTTTTTCTTGTCGCCGATGCGGCTGCGCAGGTGATGCAGGATGCGCCCCCCCTCCATCATGCCGCTGGCGCTGATGATGATGGCCGGCTCCCGCAGAAAATTCAGCTCCTTTGAATCCTCCACGCTCTGGGTATACCGCAGGGTATCAAAACCAAAGGGATTGCTGTGGTTGTCCTTCAATAAGAATTCCCGGATCTCGCTGTCATAGGTCTCGGGATGCAGCCGGAATATATCCGTTACCCGGGTGGCCAGCGGGCTGTCCACATAGATGGGGAGATTGGGGATATCGCGCTGCAAATAGAGCCGGTGCAGGGCATAAACCAGCTGCTGGGTCCGACCCACGGCAAAGGCCGGAATCAAGAGCGTCCCGCCCCGCTTGTAGGTCTCATTGACAATCCGCTCCAATTCCTTTTCCGACTCCGGGTACGGCGGATGCTGACGGTTGCCGTAGGTGGACTCCATGATGAGGATATCCGCTCCCTCGCTCAGCACGGCCGGATCATTGATGATCGGGATTCCGGCCCGCCCGATATCCCCGCTGAAAACAAGGCGGAGATCGCGATTCTTCTCCTGGTCGTGGATGTCGAGAATCACATTGGCGCTGCCCATCATATGGCCGGCATCCACCAGGGTAAGATGCACGCCGGGCAGAATCTCCCGCTTGCGGTTATAGCTGATGCCGACGAACTGGTCCATGGCGACCACCACATCCTCCTTGGTGTAGAGGGGCTCAAACTCCTTCTGCTTATTCTTTTTGCGCAGCTTGTTGGCAAACTCCACATCCTGCTCCTGGATATGCGCGGCATCCATGAGCATCACCGCGCAGAGGTCGCGGGTGGCTGAGGTGCAGATGATGTCTCCGCTGAACCCTTTTTTAACCAGACAGGGGATATTGCCGGAATGGTCGATATGGGCATGGGAGAGGATCAGGCAATCCAAATTCTTGCCCGCGCAAAATCCGGTGCGATTGAGCTCGAAGGCCTCCTTGCGCTTGCCCTGAAACAACCCGCAATCAAGGAGGATGCGCTTGCCGTTGACCTCAAGCAGGTGCTGCGAGCCGGTAACGGTTTTCGCCGCGCCGTGGAAGGTAATTTTCATGGTTGTGCTCCCTTGTTGAAGATCCTTTTATCGCAGTATACAAAACTGGGGAAAAAAACCTAAAAAAAGCGTTCTGCCTGCTCTGGAGATTCCCGCGCCGAAGATGAAAATCCAGGAGACAAGAGAGCCGCCGGGCAAGTATTTTTCGAAGAGGTGCGAAACATCGTCAGAAATAGTACCAGATGGTCGCGTAGTCCGAAACGCTTTCCCCGTCTTTTTGCAGCCGTTCCAGGTAGTCGAGCAGGGGCACGTCGGTGGTGGTAAAGGTGGTGGCCTCCTGCGAAACCTTTCTCTCCCAAGAGTGAAATTCATACATCCGGCTGCCGTTGGGGAGAATAGTGAGCAGGTTCCTGTAGCCCCGATCGCGGAGGTAGTTTTTGCCCTGGCGGGGCACATTAAACACCGCCTCGTCGGTGCGGGCCAGACCCGGCAGCAGGCGGCTTTCTTCCTGTTGCTCCTGAAGAAGGCGGGCGATGGGCACCCGGTAGGCAAGAGTTTCGTCCTTGCCTTTGGTATTGAAGGTATAATAAGGATCCACGCCGATCAGCCGCAGATGGCGACGCAGGGCCGCGGCCTCGAAGCGTTTGGAAGCGTAATAGGTATAGACCAACTGGTTGTAGACCGGAATGCCGTGCAGGCGCAGGCGGTTCACCGCAGCCGCGGTTTCCGGGGTGATCTCGTAGGGATGCTGGATGTGGGTCATCACCGCCACCTCCCGGCGGCCCGGTTCCCGGTACTGGCCGAGCAACCCGGCCAGCCCTTCACTGATCCGCATGGGCAGAGTGACCAGGGTCCGGCTGCCGATACGGATCCTCTCCACGGTGGGGATCTCCGCCACCTTGGCCAGGATGGCGGCCAGGGTCTCGTTGCCCATGGCCAGGGGGTCGCCGCCGGTGATGAGCACCTCATGGATGGCCGGGTGGTCGTGGAGCCAGTGGATGGCCGTCTCGATCCGTTCCATGCCGGCAAAGGCGCCGCTGGCCATGACATCATCGATCTCCCAGTTGCGCTGGCAGTAAACGCAGATCTGCGGGCAGCTGTTGTAAGGCTTGAGGATGCAGATGGCCGGGTAGCGCCGGGTGATGAGATCGCAGGGCGAGGTATCTTCCTCGCCCATGAAGTCCAGGCAGGACGTATCGTCGATGGCGGCGATTTCCTTGACGTAACTCATGGGAGGCAGTACCTGAGCCCGGATGGCTGCGTCGCGCCGATTGATTTCGTCATCCATCAGGGAGAGGTAATGGGGGGTGATGCCGAAGGGCAGCCTGTGCTCCTTGGCCGCCTTGATGGCCTTACGCTGGGAGGGGCTGAGCTTGACCAGTTTTTCCAGAGTGGCCAGATCACGGACAATATGCCGGATATGCCAGCGCCAATTGTGCCAGTCCTCGATGCTCCCACCGAGCACAGCCAGGATTTTTTCCCGCCGCTTTCTTCGACGTAACACCGCCTCTTCACCCAGGCCAGAGGGAAAAGCGTCCATGCGCCGGTCCACTTCGTCCCAAAGGTTGTCCAGCTGCCGGGTGCGGATAAGCGCCGCCTTTCTGCCGGTTGCGCTGATGGCGGAGAGATGGATGGCATCAAGGGCCTTGCGAGGGCCCTTGCCCTGGACCCCCAGGAGCAGATGGAGCAGGTCGGCGTAAAAGGCCGTGGAAAGTTCCGGCCGCGGCACATTATGACCGAGATCCCACAACACCTGCAGGATACTGAAACCGGCACCCTGCTCCGAGACCGGCTTGAGAATACTGCGCAGGACGATGCCGCAGTCGCGGATGCGGGCGGCAAAATTGGCATCCTCCTGGCTGACCTCCTCAAGGGCCGTCTGTTCCGCGTTAAAAGTGAAATCGATGAGCAGACCGCGCAGTTCTTCGATATCTTCGGCACGGGTTATAATCTTAAAAACCTGCGGGTTGGTTTTTCTCAAATACTGTGCCGTAAAAATTGTTGTATCCATGAATTACTCCTGAAAAGCAAGGCAAAGCCGGTTTGCGTTGTTTGAAGGCCGGGCCTTCTGGGAAAAAACAGGAAAACAGGACAGAAGGAAAAGACCAGCTATGGGCACCGAAAAGGCGGAACGGATCAGCGACGGAGAATTTCTTAACAACTGGGAAAGGAAAAAAGCGGACGAAAAGATTGTTTCCCTACAATGACAACCTAATGGAGATGACCGGGGAGGTCAAGAGCGGAAAAGGAAAAAAACCGGAAAGGAACAACGGCCGCAAGTAGCCGGTCAGTAAAGTAGACAATAGGGGACAGACCCAGTCTTAGAAAAGTAGGTCGGGTAGAGGAACGAAACCCGACGCTTACACGACAACATCATCCACAGCTCGACTGAAAATTGTCGGGTTTCGCTTTGCTCTACCTGACCTACAAACTGACGGGAGGGATTGAGGGTGGATGAAGTTGCAACCTGCTGATTCCATGGCTACTCCCCCCCTCTCCCTAACCCTTCCCCCCCAAGGGGGAGGGAATTTTTGAAAAATACACTTTTGATTTAGAAATAGAATAACGCCAATAAAAAGACCATGCCTTATTGTAGCAGATTTCCCCTCTGCGCCAATCAGGCATGGCCTTTTTTTACAATTATTATGCAGGGGCCTAGCAGACCGTTACGCTTCCTCCACGCACACCCGGCAACGCCCGGTCTTTTTCGCCTGGTAGAGTACTTCATCGGCCCGCTGCAGCCACTCGTCCTTGCTCATTTCCGGGTTCCACTGGACAAGGCCGATGCTCACCCCCAGCCTGCTGCCGTCCGCAGCATTGAGCTCAAGGCCGTCAACAGCGCTGCACAGACGTTCGGCCAACAACCTGGCCGGCTCAAGGGCGGTATCCGGCAAGACCAGCACAAACTCATCGCCGCCCATGCGCACCAGAAGGTCGCTGTTGCGCACCATCCCGGTCAGGGTCTTGGCCACCATCTGCAAGGCGTTATCGCCTGCGGCATGCCCCAGGGTATCATTAATCTGCTTGAAATGATCCAAATCCATGCTGGCCACGGTAATGGGCCGGTTGTGGCGACGGGCGGTTTCCAGCATGGAGCCGATGCGTTCCTCAAAAACCCTGCGGTTGTCAAGGCCGGTGAGCATATCCCTTCTGGCCTGGGCAAACAGATCCTCATACATAAGGGCGCGCTGCAGGGGCTCGCCGAGAATCTCCAACGCGTCCCCAAGGATCTTGGCTTCCTCTGTTTCAATGCAGGTTCCCCGGCGCAGCAGCATCAGGCACGCCTCGTTGACCGCAGCCGAGTCAGCGCCGAAGGACATCTGCCATTGCTGCACGAAAAACGGACCCCATTCACAGCAGGAGCCATCCAACTGACAATCGATCTTCTCAAAAACCTCTTCGGCGGTCTGCATGGCAAGACGCCGATCCGGCCCGTGGCAGGAGCAGATGATATGCACCCGGCTCCGGTCGAGGCTGCGGTAGGCGATGAGATCGTGCTCAACCAGGGGCATCAGCCACACGGAAAAAGCCTCGATCATGCCCTGCAGGTCGGTGGCGCCGGCCAGTCTGCCATGCAGCTCGTTGACCTGTTTTAACCACTCCGATTGACGACGGTAACGGTCAAGCTCCACCATCAGATGGTCGAGATTCACCGGCCCTATGTTTTCCCTGTCGGAGAGAGAGATTGCGGTATTCATTGCAACGGCTCCTTTCATTGAAAAGATTGTTTAGAAAGAATCTATGCCATTTTCATGCCAGACCATCGAAACATTCTTATTCAAACCCTTGCCACGCAAGGACGGACGCAAAAAACATCCAGTATAACATTGAAATTATTTAATAAATACAAACGAATTCCCAAGGCGCACAGGAGTCCGGCAGCAGCTCCTCCCCACGCGCAGAGGGAAAAAATTTCCCCTCTACCCTGTCGGCTTAATGACACCCGGCCGAGCTTGCCGCCATGATCACGACACTTTGTTCCGCCCCTGAGCAATCGTTTCCTTGCATCTGCACGCCAAGGGGATATCATGCATAAAATAACCCCACCCGGTTCATGCCAGGGAGTAACCCCGCAGCCATGCCGTCAGACACCCGCAGCATCATCCATCTCGACATGGATGCTTTTTATGCCTCGGTCGAGATTCTCGACAATCCCGCCCTCCGGGGTCTACCCGTGGTGGTGGGCGGCGACTGCAACCGCGGCGTGGTGTGCGCCGCCTCCTACGAAGCGAGAAAATTCGGGGTCCATTCCGCCCTGCCCATGCTCACCGCCAGAAAGCTCTGCCCACAGGGCGTGTTTCTCCCAGTCCGCATGGCCCGATACCAGGAAATTTCCCGCCGGATCATGGAAATCTTCCACCGCTTCACCCCGCAGGTGGAGCCGCTCTCACTGGACGAGGCGTTTCTGGATGTCACGGCCAGCCAGCGCCTGATGGGTACGGCCGAGGATATCGCCATACAGATCAGAACGCTGGTCCGCGACACCACCGGCCTCACCGTCTCGGCCGGGGTTGGAACCTCGAAACTGGTGGCCAAGATCGCCTCCGATCTCAACAAACCCGACGGCCTGACCATTTTGCCGCCAGGCCAGGAAGAAGTATTCCTGGCCCCCTTGCCCATCAGCCGTCTGTGGGGGGTGGGGAAAATCACCCGGGAGGCCCTGGCCCTGATCGGGGTACGAACCATCGGCGATCTGAACCGCATACCCACACCGATCCTCACGGCCAAGTTCGGCAAAGCCGGACTTATGATGCAGGAATCGGCGCAGGGCATTGATCTTCGCCCGGTGGAACCACGGCAGGAGGCGAAGTCCATCGGCAACGAGGAGACATTCGCGGAGGATGTGCGCGACAGGAAAAGGATCGAGCAGGAGTTGCTGGCCCTGTGCATCAGGGTGGGCAAGCGGGCGCGCAGCCATGGCCTGGTTGGCAGGACCGTCGCCATCAAGGTCAAATACCGGGATTTCGTGCAGGTGACCCGCTCACTCACCCTGCCGGAACCGGTGGCGGACGACAGGTCGCTGTACCAGACGGGGCGGATGCTGCTGGAAAAAACCGAGATCACCCTGCGCCCCATTAGGCTGCTGGGGATAACGCTTTCGAACCTGGCCCCTGCGGGGAGTGTCGGCCAGATGACCCTGTTTGGCAATGGCCGGAGCAAGGAAAAGGACTGCCGTCTCTACAAGGCGATCGACACCATCAGCGACCGGTATGGCTGCGGGAGCATTGTTCCGGCAACCCTGGTGGAAAAAATGGAGAACACACAGGAAGAGTAAAAGGCTGAACGCCTCAGTACTTCAAGCCGACCCGATCCCGCACCAGATCCAGGGTGACGATCGCTTTTTCCCTGGCCTTGATCGCGCCGCGGTGCAGGATGTCCCGTACCTGGCCGGGGTCGGCCAGCAACAGCGCCCGCTTCTCCCGCGCTTTTCGGAAGTATTCCCAGAGCAACTCCAGCAGCTCCAGCTTGATCTTGCCGTACATGGCCCCGCCGTTCACATAGAGGCCATGGACCTCGGCCAGCCGGTCCGGTGGAGCGAAGAGCTTGAACAGGCTGAAGAGGTTGCACTTCTCAGGATCCTTGGGCTCCTCCACCGGGGTGGCGTCGGTGACAATGGCCATGACCTTTTTCTTCAACTCCTTCTCGGTGGCGAAGATGGGGATGGTGTTACCGTAGGATTTGGACATCTTCTGGCCGTCCAACCCGGGGATGGTGGCCAGGCTGTCGTCGATGATCGGTTCGGGAACGACAAAGGTCTCGCCGAAGCTGTTGTTGAACTTGATGGCGATATCGCGGGCCACCTCCAGGTGCTGCTTCTGATCCTTGCCCACCGGCACCCGCTGGGCCTGAAAGAGCAGGATATCGGCGGCCATGAGCACCGGATAGGCAAACAGGCCGTGACTCGGAACAATCCCCTTGGCAACCTTGTCTTTATACGAGTGACAGCGCTCCAGCAAGCCCATGGGCGTGAGGGTGGAAAGAACCCAGGCCAGCTCCGTAACCTCGGGCACATCGGACTGCACCCAGAAGGTACACCGCGCCGGATCAAGCCCCAGGGCAAGAAAATCCGTGGCTGCCTCCAGGGTGCCGCGGGACAGCCGCTCCCGGTCCTGCACCGAGGTGAGGGCGTGGAGATCCACGATAAAGGCATATAACTCGCTTGCATCCTGGCTTGCGATCATGGAGCGCATCATGCCGAAGTAGTTGCCGATGTGAAGCTGGCCAGAAGGCTGGATCCCGGATAGAATTCTCATTATGTTCTCGCTTGGTTTCGGACGGAGAGAGGAAGCGGCAAGAAGCCGATCACAAAAAAAAGAGAATCTTTCCCCCGCGATTCCTCAATCCGCCGGATGGATGATCACTGCACATCGTGCGCATGCTCCGAGGCAGTGGATGTTAAAAAAAAAAGACCGGGGGGGCAATCTTTTTCTGCCGCCAAACCTCCCCTTCTTTTTTTTGCGATTGACAGCTTCCGCGACCAACGGTACACCTTGCCGTGTATTGCACTCGATTAAGCTATTGGAGACTGTATGAAAAAAACTGACGCAATTCCGGCCATGCTCACCCTGCTCTTGCTTGTCGGCGGCTGTACGTTGCCGGCGGTGAAGGATCCGGCTCCCCTGCCCGGCAAAGAGACGGCGAGCAAAAGCAGCCAGCCGGAAAAACCCGCCACCGCAACGCCTCCCGAGACAAAGGGAAAACGTGTTTCCCTCATCCCCAAGGAAACCGCGGCGCAAGCAACCAAGGAAACACCGCCGACTCCGGCGCCGCCTCAGCCCCAGCCGCCGCCTCTGTTGCAGAAGCAGGTGTTCACGGACTACAATACCGGCCTGACCTTCACCTACCAACGGCCCTGGCATCTGGTCTCCACCCACGGAGACGGACCCATCCTTGGCCGGGACGGGCATTCCCAACTCACCGCCCGCTTTGCCACCCTGACCGCGGACAAAGACAAGGGCGGGCTAACAGGCCATTTCTATGTGCCGGAAGACAGCCTCACCGGAACAATCGGCAAGAAAATAAAATCCGTCCTCGGCCTTGACGATACGCGAACAGCGCAGGGAAAAACGCCCCTTGACGTGCTGCTGACCAAAAAACAGTTCCCCAACCTCGTCATCGAGAAACGCTACCGGGGGAACAACGGCGGGGTTGTGGTCCAGAAATGCAGGCACAAGCTGCTTCCGGGCCCGATCCAGGTGTACCATATCTTCATCGGAGACACCGTTGCCTCGTACAGTCTCTCCGAGATAACAAACCGGCAGTTGAAACTCGAGATGCAGCAGATCGTGCTTTCCACCAAAAAGCAGTAACCGTCGGCGGATAAACGCCACTCCATAAAAAAATCCTCCTCCCGGAAAGGGAAGAGGATTTTTTTATGGAGTAACCGCAAGGCTATGAATTCAGGTACTGCGTGATCCCTTCGGCAATAATCTTGAAAATCTCGGTGAACCGTTCCTCGTTGCGCTCAAGCAGGGTGATGCGGAAGCCCTGCAACTCGGTGGCAAAGGAGGAAAGCGGCACCACGCATACGCCGGTGGCGCCCAGCAGGTAATAGACAAACCGCTTGTCATAGGCCACATTCGGCCCGTTCACCAGACTCTCCACCTGGGTGCGAACCTCCTTGCTGCCGATGGACAGGGTCTGCTTGCTGTTCAGTCGCCCTTCCTTGAACACCACGCTCATGTAAAACGCGCCGTTGGTGCGGTTCACCAGCACGCCGTCGATGTCCTTGAGCGCCTCGTAGGCGATGTTGGACAACTTCTCGTAGCGGTCGATCCTCTCCTGGAGATAGGGCACATACTGCGGATGGCTGAGGATGGCCGGAATCGCCCGTTGCGGCAGGGTGGTGGAGCAGACCTCCACCATCTTGGCGTTCAGAATGGAGGTCACATACTTGGCGAACATGGGATCGCGGTCGCCGTTGTAGACCTCGATCCAGCCGCAGCGGGAGCCGGGCCAGGGCATTTCCTTGGAAATACCACGCATGCAGATGGCGGGCACATCGCCGATCACCTCGGCCAGGGGCAGGGTTTTCTGGCCGTTGTAGATGATGGCCTGGTACACCTCGTCGCAGATCACGAACAGGTCGTATTTCCGGGCCAGCGCCACCATGCCCCGCAGGATTTCCTCGGGATACACCGCGCCGGTGGGGTTGTCCGGGTTGATGATCAGGATGCCGGCCACGGCCGGGTTGTACTTGATCCGTTTTTCCAGATCATCGAGATCCGGATACCAGTAATTGTTGGGATTCAGCCAGTAGGTTACCGGCCGGTCTCCGGCATGGGCCGCCTCCGCCGAGGAATGGGTGGTGTAACTGGGCGAGGGCACCACCACCCGGGCGGTTGGCCGCAGGAAGCCGAAAACCTTGCTGATCGCGTCGCCCAGGCCGTTAAAAAAGATGATGTCATCGGGCCCGATCTGCGCCCCGCCGCGCTTGTTGGTCTTGGCGGCAAGAAATTCCCTGGTCGCCAGCATGCCCCTGGTGGGGCAATAGCCGTAGGTGGCGTCTTCCATGACCAGATCGGCAACGACCTGCTTCATCCATTGGGGGATCTCTTCGCCCTTGGCAATGGGATCGCCGATATTTTCCCAGTACACCTTGGTCCCCAGCTTCTGCAACTTCTCGCCAACATTGACGATGTTGCGGATCTCGTAGGTCAGCTCCCCGGCGCCGCTATGCAGGATATCAGTACGCATGCACGCAATCTCCCTTGAAAAAATCGTGACTGTAACCCTGCGGCTGGGGGGATCTGCAATCAAATCAGGAGAGTAGAATCGACGGTGCGGCAACACACCTCGCCCAGGCGCACGGATAAAGGATATTTATTAACACCAGCCTTTGCCAGAAGTCAATAAGTCCTTTACCGGAGCCGCGACATTGCCGATAGAGAAAGTAACAGAGGGGAATCAGCCCGCACAGGCAGGAGGCATCGGAATGGCAATCATTCGGTTTTCGATTCTCGGCGATGTGGTTTGTTTCGGCGCCATACAACGGCAGAAGATCACGGGCAAGGGGTGCAACGAACCCTACAAAAACCGTTACTGGTGCCCGCGAAAAAAATGGTTCAACATGGAGCCCTGCCCCTTTCTCTGTCAGCGGGAGTGCGAAAACTACCAGCGCATGTGCGGCGTGATTTAAAAACAAGTGCTGCGGAAATCAGACGGCGATATGGTACCGGGAAGATGGCCGCACAAGTCCGTCCATGATGGCGGCTGCGAGATTGTATGCTTTTGGGGGCGTCTCGTTCCCAAAATCCGGGTTCTTGCCGGGCTGATCGCCGGACGCAGTCCCCGTTTCCCCTGTTGCCGGCTGCGGCGCCCATTCCAACCCTGCCTCGGGGATCTCCTTGCCCGCCGCTTTCCCCTTGGCCTGTTCCAGACGGATCATCTGCAACTCCCGGCTGGCCTCGGTGATCACCAGGGAGGCCCTGGCCGCCACCTTCCGGTCCTGGGGAGAGGGGTCGGCCGGCGCCAGGGCCGCGGCGCGCACCGTCTGCATCTTGCTGATGGTTGCCTCGGGAGTGGATTCCTTGCCGGTATCGATACCGACCTCTCCGCCCACGGCATATCGCTTCCCGTCCGGGCCTTTGACATATTGGAAATTTGCACCCCCGGTGGCATAGGATCCGGCCGCAGCCAGATGCGCCATTTCATGCGCCCGGACCTTGGTGTCGATCATTTCAAGTTCCGCAACCTGCATCCGTTCCGCCTGGCTGAGCGCCTCGCCGTCCGGACCTTTTACGCCGGCTGCCGGCCGTTTTCCTGCAGGCTCTGCGGACTCCTGCGCCGCGTCTTCCTGCCCCTTGGCTCCCGGGGCAACGCTTGCCCCTTCGCTAGCGCTTGAAGGCTCGGCACTCTTTTCTTCTTTTCCCGCAGCAACCGCCGGGGGAGCGGGAACATCTTTTTGCACCACCCCCTGTTCGGCATAGGCCTGCGCCGCGCAGGCCGGGCAGGTTTTACACGCGCAGGCCTTGCCCCCTGCCACGGCGGCTGGACTCACAGAGGCCATGTTCTTCCAGGGTTGCCCCTGGATAAAAACGTCCGCCGCACCATTGCCCTGCTGTACACTTCCCGTCGTGGCGCCGGACACAGGAAGCGCATTTTCGCCACCCCTGACCGCGACAGAAGAAAATCCAGAAAAAAGCGCGTTGATCCGCATACTTTCCCTCTTTGCTGCTGCTCCTACTCTTAAGAAAAAAAATTACCTTATTCTTTATCGACAGCCTGCGCGCAAAACTTGAGCACTTTCCGGTTTTATTTTTTTGGGGGCTTAAAATGGCTCCAGTTCCTGCTCACCACACAAAAAAAGAGCGGGACAACCACCAGTGGCCGCCCCGCTCTTTCCTGTTTTTTTGTACTGCCGATTGTCGTATCTACTCTCTTTCCGCAAGGGGCACAAAGGGCCGCCGTTTGGGTCCGACATAGATCTGCCTTGGGCGGCTGATCCGCCAGTCGGGATCGTCCCACATCTCCTTCCAGTGGGCAATCCAGCCGGGCAGACGGCCCAGGGCGAACATCACCGTGAACATATTGGTGGGGATGCCGATGGCCCGGTAGATGATGCCGCTGTAAAAATCCACATTAGGGTAGAGATTGCGCTCCACGAAATATTCATCCTTCAGCGCCACCTCTTCCAGCTCCTTGGCGATATCCAGGAGCGGATCGGCGATACTCAAGGCAGCCAGCACATCGTCGCAGGCCTTCTTGATGATCCGCGAGCGCGGATCGTGGGTCTTGTAAACCCGATGCCCGAAGCCGACCAACCGGAACGGGTCGGCCGAGTCCTTGGCCTTGTCGATATATTTTTTATAGTCCCCGCCCTCCTCGTGGATCTGGGAGAGCATCTCCATCACCGCCTGGTTGGCCCCGCCGTGCAAGGGTCCCCACAGGGCGTTGATGCCGGCGGAGATCGAGGCGTAGAGGTTGACCCGGGCGCTGCCCGCCACCCGCACCGTGGCGGTGGAGCAGTTCTGTTCATGATCGCCGTGCAAGATCAGCAGCTTGTTCAGGGCCCGGACCACGGTATCGTTGATCTCGTAGGGCTTGACCGGCGAGTCGAACATCATGTTCAGAAAATTGGCGCAATAGCTCAGGTCGTGCCGCGGATAGACCAGGGGCTGGCCCATGGATTTCTTATAGGAAAAGGCGGCGATAGTCCGCACCTTGGAGAGCAGACGGGCCGCCATCTTGTCGACATTCTCCAGGGGATTGTCCAGCATCTCCGGGTAAAAGCTGCACAGGGAATTGACCATGGAGGAAAGAATGGCCATGGGCGGGCTGTTGGGCGGGTAGCCGTCGAAGAAACGGATCATATCCTCGTGGACCATGGCGTATTTGCCGAGCATATGGCTGAACTTGCTCAGTTCCGTCTGGGTGGGCAGGCTGCCGTGATCCAGGAGATAGGCGACCTCGACAAAGGTGCAATTCTCGGCAAGATCCTCGATACCGTAACCGCGATAGCTGAGAATCCCCTGCTCCCCGTCAAGAAAGGTGATGCTGCTGCAACAGGAGCCGGTATTCATGAAGCCGCTGTCCAGGGTGATGTAACCGGACTGGGCGCGCAAGGCCCGGATGTCGATGGCCTTCTCCCCCTCACTGCCGACAATGATCGGCAGCTGGTAGACCTTGCCGTCGAGCTTCAACTCTGCTGTTTCTTTACCAACAATGACATTTCCCATACGCACCCTTCGCCGTTATCCCGCGCCTGTAACGGCGGCTTGCCTGTGTTTTCGTAAAAACCGTAATGAAAGATTCTCTCAAATCGCGTAATATACTTAAATACCTTTTTTTCAACAAGTAAGAACTTGGGATGCGCCGCCCCGCAAGGAGAGGTTTGGCAATGCACGAAAAAACCGAGTTGTACCAGCAGCGGCTCAAGAAATTCATCGAGGAGGTCACCCTCTACCCGGTCTCCTGCGAACGTCTGGCCAAGGGCCGCGGCGATCTCGTCTGGCTCGATGCAGTCCTGGCTGGCGGGGCAAAGATCGTCCAGCTGCGCGACAAAGAGTCCGACAGTCTGCGCCTCTGTGAAAAGGCCAAGATCTTCCGGCGGAAAACCCTGGAGGCAGGCGCCCTGTTCATCGTCAATGACCGGGTGGACATCGCCCTGATCAGCGGCGCCGACGGGGTGCATCTCGGCAACAGCGACCTCCCGGCAGCAGAGGTCCGCGCCCTGGCCCCGGACCTGATCATCGGCGTCTCCTGCAACACGGAAGAGCAGGCGGCCACCGCCGAAGACCGCGGGGCTTCCTACTTCAACATCGGCCCGCTCTACGCCACCCGGACCAAGGACGGCCTCTCCGCCTTCCTCGGACCTGGGGCCATCCCAAGGTTCAGCGCCCGCTGCCCCCTGCCCTTCACGGTCATGGGCGGCATCAAAAAAGAACATATCCCGGAGCTGGTCGCCATGGGAGCCAGACGGCTGGCCGTGGTCACGGCTTTGACCGAGGCCGACGACATCTGTGCGGAAACCAGGGGTTGGCTGGCCGCGATCAAACACCAGACAACACTTGCCTGAGGCAGAAATTGTGGGCTCGTAACAACTTGGAATTTGTTGCAAACAGGTGCTTCGACAGGCTTGAACGAATATCAATACGTTAAGGCAGTAGCCGCTCGCCCTGTCGAAGGGCAGTTGTTACAAGTCCATCAAGAATTCAGCAAAAGGAAAACCCGTGCCCACACTGACCCAGCGACTCGCCGACATCAAACTGCTCATGCAATACGGAGTCCCCCCGGACGACCTGGCCAAGGCCGTTGCCCTGGCGGAAAAACACGCCACGGACCGCGTGGGCCTGAACATCTTTCACGCCTTTTACAGTTATCTGCCCGAGGGGCTGGAAGACGCCATTACCATTCTCCGATTGCTGGACCGCAGACAGGGCGCCTTCCTGATCTGCGCCACCACGGCCCAGGCCGACTACCTCTACCTGGCCACCACCGAACAGGCCGATTTTTTGGGATCTCTTGCGGAGGGCATCTGGGAGGAGGAGGTCCTGACTTTTTTCAACCTTGAAAACCGCGAGGCCTTTCTCAAAAAATATGCGGACCTCGCGTCCTTTCCGGTTTATGTCCCGGCCCATCTCCACCGCGATCTCTGCCCGTTTTGCCATGTGGCGGACGGAGAGCTCCACACCCTGGGGTGCCCGGTGGAAATCTGCCCCTGGTGCGGGGGGCAGTTGACCTCCTGCCCCTGCCGCTTCACCCTGCTGGGCAAATCAGACCTGAGAAGCGAAGGCCAGCTTGAAGAACTGCTGGCCCTGCTCAACACAAAGGGGAGGCTCCCCTTTTCCGCCGAGGAACACCGGCCCGCGTACCCGATCACCCCCCTCGACCTGGAGCCGCCGACTACTTGACGGTTTTCAGATACCGGTAAAACGGCGAGTCCGGAGCAATCACCAGCCGGGTGTTTTCCCCCATGGTATGCCGGTAGGCGTCCAGGGTCTTGGAAAAGGCGTAGAATTCGGGATCCTGGTTATAGGCATTCGCATAAATCCTGGCGGCTTCGCCATCGGCCTTGCCCTTGATCTCCTGGGTCTCGCGGACGGCCCCGGAGCTGACCTCCCTCAATTCGCGCTCGAGCTTGCCGAGGATCTCGGATTTCTGCCCCTCGCCGGTGGAGCGTTTTTCCGCCGCGATGCGCTTGCGCTCGGAGATCATCCGCTCATACACCCGCTGCTGGACCGTGTCGATATAGTTGACCCGCTTGAACATCACATCCACCAGCTCGATGCCATACTGGGGCGTGACCTTGGAGGCGGCTTCATGGATCAGGGTGGAGATCTTGTCCCGGCCGTAGCGGATCTGCTCATCCGGGCCCACGGGACCAAAACCCATTTCCTCCGGCTTCCAATCCGAACTGCGGATGATCTCCACCAGATCGTTCTTGTTGACCAGATCCCGTACCGTGCCGTCGATGATATCATCGAGGATGGTCATGGCCCGGTTTTCGTTGTTGACCGCCTGCAGGAAGACCAGGGCATTGGATATCCGCCAGCGCGCCGTGATATCCAGGTAGACAAAGGTTTTATCGTTGGTGGGAATCTGGTTCGGATCCCCGTCCCAGATAAGAATCATCTTGTCGAAATACGTCACCTCCTGGATAAAAGGAGTCTTGAACTTCAGCCCGGCCTGGGTGATGGGCTTGCCCACCGGACGGCCGAACTGGGTGATCACCGCCTGTTTGCCCTCGGGCAGAACGAAAAACGCATTGGCCAGCACCACTCCCGCCGCCACCACCGCCGCTATCACAACTCCACGCAACATAGTATTCACTGGCTTCTCCTGTTTGTATTCTTAATCCGCGCCGCAGCCTGTACGAAGATGCCCGGTAGTGTCATTGCGCCTTGGGCGCGGCCTTGGCTCCGCCCCTCACATCGAGAAACGGCAGAACTCCCCCCCTGTCGCCTTCAACCACATATATCTCGTTGACCTTGGGCAGAACCTCCTGCATGGTTTCCAGATACATCCGTCTCCGGGTGACGTCCTGCCCGCCCTTGTATTCCTTGAGGATAGCCAGGAAACGGGAGGTCTCGCCCTTAGCCAGGTTCACCCGCTCCACCGCATAGCCTTGCGCCTCTTCCAGCATCTTTAACGCATCGCCCCGGGCCTTGGGCACCTCCCGGTTATAGGCCTCCTCCGCCTCGTTCACCAACCGCTTCATATCCTGATCCGCCTCGTTGACCTCGTTGAAGGCAGGCTTGACATGATCCGGGGGGTTCACATCCTGCAACTGGACGGTGACGATCCTCACCCCGGACTGGTAGCGATCCAGGGACTCCTGGACCTCGCGCTGGGTGGCGGCGGCGAGAATTTCCCGATTGCTGAGCACATAATCAAAGGTCATGTTGCCGACGATGCGGCGCAGGACCACCTCGGAGATATCGCGGACCGCCTGTTTGACATCCTTGACCTTAAAGGCGAAGAAAATGGGATCCTGCACCTTGTACTGGATGACCCACTCCAGATCGATGACATTGCGATCGCTGGTGAGCATGAGCGATTCAGCCTCGTAGCCGGTCTTCTCAAACTGGCTGCGCTGGCCGGCCACTTTGGTCCTGAAGCCGAACTCCTCCTTGCGGACGTTTTCCACATCCACCTTGATGACCTGGTCCATAAAGGGCAACTTGAAATTCAAGCCCGAGGAGGTGGTTTTGACGTATTTGCCGAAACGCAGCACCACGCCCTTTTCGCCCGGAGCGATGGTGTAAAAGGCGGAGTAGGCAATATTGGCCAGGAGAAAAATGCCGATGAGCAATCCGGCCTTGCCGAAGCGGGCAAAGAGACCACCCTCGGGGATATTCGGCCCCGCCCCGCCGGTCCCGCCGGCGGCGCTCTTCTCGCCGCCGTCGAAAAACTCCTTGATCTTGGTGAGCAAGAGGGCGATAACCTCTTCCGGGGTTTGCGGACCTTTTTTCTTGCCCCAAGGCGGCTGCTGATCATCCCAAGCCATAGATTCGACTCCTTTTTTTGAAAAAATTTTCACCGGTTTTCATACGGACGGGACGAGATTGCCCCATGCCCGTAATGCATCATTGAACAAACCACCACCCTTCCCAAGGATACAGGGCGTACAGCCAGCAGCCGAGCACCGCCGCCAGGCTGCCGGAAAAAAGCAGCCATTGGGCAAGGGGAGCAAGAGCCCGTTTTCCGGCAAACCCGAGCGCGCCAAGGAGCACCCCAACCAGCAGGCCGACCACAACCCCCCAGAAATGCGCGCCCAGATCGGTTCTCTCTCCGGAGGCCCCCATGAGCGCCAGCAGGCTTGCCGCGCTGCCCAAGGCAAGCACCATCTCCTGCCAACCGCCGATCCTGCGCAAACGCATGCCGCTCAACATGCCGACCATGCCGAAAACCGCGGTGGAAAAACCAACGGAACGATAGGATTCGCCGTGCAGGAGTACATTGATGGCATTTGCAAGAACCCCGGCGAGCAGCACCGAGAACCAGGCAATACCGCTGCCGAGATGCCGGCACAGGGAGTGAACCAGCACCCCGCCGAAAAAAATATTGCCCAGCAGGTGCACGCTGTCCGCATGCAGGGTCAGGGCGGTGAGCAGACGCCACCACTGGCCGTCGTCCAGCACCCGAGCCCTGTCGAGGGCGCCGAGGTCAAACCAGTGGCCGCGCCCCTCTCCGCCGCCGGTGACGGCATGAAACACGACCAGCGCCCCCATGACGGGCAGCACGGGCGGCGAGTTTTCGACAAAGGGCTCCCGCCCTGACAGTGCTGTCCGTTCCGGCGGCCAGTTCCGGTTTTCTTCCGAGAAAAGAAGCAATTCCTCCCTGGCCTCGGAGATGTTTTCCTCCGAAACCAGGAGCTGCCAACCCGTTTCGCCATGGCGCAGGCCATGCTCGATATCCGCGGCATGCAGCACCAGGGACCACAGATTGGCCAACTCCTCCTCCGGAGTCACCCCCGCCGGCACCCGCTTGCAGCCGGGGTCATGCTTCCGCACGACCCTCTTCCCGGAGTGCCCGCGCATCCGTTATTCCCCGTCGAATTTCAGCGCCTCGCCTTGCGCTCCCTTCCGGGAGAGCATGACAATATCAACCCGCCGGTTGAGCTTCCGCCCTGCTTCGCTGGCGTTATCGGCAATCGGCCGGTATTCGGCATACCCGGTCACCGAAAGCTTGGCGCCCTTGAAACCGTGTTTCTCAATGAGATAATGGACAATGCTGTTGGCGCGGGCCGTGGAGAGTTCCCAGTTCGAGGGAAAGGCCGGGGAGTTGATCGCCACATTGTCCGTATGCCCCTCGATGCGGAGGGTATTGGCATGGCGGGAAATGGAGATGGCGATCTTGTCCAGCAGGGGCAAGGCGTCCGGCTGCACCCTGGCTGTGCCGGAAGGGAAAAACCCGGCCTCTTTCAGGCTGATCACCAGCCCCCGTTCGTTGACGGTCAACTGCACCTCATTTTTGGCGCCATACTCCTGGAGATTGTTCTGGATGTCATCCTTGATCTGGCTGAACTCCTGGGCCTCGGCGGCGGCAGCGGCCTCATCCTGGGACTGGACCGGCACCGGCGGCTCCACTGCCTCGGGGATCAGGCCAAAATCCTTGTTGCCGATAACCTTGAGGGCCGGAGTCAACGTTTGCGGCCCGGAAAAGGAGGATTGGATGGAGGCCTGCACCTCTTCCATCTTTTTCTGATCCACGATGGACATGGCATAGAGCATGACAAAAACGGCGAAAAGCAGGGTGATGAAATCCGCGTAGGAAACAAGCCACCGCTCCAGATTCGGCTCCTTTTCATGGGCTTTTTTCTTCTTCAGTCTGCTCATGACAATCGCTCCCCAAGGCCACCCAAATTCGGCAGCCACTCAATGGCAACAGCTCATGAACCGCCGCCCCTGCTGTAGATCAGCACCCCGCTGGTCAGGGTGAACCCGCGCAACCTCTTTTCGATCATCCGGGGATTTTCGCCTTTCTGGATGGCAAGCAAACCTTCGATCACTATTTCCCGCTGCAGGATCTGCTCCTTCAATCGTTTCTTGAGTTTGGTGCTGATGGGAATGCAGACGATGTTGGCGACCATCAGGCCGTAGATCGTGGCCACGAAAGCCACGGCAATACCCGCTCCGAGCTTGGAGGTGTCGGAGAGATTGTTCATGACATGGATCAAGCCCAGAACCGCGCCGATGATGCCGATGGTGGGAGCAAAACCGCCCGCAGCCTCGAACACCTCGGCGCTGACCTTGTGGCGCTCCTCGAAATTGGTAAGTTCGATCTGCAGGACCGCCATGACCTCCTCGGGGTCCATGCCGTCCACAACCATTTCCAGCCCCTGCCCCAGAAAGCGGTCCTTGACCCGCTGCGCGTCCTGCTCCAGGGTTATGAGGCCGTTCTTCCTGGCAGTGCTGGCAAAACCGACCAGCTTGCCGATCAGATCCTCCGGGTCTTCTTCCTGGGGAAAGAAGGCCGTGGCCGCGCTGCTGAAGGCCCGCACAAGATCCGAGAGGGGAAAGGAGACAAAGGTTGCGCCCAAGGTGCCTCCCAAAACAATAAGGGCTGCCGTGGGCTGAAGAAGGGCTTCGACGTGGCCGCCTTCAAGAATCTGGCCGCCGATCACGGCACCGAAGCCCATAACCAGGCCGATAAGGGTAGCTATATCCATATACTGTGCGGCTCCGTTGAGATATCCTTGGGGAAATGCCGGTATTATAGCATGAATCACCCATGTCAGGTCAACAAAAAGAGCGGCGGGAACGCGGAGAACCCGAAAGGGCAGGCGCTGGCGGGCCGGGAGTCAGCTCATTGCGCAGGGCAAAAAAAAAGGCCATGCCGAAGCATGACCAGATTTTTCACCGCACACATTTTCAAGATGGTGCCGAAGAGAAGACTCGAACTTCCACGAGGAAACCCCCACTAGACCCTGAACCTAGCGCGTCTACCAATTCCGCCACTTCGGCACATCGTGAGAGGCGATAATAGTTTTTCCGGGTGGTGTTTGTCAAGAAAATTTACAAGAGCATCCATAAAAAATCTCTCTGTCCGGCGGCTTGACCTTTTCCCGGTTGTCGCCTATTGTATGCGCACACTCAATCAGGACGCCCATCACCATGGATATATTCACAAACATCAGCGACATACCAGCCCCTTTCCCCAGGGCCGCCGTCACCATCGGCAACTTTGACGGCGTCCATCTGGGCCATCAAATTCTTTTCTCCGAGGTGGTGAGCCGCGCCTATCAAAACAAGGGCACCAGCGTGGTTGTGACCTTCGAACCGCATCCGCTCAAGGTGGTCCGTCCGGACATCGGCCTGAAGCTGATCTCCACCGCCGAACAGAAAAAAGAGCTCATCGCCCTGGCCAATATCGATGCGCTGATCATCCTCCCCTTTACCAGGGAATTTGCCAACACCCCGGCCGAGACCTTTGTGGACCAGGTCCTGCGCAAGGCCATCGGCGTCCGGGATCTGGTGGTGGGGTACGACTACGCTTTCGGCAAGAGCCGCCAAGGCGACATCCCCTTTCTGCAGGAACAGGGCAAGGCCAAGGGCTTCACGGTCTCGGTGGTGGAGCCCTACTATGTGGAAGGGATGCTGGCCAGCAGCACCAAAATCCGGGAGCTGGTGGGGCTGGGCAAGATGGTCGATGTCAAGAAGCTGCTGGGCCGCTATTACCAGATCCGGGGCGAGGTGAAAATGGGCAAGCAGCGCGGCGGCCCCCTGCTGGGCTTTCCCACCGCCAACCTCGCCATTGCCGAGGAAGATCTCTGCCCGCGTTTGGGCGTGTACGTCACCCAGGTGATCTACGACGGCAAATGCTACGGCGGCGTACTCAACATCGGCTACAACCCGACCTTTGAAGGGCAAAAACTTTCCGCCGAAACCCATATCTTTGACTTCAATCAGGATATCTACGGAAAACCGATCAAGATAAACCTGCTCCGCTTCCTGCGCGGGGAAAAGAAATTTTCCGGCGCCGGAGAACTGGCAGCCCAGATCGGCCAGGATGTGACAGAGGCACGGAAGGTCCTTGCCGATGCCCGGCAGGATATCCTGCTCGCCTGCGAGGAGAAGTACAACCGATAAAAAAAGCCCGCCTCTTTCAAGGCGGGCTTTTTCTTGCTCTCACGGGCAGGGATCAAAAATCCTCGAACTTTTCATCTTCAAAGGGAATCACCTCTTCAGCCTTTTTTGTGCCGGCCGAGGCTGGCGGCAGGGCCTTGGCGGCAACCTTCTGCCTTGGCGGCGCCGTCAAGGCCCTGCTTGCGCCCTGGCGGGAAACCTTCCGCCTGCCTGCCTCCGGCGGCCGTTTTAACGCACTGCTGCTTTTCTTGACCCCGCCGCTGACCAGTACCGCCAGATCTTCCACATAATTTTTCATGTACTCGGCCTGGGCGCTCAGCTCCTCCGAGGCGCTGGCCGCCTCTTCCGAGCTGGCCGCGGTCTGCTGGGTGACCCGGTCGATTTCGGTGATCGCCGTGTTGACCTGATCAAGCCCCGAGGTCTGCTCGCCGGAGGCAATGGCAATTTCGTCAACCAGGCTGCCAACCTTGGCCGCGACCTCGGCAACCTCGCAGAAATCCTCGTTGGTTTGCACCAACAACTCCTCTCCCTCCTTCACCTTCTTCACCGTGCCTTCGATGAGCACCGCGGTGTTGCGAGCCGCTTCCGCCGCCCGCATCGCCAGATTGCGGACCTCGTCGGCGACCACGGCAAAGCCCGCCCCGGCCTCGCCGGCCCGGGCCGCCTCAACCGCGGCGTTCAAGGCCAGCAGGTTGGTCTGGAAGGCGATCTCGTCAATGGTTTTGATGATCTTCGAGGTCTGCTCGCTGGCCTTGGAAATTTCTTCCATGGCCACGGTTTGCGCGGCCATGGACTGATTGGCCTTGCCCATCACCGTATTCACCTCGCGCATGAGCGAATTGCACTCGGCGGCATTATCGGCATTGCGCCGGGCCATGGTCGAAACCTCTTCCAAGGAGGCGGAAGTCTCTTCCAGGGAAGCCGCCTCCTCGGAGGCGCCTTCCGCCAAGGTATGCGCCGAGGAGGAAAGCTGACCCGAGGCGGAAGTCACCTGAGCGGCGCAGTCCTCCAACCCATTAATGATCTTGCCGACCGGAGTGATGACAAAATGGGACAAACTCCAATACACCGCAAAGCACAGGGCCAGCACCACGCAGCCGATGGCGAGAACGATGACCAGCCCCAACCGCCAGGAAGCCGCGGTCAACTCCTCCTGGGTGGTCCGCACCAGCTCCTCGATGCGGAGGGAGACTTCCGCGGAATTTTTCTCCACCCCGGCAAAACTCAAGCCCACCTCGACAAATCCGATTCCCTTGCCCTCAAAGAGGATTTCCTTGCGCAGGGTCTCCTTGGCTTGCTCCTGGCCCTTGGCCTCGGCAAGCACGCTCTTGTCCTGGCCGTAAAAGACCACGGAAACAACGTCTTCGTCGTTCTTGGCGTTGGCGGCAAGCCTGGTCATGGAATCGAAATCATAGCCGATGATCAGGGCCGATCCGGTTTGAGCCAGGAGCGCGGCGACGGATTCCCCTTTCTGCCTCAATTTACCGGCCAGCAGCTTTTCCTGCTCCGCCTGCTCGGATTTCAGCCGGTTGATGAACCCGTCCGCCTGCTTTTTCTGTGAACTGCTGGCGGTGAAGATAGCCACCACCGCCAGCACCACCATCAGGGCCTGCGCCAGGATTGAAACGATGAGAATGAATCTGGCGGCAATTCCTCTATTTTTCGAAGCCATTCACGATCCCCTTGCTGGATATGCGCTTGTGTCGTTGCGGAATTATTTGGCCATCTTGGCGTCGACCTTTTTGATAATGCCAAGCAGACTGGCATAATCGCTCGGTTTGGTAACGGCAAAGCCGGTATAATCTTTCTGGATCGAAGTAGCCACCGCCGGATCTTTCAAATT
>JAHJRQ010000008.1 GCA_018830485.1 Pseudomonadota bacterium | reverse complement strand
CGATGTAGTAAATACTTTCCATAGGGAGCCTCCTTGTGGGTCTGACTCGGGGCGATTTATTCGACCCCGCTCGCTCATTATATGAGCTGTTCGCCACCTGGAGGCTCCCATTTTCAATTACTTATGCATTCAAACAGTATACTCAATTGGCATGCTTTTTCACCCTTGTTATGCTCTTGTCATGGCAAGAATGGCACGAGTTATAGCCCCTGGCATACCGAATCATGTTACCCCGCAGGGGAATCGTCGCCAGCAGACTTTTTTCTGGAGTCAGCCGAGGGACGTTGCTTGCTAATTAGCTATTTTTTAATTCCAGCGCCCATGTCGTTCGAAAGAGTGCTGGACACGCGCCCTTATCTCTGTTGACACCTGACACCTGAGACCTGACACGTTACGGGTTACACTCTGCCATGATCAAAAGTTTCAATCATAAGGGATTGCGCGATTTTTTCATGAATGGCAGCGGGAAAGGGATAATCGCCGAGCATGAAAAGAGGCTGAAGCTGATTTTGATCCGTCTGCATGCGAGCATTTCTACTGACGATATGATTCTTCCTGCTTTCAAGCTGTATGCCTTGAAAGGGGAGAGGCAAGGGTATTATGCGGTGACGGTTTCCGGTAACTGGAGAGTGATTTTCAGGTTTGAAGGGAATGATGCCGTTAATGTTGATTATCTTGATTACCCTTAATAAGGGTAACTATGTTGATGCACGATCCCTCACATCCCGGCGAATTGATCCGGGACATATGCCTTGAACCTTTGGGGCTTACCGTTACCGAGGCCGCAGCTGGGCTTGGCGTAACCAGGAAAACACTGTCCAGCCTTTTGAGCGGGCATTCCTGTGTGATGCCGGTTATGGCTATCCGTTTGTCCAAAGCCTTTGGCGGAAGCCCTGCAAGTTGGCATCATCACCAGATGCAGTTCGACCTGTGGCATGCTCAACAAAAGGCAACAAGTTTGAAAGTGAAAGATTTTTGCCATGCCACTTGAACATGCGTTCCCCTTTGCTATAAGGGGAGGCGAAGAATGCGGCCACCTTGGGCGGATCACCCAATAAGCCACCGGCAAAGCCGGTGGCTTATTTAATTTTTAAGCAACGACCCCGTATTTTTTCAGTATTGTGTTCGCCTGGGAAATACCGCACCATGGAAAAGAGCCCTGGTCGAGCGTGAGCATCTTCCCCTTGCTGCTTCACACTACCCCCAAATTCTGGTGTTCAGGTTTCGGCCGGGGTTTTTTTGACAATCAACAGTAGGCAATAAAAAAGGCGGAGCGCGATCAGCGCTTCGCCTTTTTTGTCAGTGCATCAAAAAAACAGATCAGACAGTCAGGTCGTTGCGCACCGTCTTGCGCGGGCCGCCGTGGCCTGCCGTGCTCCAGTCCCGGATTGGGGCGATGGCTGCGAGGCCTTCCTTGTTGTCGATGCGCACCAGCTTGTCGTGGATGGACTGCCAGATGCAGGGTACGTCCTTGTGGATCTCGCAGCGCCCGCCCACCGAACCGCCGCAGGGGCCGTTCATCAGGCTCTTGGCGCAACGGGCCACCGGGCAGAGGCCGCCGGTGAGGTGGAGGACGCAGTTGCCGCAACCGGCGCATTGCTCGCTCCACACGCCCTGCTCGGCGGAACCGCCGAAGGATACGGTGTTCACCCCTGGGTAGACCTTGGCCATGGGCCGCAGGTTGGCGATGAAGTTGACCCCCACTCCGCAGGCCATGGAAACGATGGCGTCGTACTGACCGTCCCACTGGTCCATGGAGTCGATGTATTCTTTGTCGCACTGACGCACCAGGGTGGCCTCGATGGTCGAAACCTCCTGGCCTGCCTTCTGCTTGCCCAGACGGATCAGGGAGGCCAGAATCTCCACCTCGCGCTCGCCCCCGGCAGAGCAGACCGTGACGCAGCCGCGGCAGCCCAGAACCAGGATGCGCTTGGCGTCCTTCACCATGTCCATGATTTCATTGATGGGTTTTCTTTCAGCTATAATCATTTCGCGCCTCCCTGACACCCTGAGGGCATAAGTTTCGTTTGAGCAGGCAAGCTGCTCAACTCAGCTTTAAACGGGCTCGGGCCCAAGGTGGTAATCCGTTCGTCCATCTCCTGGGCGGCCTTGACAAAGCCGGGGTGGAAGCCGCGCTCCAGGTGGTACATCTCGATACGTTCCGGTTCGACCCCAAGTTCGGCCAGGGCCTTCTTGATGGCCGCTACCCGTTTGGCGGCCCGCTGGCTGCCCATGAGGTTGTGGCATTTGTCCAGGGGGCATCCGGCTACGTACACGCCGTCCGCGCCGTCTTCAAAGGCCTTGAGGATTGTGCTGACCTCGAGCTTGCCGGTGCAGACCAGCCGGTGGATGGTCACGCTTTTGGGGAAACCATCGGCAAGCAACCCTTGGGGCCCTTCGGCCAGGGTCTGCTGGGAGGTGTAATGGCAACAGAATGCTTGAATATTCGGGGTAAAGGACATTGGAATCACCGTGCTACTGATTTGCGCCGCAGGCGGCGATCAAGCGCTCGTCCTCGGACTCGTTTAAGCGTATGGCCTGGGCCGGACACTCGGAGGGGCAGATGCCGCAACCCCTGCATTCCTGCGGGTCAATGGCAGCCTTGCCCTGGTCGTCGATCTTGGGAATCCGCCAGGGGCAGACCCGGACACAGGTGAGGCAGGAGACGCAGAGGTCGCGTTCCACCCAGGCGGCCTTGCCTTTGTCCAGCAGGTCCTGCTCGGTGATGTAGCCTGCCTTCATGGCCAGCTGGCGCAGGGCGACCATGATTTCGGCGAACCGGACGTCCTGGGGGCAGACAAAGACGCAACTGCGGCACCGGGAGCAGAACCAGAGCAGGTCGGATTTGAGCAACGTGTCTTTCAAGCCCATGCGGATCATGTGGATGATCTTTCTGGGGTCGAAGTCGGGGATTGCCTGGCTGACCGGGCAGATACCGCTGCAGGCGCCGCAGGAAAAACAGCGGTTCAGGAATTCGCCACCCGGAATCGCGGTTACCTCGGCACTGAAGGCCGAATTGATATCCTTGCTGGAGATTGCCATAACTAAGCCTCATATGAAGATATGAAACCCGGCAAAGGGCGCCGGGTAATTTTTTTTCTCCGGTTGGTCCGGGGGGAGACCCCATTGAACCAAAAAAGCGTCGCGTACTCTAGCATAAAAAACAAACACGCCCAATAGGTATATCTACCGGAATAAGCGGTTTTTAGGGGGTCGGCCAGCGGAGTCGGCAACCGCGATGGCATTGCAAAAAAAGTTGTCACACAGGTGAAAACCGGTGTCCAGCCTTTCTTTAAGCACGTAGAAAAACTGGATTCCTGCTTTCGCCGGAATGACGGGGGCGCCGCGATTTTTGATTTTCCCCTACACCAAAAACCGGAATTCCCCCTTGCCCAGCAGATCCTGAAGATGGAGCACGCCTGCCAGCCTGCCGTTGTGATCGGTCACGGCCAGGAAGGTGATTTCGTGGCGCTGCATGATGCTGAGGGCGTCGGCGGCGAGAAGCTCCGTGGTAATGGTTTTAGGCTTGGCGGTCATGGCCTCCGTCAGGGGGAGTCCGCTCAGGCTGCCGCCATTCTGGCTCAGCAAACGACGAAGATCGCCGTCGGTGAGGATGCCGATAATTGCATCCTCGCGCATGATCAGGACCGCGCCGAGGTTCTTGGCGTTCAGTTCGGCAATGGCCTCCGGCAGGCTGACTGTTTGCGAAACCATGGGGATCGCCGCGCCGGTGAGCATTACCTCGGCGACATTCACCTTGAGGCGCTCCCCAAGGCTGCCGGCCGGATGGTTGCGCCTGAAATCGCATTCCTTGAACTGTTTGAGGTTCAAGAGGACCACGGCCAGGGCGTCGCCCATGGCCAGGGCGGCGGTGGTGCTGGCGGTGGGGGCCAACCCCAGGGGGCACGCCTCCTGGGGCACCGCCACCTTGAGTACCGCGTCAGCGCTCAGAGCCAGGCCTGAGCCCGGGTTGCCGGTCATGGCAATGATTTTGGCCCCGCGTTTTTTGAGGTTGGGGATCAACAGGCTCAGTTCCGCGGTTTCGCCGCTGTAGGAGATGGCAAGAATCACGTCCTGGGGGTCCACCATGCCCAGATCGCCGTGCATGGCTTCCACCGGATGCAAAAACAGGGCAGGAGTGCCTGTGCTGTTCATGGTGGCGGCGATCTTCTGGCCGATGATCCCTGATTTGCCGATGCCGGTAATCACCACCCGGGCCGAACAGGCCATGATCATGGTCACCGCCTTATCAAAATCGGCGTCGATCTGGTCGAGCAAGGCGGTGATGCCTTCCGCCTCGATTCTGAGAACTTCCTTGGCCTGTTCAATGCTCATCGGTCTGGGGATTCCTATTTTTTGCCCGTGGACTGGCAGGCGTTCCTGGTGCCGAGGAGAAGCTTGCAAAAATCCATGTCCGGCGCAACAGGATATTCCCCGTCGAAACAGGCCTTGCAATAGTCCTCCGGCGGGCCGCCGCACGCCTCCAGCAACCCCTCAAGGGTGAGGTAGTAGAGGGAGTCAAGGCCCAGATAATCGCGGATTTCGTCAACGGTTTTCTTGTTGGCGATGAGCTCGCCGCCCGAGGGAAAGTCGATCCCGTAATAGCAGGGATTGCGGGTGGGCGGGCAACTGATCAGCATGTGGATTTCCTTGACCCCGGCTTCGCGCAGGGATTTGACCCTGGAGCGGCCGGTGGTGCCCCGGATGATGGAGTCGTCCAGGATGATGACCCGTTTGTCTTTCAAAAAAGAGCGGATGGGGTTCAGTTTGACCCGCACCGAAAAGTCGCGCATGGATTGGGTGGGCTGGATAAAGGTGCGGCCCACGTAGTGGTTGCGGATCACCCCCATCTCCAGCGGAATGCCGGAGGCCTGGGAAAAGCCGATGGCCGCGTAGTTGCCGGAATCGGGAAAGGGCATGACGAAATCCGCCTCGATCTTGCATTCGCGGGCCAGGATTTCGCCCATGCGTTTGCGGCTCTGGTAGACGTTCTTGCCGAAGATGTCGCTGTCGGGCCGGGCGAAATAGACCTGTTCGAAGATGCAGAGGCTGCGGCGCTGGCTGGTTTCAAGGCGGAGGGAGCGCAGGCCCTCGCGGTCGATGATCAGAATTTCGCCGGGCTCGATGTCGCGGACATACTGGGCCTCGACCAGGTCGAGGGCGCAGGTTTCCGAGGCGATGATGAAGCCGCCGTTGTTGAGTTTGCCCAGGCACAGCGGCCTGAAACCGCCGGGATCGCGCACGGCGATGAGCTTGTCCTCGGTCATGAGCAGGATGGAGTAGGCGCCCTTGATGCTCTCGAAGGTGTCGATGAGCGCTTTTTCAAGGCCAAGGTGGGAGCAGCGGGCGAGCAGATGGACCACCACCTCGCTGTCCATGGTGGACTGGAAGATGGAGCCTTTCTTTTCCAACTCGTTGCGCAGGGAGCGGATATTGACCAGGTTGCCGTTGTGGGCCACGGCCACGGTGCAGCCCTGGTGGGTGGCGGTAAAGGGCTGGGCATTGACGATGTTGGAGGCGCCGGTGGTGGAGTAGCGGACATGGCCCACGGTGAGGTGGCCTTTCAGTTCTTGCAGTGTGGCCTCGCTGAAAACCTCGTGCACCAAGCCCATGCCCTTGTGCAGGGAGACCTGGCTGCCGTCGCTGGCCACGATGCCCGCGGACTCCTGGCCGCGATGCTGGAGAGCGTAGAGGCCGAAGTAGGTGAGCTTGGCTGCGTCCTCATGGCCGAAAATTCCGCAAACGCCGCATTCGTCCTTGGGGCGTGATGCGTCTGAGTATGTCATGGCGTTTTGTCCCTCATTATGTAACGGCCCAGCACCACCACATCTGCTTCGTCATCGGCCTACTCATGTGCACCAGCACACTTCGCAGGCCTCTTCCTCGCATCTGCGGCGCTGCTGAACCGTTACATTCCGTGGTTTCGGGCAATTCCTACTAAAGCTGGATCGGCACCGTTATGATGTGTTGTCCGCTCACCCGGAAAAAAGGAGAAAATATACCCCCTTTTATATGGATGGGAAATGTTTTTTTCTCGGGACTATTTTTGGTTTTCCCCGGCGTGGTCCAACCCCAGGAAAAAATTGAGCCAGGAGGAGGTGTTGTTGAGCGCCCAGTTGCGCGGGGGGACAAAGCCCTTCCGCATGGATTCCGGCAGGCCGCAGGCGGCGAGGCGTTCGTAGATCAGCACATAAAGGCAGCGCTTTTTGCCGGGGTACACCTCGCACCAGCCGTCGCGGCTGCCGCCGCAGGGGCCGTTGAGCAGATACTTGGCGCAGCCGGACTGGGGGCAGGCAAAGGCCAGGTCGCCCAAGGTGCAGTCTCCGCAGTTCTGGCAGCCGAAGAGAAGAAACTTGGTCACATGCTCCAGGTGGGTGAGGCTGCTGTGCAGCCAGCCGCCTTCCAGGGCAAGGCAGGCTTTTCTGCACGCCGGGTAGAGGGGCGCTTCCTTGGTGAAGGCCAGGTTGTGGACGAGCCGGGCCATCCGGTAGTTGATTTGCAAGCCTGCCCGCTTCTCGTCGCGGGGCGCGGGCTCGGTCGTGTTGAGGCCGGTTGCCGCATCCTTTGTGTAGAGATAGAAGCCATCCCGGTGCCAGTAGCCCATCTCCTTTACCAGTTCCTGCCAGTTCCCGGCAAGGGAATCGGCGGTGGTGAGAAGAAAGTCGATGTTGTCATAGGTGAGTCCAGGGCCGCCGAGATGGGCGCCCGCATAGCCCAACCCCTTGAGGATGGCCAGGAGCTTGGCCCCCCGCAGCAGCCGGGCCTGCTTGCCCTTGTCAGGGCTGTCGGCCTCGCGGCGGATTTCCGCGTACAGGGCATCTGTGATGATGCAGCCGGGGATCTTTCCGGTGTGCATCAGGGCGGCCACAGTGAGATTGGGAACAAAAACATTGCCCAGCACCGGCAGGTTGAACCCGTTCTGCCGGACATACTGGATCAGTTCGTGGAATTTGCGGGCATCGTAGCCGACTTGGGTGATGATGTAGTCTGCGCCATGCGCAGCCTTGCGGTGGAGTTTCGCGTACTGCATCAGCAGCTCAGGTTCCAGCCGTTTGAAGGGGGAGAGGGCCACGCCCATGAGAAACGAGGTGGGGCTGATTCCGTCCCGGCCCAGACCGTAGTTCCCCCGGTTCATCCGGGATATCAGATCCAGAACATGCACCGAGCCGAGATCAAAGACCGGCTTGGCAAAGCCCTGGTAGCCTTCCTGGGGATAATCGCCGGTGATCACCAGCAGATCGCGGATGCCCAGGCGGTCCCAGGCAAAAAGCAGGCTCTCCATCTGGTTGCGGTTCTTGTCCTTGCTGGAAAAATGGACAATAACGTCAAGGCCCATCTGTTGGATCTCGCGGCCCAGGATCTCCGGGGAGAGGGCGGAATGGCCGCCGGCGTTTTCGGTGATGCTCACCGCCTGGATGCGCGGGTCGCGGGCCAGTTTTTCGGCCAGATCCAGGGTGCGGTCGTGTTCCCGGCTGTGTCCTCCCCGGCTGGGCACCAGTTCGAGGGTGATGGTGAATTGGGCGGGGGTAACCAGCGATTGGCGGAAGGGGGATTTTTTTTCAGCCAGCATGGGCAGGGGTGTCCGTGGTGTGGGGGTGGATGATTTTTTCCTTGCTCAACAGAAACGGATGGCAGTAAGCATAATCATTATTTCCGGAAAAGGAAACAACCGGGCCAGAGGTGCAGGCCCAAGGTTCAAGGTTAAAGGCTCAAGGATTGGGAGGGCAGGATGGAAAAAAAGACGTTCCGGCGCCAGGCAGGCCAGGTTTTTGATGAGCGGGCCGAGGAGTATGACGCCTGGTTTGAGGGGAGCTTGCTCTTTGCCATTGAGCGCGCCGCGCTAAAGGAACTGGCAACGCCGCTTGTGAGCCCGAAACTGGAGGTCGGCGTCGGTCCGGGCCGTTTTGCCGAGGCTCTGGGGGTGGAATTCGGAATCGATCCGGCCCTTGCTCCGCTGGCGTTTGCCAAAAAACGTGGGGTGCTGGTGAGTCAGGCAATGGGGGAGGCGCTGCCCTATGCCGGTCAGAGCCTGCGGACGGTGCTGCTGCTCTTCACCTTTTGTTTCCTGGCCGATCCCTGTTCGGTGCTGCGCGAGTGCCGGCGGGTGCTCAAGCCCGGCGGGCATCTGGTGCTGGGTCTCATTGTGGCCGACAGCCCGTGGGGGAGAATGCTCCGGCAAAAAAAGCAGGAAGGGCATCCCTTCTATCAACATGCCACCGTGTATGATCCGAGCGAGGCGGAGGGGTGTCTTGGCGAGTGCGGGTTTGTGGTTGAGGAAAGACGCTCCAGCCTGATTCAATCCCCGGATGCGTTGCGGGAGATGGAGCACTCCCGGCCCGGGCTGGTCAGTCAGGCTGGGTTTGCGGTGCTGGTCGCCGGGGCTGGTCCGTGAGCCAGTTTTTCCGTTCCCGCAGGAACTCGACGGCGAGAAAGGTCGCGCCGCTGACGATGATTCCCGCCGCGGCGATCGCCGCCAGCCAGCCATGGGAGTTTTTCCTGTGGCGTTGTTGCGCCAGGGGCGGCAGGTCCCGGGTGCAATAGCGGCAGGCCATGGCCTGGAAATGGATGTCTTCCTTACAGAAGGGACAGGTTCGTGTGCGCATGCTGATTACCATATAGCGACTGCCTGTTGGTTGTCAAGAAGGAGGTGCGGTTTTTGCCCTTTTCTCTCGCTGGGGGAACCGGGTGCGCACAAGATTTTCCTTGTCAGCACCCGGTTCCCTTTGTAAGATGAAGCAATTATACTCTGAACACAATTATCCCCATGAAATAAAAGGAGAAAATTATGGCGAGCGACAAGGTGATCCAGGTTTCCGACGGCGATTTCAGCGCAAAGGCATTACAGTCCGAGACCCCGTTTCTCTTGGATTTTTGGGCGCCGTGGTGCGGACCCTGCAAGGCGATCGGCCCGGTTATCGATGAGCTGGCCGCCGAGTTCGAGGGCAAGGTCAAGATCGGCAAGATGAATGTCGATGATAACCCCGTCACCCCCGGCAAATACGGGATTCGGGCCATTCCCACCCTGATTCTTTTCAAGGGAGGGGAGGTTGCCGACCAGGTGACCGGCGCGGTGGGCAAGCAGCAGCTCAAGGCCATGATCGAAAAGGCTCTGTAATCCTTAACAGGATGGTGAAAAAATCCGTCCACGTTTTTTTCACCACGATCTTCCAGGAGCGAATTCTGGAAGATCTCGCAATTTCAACGAGTTATATTTGTTGAGGTTGGCGATCCATTCTTGGGTCCCACGCCGGGCGTCAAAAAACGAGTTTTACAACACCCTGCCAGTGTGATTCATGATGGTTTTCCGGCCCGGTTCCAGTGTGCCGGGCCTTTTCTCTTTTGGCTGAAATGGATGAGCGGGACATGATTTTTTCACAACGGAATAGGCGGTTTTTTCGGACCTGCGTTCTGGCTTTTGCCATGATTGTCCCGGCCGCGGGGCTCAGCGGCTGCGCGACCCTTGACACCATGCTGGGCTGGGTTGGTTTTGGCGAGGGCTCTGCTGCGCAGGAAACCCCGGAAGCCCTGGCCATGGAGGGGATGGCCGACTTCAACCGCGGGAAATACAGTGCGGCCCTGAAACGTTTCGTGGAGATAAAAGACCGGTTTCCCTTCAGCGAGGTGGCGCTGCTGGCCGAACTGAAGGCCGCGGATTCCAATTATTACCTGGACAAGTTCAATGAGGCCAAGACCCTGTATGAAGAGTTCGAGGCCAACCATCCGACCAACGAGGCGGTGCCCTATGTTTTGTTCCAGATCGGCATGTGTTATTACAGTCAGATCGGGACCAACGACCGGGATCCGGGCAATGCCCAGAACGCGGTGCAGGCCTTTGGGCGGTTGAATCGCGCCTATCCGCAGTCGCCTTATTTCGTGGAGGCTTCCGCCCGGACTCGGGCCGCCCGCGATTTTTTGGCCCAGCACGAGTTTTCCGTGGCCTCGTTCTATCTGCGCACCGATGAAGACAAGCAGGCCCAGGGACGGCTTGAATATCTGCTTGCCACCTATCCCGAGGCGAGCGTCACGCCCCGGGCCACCGAGCTCTTGGCCCAGTTGAAGTCCGGCAAGGGCATTGAGAAAACCTGGCGCAGGTTCGTGCCCACGATCTCGCTGCCGGACTGGCAGTCCTTTACCTCCGCCTTCGGCATCCTGCCCGGCGGCAGCAGCAGCGGTGGGACTGTCAAGGAATAAGCTCCCGGCGCGCATGCTGCTTATTATGATGGGCCTTTCTCTGTTTGCCGGGTAAGGCCCATTGTTGTTTATGCCTCTGTTTCCTTGTTCTTCCCGAACTTCTTGTCGTAGCGTTCCTGTTCGCTGTAAATGCAGCCGCAGTATGGCTGGCGGTACAGTTCCATCTCAAGGCTGGCGTCGATCCCCTCCTGCCAGCCGACTCGAAAATCCTCGTAATAAAACGGCACCCCGAATTGTCTTGCCAGCTCTTCGCCAAGTGCCCGGATGGTTTCATGGCGCTGGTAGCGGCTGTACAGCAGGGTGGTGCTGAAGGCCTCGGCTCCGAGCTCCCTGGCTTTTCTGGCCGTCGCCTCAAGGCGCATCCGGTAGCAGAGCGGGCAGCGCTCCTCTTCGTGGAACACGATTCTTCGCAGGTATTCCCTGAGCCCGTATTCCCGTTCGTATTCCACGGACAGCGAGGTCCGGCGCGCCAGATCCTCCAGGGTGTCGAGCCGCTGCTTGAACTCCCGGAAGGGATGGATATTGGGGTTATGAAAATAGCCCTGCACGGCAAACCCCTGTTCCCGCAGGGCGGTGAGGGGAAAGATGGTGCAGGGGCCGCAGCAGAGGTGGAGGAGAACGGTCATGGCCCACCCCTATGGCTTGTTGAGCTTGAACTGGCGGGGATTGATGTTGAGCTTGGCGATCTTGTAGTTAATGATCCTGAGGCTGGTGTCCAGCAGTTGCGCGGCCTTGGTCTGGTTGCCCTGGCATTTCTTCAGGCTGTCGATGATCAGCTCCCGCTCGAAATTGTCCACTGCCGCTGCAAAGGAAACCGGGTTGGCGTGGTCGCTCACCGATTCCGAGGTTTGCAGCGACGGCGGCAAGTGAAAGCTCTTGATCGAGTCCTCGTCGCAGATCAGCACCGCCCGTTCGATGCAGTTTTGCAGCTCCCGCACATTGCCCGGCCAGTGGTACTGGACCAGGAGGTCGATGGCCGGGGTGGAGATGCGGCGGATCTGCTTGCCATTCTCCTCGTTGTATTTCTGCAGGAAGAAGTCGGCCAGGAGCATGATGTCGGTGCGCCGCTCCCGCAGGGGCGGCAGGTAGATGGGGAAGACATTGAGCCGGTAGTAGAGGTCTTCCCGGAAAGAACCTTCTTCCACGGCTTTTTCCAGATCCTTGTTGGTGGCGGTGATCAGCCGGACATTGCATTTGATCGGGGCGATGCCGCCCAACCGCTGGAATTCGCGGTCCTGCACCACGTTGAGCAGCTTGATCTGGACGTTCTGGCTCAGTTCGCCGATTTCGTCGAGAAACAGGGTGCCGCCCTCGGCCAATTCGAAACGGCCCTTTTTGGCGGCCTGCGCCCCGGTGAAAGCCCCTTTTTCGTGGCCGAACAGTTCGGATTCCAGCAGGGTTTCGGGCAGGGCCGAGCAGTTGACCACCACGAAGGGCGCCTTGGCCCGCTTGCTATTGTGGTGCACGGCCTTGGCCACCATGGTCTTGCCGGTGCCGGATTCGCCGCGCAGCAGGATGGTGGCGTTGGAGTCCGCCACCCGGTGGATCATTTCGAACACCTCCTGCATCCGGTTCGAGTTGCTGACGATGCTGGCCACCCGGTATTTTTCCGAAAGCTCCCGCCGCAACTGGGTGTTCTCCTGCTCCAGCCGCTCGCGCTCCTGGTTCACCGCCTGGATGCGGACCACGGTTTGGGCGATGAGGCCGGAGAGCACGGTGAGAAACTGGAGGTCTTTTTCAAAGTCGATGCCCTCCTGATAATTGCGGTCCACGCTCAAGGCGCCGATGGTGGTGGCTCCGTGCTTGATAGGCACGCAGAGAAAGGAGAGGGCCTCCTGGTTTTTTTCGGCCCTGGCCCTGGTTTTGTTCAAAAAGAGCGGTTCCTGGCTGATCTGGGGCACCACGATGGGGGCGCCGCTGGCCACCACCCTGCCGGTGATGCCCTCGCCGAATTTGTATATCCCGCGCTTCCGCGCTTCCGCGGTCATGCCCGGAGCCACCTCGGTTTCGATCTGGCCGGTGAGCGGATTGGCGATGGTCACCGCGCCGTTTCCAAGTCTGGTGCGGGCTGCCAGCACGGTGAGGCTTTCCTCCAAGCATTTGCGCAGGTCGTCGGAGGAGGCTAATGCCCGGGTTATTTCGTACAGGGTAGCCAGGTCAATGGGCTGGCGGTTGTTTTCAGGCATGGCTTCTCCCGGGTCTTTCTTACGGTTTGGTATACGTTATGCGGTGCACGGCGATTCATTGTAACAAATTTGTCTGAAAGTGCATCTGAAAATGTGCGGAAACGGGGAGAATGGAAGGGAAATCCTACAAAACGCGGGCAAGCCAGGCAGACCAGATGCTGTATCCCAAGTCGCTGAAATGGACTCCGTCCTCGGCGAAGCAGGCAGCCGCGTCCGGCTCCCCGGTGTTGAAGGCCGCGCAGAGGTCCAGAAACGCAACCTTTTTCTGTTGGCTGAGTTGGAGCAACCCTTCGTTCAGGCGGGGTACGACGGTAGGTGCCAGATGGGCGGCCCGGATGGGCGGCAGGCTGGTAACGGTAATCCGCGCCGGGGCGAGCGCGCTGCCCAGAACGTCAAGGATCTCCGCGTATTCGGGCAGAAAGCCATACTCTTCCCTGAGCAGATTGTTGGTGCCGATCATGATAACCACGCGCTCCGGGTCGGGGCAGCGGCGCAGATGCCGGGGAAGGGTGGCAAGCAGGCCGGCCACGGTCTCTCCGGCCCTGCCGGCGTTGACCACCCGATGCGCGGGAAAACAGGTCTGCCAGTTGTGAAATTCAACAAGGGAATCTCCGAGGAACAGGATCTGCATGGCTGGCTCAGCAGGGTTTGGAGATAAAGATTGTCGCGGCCAGATTCGCCACGGTAATTGAGGCGTCCCGCACCGGCCGGCTCTTGGTTTCGCTGACGATATCCTTCGGGGATGGGGCACCGGTGTCGATCAGCCCCTGCCAGAATCGGCCTGCGGGCGGCGCCGGGATGATGAATTCCTGGGGGGTGTGGTCGCCGTTGAGCATGACGAGAAAATCGTCGTCGCGCCGCACCCCGGCGGTGGCTCCGTGGAGCACAAAGGCCAGGGTCTTGCAGGCCGGCGACCAGTCCGGTCTTCCCGGCGTGGTCGATTGCCACTCGATTTCCGGGTTTTCTTCGTCGGCTGGGAAAAAATCGGTGCGGTGGAATACCGGGTGGCTTTTCCGCAAGGTGATGATCCGGGTAAAAAAACGCAGCAACCCGTGGTTCTGCTTGGCCAACTCCCAATTGAGCCAGCTTATTTCATTGTCCTGGCAATACGCGTTGTTGTTGCCCTGCTGAGTCCGGCCGAATTCATCGCCTGCCACCAGCATGGGCACCCCCTGGGAAAGCATCAGGATGGCGGCAAAGGTTTTGATCCGCCTCAGGCGCAGCTTTTCGATGGCCGCGTTGTCCGTGGGACCTTCGCTGCCGCTGTTCCAGCTCATGTTGTCGTTGCCGCCGTCGCGGTTGTCCTCGCCGTTGGCCAGGTTGTGCTTGGTGTTGTAGCTCACCTGGTCGTAGAGGGTGAAGCCGTCGTGGCTGGTGATGAAATTGATGGAGTTGCGCGGGGTGCGGCCGTCGTCCTGGTAGAGGTCGGCGCTGCCTGCGATGCGGGTGGCAAGCGGGGCCACCGTGTCGTCGTGCCCGCAGAGGAAGCGGCGGACATCGTCGCGGAACTTGCCGTTCCATTCGGCCCAGCGCCGGTTGGTGGAAAAACTCCCCACCTGGTAGAGGCCCGCGGCATCCCAGGCCTCGGCAATGATCTTGGTGTCGGCGAGGATGGGATCTTCGGCGATTTTTTCCACCATGGGCGGGTTGCTCAGCACATGCCCCTGCTGGTCGCGGCCCAGGACGCTGGCCAGATCGAAGCGGAAGCCGTCCACATGCATCTCCATAACCCAGTAACGCAGGCAGTCCATGATAAGATGCCTCACCAGGGGATGGTTGCAGTTCACCGTGTTGCCGCAGCCGGAAAAATTGAGATATTCCCGGCTCCGCGGGTCAAGCAGATAGTAGATGACGTTGTCCAGCCCCCGGAAGCTGATCACCGGGCCGTCGCCGCCGCCTTCCGCCGTGTGGTTGAAGACCACGTCCAGAATCACCTCGATCCCGGCCTTATGCAACGCCTTGACCATCTCCTTGAACTCCCGGACCTGGTTGCCGTTGCGGCCGTTGACGGCGTAGGCCGCCTTGGGAGCGAAAAAGGAAATGGGGCTGTAGCCCCAGAAATTCTTCAGCCTCTCCCCGGTGAAGGGGTTGGAGTTGGTGAGTTCGAGCTCGTTGAACTCGGTGACCGGCAGAAGCTCCACGGCGGTAATGCCCAGTTTCTTGAGATAGGGGATTTTGTCCACCACCCCCTGATAGGTGCCGGGATTGGGTACGCCGGAACTGGCATGTTTGGTGAAGCCCCGGACATGGAGCTCGTAGATGATGCTCTTTTCCAGGGGGATATTGAGGGGCCTGTCGCCTTCCCAGTCGAATTCGTCGCCGATGATGCAGCAGCGCCGCTGGAAGGTGGACAGCGGCGCACAGAGGCCGGAACGGCAGTAAGCGACCCCCCATTCCGATCCGCCGGTAAGGGCTTTGGCGTAGGGATCGAGCAGCAGGTTTTTCTCGGAAAAAAAATGGCCCGCCCCCCTGGGGTCGTAGGGGCCGGACATGCGGTAGCCATAGCGCAGGGTGGTGTCGAGATCGTGGAGCAGGATATGCCAGATGTTGCCGGTCCGGTTGATTTTCGGGTCAAGGGGGATCTCGGCGCAGGGATCCTCGGCGCCGGACTTGAACAAGACCAGGGTAACGGCCTCGGCATGGCGGGAAAATATGGCGAAATTAACCCCTTCCGGCTTCAAAAACGAACCCAAGGGAAGGGGGTATCCGGCGCCGGTGATGAATTTTTCTTTGCGCATGGCGTAATTCCTCTTGCCTGGAATGAAACCAGTAGTTATTATTGGTAATAATTACTAATTTCAAAAGTTGCTTACTCATTATATCGTTTCCAGAGAGAAGATGACAATAAAACTGAGGAGGTGTGCCATGGGATTAGCGGAAAAGCTGGGTATGGGTGATCAACCTGTGTCGATCGACTGGGATCTTACCCCCTCGGATACCTTTGCCATGTTCGAGAGCTGGGGAGGCAAGGACCAGGAACGGATTCGCAACAATTCGGAGCTGCACTATTATTTTTATATCGATAACTGGAGTTCTCCGGCCAAGCTCTGCCTGATGGAGCGGGGCGTCAAACATGCCAAGATTCTTGCCCATATCGACTGTCCGCAGGAGATGCTGAAAAACTGCGTGTCCCGGCAGGGCAAGGACATGCGGGACCAGAGCTACGCCATTGACGAGGGAATCAAGCAATGGCTGCTGGAAAAAATCATCGAGAACGAGGATTCCTCCCGGATTGCGCTGGTGGATAATTCCGTGCCGCAGGAGGTCATGGAGACAGGGCTTCCGTTCAGGGCTGATTCCTTGCCGACGAAGGCCAAGGTACGTCTGCGGGCGGGGGGTGGAGTGGTAAGCGAATTGGAGGCCGAGACTCTTGCGGCGAGAATCGGCTGTTACGACAGCCGCCGCAACCCCACGGGGAATTTTCGCAACCTGCTGGTGGACAACGGCGACGGTCTCACCGTTAGCGATGGGGCCACCGGGCTCATGTGGCAGCGGGGCGGCTGCGATCTCACCACCATCCGCAATGTGCAGAAATATGTGGCGGAGTTGAATGACCAGCGCTTTGCCGGCTTCTCCGACTGGCGGCTGCCCACCATGGAAGAAAGCTTCTCGCTGCTCGAGCCGCGGGTCAATGAAAAGGGCGTCCATCTCCATCCCTGTTTTTCCAAGGAGCAGCCTTTTATCTTTTTAGCCGACCAGCGCAAGCCCGGCGGCTACTGGTTTATGGATTTCAAGCAGGCCACGGTCTTCTGGGCCTCGGGCACCATCCCGGGCGGGTTCGGCAGGGTGTGCCGTTCCGTCTGAAATAAGAAAGGCAATGCCGAAAAGAAAAAGGCCGCCCCTGGGCGGCCTTTTTCTTTTCGGGCAGGGGTAAGGCGGACCAACAAATTCTTGCAATTTATCCGGCTCGGTTATAAAGAATCTACGAGGTTGCACTGTGCATCAGGTCTTCCCGTATGCGTGTTGAGGCGGGAATTAAAAAAACAAGCAAGAGGAAACCCCATGTCCGAGTTCAACAATGTCACCATCGTGAAAAAGGCCAATGTGTATTTCGACGGCAAGGTCACCAGCCGCAGCGTGATTTTTGCCGACGGCGCAAAAAAAACCCTGGGCATCATGCTGCCCGGCGAATATGAATTCAACACGGCGGACAAGGAGCTCATGGAGATCCTGGCCGGAGATCTGGATGTCATGCTGCCTGGAGCATCCGCCTGGCAAACGATCAAGGGCGGCGAGTCCTTTGAGGTTCCGGCCCACTCCAAGTTCGGCCTGAAGGTGAAAACCCTTACGGACTACTGCTGCTCTTTTCTCAAGTAGGAAGGGTTGTCCGCCGTACGGTCTTTATCCCGCGTTCTGCGGGTTGGCTGCCTTGCCCAGCGGCGCATTGTTTCGTCCGATTGCCTGTGATACTATTACAGGAGCCTTGAAAAATTCAAGGCTCCTGTGCGGGGCAAGGACGTCCCGTCATTTTCAGCCACTTACGTTGCTGAAAATGTGAGCAAAGGCAAAACTTGTTTTGGTTTTGCGGCTTGAAAAATCAACAGGAAGTTGATTTTTCAAGGTTCCCTTACGAGTGTCCCGGGAAATTCGGGAAGCGCTTTCGGTTCGGAGGAGTCTCATGGGAATGCCACGAAAGATTCTGTTGCTGTTGCTCTTCTGCCTTGCGGCAACGCCGGCCCTGGCCAAGCAGGAATGGCTGAATGTCGCGGTGCGTAATGGCGCGCTGCGCCAACAGCCAATGCCCTTTGGCAAGATCATCGCCACCCTCGGCTATGGCGAGCGGGTGGATGTGCTTGCCGAGCAGGGGCTCTGGCGCAAGGTGCGGGACCAGAAGCAGGGGCGGGAAGGCTGGATGCACAGCGCCAGCCTCATCGCCAAGCCCATTACCCTGAAACCGGGAGAGCGGCTCGAGGGTGGAGCCTCGGAGGATGAATTGGCCCTGGGCGGCAAGGGTTTCAATGCCCAGGTGGAAGCCCAGTACAAGGCCAGGGGTAAGAATCTCGATTATGCCTCGGTGGATTGGATGGAGCGGATTCAGGTGAGCCCGGAGGCCATGCGGGAATTTCTTGCCAAGGGCGGCTTGCAGAATCCCGAGGGAGGCAACACCCATGGCAAATAAACGATCCTTTGTCCGTGCGGTGCTGTTGTTTTTCTTGTGCGCCGTGCTCGTTGTTGGCTGCAAAACCACCGATGTGATCGACGGCCTCGGGGCGGTCCAGTTGGGCGGCTTCAGGCTCAGCGAGTCCCAGGTGGGGGCGCTCAAAAAAACCGCCGTGGCCCTGGAGAAGGCCTTCACCGATATCACGCCGGAGCAGGAATACTATGTGGGCCGCGCGGTGGGCGCCACCCTGCTGGGGAAATACTCCCCCCGCACCGACTCCCAGACCGTGGAGTACCTCAACCTGGTCGGCCAGTCCCTGGCCAGGGTCTCCGACATGCCGGAAACCTACGGCGGCTATCATTTTGTCCTCCTGGAGGATGAAGGGATCAACGCCTTTGCCGCGCCGGGCGGCTTGATCTTTATCAGCCGGGGCATGCTGCGCTGCTGCAAGGACGAGGACGCTCTGGCCGCAGTTTTGGCCCACGAAATCGCCCATGTTCAACTCAAGCACGGGCTGCAGGCCATCAAGACCAGCAGGCTGACCAGCGCCTTTTCCATCATGGCCACGGAAGGGGCCAAACAGGCCGGGGGACCGCAACTGGCGCAGCTCACCGGGATATTCGAGGATTCCATCCACGATGTCACCGCAACCCTGGTCAACAGCGGCTATTCCCGGGCCTTTGAACGGGAGGCCGACGTCGCGGCCCTGGAGATTCTCCGCCGGGCCGGCTATGACCAGCGGGCCCTGGTCGCGATGCTTGGCGAGATGAAGCAGCGGCTCAACCCGCAGGGGCTTGATTTCGCCAAGACCCATCCCGACCCGGCGGACCGGATCGCCGACCTTGCGCCCCAGCTTGCCGGAGTCAAGACCCCGGCCGGGATGACCGTGCGGCAGCAACGGTTCCAGCGCATTCTGGGCAGCATCTGAGGTGATCAAGAAAGGTTGTACCGGGCTTATCCTCGGCCTGATCGCCTGTGCGCTGGCGTTTTTTCTCTGGCAGCAGGACGCGCTCTCCGGTTTCGAGCATGCGGCCTGGCGGTGGCGGGTTGCCCATTTTTCCCAACCGGCTGCGGCCACCAGCCGCTTGCGGATCATCGCCCTTGACCAGAAAAGCCTGGACTGGGGCCGCAAGGAAAATAACCTCTCCTGGCCCTGGCCGCGGGAGGCGTATGCCACGCTCCTTGCCTTTTGCAAACGGGCCGGGGTTCGGGTGGTCGCCTTTGATATGCTGTTCAGCGAATCGTCGCTGCACGGCGTGGGCGATGATCAAGCCCTGGCCCTGGCCATGCGGGAAAACGGGCCGGTGGTGCTCAGCTACACCCTTGCGCCTCCCGGACAGGGGCAGGCGGAGAATGGTTCAGACCTTTCCGTGCTGACCATTTCCGGCTTTTCCCAGTGGCTCGCCGGAAGCCGCGCGCCGGTGCTGCCCCAGGCGGCGACCATGCCGGTGGCTGAACTGGCCGAGAGCGCTGCCATGCTGGCCAACATCAGCAACCGCCCCGATCCGGACGGGGTGTTCCGCAGAGCTCCCCTCTTTGGCACCCTTGCCGGCCAACCCGTGCCTTCCCTGGCCCTGGCAGCCTATCTTGCCTCCCTCCCCGGCCCGGTTCCCCTGGTGCTTGGCAAAAAACACCTCCAGGTGGGGGAACTCGGTGTGCCCCTCGATGAAATCGGGCAGTCCATCCTCAATTTCAGGGGGTCATCGGGCACGGTCACAACCATCTCCCTGGCCGCGGTGGTGCAGTCCGAGCTGCAGCTTGCCGCCGGGGAAATCCCGGTCATCGATCCGGCGGAATTCAAGGACACGTATGTTTTTCTGGGCATGACCGCCCCTGGGCTGTATGATCTGCGGGCCATTCCCATCGACGGGGTCTATCCGGGGGTCGAGATCCACGCCACCATGCTGGACAACCTGCTGTCCCAGGATTTTCTCCGCGACAGCCCGGTCTGGCTGGCGGTATTCCTGACCCTGTTGTTCGGGGTGCTGGCCGCAATGATCATTCTTTTTTGCGGTAACGCCTGGCAATCCTCCCTGGCCTTTGTCCTCCTGCTCCCCTTGCCCTTTGTTGCAGGCTTTATTGCCTATGGGAAAGGACTCTGGCTGCCCGTTGCCGTCCAGGCCGCGGCGGTGCTGCTTGCCCTGATCAGCGGAGTGGTGTTCAACTTCGCCACCGAAGGGCGGAAAAAGCGCTACATCAAGCGCGCCTTCAGCCGGTATCTCCATCCCACCGTGATCGACCAGTTGGTGGCAAACCCCGAGCGGCTGCGGTTGGGGGGCGAGAAGCGGGAGCTCTCCATCTTCTTTTCCGATCTGGCCGGATTCACCGGGATGTCCGAGCGGCTGGAACCTGAGCGCCTCACTTTGCTCCTGAACGAATATCTCTCCGCCATGACCGACATCATCCTGGCTTCGGGCGGAACCATCGACAAGTATGAGGGGGACGCCATCATCGCCTTTTGGAACGCGCCGCTTTCCCAGGCCGATCATGCCGGCCGCGCGGTGCAGGCCGCCCTGCGCTGCCAGGAGCGACTGGCCGAGCTGCGGCCGGACTTCAAGGCGCGGTTCGGCTGCGACCTGTTCATGCGGATCGGCATCAACACCGGGCCGGTGGTGGTGGGCAATCTCGGCTCCAGCCAACGCTTCGATTACTCCATTTTGGGCGACAACGCCAATGTCGCGGCCCGGCTGGAGGGGGTCAACAAGGTACTCGACACCCGGATCCTCATCTCCGAATCGTGTTGCCGCCAGTTGCCCGCGGGCATAACGGTGCGGGAGATCGCCAGGGTTGGGGTGGTGGGGCGCAAGGAGCCCATCACCGTGTTCGAGCCCCTTGCTCCGGGCGATACGAGACGGGCGCTGCGTGACCGTTTCGCCGCAGCGCTTGCCCTGTATTACCAGGGCGAGGTTGCCAAGGCCAGGGAAGCCTTCCAGGATATGGGGGCGGAGGACGTGGTGGCCGGACGCTATGCCGCCCGCTGCCGGGAAATGCTGGCCAATCCGCCCCTTGCCTGGGACGGGGTCTGGCGGATGAATTCCAAATGAGACCGGGCGAGGTGCAGAGCGATGTTTCAGGGACGAGGGTCGCCTCCTCCCTGGAACGTATGCGCCCCTTTGTCCGGCGGTATTCCTTCCGCCTTGTCGGCGGGCTTGTCGCCCTGCTGATTGTCGATCTCCTGCAACTGGGCATCCCCCGGCTGGTGAAACGGGCGGTGGATCTTTTGTCCCAGGGAGCGGCCAGCCAGACGGCCCTTGCGCAAAGCGCTTTTGCCATCTTTGCGCTTGCCGTGGGCATTGCCTCCTGCCGGTTTGTCTGGCGTTACCTGATCCTCGGATTTTCCCGGATGGTGGAGCGCGACCTGCGCGATGATTTTTTTCGCCACCTCCTCACCCTGGACCGGCCATTTTTTCAAAAGAAACCGGTGGGCGCGATCATGGCCCTGGCCACCAATGATCTGGCCGCGGTGCAGTTGGCCGGGGGCATGGGCGTGGTCGCCTGCGCCGACGCGGCGATCATGGGCATCGCCGCCCTGGCCTGCATGGCCTATATCAGCCCGCAGCTCACCCTGATCGCCGTCATTCCCATGCCGCTGCTGGCCCTGCTGACCAGGGTGTTGTCCGCCCGGCTGCACCGCCGTTTTGTGAAGGTGCAGGATCAGTTTTCCCATCTCACCGAATGTGCCAGAAACACCATCACCAATATCCGTCTGCTCAAGGCCTACACCCAGGAAGCACCGCAGGCCGAGGTCTTTGGCCGCCTCGGGCGCCAGTACCAGCAGGACAACCTCCGTCTGGCCAGGGTGCACGGCACGCTGTTTCCCATTTCCGGACTGGTGGGCAATACCAGTCTGCTGCTGGTGATCTTTTTCGGCGGGCGGTTGGTGGTCGGCAACGTCATCACGGTGGGTGATTTTGTCGCCTTTATCTCCTATCTCTACCTCCTGACCTGGCCCATGATGGCGGTGGGCTGGGTGGTCAATCTCTTCCAGCGCGGGATCACCTCCCTGGGGCGACTGGACGAGGTCATGAACGCCAAGCCCACCCTGGTGGATCCTCCGCACCCCCTCCCTTTTCCCGCAGGGCAAACGGAGATCGCCCTCCGTACCCTCCATTTCCAATACGAGGGCCAGGAGCAACCGGCCCTGGCCGGGGTCAGTTGTACGATCCGGGCAGGGGAGATCGTAGGCCTGGTCGGGAGGAGCGGTTCGGGGAAATCCACCCTGTGCCATCTTCTGGCCCGGCAGTATCCCGTGGCGGACGGCGCCATTTTTCTCAATGGCGTTGATGTCAACCGGTTGTCCCTGGGGTCGGTGCGCGAACGGGTGGCCTATGTGCCGCAGGATGTGCTGCTTTTTTCCGACACCGTGGCCGCGAACATCGGTTTCGGCAATCCGGCGGCCAGCCAGGAGCAGATCGAGGGTGCCGCTAAAATCTGCCGCATCCACGAGGAGATCCTCGGCTTCAGCGAAGGGTACCAGACCCGGATCGGCGAGCGGGGCGTCAAGCTCTCCGGCGGCCAGCGCCAGCGCATCGCTTTGGCCCGGGCCATCCTTCTCGACCGGCCCATGCTGATCATCGACGACAGCTTGTCTGCCGTGGATCTGGAAACCGAGCAGGAGATCATCTCCGGCCTGGCCGATTTTCTGCCGGGGCGGACCTGCCTCATCGTCTCGCACCGGATCGCCCCTTTGCGGGATGCGGTCCGGATCATGGTTCTGGAGGAAGGGCGGCTGCTGGCCCAGGGCAACCATGCCGAGCTGCTGGCAAGCAGCGATTTTTACCGGACCATGTATCACCAGCAGCAGATGCAGAGTCATCGGGAAGAGGATGTGTGACAGAGTCTTATGAAAGTCGTCACCCCGGCGGAGGCCGGGGTCCAGAGTTGAAGTCTGCTTCGAAGCTGCTGGATTCCGGCCTCCGCCGGAATGACGGTAAGGGCATACAAGTAAGAGCTTTGCAAGAGGCTCAAACTGTGCGGGATAATTACATTGCGGGATAATTACGGATATTTCGAAGAAGACCAACTGGGCAAGTTCGGCGATCTCAGCCTGTGGCACCGGATTGTCCTGCTGGGCAGGCCGTACTGGCTCGGGGCCCTGCTGGCCGTGCTCCTTTCCTTTGCCGTGGTGGGTTGCGGTCTGGCCTTGCCCTATTTGATCCGGCTGGCTGTGGACGATTTCATCCTCAACACCACCGCTGATACAGAGTTCCGCCTTGCGGGGCTCAAGCACCTTGCTCTTCTCTTCTGTGGCCTCATGGCCTTCGAGTTTTTCGGCAACTTTGTCCAGGTGCTGATTCTGGAGTGGACCGGGCAGAGGATCATGCACCGGATGCGGCAGATGATGTTTGTCCATCTCCTGCATCTCGATCTGAAGTTTTTTCACCGCAACCCCGCAGGCCGTTTGGTAACCCGGCTGACCAACGATATCCAGAACATGCACGAGATGTTCACCTCGGTGATCGTCACCCTGTTCAACGACGGGGTCAAACTCCTCGGCATCCTGGGGATTTTGTTTTGGATGAACTGGCGGCTGGCCTTGGGTATCTTCCTGCTCCTGCCGCTGATGGTGGGCAACACCCTCTGGTTCAGCCGGTTGGCCCGCGATGCCTTTCGGCAGATCCGCACCCACCTTGCCCAGATCAACTCATTCTTGCAGGAATCGCTCTCCGGCGTCTCGCTGATCCAGCTTTTCCGCCGCGAGGAGTCCAGCCAGGCGCAATTTTCCCGGCTCAACCAAACATTTTTTGCCAAGGCCCTCTATCAGATCAAGGTGTTTGCCGTGTTCATGCCGCTCATCGAGCTGATGAGCGCCATAACCATCGGCGCCATCCTCTGGTACGGCGGCAGCCAGGTCATGGCCGGGAAGATGACCATCGGGATGCTGGTGGCCTTTCTCTCCTACATGCGCCTCTTTTTTCAGCCCATGCGCGAGCTGTCGCAGAAATATTCCATTGTCCAGTCGGCCCTGGCCTCGGCGGAGCGCATCTTTCAGTTGCTCGACTCCAGGGAAACCCTGCCCTTGGCCGCCTCACCCTTAAGACCAGCCTCCTCCAAGGGCGAGATCGAGTTTAAGGAGGTGCGCTTCGGCTATGCGCCGGAGCATCCGGTGCTGGAAAATTTCTCCCTGAAGATCCCTTCCGGTCAGACCCTGGCCATCGTCGGCGCCACAGGCAGCGGCAAGACCACGATCATCAATCTGCTGGAGCGGTTCTACGATCCGGATGCAGGAGCGATTCTCCTGGACGGCGTCGATCTGCGCGCTTTGGACCCGAACTGGCTGCGAAGCCAGGTGGGGCTGGTCATGCAGGATGTGTTTCTCCTGCCGGCCACCATACGGGAGAATATTCTGCTCGATGGAGAAAAAACAGACGAAGCCCTGTGGGGTATTCTGGAAAAAGCACAACTGGCCCGCTTTGTCCGCCAGTTGCCCGAGGGGCTTGCCACCAGAGTGGGCGAGGGCGGCATGGATCTTTCCGCCGGGCAGCGGCAATTGCTGGCTTTTGCCCGGGTGCTCGCCCGAGAACCGCGCATCCTGGTGCTGGACGAGGCTACGGCCAGCGTGGACCCGGAAAGCGAGATGCTCACCGAGCAGGCCATTGGCGCGACCTTTGCCGGGCGGACCAACATCGTCATCGCCCACAGGCTTTCCACGATCCGCAGGGCGGATCATATCCTGGTCATGGCCCAGGGCAGGATCATCGAGCAGGGGAGCCACGCGGAACTGGCGGCGGCCGATGGGGCGTACCGGAGGCTGCTGACCATTTTCAGCGCCGGGTCAGGGGCATGATTGCAGCAATGACGGGCTGGCGGCAATTGATTTTTTCGACTAATCTCCCTTGTGATACACATGAGCATCCCGCACGACCCATAACATAAGGAGGAAGAGCATGGAGCTGGAGGGCAAGAAGGTAATACTGCTGGTGGAGGAGACCTATAACGATCGGGAATTCTGGTACCCCTACTATCGCCTCAAGGAGGCCGACGCCCAGGTGACGGTGGTCGGGCCGGAGGGCGGCATGAGCTATAGCGGCGCCGCCGGCATCAAGGCCACCGCCGATGCGGGAATCAAGGAGGTGCGGGCCGATGATTTCGACGGGCTGGTCATCCCCGGCGGCTATGCCCCGGACCATATGCGCCGCCACCCGGCCATGGTCAAGCTGGTCAAGGACATGGCGGAATCCGGCAAGATTGTCGCCGCCATCTGCCATGCCGGCTGGATGCTGGCCTCGGCCGAGGTGCTGAACGGCAGGAGCGTCACCGGCTTCTTTGCCATCAAGGCTGATCTGGTGCATGCCGGCGCCACATACCTGGACCAGGAGGTGGTGGTGGACGGCAACCTTATCACCAGCCGCACGCCCGACGACCTGCCCGCCTTCCTGCGGGCCATCATCAAGGGGTTGGCTGCCTGAGCCGATGCAGCCGCCGTTACCTCCGGCTGAATGCGTGCCGATTGATAGGAGGTTGAAAGGTGTTTGGCCAAGGAAGCAAAACTTCCCCAGTTCTTTTCAAGGAGATGGCAATGCGTTCCAGGCAGAAAGAACCGGCGGACCGGTTCCGGGTTGATTTTCACACCCTGCGGCTGCTGGTGCAATCCGCTTTTTTGCTGACCTGTCTCTACGCCGGGTACCGTTTTTATCAGTTCTACCAATGGGCCCTCGGCAATTCAGCGCTCTTTGTGGCGCGTCCGCCCGCGGTCGAGGGCTTTCTGCCCATCAGCGGCCTGGTCAGTCTCAAGCGCTTCCTGCTTACCGGAGTCTATGACCGCATCCACCCGGCCGCCTTGACGCTCTTTATCGCCGCCCTGCTGATCGCCATTTTTTTTAGGAAGGGCTTCTGCGGCTGGATCTGTCCCGTGGGCTTTGTCTCCCATGTGGTGGAACGGGTTGCCCGGCGGCTGAAAATACTTTTGACTCCGCCGGACTGGCTCGATTATCCCCTGCTCAGCCTCAAATACCTCCTGCTGGCCTTCTTCTCCTGGCTTATCCTGGCGAAGATGGACCTGGCTGCCATCGAGGCCTTCTCCAGCACCCCGTACAACCTGGTGGTGGATGCCCGGATGCTGCTCTTTTTCATTGCCCCGACCACAACGACCATCTGGGTGCTGAGTATCCTGGTCGGAGCCTCTTTTTTTCTGCGCAATTTCTGGTGCCGCTCTCTCTGCCCTTATGGGGCGCTCATGGGTATTCTCGCCTGGTTTGGTCCGTTGCGGGTCAGCCGGGACGAGCAAAGCTGCATCAACTGCAAGAGGTGCGAGAAGGTCTGCCCCGGCTCAATCCGGGTGGCCGAGCATACCGTCGTGACCAATCCCGAATGCCTGGGTTGCCTGGAATGCGTCGCTGCCTGCCCGGTCAGCAACTGCCTGCAGGTTTCAACCTACGGTGGCGGAAAACTGCCGGCGTGGCTCCTGCCGCTGGGGGTTCTTGCCCTCTTTTTCATCGTTTGGGCGGTGGCCAACATAACCGGCCATTGGCACTCGGCAATCCCCCTGGAAATTTTTAAGAGCTACTACCCGTTGGCAGACCAGATGGGGCATCCGTAAGAGACTGCGGCGAACAGTCGGCAGGGCGGTAACTACCGACTGCACGAGGCAAAGGCCTCGTAATCAGAAAACGGAAAGAGATTTGTTTTTCCCGGCCAGATGTGGTATTTTGGTACTTGAATAAGTATCAAAAGGAGTCCATGCTATGAACACCATACCCGCTCAAGAGATCAAGCGCCGCGGCATTGCGGCAGTGGATGATTGCATTGCCAAGGGCGACCTCCATGTGATCCGCAATAATCAGCCGCAATACGTGGTGCTTTCCGAGGATCGTTATCAGGCGTTGCTGGAGGCGGAGGATGAGGCGTACACGGCGCGAGTGTTGGCCTCGCTGGAAGACCTGCGTGCTGGGCGGGTGCAACGGGGCACCGCTGCGGAGTTGCTGAAAGAGCTGGGCATGGAAGGCTGAGGATGTACACCCTCGTCTGGACCTCCGGCTTCACCCGCGCGGCCGGCAAATTTCTCAAACACCACCCGGAATTGCGGGAAAAGTTCGCAACGATTCTCGGTGATCTGGAGCGCGATCCCTTTCAACCGCATCTGCGGTACCACCACCTTGGCGGCAAGCTGCAGGGTGTGCAGGCAATCAGCATCACCTCCGGCTACCGCCTGACCCTGACCCTCCTGATTTCGGAAAAGGAAATCATCCTGCTTGATGTGGGCAGCCATGATGCGGTGTATCGGTAGGAAGACGGTATCTACCATTTATGCGGTCATTCATTCCTGTTCGATCTGCCATGCGGCATTTTGCCATCTTGTCGTAAAACCGTCTCGGATGATATTTTTAAAAGGAGAGGTGTAATTGGAGTTTCCTGAAATCCGGCAAATTATTAATTCCACTGAAGAGGGGGCATGTCCTATGAAGAAATTGATTCTATTGTTGCTGGTCATGATGTTGAGTACGGGTGTCGCGTTTGCCGCAGGAGATAAAAACCGAGGTAGCAAAGGTTCCGGAAGTACGACCCAAGACGTGTGCGGCCCCAATGACGATTGCCTCGGCGATCCGTACTGGTGGTAATTGTCTGCATGTTCTAAGAAAAAGGCGCTGGAGCGATCCAGCGCCTTTTTCTGTGGCAATGGGCAAGGCCTAGTATTCTAGTCGGTAGGTCGGGTAGAGCAAAGCGAAACCCGACATCGTCCTTGCCCCCAAAGGATTCCCTGGTCACTGTGGTCTTCGCCGTTCGTGAGTCATGACGATAAAGAAAAAAAGCCGCTCCTTGTGCCCTCGACCGCCGGTATTGCATGATGTGCCTTTTGCGCAAGGCACTATCATGTCGGGTTTCGCTGTGCTCTACCCGACCTACCGGTGGTATTTCCCAGATGTCGCCGCCCAGACGAGTAACACGCGGCATGCCGAGAGGCCAGCGCCATTCGGGACACTTCCCAGTTCCCCTCGTCACTATGCCGCGTGCGAAAATGGGTGGACCTCTGTATCCAGCCGGTCCGCCAGTGCTTCCTGGGCTACTTCCATATCATAATGGCTCTGCAGGTTAAGCCAGAACTGGGCCTCCATGCCAAAGAAGCGGCCAAGGCGGAGCGCCGTGTCGGCGGTTATGGAGCGCCTGCCATGCACAATCTCATTGATCCGGCGGGCGGTTATTCCAGTATCTCGTCGGGGTGGACGGGAGGAAAATCTCGCTTGGTCATAGTGTCAGCTTGTTTGTGCCGACCGTGGTCATGGTTCTGTAATATTTATCGAAGTTGCTGTCGTCAATGGATAGTATGCGGAGCTCACAGCAGGCTATTCTTGAGCGTGGTGATATCCCGCTGCTCCGTGATGTAGCGGGTGATGGTGTTGAAATGTGCGGTATCCCCCACCATGACGCAGCCGATGATCCGGTTATTTTCGATGACCAATTTTTTGTAAATGCTGCCTGAGCTCACCACCTGCGCTTCATAGCGGCCTTCCGCGTCGATGTTGCCTGCGGCGGCCACCTCGATGCCTGCCACCTTAAGGATGTTGCTCATGGTGGCGCCCTGATATACGGCTTCGCCGCCCGCCATGTTGGCCCCCGCCACCTTGCCCTGCTGCATGGCCGCGGGCCAGATGCCGGAAACCACCCCCCGGTGCTCGGCCACATCGCCTGCCGCATAAATACCGTTGGCGCTGGTCTCCAGCCGGTCGTTCACCGTGACCCCCTTGTCACAAGCAAGGCCTCCACTTTGGGCCAGCTCCAGATTGGGCCGGACCCCGGCGGAGACGATGACCATCTGGCCGGGCAGGGTGTCGCCGCCTTCGAGGACAATGCCGTCAACCTTCCCTGTGCGGTGGGTGATGGTCTTGGTCATGGCCGAGAGGCGGAAGGCAAAGCCCATCTTCTCCATGAGCTTCTGGAGCCGTTTTGCCCCCTTGCTGTCCAGTTGCCGGGGCAGCAGGCGCGGGAAAAATTCCACCACCGTGACCTTCTTGCCCAGCCTGCGCAAGGCATTACCCGCTTCCAACCCGAGCAGTCCGCCGCCGATGAGGATCACCTCCTCGCTTTTTCCGGCCTGGGCCAGGATGGCTCGGGCGTCCTTGATGTGGCGGAGGGCGAATACCCCCTGTTGATCGATGCCCTCGATGGGCGGCAGGAAGGAATGGCTGCCCGTGGCGAGGAGCAGCCGGTCGAAGGATAGTTTTTCGCCGCTGTCGGTGGTCAGCCGTTTGCTTGCGGCATTGAGCCCGGAGATTCGAGTATTGAGCCGCAGCTCGATGCGCTGCTCCTGGTACCAGGCCTTTTTCTTGGCGATGAGCTTTTCTTCGCTCACCTCCCCGGCAATGAACTCGTTGAGCCGAATCCGGTAGTAAAAAGGGATGTCCTCTTCGCTGAGGATGGTGATGCTGCCCGCGGGGTCCTGCTTGCGGATCGTTTCCGCTGCGGTGGTTCCGGCTACGCCGTTGCCGATGATCAGATAGGTGTTCGTTTTCATGGCGGGACCTCAGAAGGAGGTTGAAGGGAGGGGAGAATAGATATATTGTGGCACAGTCCGTTGGGGATGTACAAGTATTCCCGCAAATATATAAAAAGGAAGGTAGAGGAATGACCGAGAAAGAGAAGAATCGCCCCTGCCCGTGCGGCTGCGGGTTGCAGTTTGCCGAATGCTGCGGGCCGTTTTTGGAGGGCAGCCGGCCCGCTCCGACCGCGGAGGCGCTCATGCGTTCACGCTACACCGCCTTTGCCGTGCAGGACGTCCCCTACATCCTGCGCTCCTGGCACCGGAGCACCCGTCCGGCCAGTCTTGATTTATCCGAGGAGGCGGGTTTCGATTGGCACGGGATCGAGGTGTTGGAGACCGAGGCAGGAGGTACGGAGGACAAGGCCGGGGTGGTGGAGTTTATCGCCAACTTTTCCGGTCATGGCCAGGACCACCGCTTGCATGAGCGGGCCAAGTTTGTTTGCGAAGAGGGGCAGTGGCTGTATGTGGACGGCAAGGTCAATCCGGGGAGGGTCCCGGTGACCAGCGAAAAGATCGGGCGCAACGAACCGTGCCCCTGCGGGAGCGGCAAAAAGTACAAGAAGTGCTGCCAGGCTAAATAATGTAAAGAGCCTCTGGACCCCGGCCTTCGCCGGGGTGACGGAGCTGGATATGGGATTTTCCATTAAACGTTGTTACCGTTCGGCCTGAGCCTGTCGAATGCCTGCCGTGACAAGAAAACGGCGGTTCGACAAGCTCACCGCGAACGGTACGGTCACATTTTACTCCAGATAATCCTTCAATTTTTCCAGAAGGCTATCCGGCAGGTCCTCATCGTACATGAAGGCCTGGGCCTCTTCTCCGGTGATCCGGCCTTTGATCTCCAGGGGCAGGGAGCGGAGTATGGCTACCCGCTCCGGGTTGGGCTTTTTTTTCTCGGCGGTGCTGTCCATGCGTGTCCTTGTGGTGTGCGGGTGGATTACGAGCGCCAGATGATCCGTGCTTCTTTTCTGGGCGGGATCTTGAAATAGGGAAATCTCGGGTAGCCGAAGATCATGGCCCCGTAGGGGCGGTGTCCCTCGGGCAGGGCCAGGGCGTCCAGCAGGGGTTGATGCCCGGCAATCGCCGCGCTCATCAGGATGCCGGCCCAACAGGTGCCGATATCGCAACTGGCCGCGGCCAGATCAAAATAGGTCAGGGCGATGGTGCAGTCGATCTCCGGCTTGAGGCTGTCCGTATGGGCGTGGGCCACCAGCAGATGGGGGGCGCGGTGCAGGACCATGTCCTTGTCCTGATCCCAGGCGGTGACGATGCCGGGATAGTTTGCGGTGGTGCGCAGCCAGTCCACGACCAGTCCGGCCAGATGTCGCACCTCCTCGGGATTTTCCACCACCAGCCAATGCACCGGCTGCATGTTCTTGGCGGACGGGGCCCAGCGGCACAGGTCGAGGAGCTGTTCGATATGCGGCCGGGGTATGGGCTGCTGCTCGTAGGTGCGGATCGAGCGCCGTCCGGTGAGCAGTTGCCCGACTTTTTTGAGGGTGGGAGGGGAGCCGTAGCCGAGGGGCTGGAAGTCTTCCCGGTTCATGCCCGCGAGGCTTAAGGCTTCATGGGGGCAAACCGCCACGCAGTGCCCGCACTGGATGCAGAGGCGGGCGGCGGCCGGGCGAATATCCGGAAAGCCGTCCTCGCCGGTGAGCGAAATAAGGTTGAACGGGCATTCCGCCACGCAGATCCCGTCTTTTTTACACTTGTTACGGTCGATGGTAAGCATGGCCATGTGGTTCTCTCCTGCAAAGAATTTCCCTTACCATAAACATCCTGCCGGTGATGCGCAAACTGTTTTCCTGCCCGGGGGGGGCTTGGGGGAGAGAAAAGAAAAAGTCAAGAAAATTGGGTAGATATTGCCATTCTGAATGGGTATAGTTGAAGATGTAGCCGGTGGGCGCTCACGGGAGACCGGCAACTGATGCTACGCAGGCAAAGGGGGTGAAGATGGAGCAGAGAGGAACATACGAAAAACTTGACCGCCCCGAGGTTCTCGCGGCGTTGTTTTATGCCAGGCAGGAAACGACACCCCCGCCGGCCACCGCACAGGATCACGAGATAGAGGTGGAAGCAGGGGGGAAGCTCGGGGCGCGGTTTTTTCTGACCGATGACCCGGCTGCGGTCAATCTCCTCTTTTTCCACGGCAATGGCGAGGTGGTTTCCGATTATGACGATGTCGGCCCCCGGTATAATGAACAGGGTATTAATTTCCTGGCCGTTGACTACCGCGGCTACGGGCGGAGCACCGGCACTCCCGGCGTGGGCGCCATGATCGAAGACGCGCATCGCGCCCTGCACTGGGTGCTGGCCTGGCTGGCCGGCCAGGGGCGCACCGGCCATCTGGTGGTGATGGGCCGCTCCTTGGGCAGCGTTTCGGCCATCGAACTGGCCTCTTCGGAAGAGGCGGTGGCCGGGCTCATTGTCGAAAGCGGCATTGCCAAAACCCTGCCCCTTTTGCGCACCATCGGTCTTGATCCGCAGGGTTTGGGCATTACCGAGGAGGACGGCTTCGGCAATCTGCAAAAAATCGCCCGGGTGCAAAAGCCCACCTATATTCTCCATGCCCAGCACGACCAGATCATCCCCCTCTCCGAGGCCGAGGAGCTGCAGAGTCTTTGCGGGGCGCGGAGCAAGGAGTTCCAGATGATTCCCGGCGCCGATCACAACAATATTTTGGAGCGGACCGGGAAGCTCTATTTTCAGGCGATCAAGCAATTCCTCAAAAGAGTCGGCAAATCCCACGGGCCGCGGCGCTCCGGGATTCGCGGTTGAGAAACCCGGGGGGGGGCATGGCACGAGGAAGGCGCCAGGCAAACCGGAGCCCCGGCGCCGTGTTCCGGCGGGCTGGTTTCGCGGTCGGCCTGCTGGGAAGCGGCGCGGTTGCCGTGGGGCTCTACGAGCCAGGCTCCGATTTCCCCGGCCTGGCCCTGATCCTTGCCGGTCTGGTCCTGGTTTTTTCCCTCCTGGAGATGCGGCAGGGAGGGGGGGATTCGCCCACGGATTCTTCTTTTTTCGGCACGGCCGGGCCTCTGCTCTGGACCGTGGGCGTCTGGATTTTTTTTCGCGGTTTCGGCCAGGTTGCTCCCCAGTTGATCCTGTTGCCGGTCGGGCTCATCGGCTGGCTGGTGATCAGTTTTCCCCTGCAATCCCTGCTCGCGCCCCTTGTGGCCGTGATTGCCATGGAGGCAGGGTTGTGGGCTTTTGATTTTCAGGAAACAACCGGGCTGGCCGGAAATTTGGCGGCTTACACCGCGGCCGGTTTTGGGCTCAGCGTGTTCATGAGCAGCAAGGCCTACCGCCAGCGGATGCGCAAGGCGCTGATCCGGGCGAAAAGGGATACCGCCAGCCGGCAGTATGCCCGGGATCTTGGCCTGTTTGACGAGACGTCCGGCATTCTCAACGTGTTGCCGGACAACGATCTCATCGAAGATCCCGAGGCGGGCAGTCAGCCCGCGGTGGAAACCATCACCGCCGCCTTTGACCTGCAGCTCGAACTCATCCGCCAGACCCTGGCCCTGTCAACGGTGGCCCTGCTCTGGCCGGACCCCGAAGGCAAGGAGTACCGGCTGCGCAGCATCGCCACCGCCAGAAAAGACATAGCCCCCGGGCCCTTTGAGGTCGGGTCGGGCGTCACCGGGGCCCTGCTGGGGGCGGAGGAGCTGGTAAGCCTGGCTCCGGCCACGCCTTCCCTGGGGGTGCCCTATTATATGAAGCAGATCGAGGTGGGGGGAATTCTCGCGGTCCGCCTGCCCGATGACGCCGAGGAATGGCTCGGGTTTGACGACAAGAAGATCGCCCCGATTCTCTGCGTGGATCGTCCCGGCCAGGAACCCTGGTCCGAGAAAGAAAAAAACATCATGACCCTGGCCGCCCGGAAGCTCGCCCTGGACGTGGCCACCTCACGGCAGTTTCAGGCCATGGCCCATGAGCGCAGCGCCATCCAGCGGGTCTGTCTCGCCATGCGGGAGCTGAACGGGGCCTTGGGGTTGGAGCAGGTTCTGGGCGCAACCATCAAAGCGGTGCGGACCCTGGTGGGCGCTGATTTTATCTCCATCAGCCTGGTTTGCGGCAACGGGCATTGCGTGGCCCTGGCCGAGGGGGAAGGGGCCGAGCAGCTCATGGGCCGTGAATTTTCCAGGGAAGAGGGGCTGGTGGGCCAGGTGCTCAAAATCAACCGGCCGCTGCCGGCCAAGGCCCAGTGCCACGGGCCGACCCAGGTGTTCGGCCACGATCATCTGCTCACCGGCTACAATTCGCTGCTGGTCCTGCCCCTGCAAAAAGAGAAGGGGGAGGCCACCGGAGCGCTCACCGTGGCGGTGAAGGCAGCGGAGGTCTTCACCAAGCCCCGGCAGGAGATCCTGGAGCTGATCGCAGCCCAGGTGGCGGTCAAGGTCGGTCTGGGCCACGCCCATGAAGAGATCAACCGGCTGGCCACCATCGACGGGCTCACCGGTCTGATCAACCATCGCACCTTTCAGCATGGGTTCGATATGATGCTGGGCCGGGAAGAGCGACGGTCAGGGGCCTTGAGCCTGCTGCTCTGCGATATCGACCACTTCAAGAAGATCAATGATACCCATGGCCACCCCTTTGGCGACAAGGTTCTCAAGGAGGTCGCCGCCATCCTGCGCAAGGCGGTGCGCAGCGTGGACCTGGCCGCCCGGTACGGCGGGGAGGAATTCGCTCTCGTTCTGGAAGGTTCGGGCGAACGGGGAGGTCTCCAGATGGCCGAGCGGATCAGGCAGGAGATCGAAAAGATGGTGCTGCACAGCGAAAGCGGTCCGGTGCGGATTACCTTGTCTCTGGGGCTTGCCGTGTATCCCGATCACGGCACCGATAAGGAGCGGTTGATCAGCCGGGCAGACCAGGCCCTGTATCGGGCAAAAAAGCAGGGCCGCAACCGGGTTGTTCTCTGGGAGAAGGATTGATCGGCTGATCGGGCCGCCGGAGAAAACTCGGGGCGGTTACTTTCCTCCGCCTTTTGTTCAAACCCGCGCACTCATCCGGTTAGCAGCACAATCGCCGCCACTGCGCAGAGCATGCCCAGAATTTGTTTGGCGGTAACGGGTTCGCGCAGAAAAGCTGCGGCAAGCAGGATGGTGATGATAGGGTACAAGGCGGTCATGCTCACCACCACCGAAATTTTTCCCCGACTGGCCGCGGCAAAGAAGAACAGGGTGCCGAGCACCCCGGACACTCCGGTGAGCACGGCAAAGAGGATGCCCTTCGGGTGGGTTTCCGGCTGGAAGCCTACCCAGAAAAGAGTGGCAATTCCGACCAGCATTGCGCCCGCCACCTGGTAAATCAGGGCGCTGACCGGGTTTATGTAGGTTACGGCGAGTTTTGGGAAAAATCCCCAGAGGCCGTAAATGATCAGGGAAACACAGGCCGGAGCCAGCCAGCTTTCCATGAGGGGTCCCCCTGTGCCGATTGGCGGCAGCTCATGCAGTATGGAGCGGAGTTTCGCCCCTCTTGTTTTTCTTCGGGTTTTGTCGGGAAGATGGCGACGCCCGACGGCAAGTCAACGATACATAGCAAGTGTACCGGCGATTGAAGGGCCGGGCAAGGGTTTTTGCCCGGTTGTCCGCAATGCCGTATGGAGGAGAAAGATATGCCGGAATTGAAAGAATCCTTGGGGCACAGGTATCTGCAGGAGACAAAGGTCAGCAGGGAGCAGGGGGGAGGGCAATCGTCTCCGGCGATTCAGAGGCCGGAAAGATGGAAGACCTACCCCGGAGCCGAGGTCGTCGAGTTGCCGAGGAACTGGCATGCGCAGGGGATGGATTTCCTGTCGATCCTCCAGCATCGTCGCTCGTTGCGGAGCTTTGTCGATGAGCCCATGGCCCTTGCCGATCTTGCCTTGCTGCTCTGGGCGAGCCAGGGGATCACCGGCCGGGCCGGTCCGTATTTTTTCCGCACCGCGCCATCTGCCGGGGCACTCTACCCCATGGAAACCTATCTTGCCATGCAGCGCGTGGAGGGGATTGATCCCGGCATCTACCATTTCGATGTGCAGGGCTTCCGGCTGGAACGTCTTTCCGCCGTGCTGCCTGGGCAGCCGCTGGCAGAGGCCTGTCTGGGGCAAAGTTTTATGGCCCTGGCCCCGGTCAATTTCATCTGGACTGCAATCTTTCGGCGGAACATGGCGAAATACGGGCATCGGGGCATGCGCTACATTCTGCTCGACGCCGGACACATCTGCCAGAATCTCCTGCTGGCCGCGGGTTTTCTCGGCATGGGCGGGTGTCCGGTCGCTGCTTTTTTTGATGAAGAGGTGAACGCTCTGCTCGGCGTGGACGGTCAGGAGGAGTCAACGCTCTATCTCGCCTCAGTGGGTCGCACAGGTCAGGTGACAGATGCTGTTTAACACGTTTGTCCATATTCCCGGGATCGGCGAGACTACGGAGCGCAAACTCTGGCAGGCCGGGATCACCACCTGGGACGATTTTCGGGAACCATACCCTGAATTTCTCACCGGTCAGAAAATACGGTTTATCAACGATCATCTGGCTCGCAGCCGTGCCCAGGCCGGACAGTCGACAGCCCGGGAGTTTCTCCGTCAGCTGCCCGCGGCGCAGAGGTGGCGGATTTTTCCGCATTACCGTGATTTCGTAGCCTATCTCGACATCGAAACCACGGGTTTGGGTTTCACTGCGCACGCAATCACCACCATCAGCCTCTACGATGGGGAAAAAGTGTTCACCTATGTGCAAGGGGAAAATCTCGCCGATTTTGCCGAGGACATCGGCCGGTATCAACTGCTGGTCACCTATAACGGCAAAGCCTTTGATGTCCCCATGATAGAGAAACATTTCGGCTTTCGGCTGGACCAGGCCCACATCGATCTGCGGCCCTTGCTGCAGGGGCTGGGATTTGTCGGCGGTTTGAAGGGATGCGAGAGGCAGATGGGTCTTGATCGCGGCGAGCTTGCCGGGGTGGATGGGTATTTCGCCGTGGTGCTCTGGCGGGAATATTGCCGGACCAAGGAACGACGGGCGCTGGAAACCCTGCTTGCCTATAATGTGGAAGATACGGTGAATCTCGAGTCGCTGCTGGTGAAGGCCTATAACCTGAAACTGGCGGGAACCCCTTTTGCCGAAAGCCACCGGTTGGACCTGCCGATTCCGCCGGAGAGGGCATTTGTGCCGGATGTGGCGCTCATCGATCGATTGCAGGGGCGGCTGCGGGGCGGGTACTGAGGAAAAACGGAGAGAGCCCGGCGGGTGCCGGGCTCTCTCCCAGGGAGGAGCCACGCGTTTTGTAGCAAGGCAGAGAATCAGGGTAGATACGGTGTTTTGGGCAGTGCGCGCGTGGCCATAAGGTGATTCGCCCGCTCCGGAGCGAATCACCCAGGGTTGAAGGTCCCCCCCCCAACCTGTTTTTTTGTGCGTTACATCTGAGAGGGCATAAAAAAACCCACCTCTGTTGCCGGAGATGGGTGTGAGCAATCCATTTTCCCTATCGGCAACCCGGCCATCCGCATCGGCGGACCCGTTGGCTTTGCGTCCCCGGATTACTCCGGGTTTGCCTTTTTCCAAGACAGCGTTTCGTTCTGCGTTCATAGTGGCACAGTGCCTCTGCTCCTGTCAATCTGTTTTTCCCGCCAAACAGGGAGGAGGTTGGTTTTTCCCCGGCTTGTGGTACACTGATCCCGAAAAACAGGGTTTCCCATTACCACGGAAGGGTATCATGTCCAACACCATAGCCTCTAACCATGCCGCACTCTTTCCCGCCTGCCGGAGGATGGTGGCCGACCGGCAGTGGCAGGAATTCATCGCTTTCCTGAGTCCTGCCGAAAACCCTGCCGAACTGGCCGGACTGCTTGCCGATCCTGCGGCGCCATTCCCGGATGCTCCTGCATATCTCGCGGACCTGGCCCGTCTGGAGCTGGCCCTGTACCGCGCGGGCCAGGAAGCCGCCTCCCTGCCCGCCGAAGTGGAGCAGCGCACGATAAATCCTTCGCTGCAACTGCTTCATTCCTCCTTTAGCGGTTTGCCCGCCCTGCTCGGGGGGGAGGATGGGGGGCAGCCCGTCCCGCATCCGGAGATGATTCTGGTCTGGCTCGATCCGGCAACGGGAACATCCCTGGCGCAGGCGGCCGCGCAAGAGGATCTGCTGGCCCTGAAGCTGGTTGCCGAAGGGATTGAGCCGCGTCAGGCCGCAACGCTTGGGGAATTGCCGGTCGGGACCGTTCTGGCAACGCTTGAGCGGGCAACGGACAAGGGGATTCTGCTTGCCCCCCCCTCGCGCATCCGCAGGGATGCGGAGAGCTTCCCCATCACCGAGGAGGTGGAGCCCCGTTTTCTGAGCGCCGAGGTTTTCACCCTGCAATGGCACATCACCCAGGTCTGCGATCTGCATTGCAAGCATTGCTACGACCGGAGCGACCGCGCTCCCTTGCCCCTGGCCAGCGGCCTTGCGGTGCTCGATGATCTGCTGGCCTTCTGCCAAAGCCGCCACGTGCGGGGGCAGGTGAGCTTTTCCGGCGGCAATCCCTTGCTCTATCCCCATTTTCTCGAACTCTATCAGGCGGCGGTGGATCGGGGCTTTGGCGTGGCCATCCTGGGCAACGCCACCACAAAAGAGCATCTCCTGTCCCTGCTGGCCATCCGGAAACCGGTCTTCTACCAGGTAAGCCTTGAGGGCTTGGCCGAGCATAACGACTTCATCCGGGGCAAGGGCTATTTTGCCAGGGTTCTCAAGTTTCTTGAGCTGTTGCGCGAGCTGGATATCTATTCCATGGTGATGCTCACCCTGACCCGGGGCAATATGGCGCAGGTTCTCCCCCTGGCCGAGCTGCTCCGCGACAGGGTCGATCTGTTTGTTTTTAACCGGCTGGCCATGGTCGGCGAGGGCTCCCTGCTGGAGTCTGTTCCGGTTGCCGAGTACCGTGGATTTCTGGAGCGTTATGCGGCCGCGGCCCAAAAGAACCCGGACATGGGCCTCAAGGATAATCTTTTCAATCTGCTCCGTGCGGAAAAAGGGGAGCCCCTGCTGGGAGGATGCGCCGGATTCGGCTGCGGCGCGGCCTTTAATTTCGTTTCCTTGCTGCCCGACGGCGAAGTGCATGCCTGCCGGAAATTTCCCTCGCTCATCGGCAACATCTTCCGCCAATCCCTGGCGGAGATCTATGATGCGCCTGCGGCCCGAAAGTACCGGGCCGGGTGCCAGGCCTGCCGGGACTGCCGCCTGCGGCCCGCCTGCGGAGGATGCCTCGCCGTGAGCCACGGCTTCGGCCTCGATGTCTTCACCCAGCGCGACCCCTACTGTTTTTTAGTAAGTTAGCAGTTGGTTTCCCATAACTTCGTGAACGCACGTATCCTGTTGAATCAGGGCTGGAGCATCAACCATGAATCTGCGGATTCTGTCCTACAATATCCACCGGGCCATCGGGGTTGACCGGCGGTTTCGCCCGGAGCGCATCGCCGCGGTCCTGGACCATTACGATGCCGACATCGTTTTGCTTCAGGAGGTGGACGTGGGAGTTCCCCGCTCGCGGGAATTGAATCTGGCCCGGGAACTGGCCGAGAGCTGCAATTATCCCTACTCCGCGGTGGGGCTCAATGTCCAACTGCGCAAGGGGATGTACGGCAACGCCACCCTGAGCCGCTATCCCATCGCCCGTGAGCGCAATATTGATCTGACCCTCAATGGCCGCAAGGCCCGGGGCTGCCTGTTCACCGAGCTGGAATTGCCCTCCCAAGCAGCCTTCCCGCTGTTGCCGGTGTTCAATCTGCATCTGGGGCTTTCGTTCAAGGAGCGGCCTCAGCAGGTGGGGCGGCTGGTGCGGACTCCGGAGTTCACCGGCCTCACCGTCGAGGCTCCCTGCGTGGTGGCCGGTGATTTCAACGACTGGTGGACCCGGCTCGCGCCGCTCTTTACCGAGGCGCTGGGTTTTGTCTGCGCAACCAATCATGGCGTCGGCTATCAGAATGCCATTCTGACCTACCCCTCCTTTTCTCCCTCCACCGGCCTGGATAAGGTGTTTTGCCGCGGGCCTATCACCGTGCTGGGCGGCAAGCGCTGCCGTCTCCGCGTCTCAAAGGTCGCCAGCGATCATTTGCCCGTTATTGTTGACCTGCAGGTGTAGGTTAGGGTGTTTCTGCAGGAGTTTTCCCATTGACTTTGGCTCCTGTTTTCCCGAACATGAAGGGAGACCTTTTTGTGATACGCGGTGTTACGTCGAGAGCATGGAGGATGCGCATGCCTGATTATCCTGGGAAAACCAGAGACCGCCAACCCCTTGCGGATCGGCTGGGCAGCAGGGCGCTGGTTGTTTTGCTGCTGGTCGCGGTTTCCGCCTTGCTGCTCACCGGCTGCGAGCGGCAGGAAACTCCCCAGGTGGCCGCGGTGGCGCTGGAGCCGGTGACGCTCTGCCGGAGCACGAATATGCATCTGCCCCTGGTGGTGGCGGAAAAGCAGGATTTTTTTTCCGACCAGGGGCTGGCGGTCACGGTGCGGGAATTCACCATGGGCCGCAATGCCCTGGCAGCGATGCTCCGGGGCGAATGTGATTTTTCCACGGCTGCCGAACCGCCGGTGGTTGAGTATGCCCCCCAGCGGGACGATTTGCGGATTCTTGCCTCTGTGCAAAGAACGGACAACATGGCTCAGATTCTGGGCCGGGCAGACCGGGGGATCGCCACGCCCCAGGATCTTAAAGGCAAGCGGATAGCCACGGTACAGGGGACCATCGCCCATTTTTTTCTCCATGTATTTTTGCAAAAAAACGGTCTCACGCTCAAGGATGCCGGGGTGGTCTTCATGAAAGCCGACGAGGTGCTGGGGGCGCTTTCCAGCGGTGAGGTGGACGCCATTTCCATGACCCGGAAGGTCATCAGCCAGGCGCAACACGCCTTGCAGGAAAACGGGGTGCTCCTGGAGGCCCCAGGGCTATGCCGGAACTATGTCATGCTGCTCACCACCGCAGGGCTGCTGGAAAAGCGGCCCGAGACGGCGGTGCGGTTTCTCAAGGCCGTGGCACAGGCCGAGGAGTTTATCCGCCAGCACCCCCAAGAAACGCTGGCCGTTGCCCATATCGGCCAGGAAGGGGCAGTGGCCGAGACCGAGGAACGGTTGCGTTCCTACCAATACAACCTGAGCCTGGATCATGGTCTGCTCATGGGGCTGGAGGATGCGGCCCGCTGGACATCGCAGCAGACAGGGGACGGCGCGGGCCAGTCGCCAAATTTTCTGGCGCTGATTGCTGCGGAATCATTGCAGGCGGTGAGGCCGGAGGCGATGAATCTTGGCAAATAGGAGACCGGGCATGTGCATGCTTCGGGAAAAGAACGCGGCAACAGCGGCGGGCTGCGCGCTTGTCGCGGCAACGTGTGTGCTGTTGCTTGTGGCCGGAGGCTGCAAGCGGAACGAGGAGGCAGGTTCCCAAGGAAAGCAAACCGCGCCTCTGGCCGTAACATTCTGCCATGGCAGCGTCACCGATATCCTGCCCCGCATCGCTTTGGAACAGGGCTATTTCGCCGAAGAGGGCCTCACGGTCACCCTGAATGATCTCGACGGCAAGCTGGCCTTTGACGGGATGCTTGCCGGAGAGTGCAACTTTGCCGTGAGCGGGGCGCCGCCTATTGTCCTGGCCGACCCGCGGCGCACGTCCTTCGCCATCCTGGCCACGGTCTTGTCCGATTACGATTCCGCCCGGATCATCGCCCGCAGAGACCTGGGCATCGCCACGCCCCAGGATTTGAGGGGTAAGCGGATCGGGGTGAAAAAAGGAGTGCTGAGCCATATCTTCCTTGACCTGTTCATGATGAAACATGGGTTGGAGCACAACGAGGTTGTCCGGGTGTTCATGGAGCCGGAGGCCTTTCGGACCGCCCTGGCCAAAGGCGAGATCGACGGGTTTTCCATGACCAACAGGATGGTCGATGCCGCGGCCACGGCCCTGGGCGACACAAGCGTGGTTTTTGCCGAGCCCGGACTCAATCCCATCCTCGGCATCCTCACCACACGGCCCGATATCCCGCTCAATCTTCAGGCAACTCCCAGGCTTTTGCACGCCCTGATCCGGGCCGAGCAATTCGTGAAAAACGACCCGGCCGCAGCCAAGGCGCTGGTGGCCAAGGAGAACAGGATTGCCCCCCGGGAGATCGAAAGCCTCTGGGCGAGGACGGCCATCGATGTTGCCCTGCCAAACTTCCTCTTTATCCATCTGGAGGACCAGTACCGCTGGCAGGTGGAGCGCGGCGGTTCCCCGGGGCTTGGGAACGGCATGCCCAATTATCTGGACCTGGTCCTGCCGGAATATCTGCGGGCCATCAAGCCGGATGCGGTTACGCTTTTCAAGCGCTGAGGGGATTTTCGGTGAAGATTCGGAGCAAACTCATCCTGATCGGCATTATTCCGGTGGCCCTGCTGCTGACCCTGTCCGCGCTCTTTCTCTGGGCCACCGGTCAGGTGGAACGGGCCACCCACAAGGCCATCGTTGCCGATGAACTGGCTGCCACCCTTGCCGATCTGGCCATCCTGACCTACGAGCACCATATCTATTTTGAGGAACGCGCCCATGTCCAGTGGGTGGAAAAGCATGCCTTCCTGGAGCGGCAGATTAAGGCGGAAACAGCGCTTTTCGACTCGGCCGGGGAACAGGAATTGCTGGGCCGCCTCTCGCGGACCGTCCACAACCTGGGCTTTCTTTTTGCCCAGTACGGGCCGCATCCCAGCCATGGCAAGGGGATGCAACTTTCCGGGCAGGAGAAAAGCTTCCACGACCGGCTCACGGCCAGGATTCTTCAGGATCTGGCCGTGGCCGCTCCGGCGGCGCACGCCCTCCACCACCTGAACCATGACCGGTCCCTCGCCTTTTCCCGCCGGATTGAGATGGCAGGCGTCTTGGTGGTCGGCGCCATTGCGGTCCTGCTGCTGCTCCTTTCCTCTTTGATCATCCGTTCCTTTTCTCTCCCGGTCCGGGTTTTGACCGAAGCCTTTGCCGCGGTCAGCGCCGGTGATCTCGGCTGTCGCATCGGGAGCGCGGCCAAGGACGAGCTGGGCAATCTTTCCCGGGGCTTTGACGCCATGGCCCAGCGCCTGCAGGAAAGCAACCTGGCCGTGCACAGCCTGAACCTTGAGCTTGAGGCGCGGGTGGAGGATCGGACCAGGGATCTGTCCCGCGCCAATGCGGAGCTGCGGTTGAATGAAGAGCGGCTGGCGCTCCTGCTTGCTCTCAGCCAGCGGGAGTTCGACACCGAGGAGGAGCTGATCCGCTATGCCCTGGAGGAGACGGTGCGGCTGGCCCGCAGCACGGTCGGCTATCTGCATTTTTTCAATGAGGACCAGCAGACCCTGCGGCTTTTCCTCTGGTCCGAGGCGGTCATGGAGCTCTGCACCGCGGTGAAGACCCCGCATTACCCGCTGCAGGCGGCGGGAATCTGGGCCGATTGCGTGCGGCAGAGGCAGCCTGTGGTGCACAATGATTACCAGAACATGGCGGGGAAAAAGGGGTTGCCGGAAGGCCATTTCCCGCTCTTCCGGCACCTGAGCATTCCCATCTTCGACGGGGAGAACATCGTCGCGGTCCTCGGGGTCGGCAACAAGGAAGAGCCCTATGACGCGGACGATATCCGGCAGCTCACTCTCTACATGGGCAGCGCCTGGGAGATGGTCAGGCGCAAGCGGGTCGAAACGCTGCTCCACGAATCCGAGCAGCGGTACCGCGCCATTTTCAACGAGTCGCCGGACGGCATTTTGATTATCGATCTGGAAACGGGCAAGGCCGTTGAGTTCAATGACGTGGCCCACCGTCAGTTGGGATATGGCCGGGAAGAGTTTGCCGGACTTTCGCTGGCGGATTACGAGGCAAGGGAAAGGCCCGAGGAGATTCAGGCCCACATCGAAAAAATCAGGCGGCATGAGAGCGACAGCTTTGAAACCGAGCACCGGACCAAGTCCGGAGAGATCAGAAACGTTGCGGTGTCGGCGCAGATTTTGATCCTTGGCGAGCGCCAATATCTTTACACCATCTTCCGGGATATCACCGAGTTGCGCCAGGCCCAGGAGGGGCTGAGGCAATATGCCGAATCCCTGGCCCGGAGCAACACGGAGCTGGAGCATTTCGCCTATGTGGCTTCCCACGACCTGCAGGAGCCGTTGCGCAAGATCGGCAGCTTCACCGAGCTGCTGGCCCGCAAGTACCAGGGCCATCTGGACGAGAAGGCCGATGCCTACATCGGCTACATCGTCGACGGCGCCCAGCGGCTGCAAACCCTGATCAACGACTTGCTGGCTTTCTCCCGGGTAACCACCAAGGGGAAGGAGTTCGAGCCGGTTGACTGCAACGCTCTTCTGGCGCGGGTGCGGCAGGATTTGGAGTTGGCCATCAAGGAGAGCGGGGCGCGGCTCAGCGCGGGAAATCTGCCCACGGTCATGGCGGATGCCGGCCAGTTGGGGCAGGTTTTTCAAAATCTCATCACCAATGCCGTCAAGTACCGCGCTGCCGGTCAGGCTCCGGAGATTGCCGTGGCCGCGGTTGAACGGGACGCCGAGTGGCTTTTTTCGGTGCGCGACAGCGGAATCGGCATCGAGCCCCAGCATTTCGAGCGGGTCTTCCAGCTTTTCCAGCGGTTGCACACCCGCGAGGAATACTCGGGCACCGGCATCGGCCTGGCGCTGTGCAAGAAGATCGTCGAGCGGCATGGCGGCAAGATCTGGCTGGAATCGGCGGCAGGCAAGGGGACGACCTTTTTCTTCACCGTGCCGCGCATGCCGATGCAGCAAAAGACGCGATAGACTATTTGACAGAGGAGGGGCAACCTTGGCTGAGCCACACAAGGCTACAACCAGAATAATTTGCGCGGGGTTGTGCCTGCTGTTCCTCGTCCTTGCCGGTGGATTCTGGCTCAACGGCTGTGCGAAGCGCCAGGAGCCGCTGCTGCGCGTTGCCTCCAATGTCTGGTCAGGTTACGAGACCCTCTATCTGGCGCGTAGTCTCGGCTATTACGAGGATAAGAACATCCGCCTCGTGGAACTGCCCTCCAACAGCCAGGTTTCGCAATCCCTGCGCAACGGCGTGATCGAGGCGGCCTGCCTGACCCTTGATGAGGCGCTTTCCTTGCTGCAGGACGGCGTGGATCTTCGGGTGGTGCTGGTCATGGATTTTTCCCATGGCGCGGATGTTGTGATGGCCAGGCCGGGGATCGACACCCTGCAAGCGCTCCGCGGCAAAAGGATCGGCGTGGAGACTGCCGCGGTTGGGGCCACCATGCTGGATGCGGCCCTGCAAGCCGGCGAACTCCAGGCAGAGGATGTCACCATAGTGCCGCTGACGGTGGATGGGCATGCCGACGCCTATCGGGCGGGCAGGATCGATGCAGTGGTGACCTTTGAACCGGTACGCAGCCGGCTTTTGCAGGAGGGGGCGCGGGTTCTCTTCGACAGCGCACAGGTTCCCGGCCGGATTGTCGACGTGCTCGCGGTGCGTCCGGAGGTTGCCGCAGCCCATGCCAAGGCGCTCGGAGCATTGCTGAAAGGGCATTTCCGGGCGAGAGAGTATCTTGCCGGTCAGCCGCAAGACGCGGCAAAGCGAATGGCCCCCCGGTTGGGGGAAAATGCGCTGGAGCAGTTCGTTGGCCTCCGCCTGCCGGGTATCCAGGAGAACCAGGCGTTGCTCGGCGGGAATCCTCCGGGTCTGAAGAGCATTGCGGGCGAATTGGCCGCCCTCATGCTGCGCCGGAAACTGTTGCACAAGGAGGTCTCCGTGGAGCGCCTTGCAGACCCGTCGTTTCTTGTTGGGGAGAAGAAATGAGCAACCCTGCCACCATCCGCTTGCGTCTCTGGGTGCCGATCTTTGTTTTTTTGGCATTTACTCTGCTGCTGGTATTCTTCACCGTGAACGAGTACACGACGCAGGCGCGAAGCATCGAAGAAAGATCGCTTGCTTCGTTGCGTGAAGTTCTCGCGCGGACAGGTCCCAGGATCGAAAATTTACAGCGAAACGGCATGGACCGCCTTGTGGAATCGGAAATCGCCGAGCTGAGCATTCCGGCGGAAGTTCGCGCCGTCGTGCTTGTAGACGATCAGGGCCTTGTTCTGGATGGTGCGCAAAGGGGATGGCGGGGCCGTCCTGCCGATGAAGTTCTGCCGTCTTTCGACCGGAACCGTTTCCGCTCCCTCCAGGAAACGCGAAGACCGGATATCCGTCTCTCCTCCGACGGCAATACTTTTGTCGGCTACGGGCCGGTGGCTCTCGCGGTGGAATCCGGAGAGATTCGGCCCACCCGCGTCGGCGGGATTTTCATGGAGTATGACCTGTCTTGGCACAAGGGATATCTGGGCGAGGACTTGATCGTGAAATGCCTCGAGGTTTGGGGTGTCGGCCTTCTTCTGATGCTGGCCCTGTGGGTCGCCTTGAACCGCTGGCTGACACGGCCACTCTCCCATCTGCAGGGGATCGTCAACCGCTTTCGCGCCGGGGAATACCTGGCCAGGGCCGATGTCTCCGGCAAGGGGGAGTTGGCAGAGCTTTCCCAAGCCTTTAACGGTATGGCCGATGAAGTGCTCCGAAACAGCGCCCGGCTCCAGGCGGTATTGAATGCCGCCACGGAATACGGGATTATCGCCACCGATTTAGACGGAGTCGTCACCGTGTTCAACCCCGGGGCGGAACGGGTGCTCGGCTACACCTCCGAGGAAGTGGTCGGCAGGCAGACCCCGCTGCTCTGGCATCTCGATGCCGAGATCAGCGCCAGGGGCGAGGAACTCAGCAGGATATATGCCCGCCCGATCAGCGGTTTTGCGGTGTTCACGGAATCTGCCCGGCAAGGGCAGGCCCAGGCCGCCGAGTGGACCATGGTCCGGAAAAACGGCGCCCGGCTGAATGCCCGGCTTGTGGTGACGGCAGTCCAGGATGAGAAGGAGGAGATAATCGGCTATCTCGGCATGGTCGAGGACATCACCGAGCGCAAGCAATCCGAGGAATTCATCAAAAACATCCTTGACTGCGTTGACGAGGGATTCATCATTGTCGACCGGGAGTTCCGGATCTTGTCCGCCAACAAGGCATACTCCAGGTTATTCGACATGCCCGTCGAGGATGTCCTTGGCAAATACTGTTATGAAGTTTCCCTCCATGCCTCGGCGCCCTGTTTTGAAACCGGAAGCGATTGCGCGGTGCAGAATGTGTTCGCGACAGGAGAGGCGCATTCGGTGACCTATATGCATAAAGACGCACAGGGGGCGACCGTGTATATAGAAACAAAGGCCTATCCCCACGCGAAAGACAGCAACGGCAGGGTTATTACCGCGATCGAGACATTGGTCGATGTCACGGCACGGCAGAGCCTTGAAAATCAACTCCGCCAGGCCCAGAAGATGGAGGCCATCGGCGCTCTGGCCGGCGGCATCGCCCACGATTTCAACAATATCCTCACCCCGATTCTCGGCTACAGCGAACTGGTCGTAGAGCGTCTGCCCCCCTCCGGCGAAGAGCGCGGCCTGGTGCAGGAGATCAACAAGGCAGGCAAACGGGCCAAGGAACTGGTCAAGCAGATCCTCACCTTCAGCCGCCAGACCGAACAGCAGCGGCAGCCGGTGCAGATTCATCTGATCGTCAAGGAGGCGCTCAAGCTGCTGCGCTCCACCATCCCGACCACCATTGCCATCAAGCAACATGTCGTTGACTGCGGCATGGTCATGGCTGATCCGACCCAGATCCATCAGGTGCTGATGAACCTCTGCACCAATGCCTATCATGCCATGCGGGAGGCCGGCGGCGAGTTGAGCGTCAGCCTGTCGGTGGTGGAGATTACGGCCCAGGATTACCTGGACAACCTGGCCCTGCAGCCTGGCCCGCATGTGAAACTGATCGTCCGCGACACCGGCTGCGGCATGAGCAAGGAACTCCAGGCTCGAATCTTTGATCCCTATTTCACCACCAAAAAGCCAGACGAGGGAACAGGGCTGGGGCTGTCGGTGGTGCACGGCATCGTGCGGAGTCACCAAGGACATATCACTGTGTATAGCGAGCCGGGTCAGGGCAGCGCCTTCCATGTCTACTTGCCCCAGGTGGAGGTGCAAAGCGAGGGGGCTGCCGAGGAGGCGGGCCCGATGCCTCGCGGGAGCGGCACCGTGTTGGCGGTGGACGATGAGTTGGTGGTCTGTCAGCTCCATGAAAAGGTGCTGCGCCGCCTGGGGTACGAGGTTGTGCTCTGCTCCAGCGGTATGCAGGCGCTGGAGACATTCCGGCGGGAGAGGGCCCGGATTGATCTGGTCCTTACCGACATGACCATGCCGGGCATGAATGGGGCGGAGCTGGCCAGGAGGATCAAACAGCTCAGCCCTGCCACGCCGGTAATCATCTGCACCGGGTTCAGCGATATCATGAATGGGGAAAAGGCGAAACAGTTGGGGATCGACGGCTATCTGTTCAAGCCGGTCGCAATGCAGCAGCTTGCCCAGGCCCTGCATGACGCCTTGCGGAAAGGGGATGCAGTGGTTCAGGGGAACGACAGATTGCTTGACAACGGAGGGAAGCAACCATGACCAACCCGCACCGAATAGACATCCTGCTGGTGGAAGACGACCCCGGCGATGTGGAATTGACCAGGGAAGGGCTGCGGGAGGCCAAGATGCTGGTCACGCTCCATGTGGTGGATGACGGCGAAAAAGCCCTGAAATTTTTACGGAAAGAGTCCCCGTACACCGGGGCGGCGCGGCCGGATATCGTGCTGCTCGACCTCAATATGCCGCGGAAAGACGGCAAGGAAACGCTGCGGGAGATCAAGGGTGATCCGGACCTGCGCTCCATTCCCGTGGTGGTGCTCACCACCTCGGAGGCGGAGGCCGACATTGCCGCCTGCTACGATCTGGGCGCCAACTGCTATATCACCAAGCCGATCAGCTTTGCGGCCTTTACCAAGGCGGTGGCCATGATCGAGGAATTCTGGTTCACCATCGTCAGGATGCCGGCGAAATAACAAGGGAACCTTGCACAATTCGTCACACCGGCTTTCTCCGGTATGACGGAGAACATATTCGAGACGATTTTTCGGCTCCCGCAAGAGGAAGGTGTTACCATGAAAATCAGAATTCTCCTCATCGAGGACGATCAGGCCGATGCATTTCTTATCCGGGAGATGCTGCGGGAATCGCCAACCCGCGGGAGCGCGGCAACGGACGATATTGCGATCCGGCATGTTACCCGGCTCGAGGACGGGATCCGCCTGGCAGGGGAGGATGCCTTCGATATCATCCTCTCCGATCTCGGATTGCCGGACAGCCAGGGCATGGATACTGTCCGGAGGCTGGCCTCGGAAGTGAAGCGTCTGCCCATTGTGGTGATGACCGGGTTGGCGGATCACGAGGTTGGCCTTGAGGCGGTGAACGCAGGAGCCCAGGATTATCTGATCAAGGGGCAGGTCAACGGGGAGGTGCTGACCCGTTCCATCCGCTACGCCATTGAACGCAAGAAGATAGAGAACGAAAAGGAGCAGGTTATTGCCGAACTGCAGGAGGCGCTGGCAAAGGTCAAGCTGTTGAGCGGGTTTATCCCGATCTGCGCCTCCTGTAAAAAGATCCGGGACGATACGGGATATTGGCAACAGGTGGAAGCATATATTCAGAAGCACTCCAATGCCGAGTTCAGCCATTCCATCTGCCCGGATTGCAGCCACAAGCTCTACCCGGAACTCTATACGGAGCCGCCCGAAAGTAAGGACCCTTTCAAGGAATGTTAGGGGTGCCCGCGGGTTTTTTTGTTGCTTTTTGCATGGGATTTCCTGATACTGTTACCAGGATGTGATCGGGCAGTCCTATTCTGATTCGGTCACGCAGGGGCCGGAAGAATCCGGTTTTCTCATTTTCCCACAGCGCAAGCGATTGCAAGGAGGGTTTTATGGAAACCAAGGAGCTGAAAAAATTTTTGGCGGGGTTTGGCATTGCCAGCCTGCTGACCGGGGCCGGCCTGGCCGCGCCCCCCGCGGCGAATGGCGCCGGCGGCAGCGGCTGAGGCGGCAGCAAGGGCAGTGCCGTGAGCACTGAGGAAAAGGCCAAGGCCGGGGCGGAAAAAGGAGCAGCGGAAACGAAAGGCACTCCGGAAGAGGAAGCGGCAAAAGCCAAAAAGAAGAAGGAAGAAGAGAAAAGTAAATCCGGAAAAAGCGGCTGAGGCGGCTGAAACAGAGCGCAGGTTGCGTTCGAAGATATATTCAAAAAAGGCAGGGAAACCCTGCCTTTTTTTATTGGCCACGGGCATCCGTCCCCGGTGTCTTGCTAAGGCGCGGCAGCGCAGGAAACAGGCGTCCGTCCCTTGGCCGTGCCTGAGCGCACGGTTCAGAAAAAGCGGTAGATCACCGAGGTTGCCACACCCCAGAGCAGGATCAGGAGCGTCCCCCCGGCGCAGGCTCCGCCAAGCAGCCGGTGGCTGAGCAGTTCGCGGCGGTTTTCCTGATAGCCCAGAAGCAGCCCGCAGAGGATGCCCGTTGCCATGCCGCCTCCGTGGGCCCAGTTGTTGATCCCCGGCACCAGCAGGCCAAAAACGAAGATGCCCATGGCCCAGCCGCCGATCTGCTGATACACCTGCCGGCCATAGCTGCCGCCCCGGCTCTTTCCGTAATAGAGCGCCGCCCCGATCAGGGCGCAGACCGCGGCCGAAGCGCCGATGGTAAAGGGAACTCCGGCCAGGTAGGAGAGCAGAAAGCCGCCGATGCCGCCCAGGGTATAGATGGAAAACATCCGCGGCAGGCCGTATTCCTGGATCACCAGGGGGCCGATCTGCCGCAGGGCGATGAGATTGAAAACGAGATGGAGCAGGCTGCCGTGCAGGTAGCTGGCGGAAACCAGCGACCACCAGCGGTGCAGGCCATCGATGGGCATGGTGCCCGTCGCTCCCAGAAGCAGGAGGCTGCGGTTGTCCGGGGAGAGAAAGCCGAAGGGGTTCATGCCCAGGGACATGCCGCGCGGATTCATGAGCAGCGAGAGGACAAAGAGGGCGATGTTGAGGCCGCTCAAGCCCATGAGAAAGAGATCCTGGTCGTGGAACAGCCGCAGGAAGGCGTGGTTCTTCCACCAGACGCCGGGAGTCCTGATGCCGCAATACGGGCAGAAGGGCTCATCCCGGCTGATGAGGCGGCGGCAATTGGGGCAGAGTTGCGAGGTCTTGCGGGAGTCTGTCATAGGGGCGGCTTGTTGTGGTTGATACGATCATTTTTTTGTCGCCCCAGCTAACCATACCCGGCCAGAAAAAACCAGAAAAAGCGTGATCGCATGGTCTGGGTCATTGGCCGGGGTTTGCGTGCGTATCCTGCGGGAGGACAAGGGGGGGCTCGGGGAGCGGGGCTGTCTGCTTCTGTTCAAGCCCATGTTCCGCCTGAATTATAACTGTGGGCAAATCAGGCAGGGTGCTGGCCCAGCCCCGATGCACAGGCTGCCGGGGAGCCGGCCGCCTGCTCCAGCAGCAGTATGGCCTGGAGCAACTGCTGCTGGAGTTTCTGCGGCAACGGGGTAGGCTGATCGGCGGAGCCGCCGGTTAGCAGCCTTCCACGGCCTTTCTTTTTTTCATGGCCGGGGCGGGAGCAGCGGCCGGGGTCTCAGCCTGTGCCGGAGCAGCGGCAGCCGCTGTATGGCAGGCGATGCAGCCGGTGGGGCCCTTCTTGCCGTTTACTCCGGTGGCGTGGCAGGTCTTGCACCGGGCATGGAACACGTCCATGGGCTTCTGGAGCTTGGGATCGGCAAACTTCGCATTGTGGCAGCTTGCGCATTGCAAGCCATCCGTCTTCCCCAGTGCGGCGATGGCCGCCTCGGTTACGGGCTGGTGCTTGGCATCGTGATGGCAGGACCCGCAATCAAGGCCAAGGGCGGCGTGCTTGGCATGGCTGAAAATGGCGGGTTTCTTCCCCTTTATCACCAGATCCTGGGCCGGGGCCGCGGTTTTTCCAGCGGCCTGTGCCGTTTCCAGGCCGGTTATGGTCATGGTCAGGCCGGTCGCGCACACCATGGCAAGAGCAATCATTGTTTTTTTCATCGTGGTTCCTCCTAAGTTTTTTGTTTCCAGGGGTGGCCCCTGGTACATCCCTTTCCTGTTGTCTGTATCCTATCCACTCCCCAAAGTTTTTCCTAGAGGACATGGGGTGATGTCTGGCGACATCGGCCGGCGGGCAGGGGATGTCGGGTGGCCGTGCCGGGCAGCCATCGATTTCCGTTGCCCCTGTTTTGACGGGCGTGGTAGTCTGGCCCCGTACAAAGAAGACAGAATGCGCGGGTGTGCGTGTGATACAGGGACGGGAAAGATGACACCTCGGAAATCAAGCAGCAAAACGGAGCTTCTGGCCCCGGTGGGGAGCGTGGAGTCATTTTTCGCCGCCCTGGAGAACGAGGCCGATGCAATATACTGCGGACTGCAGGAGTTTTCCGCCCGGGCCAAGGCCAAGAATTTTACTGTGGACGAGGTGGAGAAGATGACCACCCATGCCCATCACCACCACCGTCGGCTGTACATCGCCCTCAACACCCTGATCAAGGAAAAGGAGCTGCCCCGGGTGGCGGGGATTGTGGCCGATCTGGCCGGGATCGGGGTCGACGGCCTGATCATCCAGGACCTCGGGGTCTGGCGGCTGGCCCGCGCCCATTTTCCCGGGTTGCCCCTGCACGCCTCAACCCAGTTGGCCGTGCACAACGCGGCCGGGGTACTGATGCTTGAGCAGATGGGCTTCAGCCGAGCGGTCCTGGCCCGGGAGCTCTCCTTGGCCGAGATCGGGGCGATCCGGCAACAGAGCACCATCGAACTGGAGCATTTTGTCCACGGGGCGCTCTGTTTTTCCGTTTCCGGCCAGTGCCTCTTTTCTTCCGCAGTAAGCGGCATGAGCGGCAACCGGGGCCGCTGCGCCCAGCCCTGCCGCCGGAGCTATCGCAACCGGGAACAGCCGGGCTACCATTTTTCCACCAGCGATTTTTCCGCCCTGTCCCTGCTGCCCCAGTTGCTCAAGGCCGGGGTCATCAGCCTTAAAATCGAGGGGCGGATGAAGAGCGCCGAATATGTGGCCCGGGTGGTGGCAGCCTACCGTTTGGTGCTGGACGCCCCGGAAAGCGGGCGCAAGCAGGCGATGCAGGAGGCCGAGGAGCAACTGGCCCTCTCCTTTGGCCGCCAGACGACCAAGGGGTTTCTTTCCGGCTCCGTTCCCACGGGGATTGCTGATTCCTCCAAGCAGGGGACTCTCGGGAAGCATCTCGGCCAGGTGACTTCGCTGCGCGGCGGCATGCTCGGGTTTACAACCGGCGACCGGCTGCACGTGGGCGACCGGATCCGCGTCCAGCCGCAAAACGACCAGGCCGGCACCGGCTTTACCGTGCGGGAGCTCTGGCTCGAACAGAAAAAACAAAAAGTCGTCAAGGCAGGGGATTTTGTCCGGGTGCGGATTCCCGACAAGGGCGGCTTTTTTCAGGTGGGGGACACGATCTTCAAGGTGGGGGGCAAGGCCGCCTTTACCATGAGCCCGGAAGCCTGTCGGGCCACGCTGGCTCAGGTGGCGGTGCCGGAAAAGAGCCCGGCGCAAAAAGAAAGCCTGGCCCAGGCCCGGGCGCAGGCGCTGGCCAGTCTGCTGCCTGGAGCTGCTCCCCCGGCACCCGCTGTTCAGACCCTGACCGTGCGCGGTCGGGAACCCCAGGACATGCGTGTCCTCGACGAGCCGGGTGTCGCCGCCCTTGAGCTGGTGCTGACCCCGGAGACCCTGGCGGGCCTAAAAAAGGTGGACCTTCACCGCGCTGATTGGCAGGGGCGGGTCATCTGGGAGATCCCCCCCATGCTCTTCGGCCCGGAGTGGGACGAACACCGGAGGGCGGTGGGGATGCTGGCAGGGCAGGGATTTCGCCGGTTCCGGGTCAACAACTTGGGGCATCTCCCCCTGTTTAGCGGGCTGTCGGGCCTGACCCTGCTGGGAGGTTTTCGCTGCTACACCCTGAACAGCCAGGCCGCCCTCGGTTGGCAGGAGCTGGGGCTTACCGAACTCACCGTTGATCTGGAGGATGACCGCAAAAACCTGCAGGAGCTCTTTCGCCGGGCTGAACATCTGCCCCCCCTGGCGGTCACGGTCTACAGCCCGCTGGTGGTTATGCTTTCCCGCATCCCGGTCCGGGGAGTGCGTCCCGGTTCGCTGCTGCGGGCGGAAGGGGGAGAGGGGTACCGCGTTTGCCAGCGCCACGAGCTCACCGAGGTTCTGGCGGAACAGGATTTTTCCCTGTTGGGCCATCTCGCAGCCCTCAAGACCATGGGCTGCTCCCGGATCATCGTTGACCTGAGCCAATGCGCGGCGATGTCCGCCAAGGGCAAGCAGGTGTTGGCCGCCCTTGCCGCCGATCAGCCCCTGCCGGAGACCACGCTCTTCAACTATCAGCGCGGATTGATCTGAAGGACATGCCTGCTGGTGCTTAAGTTTTTGCTTTACTTTTTTCGTTTGGCTGATTAATAATCTGGCATGTTTCGCATTTTCTCCACCATCATATTACTTGTCTGTATATTGTCCGGAACTCTTCACGCCGGGGAAGAACAGGTTGCGCCAGGGGAATATGCCCAGGCCGGTTGCTCAATCTCCGCCGCTTGCGGGATGGATGGGCATCCTTGCCATGATGAGAGTGGTGGTTTCCAAGACGAACATTGCTGTGAGACTCACACGCATCTGCATGCCATTACCGGTCAGCTCCACGAATTATCCCATCCCCTCCACACGAAACAGTTCACCGCGCACATCCCTCATTTTTTCCCATCCTCCCATCTGCAAGAACGATTTATCCCCCCAAGACATACCGCCTGATAGCATCACCGTTTCATCCCCTGATTTTGACAATTGAATATTGATCACTAGAGGAGTACGTCCATGCGGAAGCTATTGTCCGCTGCCGTCGTGGTTCTGTGGGCCTTGCCGTCTTTTGCGGCAACCCCTCCTGGTGTGGTTCCGAGCCCCCTTGATATGGCGGGCGCGGTAGCCATTGCCCTGGAGAAGAATTCCGATGTTGCAGCATTGCGTGAAGAACTGGAGGGAATCCGGGTCGCGGCTGAACTGAGCGGCACCCTGCCGAACCCTGTACTTGAACTGGAAGGGGCCAGCGGCGCCTTTACGAAAAGCCCCGATGAAAGGAGTATCGGGATAGCCCTGTCCCAGGAGATCCCGCTGGTGCCGGTCGGCGCCCGGCGCAAGGCCTTTGCCCGTGCCGAGGCGGAAGTGATGCTGGCTCGGTTGCGCGACTACGAGCGCAGGGTGACCGAGCAGGCGCAACGTGCTTGGCTGGACGCAACCATGGCGACCCGGCGGGTGGAGTTGGCCCAAGGACAGGAGGTTGTTGCCGAAGAGCTGCTGGTTGCATCCAAGACGCGTTTTCAAGTTGGCGATTTGCCTGAATTCGAGGTGCAGTTGGCCGATCTTGATCTTCGCAAAAGCGGTCTGCGCCATGGCGAAGCCGTGGCCGCTGCCGAAGGAGCTCGCAGGCGGCTTGCGTTGTTGCTGGGATTCAACAATGCCGACGAATTGCCGCCTTTGGCCGACGTCTCAGCGCCGCAAACCGATCATCGCCCTGCGGATGATGCGTTGTTGGCCGCCGCCCTGGAGCGTCGTCCCGATCTGGCCGCGCAAAAGCGGGAAGGAGAGCGCGAGGAGGCCGCTCTGGCCCTGGCAAAGGCCGAGGCGGTTCCGCCAGTGATGGTATCCATTTTTTCCAGGAATGAACGTTCTTCCCAGAATACCTACGAGTTGGATGGCGCTCTGCTGGTCCCGGGAACGGAGCAGACCAGAGACCGCGTCATGGGGGTGAAGCTCTCTCTGCCGCTGCCGGTTTTTTCGCGAAATCAGGCGGAATCAGCCAAGGCAAGCGCTCGCGTCTCGGCGGCAAGGCTTCGTCTGGAAGGAGTAAAACGTACCGTCGCTTCTGAAGTGCGTGACCTGCTAGCCCAGTACCGGCTTGCCCTGACCGCCTTTGGCCTGCACCGCACAGCGTTGGGGCCGGTGGCTCGTGAAAATTTAAAAATTCAGCAGGAGGCCTTTGCCTTGGGCGAGATCGGCATGCAATTGGTGTTGGACGAGAAACGCAGGCTCAGTGAGCAGCAGGAGGCTGAATTGACCGCCTTGCAAGCGGCCCTTGAATCCCGCTGCAGACTGGAAAGCGCGGTTGGCGGAGTATTGGCAAATATTAACGGAGTTGCAGGAGAAAAACCATGAAAAGAATGATCTGGCTGTTGTTGACAGCGGTGTTTCTCTTGGCCACCGGCTGTTCCGGCGGTTCTGGAAAAGAAAAACAACCGGAGGAACTCGCGGAGGAAGAAGCGGTACAGGTTACCGCCTGGAGTGTGAAAAGTGAGCTGTTTATGGAGTACGCCCCGCTGCGGCCGGGGAAAAAGGGCAGCTTTTTGATCCATCTTTCTCGGCTTGCCGACGGCAAGCCGGTCAGTGAAGGGCCGCTCAAGCTGGTTCTGCGGTCTACTTCGGGTCAGCCGGTAACGGTCGTTGCGCCGGCTCCGGCCAGACCAGGCATCTATCAGGCCGAGATAAGCGCGCTTGCGGCAGGGAGCTATACCCTGGAACTGCTACCTGAAGGGAAAGGGTTTGTTGATCGGATAGAAATTCCGGGAATACAGGTGGGAGGTGCGGCAACAGCAGCCCGTGCAGACGAAAGCAAAGGCGATCATTCCATAGTGACCGGCGAGGGAAATGGAAACATCGTTTTCCTGAAGGAGCAGCAATGGAGCCTTGATACCTTGGTGCGCCAGCCGGAGAGCAGGCCGATGTCCGGACGGATCGTTGCCAGCGGGGAAATGGTGGCAGCCGCCAATGCCGAAGCTACTGTATCCTCGCCGGTTTCCGGCGTGTTGTCGGCGGCACGGCCCTTGGCTCATGTGGGCAAGCGGGTAGCCAAGGGAGAGGTGATTGCCCTGATCGATCCGCCGGTTCTCTCCGGCGGCGGGGCTGGCCAGTTTTCCGTGGTCCATGCCGAGGCCAGAAACAGGGCCACCCTGGCCCAACAGGAGCACGAACGGGCCCAGCGGCTATATGAGGCAAAAATCGCTTCCCGCAAACGGGTGGAGGATGCCGAGGCGGCGTTGGACAGCGCCAGGGCGGCGTTGACACCGCTTGACAATGCTGCGATAGCCTTTGGCGGTGATGATAGTGGCCGACTGGTGGTGCGGGCTCCGTTGAGCGGCTCGGTGGTCGAAGTAATGAGCGGCCCCGGCAAAGGGATCGAGGCTGGTCAGCCGATCGTGCGAATTGTCAATCCTGCCACACTCTGGCTGAGAACCAGTTTGCCGGCGGTTGACGCGGGCAGGCTGCCGCCGCAACCCTCGGCCATTTTCACCGTTGCCGGACAGGAGGGGAGTTTTAAGGCTGATCGGCTGGTTTCGGTGGGGGACATGCTTGATCCGCAAAGTCGCACCCTGCCGGTGATCTTCAGCGTGCCTAATCCTGATGCCCGGTTGAAGGTGGGGATGTTCGCCACGGTAGCCCTCTCTGCCGGAGTCGAGGTTGAGGCGCTGACTTTGCCAGTCGAGGCTCTGATGGAGGATGAAGGCCGCTTCTTCGTGTTCGTGCAGACCTCGGGCGAGCGTTTTGTTCGTCAGGAGGTGCGGGTGGGCATGAAAGAGGAGGGAATGGTGCAGATCGTGAAGGGGCTCTCCGGCCATGAGCGCGTAGTGGTCAAAGGCGCTTACTATGTAAAGCAGGCCGCCTTGGCGGCAAAGAAGGAGGATCCCCATGCCGGACATGCCCATTGATATGCTGCCGCAGGTAAGGGAAAAGGAGGCGCATCATGCTTGACAGACTGATTCGTCTAGCCCTTCAGTACCGGCTGGTGGTGCTGATCGCCATGCTGCTGGTACTGGGGATCGGCACGGTGACGGCCATGAGGATGCCGGTGGATGTGCTGCCGGACCTGACTGCCCCCACGGTGACCATTTTGACCGAGTCCAAGGGAATGGCGCCCGAGGAGGTGGAGGCGCTGATCACCTACCCGATTGAAAGCAATCTGAACGGCGCCACCGGGGTGCGGCGGGTCCGCTCCGTGTCGATCCCCGGCCTTTCCACGGTCTGGGTGGAGTTCACCTGGGGCACCGATATCTACCGCGCCCGGCAGGTGGTGAACGAAAAGCTGCAACTGGTGTCCGGCAGCCTGCCGCCGAAAACCGTGCCGACCCTGGCTCCGATTTCTTCCATCATGGGGGAAATCATGTACATCGCCGTGGCCAGTGACAGCCACAGCCTGATGGAGGTGAAGGAACAGGCGGAATTTGTGATAAAAAAGCGGCTGATGGCCACCCCGGGCATCTCCCAGGTGGTGACGGTGGGAGGCGAGACCAAGCAGTATCAGGTGGAGATCGACCCATTGCGGTTGCAGGCTTTTCGGGTCACCGTTGGCCAGGTCGCCGAGGCCCTTCGGAGAGGCAACGAAAACTTTGCCGCCGGCGTGGTGAAGCAGCAGGATCACGATTACCTGCTACGGGGCATGGGCCGTATCCGCTCGACCGTTGACATTGAACAGACCGTGGTGGAATCACGCGACGGCCTGCCGGTGCTGGTGCGGGATGTGGCCACGATTACGGTCGGTCCGGCCTTCCGGGTGGGGGATGCCTCGGCCAATGGCAAGCCTGCGGTGGTGGTTTCGCTGCAAAAGCATCCCGATGCCAACACCCTGGAGCTGACAGAGCGAATCAAGGCGCAACTGGCCGAGATTCAGCGTTCGCTCCCGGAAGGCATGCGGATCGAAAGCGATTTGTTCCAGCAGGCCGATTTCATTAAGCGGGCTATTGCCAACATCAAGCGGGTGTTGCTGGAGGGAGCACTGCTGGTGATCGTGATCCTCTTTTTGTTTTTGGGAAACCTGCGCACCACCATGATTTCGCTGGTGGCCATGCCTGTTTCGCTGTTGTGCGCGATTTTTGCCCTGCGGCTCTTTGACAGTTCCATCAATACCATGACCTTGGGAGGGATGGCCATAGCCATCGGCGTGATCGTCGATGACGCCATCATCGACGTGGAGAATGTTTACCGGCGGTTGCAGGAGAATGCGGCCCGCCCGGAGAGTGAGCGCGTGGCGGTGCGAAAGGTGATCTTCGAGGCTTCCCGCGAGATCCGGTCCTCCATTGTCAACGCCACCCTGATTATTCTGGTGGTGTTCCTGCCGCTTTTCTTCCTTTCCGGGGTGGAGGGGCGATTGCTGCAACCGCTGGGCATCTCCTACATGGTCTCCATCGGCGCCTCGCTTCTGGTTGCGCTGACTGTTACTCCGGCTCTTTGCTCGTATCTGCTGACCAAAACCCCTTGCCTTGCCGAGCACGGCAACAGCAAAACCATGGAGTGGCTGCTTGCCCGTTATCGACCGCTGCTGGAGCATCTGCTGGACCACCCGCGCCGGATCATGGCCGGGGCGGCGCTCACCTTTGCCCTGGCTTTGGCGCTGTTGTTGCTGACCGGGCGTTCGTTTTTGCCGGCCTTCAACGAAGGGGCCCTGACGGTGATGGTGGTTTCCGGTCCCGGCACATCGCTGGAAAAATCATCCGAGGTGGCGACAAGGATTGAAAGGTTGCTGCTGGAACATCCTGCGGTGGAAACAACCGCTCGGCGCACCGGCCGGGGTGAGCAGGACGAGCATGGTAAGTTCCCCAACGCCAGTGAGATAGAGGTCAGCCTCGATCTCACCGGGCGGCGGCTCTATGCGGTTATGGACGAACTGCGCAAGCAGACAGCGGTGATCCCGGGGGTGACCATAACCTTCGGGCAACCCATCGGCCACCGGATCGACCATATGTTGTCCGGAACCATGGCCAATTTGGCGATCAAGGTTTATGGCCCGGAACTGTCGAGGCTGAAGCAGGTTGCCGGACAGATCGAGGCTGAAATTGCCGATGTCCCCGGGTTGGCCGATTTGTCCGTGGATCAGCAGGCCGATATTCCGCAACTGCGGATCATTCCGCGACGGGAGGAGATGGCCCGCTATAGCCTGAGCATGGCCGATGTGGCCGAGGGAATGGAGGTGGCTACCGCCGGGCAGGTGGTGTCTCGTACCCTGGAAGGAGACCGAGGTTTTGATGTGGTGGCTCGTTTTCCTGCGGTTTCACGGCAGGACACGGCGGCCATAGGGCAGATTCTGCTGGATACCCCTTCCGGCGAGAAGGTGCCGCTGGCAGCGGTGGCCGATCTGGTTTCGACCAAGGGGCCCAACAGCATCAGCCGTGAAAATGTGCAGCGCAAGGTGGTGGTGCAGGCCAATGTCTCGGGTCGTGATTTAAGGTCGGTCTACGAAGATGTCCGCAAGCGGATTAACGGTGTTGAGTTGCCGCCGGGGTATTTTGTGGAGTACGGAGGGCAGTTCGAGAGCGAAGCTGGCGCCACCCGGATGATCGGCCTGTTGAGCATCGTCTCGATCAGCCTGATTTTGTTAATTCTGTATTTGGAATTCGGGTCATTCAGGGCCGCCGGATTGGTGATGATCAATTTGCCGCTTTCCTTCATTGGCGGAATCGTGGCGGTGGTATTGACCGACCGGACCATCAGCGTTGCCTCGCTGGTGGGATTTATCACCCTGTTCGGTATCGCAACCAGAAACGGTATTTTGCTGGTTTCCCATTACCGTTACCTGATGGAGATTGAAGGGCTGGCTTTGCGCGAGGCCGTGGTCAAAGGATCGCTGGAACGGTTGCGACCGGTGGTGATGACCGCCCTGGCCGCGGGTTTGGCTTTGGTTCCTTTTGCCCTGGCGGCTCACAAGCCGGGCAATGAGATTCTCTCTCCCCTGGCGGTGGTAATCCTGGGGGGGCTGATCAGCGCCACGATCCTGAACATGCTGGTGCTGCCGGTTCTTTATCTCCGACACGGTGGAGAACACAACCGAACACATTCAAATTAGAAACAGAAAAGGAAAAATCTCAAATGCATAAGATCATTGTACTGTTGGTATTATTCGCCCTGCTGACCGGCTGCGCCGCGACGGAGACCATCGAGCGGCTTGAGTCCCGGGCCGGCCAGGGAAATTCGCAGGCGCTCGGCCAAGACAGCCAGGCGGCACCCGCTGGTTTCGGCGACCTGCATGTGTCGTTAACGGTCAAGACCAGAATGCCTAATAGTGTCCTGATTGATACAACCGATTACGGCACGAACCGTTATCAACTGTTGGTCGGGGCAGGCGATCAGTTTCAAAGGGTAACCGGCGACATGACCATGGAAACCGGTGGGTATCGGACCAGCACCGATCCGGAGGCGGGCAATGGTGTGCGGTATCGGTTTGCCGCCACCTTGCGGCTGCCGGTCGGTACGCATCGGGTTACGGCGGCCTTGCCTGGGGACGGGGTTGTGCTGGAGCAGTTGGTGGAAATCAAACAAGGAAGCAATCGGTTGGAGTTGAAACCGGTCTACCGCCTGAAAAGCAAACACCGGCGGATCGGATTTCCCGACACACGGACCTACTACAAGGGAGTGAAAAAAATAACGGTTGTTGAATAGTCCGGGTGAAATCCTTGTCCGGCGAGGTTTAATGACAAGAGGGCGTGCTCCGCTCACAAGGGAGCAGTCCCTCTTGTGCCGTGTGCTGGACGGATGATTGTGCCCTGAGCGTTCAAGTCAGACTACTTTCTTGCGGAAGATCGGCACGATGTCTTCGTTGCTCCGCAGTGCCCCGAGCATGGCGTTTGTGTTATAGGTCAAAGAGTTCTTTGAATTTTCACTATGTTATTCAAGATGACACAGGAAAATGCCCCCTATGTAGAGTCCGGGAGCCTGGTAACATTTTTCCTTGCAAATTCAAGCGTCTTTCTCTAAATATAGGTGCCTGTTGTTTTCTGCCTGACGCGCTTGTATATGTTGTCCGTCGGGTACCTATCACCTGGCCCCGCCTTTACCCTGCGCACCTCCCTCGCGTAAAGCTCCCCGACCATCTGATATCTACCCGATACTGCAAAGTATTCTGGAGGGAATTATCCGATGAGCACCCGTTTGGTTCCTGAGTTTTTTTCCTGTATCAAGGATGGCTGCGACCGCAAGAATCTGGGCCGGGAGGTCATGGCCGGCGTTCTGGTCGGCATTGTCGCCCTGCCCCTGGCCATTGCCTTTGCCATTGCCTCCGGGGTCAAGCCGGAGCAGGGGATCTTCACCGCCATCATCGCCGGTTTTCTCATCTCGTTTCTGAGCGGCAGCCGGGTGCAGATCGGCGGGCCCACCGGCGCCTTCATCGTCGTTATTTTCGCTATTGTCAGCAAATTCGGCTACGACGGCCTGGCCATGGCGACCCTGATGGCGGGGTTTATGCTTGTGGCCATGGGGCTGGCCCGAATGGGGGCGGTGATCAAGTTCATCCCCTATCCCATGACCGTGGGCTTTACCAGCGGCATCGCCCTGATCATCGCCACCACCCAGATCAAGGATTTTTTCGGGCTGACCATCCCTGCGGGGTCCGGCGAGTTCGTCCATAAGATTCTCGATTACGCACACCATGCCGATACCCTGAATTCCTCGGCTTTGCTGGTCGGTTTCATTTCGCTGCTGATCATTGTCTTCTGGGGCAAGCTGACCAGAAAGGTTCCCGGCTCCATCATCGCCATTCTGGTCGGGACCGGGTTGGTTCATTTTCTCGCCCTGCCGGTGGAGACCATCGGTTCGCAGTTCGGCAGCGTGCCCAGCATGCTGCCCATGCCGAGAATGCCCCATTTTGACTGGAGCATGGTGCCGCAGCTCATTTCGCCCGCACTGACCATCGCCTTGCTGGGAGCCATCGAATCGCTGCTTTCCGCGGTGGTGGCCGACGGCATGACCGGGATGCGCCACCGTTCCAATATGGAACTCGTTGCCCAGGGGGCTGCCAATATCGTCACTCCCTTTTTCGGCGGAATTCCGGCCACCGGCGCCATCGCCCGCACCGCGACCAACATCAAGAACGGCGGCCGCACCCCGGTGGCGGGGATGGTCCATGCCGTCACCCTGCTCCTGATCCTGCTGCTCCTGGGCCGCTGGGCTGTGCTGATTCCCATGCCCACCCTGGCGGCGATCCTGCTGGTGGTTGCCTTTCACATGAGCGAGTGGCGCCATTTCGTAAAGCTGTTCCGTGCCTCCAAGTCCGATATCCTGGTGCTGCTCAGCACCTTTTTGCTTACGGTTTTTGTCGATCTGACCGTGGCCATCCAGACCGGCGTTGTCCTTTCCGCCCTGCTTTTCATGAAACGGATGGCCCAGGTTACCGAGGTGCGCAACATTACCAGCGAACTCAACGAGGAGTATGGAAAGGACGATGCTCTGGACATCGCCACCCGCGAGGTCCCCCGGGGAGTGGAGGTGTTTGAGATTTACGGCCCGTTTTTCTTCGGGGCGGTGACCCAGTTCAAGGATACCCTGAACATCGTCAAGACCCCGGCCAGGGTGCTTATTTTAAGGATGCGGCATATCCTGACCATCGACGCCACGGCCCTGCATGCCCTGGAGGATCTTCTGGCCAAGACCCGCAAGGATGGGACTCTTTTGATCCTCTCCGGCGTTCGACCGCAGCTTCGGGTTGCCCTTGACCGCCATCGGCTGACCGGAGAAATCGGTGTGGAAAACATATTCGGGCATATCGATGATGCTTTGGCCGGGGCAAGAAAATATATTGATGCGTCCGGCCAGGCGGAATAACGGAGCGAGGAAGGAGACAGGCGGCTCTCTTTTCGGAGAGCCGCCTGTTGTCGTATTGCGGGTATCGTGTGGGGAAATTGTTTAACGGAAGATAATCCGGGTGTTGTTGCATTGCCGGTATTTATTGGAATGCCCGGCGCGTTTCCAGTGCTTCCGTTCGCGCTCCCTGTGGCCCCAGCGGGGCGGCTCGTGATGGTCGCGGTCGATGATCACCATCTGGCTGACCACCCGGCCGCTGTTCTGGAGAACCCAGTCGCCGTTCTGGTAACAGGCGGTGCTGTAAACCCGTTCCGGCCTGCCGTCCACCGTGGCCAACACCTCCACCTCCCGGCAATCGTCATAGCGGTTCTCCTCATACTGCCGGACAACCCTGGTCGGCTGATATACCCGGGTCGGCTGGCCCTGTGCCTTCTCCATTTCATTTCCGACCATATAGCCGAGCACTCCGCCGATGGCGGTGCCCAGCAACGTGCCTTCCGTATTACGGCCGATGGCCTGCCCGAGAATGGCTCCTCCGGCAGCGCCGCCGATGGCGCCGGTCTGGGCGGTATCCCCGGCCTGGACGTTGTGACTCATAAGCAATATTCCGACACACGAGAAGAGCAGGGTTCGTTTCAACATATTTCCTCCTTGGTTTGCGGATACATCCCGGGTAACTTTCAATTCCACGGTACGCTAAAAAAATGATTTTTCCAGCCGACATGGGGCGCGTTCAGGGCAATATCGACCCGATGTCGGGTCCCGGGGCAGGGATGTCGGGTGGCCGAAGGGGGGAAAAGTCCGTAATTGCCTCTTTGAGCGAAGCATGCTAGAAGGGAGAATCGATTCCGTCTACCAGGACCACCATGCGCCGCCAGATCCTGTTGTCCATCACCATCCGTTTCCTTATCTACTTCACGCACTGGCTGGTGCTGGCCTATCTGCCCCTGCTCCTCAAGGGATATGGCTTGAGCGACGTGCAGATCGGTATGGCTATCGGCCTTTTTTCCTTGTCCTCCATGGCCCTGATGCTGCCGCTGGGGATGTTTTCCGATTTTTTTTCGCCCAGAAGGACCATGCTCTGCGGCGCGCTTCTTTACGCAGGCTATTTTGCCGCCCTCCTGACGGCCCGTTCCTTTGGCTGGATTCTGGCCGCAGTCTGTGTCGGCGGGGTGGGGAGCGCCGCCCTGGTGGTGGTGAGCGAATCCCTCTATTTGAAGAATTTCGGGCAGGTTCAGCGGAGCAGAAGGGTGGCGACCTACCAGCTGAGCACCTATCTCGGCTTCGGCCTTGGCCCCCTGATCGGCGGCCTTTTGATGCAGACATCGCCGAATCTGTTGTTTTCTCTTGCCGTGGCCGGCGCCGGGGCCATCTTTCTGTGTTCGCTGTTTCTGGCTGACTATGAGGTTGTTGTTTTTTCCTTTAAGGAATACAGCGGGGATGTTCTTCAGTTCAAACCGCTGCTGCTGATTGCCTGTCTTTTTGTGCTGGGCACCCATTTCGGGGTGGAGCAGACCTCTTTTTCCCTGCTGCTGAAAGAGAAATTCGGGTTGCTTCCCAGGGAGATCGGGCTGGTATTCGCCTGCATGGGGTTGTGGATGGCTCTGGCTGTGCCTTTGGTCGGCAAATATCACGACAAGCGGAAATCGGTGTTTCTTTTCTTTTTGGGGGGGATGGCTTTTTCCGCCTTTTTTCAGCTCGTGACCCCGCTGGCTTTTGATATCTGGAGCCTGGTGATCATTCGGTTGCTGCACACCCTGGGCGATACGGTGGCTCTGCTGGAACTCGGCGTTCTGGTGGCCTTGCTTTTTCCCTCGGGAAGGCTGGGAGGCAACTCCGGGTTGCTCTACAGCGCGCGGACCCTGGCCACCTTTCTTGCCGCCGTAGTCTCCGGCAGCCTGAACCGTGAATGGGGGTATGGGGCCTCTTTTTTTGGCAGCGGCCTTTTTGTTCTCTGTTTTGTGGCAGGGTGTTTTGCGTTTATCGGGTTGAGCGCCAAGCGGAGGCAGGCGGTGGGCTGGCAGGAGAGTGAATAATTCCTTAAGGTAAACCGTAGGTTTTGTGGGGGACTTATGCAGTTTGACGGTTCCGGAAATGGTTTTCGGAATACATGTCATCCCGGCGCAAGCCGGAATGACGGGGAAAAACTGGCTGAAGATTAGTGGTAATCAGAAAATGATTTGCCAAGGAAACCATCGCGTATGAATACGCATCCAAAACGATTCAAACTGACCCTGGAATTTGACGGCGGCCGCTACAGCGGTTGGCAAACGCAGGCTGACGCCAAAAGCATCCAGGGCAGCCTGCTCAAGGCGGCGGCGGAACTCTTCGGTTCAGAGGTGGATGTGCAGGGCAGCGGCCGCACCGACAGCGGGGTGCATGGCTTGCGTTTCGTCGCCCATCTGGAGGCCTTTACCGAGCACCCCCCCAAGGAGATCGGGGCGCTCTTGAATGCGCTGCTGCCCAAGGATATCGCTATCCTTGAGTGCAAAAGGGCAGGGGCCCGTTTCCATGCCCGGCATAACTGCATCGGCCGCAGCTATCTGTACCAGATCGCCAAGCGCAAGAGCGCTCTGTGCCGTGATTTTGTCTGGCAGGTGGAGGAGGGGCTGCACACGGGATTCATGCAGGAGGCGGCGACAATGCTGGTGGGGATGCACGATTTCACCTCGTTTACCGACCGTCAGGCGATCAAGAAGAAGTCGCCGCTGGTCATGGTCAACAAGGCCCGGATAGCGGAAACCGAGGATCTCATCCTTTTTCGCATCGTGGGTTCGCATTTTCTCTGGAAGATGGTGCGCCGGATCGTCGGGGTGCTGGTCGAGGTCGGCAAGGGGGAGCTCACCGTGGGTGAGGTCTCCCGTTTTCTGGAGGAGCCGGTGGTGCTTAAAGAATACACCGCTCCCAGCCAGGGGCTTTTTTTCGAGCGGGCCTTCTACGATCAGGAGGAGCTGGACGGATTCCTGGCCGAGGAAACAATCCGGGCCGCTTTTTTATGATAGTTTTTTCCCGGCGCGTGCTTATTGTCTGAATAAAGAGCAGCGATGCCCCTTCGACAGGCTCAGGGCTAACGGAAGGTGTCGTAATGTATTGATCCGTTCATGTTGAGTCCTTCGGTCAGTTCAGGAGAGCCCTGTCGAAGCACTTGGGTGACGCATGTTTTTCTTTGTGGCAAGCTCGTCATTGTCAGATAAATCGGGAAAAATAACCGGAGAGGTGACTGCATGAAGATAATCGGACAGATAGTGGAGAACGCGTCCTTTCTTTTGCTGGGCTTTGCCCTGTTGAGCCTGTTGAGCGTGCCGGAGGCCGGAGCCGCGGTAAAGACGAAAAAAGCGATCTTTGCCGGGGGCTGTTTCTGGTGCATGGAAAAACCCTTTGAACAGATCGACGGCGTATTTTCGGTGACTTCCGGCTATATCGGCGGGAAGACCGAAAACCCCACCTACCAGAACTATGGCGATGGCGGGCATATTGAAGCGATTGAGATCGTGTATGACCCCGCCAAGGTCAGCTATGCGAAATTGCTGGATGTTTTCTGGCGTCAGATTGATCCCACCGACAGCGGCGGCCAGTTTGTGGATCGGGGCCACGCCTATACCTCGGGGATATTTTATCTCGACGAGGAGCAGAAGAAACTGGCGGAAAAATCCAAAAAGGAAATGGACGGGCGCAAAATCTTTGCCAAACCCATAGTGACGCCGATCATTCCGGCAACGACGTTTTATCCGGCGGAAGAGTACCACCAGGATTATTACAAGAACAACCCCATCCGGTACGCTATCTACCGCGGCGGTTCCGGCAGGGATCAATTTCTGACGAAGACCTGGGGGGATTCGGACAGGGCTTCCAAAAAATGGAGCGAGGCGGAGTTGCGCAAGCGGCTTACGCCCATGCAGTACCGGGTCACCCAGGAAGAGGGAACCGAGCCGGCTTTTAAAAACGAATTCTGGGATAACAAGCGGGCCGGAATCTACGTGGATATTGTTTCCGGCGAACCGCTGTTCAGCTCGCTGGACAAGTATGACTCGGGCACCGGCTGGCCGAGTTTTACCAAGCCGTTGGTCCCGGAAAGAATCGTTGAGCGGGAAGACCGGAAGTTGTTTTCGACCCGGACCGAGGTGCGCAGCCGGGACGGCAACTCCCATCTGGGCCATGTTTTTGCCGACGGCCCGCCGCCCACGGGATTGCGTTACTGCCTCAATTCTGCGGCCCTGCGTTTTGTGCCTGTGGCGGATCTGGAAAAAGAAGGGTACGGCGAGTTTCTCCCGCTTTTCCAGAAAAAATAATTACATTGCCGGCCAAGCGTTACTGGTCCCGTTAATGCGATGATGTGTGATTCCCCTCCCTTGACGGGAGGGGCCGGGGGTGGGTGAAGCTGAACGTGCCCGATTCGCTGTAATTTCAGTCGTGACTGTGGTCGTGATTGCAGCCGCAGCCGCAACCCTGCTGCGGCCCCTTGTGGAAATTCGCCAACGCTTCGGCAATCTTGTCCTTGAGCTCGGGCGGGGCGTTGTCCAGGCAATAGATCAGGGCGCCCTCCTGTTCGTCGCTGCCCGGAGCGGCGGTGATGCAGACCTGCAACGCCTGTTCAAATGAGTCGAATTCCATGGTATTTTCTCCAGGTATGGTTTCTGTAACTGGTTCTCCGCAGCCAGAGTTACCCGGTCTTTTTCCGGATTGCAAGAGAAGAAAATAGCTCGGGGGTGAGGTTGGGAAACACCCCCTTGTTTTTTCTTGTTTCTGGCATTTCCGCATTTTCCGGTGTATATCGCATGTCCGCAGGGAGGCGTGATTCTTGCCTGCCCCAAATCAATCTTCAGTTGTGTGAGGTCACGGAGTGGACTCCTTTGTCTATCAGAAAAACAACAGCTACTTCGCCCAGGTGGCGGAGAATGTCGAGCCCCTTGCCGAGCGCGAGCTCATCGGCTTGGGCGCGACCCAGGTCAACCCGGTGTACCGGGGCGTCTATTTCACCGCCACCCCCGAGGCGTTGTACCGGATCGTCTACCAGACCCGGCTCTGCACCCGCGTTCTGGCGCCGCTTCTCCATTTCGACTGCCACAGCACCAAGTACCTGTATAAAACCGCGCTGACCATCCCCTGGGTGGAGCTCTTTGACCGGGAGCAGACCTTTGTCATCACCGCCACGGTGAGTGACAGCAAGATCACCCATTCCCAGTACGCCTCGCTCTGTCTCAAGGACGCCATCGTTGATCAGTTTCAGGAGAAATTCGGCGGCCGGCCCAACGTGGACAAGCGCAACCCCGATCTGGTCTTCAACCTCCATATCCATAAAAACACGGCGGTGATCAGCCTCGATGTCTCGGGCGCTTCCCTGCACCGGCGCGGCTACCGCCAGGAAACGGTGGAAGCGCCCATCCAGGAATCCCTGGCCGCGGCGATTCTTGATCTGACCGAATGGAACGGCGAGCGCACGCTGATCGACCCGATGTGCGGCTCAGGCACCCTGCTCTGCGAGGGGCTGATGCGCTATTGCCGGATTCCCGCCTCGTATCTGCGGGAGAGCTTCGGCTTCATGCGCATGCCCGATTTTGAACCCGAGGCGTGGCAGCGGGTGAAGGAAGATGCGGATTCGTTGATCCGCCCATTGCCCGAGGGGTTGATTACCGGCAGCGATGCGGCGAAACTTGCGGTGCGGGCGGCGCGGATCAACCTCGGTCAGCTCCCTTACGGCAAAGAGGTCCCGGTGCGCGCCAGCCGTTTTCAGGAGCTTGAGCCGATCAACGATGCGGTCATCGTCTCCAACCCGCCCTACGGGGTCCGGCTCGGAGCCCAGGCAGAGGCCGCCGCCCTGGTGGGGGAACTGGGCAGCTTTTTCAAGCATAAATGCACCGGCTCCACGGCGTATCTCTATTTCGGCGATCGGGAACTGGTAAAGAAGATCGGGCTTAAGCCCGCCTGGAAGAAGCCGCTGAGTAACGGCGGGCTGGACGGGGTTTTGGCCAAGTATGAGATGTATTGAGCCGTCCTTTTATGGCCACAAAAAGGCAAATTAAGGCCTGATATTACCGGGATTTTTTTCTTTTGTGATGTCAGATTAAGCCGTTAGCTTGGCCCGACCCCATTCCTTTCCCCCCAGAAAAAATAAATCTGTCCCTTTTTATGTTTTGGGAGCTGGTGAAGAAGATCGGTCTCAAGCCTGCCTGGAAAAAGCCGCTCAGCAACGGCGGGTTGGACGTGGTGTTGGCCAAGTACGAGATGTATTAAGCTGCAGGCGGCCGCCGAACTTGGGTTTGATCAGTGCACCGTATAGAAAAAAATAGAAGAATAAAGCCAGCCAACCGACTCTTCTGAGTTTGTTATTTTTATTCGTTTTTCATGTCTCGTTTTGCTGAATCTTCCTCCATCATTTTACCAATGCCCACTGCCGATGGGACTATTTTAATCTCTACTTTACTTACTAAACCGAAGCTTGTGTTTCTGCCTTCATTGTTTTTCAGTTTGTACAGTTGCCCTACTTCCAAAACAGGAAAATCATCATATTGCGGGCATTTTTTCTCATATTTATACGCATAATAAATTACTTTATTCCGTGAAGTTTTCTCATGTTCATTGAACAATTTTCTCAAATGGACTTTTTCGATTTTTCCATGAACCTCTGAAATTTTTGAATCTATTTCGATGAGTTGTTCTATTTGTTTTTGCTTATCATCCAATGTTACGTATTCTGGTCCACCACCACCAAAAGTGTATAGCTGCCTTAACTGCTTTTTGTTTTTCAACAGAACATTGCGTTCATTTTCAAGCACTTCTATTTCTTTTTCTATTTCTTTTTGCTTAATTTTATCCTCTGCAGATGGTCCAATTTTCACGATTTGATATCCTGCAATTTTATAATATTTAACCGTTGTAGATGATTTTTTCTTGCAATCTTCCGTGTGATATATTCTGTAATTGTCAGTTGCTGGCTCAAGAAAATATGGAAATTCTATAAGTTTCTTCGTTAGTCTATTGTATATGCTATTATTTTCATTACCTTGCGCTTGCGATTCTCCAAGTTGCTCTGATGCGATTATCCTGTTGTTGTCTATGCCTTTTTTGCTGCATTCAAGTCCTGCTTGTCTCATTGATACTTCTTCGTTTGAGCATTCATTTATGTAAACTTGATTTATTTTGCATTTTTTATAAAAATAAGATTTTTCTTGCAACCTATCTAGCAGTTTAGATTCTGTAACAAACAAATCCCAAGAGAACGACCTTGTGGGAGTAATGAAAATAAAAAAAATAGTTGATATTATTATTGCCGTAGTTGATAACGAGTCTCGTACCATTCCGCTTACCATTTGTTTTGTGTTTTTGACCATGGCAAAAACAGTAAATCAAATATTTCCGACTTCTTTAGTTGCCAATAATATGTCGTAATTTTTTCCGAAAATTACCCTACAGTTCCCCATCCTTTTGCCATCTTTCAATTCATCTCATTGCTTGCTCATAAAAGTGTGACGTACAGTTGACGACGGTCCAGGGAAATGAGGGTCAAATCTTTATCCTTGACACAAACTGACGTCTCCCTCGCATCAAAAGGGAGCCAGAGGGGACGTTGTTGATTTGTTGACCTATTGAGTCTAACTCCGGGTCGGGTTGACTTTCGGGCATTCGCTGTCAGGCCAGCATCTCCAGGAGAAGCGGATGCCACAAGGCCATATCCACTTCGCCCATTTTCCCAGCCAGGCGGAGCTTATCCACGCAACGTAACTGGTCCAGAAGAATCCTGGCCTGCTTGCCGTCCAAGGTTATCTCCGGGCGGCAGCCAAGGGGCTGGCCTTTGCTGGTCAGCGGCGCAACGATCACCCTGGGCAACACCTTGTTCATGTCGTCGGGCGAGACCACCAGGGCGGGGCGGGTTTTCTTGATTTCCGTGCCCATGGTGGGGTCAAGATTTACCCAATACACTTCCCCGCGTTTCACCATTGCCAATCCTCACTTTCAGCCGGGGTATCGGTAATTCCCGCCCATCCGTCCACATCTTTGTCGGCTTGATAGGTGTCAAACCACCCGAGCCTCGGAGGAGGATTCCTCGGTTCAATGATGATGCGCCGACCTTCCTGCCGCATTTCTATCTCCGTGCCGATTCCGCATTCCGCCAGAAATGCCGCAGGAATCAGCACTCCGCGTGAGTTTCCCACCTTGCGTAAAGTTGTTTGCATTTTTCCACCTCCATATTAGTAATAACAAAGTTATTACGTTCGGTAGGGAAAAGCAACAATATTTTTCTGATTACCATCGAATTTCAGCCAGAGGCGCGACAAAGGGGTCGGCGCGACAAAGGGGTCAAGGCGCGACAAAGGGGTCAAATCTTTATCCTTGACACAAACTGACGTCTCCCTCGCATCAAAAGGGAGCCAGAGGGGACGTTGTTGATTTGTTGACTTACTGAGTCTAACTCCGGGTCGGGTTGACTTTTGGGCATTCGCTGTCAGGCCAGCATCTCAAGAAGAAGCTCTTTCAATAGCCAAAGATGCCAACAGAATAGCCTCAAATGATTTGCGGTGGGCTAAATGGGCTGCTGTAATTGCCACAACCGCCGCTATTGCTGCCAATAAAGACCAGATATTTAAACTCATCGAGATCCTCGTTAATTAATAAAATCACACATAACAATCGGCTAAACCTGACCGCGTGAAGCGCCGCGCTGCTTCCTGCCAGTTCCCGGCGCGGTCAGGTTATCCTTGGCGTTATGCCCTAAAAAAAGCATCTCAACTTGCATTACATAATTATGTACTTTATAATGTACTTAAAAATAAACAAAGAGGTGCATTATGCAAAGACTCAAAGTTGACCAAGATATTCGCTCCATGTCAGAGTTTCGGACTGGTATCGCTTCATTCATCAAACAAGTTCACGACACCAAAAGGCCCCTTATCATAACCCAACATGGTAAAGGAGCGGCAGTTCTTCTCGACGTATCAGAATACGAAGCTATGCAAGACAAAATTGAATTGCTTCAAGATATTCATACATCAATCGCGCAAATCGAAACCGGCAATGGAATTGAGCACAAAGACGCAAAGGCAACTTTACTGAAGCGAGTTGCCAAATGAAAATCTTGTGGTCACCCTTAGCGGTAGAAAGAGCATCCGATATCTCCGACTATATCGCCCTCGACAACCCAACGGCTGCTGCAAACTGGATTGAGACAATATTTAAAAAAATCGAACAACTAAAATCATCACCTCTGAGTGGCCGAGTTGTACCCGAAGTGAACAACAAAGAAATCAGAGAATTAATATATGGAAATTACAGAATAATTTACAGAGTTGAAAACAAACAAATTTCCATACTCACAATTCGCCACGGGAAGCAAATTCTGCCCACAGAAGAAATTGGGGCATAACCAGGCGCTTCACTTGACGCCGAGCGCGGGAAATGAGCGGGAAATGAGGGTCAGCGGGAAATGAGGGCGGGAAATGAGGGTCAAATCTTTATCCTTGACACAAACTGACGTCTCCCTCGCATCAAAAGGGAGCCAGAGGGGACGTTGTTGATTTGTTGACTTACTGAGTCTAACTCCGGGTCGGGTTGATTTTTGGGCATTCGCTGCCAGGCCAGCATCTCCAGAAGAAGCGGATGCCACAAGGCCATATCCACTTCGCCCATTTTCCCCGCCAGGCGGAGTTTATCCACGCAACGCAACTGGTCCAGAAGAATCCTGGCCTGCTTGCCGTCCATGGTTATCTCCGGGCGGCAGCCCAGGGGCTGGCCTTTGCTGGTCAGCCCCTGAGCAATACCGCGTTCATGTCGTCGGGGGAGACCACCAGGGCGGGGCGGGTTTTCTTGATTTCCGTGCCCACGGGACTAAATAGGGGGACAAATAGGGGGACAAATAGGGGACAGACCACGGTTTATTGTATCACTTCAAGCAAAACAATCGTGGTCTGTCCCCTATTTAATTTACTCACTATTTACTCTATTTACTCAGCGTGTATCACGACCAGTGGCGAACATCCCCTTGATTTGTGAAAACTTGAGTCCGCCGTCAGGCCACGGCCTTTATTCGCGAAATCGCCAGGGGCATTGGGCAGGCCAATGAATCCAGCCGTTCCGTTGAGGTGGAGGCGCACCTGGCATTGATGGGCGGGGAGGAGATCAGGCTCTTTCAGCGCCGACGTCTGGATGCCGGTCACAGAGGTGTAGGTCTGTTTGGACCCACGATGTACATTTTCGAGACTATTCCCGGCGTTAACGAGTGTCCTTCCGGAAACAATGTTTCCTGCTGGATGCTATCAGCGGTAAGCTATCAGCGTTCAGCAAAAAACTTAATCAAGTAAGCACGTTAAGCTAGAAGCTGATGGCTGATAGCTTAACGCCTTCATCTGGAAAGACGAGTTTCCGGATGAATCCTAACTATCTTCAGAAGGTGTGGAGGTTTCCGGCATTCGCGCCGGAACGCCACGGCTTGGCTGCTACTTCATCAGCAACAAACTGAGGGCCATCACCAGCATGCCTGAAACCAGCCCAAAGAGACTATCGTGGCCTTTGCCGTAGGCGCGGCTGGTGGGCAGCAACTCATCGAGACTGATGTACACCATAATGCCTGCCACGCCACCGAAAAGGATTCCCATGATTTCCGGAGGAATCACCCCGGTGTCGCCGCCGAGAAAGAGCCGGATCGCGCCGTATGCGATGATGGCTCCGATGGGTTCAGCCAGGCCGCTGAGAGCTGAGTAGAAGAACGCTTTTTTCCGGTTGCCGGTGGCGTAGTAAATGGGGACGGACACGCTGATGCCTTCAGGGATGTTATGCAGGGCGATAGCGATGGCGATGGCTACTCCGAGGCTTGGATCCTGGAGCGCCGCGAGGAAGGTAGCCAATCCTTCCGGGAAGTTGTGAATTCCGATGGCAAGTGCTGTGAACAGCCCCATGCGCAGGAGCTTGTGATGCGCGCGGTGATCGTGTGCGTCCGCAGGTCCGTCCCCCGTCTTTGACAAGGCATCGAAATCCGGCGCCTTCGCCGAAGGATCGTGCAATGGCAAAGTTTCCGCTTCCGAGTGGATCTCGTGTGGATTCTCCGCAGCCGGGATCAGGTTGTCAATCAGCCCGATCAGCAGCATTCCGCCAAAGAAAGAACCAGCGTTGACCCAGTGTGCTCCCGTCTCGCCAAAGCGTTCAACGAGCGACTCGGCGCCCTTGAAATAGATTTCCACGAAAGAGACATACAGCATGACCCCCGCCGAGAATCCTGTTGATATCGAGAGAAAACGATAATTCGTTCTCTTCGCCGTGAAGGCGATGACACTGCCAATCGAAGTCGCCATTCCGGCGAACAGCGTCAATCCGAAGGCAATCCATAGGTCACTCATGCGCTCTATCTCCTGCGGGGGGTATCCGGTAATTTCGGGAGGTTCTCAAAAAAACGGACACCGGTTTTTACCGGGTGACGAATTGTGCGAGGTTCCCTTAATTATTGTAGTGCCGCAGAAACGCATACCTTGATCATATTTGGAGAAGAAAGCTCTGCGGCGCATGAAAATCGGGCCTCTCTTTTGGGTGGGCAAGAGCCCAATAACTCAGCCGGGAATTCTGATGCTTTAGAACGGCGCTGACACCAACCCGGAGGGGGGTATTGTGTATATGGAGCTTGCCGATCCCCAGTTCGGCGGTTAGGGAGAAGGTGTCCGTTGTATGCTCTGTGTTGGTCGGCGGCTCCCCAACTCGATTTTCCCGGTTCATCCCTGTTCGGTAATCAGGAAAGGCGTAAACATTCCAGGCTCCGTTCGGTGCAAGGTTCAATTCCCAGTAGTTTTTTCGTCCTTCTTCAGCCCAGAACATTTCAAAACAGGTGGATTTCCAGAGGTTGTCGCACCGGGTCCGCTCCGTCCCGTCCGGCAGGACGAGGTCGCCTAGATTCCCATGCAGGACAATGGAAAGGACAAGGGCTTGCGGGGTGCGCTCGATAGCGCCCTGGATGTTTACGCCGCCGGGATCCCGGCCGGTGAAAGGGTGCAGGTTAAAAACGATCATGGCTTTTGAAGATTTCGGATGATGTTTTTGATCTCCGCCTCCTGCGCCTCGATGCTCTGGCAGAGGGCAAACTGAACCATTGCCCGGTGCAGGTTTTGCCCAGGCCTTCGGAGTCGGAAATACACATCACCTGCCAGATGGTCGGAAAAGAAGCGCAACCCCAGTTCAAAGGCGATGAGGCGGACAGCGTCATATATGTAGCGGTAGTCGGAGGCGGAGAAAAACGGCGCAACGTGGGGCAGGTATCCCCGCAGGATAGAGCCGCAATAGGTAAGGTTGAACGAGACTCCGTCCAGGGCGGCTTCTTCTCCGGCCGGGTTGCAGCAGGAGCGGAGGCAATCGCCGATGTCGTAATGGAGCAAGCCGGGCTTGACGGTGTCCAGATCGATGAGGCTGATGGCCTCGCCCGTGTCGCGCGCAAAGAGGATGTTGGCCAGCTTTGGGTCGCCGTGGATGGGGCAGGGGAGGAGATCACCCCTGGCCCGTGCGGCTTCGAGCACCTCTGCCCCTTCTTTTCGCTCGCCGATGAAGCGGTGGCAGAAAAGCGCCTGCCCCGAGTGATCCGGCCGGGGCGGCGAGGTGGCCAGGGCCTCGTAGGCGGCAAGATAGCCGGGAGTGACATGGAAGCCGGGCAGGGTGTCGTGCAGCAGATGCACGGGCAGGTCGCGGATCAGTGCATGGAAGAATCCCAGCCCCCGCCCTGCCTCTTCGGCCTGGGCCTCGCTTTCGATGGTGGCGAAACTCCCGGTGTTTGCGATAAAGGTCTGGACCCGCCACAGGGCTCCGGTTCGATCCCGGTGATAATCAGCGCCGGTCAGGGCGGGGACGATGCTTGGCAGTTCCCAGCGCTGGTTCGGCCGCCTCAGCAGTTTGGGGCGGACATGGCTGTCGAGCACCCGCAGGTTGCGCATGATCCTTTCTGGCTCAGCAAACACCTGGGGATTGAGGCGTTGCAGGATGAAATTCAGAATGGCCTGGCCGTCAGCAATCCGGACCAGAAAGGTGTCGTTTACATTGCCGCTCCCGTACTCGGCCACGGTAAGAATCTCGCCGGGGAAGGCGAACTGCCGGGCAATGGCGGAAGGATCGGTCACGGGGGGGGTCCGTTTAGCGGAACAGGTAGTGTTTGCGGACCGCGGCATGCACCTGCCACTGACAATCCAACCCTTTGGGGAAAGTCACATAATCGCCGGCAACGATGTGCACGGCCTGCTCGGCGGTGGTTACGGTGATCTCGCCCTCGAGAATATAGCAGGATTCTTCCTGGTCGTAATGCCAGGGAAAGGCGGAGGGTTCGCACTGCCAGATCGGCCATTCGTCCAGGCGCAGGGCCTCGCGTTTTTTGGGGGAGAGCTTTTCAATGGTGATGGGCATAGGGAACTCCTCGGCAACGTTCAGGGGATGATTGTTGTTAACAGATAGCCGTGGGCTCTCTCTTTGTCAATTCCTAAGACCATGGGGAGAGAGGTAAGGCTTGCCAAAAAAAATATCGCCAGATATAAAAATGGGAGCAAGGGGATAATTCGGCAATTATGGTCACGGGTCGGCAAGTCCTTCTGGGGCCACAAGGGGGAAGATGATGAATGGCGGGTTTCATGAGAAAAGAAAAGAAGAGAGGGTGTATTTCTCGCCGGGAGAAAATATTTGCGGGGTCTTCGTTTTTCCTGATTTCGAGCGGTTTTCCTTTTCCGCCTTGCTTCTCGATCTGAGCCTGGGGGGGGTGCACTTCACCCTGAAACGGGAGGAGTGGGATGCGCTGGAGCTGGGCCGTCAGCTTGTTCTTGCCCGGCTGGTCAAGGGAGATGAGATTGTCTGCGACAGGGCCATGCCGCTTACCGTGCGCTGGATTCTGGACCTTCCCATGGTGAGCAGCGTCAGCGTTGGCTGCGAGTTTGACGAATTGCCGGAAGACGGCAGGAAGAAGCTGCGGTCTTTTCTGGCCCGGGAATCGGCCGCCGGCCCGGGCCGCGTTGGCGACAGCGGATGCTGACCGGCTTGCCCGGCTGCTGCATCGACCAGGCGAAAAGGCTCAGGAAATCGTCTTCGTTCGGGAAAATATCATCCGGCACCAGCTCCTGCCCCATGCTGAGCGCCGCTCTGTACCGTGCGCAATCGCCGAAATTTCCCGAGCAGTACAATCCGGAGAAATACTCGCGCATTTCCTGTTCTTCTTCGCGCACAGTGAAGAAAACGCATTTTTTCGACAGGTTGCAATGGCTCATGTCGGCTCCTTTTTGTGCTGATGCCGGGAGTGCCTGTCAGGGCAGGGGGGCAGATACCCGACACTCTACCCGAGCGGGCCTGGAAAATATATGGGGAAAAGTCGGTAAACCGGGGTGGGGGAAGGTCGGTACTCTCTTGGGAGATCAGGTGATGCCGAGAATCTTGAGCGGGTTGATTCGCCAGCGTTTTGCGCATTCATAGCCGATGATGCGCTCTTCGCCGCCCTTGCCGTCGGGCTTGGAAAGATCGATGTCCTTCGGGCTGACCGCCCAGTCGCGTTTGGTGTCATAGACGAGACGCACCACCGGGCGCAGCAGGCTGTCGGTCGATTCAACCACCACGCCGAGCATGCCGCTTTGCAACTGCACCAGGGTGCCCGCCGGATAGATGCCGATGCACCGGATGAAGCGGTGCACCAAGTCTTCGTTGAAATGGCTGCGGCTCCAGCCATAGAGCTTGCGCAACACCTCCACCTGGTCGATGCCGTTGCGGTAGCAGCGATCCGAGGTAAGGGCGTCGAAAACATCGGCAATGGCGGCCATCTGTCCGCCCAGGCTGATGGCCTCGCCGTTCAGTCCGTACGGATAGCCGGTGCCGTCGAATCGCTCATGGTGCTCCATGGCGATCTGGGCCGCGGACAGGGGAAGGTTGTGGGTGGTGGTCAGGATTTCCTTGCAATAGATGACATGCTGCTGGATTTTTTTAAACTCGTCATCGTTGAGGGAGCCTGGTTTGTTGAGAATGGCCAGGGGAACGGCCATCTTGCCCACGTCATGCAGCAGCCCGCCCAACCCGATGGCCCTGGTGGTTTCCTGGTCAAAACCCATGGCCCGGCAGAAGGCCAGGAGCAGGACGCCCACGCTCACCGAATGGTCGAAGGTGTATTCATCCTTCCGGCGCAAGCGCATGAGCAGGAATAGCGCGTCCTTGTTGTGGCAGATGGAGTTGTCCATCTCGCCCACTGCCGCCTCGGCCTCGTGGGTTCGGATCTTTTTTCCGGCCCGGACGTCGGCGAGGATGTTCCTTGCGGCCAGGCTCGCTTGCTGCCGCACTTTTTGGGCCCGGACAATCTCACGGTGGACAGGGATATGTTTGAGTTCGCGGTCAACCCGCGCTGTCTGCGGGGTGATAAGGTGCTTGAACTCCACGGGCGGCGGGGATTTTTCCGGCGTACTTTCAACCAAGGCCGGTTCAGGACCCGGTTCGATTTGGATGTAGGCATGGGTCACGCCCCAGGTCTTGAGGCGTTCTATATCCTCCCGGCTTTTGATCCTTTTGCGGTTGAAGAGGAAGGGGTGATCCAGCCAGCCGCAATCAAGACGCTCGATGTGTGTCCCGGGCTGGAGTTCTTCTATGGGAACCTTCTTGATCATGGCAGGCTCGGGCTGGCGGCATTGGGTGTTATGGTTTCGGAGCAGACTGCGGGTCCACTTCCGATACTATACGCCAAGGCCCGGCGAGGGGCAAGAAGGTTGCTGCGCGCCCGGGGCAATATGCAGCGGCCCGATTGCGGGCCCCGTTTTTTTTACAACCCCAGATTTTTGCCTTGCCGGATAAAGGTGGGGATGGCGAGGTATCTTTCCTGGGCAATGATTTTCGGGCTCCTGGGAACCATCTCCGGAGCGGGGTGATTTGTACCCTCCTTTGTGGGCCCATGGGGCGAGGTGAAAAAGGAAGTTGTCATGCACCGGTTAAGGGCGGAGAGAAATCCCTGCGTGAAGCCGTGCTCTGTGTGATACATTTTTTTTCCTCCGGATGAAAAAGTTGGGTTGTGTTTTGTCCTGAACAGAGCCTATCATGCCAGGTAGGACAAATGGTGTCCTACCTGTAAACTTTTTTTTGCAAACAATATGGCAAAAGACAAAACCCAGCTTTTACGCCTGCTCTTCATCGACCGCAAGATCCGCGAGGGGATGAAAAGCGGGATCATGGCCAACTGCGGCTCCATGGCGGCCGAATATGAGGTGAGCGCCAAGAGCATCCTGCGGGATATCGACTATCTGCGCAGTCAGCGGGATGCGCCCATTGCCTACGATGCTGCGAAGCGGGGCTATTACTACACCGAGGAAAATTACGCCCTGCCCGCCATCTCCTTGAACGAAAGCGATCTGTTCGCCATCTGCATCGCGGAAAAAGCCCTGCGGATGCATGAGGATACGCCCATATACCGCAAGCTCCGGAAGGTGTTCCGCAAAATCGAGGATTGCCTGCCCGAGACGGTCTCCATCCATCCCGGCTGGGTGGAAGACAAGCTCTCGGTGATCCCGGAGCGGCAAACCCGGCTTGCGCCGGAGGTGTGGGAGGCGGTGTCGGCGGGTTTGGGGGACAACCGGACGGTGGCCATCTCCTATCGCAAACCAGGCGGGCGTGAGAGCACCGAGCGCCGGGTTGATCCCTACCATCTGACGCGCTACCAGGGGGAGTGGTACCTCATCGGCCATTGCCACAGGCGGGGCGCCATTGTCACCTTTGCCATGTCCAGAATCGAAACGGTCCAGCTCCTTGCCGACAGGTTTTCCGTGCCCGAGGGGTTCGACCATGCGCGCTATGGCGGGACTCAGTTCGGTATTTTCAGCGGGGAGCGGGAGGTGGCGGTGAAGATCCGGTTTTCCAGGGAGCATGCCCCCTACGTTCTGGAGCGGGAATGGCATCCCGGGCAGACCCTGGTCCGGGAAAAAGACGGGGGTGTGGTGCTCGGTTTTCCTGCCCTCCACCTCTACGAGGTCAGGCGCTGGGTGTTGTCCTGGGGCAGCGGGGCAAAGGTTCTTGCCCCCAAGGAACTGGTTGATGCGGTGCGCGGGGAGCTTGGCGCCGCGCTGGCGGATTACGGCCCGGCCACGAAAGAGGTGGCTTCGTGAGCACGATTGGGCGAGGGGGCGGGATGGTCCGCTGGCTGCTGCTGATCGTTTTTCTGGCTGGGCTTGCCGGCTGCGCTCCGATCCGGCCGGAAGATGGAGGCGCGGCCCGGACAGCTTCGAAAAAGGAACTGGCCTTGCTGGGGCACACCATCCAGGTCGGCGCCTTTGCCAAGCTGGATAACGCGGTCCGGTTGATGCAAAAACTCGATGCCCTGGGGCTTGACGCCTATTATTACCGCCATGCCGACGGCTTGTACAAGGTGCGGTTCGGGGATTATCCCTCGCGGAAGGAAGCGGCTTCCCAGGCCGCGCGGTTGCGCAAGGCCGGGGTGATTGAGGCATACTATCTGGTCGCGCCGGGGGAATATGCCGCCGCCCGCTTCCGCCACTACGAGGACGCCGCCTTGCGCAGGATGCTGGTGAGCACCGCGCAGGGGTTTCTCGGCATTGCCTATGAATGGGGCGGGGAGTCGGCGGAAACGGGCTTTGATTGCAGCGGGCTGACCATGACCACCTACAAGCTCAACGGCCTCAATCTGCCGCGTAATTCCAGGGCCCAGTTCCAGGCGGGAATCCCGGTGGACCGTGAAGACCTCGCCCCCGGTGATCTGGTGTTTTTTGCCACCAACGGGAATAGCACGGTATCCCATGTGGGGATCTATACCGGAAACGGCAGGTTCATCCACGCGCCCAAAAAAGGGGAGACCATTCGGCAGAGTTCGCTGCGCAACGGCTATTACGAAGGGTGTTACCTGGGGGCGCGGACTTACCTGGGCAAGGATGGGTGACCGGCCCCCCTGTCTCCGCCGAAACCTCAGGCGGCCATGACCGCGGGCTGCCGGCTCAGGAAGGTCGGCACCCCGGCAAGGGCGCTGAGATCGGTGAAATATAAGCCGCCGAACTGCCGGGCGCAATGCGGACAGCCCCGCAGCCAGAGAATGTGGTGGCGGTAGCGGTTTTTGGCAAACGCCCTGGCCACCCACTGGCAACTGCAGCATTCGAAGCAGTAGAGCAGGGTCCATTCCTCACCGGCCAAGGCTGCGGCGCATTCCCCGCACACCGGGATGACCATTTCGCGGACCGAGATTTCGGTGATCTCGTTTTCGCAATAGCCAAAGGGCATGACAAGGTAATCCACCGCCGGGAAGTCTTCGCGGCTGGTGCCGGGACCATGGTTCAGTTCGCAGCATTCGGTGGGAAGCCCCGCCAGGAGCCCGAGTCGATCTGTTTCGTGCATGGTTCCTCCTTTAGCCGCCGCGCCGGCGGCTCTGTGGCCTTAAGGCCGGGAAGCTTGCCCCCTTGCAATCCATATCGGACCGCAGGGCAAAGAGAATAAGGGGCTTTTGCCGCCTGTTTCCCGCCGAGGGCAAAAAATGGTGGCCGGGTGTGGAAATATTAAAGAAAAGAGAAAGGATACCGATAGTTGTGATGTTGGCAGTATTGCTTCGGAATGGCTGGAAAACGATCAGGACTCAGGAAGGAAACCGCGAATGCAGAAGTGGCAGATAAACGGAACCGTTCAGTGGCTGTGCGAGGAATGCGCCAAGGCCAATTCCCATGTATTTTTGCTGTACCAGCATCAATGGCTCGGCGAGGAAAAGGATCTTGCCGCCTCCTGCGATTGCTGCCGGTGCAAGGATGTGACCGTTGCCCGCCTCGGCAAGCTGCGCTGGCTGCTCTATCCCTTTCTGTGCCTGGCGCCGCGGCAGTGGCCGGCCATGACCAGGGCGGTGCGCCGGGCCAAGTGAGATGGCTCCGGGCCGGGATCAGGTTCGGAGGCGAAAAGTATCAGGGGTGGGGGTGAGGGGGTGACCCGCGCTCTTGCCGTCATTGCCGTGAACCGCAGCGTGCGCCGCACTGCTGCGGTTTTTTTTATCCGGCGGAAAGGACGCCGGCGGCTCTAGCGGATCGCCTTTTTCAGGTCAAGGCCGATGGCGCCGGTGATTGTCGCGCCCCGGAGGTTGGCTTGTTCGAGGTTGGCCCCGGTCAGGTCGGCGCGCTCCAGGTTGGCTCCGGCCAGATCCGCCCCGGCCAGGTTGGCGCCGGAGAGATCGGCGCTAGTCAGATTAGCCCCCTTCAGGTTTGCCCATTTGAGGTTGGCCTTGACGAGGGTGGCGTTTGTGAGATTGGCCCCGGCCAGGTTGGCCCGTATCAGGCTGGCTTCGGCCAGGTTGGCGCCCTGCAGGTTGCAGCCCGGGCAGTTCTGGCTCATGCCGCGGTAGATCATGCCCAGATCCCGGTTGGCCGCTTGCGGGCTGGAGGTCTGGTTGGTCTCCTGGATTGTCGGGGTGGATACCGGCGGGGCGACCGGTTCCTCAATCACCACATCGGGAGAGGTGGTGGCGGCGGTCCGGCTGCTTGGCTGCCTCCGCTTGGCGGCCGCGCTTTTCTCTGCCGGCCTTTCTTTAACCCCGGGGGTTATGGTGAAATAACTCGATTTTATGCCGCTCTTCGTATACAGGTGATACTCTTCCCCTTTGCGAAACACATCGTAGCAGATCTCGTCGCCGAAGCCCCAGCGCTTGAATCGGAGGCAGAGTTTGTCGTCTTCCGTTGACCAGGTCCCGTCATTTTTCTCCGTTTTGCTTTTCACTGCGTACATCTTGCCGCTGGCGTACATCGCGATGGTTGCGGTTTCGCCGTATTCATGGATGGAAATGGTGTTGTCCGAAAGAAGATCGATCAGTTCCGCGCCGGTGATTTTTGTTCCTGCCCCTGCGGGTATTTTTTCCGAGGTGCTTGCCTCCTCTTTCATTATGCCGCAACCGGCAACAAGAAAAAGAAGCATGGCCAAAGGCAGGAAAAAATAACGGAATTGGGCGTTCAATGTGCTCTCCTCGTGGTTCACTGTGTCATCATCCGGGGCGCGGCAATGGTCGGGCAATGGTTTTTCCTGCGAAAACGGGAGGCATTCCGGCCCGGAAAGGGGGGAGGCCTCGTGGTGGCGATATCTGACATCCGTTGCATTTCCGCTCTTTGGGAAAACTTTTTCAACTTACCTGAAAAAAAAATAAAAAGCCATGCCCATTGTGCGAAATTTCCCTGTTTGCCGAGACGGTTCCAAGTTTTTCAACTGGAAATTTCGCGGGTGAAGGGGTATGTTGATAAATTGTCTCATTTTCTGGATTCCGGGGCGCAAGCCGCTCTCTCCATGGCAATCCGGCACTTCAAGTACAACCGGTTTTTATTGAGAGGTTTGGAGATGGTGAAAACCCTGGCAGCGACAGATAACAGCCCTGCGCAACTCCTGATCCGTCTGGCTCTGGGGGTGGTGATCTTCCCCCACGGCGCGCAAAAGGTTCTCGGCTGGTTCGGGGGACCCGGCTACGGCGCAACGGTCAGTGCTTTTTCCGCCATGGGCTTTCCGTTCTGGGCCATTATTCTTTTGCTGATGTCCGAGGTGTTCGGGTCGCTGCTCCTGGTGCTCGGCCTTTTTACCAGGGTGTGGGCCCTGGCCATCGGCGTAGCCATCGCCATCTGCCTGAAAATGAACCATCTCCAGCATGGGTTTTTCATGAACTGGTTCGGGCAGCAGCAGGGCGAGGGGTATGAATACCATCTCCTGGTGCTGGGGATCGCCCTGGCCCTTGTTGTGCGGGGCGGGGGGATGCTTTCCCTGGACCGGGTGCTGGCCAGGGACAAACGGCGGGGCGGCCTCGTCTTCTGAATCCTGCCTACTGGATGCTGCGCGCCCGTGGCGCGTCATACAGGCTCTGGATATCGTGTTCCGCTTCCAGTTCCGCCATCTTGGCCAAGGCCTCCTCTTCGCTCATCCCCAGGCTTTCGGCAAGTTTCTTGATGTCGTACAGGGGTTCCCCCCCGTCGGTGTAGCCGATTGGGGAAAGTTCGGGAAAAAATTCGCCGGTGGCAATGCTCGAGGCCTGACTGATCATCTCCCGGATCGGCGGGGGGCCAAAGAGAAACAGCCATTTCACCGCCTCGCTCCACAGCTTGCCGTCCACGGTTTCGCTGTGCAGAACCTCAAGCGCCATGCCCAGATCCCATTCATCCTTGAATGCCGTCATTGTTGTCCTTCTCCTTCCAATTTTCTGCGTCCGGCCAGAATATGCTTCAGTGATTCGATCACCTTGCCGGCCTCTGTCTTGGATAGCGTCTCTGTTTCCCCGGTCTTGTAGTATTTTTTCAGGAAATTGGCGTAATGGTTGGCGTCCCAGGCAAGGTCGTCCACCAGGTGCTTGATGTACATCCTCTGCCGGAAGGTGATGCCTTCCCGGCTGGCGCGATAATGGCCGCTTCTGGCAAAATAGCGCATGAGCCTTTGGAAGCCGGCATCGTCCAGATCCCTGGCCGAGCGGACACCTGCCACCTTCTCCAGGGTGTCGCGGTATTCCTGGTCGCTTGCGCCCAGCTCCTTTTTGACTATATGGATAACGGCGAGTTTTTTGCGGTCCAGCACTCCGTCCTGCTCCTTCTCCTCAATTTTCCGGCCCGCTTCAGGCCAGGCCGAGCCGGGCAAGGTCGGCAAAAAACAGCTCCTCGCTCCGGAACAGATGGGTTTTCAGGCCAAGGGCCGCCGCCCTTGCAATGTGGCCCGGGTTGTCATCCACAAAGAGAGTTTGCCCGGGTTCGACCTTGAGGGTTGCGAGGACGTCGGTGAACAGGCTCGGCTCGCGCTTGGTTTTCCCGAGATGAAAGCTGTTGAAGACCCGGCTGAATTCCTGGAAGAACGGCTGGCGCGTGTCGAGGCGGTCAAGCCAGTCGGTCTGGTCGCTGAGGATGACCGGGTTCAGCCCCTGTTTCCGCAGGGCGCGGACCGCGCCAATCATCCTGGGTCGCAGGATGAAGCGGCTGAGAATGGTTTCGGTCAGCGTCGGGTCTTCGCCTTTGATGCCGGTTTGGTTGCGGAGCAGTTTCCAGTAGGCCTGTTCCGTGGCCTTGCCCGTGACGTAGCCGCAACTGTAGATGGCTTCGACACCGGTGCGGAAAAATTCAGCCGGGTCAAGACGGTTTTCCCTGGCCATGACCTCAAGCCCCAGGGTGAATCCCTCTTCGGCCAAAACGCCGCCATAGTCGAAGAGGATGGTGGTGATGGGGGAGGCGTGGGGCATGGCTCAACGGATGGCGAGAAGGCGGCGAATCCGTTCCTGCATGGGCGGATGGGTGCTGAACAGGTTGGCCAGAGTCCCGGCGGAGAGCGGGTTGACGATGTACATCTGGGCCGTGGCCGGGTTGACCTCCATGGGGCGCTGATGGTTGACCTCTTCAAGGCGCTTGAGCGCGTTGGCCAGCGAGGACGGGTGGCCGCAGATTTGGGCGCCGGTGGCGTCGGCCAGGTATTCGCGGCTGCGGGAGATGGCCATCTGGATCAGGGCCGCGCCGATGGGGGCGATGATCATCATCACGATGGTGCCGAGCATCCCGCCGTTGTCCTCGTCGTCGGCGCTTCTGCCCATGCCGAAGAGCATGGCCCATTGGGTCATGGTGGCCAGGGAGCTGATGGCCCCGGCCATGACCGCGGCCATGGAGCTGATCAGGATATCGCGGTTCTTGATATGGGCCAGTTCATGGGCCAGCACCCCTTCCAGCTCATCGCGGGTCAGGATGGTCATCAATCCACGCGTTACGGCCACCGCGGCATGGGCAGGGTTTCTGCCCGTGGCAAAGGCGTTGGGGGTGTCGCTGTCGATGACATAGACGCGGGGCTTGGGCAGTCCCGCCCGCATCGCCAGCCCCGCAACCAGGCTGTGCAGCACCGGCGCCTCGCTCTGCTCGATCTCCCGAGCGCCGCCCATTTTCAGGGCCAGCTTGTCGCTGAACCAGTAGGCGAAAAAATTCATTGCCAGGGCCATGAGCAGGGCGACGGTCATGCCGCTTTGGCCGCCCATGGCCTGTCCGGCCACCATGAAGAGGGCGGTCAAGGCCGCCATCAGCATGCCTGTTTTTATCGTGTTTCCCATGGATGTCCTCGTTGCCTGTTTGTGTGCATGTGCAGCCGTTCGCGCACCCCTGGTAGGTGTCACAAAATATAATTCGGGCCGCATGCAAGTCAAGGGGGCGATGGCTGGAAATGTCAGCGCGGCATGGGCCATTCCTGCTCTCGGCTCTCGGCAAGATAGCAGAAGCGGTCCCACTCCACCTCGCGGCCGGAAACCGGGCATCGGAGCCGGACCTTGCGTTCGTCCAGGCCGATCACCTGCCAGTCGCCGCTGCGCAGACCCCCGGCAATGTGAATCCTCTGGCCGACGACAAAGGGGAAGGGGTTGAAAACAGCGACCTGATGGAGGGGCATGGCAGTAATCCTTATGGTTGCAATTCAGGGCAGGTAGACGAGCAGTGCCCCGCTTTTTTCCCGGTCCTTTTTTTCCCAGAGATAGGCGAGGATCGTTCCCTTGCTTTTCATGATCTTCAGCCGGGACTCGATGACGTCCTTGAGCACCGACCCTTCCGGCGAGTGGAGCCCCTTGCCGGTTATGACCAGGACGGTTTGCAGATGATTGCGCCGGGCCCGGGCCAGGAAATTTTCCGTTTGTATTTCCGCCTCGGAACCGGTGCAGCCATGGAGATCGAGCCTCTCCTGGGGCGGGGGAGAGCTTCGTATCGTTGCTTGCAACGTTTGGGCAGGGGTTGGCAGTTCCTCTTTTTCAGTGAGGATCTCGGTAAGGGTTGCGGCGGGAATCCCGCTCGCCAGGGCGCTGGCGAAGCTGTGCGGGGGGGCGTTTTCCTTGTCCTGGCAAAAAAGAACGCCCAGATCCTCGCCGGCCGTCAGTTTGCGGATGGGCTGTTTACCCGCCTTTTTTTTCGTGCCCCTGACAACGGGCTCTGCCTGCCCTGGGGAGCGGTTTGGTTTGCGCATAGATCGTGGCAAAGGAAAGAGGGAAAGAAGAAAGTGTTGCGTATCTGAAAATATGCATAGCCTGTTTCAGGAGAAGAGACAAGAGACAAAAAATATCCAGGTCAAAGGCAAGGAAGACAAAGGGTTGCGGACCCCCCTGCGCAAAGGGCCAAAAAAAATCTGGTTTGCCTTTCTCATTCCTGGTACTCTCTTCCCAAGCCGTAGTAAATTTCCCTCATTTTTCGAGGAGATAGTTTTCGCGCCATGGCCGGTTGCCGTGGGCGCGGGCACGGTTTGACCGCCGGACAGCAAACCAGAGAGGGCCTCTGCCGCATGGATAAACAGATACATTGCATTGTGACCGGCGAGCGGGGAGAAATCCGCTCGTTTGCCCTTTCCAGGCACACCGTCAAGGGTGTGCTGGGTCTCTGTTGTTTTCTCCTGTTCGGCAGCGGCTTCGGTTGGTTTTCCTCCGGGGAAAATATCGTCTTGCGCAAGCAGCTTGCGCAAGTGCAAAAGGAGCTGGACGTCACCGTCGCCTCGAACGCCAGCATGCAGGCGCGGACCGCCAAGCAGGAGCAGGAGCAGCAGGCCCTGCTGAACGCCGCCCTGGCCGACCTGAAACACAAGAGCCGGGTTATCGAATCGATCCTCGCCTCGGTGGGGGTGAATCTCGAAGTGCACGAAAGCGCCAAAGGCGCGGGCGGACCTTTCACCCGGCAGCCTCAGGATTCCTACGAAGGCCTGACCCTGAGGGTGGACCATTATGTGGATACCATCCAGTCCGTGCCTTTGGGCGCGCCGGTCCGGGGAACCATTACTTCCCGGTTCGGCGGACGGCTCGATCCCATCAACGGGCAACCCGCCTTCCACAGCGGGGTTGACATCAGAAGCAACTCCGGCGCCAGGATCATTGCCCCGGCGGGCGGCCTTGTTGTCGCCAGCGGCTATAACAGTGGACATGGCAACTTTATCGTCGTGGATCACGGCAACAGATTCCAGACCAGCTATTTCCACCTGCAGAAGGGGCTTGTCAAGACCGGCGATGCCGTGGCCAGAGGGCAGGGCATCGGACTGGTGGGCAACTCGGGGAGAAGTACCGGGGCCCATCTGCATTATGAAATAAAATATCGGGACAAGTTGATTGATCCGGTCAAGTTTATCCAGGTGCCTTCCCGCGCCGCCGCCTTGCAGACGAAGCAGGCCGCGGCAACGGCCAAATGATGCGGCTCCGGGCGTTGCGTCCGGAGTGAAATTCTTCAGGAAATCCGCGACAGGTGATCGGTATGGGATTTTTTAGCAGGCAGGGCATCGGAGGGGCAAAGCCGGAGACGATCACCAGCGTTATCGGCGCGGACATGCAACTGGCCGGTGATATCTCGTTCAAAGGTAAGCTGCGGCTCGACGGCAAGGCCGAGGGGAACATCCGCGGGGAATATCTCATCCTCGGGGAAAGCGGGACCATCTCCGGCGACGTGGTTGTCTCCACCTTTGTCTGTTCGGGACGGGTCGAGGGCACGGTCAATGTCCAGAAGCTCTATGTGGTGAAAAGCGGCTTTATCGAAGGCAAGGTCGAAACCATGGACCTGGCGGTGGAATCCGGCGCCGTGCTCAACGGGGAAATCAAATCCCGGAGCCAGGAGCTGCGGCTGGTGCCCGGATCCTCCTCCGCGGAAGAGGATTGGGATGCGCGGATGAAGGAAGCCGCTGCCCAAGCCCCGGCCAAGAAAAAGGGGGGTGCCGCCAGGTAGCCGGCAGCACTGGATCATAGTTTAGTTTGCCGCCATGCGAATCCCGGATGGCGGTTTTTTTTGTGATGCATCGCGAGGTTTTTGATTCAGGTCAAGGAAAAGAGGGTGCTGCTCGTAGTATGATGGGAACAAGATACTGCAGAAAAACTGCCCACGGGAGGCGCTGCGATGATGGAAAAGAAGAGTCTTGCCGAGACCAGGATTTTTGACAGCCGGAGCATGAAAAAGGTGTTGATGCACGATTCGCCCTGGTTTCGAATCCTGAACTTCAACCTCAGCGCCGGCCAGGTTTTCCCGGTGCATTCCCATGATACGGAGGGCCAGCTTTCCATCCAGGTACTGGAGGGAACCGGGGAATTTCTCGGCAAGGATGACCAGGCCATTCCGGCGCAGGCAGGCGATTTGCTGCTCTGCGACATCAACGAGCCCCATGGCGTCCGGGCGCATACCGATCTGCGGATTCTGGTGACCATCGCCCCGCCGTTTTAAGGAAAGGAACAGAGAGCATGGACAGGCAGCAGGTGGCAGTGCGCGACGGGGTTATCCGCCTTGGGCAGTTTCTCAAACTGGCCGGGGTGGTTGATACCGGCGGCGAGGCCAAGCTGCGGATTCAGGAAGGCGAGGCAAAGGTCAACGGCCAGGTGGAAACCAGGCGCGGGCGGCAGCTTGTGGTTGGAGATCTGGTGGGGTTTGGCGGAGAGGTCTTTGAGGTTGTCGTGAAGGCCGGGGATTAGGGTTCTGTCAGAGCTTTGTCGTACGCCCGCCGTGTGTCGCTGTTGAAGCAGGCAAAGAGGATGGTGGCGAGCTGTCCGTTTTCCGCCAGGGCCTGCCGCGCCTCCCGCACGGCGATGCGGGCCGCCTCTTTTTTGGGGTAGCCGTAGACCCCGGTGCTGATCGCGGGAAAGGCGATGGTTCGAATGCCATGTTCGCGGGCCAGGGAGAAGCAGCTCCGATAGCAGCGGGCCAGCAGCTCCGGCTCCTCCTGGCTTCCACCCCGCCAGACCGGCCCCACCGTGTGGATGATCCAGGCGGCGAGCAGGTTGTAGCCCCTGGTGATCCGCGCCTCGCCGGTCGGACAGCCGCCCAGGGTCCGGCATTCCGCCAGCAGCCCAGGCCCGGCCGCCCGGTGAATGGCGCCGTCAACCCCGCCGCCCCCCAAGAGGGAATTGTTGGCCGCATTTACTATGGCATCCGCCGTGATCCCGGTGATATCCTCTTCCGTTACTTGAATCCCGCTGTTTGTCATGCTTGCTTATCCCTGTCGTCGCTTAAGGAAAGCCGTCCTGGTTGCCGCTGACTTTATGGTACAGGGTGTTGAACGGGGAGTAGACGGTGACCTCCCTGTCCTCACCCATCTTCACCGTGCTCCATTCCTGGGGCGAATACCAGATGCCGATTTCCTCTCCTTCCGGTGTGCGGATCACCTTGCCGCGATACCTGGTCCGCAGGTTGCGATGGGGGTTGTCGATGATCTCCATCCAGTCTTGCAGCTTCTTTTCCGTCAGTTTCACCGGTATCCAGAATTCTTTTTTCAACCGGTATTCCGGCCTGATCCCCAGAATGGCCAGGGGAAAATCCTCAGGGCCGCTGTAGTAGTAGGTGTAGCCCGGCAAGGGGCGATACGACTCCAGGGCCTCGTTGATGCGGAGATCCTCGTGAAAAACGTAGGCGGGATGCCCGCAGGCGGCAATGAGCAGGAGCAGCGTTAACAGGGCGAGGCGCGGAAGGGAAAGATACGGTTTGATCCGAATAATCATGGGGTCCTCCTCTCGGTTGTTTTCTTAATTATATCGGAAAGAGGGGGACGGCCAGCAAAAAAAAAGGCAGAACCCCGGAAGGATCTGCCTTGCTTGGAAAGCTGTGTGAAAAGAATCAGATAGCCGCGGCGCTGGTCATCTGGTCGTAGAATTCGGTGATCTGGTTTTTCTTGTCGGATTCCATGCAGGCCATGGCCGCTTTGGGATGCTGGTTCATAACTCCGCCGATCATGTACGGGATGAAATAACCCCAGTCGATTTTTTCCCGCCAGGGGAGAATCTCCTCTTCGATGACCTTGATGAGCGGGCGCACATTGAACTTGGGGTTTTTGAGAAAGGAGAGCAGCAGTTCCGTGGGGCAGTTGCCCGCGCCGCGTCCCATGCCGTACAGGGTAGCGTCCAGATAGTTGATCCCGCAGATCACGGAAGAGATGGTGTTGGCAAAGGCCAGCTGCTGGTTGTTGTGGGCGTGGATGCCGATGGTCTTGCCGGGCAGCCGGTCCATGTATTTTTTGGCCAGCAGCTCGATGTCTTCCTGGTAGAAGGCGCCGAAGCTGTCCACCAGATAGATGATCGGCACCCGGCTTTTCGCCAGGTCGTCCAGCCCTTCTTCCAGCTCCCGCGGGCCCACGGTGGAGACGGCCATCAGATTGATCGTCGTTTCGTAGCCCTTGTCCTCGCAGTGGTGGGCCAGGGCGATTGCCTTGTCGATCTGATGAACATAGCAGGCAACCCGCACCATATCAAGGACGCTTTCCTTTTGGGGGCGGATATCGTTGTAGTCGATGCGGCCGATGTCGGCCATGGCCGAGAATTTGATCTTTTTTCCGCTGTCCCCGATGATGCGCTGCAGATCATCCTCGGCGCAGAATTTCCAGGGGCCGACCTCGGTGCGGCAAAAAGCGGATTCGGAGCTGAGGTAGCCGATCTCCATGTAGTCGACCCCGGCCTCGCTCAACCCCTGATAGACAGCGCGGACGAACTTGTCGTCAAACTGCCATTTGTTCATCAAGCCGCCGTCGCGGACAGTACAGTCGATAACCTTGATTTCCGGTCTGAACATGGGGGAAGTCTCCTTAAAAAGACGTAGGCCGTTGTTTCAGAATATCTCTCACATCGGGGATATCGCAAGCGGCATAAGGAGCCGTAACGAAGCAGTCAGAAATGGAGAGGGTATTGCGTAACGGCTCCTGCATTTACCAAGTAAAGGAGAAGATTATACCCGATCTTTTGCGCGGGGGCAATGCTCAATGAAAATTTTTACGTTGTGCCCGATCTGGGCAAGATCCTTCTCCCGCAACGCCTTGGCTCCGAAGAGACTGGTGGATGCCCCCACCGCTGCGGCGCCTGCGGCGAAATAGTCCGAGAGATTGGCAAGGCTCACCCCGCCTACGGCAACGAGGCGGAGATGGTCGAAAGGACCCAGGAGGTCCTTGATGTACGGGGGGCCGCCCATGGCGGCGCAGGGGAAAACCTTGACTAGGTCGGCCCCGGCGTTCCAGGCGGTGTAGACCTCGGTGGGGGTCAGCGCGCCTGCGACAATGGGGATGGTTTCCGCCTTGGCGTACTCGATCACCGAAAGGTCCAGGTTGGGGGTCACGAGAAACATGGCCCCGGCAGCCACGGCCCGCCTCGCTTCCTCCAGATTGCGGATGGTGCCCATGCCCAGCAGCTTGCCGCTCGGCACGGCGGGGCGGTATTCGGCAACGATTTTTTCGGCGTCCGGGGTGTTCATGGTGACTTCCATGGCCGTAAGCCCGGCGGCAAAGGAGATTTGCATGACCTCTCCGAAGAAATCACCCTCCACCCCACGCAGTATGCCGATGACAGGGACATTAAGCTCCATGCCTTGCTCCTTGTGTATTGTGTGATATGCACATGTCAAAATTGATGCGTTTGAAACGACTGCCCTTCGACAAGCTCAGGGCGAACGGATATTATCTTAGCATATTGATTCTCGTATCGTTGCCACCGTTCGTGCTGAGCTTGTCGAGGCACCTGTTTGAGAAAGAATCTGAGTTGTTTCGTAGCGTACTGCGCTTGTCTATTTCCTCGGTTTTATCCGGCTGGTGGGTTGGGCCTGCCAAGGGTCATCCGGCCAGTGGTGCTTGGGATAGCGGCCCCGGAGCTCCTTTTTCACCTCGTGGTAGGCCCCTTCCCAGAAGCCGCGCAGATCCTGGGTGATCTGCATGGGCCGTTGGGCCGGGGAAAGAAGATGGATGAGGACCGGCACCCTGTTGTTGCAGACCTTTGGGGTATCGGCCAAGCCGAACATCTCCTGGAGGCGCACCGCCAGCACCGGCGGCTCCCCAGGGATGTAGCGCAGCTTGATCCGTGAGCCGCTGGGCACCGTGAGGTGGGTGGGGGCTTCGCGGTCCAGTTGGCTCTGCTGCTGCCAGTCGAGTTGGGCGGCAAGGATGGCGCAGAGGTCGAGTTTCTTGAGATGTTCCAGGCTCCGCATTCCGGTGAGATAGGGGGATAGCCATTGCGCTAGGGTTTCGAGCAGGCAACCATCCGAAACCTCCGGCCAGTCAGCTTCCGGTTGCCAGAGCCGCATGCTTTCCATGCGTCCCTGCAACTCCCTGGCCTTGTCGCTCCAGGGCAGGACTGCAAGGCCGAGGCCGCGGATGGAGGAGAGCAGGGCGGTCAGTATCGCCTCGGAAGAGGGCTTTGCCAAGGGGGCGGCTTCCAGGACCAGCTCGTCCAACCGCACAAGGCGCTGCGTCTTTACTGTATTGCTCTGCGCATCCCAGAAGACCTTTTCTTCCCGTTGCAGGCGGTCGGGGAACAGAGAGGTCAGTGCTTCCTTGATCAGGGGGGCGGCAAGAAAGATGCGGCCTTCGGTTTTGCCTGCGTCCAGTTCGGCCACGGCCAGATATTCATAGGCTGCGAGTCGGTCATGCGCCGGGAGCAGTGCGCCGCGCCCGGAGGCCAGCTTGTATTGGCCCGTGCCCTCCCCCCTCCGCTGGGCGATCCGGTCCGGGAAGGCCAGGGCCAGGAGTTCGCCTGCGGTTGCCGCTGCGGTTGCGTTCCTCCCCTTGTCCCGAGAGGGTTTGGGCAGATGCTCCCGGAGCTGTCTGCTGGTCTGCACCACCCTGCGGCAAGCATCGGTGTCCGCATCCAGGGTTTTGGCCGCGGCCGGCCCATCGGAGCGGAAGGCAGCCAGGGCGTGGAGCCGGTCTTCGATATCCGCCGACCGCTCCCTCCCCTTGATGATGTCCCGCTCCGAGAGCAGGGCAGCCAGGTCGCAGGCCAGATCGGTTGCGTTATCCTTGGAGGCTGCCAGCAGCATGTGTCCCAGGCGCGGGTGGGCAGGGAGGTCGGCCATTTTTTTGCCCAGGGGGGTGATGCGCCTCTGCTTGTCCAGGGCTCCAAGGGCATGCAGCACCGATTGCGCCTGGGTAAAATGCCCGGCTGGCGGGGGGTCGAGCCAGCGCAGCCCGTCAGGGGAGGTCACCCCCCAGCGGGCCAGATCCAGGGCCAGTTGGCTCAGATCGGCGGTCATGATCTCCGGCGGGTCAAAGGGCTTGAGCCCGTGCTCCTCGCCCGTGCTCCACAAGCGGTAGCAGTGGCCAGGGCCAAGACGTCCGGCCCGGCCGGCGCGCTGGGTGGCCGAGGCCTGCGAGATGCGCTGGGTGGTGAGGCGGCTCAAGCCGCTGTTGGGGTCGAACTTCGGGCTGCGTTTCCAGCCGCTGTCCACCACGGTGTGGATGCCCTCGATGGTGACGCTGGTCTCGGCAATGGGCGTGGCCAGGATGATGCGTCGCCGTCCCTGCCGATTCGGTTGCACCGCAGCGGTCTGGGCAGCGAGGCTCATGTCGCCGTACAGGGGGTGGACGACGATTTCGTTTGGCGGCAGTCCGGCGGTGAGCAGCGCCTGGGTATGCCGGATCTCGGCGCCGCCGGGAAGAAAGGCCAGGATGTCGCCGGGCTGCTCGACCAGAGCCCTGTGAACGGCGGCGGCCATCTGCTTTGCAATCTCGCGGGGATTGGGCTGGAGCATCTGCCCGCCCTTGGAATATTCCACCCCCACGGGGTAGCTCCGGCCCGTGCCCACAACCACCGGGGCATTGCCGAGCAGTTGGCTGACGCTGCCAGTATCCAGGGTGGCGGACATGATCAGCAGTTTGAGATCATCCCGCAGCCCGCTCATCACATCCAGGCAAAGGGCCAGGGCCAGATCCCCCTGCAGGCTGCGTTCGTGGAACTCGTCGAAGATGACCAGCCCCACTCCGGCCAAATCGGGATCGTCCTGCATCCTCCGGGTGAGCACTCCCTCGGTAACCACCTCCACCCTGGTTGCCGGGGAGACCTTTGCCTCGAAGCGGACCCGGTAGCCAACGGTCCGGCCGATCTCCTCGTTCAATTGCCGGGCCATGAACCCGGCGGCCAGCCGGGCGGCAAGGCGGCGAGGCTCCAGCATCAGGATGGTTTTTCCCGCCAGCCATGGTTCGCCAAGCAGGGCCAGGGGCGTAACCGTGGTTTTGCCCGATCCGGGCGGGGCGGAAAGCACCACCGCTTCGCGGCTGGTTAGCCGCGTTCGCAGTTCCGGCAGGATATCGTGGATGGGGAGGGAGATTGGGGCTGGCTGCTTAATTGCGCCCGCGACCGTTGGGACGCCCTCCGCCATGGTTAAAATCACGGTTGGGCAGCCTTCGTTCGCCCAACTCCGAACGTCCACGACCGTCTCTTCCCTGGAGGCGATCTCTGATTTCCTCGCGTCTTTCCGGCGGCAGGGATCGCCATTGTTCCCGCAGTTGTTCGCGTCTTTCCGGCGGCAGGGAGCGGAATTGTTCGCGGGCTTCGTGCAAGCGCCTTTGCTCCTGGGGCGGCAGATTGCGGAAGCGTTCAAACCGCTCGCGGATGTTCTGGCGTTCTTCCGGGGCCATACCGCGCCACTGTTCCAGCTTTTTTCCGGTCTCCTGCCGTTCAACAGGCGTCATGGTGAGCCAGCGATCGGCACCTTTCTGTAACCGCTGCTGCCTTTCAGGCGGCAAAGTATCCCATTGGTCGGCATATGGCTTGAGCACCCTTTGCGCCTCTGGAGCCAGTTGCTGCCAGCCGACCCTGTCCTGGGCGAGAACCGGCCTGGGCATGGCGATGAGCAGCAGGCTGACCACCGTCAGCCCCAGCAGCATCATGGCGATGTTATTTCCGGTTGTGCGTTTGTTCATGGTTTTGCTCCTCTGGCGACACCCGGTTCGGTTGTTCTTCTTCGGTGGGGTCAAACCAGACGCCATCCTTGGTTTGAAATTCCCCTAAAAATTCAAGCAGCTCCAACGACGGATGCGCTTCCCTGGTTTTCTGCTCGGCGCCGCTTGCCGGGTTGCCTGTCAGCAACAGCATGAGCAGGGCGGTGGCCCCCAAGACGCTAGCCCGCATGGTTCTCATCCTCGGCAAGCCACTGGTAAAAATCCAGGTCGGCATAAAAATCAGGAGCCTCGGCCGAAGTGATGATCTCCAAATCCGCCAGGCTTTCGCCGTTCGGGTGGAGCTGGTCGGTTCCGGTCTTGAAAAACAAGAAGGCAACCACAAGCATCACCGCCAGACTGGCCGTGATCGGTGCAACCCGCCAAACCCGGGAGCGCTGGCCGCAGGGCAAGCCCTTTTCCACGGCGATCAGGCGCGCCTTTGCCAATCGGGAGCAAATCGCGGGGTCAAGGTTGTCGCTTCCTGCATCCAGGCTCTTGCGGGCTGCCGCGAGAAAATCCTGTTCATTCTGGTCTTTTTTCATGGCCAATGGTTTTCCAACATCTCCCGCAGGGCATGCACTGCCCGGGAGTAATGGGTTTTGACGCTGCCTGTCGAGCACTGCATGGCCTGGGCCGTCTCCTCGACGCTCAATCCATGCCAGGCGCGGAGCAGGAAGGTCTGCTGCTGGCGGAGCGACAGCTTCCTAAGCGCTTCGACAAGCGCGGCCAAGGCTGCGCCGCCCTCCGCCTGCCGGGCAGGGTTGAATAATTCCGGCGCGGGCACTTGGTGGAGCGGATCAGCATCCTCTTCTTCGCTGCCGCGCCACAGCTCCAACCAACCGTGCCAGCGTTTGCGCACCCGGTCACGTCGGTACCAGTCCCGGATGCGGCTTTGCAGAATGCGGAAGAAAAGCGGCCGCCACTCTATTTCCTCTTTGGCGGAATAATGCCGAACCAGAGCCAGCATGGCGTCCTGCACCAGATCGAGCGCTTCGTCTTGGTTGCTGACCGCGATTATGGCCATCTGGTACGCCTGTTTTTCAACGGAAGCCAAAAAGCGTTCCATTGCCCGGCTCTGGTCCACCATGGTGCGTCCCATGCTCCGGGCGGCTGAGAGAGCCAACTTCCCGGAGCATTCATTGTTGCTTTTATCGCTGCCGACCTGACCGGCCAGCCGCTCTCGCCCCAGCGCGATCACCCCGGCGCTCCATGCGGTTTTCCATGTGTTCGCCGCGCCGGTCCATGCGGTCATTGATCCGCTCGCCTTTTTGGTCAAGGCGGTTGTCTATCCGGTCGCCCTTCTTGTCGAGCCGCTGTGCCAACCCTTCCTTGCCCTGGGCTTCGGCGTGCGCCGCCTTTTGGTCCAAGCGGTCATTGATCCGATCTCCTTGGCCGTCGAGGCGATTTTCGATGCGGTCGCCTTTGCGATCAAAGCCCTGTTCCATGCGCTCGCCCCGTCGGTCGAAGCGTTCTTCTCTCCGTTCACCTTGCTGTTCAAGCCGGTTGTCGATCCGCTCATCCCGGCGGTCAAGCCGCTCTTCGGCCCGGTCTCCGCGGGACTCCACGCGATTTCGCACCTGTTCGTTCTCACCTTCCCCGACGGCCCAAACCGGTGTACTCATCACCAGCAACAAGCCGCATGCCACAAGAATAATCTTTTTCATTGTGTACCTCCTCTTGGTTGATAGCTGAAAAAAATTTCTGCTGTTACTGGTACCAACGCGGAGGATGCGAATCGGTTGACAAAAAAATGGGAAGGATCGGGGGTGGCTGTCTGAATTTCAAAAAAAGCCCCTGTCCGAAGACAGGGGCTGGTCAAACGGTATCATTAACCTATCGGCTGGTGATTCACCACAAACCATACATCCATCACCCCTTGCCCGGTATTCCCAGGGGCTTTATCCCCGGCAAAATAGTACAGGGCCATGCCCTTGGTATCGACCAGGAAGCTGCCGTGCTCCTTCAATCCCGCGCCGTCAAGTATAGACGGCGCGGGCTGTCCGATGCCGTTGCCGGTTATTTCACCGTGACGCGTTTGGTGCTCTTGTGGAAGAGGAACTTGCCCTTGCCCTCTTCCAGGGCAGCCAGGTCGCCTCCTGCCGGCAGATGCCAGAGGCTCACGACCACATCCAGTTCCTTGGCCGTGACATTGCGGACCTTCTTGCCGTCCTTTTCCGTATCCTCGTAGGGGAATTTGATTTCAAAGGCTTCAGCCCGGGTCTGTCCCGGCTGCAAGGTGGTATCCCGCAGCATGCCGGATTTCCGATGCGGTCCGTAGACCATTTTGTCCCCCCGGCCCTTGGCAGCGGTTTGAGGGGTGTAGATTTTTTGTTGGTTGAATACTTCCTTGCCGTCTTTGGTTTTCGCGGTCACATCCAGGACCAGCCGGTTGGGAGACGGTCAGCCATCGGGGATGCGGTGGCCGGCGTGACTGGTCATTTTTACCGTCAGCGCCGCGGTGGGCACCGAGTCTCCAGCCTTGACCAAGAAATAATAGCCGCGTGCATCAACGTCAACCGTGACGGCGCTCTTGGCCACGGCCGGATCACGATACCCGGGCATGAAGTGGCCGTGGCCGTCTTTCTTCATGTGGCAGTCCTGGCAGGTCTCGGTGCCGCCCGAGGGAACATAGGCGTGGAGATAGCTGCCGTAGAGGGTGGCGCACTGGGTCGGCTCGGCCAGATCAAAATTCGGGCCAAGGCCGTGGCACTGGCCGCACATGATCGACTCCGGCAGGGAGGCGCTCTTTTTGAGCTTGGTGAATTTTCCGTCCGGATGGTCGCCTTCCTTGTTGGCATAGATTGTGTTCGGTTCGACTTCGCCGTCGGTCCACTTGTGGATCAGGGCCTTCTGGTTGTGGCAGATAAGGCAGTTGATGCCGACCTTGGCCAGTTGTTTTTTGGCATACTCGTCGCCCGCGGCGCCATCGATGGCTGCCTGGGCGATCTCCCGGGCCACCGCATCGGTGGCGTCCTTCAGTTGCGGCAGGTGGCACTTGGCGCAGATCATCATGTGCTCGACGGTCAGATCCTTGACCTCCTTTGCCCCGGAATGGGTGTACTCCTTGAGCAGCCCGTCCTTGATCGTGCTGGCGATGGTGGCCATGGTTCGGGGAGAACCGACCAGGGAGGTTGCATGGTATGATTTTTCCCACTCGGCAAAGACCTTGGCGTGGCACTTCTTGCACGAGGTAACATCGTACATCTTTGCCAATTCATCCATGGAATTCGCCTTTTTCCCGGCGGCCAGGGCCGCAGGGGGCAGCAGGACGATTGCCGCTGCCAATCCGACTCGTAGCAGCTTCATTGAACCCCTCCTTGTCTGGTTTTTCCTCCATGCAACACTCCCGCTCCTTGACGTGCGCTATGGTCACCTCATTTTTTTATTTTTACAGAAGACGGATGCTATTGCCCTCAATGCAACAAAGGGTCGTGTTCTGGCGGAAGGATCAAACGGCGAACTTGCCGGCAACGATGCGCCAAGTTTGCGCCGGTTTTATCCGGGAATGGACGGCATGTTCATCCGTCGGATGGGTCGCTGGGCTGTCCGGTTCGGGACAGGAATAGTGGGGCATGCGGTGACGGCGCAGCCCGGAATAGGCCAGCTTTTTTTCATTATGCGGGAAAAGCGCATTTTATCAAGGAGAAATATGCCGCCCCGTTGAGAGCCTTGGCTGTCGCAGTCTCCCGCGGTTGGTTACTCGGGCGGCCGCCGGCAACAATGCCAAAAGCTCGGGATATTCGCCTGCCAGTGCTTCAGGCGCAGGGTGATCGCCACCTCTTCCAGCTCGGCCAGCAGGAAGAGGAGTATGGCGAAGCGGAATGGCCAGGACGGGCCGCCGACAAGGAGCAGCGGGACGGCAATGCCCAGCAGGACTGCGGCGAATCGTGCCGCCCGGGTATGGTAGCTGGTGAGGCGGCGGAATTTGTAAAATCCCAGCAGGACCGGGAGGAGAAAGCTGCCCAAGCCGAGGAGGATAAAGGTCAGCTCTTGCCGCACCAGCGCCGGCCAGAGCAGCCACACCCCGAGCGGCGCGGCAAAATAGGTGGCAAGGTCGCCCCAACTGTCGAGCTGCGCGCCCCATTCGGAGACCTGGTTCAACCGCCGGGCCAGAAAGCCGTCCAGGGCGTCGCTTACAAGTGAGAGGATAAAGAGGAAAAGAAAAAGGCCGGGCAGGCCCCTTGCCGCCGCCACCAGAAGCAGGGGGGCAAGGAGGATCCGCAGGATGCTCAAGAGGTTGGGGATGGTAAGCGCTTTTTTTAACACGGTGCCGGACTATGCTCCGCTGATTGTTGCCTGCACACTCTTGTTGCGGCCACCGATGCTATTCCGCACTTGAACAATCGCCGGTTCACGACCGAGCAGGAGGGCAGGTTGCCGAGTCTCATGCATGTTGCGGCGGGAATGGATAGACCTGATTGCGGCCATTGCTCTTGGCTTCGTAAAGAGCCAAATCCGCCCGTTTAATAACGCTGTCGAATCGGCTGTCATCAGAGGTGAACTGGCTGACTCCAAGGGAAATGGTTACTCTGCCCATGTGTGGAAAAGAGGCCTGTTCCACCAGGGCACGGATCTTTTCGGCAAAGAGCAGACTGAGTGGAAGTGGGGTTTCCGGGAGCATAAGCACAAACTCCTCCCCTCCCCACCGGCAGAAAAAATCGATTTCGCGGATGTTCCGGCCAATGAGATCGGCCATGTTTTTGAGAACCATGTCTCCTGCTTCGTGTCCATATGTGTCATTGATCTTCTTGAAATGGTCAATGTCGAGCATGACGATGGAATAGGGCGTCGCATATCTGCTTGCCCGCTCGTGTTCCAGGCGAATGACGTTGGTGCTCTTGCTCCTGTTCCAGATGCCGGTGAGGAAATCGGTGGCCGATAGTTTTTTCAGGCGCTGTCTGGTCAGGAAAAGATAAAGGGTGAAAAAGAGACCACCTGCAAAAATAAGGCTGAGCAGGACAAGGGTGAAAACGTAGTGGCGTTTGTGTTGGGCAGGAAAGCCGTCCTCTTCAAAACTGACGAGATAGGCGATACTGATCTGCTTATGATTTTTGATGGGAAGAAAGGCGATAGTATAGAGTTTTCCCGCATAGCTGGCAGGATAGGCAAAGGGACGCCAGTGGTCGAGTTCTTCCCTGTGGATCTTTTCCGCGGAAGCAAAGAGATTGCCCGCGACTGTCATGTCGAAGCCGCTGTCTGATGCCTTGATTTTCTGCAACACCTCCCGGTCATAAATATAGCGGTCAGGCATCGGGCCGAATTCGTAATTCGCCTGTTCATCGCGGAAAACTTTTTCTTCGACGATCCGTCTATCGATGAGAAGCAGGTAATTCTTGGCAAAAAGATGGTTGAGGCTTCTCTCCAGGGCGCTGAAAGAGATGCTTATTTCCACGGAACCGAGATGTTCTCCCTCCCGCAACAGGGGATAGACAAGGCGAAACCCGTTGAAGATTCGTCCTTCTTCAAAGGCGGTTACTTTTTGCCGGGTCGTATTTGCCTCCACAACGGTATCGCGGATGCCAACCAAGGAGTCGCCATACTTTTCCGGCCGGTGGAAGCGCAGGAAACTGCGGCTGTCGGGCAAATGAAAATGGAGTTGGCGGAAGTTTAAGGCCGTAATGCGCTGGTAAAGCGGGGTGAGGTGCTGCAGGAGGTATGCCCGTGTTTGATCATTTTGTGCCGGAGTCCGGTTGGCTTCGGCCATGAGGTTCAGAACCTCGGGGGTCGCGATGCTTTCGTCAAAGAGGAAATCCGCCAGAATCTGATAGCCGTTGAGGGTGACCAGATATTCAGTGTTCAGATTGTGTACCTTCTGCCGCAGATAAAGATCAAGGGCATTCTGTTCCTTGCGGTCGACCTCGGCGATGAAAAATAGAAACATGACAAGGAACAAGATGCTTATGATAATGCTATTTTTTTTCATGTTTTGTCCCGGCGCCTGCAGAAAAAATCCTCTAATCCGCGGCTGTTGTCCGCCTATTCCCCGATGATTTTCACCAGCACCCTTTTGGGGCGGCCGCCGTCGAACTCGCCGTAAAAAATCTGTTCCCAGGGGCCGAAGTCCAGGGCGCCGCCGGTTACGGCCACCACAACCTCGCGGCCCATGATCTGCCGTTTGAGGTGGGCGTCGCCATTGTCTTCGCAGCCGTTATGACGGTATCGGGAAACAGGCTCGTGCGGGGCAAGCTTTTCCAGCCAGACCTCGTAATCGTGGTGCAATCCCGGTTCATCGTCGTTGATGAAGACCGAGGCGGTGATGTGCATGGCGTTGACCAGGGCCAGCCCTTCCTTGATTCCCGATTCCCGCAGGCATTGGGCCACCTGGGGGGTAATATTGATAAAGGCGCGGCGGCCCGGGACATTGAAGAGAAGTTCCTTGCGAAAGCTTTTCATGGGGGAATCCTGATGTTTTTAAAAAAAAGGTGGCTGAGATTGCTGCGGTCATTTCCGCCGGGAGTGCGGGGAGAGTTCTCCCGGAGCATCGCATTTCCCCCGGCAATCTGTCAATACTGAAAAGTATGTTTGGTCCGGCCGCGCAGGGCGACCACCATGCCGATCCGGGCGACCAGGGCAAAGGCGATCCCGGCCAGGCGGGCGGCTTCGCGCTTTGCTGGGGGCAATCGGTCGATAAAAATCGAGATGACCAGGATGTTGTCCACCAGAGAACTAGTTCCAGACCGAGCAGCAGACCGAGTAACGCCAATGCGTCACCCTTGTGTGCAACCTCAGACTGATTGTTGGGTTATGCAAAGAGTCGTCACACCGGTGAAAACCGGTGTCCAGCCCTTCCGGAATTGTCCAAAAAATACTGGCTCTGGGTCTCGCTTCGCTCCCTTGCCTCCGGTCGGCGCCGGAATGACAGGATGTTGGGTGTATTTCAACATCCTGTTAGGGCCTTGGCCAGGGCCTTTTTGAAACCCTCGGCGGAGCGGCTGATCACCGCATCCTCCACGCAGAAGGCGAGGCGGAAATAGCCCTCCATGCCGAAGCCCCTCCCCGGCACGCCCAAAATCTTCTCCTCGGCCAGCAGCCCGACAAATTGTGCATCGTCAGCTATGGGCGATTTGGGGAACATGTAGAAGGCGCCCTTGGGCGGGACAAACTCGTAGCCTGCCTCGCGCAGCACCGTGCAGAACAGCTCGCGGCGGCGGGTATAGATACTGGTGTCCACCGTGACCCCCTGGAGCTCCGCCACCACCCGCTGCATCAGGGCCGGGGCATTGACAAAGCCGAGGATCCGGTTGGCCAGGGTCATGGCCCCGAGCAACTGGGGTTTTCCCTCGATCTGGGGGTGCGCCGCGATGTAGCCGATGCGCTCGCCGGGCAGGGAGAGATCCTTGGAATACGAAGAGGCGATGAGGCTGTTGCCATACGCCTTAAAGATACTGGGCACAGTATGGCCGTCGTAGACGATATTGCGGTAGGGCTCGTCGCTGATCAGGTAGATGGTCTGCGGGGCCTTAGCGAGCACCTCGGCCAGCCCGGCCAACTCCCCGGCTGAATAGATCTGGCCGGTGGGATTGTTGGGGCTGTTGATGATGATCGCCTTGGTCTTTGGGGTGATGACCGCCTCGATGGCCGCCAGATCCAGGCTGAAATCCTCGCCGGTGTTGACCACCTTGGCAACCCCGCCGTGGTTGTCGATATAAAAATTGTACTCGACAAAGAAGGGGGCAAGGATGATCACCTCGTCGCCGGGATCGAGCAGCGATTTCATCACCACGTTGAGCCCCCCGGCCGCGCCCACGGTCATGATGATATCGTCCTGGCCCACGGTCATGCCCTGTTCGGCGGAGATCTGCCGTGCCACCGCCTCCCGGACAAAGGGGTAGCCGTTGTTGGCCATGTAGCCGTGGCTGCCCGGGGCCTCCGCCGCAGTCACCGTGCGCACCGCCTCCTGGTACTGGGCGGGCGGCGGCAGGTCGGGGTTGCCGAGGCTGAAGTCGCAAACCTGATCCGCGCCGTACTGGGCCTTGAGCCGTGCGCCTTCCTCGAACATCTTGCGAATCCAGGAAGAGCGTTCCGCAAAACCGAGCATTTTTTGGGAGATGGCCATGGGAGTTCCTCGTGCTTACAGGGAGTGGATCTGGTCGTCGCTCAACAGGGGGCAGCCTGCTTTGCGGAAAACCTCCACCGCTGCGTCCTGATCGTCGAAACGGAATAAGAGCATGCCGGATTCGCCGCTCTTTTTGGAAAAGGCGTACACATATTCCACGGTGAGCCCGCCCTGGACTGCCATCTGGAGAATGCAGTCCAAGGCGCCGGGCTTGTCCGGGACCTCCACGGCGAGTACCTCGGTGAGGCTTACGGCGAAGCCGTTTTCCGTCAGAGCCTGCTGGGCCTTGTTGGTGTCGTTGACCACCAGCCGGAGGATGCCGAAATCAGCGGCATCGGCCATGGAAAGAGCCCGGATGTTTATGGCGTTTTCCGCCAGCGTGCGGCTGACGTCGGCCAGCCGATCCGATTTTTTTTCCAGGAAGATTTCGAGCTGTTTTACCTTCATGCCGCGCCCCTCTTTCAGATACTGAACAGTTGCCGATCAGGAAACGTATAGCTGTTGAGTCTCCCCCCCGCAAAAAAAGTGTTTCTAACACGGGGGAAAAGAATTTGCAAAGGGTGAAAAAACACCCTATCCCTGCTGGAAGGTGAGCCAGCGGCTCTGGGCCGAAGAGCTCAAAACCCCCACCGGATCGACATAGTCGTAGACCCGTGCCTGCTTGCCGTGGGCCGGGCGCAGCACCCTGCCCACCACCTGCAGGAGGCGGCCGGTGAACTTGATCGGCGTGGTGAGAAAGAGGGTGGAGAGATCCGGGCAGTCGAAGCCTTCGCCGATGAGCTGCACCGTGGAGATCAGCACCTTGACCTCCCCCTGGCGGATGGAGTCCACCAAGGCATTGCGCTGCTCGGCCGGGAGCTTGCCGGTGAGCACCGCGCTGGGGCAGTTATGTTTTTCGAGCATGACGGCAAGGGCCTCGCAGTGCTTGACCCGGTCGCTCACCACCAGGATGGTGCCCGGCGAGGAGGAGCGCTCCTTGAGGATGTCCGCGACAATGAGCTGGTTGCGGGGTGCGTTGCCGCACAGCGCCTTCATCAGGGCCTGGTAGTTGCCCCGGTACACATAGCGGAATTCCGTGGGACGCTGGAGATATTCCGGCTTAAGTATCGCCCCGCTTTCGTGCAGGTCGTGGCTTTCCACCTTGAAGGCCCGGTCGCCCAGGGAGATGTAGATCAGCTTAGTCAGCCCGTCGCGGCGGAAGGCGGTGGCGGAAAGGCCCAGCAGGTAGCGGCAGTCAAAGGCGGAGACCACCTCGGTGAAGAGCGAGGCCGGCACCCGGTGGCACTCGTCCACGCAGAGCTGGCCGAAATGGGCGGGCAGTTCGGAGAGCCGGTTGCGGGCCGAGTTGACAATGGCGATGGTGATAGGGGCGAGGGAGAAATGACCGTCGCCGATCATTCCGGCTTCCACGCCCAAAAAGGTTTTGGCCCGTTCCACCCACTGGTAGAGCAATTCCTTGGTGTGGACCAGCACCAGGGTGGGCTGGCGGCGCTTGGCGATCACCGCCAGGGCGATCACCGTCTTGCCCGAGCCGGTGCCCGCCTCCAGCACCCCGAAGTCATGGCGCATTATGGCGTTGATGGCCTCCTCCTGGTAGGGGCGCAGCTTGCCGAGGAATGTGAAATCCACCGGGGCGGCGGTTCTACGTTGGTCGATGATCCTGGGGTCCTGGCGCATGAATTTCCGGGCCAGGAGGATGGCGTGGTTGGCGTAGCCTCGGGGGAAGGTGAGGCTGTCGTTGTGTTCCGCGAAAAAATAGAGATGGGGTTTGAGCTTTTTTCCCATCCAGCGGCTGTATTTCTTGGCCTCGAGGTACTCGGGGTTGTCGATGGTCAGTTGCTGCTTGAGGGCCGCGGCCAGGGTGGGCGAGGCGCCGTGCAGGCAGGCCTCTGCGCCGACGGTGAGGGTAAAAGGCTGACTCATGGGTGGTCTGCCTCGCGGGGGGCAAGGGTTTCGGCCAGCAGATTGGCCAGGCGGGTACATTCCTTTTCCACGGCGTCAAGCTGGGCCTGTTGACTGATGAGGGCGCTGTTCAGCTCTTCCAGGGCGATTTCCTGGAAGGCCAACCGGGTTTCCAGTTCGATGATCCGGTGTTCCATGGGGTGTCCTTACAGATTTATCCGGTGAAATATCGTGGGGTCAGCGGTTTTCTGCCGGTGAGCCGTTGGTACGGCTCGGCCGGATAGCCCAGGGCGATGACGGCATGGATAGCCTCGTCATCGGGGATGCCCAGGGTCCGCTGGATTGTGGGATTTTTGGCCATGGCCGCCACGGCAAAGCCGATCAGGCAGGAACCAAGCCCCAGGGTGTGGGCGGCCAACAGGATATTCTGCGTGGCCAGCAGGGCGTCTTCCGCAGGACAGCTTGCCCCGGGGTGCGAACCGACGACGATGGCGGCGGGCGCTCCGTGGAAGAGGCGGTCGCGACCTTGCTCCTCCCATTCCCGCAGCCCCTGGGCGATGGTGGCATGGTAGCGGCGATAATAATTAGCCAGAGCCGGTTTGCCCATCAGGCGGAGAAGGGTGCGCAGCACGGGATTTGCCGCCAACCGGTTGAGCTTGGCAAAATAGGCGGCCACCAGGGAGCCCAGCCTTTCCACCGCCGGTCGATTCGGCAGGATGGTGAAGGTCCAGGCCTGGCTGTTGGTGCCGGAGGGAGCGGTGGTGCCGATGCGGACCAGGTCTTCCAGCAGTTGCGGGTCCAGGGCGCGAGTTAGGTAGTTGCGACAGGAGCGGCGGGAAAGCATGATTCGGACCAATTGGGCGGGGTCTCCCTGGCCGGGGGGCAGGTAGCGGTTGTCGGCGGTAAAGGTCTGGAACACAGGCTCGGGTTCCAGGCCCGGCACGGTGATGGCCTGGGTCGGGCAGACGGCGCGGCAATGACCGCAGGCCAGGCAGCGCTCCCCGCTGACCATGGCTTTGCCGCCCAGCAATGACAGGGTCCGGTCCGGGCAGACCGTAAGGCAAAGACCGCAGCCGGTGCATTCTTCCTGGTCGATGTTCGGGGTTTGCGGCCTGGGGTGTGAGTGCTGGTTTGTCATGATTGTCCATCATGCCCTGCTTTGCAAAAAAATGGAAGGGTTCGCATATGTGATTGACGAAAAGAGTGAAGAGGCATAGGTTCAGCATAGGTCGAGTCTCTTGCGAAATTGCACAGGGCTGCCCTCATTACTCCCCTCGCCCGCCTGCGGGAGAGGGGCCGGGGGAGAGGGAAAATGCAACATTATTCCCCCTCTCCCTAACCCTCCCCCCGAGGTGGGAGGGGATTTTTGTGTTATGACGCGCAACACCCCCGGAGGAAACATGCATTTCTGGCAAGGGCTTTTTCTGTATCTCGCGCCGGGCGGCCTTATGCTCGCCGCGGCGCTTGCCGCCTTGCAGCACGAAGGGTTGGCCCGATGGCTGTTCGGGATCAACTGGCTCTTGCCCCCTGCCCTGGGGCTTGTCGCTGTTTTTCTCGCCTGGCGTTTCAACCGCAGCCGGTTGATTTTCGGGATCTTGGTGGTGCTTCTGGCCGATTTTTTGCTGCGCCGGTATGGCGGGGTGGCCCAGATCGACCAGCTCCTGGCCAGGTATGTGTTCCATATGGCCCTGCTGGCGCTGCCCCTCAACCTGCTGCTTTTTTCCTTCTGGCGGGAGCGGGGCATTGTCACCGGCCAGGGGGTGCGCCGTTTCGTCTTTATTTTTTTTCAGCCGCTTATGCTGACGGCGCTTTTTGGGGTACGCGGCCCGCTCATCGTGCGGCAACTGGAGGGCATGACCGTTCATCTGCCTCTGATCGGCAGCCTGCCATCCCCGGCTCTTGTGATCTGGGCGCTGGCCGGACTGGTTTTGCTTGTTCGTTTTCGGAGCAAACGCGATCTCCTGGAGCATGGCTTTTTCTGGGCCATGTTCTGTTCGCTCCTCGCCATGTTGGCCGGGGATTCCGCAAGGCAGTCCTTTCTTTTCAGCGTGGCCGCGCTGATCCTCATTGTTGCCGCCATCGAGGCTGCCCACCGGATGGCCTTTCGGGATGAGTTGACCACCCTGCCCGGACGGAGGGCCTTGAACGAGGCGTTGCTCAAGCTGGGCTCCACCTACACCGTGGCCATGGTGGATATCGATTTTTTCAAGAAATTCAACGACCGGTATGGCCATGACGTGGGCGATCAGGTGCTGGCCATGGTGGCCGGATTGCTCGCCAGGGTCGGCGGCGGAGGGCGTGCCTTCCGCTATGGCGGGGAGGAATTCACCGTCCTCTTTCCGGGCAAAACCCTGAAAGAGGCCCAGCCCCATCTGGAAGCGTTGCGTCAGGCCGTGGCCGAGGCCGGGTTTGCGGTCCGCAGCGCCGATCGGGCCGGCAAGAGCCAAAGCAACAGGCAGAAGGGCAGGAGTTCCGCCCAAAAGGTCTCCCTCACCATCAGCATCGGCATGGCCCAGCGCGACGCGGCCAAGAAGACTCCCCAGGCTGTGATCAAGGCGGCGGACCAGGCCCTTTACCGCGCCAAGGAAGGGGGGCGCAACCGGGTGTCCAGTTGAGGGAGTTTCTGTCCTAACCCTTTTCTTTTGCGCGGTTTATTTGTTTGACTTCACCGGGAACCCACCCCTACAATGGAATCACCTTTTCAGGGAGAAAGCCATGGGAGCCGAGTCTCGGAGCAGTGTTTCGCCGCCAGGACGTCGATATTGGAAGATAGCCGTGGTGGTGCTGGGGGTCACTTTTGTTGTCGCCGCGGGGTTGTACCATCTTGCCCGGCTCTATGTGCTCAACGAGGCGGAAAGAAACATCCAGGCCGTGCTCCTCGTTCACAAGGGCACGCATCGTTATATCCAGGAAGTCATGCATCCGGTCTTCTACAAGCTGCGAGCGGAAGGCCTTGCCGCCGACACCTTTTACGCCCCGGAAATCTTTTCTTCATCCTTCATCGTCAGAAACCAGCACAAGGCATACAACGAGGAGCGCAAGGCCGCGGGCCTTGAAGAGATCTACTACAAGATGGCCGCCTTTAATCCGCGCAATTCGGTGAACAAGGCGGACGCGCTGGAAGAAAAACTCATCCGGATGTTCAATGAAAACAAGGAGGTCAAGGATTATCGGGAGATAGTCCGGATCGGCGATAAGGATTATCTCTTTGTCGCCCTGCCCTTTTTGGTGAACCAGGAAAGGTGTATGAAATGCCATGGCAACCGGGAGGATGCGCCCCTCGGTCTCCAGGCGCTCTATCCCGGGTTGGGCGGGTTTAACGAGAAGGCCGGTGAAATCCGGGCCATTGAATCGATCCGGGCGCCCTTGGAAGAGCAGTATTTCCTCCTATACATTGTTTTCGCCTCTTCCTTTGCCGGGTTGCTGGCGCTTGCCGGTTTGCTGTTTTTCAACGCCCGTCTCAGGGGGATGGTGCGGACGCGGACCCATGAACTCGAGCAGGAGGTGGCTGAGCGCCGCCGGGCCGAGGAAGAGGTGCGCCAGACCAATGAAGAACTCGAAAACCGGGTGGAGGAACGCACCGCCCGGATCGCTGCGGCCAATAAGGAGCTTGACTCCTTTGCCTACTCGGTTTCCCATGATCTCCGGGCCCCTCTGCGCGGCATCGACGGCTTCAGTCTGGCCCTGCTGGAGGATTATGGCGCACAGCTTGACGACACGGCAAAAGGCTACCTCGGCCGCGTCCGGGCAGGCTGCCTGCGGATGGGCGAGCTGATCGACGATATGTTGCAGCTTTCCCGTCTGTCCAGGGGGGAGATCCACCGGCAGGAGGTCGACCTCAGCGGCATGGCCGAAGAGATTGCCGAAGAGCTCCGGCGCGGGGCGCCGGCACGTCGGGTTGCCTTTGAGATCACCCCCGGCATACGGGTTTTTGGGGATGCCATTTTGCTGCGGGCGGTGCTGGATAATCTGCTCGGCAATGCCTGGAAATTCACCGCCAAAACCGAAGAGGCCCGGATTACCTTCGGCCGTGAGGAGGAAAGCGGCAAGGATCTCCTCTTTGTAAGGGATAACGGGGCAGGGTTTGATATGGCCTATGCCGACAAGCTGTTCGGCGCCTTTCAGCGCTTGCACTCTTTCCAGGAGTTTGCAGGCACCGGCATCGGCCTGGCCACGGTGCAAAGGATCATCCACCGGCATGGCGGCGCTATCCGGGCCGAGGGCGAGGTGGGGCAAGGGGCGACTTTTTATTTTTCCGTGTAAGACGTTACGCGCATGAGGACGAATATGATTCTTTTGGTCGAAGACAACCCGGATGACGAGGCCCTGACCCTCCGCGCCCTGAAGAAGAACAACATCCTCAATGAGGTGGTTGTGGCCAGAGACGGCGTGGAAGCCCTTGATTTTCTCTTTGGCGAGGGTGGGCATGCGGGGCGTGATCTGGCCCTCATGCCCGAGGTTGTCCTGCTTGACATCAACCTGCCAAGGATAAACGGCTTGGAAGTGCTGGAAAAGATCCGGGCAAACGAGCGGACCAGGTTGTTGCCCGTGGTCATCCTCACCACCTCCAACGAGGAGCGGGACAAGCTTAGAAGTTATACCTTGGGGGCCAACAGTTTCGTCCGCAAGCCCGTGGATTTTCTGCAGTTCAGCGAGGCCATCCGGCAACTGGGCTTGTATTGGCTGGTGCTGAATCAATCGCCTCCCCTGGTGAAGGTGTAAGTCATGGCCGAAAAGCTGCGCGTGTTGCTGGTGGAGGATTCCGAGGATGATGCGACCCTTGTGGTGCGGGCCCTCGCCAAGGGAGGGTTTACGACGAGCCACGAGCGGGTGGATACCGCCGATGCCATGGCGGCGTGCCTTGCCGGGCAGGAGTGGGACCTGATCCTCTCCGATTATTCCATGCCGCAATTCAACGGCATGGCGGCACTCAAGCTCATGCAGGAAAAGGGGGTTGATCTGCCGTTTATCCTGGTTTCCGGGGCGGTGGGCGAGGAAACCGCCGTGGAGATGATGCGGGCCGGAGCCTGCGACTATGTGATGAAGGACAAGCTGACCCGGCTGGCCCCCGCTGTTATCCGGGGATTGCGGGAGGCGAAAAACCGCAAGGCGGCACGGGAGGCGGACAGGGCCATCGACGCCTTGGTGCGGGGGATGGTGGGCGCCACGGGCTCGGAGTGCTTTGATCGGATCATCGACGGACTCTGCGACTGGCTCGGGGCGGAACATGGCCTCGTCGGCCTTCTGACCGATGGACAGGTGCGGACCCTTTCGCTCTTCCTGCACCGCGAGAAGCAGGAGAATCTCAGCTACCCCCTGGCAGGAACGCCCTGCGAGGGGGTGGTGCAGGACACCTACATAAGCCATGCCCGGGATCTCCGCCGTCTTTTCCCCGAGGACAAGGAGCTTGCCAAGCTGGGGGCGGAAAGCTGCGTGGGTATTTCCTTGCGGGATACGCGACAGAAAGTGTTGGGGGTGCTCAATATCTTTTCAACCCGGGAGATGCTGCCCACGGCAAGGCTGCCGGAGATCATGGAGATTGTCGCGGTCAAGGCGGCGGCGGAGCTGGAGCGCCTGCGGGAGGAGGAGGAGAAAAACGCGCTTGAGACGCAGTTGCGGCAGGCCCAGAAAATGGAAGCCATCGGCACCCTGGCCGGGGGAATTGCCCACGATTTCAACAATATCCTGGCTGCGATTCTGGGTTATACCGAGCTGGCCAAGCAGAAAATGATTCCTCAAAGCGAGCCGGACCTCTGTCTTGCCGAGGTGCTCAAGGCGACCTCCCGGGCAAAGGGGTTGGTGCAGCAGATCCTCGCTTTCAGCCGCAAGGGCGAGCAGGAAATAAAGCCCATGCGCATCCAGTGCGTGGTCAAGGAAGCGCTCAAGCTGCTAAGGGCCTCCATCCCCGCGGCCATCGAGATTCAGCAGCGGATAGCCCCGGATTGCCAGGCCATCCTTGCCGATCCAACCCGGATACACCAGATTGTCCTGAACCTCTGCACCAATGCCTCCCATGCCATGGAAGCACAAGGCGGCACCCTGAGCGTGCTCCTGGAAAATACGGATTTGACCGAAGAAGAGGCGCAACGCCATGGGCTGGCGCCGGGGAATTATGTGCTGCTGGTGGTGAGCGATACCGGGCACGGCATGGGAAAAGAGGTGCTGGATCATATCTTTGAACCCTATTTCACCACCAAGGAGCAGGGCAAGGGGGCGGGCATGGGGCTTGCCATCGTGCATGGCCTGGTAACGGCGACCGGCGGCAAGATTTCCGTGGCGAGCACCCTCGGCCAGGGCACGACCTTCAGGATTCTCTTCCCGCGGGTTTCGGAAAAACCAGGGGGGGAGTCGCCTGAAAAAATCTGCGTCCCCTCGGAAAAAGGCAGCGAACGTATTTTTGTCATAGACGATGAACAGGCCATCGTGGCCATGGAAAAACTTGCCCTCGAACGTCTCGGCTACCAGGTGCGGATCTTTTCCGACAGCGAGGAGGCGCTGGCCGCCTTCCGGAATGATTCCCAGGGGTGTGATCTGGTGGTGACCGATCAGAGCATGCCCCATCTTTCCGGCCTGGAACTGGCCAAGGCCTTTTTGGCGATCCGTCCGGATCTGCCCATCATTCTCTCCTCGGGCTTCAGTTCCCAGGCCTCGGAAGATGAAGCCGCCAGAATCGGGATTCGCCGCTTCATCATGAAGCCGGTGGATATCGCCCACCTTGCCTCCGCCATTCGGGAACTTCTCGATCAGCGCTAGAAAGTTTCCCTGTGCTCTCGCAATTCTATTTTCAAAGTGAAGATTTTCCCACTCTGTGCTATCCTTGCGCCTGAAATTGTAAGGCTCTTGCAAAACTCCTCGAAGTTACATCCCCTCCCTTGACGGGAGGGGGCAGGGGGGTGGGTGAAGCTGCAACCTGCACGGTATCTGCCAACTTCCCCCTCACCCTAACCCTCCCCCGCCAGGTAAGCGCAGACTCCGGGGGGGAGGGGACTTTTTTGATTTTTGCAAGAGGCGCGTTTGACCTTGAAAATCTCTTGCCCATCATAAGGAGTTGCCCCAATGAGTGTTGAGCCCAATAAAATCATCTATTCCATGGTTCGGGTCGCCAAGTTTTACGACAAGAAGCCGATCCTGAAAGACATCAGCCTGTCCTATTTCTACGGGGCCAAGATCGGGGTCCTGGGCCTCAACGGCTCGGGCAAGTCGTCGCTGCTGCGGATTTTGGCCGGGGTGGACAAGGAGTTCAACGGCGAAACCCACATCTCTCCGGGGTTGACCGTGGGCTATCTGGAGCAGGAGCCCCTGCTGGACGAGGGGAGAACCGTGATCGAGATCGTGCGCGAAGGGGCGCAGGAGGCGGTGGATCTCTTGGCCGAGTTCGAGGAGATCAACAACAAGTTCGGTGAGCCCATGGACGATGAGGCCATGGACAAGCTCATCGCCCGGCAGGGGGTGGTGCAGGAAAAACTCGACACCCTGGATGCCTGGGATCTCGACGCCCGGCTGGACATGGCCATGGACGCCCTGCGCTGCCCGCCCGGGGAGACGCCGGTGAATGTCCTTTCCGGCGGCGAGAAGCGGCGGGTGGCCCTCTGCCGGTTGCTCCTCAAAAAACCCGACATCCTGCTGCTGGACGAGCCCACCAACCATCTGGACGCCGAGACCGTGGCCTGGCTGGAGCAGCACCTGCAGCGCTACGAAGGCACGGTCATCGCCGTGACCCATGACCGCTATTTCCTCGACAACGTGGCGGGCTGGATTCTCGAGCTGGACCGGGGCCAGGGCATCCCCTGGAAGGGCAACTACTCCTCGTGGTTGGAGCAGAAGGAGAAGCGGCTGGCCCAGGAGGAAAAGGAAGAGTCCAAGCGGCGCAAGACCCTGCAGCACGAGCTGGAATGGATTCGGATGAGCCCCAAGGGCAGGCATGCCAAGTCCAAGGCCAGAATCCAAGCCTACGAAGAACTGCTGGGCAAGGAGGCGGAGAAACGCACCAGGGATCTGGAGATCTACATCCCGCCCGGACCGCGGCTGGGCAAGATCGTCATCGAGGCCGAGGCGCTCAGCAAATCCTTCGGCGACCGGCTGCTTTTCGAGAATCTGACCTTCTCCCTGCCCCCCGGCGGCATCGTAGGGGTGATCGGGCCCAACGGCGCGGGCAAGACCACGCTGTTCAAGCTGATCACCGGTCAGGACAAGCCCGATTCCGGCACCATCCGGTTGGGCGATGCCGTAAAGCTCGCCTATGTGGATCAGTCCCGCGACGTGCTGGACCCGGAGCAGACCATCTGGCAGGCCATCTCCGAGGGCCAGGAAACCATCACCATGGGCGACCGCGAGGTGAACTCCCGCGCCTATGTGGGCAGGTTCAACTTCTCGGGCACCGACCAGCAGAAAAAGGTGGGGCTGCTCTCCGGTGGCCAGCGCAACCGGGTGCATCTGGCCCGGATGCTGAAAGAGGGGGCCAATGTCCTCCTGCTGGACGAGCCCACCAACGATCTGGATGTCAGCGCCCTGCGCGCCCTGGAAGAGGCGTTGGAGAACTTCGGCGGCTGCGCCGTGGTCATCAGCCATGACCGCTGGTTTTTGGACCGCATCGCCACGCATATGCTGGCCTTTGAGGGGGATTCCCAGGTGGTTTGGTTCGACGGCAACTACTCCGAGTACGAGGCCGACCGCAAGGCCCGCTTGGGCGACGCCGCCGACCAGCCCCACCGGATCAAGTACCGCCACCTGACCCGGGTCTGAGGCGGCAATTTTCCAATGATAATTGACCCGCACCCAGTTGAGCGTAGAAATATCCGCCATCCCGGCCTCCGCCGGGGTGGCATTTTTTTTGCCGACAAATTGTCGCACGGAGAGGGTGTGATAGGCGTATCTGTTTGAATTGATGAAATAAAAAAGATTTCTTCTGGTTTTTCTCGTATACTGAAGACAGGGGAGTGCGGGCAGCGCCATTTTCTGGGGGGGGAAACGGATGCATTCAAGCGGTTCACCAGATTCACTCCTGCGCCGTCTCCCGGTGCTGGGCACCATCAGAAAAAAAACCCTGGCCATTCTCGCGGCCACCTTTTTCTCTTCCTTCCTGCTTCTCCACACTGTTTCCCAATATATTCTCCTGCAAAGCTTTAAAGAGCTGGAGATCCACACCACCAAACATGGGTTGACCCATATCCGCAAGGAGCTGGATGTGAGTCTTGAGGTGCTGGACACCCTGACCCGGGACTGGGCCTGGTGGGATGATGCCGGCGAGTTTGTGGCCAACCCGACCCCTGAATTCATTGCCGCGAATCTGGGCGATGAAACCTTTGTCGGCATGAAGGTGGACCTGATCGGTTTTTTTGCCCCGGATGGGCGGGAGGTTGCCCTGCATCTCTATGATGCGGATCAGGCCAAGCAGGTGGAACCGCCTGCCTCCCTGCGGGAGGTGTTGCAAGAGCGCCAGGGCTTGGTCCGGCATGACGACCCGAAAGGGTGGCGCATGGGGATTGTGGTTTTTCCCCAGGGGCCGATGCTCTTTGCCTCGCGTCCCATTCTTACCAGCAATCAGGAGGGTCCGGTGCAGGGATGTGTGATCTTCGGCCGCTTCTTGAGCGGTGGCGAGATGGAGCGGATCGCCCAGGAGGTGGACGCATTTCTTAAGGTGACCATACTGGGCCAGGGGAAGGAAGGCGCGGTGCAGCAGGGGATTGTCAAGAAAATGCAGGAAGCCGGGGAAACGATGGTGGTTTCCGCCGAAGAGGGAAAGAGCATCACCGGCGCCATGCTGATCGACGATCTCTTCGGCAAGCCCGCTTTGTTGTTTGAGGCGACCATGCAACGGAGCGTTTTTGAGTGTGGGCAGAGGGCAATCTCCGTGCTGCGCTGGTTGTTTTTCGGGGTCAGCGGACTCGTTTGTCTGGTGGTGATGCTCCTGCTCGACCGGTTGGTGATTCGGCCGGTGGTGGTGTTGAACGATGCGGTGTCCCGGATAGGGGAAGAGGGTGGCCGGGATGGCAGGATTGCGAGCGAGGGCCCGGCCGAGATCCGGCGGCTGGCGGACGCCATCAACACCATGCTGGATGGCTTGGCGCGCGCCAACCAGTTGTTGGCCGGAAAAAACGTGCAGTTGGAGCGGGAGATCACCGAACGTAAGGAATTGGAGCAGGAGCGGGAGAAGCTGATCGCCAAGTTGCAGGAAGCCCTGGCCCAGGTGAAAACCCTGAGCGGCTTTCTGCCGATCTGCGCATCCTGCAAGAAGATCCGGGACGATTCCGGATACTGGAAGCAGATCGAGTCGTATCTCAGCGACCATGCCGACGTGACCTTCAGCCACGGGATCTGCCCGGATTGCGCCAAGAAGCTCTACGGCGATTTTATCGATGTGGATGCGGCGCTGAAAAAGAAGTGATCAGCTACGGGAAAAAACGGTGAAGGTGTAGGGCTCCGGTTCTGCTATCCGTTCGGTGGAAGTCGTGCGGAACTGGTCGGGGTCGAACTCGGGAAAGATGGTGTCGCCCTCCACCTCCCGGTCGAGCACCGTAAGGTAGATGGCCTCGGCCAGGGGCAGGGCCTCGCGGTAGATCTCGCCGCCTCCGGCAATGAAGATGGTCTCCTCGCTTGGGCAGAGGGCGATGGCCGCGTTCAGGCTTGGGGCCACGGAGCAGCCCGGTGCATGATATTCGGGGTTGCGGGTGATGATCACGGTTTTTCGGCCGGGCAGGGGGCGGCCGATGGACTCGAAGGTTTTCCTCCCCATGATCAGGGTGTGGCCCATGGTCATGGCCTTGAAGCGTTGGAGTTCGCTGGGGATGTGCCAGGGGATACCGTTGCCCCGGCCGATCACCCGGTTTTTGGCCATGGCGGCGATGAGGATGATCTTCATCGTGCCGCGCTCACTTATGCCTCGCCTGCTTTGACAGCCTCAAGCGCTTCCCATCTGGCATAGGCCTTTTTCAACTCCTGCTCAAGCGCTTCCAGTTGTTTCTGTATTTGGGGGATGGCGGAGGGGTCCTTCTGGTAGAGGGTGGGATCGCCGAGCTGTTGGTGCAGCTCTTCCAGCTTCGCTTCCATCTCTTCAAGCCGCTGGGGCAGCGCTTCCAGCTCCCGCTCCTCTTTGTAGGAGAGCTTTTTTGCCGCAGCCTTTTTCGGCGGAACCGTTTCTTTTTTTTCGCCTTTTTCCGGCTTGGCTGCCGGGGCTGGAGTCGGGGCCCGCTGCACAAGCCAGTCGTCGTAGCCGCCTGCGTATTCCTCCACCCTCCCCTCGCCCTCAAAGACTAGGGTGGAGGTGACCACGTTGTTCAGAAAGGCCCGGTCATGGCTGACCAGAAGCAGGGTTCCCTGGTAGTCGAGCAGCAGCTCTTCCAGCAGCTCCAGGGTTTCCACGTCAAGATCGTTGGTGGGCTCGTCCATCACCAGCACATTGAAGGGCTGGGTGAAGAGCTTGGCCAGGAGAAGCCGGTTTTTTTCCCCGCCGGAGAGCACGCGCACCGGCGAACGGGTCCGGTCCGGGGCAAAGAGGAAATCCTGCAGATAGCTGATGATGTGGCGGGGCTGCCCACCCACCAGCACGGTGTCCCCGCCGTCGGTCACGTTCTCGGCCACGGTCTTTTCCGGATCGAGCTGTTCCCGGTTCTGGTCGAAATAGCAGGACTCGATACGGGTGCCCAGGCTGATGCTCCCTTCGGTGGGCGCAAGCTGACCGAGGATGAGCTTGAGCAGGGTGGATTTGCCTGCGCCGTTGGGGCCGATGATCCCCACCTTGTCTCCGCGCATGATGGTGGCGGTCAGCCCCTTGATGATGGGCGCGCCGTCATAACAAAAAGAAACATCCTTGAGCGAGGCCACCAGCTTGCCGGAGCGTTCGGCATCCTGCATCTGGATGCGGGCCTTGCCGGCCTGATTCCTGCGTTCGGAGCGTTCCTGGCGCAGGGCGATCAGGGCGCGGACCCTGCCTTCGTTGCGGGTGCGGCGGGCCTTGATCCCCTGCCGGATCCACGCCTCTTCCTGGGCCAGTTTCTTGTCGAACTTATGGCTCTGGCTCGCTTCGGCATCCAGGGCGTCCTGCTTGCGCTGGAGATAGGTGGCGAAGTTGCCGGGCCAGCTCGTCAGCCTGCCGCGGTCAAGCTCCACGATCCGGGTGGCGATTTTTTGAAGCAGCATGCGGTCATGGGTGACAAAGAGCAGGGTGGAGGAAAAGTTCAAGAGAAACTCCTCCAGCCAGTTGATGGCCTCGATGTCCAGATGGTTGGTGGGCTCGTCCAGCAGCAGCAGGTCCGGTTCGCTGACCAGGGCGCGGGCCAGCAGGACGCGGCGTTTGAGCCCGCCGGAAAGGGAGGTGAACTCCTGGTCCGGTGGGAGCTCCAGCCGGGAAAGCACGGTCTCCACCCGTTGCTGGGCCTGCCAGCCGTGCGCGGCATCCAGGGCGTGCTGGGCCTCTTCCAGATCGGCCAGGACCGCTTCGGAGTGATCGGTCTGGAGCAGATGGCTCACCGCGTGGTAGCGGGCCAGCAGGGCGAACATCTCGCCTAAGCCGGCGGCCACAACCTCGTAGACGGTTCCGGTCGTGCCGGCCGGCACTTCCTGGGTGAGGCGGGCAACGCGCAGCCCCTTTTGCCGGGTGATTTCGCCCCGGTCCGGTTCGATTTCTCCGGCCAGGATCTTCATGAGCGAGGATTTGCCTTCGCCGTTGCGGCCCACCAGGCAGACCCGTTCGCCGGGTTCGATCTGCAAATCGATGCCGTTGAGCAGCGGCAGGCCGCCAAAACTTAAGCCGATGTCCTTCAGGGTAATTGTGGCCATATCGATCAGGTGGAGCTTTTTGCTCTCGGCCGGCTTGAAGGCGATCGTCTTCCGCCGGGGCGGGGCCTGCTGCTGCCGGGGCCACTGCCGCCGGGTCTGCTGCGGGGCGCGGAGGATGATTCCCTTTTGGGCGCAGGCCTGGAAGGGGGCGGCGTTGTGAGCCATTCCAGATCGGGTTGGATGCAGGGCAGCTTGGCCCCGATGAACTCCTCGATATCAGGCAATTGGAAGGAGTCGGACTCGTCGGCAAAGCTCACCGAGGTGCCGGAAGCGCCTGCCCGGCCGGTTCTCCCGATGCGGTGCACATAATCCTCGGGGTCGTGGGGCAGGGTGTAGTTGACAACATGGCTCACCCCGTCCACGTGGATGCCCCGGCCTGCCACATCGGTGGCCACCAGCACCCGGATCTTGCCGGCCCGGAAGTTTTCCAGGGTCTTGGTGCGGGTGTGCTGGGGGATGTCGCCGGAGAGGATGGCGCAGTGGATGTCGTAGCGGCCCAGCTTTTCGGCGAGGTGGCGGGTTTCGTCCTTGCGGTTGCAGAAGATCATCACCCGTTCGAGGTTCTGCCGGGTGATGATGTTATAGAGCAGAGGGAATTTTTCCCGGCTGCTGACCAGATAGACCAGTTGCTCCACGGTTTCGGTCACCACCTGATCGGGTTCGATCTCCACCAGGACCGGGTCCTTGGTCCACTGGGAGGCAAGGCTGATGACCTGCGGGGTCAGGGTGGCGGAAAAAAGCAGGGTCTGGCGTTTGTCCTTGTTGGGGGTGGCGTGAACGATCTGGCGGACATCCGGGATGAAGCCCATGTCCAGCATGCGGTCCGCCTCGTCGATGACCAGGATCTCCACCTGGTCGAGGTGGACGTACTGCTGGCGCTTGAAATCCAGCAAGCGGCCAGGGGTGGCCACCACGATGTCCACCTGCTGCTCGGTGATCTGACGCTGCTGCTTCTGGTAGTCCATGCCGCCCAAAACCGCCACAGTGACAACGTTGCAGTACTGGGTCAGCTCGCGGGCGTCCTCGACGATCTGGAGCACCAGTTCGCGGGTCGGCGCCAGGATCAGGGCGCGGGGCGAGCCGTTGCGCCTCTTTCCCGGGGCAGTGGTGCGCAGCAATCGGGTAAAGATGGTGGTCAGGAAGGCGGCGGTCTTGCCGGTGCCGGTCTGGGCCTTGCCGCTGGCATCCTTGCCACACAGGGTGGCGGGCAGGATTTGGGCCTGGATGGGGGTGCAATAGGAGAAACCCAGGTCGGAGACGGCATGCATGATCTCGCTGGGCAGGTCAAGGTCGTGGAAGCGGGTCTTGCCCTCGACCTTGGGAACCAGAAACTGCGAGGCATCCCAGGGCGGGGTCGGGTCGGTGGCGGGAAGCACTGCCTGCTGGCGAAGATTTTCCGGGAGATGGGGAGCCTTGGGCTCCTTTTTTTTGCCGCGCCGACGCGGGGTACGCTGCGTCTCTTCCGAAAGGGGCTGCGGTTGCTGTTCGGCGAGGTCGCTGGATTTCGTCCGGCCGGTGATGATTTTTTTCAGTTTGTCACGGAAGCGATTGATGATTTTTCTTACCAAAATATCCTCTCAGTGGAGATGGCTGGTTATGGCGGCGTTGCGGATGGCTGCGCGGGAACCCCGGCATATTCGGGGAGAATGCAAAAGGTTTTCCGCAGGAGGAACCATCGAAAATATATCTGACCAGACCGCTGGGGAAGATTTTTTAAGGCAAGGGGCAGGATGAGCGGTCATGGGGAAAAGGCGGGGCGGGCGAGCACGCTGGCCGTGTTTCGCCGTGGGTTTCATGAGAAAAGATGGTGGGCCGTCGGGGGCTCGAACCCCAAACCTACTGATTAAGAGTCAGTTGCTCTACCAGTTGAGCTAACGGCCCTTCTCTTTATGTCGTGGCAAGATATACACCTTCCGTTTTGCCTTGTCAACTATTGTTGGTCGCTTCTTTTGGAATCTTTTGGATGCGCGGGAAAACGATTTTTTTGGTGCTCATCCGGTCCGGTAGGTGCAAAAGCGAAGGGTTTCAGGTATAGTAGCCCATTCAGGTGCGATTGTATTGTGTGGCGTGCGCCGAAAGCATGGCAGAGCAAAGGGAAAGGAGAAAATTCATGAGCAAGGTTTTGATAATCGGGGCCGGCGGGGTCGGCAGTGTGGTGGTTCATAAATGCGCGCAGGTACCGGAGGTTTTTTCGGAGATATGCCTTGCCAGCCGGACCCTTTCCCGGTGCGAGAATATCCGAAAATCCGTCAAGGAGCGGACCGGGCGCGACATCGAGATCGCCCGGGTCGATGCCGACAATGTCGCCGAGACCGTGGCCCTGATCAAGAGGGTGCAGCCCAAATTGGTGCTCAACCTGGCCCTGCCCTATCAGGATCTGCACATCATGGATGCCTGCCTGGAAACCGGGGTGGATTATCTGGATACTGCCAACTACGAGCCGCCGGACGAGGCGAAGTTCTGCTACAAATGGCAGTGGGATTACCAGGCCCGTTTCAAGGAAAAAGGGCTCATGGCCCTCTTGGGCAGCGGCTTTGATCCCGGGGTCACCAATGTGTTTTGCGCCCATGCGGCCAAACACCATTTCGACGAGATCCATTATGTGGACATCCTCGACGCCAACGCCGGGGATCACGGCCACCCCTTTGCCACAAATTTCAACCCCGAGATCAACATCCGCGAGGTCACGGCCAAGGGCAAATACTGGGAGAACGGGGGGTGGGTCGAAACCGCGCCGCTTTCCATCAAGCAGAGCTATAATTTTCCGGTGCTCGGCCCCAAGAACGCCTATCTCATGTACCACGAGGAGCTGGAATCCCTGGCCAAGAATATCAAGGGGCTCAAACGCATCCGTTTCTGGATGACCTTTTCCGACAACTATCTCAAGCATCTCGAGGTGTTGCAGAATGTGGGCATGACCGGAATCGAGCCGGTCATGTTCGAAGGCCGCGAGATCATCCCCCTGCAATTTTTGAAGGCGCTGCTGCCCGACCCCGCCTCCCTGGGGCCGCGGACCAAGGGGAAAACCTGCATCGGCTGCGAGGTGGAGGGGGTCAAGAACGGCAAGCACCGCAAAATGTTCATCTACAATGTCTGCGACCACGAGGAATGCTACCGCGAGGTGGGCTCCCAGGCCATTTCCTACACCACCGGGGTGCCGGCCATGATCGGGGCGATGATGATGCTCACCGGCAAGTGGCGGGGCGCCGGGGTCTTCAACATGGAGGAGCTGGACCCGGACCCGTTCATGGAGAAGCTCAATGTCCACGGCCTGCCGTGGGTGGAAAAGGTTATGGTTTGACGGGAGAGGGTCTCGCAACAACCGCCCTTCGACAGGCTCAGGGCGAACGGAGTTTCTGAACGTATTTATCCGTTCGTGCTGAGCCTGTCGAGGCACCTGCCTGAAGCATGTTCGGAGTTGTTCCAACCCATCAAAAGCAAAGATCGCAATGAGCCATAAAGTAATCAATATCGGCTGCGACATAAGCCATGTGCCCACCCCCAGCTACGTCTGCGACCGGGCCAGTCTGGCCCGCAACCTGGCTATCCTCGACCGGGTGCAGCAGCGCACCGGCTGCAGGATCCTCCTGGCCCTCAAGGGCTTTGCCATGTTCAGCCTGTTCGGCCAGATCCGCGAGGTGCTGCACGGCGCCTCGGCCAGTTCCCTTTCCGAGGCGCGCTTGGCCCGTGAGGAGTTCGGCAAGGAGGTGCATGTCTATGCCCCGGCTTACGGCGATGAGGAGTTCGCTGAAATCCTCGGTTGCGCCGACCATCTGGTTTTTAATTCCTTCCGGCAGTGGGAGCATTTTAAAGACCGTGTGGCCGGGGCCGGAAAAAAAATTTCCTGCGGCATCCGGGTGAACCCGCAGTATTCCGAGGTGGATGTGGATCTCTACAATCCCTGCGGCCGCTTCTCGCGGCTTGGTGTGATCCGCGATCAGTTCCGGCCCGAGCTGCTGGAGGGCATCGAGGGGCTGCATTTTCATGCCCTGTGCGAACAGGATGCCGATGCCCTGGAGCATACGGTTGCGGCCTTTGAGGAGAGATTCGGCGAGTTTCTTCACGGGATGCAATGGGTCAATTTCGGGGGCGGCCACCACATCACCCGGGAGGGCTACGACCTCGACCGCTTATGCGCCATCATCAGCCGGATTCAGGGGAAATACGGGGTGCGGGTCTATTTGGAGCCCGGGGAGGCCATCGGTCTTAACATCGGGGTGCTGGTAACCCGGGTGATGGACATCGTGGAGAATGAGATGCGCACCGCCATCCTCGATACCTCGGCCACGGCCCACATGCCCGATGTCCTGGAGATGCCCTACCGGCCCGTGCTTTTCGGCGCGGGCGAGCCCGGCGAGTTTTCCCACACCTATCGCTTGGGCGGCCTTTCCTGTCTGGCCGGCGACGTAATCGGCGACTATTCCTTTCCCGAGCCGTTGCAGATCGGCCAGCGGCTGGTGTTCGGCGATATGGCCCATTACACCATGGTCAAGACCACCACCTTCAACGGGGTGCGGCTGCCCAGCATCGTGGTTTGCGATTCGCGCACCGGCGAGTCCGGGGTGGTGCGCTCCTTCGGCTACGAGGATTATAAGTCCCGGCTTTCCTGAGTTGCCCTTTCTTCTGGTTGCGGCTGTTCTTCCTCCTGGCTCTGAGGCGCGGGAGTAATATGGAACAGCCGGTAGCCGTCCCCTTCCAGAATTATTCTGTTCAGCCCCTGCCCTGTTGCGCCGGAAAGCAAATCCCGCACCACGATACCTTTGCCGGGAAGCCACTCCGCCCTTACGCTCACCAAAGCCGGTTCCGTGTGCTCATTCATCAACGACAGAAGCCAGCCGTCCGTGGTTTGGCGCAGATCGGCGAGGACATAACTGGCCCCCGGCCCGGTGAGCTCGATGCGGGGCTGCATCTTGAAGAAATTCTTGTAGATCGCGGTCAGCCAGGCGGTTCGGGTATCCCAGGCAAAGGTGGGCGCGCCGCCGGGGCTGTTCAATAAAATATCCGGAGCAATGAAATCGCCCAACCCAAAGGTGTTGATGGCGGTGCGCGCCAGGGGATGCTCCTTGGTAACCAGGGCAGCTCCCAGGCGCAGGGAGGATTCGGTTTCGCTCCACACCCGGGCTGTGCCGCCCGAGGCCGGGCGCACCCCGTGCCAGTATTTCCAGACCCGGATCGTCTTGGGCTGGGTCTGGCCGAGGATGCTTTCTGGCGCAGGGTTGAGGAGCAAGGGCGCGTAGCCGGCGCTCCAGTCCGCGCCGGGGTGTATTCCGCTATCCCAGGCGGGGCGGGCCTGGCTCACATCCACCCCGAAAACCTTGGCCATGGCCAAGGTCCAGCCGGGGTTGTCCCGGTGATTGGCATCGAACTGGCCGGGCAGGTCGAGGTTGGCGTGGATATGCATGGGACGGTGGAGCAGTTTGGCAAGGGCGGTAAGGTCATCCGGTCGCATCTGGAAGTTTCTCGGCAAAAGCAGGCTCTTGGCCTTCGATTCTGTTGTGTCCAGATCGGCAAGGGGGTGGCTGATGAGCTTCGGTCGGAAGCCCAACCGGCGGAGACCGCCCCAGAGGGAGGCGGTCTCTTCGTTGGCCCGGTTCCAGCCCAGGTCGATGTCATGCGGCCAGTAGACGAGGATGTCCGGCTCCGGGGGGTGCGACCCAACAAGAAGGCCGGCCAGGTCCAGCTCCTCCATCTGCCGGAACATGGTGCGCACCGCCTCGTACACCTTGGGCTTGGGGCGCCGTTCCTGATCCACCACCCCAAAGCCTGCCTCCCGTGGGTAGGGCGTGGCGAGGAAATTGTTGCGGTCGCTCCAGTGGAAGAGATGCACGCCCATGGCCCCGGAGAGCATCCCCTCCCAGATGGAGCTGACAATGGCCTCGGTCTGGCGGGCCGCCGCGCCGGGGAAGAGGGTTTCCGTTGAGCTGTGGCCGGTTTCCGTGATCAGTACCGGGATGTCGATGAGGTCGCGGAACTTGGCGATGCCGAAATCCAGGGAGCGCAGCTCGTGCCCGGCCAGAGCCCAGGAGTAAAGGTTGAGGGACATGAAATCCAGGGGCGCGCCCGCAGCCCGGCAGCGTTCGGTGATGGTTTGCGGATCCTCGGCGGTGTAATTGGGGTCCAGCCCGTTGAAGATGCCGGCCACGATGGAGTAGGAGATCAGTTGGTCGGGCGCTGCGGTTTTCGCCGCTTTGGCGCCAACGGCAAGGAAGTCACCGATGGTCTGTTTGCGCCACTGGATGAGGTCGTGGTAGCCGGAGTTGCGGATGGCCTCGTGGTCACCCCGGTCCTCCGGGTAAGTCCGGGCCATGGGTACCTCGGCAAAGTCCTGAAAGGTGGTGCCCCAGGCACCGTTGAGCCGCGCGATGCTCCCCCCGTAGGTTTGGGCGAGAAAAGCACGGTAGGATGGGAGGCTGACCTGCTCGTCGTAGCCCACCTGATTCTTGATTGGGGAATTCTCCCAGAGATCGTAGAAAGCGAATTCATTGCCGAGAATCCAGCCGCCGATGGCCGGGCTTTCCTTGTAGCGCTCGCACACCGCAGCGATGAATCGGGCAAAGGCCGCCTTGGCCTGCGGGTGGCTGTAGTTCAGCAGCGGGCTTGGGCCTTGTCTGGTGCGGGCCATGGCATCAGGGTAATTGCGGGCGAACCAGGAGGGCGGGTACTGATAGCCGATGAGGATGAAGAGCTTAAGCCCCAGGGCTTCGGCTTTGCGCACCAGATGGTCGGCCTGGTCCCAGCGAAAGACTCCTTCCTGCGGCTCCACGCTCTCCCAGACCAGCTCCACCCGCAGGGAGTTGGCATGGGCCTGCTGCATGGCCTCAAGATCGTAATCCACCTCCGCCAGGGTCTGGGTGGCGAAAACCGGCGGGTTCCAGACCTGATAGGCAAAGCCGTGGGGGATGAAGACCTCTTGGCGGTCGTTGTCCCAGAAATAGCCCTGGCGGATGGTCAGCCCGGCATTGGCCGTGGGTGGGGCAAGGCAGAGGATGAGCACTGCGGCTGCCATGAAAAAGGCGGGAAGGCTTTTAGGTGTGCGGGAAAAAGGTGTCTGGGTCAACAGCATGGAGAAGATGCCCCCGAAATAGAGATGAATGTGTATTGATGCTGGGGCATTGTATCATCAGCGGGCTGGGATTGTCCTGGGTAAAAAGGTTTATCTGGGAAGTTCTGGGGATGAGATGGGAAAAACCTTTCTTATGGGAACCTTGAAAAATCAACTTCCTGTTGATTTTTCAAGCCGCAAAACCAAAACAAGTTTTGCCTTTGCTCACATTTTCAGCAACGTAAGTGGCTGAAAATGACGGGGCGTCCATGCCCCGCACAGGAGCCTTGAATTTTTCAAGGCTCCCTTATAGATTTGTATTGGTTTTGTGTGGAAAAGCCGGCAGGCAAGGGGATCGTCGACTCAGAGGAACCAGTGAGGCAGGAACTCGTATTTTTTATGTATTGACCAGGATGGGCAAATAATGCGATACCATGGATACGGTTGGTTGTATCAACCGGGGGGTAGTTCTGGGGGAATTGTCCATGATTTTTCAGGCAAAAGGAGAGGGGGATGCGCAAGTTTGTGGTAAAATTCAAGGTCGGGGGAGCAGAACTCTGGCGGACTGCCGCAATCGAAAAAACAACCGTTGATGCGCGGAACGTGGCCATGGCCATGGTTGAATTTCATCGAAAAAACGCCCGGGCCAGCGAAAAAATGACCGTCACCGAGGTGTACGAAGAGGGCTAGGGCAGATCGGTAAGGCTCTTCGCATAGGGATGTTGAAAAAAAGAGGGACGGCGAGGGCCGCCCCTCTTTTTTTGTGAGCGAAGGGGGATCAGGATAAAAAGGCTCAGAAGGGCCGCATCACCCAGATGCCGCAGGGGCAGGTGTCGCTGCAGAAGCCGCAGGCGATGCACTTGTCCGGGTCAGAAACGTAGCGGTAGTCCTTGCCCTCCAGATTTTGCCTGGAGATGGCCTGGGTCGGGCAGATGGTTTCGCAGAGGTGGCAGTCGCGGCAGGTGCCGCAGCTCATGCAGCGTTCCGCCTCCGCCGCCTCGGAGGACCCGGCACACGGCTCCGGGTTGTAATGGGCCGCAGTCAGGCTGGCGTGGGGGATGAGCTGCTGGCCGAAATCCTTCCACTCCTCTCCCTTGAACCCGGCCAGGATGGCCTCCGCGGTCTTCTTGCCCGCGCCCAGGGCGTTGGTGGCCAAGCCGGGCCGTTCCACATCGCCGACAGCCGAGATCTTCGGGTCGCTGGTGAGTCCGGCTGCGTTGCACTTGATCCATCCCGCGCCACCCACAGTGATGACCTCGACGGTGTCGGGAAGGAACTTCAGGGCCGGGACATCGCCGATGGAGATGATCACGGTCTGGGCCGGGATGAGTTGGCCTGCCGCGTCGATGAGCCCTTCGGCGGTGACCTCCTTGGTCTGCACCGGCCACTGGAACTTGGCGCCCAAGGCCTCGGCCGCAGCCTTTTCCTTGCCGAAAGCCAGCGGCTTCTGGATATCCACCAGGGTAACCTCCTGGGCTCCCAGCCGGTACGCCTCGCAGGCCACATCGCAGCCCACGTTGCCCGCGCCGATGATCACCACCTGTTTGCCGACCTTCATCGGCTTGGCGCTTTTGGCGCTTTTCAGGAAGTCGAGGGCCGGGACGACCTGCTCGTGGCCGGGGAAGGGGATGGTGCGCGGCTGATGGGTGCCCACGGCTACAATGACATGGTCGTATTGTTTTTTCAGCTCGGCGAACTTGTCCTTGGTCATGTTCACGTTAAAGGTGGCCTTGATATTGGGCATGGAGAGGAAGCGCTGGATCTCCGCATCCCAGATGGCTTTGGGCAGCCGCTCCCAGGGAATGACCTGACCGAGCTTGCCGCCCAGCTGCTGGTCGCGCTCGAAGATATGCGCCTCGACCCCTGCCTTGGCCAATTGCCAGGCTGCGTTCATCCCGGCCGGACCGCCGCCGATGATGGCGACCTTCTTGCCCAGCGACTTGGCAGGCTTGGGCGGCTTGGCGTCGCGGGCCGCGCGGCCCAGCATCTGCACGTCGATCTTTTCGTCCACCAGTTGCCTCGAGCAGTTCTGCATGCAGAGGTTCGGGCAGACATAGCCGCACACCGAGGCAGGCAGGGGGGTGTAATCGAGGAGCATCTTGTAGGCCTCATCCCCCTTGCCTTCGCGGATCAGCCGCAACCGTTCGATGGTGGGGATGTGCACCGGACAGTAGTAAGCGCAGGGCGCGGCCTTGTCGCGGTTGGCCCAGAAGGGCTGCCGCCGCCTGAGATCCCCGGTTTCGATCATGGCGATGGGGGAGCGGTCCAGGCCAGGGGCCAGATCGCGGATGGGGTCGCCGCCGCCGAAGCCGGGGTTCCATATCTTCTGCTTGAACTCGGCCATGGGCATGGGGCCTGAGAACATCAGGGCCCGGTCCTGGGGCGGAATGGAGATCAGCATCATCCATTCCTTGCGGACGGAGAGCTTCTTGAGCAGCCGACTGCGGCCGATCTTTTTCAGGTAAGCGGGCATCCGCTCCATGAGCCAGGCCCACTGTTCGTTGTTTGGCAGCACGGCCATGACGCTCTTCTTGTCATAGGAGCCGTCGTTTTTGCCCCGGTAGTAGATCCAGCCGCCGACCATGCCGACGCAGGGGCGGTAGCCCAGCACATTTTTCGGATTCTTGGCTTCAATGCCGCAGATGATGCCGATGCCGCCGCAGTTGAACTCGGCAAAGGTGTCGCCCACCGAGCCCAGCACCCAGAGTTCCGGGCGTTGGTGTTCGGGGTTCCATTTGGTCATGGTCAGGCCGCGCGCCCCGATGGAGCCGCCCACAAACACCTTGCCTTCGGCCATGGCGTTGCAGACCCCGTTGGTGGCGTCGCCCTTGACGGTGATCTCCGCGCCGATATTGAGGTAGCCCACGTCATCGGAGGCAGGCCCTTCGCAGACGATGGTGGTGCCGGGCATGCCCATGCAGCCCAAGCGCTGGCCGCAGGGGCCGCTGACCTCGATCTCCACCTTTTTGCCTGCGTTTTTCAAGCGGCCGCCCACGTTGTGCTGGCCGTAAGTCTCCAGCTTCAAGCGGCTGGATTTGGCAAAGGCCTTCTGGACCAGCTCTTCGAAATTCTTGGAGCTGATCCGCTGGCCATTGGCATCAAGCCCTTTTACGACAATTGCTTTGCTCACAGCGTACTCCTTCTTTAGGGGCCGTTACGAAATAACTATCGTTGTTGACAGCCGCGTAAGCGGCGATGCTACAGTGGTTATTTTGTTACGGCGCCTTATGCCGTTCATGGCATCTCAATATTTTATAGTTATTTCTAAACGACGGCTAACAGACGTATCTTATATTTAAACGTTCGGCCACATCCTTGTCATCGATGCCCAGGGCGTCGGACATGCCGATGGGCAGGCTCTGGGAGCGGCCCAGGGGCGCCATGACCTTCTTGATCTCGGTGCGGATGGACATGAAGGTCTCCACCACGCGCTGGGCGACCTGATCCGGGTCGAGGCGGCGGTAGAGCTTGGGGTTCTGGCTGGTGATGCCCTTGGGGCACAGGCCGATGTTGCAGACGTTGCAGCGGTTCGTCTCGGTGCCGAGGCAGCCCGCGGCGGCCTGCATGATGAACTTGCCCATGTGAACGCCGGAGGCGCCCAGCATGATCAGGGCCATGCCGTTCTGGGTGACGTTGCCGTTCTTGCCCACGCCGCCCGCGGCGAAGATGGGGATTTCGTTCTGCTTGCCCTGGGCGCAGAGGTCGAGATAGCACTCGCGCACATTGGCGGCAATGGGATGGCCGGTGGCGTCCATGCTGATGTTGTAGGCAGCGCCGGTGCCGCCGTCGATGCCGTCGATCATCAAGGCGCCGGCATAGGGGTTGCGCACCAGGTTGTTCAGTACCGATTTGGCCGAGGTGGAACCGGAAATTTTCGGATAGACCGGCACCCGGAAGTTCCAGGCCATGGACATGGTCTGGATCATCTTCATCACCGATTCCTCAATGGAGTAGAGGGTCTGGTGCACCGGTGGCGAGGGCAGATCCACGCCCTCGGGAACCCCGCGCAGCCGGGCGATGAGCTTCGATACCTTGAACCACATCAGCAGGCCGCCGTCGCCGGGCTTGGCGCCCTGGCCGTACTTGATCTCGATGGCCGCCGGATCGCACTGCATCTCGGGGATGGCCCGGATGATCTCATCCCAGCCGAAATAGCCGGACGCGATCTGGAGGATGATGTATTTGAGGAACGGGCTGCGCAGAACCCAGGGCGGGCAGCCGCCCTCGCCGGTGGCCATGACCACGGGGATGCCGAGAACCTCGTTGCAATAGGCGACGCCTTGGAGCAACCCCAGCCACATGTTGGGCGAGAGAGCGCCAAAGGACATGGAGCCGATGACAAAGGGGAAGATCTCCCGCACCGGCGGAATCCACTCGCCGGCCAGCTTGCGGCGGACGTATTCTTCCGGCGGCAGCACCCGGCCCAACAGGGTGTTGCAGGAGAACTCGTGGCGGCCGGCATCAAGCGCCGGATCGGTGAGCATGGAGATCCGGTCGAAGATGATGCGGTCGAGCAGGCTTGCGCCCGGCTCGTTGCGCCGTCCGCCGCGCTTGGCAGGTTCGCCCTGCTGGGTGTTGAGAAAACGGAAGCGGTCGCGGATGCTGTTGTGTATCGGGTGGATCGCTTCATTGGGGCAGACAAGGGCGCAGGAGCCGCAGCCGATGCAGCGCTTGTTCACCTCGGTGGACTGGCGGATGCCGACAAAGGTCTTGTAGGCGCTGCCCCGTTCCGAGGAAGAAAGCACCAGCTGGGGCATGCGCTTGCGCATGTAGGTCAGCTTCAGGGTGCCCACCGGGCAGACGGCGGCGCACTTGCCGCACAGGGTGCAGCGGTCTTCGCGGTGCTCAATGATCCAAGGCAGATCGTTGGGGGTTAGGCTGCTTGGTGTATTGGCAATTGATCGAACTGAGACCATATCTGCAACTCCTGTCTGTCTGGAGGAATAATAACGGTGTGTTCCCGCATGGGCTGGAAATCCTTCGAGCGATCACGGTCGGGGATCATCGCATCAACGCCGCACATCTCCGAGGCAATGGCCCACTCGCCCGGTTTGCCGCCCACGGTGGCAGGGCGCATCTTCTTGGCGTCCATGACCAGCATGGAGGTTTCATCGGGCAGGGTGCCGATCACCGCGTTGGGGCCGTCGATGATCAAGCGGCGGCAGGCGTCACGCAGTCCGCGGAGAAAATCGCCCTGGGGGTGCTTGGCCAGCTCTTCGTTCTTGAGCGGGGTGATCACGTGCTTGTAGGTTTCCAGGGGCAGCTTGAGCTGCTTGGTCACATAATGGAGGATGTGGGCGAACACCTCGGAATCGGACTGGTAGCCGATGTAACCGGGATAGGAGCGACCGGAGAGCCAATCCTTGATGGGGATAAAAGCGGTGTTTTCGCCGTTGGTCATGGTGGCCACGCCCTGGATGAAGAAGGGGTGGCAGGCATAGAGGTTGATGCCGTAGTTGGTGTTCTGGCGGCCTTGGGCCATGCAGATCCGGCTGGTGATCCGCCCGGAATCAAGGCCGAGGGCGATACCGATATCCAGGGGCCAGCCCACTTCCTTGATCATGACCACGTCGGGCCACAGGGAGAAGGCGGTGAGGTCGTTGCCATGCGCCTCGCCGTCGGCGCGGAGCGCCAGGCGGGTCAGCATCAGCTCGTGCTCGACCTGTTCGGCCGAGAGTTTGCTCCAGGCCGCGGGCTTCTTGTAGACGCGGAGGACATACTTGTGCCGGTCCTGGGCCTCGATCATCTCTTTTTTTACGTCATACTCGTGGTCGTACTTGAGCGTGAAGCCCGCCTTATCCATAAGGTGGTCGAGACGGACAAGGGCCGCTTCGGTGTGGGCGATGCCCGAAAGGATTGGGTCCCCGGCATTGTATTTGTAGTCCGCAAACTTCAGCCCCCGGAGCAGCAGGCCGAGGCCGCTGCCGTCGTACCCTTCCTGCATGGCCTCCATGGCCTGCAGCACCGAAAAGGGAGAGAAAGGCTCACTTGCGGTTTTCATGGCTAACCGGCACATGTGTCACTCCTTTGCATTATATAATGATTGCTTCGTGAAAAAAAGCGGATGGACAGCCAAGGTCCCTGCGCTTATTGAAAATTATGCGCCTGTGGATCAGGGTTAAAACTAATGATTATAGCGAGAAATTTCACCCCTACAAGGCGAATTTAGCGACTCACTGCATTACACCACAAAGAGTGGATTGTCAAGGGGATGCGAGGGGAAAAACCAGTCTCATGGTGTACGGCTTAGGGCGATGGGGTTTCCATGGGAAATCAGGGGAGGGTTTGTAATAAAATCGTGGCGCTGATTTCAAGGGCAGGGGGGTTATTCCAGCAAGGCCCTGACTCGGGCGAGGGCATCATCAACAACGAATTCCGGGGCAGACTCGGTGATTTTTCCGTTTCGCTGTTTGAAATCGAGCATCCGCACTTGATTGCACAGCACCACGCCTTGCGTTTTTGTTCCCGTGCCAGTCAACGAAACAGTAAAGCCGTTCTCGCGGGCAAACGAGCCTCCTTGGGTGACCGGCGCAACCAGCGCTAGGCCAAAGCGGTTGAAATCCGTCACGGTAAGGACGAGCGCATACCGTTGCCCCTGCTGCTCCTTGCCCAGCGTCGGATCAAGGTCAAGGTGCAGGATATCTCCCCGATCCGGGATGCCGTGCTTCACAGCGCTTCTTTCCCGGCCGGTTTGGCGTTGAGCCACTCGTGATCATCTTGGGTCGGAGCCATGTTGTTCTCGCTGCACTGCGCCAGGAGTTCGGCGAGGGTGTAATGGGGCTTGATCTTCGGCGCGACCACCATCTTGCCATTCTCGACATTCAGATCCACCCGGCTCCCTGCCTCCAGATGCATCATGCGCAAAATCTGCTTGGGTACCGCCATGACGACCGACCCGCCCAGTGTTCTCAATGTTACGGTGGACATATGTGACCTCCTTTGGAATATGTTACACATATATATAACATTGGGATGTGCGGGGCAAGTATTTTTTCCGTATTGACTTCCCAATCATTCACGCATACAAAGAAGTGTTTTGTCGGCAGACGCGGCAGCGGTCAGGCCTGAGCGGGGAGAAAACTGAGTCGTCCTCTCCTGTTATTGCTCGGTGGGTAAATATGTAAACCGTCATTCTCGCGCAGGCGGGAATCCATGGCTGTGGATGCCCGACTAAAGCCTTCGGGCATGACGTATTTAATTGCCGGGTCAATTATCACTATCTTCAAGGGAGCATCATGGGGCCATCATCCATCTCGAACGCCACGCGCAGAAAGGTATATCTCGTTTCCGCGCTGTTCACCATCCTCTCGTCGCTCACCCCGCCTCTTCGTTTATTGGTCTTGTCCGGCGAAAGGCTGGTGCCAGGAGAGCCCGGCGACGACCGGCATGCCGCCCCCCCCCCCGCCCGCCTGACAACTCCCTGCCCGGCATCCTGCGGCCCAATGGCCGTGGGGTCTCCCTGGGCTTTGACAACAACCGGCTGATCTTTTCCCCCGAGTACAGCGAACGCACCGGCTTTTCCCTCGACGCCAGCTACGCCATTCCGCTCACCGAGCATACCGCCCTCGGCCTGCTGGGCACCGTCGGGGCGGATAAGAAAGAGTTCCTGGTCAACGCCGGGTTCGACCTCACCGAAACCCAACGGCTCATCGCCACCTTTGACCAGCTTCGCCAGGATCTTGATTTCTCCTTCCGCTCCGGCGACGAAAAAGCCGAGATGACCATGAACAGCGGCGCTCTGAGCTACCAGTTCTATCTGGGCAAGGGGCTGCTCAACGCCTTTGAGGTGAACGGCTACCTGGCCGACACCTCCAGCAACGACCTGGCGGACAAAACCTACGCCCTGGTTACCGCCACCCTCTATGAGTTGTGGAACGATCCCCGCCGGGTGGCGGGCGGCCGGGTCACGGGATTGCAAGGCAGGCTGGTGTTTGCTCCCCTGCCGGGCGCGACCTTTAAGCTGGGCCTTGGCGGCGAGGAACTGGAATACGATTATCTCACCGGCAAGGATACCACCAACCGGGCCACCAGCAGCGCCGAGTGGACCCAGCAACTGTCTGATGGCTATACCGTGCAGGCTGGCGCCAACGCCATGGCAGCCATGGACCGCTACGCCATTGGCCTCAGCCGCAATCTTTCCGGCGGGCATCGCCTTGGCGTCGATCTCGCCAGCCTCCAGGGCCGGGACGGCGTGCCGGATGACAACCAGATCAGGCTCTCGTACAGTTATAACTTTGCTGGCGGCAGCACCTCTACCCCAACCGCGAAAAACCCGGCTGCCAGGGCAACGCGTTCCCAAGCGGAACCTGTTGATCCCGCGCCTGCCACCCCGTCTCCGGCCTGGTCCGCTGGCCTGCTGGCCCAAGTGGCCCATCGCCCCAGCTTTCTCCCCTCCCAGGTGGTGGCCAAGGTCGATCCCACCGCAGCGCCCATCAGGCTGGTGGCCATCGATAAAACAACCCTGCCCGCCGGTGCGGCTATCGATGCAGCCACCGGCATCATCACCGCGCCTCTGGGCGTGGCGGTCCTGCGTTTTGGCAGATCTGTTGATGATTAAAGTTGGGTTGGAAGCGCTTGGCTTTGGTTTCATTAAAGAATTGGATAGAACAGCCCTCTATCATGCTGCGGGGCTGGCACAACGGAACCGCGATTTGACGCCGTTGTATGAGTTGATCGGACGCTACAATCCTGAGGCACTGGCGTAGGGGCGCAAAAGATGCATCTAGGTTGGCCCCTTGTGCATAGAGGCTCTGGCCCACGCCCTGGTGGCTGGGCCAGAGGAGATGGTGCCTATCCAAGCTTTTTCGAGGTACAAACGGCCTACCGGGTCTTCTGGATTCCTAAGACCGGTGGTGGCGCACAGGGATGAAAAAGGCGGCTACAGGAGCATCCCATGAAAACGCCCGTGATTGATCCGCAGGAAAGGATGCGGCAACGCAATGAAGGGCTCCGGAGGGTGCGGGACAGCTATCTCGTCCTGGTGCTTTGCGGCCAGGAAGACCCCTACCGCCAGCTCATGCTTGATCGCCAGCGGTGCGGCATTGCCGGCCCCAAGGGGTCCAACCTGATCGCGATGGTCAAAATCTCAAATCGTCTCCCCATGGCCAGGAGTCATCGCCGCAAAGCCAATGGGGTGCTATTTACGAATACCATCCTTCAAGCTGAAATCCGGCGCAACCACCTTGCCGTCGATGAAGAGTTCTTGGTCTTTCGCGATAAAAATTCTTTCATCATCCAGGCTGATGGCACGAAAGTCCGTTTGTGCTGGCATCACAGCCCCAATCATGTCGGTTCCATTTCGCTGATTCCCTGCGAGGTGCACGCCAGAGAGAAAAAACGGCTGCATGTCAACGGCCAAAGGGGCGGGCATGCCATGTACACCATCCCCGCTCAGAACTAAACAACCCAACCTCGCCTACGGGAAGCACATGCTAGCTTTTTCCCGGCGCAAATGCAGATATGGATGTGGTTGGCATATCCGCCATTGGCGGATAATATGGCAATATGGAATTTATCGAAACCTCAACGTTTACCCGCCTGGTGATAGCATTACTTTCCGACGATATGTACCGGGAGCTGCAATCCGAACTGGCGGCGGACCCGGAGCGTGGCGATATCATCAAGGGCGGAGGCGGCATCCGCAAGCTGGGCTACGCCGTGCAAGGCCGGGGCAAGAGTGGCGGGGTGCGGGTAATTTACTATTGGGTCAAGGACAATCACCAGATTTAACTGCTGGTGGTCTATCCGAAATCGAAGAAGGATACCTTGACCGACCAGGAAATTGCCATCCTGCGTGAACTTGTGAAGGAGCTATGATCATGGAAAAAACACTATTTGATGATCTGGTGCAAAGCCTGAAAGAAGCCAAGGCCATTGCCAAGGGCCATGCCCCGGCCTCGCGGCGGTTTGAGGTCGCCCCGCCCGATGTCAAGGCGGTGCGCGAAAAAATCGGCTTGTCACAGAGCGAGTTCGCGCGGCTCATGCATGTGAGCATCAAGACGCTGCAAAATTGGGAGCAGCACCGCCGCACCCCGACCGGCCCTGCCGCCGCATTGCTCAAGATTGTTTCGACGGCCCCGGATTTGGCGCTCAAGTCGCTACACGCCTAGCCCTGGCCTCGCGCAATGGGTTGCGAAGGGGCTCTCGTCTCGCTGGCCACAACAGCGCATTCAGTCGAAGAGACAGCATCCTGTGTCGTTTTTCGGAGGGCTGCTGTCTCGGCCTCGAAACCGGGCCATTTTCCCTTGACAAAAAAAGCCAAAAGGAATAATCAAAGTCCTTCCCGGCGCGGCATGCATGGCGTGTCGCCGCTGAAACCCTGTTGTTTGAAATTCGGATTAATTTCGGCATGTTGCGCCTAGCGATTTGTGCCGATAACCCCGTGAAGAATGTGACATGGCATCCTTACTGACCTTCCCCAAAGGTGGTGTGCATCCGCCTGCATCAAAGGGCCTTACCGAAAACCTCGCCATCGAGGTAATGCCGGCGCCAGACGAGCTTGAGATTATTCTTGGCCAGCATATCGGCGCACCCTGTACTCCCACGGTGGCCCCCAAGGATGCAGTACAGGAAGGTCAGGTCATCGGCGAGGTGAGCAAGGGGCTCGGCGTGCCCCTCCATGCCCCAATGGCCGGGACCGTCAAGGCCCTTGGCATGTCCGGCCACCCCATGCGCGTCAGCGCACCCTCCATCACCATCCAGACCAATAAGGAAGCAGCGCCGGTGCAGTATTCCCGCTGCGACTGGCAAAAGCTCGCCAAGGAAGAGTTGCTGGCCAAGGTGCGTGGCGCCGGGATTATCGGCATCGGCGGCGCGGGTTTTCCTTCCCATGTCAAGCTCTCTCCTCCTCCGGACAATCCGGTGGATACCCTGATCTTGAACGGCGCTGAATGCGAGCCGTACATCACCGCGGATCATCGCCAGATGCTGGAGCGCGCCCAGGAGATTGTCGAGGGCGCTACTGTCATCCTCAAGATTCTCGGCATCAAGAAATGCTTCATCGGCATCGAGAACAACAAGCCCGACGCCGTCAAGATCATGAGCGAGGCGGCAGCCGCTGCCTCCACCCCGGAATACACCGTTGTGGTTCAGCCCTTGGAGGTCAAGTACCCGCAAGGCTCGGAAAAACAACTCATCCAGGCCATCACCGGACGCAAGGTTCCCGGCTTTGCCCTGCCTTCGGCCGTGGGCGTGGTGGTGCACAATGTCAGCACCGCCCGGGCAATCTACGATGCGGTGGTGCTGTCCAAGCCCCTGTACGAGAAGGTGATGACCATCTCCGGCAAGGGGATCAAGCGGCCCGCCAACCTGCTGGTCAAGGTGGGCACCAAGGTCAGCGACATCGTCGAGTATCTGGGCGGGGTGACACCTGAGCTTTCCAAGATTGTCATGGGCGGGCCGATGATGGGCTTTGCCGTTTCCAGTCTCGATATCCCGGTGACCAAGACCACCTCCTCGGTGCTGTTTCTTGCCGAGGACGAGATCGATGCCACGCCCCACTCCCAGTGCATCCGCTGCGGCTGGTGCCTTGAAGCCTGCCCCATGGGGTTGGAGCCCAAGGAGATCGCCCTCTATGTGGAGGCGGGCCGGCCGCAGGATACCGGGCAGTTCGGGGTGTTCGAGTGTTTCGAGTGCGGCTGCTGCGCCTATGTCTGCCCGGCAAAACGCCCCTTGGTCCAGTTCATCCGGCTGGCCAAGATGAAGGCCAAGCGTTGATTTTTCAGGAGACGTTGCGAAACTACCACCGCGGTTAACACAGCGGCCCTTCGACAGGCTCAGGGAGAACGGGCACGATACATTGATTTCCGTTCGTGCTGAGCCTGTCGAAGCACCTAGTTGAAGCAGATTTCGAGTTGCTACGAAGCCATCATTTTTTTGGACAACGGCTGAGAACGAAATGAAGGAGAACGGCCATTAACGAGCACGCTTCCGATAAAGCTGAGTTGAGCAGTTCACCTGCTCAAACGAAACTTATACCCTCTGGGTGTAACCAGTCATCCGTAACTCCGCACCTGTGGAAGGTTTCCGTTTCCCCCCATGTGAAGAGCGGCGAGTCGGTTGAGAAAATCATGTGGACCGTGGTGGCCTGCCTGGTGCCGCCCCTGGTTCTTTCCGTTTTTATCTTCGGCATCCAGACCCTGATCATCACAGCGGTCAGCGTGGCGAGCTGCGTGGCGGTGGAGGCCGCAACCCAGAAGGCCCTGGGCCGCCGGATCACCATCGGTGACGGCAGCGCGGTGATCACCGGCATGCTCATCGCCTTTGTTATCCCGCCTGGCGTCTCGCCGCTGCTGCCGATTTTGGGCGCGGTCATGGCCATTGCCATCGGCAAGCACCTGCTGGGCGGGATCGGCTACAACATCTTCAATCCGGCCCTGCTGGCCCGGGCCTTTCTTTTGGCCACCTTTCCGGTGGCCATGACCTCGGCCTGGCTGCCGCCGCTTTCCGATATGGCGATCTTTTCCTATCTGGGCACCTCCATCGATGCCATTGCCACGGCCACTCCGCTGGCCGTGCTTAAGACCCAGGGGCTCGAGGCCTTCAGCGAGCAGTTCGGTGTGGCAGCCAATCTCTACACCAATTTTTTCCTCGGCTGGCGGCCCGGCTCCATCGGCGAGACCTCCGGCTTGCTCATCGTGCTGGGCGGCCTCTATCTGCTCTATCGCGGCTACATCACCTGGCATATCCCGGTTTCCATGCTGGCCACCATAGCTCTGCTCTCCTGGTGCTTCGGCGGGGAGACGCTGTTCAGCGGCGATCCGCTGCTGGCCGTGCTTTCCGGCGGCGCCTTGCTCGGGGCCTTTTTCATGGCCACCGATTACGTCACCAGCCCGACCAATAAGACCTCACAGCTCATCTTCGGCGTCGGCATCGGAGCGCTCACCGTGCTGATCCGTCTCAAGGGCGGTTATCCCGAGGGGGTCTGCTACGCCATTCTGCTTATGAACCCGGTGAGCCCGGTGCTGGACGGATTTTTCAAGCCCAAGCGCTTTGCCCCTCTCCAGGGAGGTGGCAAATGAAGAACATCCTTACCATCATCTTCCGGCTGACCGTGGCCTGTTTGCTTGCCGGGCTGGTCATGGGTGCGGCCTTCATCGCCACCAACAAGGCGAAGAAGCACAATATACACGTCAACGAGCAGAAGGTCATGCTCAGCCTGCTTGGTTTTTCGGCAAAGAATCCTGCCCCTGATGCTGTGGCCATGCACGAGGTGTACCGTTACCTCGTCGGCGAAGGAGAGGGCCTGTCCATGGGTTATCTCCTTCCTTTGCAAGACGGGTCTTTTTCCTTTGTAACCATCGATCTGGCAGGCACCTTTGTGGCCCAGACCCCTGTGACCATTTCTCCGGAAAAGGCAACCGAGGAGGGTGAGCGCACCCAGGCGGTTGCCTCGGCCCTCGGCGCGGACAAACCGCTCCGTTACGCCGACCAGACCATCGTGGTCACCGACAACGGCAAGCGCATGGCCTATCTCCTGCCCGGCATGTTTACCGGCTTCAAGACCTTCATCGGGGCCATGCTGGCCCTGGATCAGGATTTCTCCATCCGCGGTCTGGAGATTATGGAGCATGAAGAGGATCCGGGCTTGGGCGCGGAGATAGAACAGGAGTATTTCAAGAACCAGTTCAAGGGCAAGCCCCTTGAAACGGTGAAGAAGCTGGAAGTCAAGAAAATGCCCCTGCCCGAGGAATACCTCAAGGCGCTGGAAGCAGGAAAGTCCGGTCTCGGAGCGGAAGAGGTGGCCCGCATCCAGGAACAGTACCAGGATGACGATATCTACGCCCTCACCGGCGCCACCATCTCAAGCAGCGCGGTGACCAACGGGGTCAAGGCGATGGTCAAGAAGTTCGCCTACCGCGTGGCGATCCTGGACCGGGTTCTGGCCGAACAGCATATCGCGACGCCTTTTTAGTAAGTTAGAAATTATTTTCTGCGTTTTTTGGGCGGAAAATAATTTCGTCAACGCACTTATCCCGTTTTGCGGGGTTAGGAGAATGTGACAGTGGCGACTGACAAAACAAACCTGCAACTGGTGGTCAACGGGATCCTGAACGAGAACCCCATCTTCCGGCTGGTGCTTTCCATGTGTCCGGCGGTGGGAATCAGCACCACGGTGATGAACGGCTTCATGCTGGGGATCGCCGTGCTCTTTGTCCAGGTCTTTTCAAGCTGCACCATTTCCCTGTTCAAGAATGTCATCCACCCCCGGATCCGGATCCCAACCTATACCCTGACCATCGCCACCTGGGTAACGGTGATCGACATGGTCCTGGCCGCCTACCTGCCCGAGGCCTACGGCAAGATGGGCATCTTTGTCAAGCTCATCGTGGCCTTTGCCATCATCACCATGCGCTTGGAGATGTTCGCCTGCAAGGAGAGCGTCAACGCCTCATTCTGGGACGGCATCGGCATGGGCTTGGGTTTCATGTTCGGCATGATGGCCCTGGGCTTTGTCCGCGAGCTGCTGGGCCTTGGCACCGTCCTCGGCTACGATGTGCTGGGTTTCAAGCCCCTGCTCTTCTTCGTGCTCCCCTTTGCCGGGTTTTTCTGTGTCGGCCTGATGATGGCCTTTTTCAACTATGTCGAGATCGTCTACAAGCGAGCAAAACGGGCCTGAGTTTATGAATATGCATAGGATGAGAAGAATACTGCTTTCCCTTGTTCTGCTCCTTGGTTTGCCGGTTCTGGCGCAGGCCCAGGAGCTGATTGCCGGGAAGTCCTTCGGCAAGGCGACAAACGAGATCGTCGTCACCTTTGCCGGGCCGGTGGTTCGCGCCGTGGTTGAGGATCCGGCAAACTACCGGGTCTACGAAGAGCAGGATCCGGACATCCTGCTTGCCCTGGAAAGCGTGGTTCTGGCCGAGGATCAGAAAACCGCCACCCTGACCTTCAGCGAGCCGCTCAACGCCAGGCTGCCCCATGTGGTCACCATCGACCGGGTTGGAGAAAGCGGGGCAGCAGCAACCTTTACGGTGATGAAGCCCTATCTGGGCTATCTGTTCTCCATCCTGATCAGCGCCCTGTTGATCAACAACTTCGTCTTTACCAAGTATCTGGGTTTGTGCGTCTTTTTCGGCACCTCCAAACGCAAGGACACGGCCAAGGGCATGGGCCTCACCTTTACCCTGGTTATGGTGGTCAGCGCCATCATGAGCTGGTTTTTCTACCAGTTCGTCCTCAAGCCCTATGATCTGAACTTTTTGCAGATCGTGATCTTCATCGGCCTGGTTTCCCTGACGGTGCAGGCGGTGGACACGGTGCTGCGCAAGGTGAATCCCGCCCTGTTCAACGCCTTTGGCGTGTATCTGGTGCTGGTCATCGCCAACTGCGTGATCATCGCGGTGCCGCTGATCCTGGCCGATAATGAATACAATTTTTGGGAGTCCTTCATGCTTTCCCTGGGGGCGGGCGGCGGCTTCCTTCTCGCTCTGTACCTGATGAGTTCGGTGCGGGAGCGGATGGAGCTGGCCAATATTCCGCCGACCTTCAAGGGCGTGCCCATCGCCTTTATCGTCGCCGGGCAGTTTGCCCTGGCGTTTCTGGGTTTTTCCGGGCTGACTCTTTTTTAGGGGCCGTTAGGAAAAGAACTTCGGTTTTCCAGAGGCTCTTGCAAAAGTCCTCAAAAGTTCCCTCCCCCCTGGGGGGAGGGTTAGGGAGAGGGGGAAATATCCATGAAACCGGCAGGTTGCAACTTAACCCTCCCCCCGGCCCCTCCCGTCGAGGGAGGGGGAATCAATTCGGGAGAGTTTTGCAAGAGCCTCTACTGTAACGGCGTGATGGTTTAGAAATAATTTTCTGCGGTTTACGTGGGATAGGTGTGGTAATGGATCCAGCATTAGTCAAACTCGCCCTAGGGGGCATCGCCCTCCTGGGCTGTATCGGCCTCTTCTTCGGCATTGGTCTTGCCCTGGCGGCGCATCGTTTCTCCGTTGAGGCCAACCCCCTGATCGAAGAGGTCTTGGAGTCCCTGGCCGGCGCCCAGTGCGGCGGCTGCGGCTATCCCGGCTGCGAGGGCTATGCCATCGCGGTGGTCACCAACCCCGAGGTGCCGCCCAACCTCTGCTATCCCGGCAAGGAAAAGGTGGCCGAGCGGGTGGCCCAGCTCACCGGCAAGAAAATGACCGCAGTGGAGGACATGATCGCCCTGGTCCGCTGTTCCCGCAGGGAAGGCAGGGTCAGCCACAAGCACGAGTACATCGGCTTTGCCTCCTGCACCGCGGCCAACCTCGGCTTCGGCGGGCCGTCATCCTGCAACTACTCCTGCATCGGGCTTGGCGAATGCGCCGAGAGCTGCCCCTTTGACGCCATTACCATGGTGGACGGCTTTCCGAAGGTGGACCCGGACAAGTGCGTGGCCTGCGGCACCTGCGTCCGGACCTGCCCCAAGAAGATCATCGAGCTGATGAGCCTCAAGGCCAGGGTGCATGTGCCGTGTTCCACCAAGGATCTGGGCAAGAACGTCAAAAAAGTCTGCGAGGTGGGCTGTATCTCCTGCCAGATGTGCGTGAAGAAATGCCCGGCCGAGGCCATTGCCTACACGGACGGACTGATCACGATCGACCATCCGAAGTGCATTGCCTATGGCCCGGAGTGCCAGGAGATCTGTGTGGAAAAATGCCCCCGCAACATCATGCGGAAATATGAAGGAAGAGCAGCCATTGCCCGGCAGGCCGACGGCCTGAAGATGGCATCGTAGATAGTGAAAAATGCAGAGTGAAGAGTTTACAATGACAGGCGAAAGGGGAGTATCCCCCAATCCTTTTGTATTGTCTTGAGAGAGGGAAACAATGAAGACGAAATCGACAACGCCGACCATATGCAATTCGCAGAGAAGATCCTTTTTGAAGCTTTCCGGCCTGCTCGGCCTCGGCGCGGCTTCCGCGGCCCTGCTGCCCACGCCCCAGGCGGAGGCGGTTCTGTTCGGCCCCAAGGAATACAAGGTTTCCTCAACCAGGCTGGTCATGGGTTCGTTTTTGTCCATCACCGCCATCCATTCCTCCAAGGATGAGGCGGAAAACGGGATTGGCCTTGCCTGGGAGGAGATCGACCGGCTGGGCAGGCTCTTGAGCCGTCACGATTCCGCCACCCCGCTTTCCCAGCTCAACAGCGCCGGCGTCCTGCGCAAAGCGCCGCCCGAGGTGCTTGAGGTGGTGGCCCGTTCCCTCTACCTCAACAAGCAGACCAACGGCGCCTTTGACATCACGGTCAAGCCCCTGGTCGATCTTTTCAAGGATCGGTTTGCTGCCGGCGTCACACCTTCCGAAGCGGAGATCACAGCGCTTCTGCCCCGGGTGGGTTCCGAGCAGATCCGTTTTTCCGCAGGCGATATCTCCTTTGCGCGCCAGGGCATGGGCATCACCCTGGACGGCATCGCCCCCGGTTATATTGTGGACCGGGTCTCCGCGCTGCTTGCGGCAAAAGGGATCACCAACCACCTCATCAATTGCAGCGGCGACATCCGCACCAGCGGCACCGCGGCCAGGGGCAAGCCCTGGACCGTGGCCATTCAGGATCCGGCCAAGCAAAAGGCCTACCCCGAGGTGCTGACCATGACCACCGGCGCCATCTCCACCTCGGGCAGCTACGAGGTGTTTTACGATCGCGAGAAGATGTTCCACCACATCGTCACCCCCCAGACCGGCCGTTCGCCGAGGCTGGCTACCAGCGTCACGGTCCAGGCGCATTCGGTCATGGATGCCGATGGACTGGCCACCGGGATCATGGTCATGCCGCCTGCGGAAGGCGTCCGTTTCGTTGACAGCCAGCCGGGCTGCGCATGTTTTGTTGTGGCCCAGGACGGGAGTTTCAAGAAATCCGCAGGCTGGAACAAGCTCGTTTGATTGTTTGAGGTGGCAGAGTGCAGGTGAGAAAAAGAGGCCTGCGGCCTCTTTTTTTTGTGGGAGAACGGGAGCCATGTCCGAACTGAAAAATCCCCTGGAGATCTATGCGGCCCTGGCGAAAACCAACTGCGGCCAGTGCGGGGTTCCTTCGTGCATGGCCTTTGCCGCCTCGGTGCTCCAGGGGCAGAAGCAATTGGCGGCCTGTCCGTATCTGGACCCGGCGGTCGCCGCGCATCTGAGTCGGAGGCTCGTCCGGCGCCGTTCCCTGGAAGATGACCACCAACAGGCCATCCAGGAGCTGCGGCGGCAGGTGGCTCTTCTTGATTTTTCTTCCCTGGCGCCGCGGCTCGGGGCGCGGCTGGTGGACGGCAATCTGGCCATCAACTGCCTGGGAAAGGATTTTTGCATCACCCCTGCAGGCGAGATGATTTCCGACTGCCATCTCAATCATTGGATCTATGTGCCCCTGCTCTACTATGTGATCCTCTGCAAGGGCACAGAGCCGCAGGGCGAGTGGGTGCCCTACGCCACCTTGCCAGGGGCGGCCGAATGGAGCCAGTATTTCAGTCATCGCTGCGAAGAGCCCCTGCGCCAGCTCGCCGACGCCCATTGCTCTCTGGTTTTTGAGATGCTCCATCTCTTCGGGGCAAAACCCGTGGCCCTGTCCGGCGGCGCGGACCTTTCCCTTACGATCCTCCCCCTGCCCAAGGTGCCTTTTTTGATCAACTACTGGGAGCCGGAAGAGGGCTTTCCCTCGAAATTGAACATCCTGCTCGACCGCTCGTCCGGGGACAATATCAGTGCCCAGTCCATCAATTTGCTGGCCCGGGGCATCATCGAGATGTTCCGCCAGCTCATCCTTCGACACAGCCGGGACGGCAAGCTGTTTTGATGATCCGCTCCCGTATTGCACCCACCCCCAGCGGCCTGCTCCATCTCGGCAACGCGGTCAATTGTATCCTCACCTGGCTGATGGTGCGCAGGGCGGGCGGCACGCTGCTGCTGCGCATCGATGATGCCGATTGCCTCCGTACTCGGCCCGAATATCTGGAGGATATCTTCCGTCAGCTCGATTGGCTCGGGATCACCTGGGATGAAGGGCCGACAGGGCCGGATGATTTCCAGCGCCGATTTTCCCAGCAGTTGCGGCTGGAGCGGTATCGTGCATTTCTCGGCGAGTTGGGCCGCCGAGGGCATCTCTATCCCTGCGCCTGCTCGCGCAGCGAGATTAGAAACCTCGCGTCGGATGGAATCTATCCGGGCTTCTGCCGGGAGCGTGTTGCCGCGCCTGTGCCAGGGGAGGCTCAACGGGTGCGGGTTCCGGAGGGGAGCATCTTCCGGGTGGAGGGGCAGGAGGTGGCGCTCTGCAAGGCCATGGGGGATTTTGTCCTCTGGCGCAAGGAGGATCTGCCGGCCTACCAACTGGTCAGCCTGGTGGATGACCTTGACGACCGGATCACTCTTGTAGTCCGCGGCCAGGACCTCTTGGTTTCCACCGCGGCCCAACTTTTCCTTGCCGGGTTGCATGGGGACACTCGCTTTGCGGAAACAACCTTCGTGCACCATCCCCTGGTGGCGGGAGAGGATGGTCGCAAGCTTTCCAAGTCGGAAGACGCCTTGTCTCTGTCGATCTTGCGGGAGGGGGGTGCGTTTCCGGCCATGGTGTATCAGGCCGTGGCACGGCAGATGGGGATTGACCCGATCGGGGTGGATACCCTTGAGGAGTTGCTGCTCAGGTATTGCGAAATCTCCTGATAAAATTAGTTTGTTCATTTCTTTGCTTGCCCAAAGAAACGAACCTGCAGCGAAGCGGCGAAGAAAGGGCACCCGTGTCCCTTGTCCCGCCGAAGGCGGGATGCCCGGAGTTTATGCCCCGCATGGGGTACTCCTCGATGCTGCCGGGGCTTTGCAAACTCGGCTTCGCCTCAAACAGTGCAAATCCCCTTTTCGGCAGCCTCTCCGGTGCTCGGCTGCGTGCCAATGGGTCTTTCCTCTCCCCCTCCCCCATTTGTCCTGCCGCGCCTCGCAGACGGGGGCGGGAAAAGACGCGGGAGGTAAGCGAAGACTCCGATTGTCTGAGGGCGAAGCCCGAGTTTTTCCGCGCCCCGCCCTCGGCGAGAAGTAAGGGAAGCCCGCAGGGCCAGGACTGGCTGGGGTGCCTTTTTCTTGTTTCTTCTTTTCACCCTTGGCGGGTATAAAGGGCACGCAAAAGAAGAAAGAGAGAGCTACGGCAAGATTCTTCCCCTATTTTTCAGGGACTGCTCCATTTGCCCTGGCGACTCGGCTTGGCCACTGCCTGGGCCAGCCGGGCGGAAAACTCCTCACCGGAAATCTCCCTGGCCCCCATCCGTTGCAGATGCCCGGTGCCCACCTGGCAGTCGATCAGCTCGAATCCCCATCCTTGCAAGCGTGCAACCAGCGCAGCCAGGGCCACCTTGGAGCTGTCAGGCGTCAGGCTGAACATGGATTCCCCGAAAAAGGCCGTCCCCAAAGCCACCCCGTACAATCCGCCGACCAGCTCTCCATCCTGCCGGCACTCCACCGAATGGGCATGGCCCAGGGCATGCAGTTGGCAGTAGGCCTCGATCATGGCCTCGTCCAGCCAGGTGCCTTGGCCATCCTTGCGGCGGGTTTGGCCGCAGGCCCTGATAACCCGCGCAAAATCGGTGTCAAAGGTAATGCGGAATACCTGTTGCCGGATGGTGCGGGCCAAACGCTTTGCCAGGTGGAACTCTTCGGGAAACAGGACAAGGCGCGGGTTCGGCGACCACCAGAGGATCGGCTCGCCGGGGGAATACCAGGGAAAGATCCCCTGTGCATAGGCCAGGAGCAGGCGCGGCACGGAGAGATCGCCGCCCACCGCCAGCAGGCCGTCTTCCCGTGCCAGGTCTGGGGGCGGAAAAATCAGGCTGTCGCTTAGTTGGAAAACAGGCATGGATGGTTTAACAGTGAAAAGTGAACAATGGAGAATGCAGAGTGAAGCATTGATGGACTCGTAACAACTCGTCTCCCCGGCGAAGGCCGGGGGCCAGCCTTATTGTAACTGCCTGAAAACACTGGATTCCGGCCTCCGCCGGAATGACAGGATATCGCGGTTTTTGAGTTGTTGCATGTCCATCAAGCATTAGGCGATGCGCTGGATTCTGGAAATCTCGTGAATCCCGGTGGTGCAGACATTGAGATCCTTGAGAATGCCGTCGCTCACCCGGTAGATCCAGCCGTGCACCGCCAGTTCCTGCCCTGCTTTCCAGGCGTTCTGCACCATGGTTGTGTGACAGACGTTGGCCACCTGCTCCACCACGTTCAATTCGCAGAGCAGGTCGAGTTTTTCCTTTTCGCTGGGCTGCGCGTCGATCTCTTTCTGGTGAAACCGGTAGACATCCTTGATATGCCGCAGCCAGTTGTCGATCAGGCCATGCTCGCTGTTCTCCAGAGCGGCGGTGATGCCGCCGCAATCGTAGTGGCCGCAGACAATGATGTGCTTGACCTTGAGCACGTCCACTGCGTACTGGATCACCGAAAGGCAGTTGAGGTCGGTGTGGACCACCACGTTGGCGATGTTGCGGTGCACAAAGATTTCGCCGGGCAGCATGTTGACGATTTCGTTGGCCGGGACCCGGCTGTCGGCGCAGCCGATCCAAAGATACTCGGGCCGCTGCTGGTTGGAGAGTTTGCTGAAGAAATCGGGGTCAGCCTTTGTGATCTTGGCTGCCCAGTTTTTGTTATTGTCGAAAAGATGCTTGAGAATCTGCATGGGGTACCTCGTGTATCGTGGGTCGGGCAGGGGTTAATTCCTGGCGGTGGCCAGGGCGAATTCCTTCAGTTCGATCAGAAACTGGTTCAAATTGTGGATGTCGTCGTAACTGAGTCCCATGTTGATATCGGCCAGCGCCTCCTTGCTCTGCTCCGAGCGCAGGGCGGAGAGGAAGGCGAGGATCATCTCGCGGTCGAACAGGCTGTCGATGCCGTCGCACAGCTTTCTGAGGGCGGCTTCCACCGGCAAGGCGTCACGGTATGGGCGTTTTGAGGTGAGAGCGTCAAAAACATCAGCCACCGCGATGATGCGGCCAAACAGGGAGATGTTCGCGCCGGTAAGGCCGCAGGGATAGCCGGTGCCGTCCATCCGTTCGTGGTGCTGGGTCGCGCCTTCGAGGATGTGGAGCGGCAGCTTGATGGGCTGGAGAATCTTGTCGGTGAAGACCGGATGTTTCTGGATGAGGCAGAACTCTTCGTGGGTGAGCTTGCCGGGTTTCCCCAGGATCAGCTCCGAGATGCCGATCTTGCCGAGATCGTGCATGTATCCGGCGATTTCGAGATCGTTGATCTGCTGACTGCTCAGCCCAAGTTCTCCGCCGATGGTCATGGCGTATTTGGCCACCCGGAAGGAGTGGCCGTGGGTGTATTCGTCCTTGGCGTCGATGGCCGCGGCCAGGGCCTTGACCGTGTTCAAATAGAGGTCCTGGAGGCTGTCGTACAACCGCAGGGTTTCAAAGGTCGGCGAGATGATGTTTTCGATAATGGCGACCAGTTGCTTTTCCGAGGCAGAGAAGGCGCGATGGCCATGGGTGCGGATAAAGACCATCTCCCCGCTCTGGCCGTCTTTTTCCTTGATCGGCGAATAGAGCAGCGAGGCGCCGTCTTCGCGGGTGCAGATGATGGTGCTCCCCGCCGTTGTATGCCGCAGGCAGATGCTGTCCCGGGTTGCGTCCACTTCTTCGTCGCTGATCTTGTGCGTGACGCGGATTTCCTCGTCCCAGCGGCCCTTGGTGTGGATGAACCCCTGATCCGCCTTGGTTGTCCGGGAAATTTCGTCCAGGATGACCTGGTAGCATTTCTTCAGGTCGTCGATGCCGATGATTTTCTTGGCCACCTTGAACAGGAAGTTCAATTGGCCGGAGAGCTGCAGCATCTCCTCGGTGGTTTCCTGGAGTTCTGTTTCCCGAAGAAGCTGGCTGTTCAGGGCGGTCAGGCAATAGAGAATGTGCGGTTCGGCCTGGTCGAGGCGGTCCCGGGTTGCTGCAGCGCAGACAATGGCGCCGATGTCGGAGCTGAACTGAAAGGGGTAGGCGCGGCTGGCAGGGGTGTCGAGTCCCTCGGCCTGGCGGCTGGCAATGGCCGTTCCCTCGCTGTCGAGCACGGTGACTGCGAGATCAAGCGTTTCTGCCAGATAGTCGAGGGATTGGTCCAGAAGAGCGGAATCGAAAAGGTAGTCCCGAATAGAGGCCATGGCAGGTCAGTCCGTGCCGAAGATGTCGTGGATAGCCTGGCTGAGCTCTTCCTTGCAGATCGGTTTGTTGAGAAAACCGATGCAACCCGCTTCCCTGGCCTGCTGAATATTTTCCTCGCTTCCCAAGGCAGTGAAGAAGAGCACCGGGATATCGGCGGTGCGTTCATCGGACTTTATCCGCCAGGTAGCCTCAAAGCCGTCCATTATCGGCATTTCGATATCCATGATGATCATGTCCGGCCGGACTTCGGCAGCCATCTCATACCCTTGGAGACCGTTTTCCGCGGTGAGTGGCTGATGGCCCAAACGTTGGACAAGCTGGCTGACGATGCGCCGGATCATGGCGGAATCATCGACTATGAGGATGTTTTTTAACATGAAATTTTACGTCATCGGTAATGGAACAATGTGGTATGTGGGAGGCTAAGTTGGCAATATACCCCGAAAGCCGGGGGGAGGCAAAAAAAATATCGGCCAGCCGCCCCGAACCCGCAGTGAACAGGAGTTGTTGCCAATCTCGAGGGGGAGCAGCCTATTTTTTCTTGGTCCGGATGGCCACGGAGTTGGCATGGGCGGTGAGGCCTTCCAGTTTGGCGAGCAGCCGGATATGTGCGCTGTCCGCCTGGAGGGCTTCTTCGGAATAGGCGATCAGGCTGGATTTCTTGATGAAGGTCTCCACCCCCAGGGCGGAGGAGAAGCGGGCCGTGCCCATGGTCGGCAGCACATGGTTGGGGCCGGCCAGGTAATCCCCAACGGATTCCGGGGTGTGGCGGCCGAGGAAGATAGCCCCGGCATGGCGGACCCGGGTCAGCCAGAGGAAGGGCTCGCTCACCATGAGTTCCAGATGCTCGGCTGCGATCTCGTTGGCCAGGGTGATGGCCTCATCGAGGTTTTTTGCCACCAGGATCACCCCGCGTTCGCTCAGGGATTTTTTGGCGATCTCGGCGCGGGAGAGCTTGGCCAGTTGTTTGTCAAGTTCCGCCACGATCTGTCCGGCCAGCTTTTCGCTGGTGGTGATGCACATGGCCAATGCCAGCGGGTCGTGCTCGGCCTGGGCCAGCATGTCGGCGGCGATGTAGGCGGGCTCCCCGGTTTCATCGGCGATGATCAGCACCTCGCTGGGCCCGGCGATCATGTCGATGCGCACCCTCCCTGCAACCTGGCGCTTGGCCTCGGTCACATACTGGTTGCCGGGGCCGACAATCACATCCACCGCAGGAATGGTCTTGGTGCCGTAGGCCAGGGCCGCGATGGCCCAGGCGCTGCCCGCCTTGTAGATCTCGGTGATCCCGATCTCCTGGGCTGCCACCAGCAGGGCAGGGTTGATCGTGCCGTTTTTGTCCGGCGGGGTCATCATCACCCGTCGCTCCACCCCGGCGATGGCCGCCGGGATGCCGTTCATCAGCACCGAGGAGACCAGGGGCGTCTTGCCGCCCTGGCCGCCCGGCACGTAAAGCCCGGCGGAGTCCACCGGATGCACGAGCCGGCCGGTGATGGCCCCGTCTTCCCGGGTCACCATCCAGGACTGCTCCCTTTCCCGCTCGTGAAAGGTGTAGATGCGCTCGATGGCGATCTCCAGAGCGTCGAGGAAATCATCATCCACCGAGGCCATGGCCTCGTGCAGCTCCTCGTCGCTTACCCGGAGCTGCTTGACGCTCATCTTCGGCGCATCGAATTTGCGGATGTATTCCACCAACGCCTCGTCGCCGCGCTGGCGGATTGCATCGATGATGGTACTTACGGTCTGCTGGCAGGCAGGGTCGGCCAGTTGAAAACGGTCGCGCAACCCGGCGAGGATTTTTTTGCCTTTGGCGGAGTGAGTGGTAACGGGGGTGATGATCATGGTGTGCCTCTGTGGTTTGGCGGCAGGCGGAAGAGCGCATTGGGCGCAGCCTGTTTTTTTATATCGCGGTCTTTTAATATGAATTCGTCATTCCGGTGATGGCCGGAGGTAAGCGAGCGAAGTGAGACTCCGATCCAGGCCCATGGTTTTCTGGACCCCGGCCTTCGCCGGGGTGACGGCCTTTGCTATTTTGGGTGCTTCGAGCAATCACGCCCAACCGGTTGACCCATGAATACTATTCTCTCTATACCAGCGATTACAGGGGAAGAAAAGCCCTCTTCGCGGAAATGGGCAAGATTCCCGGCCGTGCTTGGCATTGCTAAGAGGCGGATCAGCGGATAGATTGGTAGGTGTTGGGCGTCGATCGTATTTTTCGTCAAAGGGGCCATCCTTCGACAGGCTCAGGTTGAGCGGTATTTTTCTGATCTGATTGATTGTTCCGCTCGTGCTGAGCTTGTCGAAGCACACACTTTTGCAGGAAGAGCCACCCCGCCTCGTGTGATGCGGCGGGAATGACTCACTGACAGGAAATATCCATGTTTCGCGCATATCTCGCGGCGGTGCGGGAGCTTCCCAGGCCGCCCCGTCTTTTTCTGATCTTCACGGCGGTCAACGTCTTTTCCTGGCAATGCATTGCCGGACCGGCGCTGGTCCTCTTTGCCCGCGCCGTCAACATGCCCCCGGCCTGGGTTGGGGTGCTGCTTTCCTTCCTCCCCATCTCCATGCTGCTGGTGGTGTTCACCGTGCCGCTCGTTGAGTGGCTTGGTCCCCGCAAGCTGCTGCTCTGGACCTGGATGGCCAGAAATGTATTCTCCCTGTCGGTTTTTCTTCTCCCCTGGGCAGTAAGCCGCTGGGGCGAGGCAGGCGGCTGGCATGTGCTGCTTTTCGCCACCCTGGCTTTTTCCCTCGTCCGGGCCGTGGGTGTGGGCGCTTGGTACCCGTGGCTGCACGAAATCGTGCCCCGGCCGCTTCTTGGCTCCTACTTTTCCATTGAGGCGGCCATGAGTCAGGTGATCATCATCGCGCTTGCCTTGGTTATGGCCCTGGTTCTTGGCCTGGGGCAGGAGTTGAACCGTTTTTTTCTCATCTACGCGGCAGGAATCGGCGCGGGCTTCTGGAGTGTGCAGCTCATCGGTAAGATTCCCGGCGGGGCGGGCAGCGTGACCGCGGAGGCCGGGGCTTCTGCTCGGCGGCCAGCCCTGCGCGAGGCGTTGGCGGATCGAGAGTACCGCCGCTTTTTTGTCCTCGCCATGCTGGGCACCGCCTCGGTCATGTGGCTCAATGCCGCCTCGGTGATGTATCTGCGTGACATGCTCTCCTATTCCGAGACCAGGATCATGCTTCTCTTGGCCGCGGGCGGGATCGGGGTGGCAGCCACCGTGCATTTCTGGGGCAGGGCTGCCGACCGTTTCGGCAGCGTCCCGGCCATGATCCAGCTTCTGGCCGCGCATGCCCTGCTGGCCTTCTGCTGGTGGGGGCTGCTGCCGAATAGCCGGATGACCGGGGTGCTGGCAGTGGTGGTCATTGTTTTCACCACCATTTTCAATGCGGCCTTCACCATGGTCACCGCCAGCGGCATGCTCTGCCGGGTGCGCGACGAGGGCAGGGTGGCCTACACCAGCCTCTGGATTCTCGGAATTTCCACTGCCAACGGGTTGCCGCCGATTTTGGCGGGGCTGCTCATCGACCATCTTGGGATGTTCGGTTTCAGGCTCTGTTTCCTCATCGCCGGCTGCGCCGGCCTGGCAGCGGCTGGTTTCATGTTTGCCCTGCCGCCGGAGGAGGGCAAGCCGCCCCTGCACGAGCTGCGGTATCTGATCCAGCCGAGTCAGCCTTTGCGGTCCCTGGCCAGGGTTTTTTGGATTACCGTGGGCTTTGGGGAGAAGAAGGGAGGGGACGGCGAGGCCGGGGATGGAAGATGAACCGGAGCGTGGCCGCATGAAGATACTCAGCATACAAGAGCATGATGAGGTGCCGGAGTTCGAGCTCTTTTTGCACACGGTTTCCGGCAAACTTGCCGCGGCAATCTGCAAAAAACTCCAGGCGTATGTTGCAATGAATGACCTTTATAGCTGCAACAGCTTGAAAATCCTGAACCCTAAGATCTGGGGGTATAAAGGAACCATCTACAAGCTTCGCGTGGATTGCGGCAAAGAGTCCGCCCGGGTGCTGTTTGTGAAAACATCGGACAACGATCTTGTACTCTTGCATGGGTTTGTCAAAAAAACGCGAAAAACCCCGAGCAAAGACGCCAAGATTGCCATGGAAAATTTCGAGCGGCTCAAAAACAACGCAGCGCTCAGCCAATTCCCTTTGACAAAGTACTCGCCCTAAACGCTCCGATTCCGGCATGCGAAGATGCTGTCCGGGGCGAGACCGGGGTGGGTCCCGGTTTTTCTATTTTATGGCGCAACTTCGAGGAGTTTGCCTGAGTCGTAGTCAAGCAATAGTGCGGATCGTAACACACTGTTTTCTCCCTGGACGTTACAATTTATATAACGTGTGGATCCAATTTTGATCATTCCGTGATGACTGTGGATATGGCCGAAAATATGATATTTTGGTTGTAGTTTGGCCACGGCAGCGGCGAGGTCGGAGCAGCCATGCGATATGGGCCCATCTTGGTCAAAAATGCCCAGCGGTGGTGCGTGGGTTACCAAGATATCGATTCCTTGCGGGATCATATCCCATTTTTCTTTCAGGGCTTCCCCCCGTGGCAAGGCAAAGGCATCGCACGCATAGTCGTTAAATGTTGGTTGCCAAGGCGCCCCGTAGATAGTGATCCCGGCAATAACAACACCTTCATCCTGAAGATATACCGCGTTAGATAAAAGAGCTTTGGCCTTTCCCGAGTCACGTGCCAGCCTATGGTCGTGATTGCCTCCAATTACAATTTTATGCTTATGGGGAAGAGTTCCCAGGAAGTTGTTAAAGTTCGCAACATCTTGCGAAGTTCTGCAATAGGTCATATCCCCGGCAAATATTAAAATATCAGCATCGGGGATATTTATTCTCCCGTGTGTTGCATGGGTATCGCTGAAAAGGGCTAATTTCATTGTTGAGATTGGGATTGATCTATTTGTTCAAAAATTTCAAAAAAGTTAGGGGCATATCTCTGTTTCTTTGTGGTTGCAACCCGTGTTTGCTAGACCAACTGTTCCGGGTTCAAGCCCATGGCCCGTGCCAGCTTTTCCCGGGTGGTTTTGCGCAATTTCGCTTCGCCCGATTCCATTTGGGAGAGCGCAGCCTGGGTGATCCCGGCCCGCTCGGCAACCTCGGCCTGGGTGAGGCCCAGGTATTCGCGCCAGGCGCGGGCGAGCGGGATGCCGTCTTGTACGTGCAGGCCGACGACCTCGTGGGGGATATAATCCCCTTTCGGGATGCGCGGAGTTTTTGGGGTGATTTGGGCAGCCTCGATTGGATGTTCGCGGGCGAAATCGGCAAAGGGTATAACCACGAAGGCCGGAACTCCGCCCTGGTATATCGGTTGAATCTTAGTAGGTTCTATCATCGCGTTTTTTTACCTCCTCTATACGGATAATACGCACTTCTCCGTCCGCCTCGAAAAACACCCGGTAGCGGCCAACCCGTAAGCGGTAAGAGTGTTCGTGATTCTTCAGCTTTTTCACTTGCAGGACTTCCGGGAATCCCTGCAAGGATTGCACCGAGGCGTAGATGGCATCGCGGGTTTCCTGGCTACGAATCCTGGCGAGCTGCTTCATTGCTTTCGCCTTCCACTGAATTTCGTACATTGTAGAATATAAGTTGATTATAAGTTTTTGTCAAATTGGCGCGGAGCTATCTCCTAGCCGTCCCGCGCTCCTCGTCAAACACCGGGCATTTCCGCTCGGGCGTGTAATTGGTGTAGATCTTGTCGCTGTAATCCTTGTGGCAGGGCAAACATTGCCCAACCCGCAGGATGCGGGCCAGTTCCTCCTTGTTGAAGGGGCGCAGGTCGGGGCGGGCGCTTTTCTGCAGCGGCTTGCCTTCGATATCCACATAGCCGTCCAGCGGCGGGGTGGGGCCTGCCTCGGTTTGCAGCCCCTGGTCAACCCCGCTGAAACGCCACTGCCCATTTTCCTTCCAGGCCGTGCCTTCGCCCAAGCCCACGGTTTTGGTGGAGGTGTGGCAGTCAACGCAGGTGCGGCCTTCCTTCTGGGTGGTATGGGGGCTTAAGGCCGCCATGGTCAGCGAGTTGAAGGAACCTGCCGGCTTGCCCTCTTTGTCGATGAGGGTCACGATATCCTGGCAGCCGGGGGTGACGGTGACGACCTTGTCCTTCCACACGGCAAGCATGGGTTTTTCGTAGCGAAGATAGGAGCGGCCCTCTTCCCACCAGCCGTCGGTCTCCTTGCCGGTCAGTTTGTCGAGATGGGTGTCCCGCATGTCCCGTTTGGCGTGGCAGCCGTAGCATTGCGGAATCCACTTGGAATGGCAGGAGGCGCAGCTCATGCGCTTGTGGCCGGGGTAGTCGCAGATTCCAGCCTTGGGCGGGTTGAGGGGGTGCTTTTTGTCGGTGAGTTTGCCGGTCAGCACGAAGTTGCCATCGGGTTCCTGCGTGATATTGTTCAGTTTTTTATTTTTTCTGGTTGTCCAGGGCGCGCCATTGTTGGTGTGGCAGAGCTCGCAGGAGATCTCCAGCGCCTCTTCGTAATGGGCATAATTGGTGCCGTCGCCCATGATCTCGTCGCGGGTGTGGCAGTCGATGCAGGCCATGCCCTGCTGGTGGTGGACGTCCGAGGGCAGATCGAGATAGTAGCGGTCGCCGGGCAGCTCCTTTTTCGATGGCCCGCCGTGTTCGTAGGGGGTGCCGTAGCTTTCTCCCTCATAGACCCCGATGAAGGATGTGCCCACCCGGCCGCTCCGGTTATGGCAGCGGATGCAATTCTCCATGGGCACCTTTTTGTTGATCAGGGGATGCGGTTTTTTCTTGTCCTGGCCGAACCGGAAAAAGGTTTCCCAGGGCCGGACCGCGGTGGGCACCTGGGGCCGGGTGTAATGGCAGGCGGTGCAGCCGCCGCCCTTCTCGCCGAAGAACCCTTCCAGGTCGCCTTTTTCCTTCCAGAGATGGCAGGTGGCGCAGAGTTTGCGGTAATAGTCGATGGCCAGCGAGGTTTTGCCGGTTTTGATCAGCTCCTCCACCGAGAAATCGCCGTTCTGGTCCGGGGCCTCGCCCCAGTAGTGGAGCAGGGTGGCAAGTATCCCCCGGTTGGTGGCCATCAGCGAGTTCTTCACCTTCTTGACATCCTGGGCGTGGCACCCCTCGACCCCGCAGGTTTTTTCCACCACCCGCAGGTCGCCGGGGTTTTTGACGATGCCCTTGTGGCCCCCCTTCTTGTCGATGGCCAGCGGGTTGCCGAGGTGGCAGGACGAGCAGCCCAGCACTTCGCGGCCATGGGCCGGGTCGAGCTTTTCCTCCTTATGGCAGGAGAGGCACATCTCCACCTGGCCGTTGACCAGTTGATAGAGCTTGTCCGGCCTCTTGGTCAGGTTCTCGCGGACCACCAGGGCCAGCACCACCAGGAGCAGGGAGAAAAGAAGCCAGCGCGGGGAGATAGGGGGGAGCTTCATGGCTGTGCGGTTTCCAGGTAGCCTTCGGCAGTGGGGTAGCGGCGACCCTGGCCGAAGGCCTTGGTCGTGACCTTGAGGCCGAGGGGGGCTTGTTTGCGTTTGTATTCGTTGATCCGGATGCGGCGGACCACGTCCTCCACCACCGCTCGGGCAAAACCCATCTCCACGATCTCCGCAATGGAGCGATGCTCTTCCAGGTAGGCGGCAAGGATTGCGTCCAGCACCGGGTAGGGCGGCAGGTCGTCCTCGTCCTTTTGGTTGGGGGCCAGCTCGGCGCTGGGGGGCTTGTCGATGGTGCGAAAGGGGATGACCTCCCGGCTCTGGTTGAGATGCCGGCACAGACCGTAGACCAACTGCTTGGGCACGTCCGAGATCACGGCCAACCCGCCGCTCATGTCGCCGTACAGGGTGCAGTAGCCCACGGCGTTTTCGCTCTTGTTGCCGGTGGAGAGCAGCAGCCGCCTCTGCTTGTTGGCAATGGCCATCAAGAGATTGCCCCGGATGCGGGCCTGGATGTTCTGTTCGGTGACATCCACCGCGGCCCCGGCAAAGACAGGGGCCAGGGCGGAAAGATAGGCTTCGAACAGGCCGGTGATGGGCAGAACGTTGAAATCGATCCCCAGGTTTTTGGCCACCTGTTCGGCATCCTCCAGGCTTTCCGGCGAGGAATAGGGCGAGGGCAGGGCGATCCCCAGCACGTTGTGAGGCCCCAGGGCGCGGGCGGCGATGGCTGCGGTCAGGGCCGAATCCACCCCGCCGGACAACCCGATGACCACTTGGTTGAAACCGCATTTTGTCACATAGTCGCGGGTGCCCAGCACCAGGGCCTCGCAGACCTCGCCGGTTTCCTGCTCCGCCTCGGCCGTGCCGGGTGCGGCGTGGATCTCCCCCTGCCAGGATGCGGTGTCGAGCACCACCAGGTCTTCGCTGAATCGGACGGCTTGGGCTGCAATCGCGCCGTGTTTGTCCAGGGCGACGCTGCCGCCGTCAAAGATCAGGGAGTCCTGGCCGCCCACCTGGTTGACATAGATAAGCGGAAGAGCGTGGCGTTGGCAGAGGTTGGCGAAGATCTTGTGCCGGATACCGCTCTTGCCAAGATTGAAGGGTGAGGCTGCCAGGTTGATCAGCAGGTCCACCGGGGTGTCGGCCTGGGCCAGCATCCCGTCCACCGGATCGGTGGCATAGAGGGGATGGGGAAAGAGGCTGGTGTCGTTCCAGATATCCTCGCAGATGGTGAGCCCCAGGTGCAATCCCTTGTAACGAAAGGTCCCGTTGCCGCTGCCCGGTTCGAAATAGCGGGCCTCGTCAAAGACATCGTAGGTGGGAAGAAGCTGCTTGTGGGTGGTGAACAGCACCTCGCCGTCGGCAAAGAGAACCGCGCTGTTGTGCAGGGGCTTGCCCATGGGGGTGGGGTTGCGGGTGACCAGGCCGCAGACCACGCCGATGCCGATATCGTGAGCCTGTGCCACCAGCCGGGCAAAAGCCCGGTCCTGATCGTCGAGAAAGGCGGAGCGCTCAAGCAGATCCTGCGGCGGATAGCCGCTGACGGCAAGCTCCGGCAGGATGGCAAGCTGACAGCCTGCGGCCCTGGCTTGTTTCAGCCGGCCCGTGATCCGGGCTATATTTCCGGCAAAGTCGCCGATAACCGGATTGTATTGGATGAGGGCGATTTTCATGGCCGCCATCATAGCATACTCCCTTGGGAAAAGGGATGGAAAAAGGTCTGGTTCACCACCGTAAGCACATCATTTTGCTTGCCAAGGAATGATTTGTTTGGCTAAGCTAAGAGCCGTTCTCGTCACGCCCATGGGCAGGGGCATTGTGCCGCAACGATTTGCCTGAAACCGCACGGCCGCCCTTGCGCGGACAATCCCTGCCGGTTGGCCACCTCCGGCCGCCGCTTTCCCCCAGTCAGGAGTCTCCTTGAAAAAACACTTTGTTCTCGACACCAACGTTCTCTTGCACAATGCCGATTCCATCACTTCATTCGCCGACAACACCGTGGTTTTGCCCATGTCGGTCATTGAGGAGCTGGACAAATTCAAGAGCCATAACGACGAATTGGGCCGCAATGCCCGGCATGTGATCCGCCAGCTCGACGCTCTGCGCCAGAAGGGCAAGCTCGGCGAAGGGGTGCCCATGGAGGGCGGCGGCGCTTTGTGGATTTACATGGAAAAGGGCCACTGTGTCGACACCGGGTTGGACATGCATGTGGCGGACAACCGGATCCTGGCTGTGGCCTTCACCCTTCTGCAGAAAGGGGAAAAGGTCATCTTTGTCTCCAAGGACATCAATGCCCGGCTCAAGGCCGATGCCATCGGCATCGAGGTGATGGATTTCGAGAAACAGAAGGTCAATATCGACGAGCTGTACCGGGGCCAGCGGGAACTGCTGGTGCCGGGCAGTGTGATCGACGAATTCTATCAGAAGAAACAGGTGGCTGGCGAGGGCCTCAATCTGATGCCCAACGAGTTTGTTCTCCTGCGTGATGAAAACGATGAAAAACATACCGCCCTGACCCGCGCTCTGGACAGCGAAATGCTGGGCCCCCTGCACGAGGAGTATGAAACGGTCTGGAACATCCGTTCGCGCAGCAAGGAGCAGCGCATGGCCTTTGAGCTGCTGATGGACCCGGCCATCCAGTTGGTGACCCTGGTGGGGCAGGCGGGCACCGGTAAAACCCTGCTGGCCCTGGCCGCGGCCCTGGAATGCGTGATCAGCCTCAAGCGCTACGACCGGATTCTCGTCTCCCGGCCCATCATCCCGCTGGGCAAGGATCTGGGCTACATGCCCGGCGACAAGGATGAAAAACTGGCGCACTGGATGCAGCCCATCTTCGACAACCTTACCTATCTGATGACCGACGGCACCAGGCGCAAGGAGCACGAAACGGACGAGTCGGCCAAGCAGAAGGTGGACAAGCTCCTCCAGGCGCATGTGGTGGAGCTGGAGGCCTTGACCTATATCCGCGGCCGCTCTATCCCCAGGCAGTTCGTCATCGTGGACGAGGCCCAGAACCTGACGCCCCACGAGGTGAAAACCATTATCAGCCGCGCCGGGGAGGGAACCAAGATGGTGCTCACCGGCGACCCCTACCAGATCGACAATCCCTATCTCGACACCAGCAGCAACGGTCTGACCTATGCGGTGGAACGGTTGAAACAGCAGAAGATTCACGGGCATATCACCCTGCTCAAGAGCGAGCGGAGCCTGCTTGCCGCGATAGCCGCCGATTTTCTGTAGCACCTGCTTGTTCTTTTGTCGGCTTTGGCTATAGTATTCCAACCTGCCGATTCGTTTTTAGGGAGCCTTGAAAAATTCAAGGCTCCTGTGCGGGGCAAGGACGCCCCGTCATTTTCAGCCACTTACGTTGCTGAAAATGTGAGCAAAGGCAAAACTTGTTTTGGTTTTGCGGCTTGAAAAATCAACAGGAAGTTGATTTTTCAAGGTTCCCT
>JAHJRQ010000002.1 GCA_018830485.1 Pseudomonadota bacterium | reverse complement strand
GGAGCGCAGCCCCGGAATCCGGACCCGACATACCCCACGACAAAATTAAAGCTGGGAACCTCGCTGGCCAAGAACTTGGCACCAGAAGGCCCGAATCAGACGCGAGAAATCCGCGCCTTGGTTGGGGCTTTTTTGTTTGGGGGTTGATCCTTCGGAGAGTTTTTCGAGATTAACTTCAGCTAGGGAGGTGGGGAAAACGAAACCTGCAACAATCTGTAATTATTCAGCTAAACTTTTGGACAATTGAATTTTAATCTAACTGAGGAAAACAGTCATGGCTACAAAAAGTTATTTGACGATGAAGAATACAGCACTGCTCATAGCCGGCGCCGCAACCTTGGCAACCGCCGCCCCGGCCCTTGCCGGAGAGTACCTCCCCGGTGATTTCCACCAACACACCCTATACACCGACGGCAGCCACAAGTTCTTCGACAGCATGGCCGCAAGCAACGGTTTTGGTCTCCACTGGTGGGCCAACAGCGAGCACGGCGGCGAACGCAACCGTGATGGGAACGGCAAGTTCTGGGACGACCCCACGGTCTACCCCGTAAACCCGGTCCTAGGCGACGTGGAGTTCAGCGGCGGCCACCAGGAGATGTGGCGGTGGCAGAGTCTGCGGGACTTCGTTTTCCCAGACATCCTGAAAGCCCGCGCGCTCTACCCCGACAAGGTCATCATCAACGGCCTCGAGTGGAACCCGGCGGGCCACGAGCATACCTCCACGGCCATCCACCAGTACGACGGAACAGCCACCGCCATCAGCGAGTTCGAGTTCCGCTTTGACGGCAGCGACGACGACAACAGCCGGAACGGTGAGCCCAGCCTGCTCGCGAATTTCGGCTGGGGGCCCCTCGAAAAGACCAACGGCTTAATTTACCCTTGCGGCATGAACACCTGTAAGGAGAGCAAAGATCGCGAGTCTGCCAAGCTGGATGCCATCAAGGGCGTCCGGTTCATGCAGGCCCTGGTGGACAAGGGCATCGCCGACGCCTGGGTGGTCCCGGCCCATGTGGAACGCGCACACGCCTACTTCATCGAAGACTTCCGCAACTGGATGGACGCCGGTCCTGACGTGGCTATCGGCTTCGAGGGCGCCCCGGGGCACCAGACCTCCGGTGACCGCGGCTTCAGCCGGAACTCACTGGGCGGCGGCACCTACGGCGGGACAGGTTTCTATGCCGCGACAATCGGCGGCCTGTGGGATGGCCTTCTGGCCGAAGGGCGCCGGTTCTACAAATTCGCCAGCTCGGACGATCACCAAAACTGGCGCCAGGGCGGCAGCGATTTCGCGCCCGGTGAATACCAGAAAAACTACACCTACATCGACACCGATGCCGCAGACCCGATCCAGGCGGTGTTCGACGGCGTCCAGTCCGGGAACTCCTGGAACGTCCAGGGCGACCTGATTGACGAGCTCGAGTTCACGGCCCACGGCCAGGGCAAGACCAAGGCCATGATGGGCGAGACCCTTGAGGTCGAGAAGGGCAAAATGGTCACCCTCAAGATCAAGGTCCGCGACCCCAACACCCCGAACAACAGCCCCCTGGACATGGACAACCCCTCCCTGGCCCAGATCGGCATCTATCAGCCCCTCAACATGCCGGTGTTGGACCACATCGACCTGATCGCCGGCACCATCACCGGCAACGTCCCGATGACCGACCTCTCGGACGTGACAAATCGTAGCTATGTAAACACCGACTACGGCACCGACGCCGCGGTGGTGACCACCTTCGAGCGCCGCGGCGATGCCGACAAGAACGGGTACTTGACCTACGTGTACAAGTTCAAGGCCGACAAGAACATGTTCTTCCGCCTGCGCGGCACCAATTTGCCGGCCAACGTGCCCTTCGAGACCGACGCGGCCGGCAACCCTCTGGCTGACTCCCTGGCGAACGACAACATTTACGCCAGCTTGGACCCGGCAGTCCTGGAAGCCAAACTGTTCGAAGGTGTGGAGATCGACACCAACAGCAAACTGGACGAGGTGGCCGAAGCCTACGCAGATCTGTGGTTCTACTCAAACCCTATTTTCATCAAAGTTAATGATTAATTTCTTCTGATTTTCATACCTTGATCTGAGTCAACGGGAGATTGCCTCCCGTTGACTTTTTACTTTCTGAACAATTGAAACCGGAGTGTAGAATTTCGAGGCCGTCCTCACGCCGCTTTTCTCGTGCGCGGAGGGTGGCTTGCGCGGCGACTGTATCTTTGCGGCCCGCGAATAATAGGGGACATCCATGACAAGAAAAGTCAAGGGAAAAACAGAGGGTTCCCGCTTCCACCGAGGAAGTTAGCCCTGAATAATTCTTGGGGGACCACGTTATTTAGTGTCCTTCCGGAAACAATGTTTCCTGCTGGATGCTATCAGCGGTAAGCTATCAGTGTTCAGCAAAAAACTTAATCAACTAAGCACGTTAAACTAAAAACTGATAGCTTAACGCGTTCATCTGGAAAGACGAGTTTCCGGATGAACACTATTTATACTGTTTTTCGCTTCGCCATGAAGCTGCATCGATCGGGAAATCTCGGCTTGCTTATCCGAATTTTCATGGCACACACGCACCATTATGCCAATTCTATGCCCCCTTACCCCAACCTCTCGAAAAACCGCCCCACCTCACCAGGTCGATGCGCATCCGACCCCGCCACCAGCGGAACCGCCAGGGCCATTGCTTCCTCAAGAATCGCCTGCGCCGGATACTGCTCCCCCCGATGGGAAAATCCGGAGGTATTCACCTCCAAGGCCATGCCCTTACTCAGCATCCCCTGAAAGATCTCCGTGATCTGGCGCCGATGCGCAGCGGTAAAATGCACCTCGGGATGATGCCGGAGCACGGCGTCCAGATGGCAGAGCACCGTACCGGGCAGGAGTTCAACCGCTTCCAGCAAGGTGGCGAAGTAGTCGGTGACCACTCGCTCCACCCCCTGCCTGCCCAGGGGCTCCAGGTTGATCTTGCGGCGGCTCACCACGTTGTAGTGATGCCCGTTGATCTCGTAGTAATGGAAGGAAATGCCGACGCGGTCCCAGGTGTACCGCTGGAGAAACGCAAGAATCTCCGGCACCTGCCTGGGGTTGTAGCCCACCTCGACCCCGATCCCGATGCGGAGCCGATCCCGGTAGGCCTGTTGCAGCCGTTGCCCTTCGCAATGGTAGGCGGCAAAATCCTCTTCGCTCAGCCAGGTGGCCTCGGGGTATCGAATGCCGCATTCCAGATGCTCGAGAAAGATAAGCTCCTCTAGCCCCTTGTCGATGGCCGCCACGACATACTCCTCCATCTCGCCGGTGGCGTGGTGGCAGAGCCGGGTGTGGACATGGCCGTCGCTCTTGGGGTTGATCAGCATGGGTTTTCCGGAAGAGGGAGAATATTCTGAAACTGGGAAATCGTTTCGTTAAGACCAGTACCGTTCGCGTTGAGCCCTGTCGAACCGCTGCCCTTCTGCTACTACGGGCCTTCGACAGGCTCAGGCCGAACGGTATTGTGTCCTTATTTTGCTTACAAGATCTACTCAGGCGTTGCCGCGCGGGAAGAAATGCAGCACCCCGTCTATCTCCGAGGTGTCGCAGACCCGTCCCGGCCCGAGTTCGACAAACTGTTCAAGGCCTTCCATGTTAATGGAAAACTGCTGGCCGTCCGGCATGTGGTACACAACCGTGCGGACCTTGGTTATATCAATGGGCGATCCAGCCACTCTCATATGCATTCCTCACCAAAATCCCATAAAAAAACAGAACTGTGTCCTGTATTTTAGTCATTCGTTAAATTATTACAAGCTGCCTGCGGAAAATAATCCGTGTTGTCCGGTTAATACCTTGCACATCAATCAAAACGTCCAAATCCCCCTCAATCCCCCTTTGCTAAAGGGGGATGTATACGTTTTCCCCCACTTTAACACAGGGGGGCCAGTGGGGATTTTCGGTGCTATTACAGCATTTTCCCCGGCTGCAATTTCTTAACCGGGCAATACTGGAAAACAATCAATAACTTTTGCGGGCCAAAACCTCGCGGGGTTTGGAGCCATCCGCAGGGCCGACCACCCCTTCCTTTTCCATGAGTTCGATCATCCGGGCGGCCCGGTTGTAGCCCACCCGCAGCCGTCGCTGCACCATGGAGATGGAGGCCTGCCCGGTCTCGCAGACCAGGGCCACGGCCTCGTCATACTTATCGTCCATCTCCCCGGACTCCTCGCCCTCTCCGGCCTCTGATTCCTCGGTCAGCTTGAGCACACTTTCATCGTAGCGCACAGCGCCCTGCTCCTTGAGAAAGGTCACGATCCGCTCGGTTTCCTTTTCCGAGATGTAGGCGCCGTGGATGCGCTGGAGCTTGCTGGTGCCAGGGGGCATGAAGAGCATGTCGCCCGCGCCCAGCAGATGCTCGGCCCCGCTGCCGTCCAGGATGGTGCGGGAATCGATCTTGGAGGAAACCTTAAACGACATCCGGGTGGGGAAGTTGGCCTTGATCAAGCCGGTGAGCACATCCACCGAGGGGCGCTGGGTGGCGAGAATCAGGTGCATCCCTGCGGCCCGCGCCATCTGGGCCAGCCTGGCCACGGCATCCTCGACCTCGCGGGAGGAGACCATCATCAGGTCAGCCAGTTCATCGATGATGATGACGATGAGCGGCAGCTTGTCCGCAGCCTCGGCGTTGTAGCTGGCAAGGCTCTTGACCTTGGCCTCCTCCATCAGCTGGTAGCGGCGCTCCATCTCCCTTACCGCCCACAACAGGGCCCGGCTGGCCAGCTTGGGGTCCACCACCACCGGGTGCAGCAGGTGGGGGATATCCTCGTAGCAGGAAAGCTCGATGCGTTTGGGGTCCACCAGCAGGAGGCGGACCTCCTCGGGGGTGGCCTTCAAGAGGATCGAGCAGATGATGGCATTGACCGCCACGCTTTTGCCCGAGCCGGTGGCCCCGGCGATGAGCAGATGGGGCATGCGGGCGAGATCGGCGATGACCGGGTTGCCCACCACGTCCATGCCCAACCCGATGGTGAGCCTCGAGGCGGCCTTCTGGAATTTCTCATGGGTGAAGATGTCGCGTACATACACAATATGCCGGGTGGGGTTGGGAATCTCGATGCCCAGCGCAGCCTTGCCGGGAATGGAGCCGACGATGCGCACGCTCTCGGCCTTGAGCCCCAGGGCCAGGTCGTCGGCCAGGGCGATGATCTTGTTGATCTTTACCCCAGGGGCCGGGGAAAACTCGTAGGTGGTGATCACCGGGCCGGGCGAGATGCCCACCACCTTGCCCACCACCCCGAAATCCTTAAGTTTTTCTTCAAGCTCGGCGCTCACCGCGTAGTAATAGTCGCGGTCCACTGCAAGCTCGGGGTTTTCCGACTTATCGAGCAGGGAGAGGGGCGGCAACCAGTATTCGCTGCCGGCTTCGGGCAGGAGCTGAAAGGAATCGTCATCCGCGCCGGTTTCAAGCTTCACCGGGGCATGCACCTTGGGCACAACGACTTCATCGTCAGTACTTGCCTCGATTACAAGGGGGGCTGCTGCCAAGGCTTTCTTGCCCTGCCGGGCTACGGCCTTCTCCTCGGCTGCCTGCCTTGCTGCCCGACGGCTGGCCAGGGCGTCGCGCAATCGACTCCCCAGGGAGTAGGGAGAAAAGCTGCTGACCAGCATCAGGGAGATAACCAGCACCACGCCAAAAAGCAGCAGGGAGCCGGGGCCGCCGAAGAACTGCCGGCCATACTGGGCCAGCAGCGTACCCAGGAATCCGGCAATCGGATAGGTGTGCTCAAACACGGAGAACGAGGCCAGGGAGGAAAATCCGCTCAACCCCGAGCTGGCCAGGAGAATCCCGGTGCAGCCGAACACGGTCAGGGGCAGGGTTTCCAAGGTGAAATCCGGAGAGAACAGACGGATGGCGAAAAACAACAGCAGCACAGGGAGCCAGAGCGCGGTGATCCCCAGAATATCCAGGAGCAGCCCGGCGACAAACCGGCCCACGGCCCCGCCCCAGTTGGCAGTGGCGGTCTGGCCCAACGGCTCAACAGAGGTGTAGCTGACCAGGCAGAGGAGCAGAAAAAGCGCGACAGACACCCCGAATACGGAAAGTATCTCCCGCCCGAGGGTTGGTTTTTCTTTTTCCTGCCTGTTGTTCCCTGGCGCCATTATTCTCGCAGATCGGTTCCGGTTATGGGGACTACACACTACTGGCCAATTACATAACTAACCGATACATAAACAAGGATCGTCTCCCCGGCGAAAGCCGGGGTCCAGAAACCCACACACACTGGCTTCCGGCTTTCGCCGGAATGACGGGGTAGCCTCAAAATACTCTGCAAAATTTTACAAGCACGCGCTACTTTTGCTTGCCGATATTTTTCAGAATAGCATCAAGGATGCCATTGATAAAGCCCGGAGAATCCTCGGCGCAGTAACGCTTGGCCAGCTCAATGGCCTCGTCGATGGCCACCCGGGGCGGCACATCGTCCTTGAACATCAATTCGTAGGCTGCCAGCCGGATAATGTTGCGATCCAGCACCGACATCCGGCTGACCCGCCAGTTCACCGCGCTTTCCTCGATCTTGGCGTTGAGTTCCTCCCACTTGTCGCTGATGCCGTACACCAGTTCCTGACCGTAGGGGACAGCCTTTTTATTGATCTCGAAATTCTCGCAGAGCAGCGGGAAATTCTCCACAGGAGAGGTTGCGGTCATCTCTCCCTGAAACAGGGCGTTGAGGGCAAGTTCTCGTGATTTGCGTCGGTTTCCCATGGATGATCAGGAGAGCTGCGGCAGGAGATTGACCATCTCAATGGCAGTGGCTGCACACTCGGAGCCCTTGTTGCCGGCCTTGGACCCGGCCCGCTCGATGGCCTGCTCGATGGAATCGGTGGTCAGTACGCCGAAAATGATGGGCACTCCGGATTCCATGCTGGCCTGGGCAATCCCCTTAGTGGCCTCGTTGGCCACGAAATCGAAATGGGGGGTGGAGCCGCGGATCACGGCGCCGAGGCAGATCACTGCATCATAGCGGCCGGATTTGACCATCTTCTGGGCAACCAGCGGAATCTCAAAGGCGCCTGGAACCCTGGCCACCTCGATCTCCTTGTCCTTGACCCCGGAACGCATCAGGGTGTCCAGGGCGCCTTCCAGCAGCCGCTCGGCAATGAACGAATTGAACCGGGCAATGACAATCCCGAACTTCTTCCCTTCGGCCTGCAATTTTCCTTCAAAAAATTTGGGCATCGTTATCTCCTCCAAAAGTGTGCGACCGCTTAGGGCTCTACAATTTTAAATATACCGTCTACAAAATAACAGGTACGTCATTCCCGCAAAGGCGGGAATCCATAAACTGCTGGTTCTGTCCCCTCCCATGGATTCCCGCCTTTGCGGGAATGACATCGAAGATAAGCGGTACTTTTATAACTGCCAAGCCACTTAGTTGTTATTCGCTTCCTTGCTGCCGGTGAACAGATCCAGCATATGGCCGAGTTTGTCCTTCTTGGCCTTCAGATAATCAATATTCTCCGGTTCCGCCACCATCTCGATGGGCTGACGGCCCGTGACCTTGAGGCCATAGCCTTCAAGGCCGACGATCTTCTTGGGGTTGTTGGTAATGAGCCGCATCTTGCGAACGCCGAGATCCCTCAATATCTGGGCGCCGATCCCGTAATCACGCAGGTCGGCCTTGAAGCCCAGATGCACATTGGCCTCCACCGTGTCCATGCCCCCCTCCTGGAGGGCGTAGGCCTTGATCTTGTTGATCAACCCGATACCGCGCCCTTCTTGCTGCATGTACAGGACAATGCCTGCACCCTCGTGCTCGACCATGCGCATGGCGCTGTGCAGCTGGCCGCCGCAATCACAGCGCTTGGAGCCGAAAACATCGCCGGTCAGGCAGGAGGAATGCACCCGGACCATGATCTCCTTGTTGGGGTCGATCTCCCCCTTGATCAGGGCAACATGCTCGAGGTCGTCCACATCGTTGGTGTAGACGATGGTGCGAAAATCGCCGTAGCGGGTGGGGATTCTGGCCTCGGCGGCCCGGTGGACCAACTTGTCCTCACGGGTCCGGTAGGCTACGAGATCGGCGATGGTGGCGATCTTCAGGTCATGTTCCTTGGCAAAAATCTCCAGATCCGGCATCCGGGCCATGGTGCCGTCTTCCTTCATGATCTCGCAGATCACCCCGGAAGGATGCAATCCGGCCAAGCGGGAGAGATCAACCGACCCCTCGGTCTGGCCGGTGCGGACCAGAACCCCGCCCCGCCGGGCGCGCAGGGGAAAGATATGCCCCGGGCTGACGATGTCGCTGGGCTTGGCGTTGGGGTCGGCGGCCACCAGAATGGTGCGAGCCCGGTCCGCAGCGGAGATGCCGGTGGTGACCCCGGTGCTGGCCTCGATGCTCACCGTAAAGGCTGTCTCATAGGGAGACTTGTTGTTCTGCACCATCATGGGGATCTGCAGCTGCTCGAGATGATCCGGAGTCAGGGTCAGGCAGATGAGGCCACGGCCGTGGGTGGCCATGAAATTGATCGCCTCGGGGGTGACCTTTTCCGCGGCCATGTAGAGGTCGCCCTCGTTCTCGCGATCCTCGTCGTCAACCAGGATGATCATCTTCCCGGCCCGGATCTCGTCAATCACCTCTTCAATGGAACTTACCGCCATGGTATCACCTCAAAACTTTCGCCGCCTGTGGCCGCACCCTTATTTCAAAAAACCGTGCTCAGCCAAAAAAGCGGAATTGATTCTTGATTGTGCACCCCCGCCATCAGCATCCTTGGCGGAGAGCAATTTTTCCACGTACTTGCCGATTAAATCCACTTCGATATTCACCACGCTCCCCTGTTTCAGCGCCCCCAGGGTGGTGACCCCAAGGGTGTGGGGGATGATGGAAACGGAAAAGGCCTTCGCGTCGATGCTGTTGACGGTAAGGCTGATGCCGTCGATGGCGATAGAGCCTTTTTCGATGATATACTTACCAAAACCCGCAGGCACCTGGAAGCTGAAGAGCACGAAATCCCCGACAGGCTGACGGGTCAGCATGGGGGTCGTGGCGTCCACATGGCCGCTGACCATATGCCCGCCCAGCCGGTCGGTGAGACGCAGGGCGCGCTCCAGATTGACCATGCTGCCAACGGCCAGATTGCCGAGATTGGTGCGGTTGAGGCTTTCCGGCGAAACATCCACCACAAAACGCCTGCCGCTGATCTCCTTGGCCGTGAGGCAGACCCCGTTGACCGCGATGGACTCGCCTTCCTCGGGCTCGGGCAGATCAAAGTCCGCCCCGATGGCAAAGAGCATCCCGCCGCCCACCGGTCTTTTTTCCAGTATCCTGCCCTGCCCCAGTATGATCCCGGTAAACATTCTCTATCCCTAGCTGTTAGCCAAGCCTCTCGTAAGACTCTTCCAAAATATATGCCCCTCCCTCGACGGGAGGGGTCCTGGGGGTGGGTGAAGTTGCAACCGGCTGACCTCATAGCCGTTTCCCCCTCACCCTACCCCTCTCCCGCAAGGGGAGAGGGAACTTCTTAGACTTTTATTTCTCGATCAGCCCTTCGATCAGTACATCGTTGCCGAACCGCCGCACCTTGGTGGGGCTGAAGCGCGGAGCGTCCGCAACCTGCTGCAGCCCCAGGGTATCCACCAGCGGCACCCCGTCGCTGCCGAGAAAGATCGGAGCGACAAAGATCTGCACCTCGTCCACAAGATTGGCCCGCAAAAACGCACCATGAACCCGGCTGCCCCCTTCGACCAGAACACTGGTGAGCTGCGCGCGGCCAAGCTCGCAGAGCACCGCTTCAAGATCGAGCTGGCCTGCATCAGTAAGCCGGACCTGCTTGATGATTGCGCCTGCCCTCGCCAGGGCCTCGGCACGCTTCGCATCCGCATCCGGCCCGCAAAAAATCCAGGTTGGGGCACTTGAACCCTGCTGCAGCATCTTGGCAGAAACCGGCAGCCTGAGCGCGGTATCCAGAATAACCCGCAAAGGATCCTTGCCTTTGTTGCGGCCAGACAATCTGGTGGTAAGCACCGGATCGTCGCACAGGGCTGTCTCACTGCCGATAAGGATGGCATCCACCCGATCCCGCAGACGGTGTACCTGACGCCGGGACTGCTCGTTGGTGATCCAGCTGCACTGGCCAGAGGCAAGGGCCAAGCGCCCATCCAGACTCATCCCACCCTTCATGATCACCCACGGCAACCCCGTGGTGATGTGCTTAATGAAAGGCCGATTCAGGCTGGAGCATTCCTCGGCCAGCACGCCCTGCGTCACCGCAACGCCATGAGCACCAAGGGTCTTGCAGCCCCCGCCAGCAACAAGCGGATTGGGGTCGAGCATGCCCACCACCACCCGCTTGATCCCGGCAGCCAAAATAGCCTGGGTGCAGGGAGGGGTCCGCCCCGTATGGCTGCAGGGCTCCAGGGTCACATAGATCGTGGCGCCCCTGGCCTTTGCCCCGGCAGCCCGGAGGGCATGCACCTCGGCATGGGGGGTTCCGGCCTTGGCATGAAACCCCGTGGCAATGAGCCGGTTATTTTTGACCACCACCGCGCCGACGCAGGGGTTGGGCGAGGTGCGCCCCAGCCCTTTTCTCGCTTCCCTGATGGCCAGCTGCATCCAGGCGCGGTCGTCTTTCATTTCGCTGTTTCTTCCGGCCCGCCCAGCATGCCCTTCAACTCGGCCATGAACTCGCTTAAATCCTTGAACTGCCGATACACCGAGGCGAAACGAACATAGGCCACGCCGTCGAGCTTGCGCAAGCCGTCCATGACCCGCTCGCCAACGAGCTTCACCGGGATCTCGCGCTCGCCCATATCCTGCAGCTCCCGCTCCAGGAAGTCAACGAACTCATCGATCTGCTCCATGCTCACCGGCCGTTTTTCGCAGGCCTTCTGCAGACCTTCCACCACCTTGTGCCGGTCCCAGGCCTCGCGGCGCCCATCTTTCTTGATCAGCATGGGCATGGTCACCTCAAGCCGCTCGTAGGTGGTGAACCTGCGGCTGCAGGCATCGCACATCCTCCGGCGGCGGGTGATGGTGAAATCCTTATTCAGGCGGGAGTCGACAACCCGGTTTTCCAGGTGACCGCAGTACGGACATTTCATAGCTTACCCCAACTGGACAACAGGAACTTGCGCCTCGGCCAACAGCAAAGAGGAGAGGCTGTCGGCATATCCCTCTTTATAATAGATTTTTTCAATCCGTGCATTGATCAGCATCTTGCTGCAGATGGAGCAAGGCATGTTGGTGCAGTACAGGGTGGAGCCTTCGATGCTGAACCCGTGCAGGGCCGCCTGGATAATGGCGTTCTGCTCGGCGTGCAGGCCGCGGCAGAGCTCATGCCGCTCCCCGGAGGGAATCCCCTGCTGCTCGCGCAGACACCCCACATCGAGACAATGGCTGACCTTGGCCGGCGCTCCGTTGTACCCCGTGGCGATGATGCGTTTGTCCCGGATGAGAATGGCCCCCACCTTGCGGCGCAGGCAGGTAGAGCGCTGGGACACCATCTCGGTGATCCCCATGAAATATTCGTCCCAGGACGGGCGGGTATCGGTCATGATCGCTTACCCGTTGTCCCGGGTCATGTCGGGATACAGGGGAAAGGCATCGCACAGGGTGCGCACCTCGGCCCGGATACCGTTCAGGACATCCTTGTTGCCGCGATTCTCAATGGCCCGGTTGATCCAGTCACCAATCTTGGCCATCTCCGGCTCCTTGAGGCCGCGGGTGGTCACGGCCGGCGTGCCGATCCGCACCCCGCTGGTGACAAAGCGGCTCTGCTGGTCAAAGGGAATGGCGTTTTTGTTCACGGTGAGACCCGCCTCTTCCAAGGCCTCCTCCGACTCCTTGCCGGTTGCCCCCTTGTTGCTCAAATCAACCAGGAGCAGATGGTTGTCGGTGCCGCCGGAAACAAGGCGGAAACCATGGCGCACCAGCCCTTCGCCCAAGGCCTGGGCGTTTCTAACCACCTGGACCTGATCCTTCTGGAATTTCTCACCCATGGCCTCCTTGAAGGCCACGGCTTTTGCGGCAATGACATGCACCAAGGGCCCGCCCTGGATGCCGGGAAAGATCTTGCTGTCCAGCTTCTTGCCGAACTCGGCCTTGGCAAGGATCAAGCCGCCCCGCGGCCCGCGCAGGGTCTTATGCGTCGTGGTCGTGACAAAATCGGCATGGGGCACCGGCGAGGGGTGGACCCCGGCCGCCACCAGTCCGGCGATATGGGCCATGTCCACCATGAACAGGGCGCCGATCTTGTCGGCTATGGCGCGAAACCCTGCAAAATCGATAACCCTGGGGTAGGCGCTCGCCCCGGCCACGATCATCTTGGGCTTATGCTCAAGGGCAACCCGCTCCACCTCGGCCATGTCGATGCGCTCGGTTTCCCGGCTCACCCCGTAGGAAACAAACTTGTAAAGCTGGCCGGAGAAATTCACCCCTGCCCCGTGGGTGAGATGGCCGCCATGGGCCAGATCCATGCCCAGCACCGTGTCACCCGGCTGCAACGAAGAGAAATAAACGGCCATATTGGCCTGACTGCCGGAATGGGGCTGGACATTGGCGTATTCGGCCCCAAATATCTTCAACGCCCGCTCAATGGCCAGGGATTCGATCTGGTCGGCGTATTCGCAGCCGCCATAGTAGCGCTTCCCGGGATAGCCCTCGGCGTACTTGTTGGTGAAAATGGAGCCCTGGGCCTCAAGCACCGCCTCGCTGACAATATTCTCGGAGGCAATCAGTTCGAGCTGATTGCTCTGCCGTGCCAACTCATGGCGGATGGAACGGTACACATCCGGATCACTCTCTTTCAAATACGACACTGCGGTATCCTTCATGAATATTTATGGGGTAAAAATCGCGTTGAGACAAAATATTGCCACGAAACCCACGAAAAAACACAAAAACGGCCAGACAGACCGGATCAAAAAACACCTCTCGCGCCTTTTCGTGGATTTCGTGGCTAAAATAAAATAATCACGGCCGAAAAATTACTCCAGGTAATTCCGGCCGCGCAATGAATAATGTACATGGAGCCCGCAGCAGCGGCAGACCCGTTTCCTAGAACATATCAATCCGCCGCTGATGCCTGCCTCCGGCAAATTCGGTGCTGACCCACTCCCGGACTATTTCCACGGCCAGGCCTGGGCCGACCACCCTGGCGCCAAGGCAGAGCACGTTGGCGTCGTTATGCTCCCGGCTCATCCGGGCGGTGAACAGCTCGTTGCCCAAGGCCGCCCGAATCCCCTCGAAACGATTGGCCACCATGGACATCCCGACCCCGGTGCCGCAGATCAAGATGCCGCGCTCAGAGCCGCCGGTCTGCACCTGGGTGCAGACCGCCTTGGCAAAATCAGGATAATCGACGGACTCCGTGGAAAAACAGCCCTTGTCATCCACGGTATGCCCCAACTGCTCAAGCAAGGGGACGATTTCTGCCTTGAGGCTGATGCCGCCGTGATCGCAACCGATGGAAATCTTCACTATTTGCCCTCGTATTGCTTCATGATCAGCACCGCATTGGTGCCGCCGAAGCCGAAGGAGTTGGACATCGCTGCCCGAATCTTCATCGCACGCGCCTGATTGGGAACATAATCCAGATCGCATTCCGGATCGGGGTTTTCCAGATTTATGGTCGGCGGGGCGATTTGGTGCTTGATGGAAAGGGCGGTGAATACCGATTCGATCCCCCCTGCCCCGCCCAGCATGTGGCCGGTCATGGACTTGGTCGAGCTGATGGCCAGCTTGTAGGCATGATCGCCGAAGGCCGTTTTAAGAGCCCGGGTTTCCACCACATCGTTCAACGGGGTGGAGGTGCCGTGGGCGTTGACATAGTCCACGCCCTCCGGCTTCATGCCCGCATCCTTCAAAGCCATCCGCATACAGCGCACCGCGCCGTTGCCATCCTCGGGGGGGGCGGCCATATGGTAGCCGTCGCCGCTCAAGCCGTAGCCGGCAACCTCGGCATAGATCTTGGCGCCGCGGGCCTTGGCATGCTCCAGCTCCTCAAGAATGAGGACGCCGGCCCCTTCGGAGATGATAAAGCCGTCCCGGTCCCGATCAAAGGGACGCGAGGCTTTTTCCGGCTGGTCATTGCGGGTGGACAACGCCTTCATCGCGTGAAACCCGCCGACCGCCAGAGGACAGATCACCGATTCGCTGCCACCGGTAATGGCCACATCGCATTCATCGTTGACGATGGAGCGAAACGCCTCGCCCACCGCATGAGTGCCTGCGGCGCAGGCGGTGGTGAGGCAGAGATTCGGACCCCTGGTGCCGTAGATAATGGAGATCTGGCCGGCGCCCATGTTGGGGATCACCATGGGGATAAAAAAGGGTGTGATCCGCTTGGTTCCCTTTTCCATGGCCACCTGATGGTATTTTTCAATGGTGGGCAAGCCACCGAGACCGCAACCCATGATACTTCCGACCCGGGGGGCGTTTTCCTCGGTGATCTGGAAATCTGCATTGCGCAAGGCTTCCCCGGCAGCCGCGACAGCGTACTGCACAAAGAGATCGAGATGCTTGGCAACCTTCTTGTCGATGTGGTCCTCGACCTGAAAATCCTTGACCTCGGCGGCGATGTTGACCCCGACCTCGCCGGCGTCAAACCGGGTAATGGGGCCGATGCCGCTCTTGCCTGCGCATAAGGCGCTCCAGGTTTTCTCCACGCCTGTTCCCAGGGGGGTAACCAGTCCAACTCCTGTGACCACGACTCTTCTGCCCACGGTGATCCTCACAATCTGTTTGCAGAGAAAGAAAGGCCTTGGCGGAATACAATCCCACCAAGGTCAATCCTCAGTTGTTCCTTCCAGATGCCTGCTGCCAAAAAAATCGGATCAACCGGCAACCTTGTTGATATGGTCGATGGCGTTCTGTACGGTGGTGATCTTTTCTGCAACATCATCGGCAATCTCGATATCAAAAGCCTCTTCCATGGCCATGATCAGCTCAACCAGGTCAAGGGAGTCAGCGCCCAGATCATCAATAAAAGAAGCGCCCGGCACAACCTTGTCTTTATCCACGCTCAGCTGCTCGGCAATGATATCAATGAGTTTTTCCTGTACAGACATGATCTTTTCTCCTCGCTTGTTTAGGTGCCGTTAAAAAACAACCTGTGTTTTCTTGACCAGTTCGTTACGGCATCGTATGCCGTGCGCTGGCTCATAATTACTCAAGTTATTTTTCAACAACGGCTTACGGTAATATCTTACCAGGTTTTTGCTTATACAATATATCACATGAACAATATCACATGAACATGCCGCCATTGACATGGATAAACTGTCCAGTCACATAGCGCGCATCGTCAGACGCCAAATAAGCCACGGCCCCGGCAATATCCTCGGCCTCGCCAAGGACCCCCATGGGGATTTCATTCTTGATCGTATTGGTGACCTCTTCGGAGAGATCCTTGGTCATATCGGTGACGATATAGCCGGGAGCCACTCCGTTCACCGTGATCCCGCGGGAGGCAAGCTCCTTGGCCACGGACTTGGTGAAACCGACAATCCCTGCCTTGGCTGCGGCGTAGTTGGCCTGGCCGGCGTTGCCGGCAAAACCGATCACCGAGGTGATGTTGATGATCCTCCCCCAACGCTGCTTCATCATACCCCGGCTCACCGCCTTGGTGCAGAGGAACACGCCCTTGAGATTGGTGTTGAGCACCTCGTCCCACTGCTCGTCCTTCATCTTCATGAGCAGTCCGTCCCGGGTGATCCCGGCGTTGTTCACCAGGATATCCACCCGGCCATGCGCATCGAGAATCTTCTTGAACGCCGCTTCGATCTCCTCGGAGGTGGCAACGTTGAACTGGACCGCTTCGGCCTTGCCGCCGGCATTCTGGATGCTGGCTACCGTCTCTTCCGCTGCGGCAGGATTGCTCACATAGTTGACGATAACCGTGGCGCCAAGGGCGGCCAACCGCTGACAGATAGCCCGGCCAATGCCCCTGCTGCCGCCGGTGACTACGGCGATTTTTCCGCTCAGGCTCATGCGCTCTTCCTTTCCTTGAATTTCTCGATCAGCTTGGGCACGATCTCAAAGACATCACCGACAATGCCGTAGGTGGCCACGTCAAAGATCGGGGCATCGGCGTCACGGTTGATGGCGATAATGGTATCGGCGGACTGCATGCCCACCAGATGCTGGATGGCGCCGGAGATGCCGCAGGCAATATAAATTTTGGGCGCCACGGTCTTGCCGGTCTGGCCAACCTGGTGCGGGTAGGGAATCCAGCCGCTGTCCACGGCAGCCCGGGAGGCGGCAACCGCGCCGCCAAGCACATCGGCCAGTTCGCGGATCATGGCAAAGCCCTTCTCGTTTTCAAGGCCCCGACCGCCGGCCACGACAATATCGGCCTCGGAGAGGTTCACCCGGTCAAGATCTTCCACCACCGAATCAAGCACCGTGACGCGGGGCGTCAGGCTGTTGGAATCCAGATTGGCCGCAATGATTTCCCCTTTGCGGCCAGCATCCCTGGCAAGGGGCTTCATCACCAGAGGCCGCACCGTGGAAATCTGCGGACGGGTGTGCGGGCAGACAATGGTGGCCATGATGTTGCCGCCAAAGGCCGGACGGGTCTGGAGCAGCACCCCATCCTCATCGCGAATCTCCAGATTCGTGCAATCCGCGGTAAGGCCCGTGGCCAATGTGGTGGCAACCCGGGGAATAAAGGATCTGCCAATGGCTGTGGCGCCGGCGAGGATAATCTCCGGCTTGTGCTTTTTGGCCAAGGCACTCAAGGCGTTGCCATAGGCATCATCGGTAAAGGAGGCCAAGGCAGGATCATCCACAACAAACACCTTGTCTGCGCCGTAGGCGACAAGCTCTTCGGCCATGCCATTGAGCTTTGATCCCAAAAGCACAGCGGAAAGGGCAACCCCTCTTTTTTCAGCCAGCTTGCGCCCGGCCCCGAGCAACTCCAGGGCTACGGGGGCGATCCTGCCATGCCTACATTCCGCATAGACCCAGACCCCGGACCAGTCACCCAGGTTGCCCTGGGTTGCCTTCTCCTCCCGCTTGATGGAAAGGGCGCCGACCTCGCAGACATCCACGCAACTGCCGCACAGGGTGCAGCTATCGCCGACCACGGCGACACCGCCTTCAACCTTGATGGCCCCGAAGGTACAGGTACTCTCACAGACACCGCAACCAATACAGGCTTCACTATCAATCTGTAACATGGAAAATTCCGTTCGTCTGAAGTCTACAGGAGAGGCGACAATTTTTCATACAACTGGGCAACCTGCTCACTGGGAGTACCAGCAAGCATGGCCCGCTCCCCTTTCAGTTCCGGAGAGAAGACCCGGACCACCTGGGTGGTGGAGCCTTTGAGCCCCAACTGCTCAGGGTCTGCCTCGATGTCCACTGCGGTCATCTTGGTGATATCGATCTTTTTCGCCTTCATCTTTCCCTTGAGGGAAGGAATCCTGGGCTCATTGATCTCTTTGACCACGGTGAACAACGCGGGCAGCGGTACTTCCAGCAGGTCGTAGCCGTCATCCATCAGCCGCTCCGCCCGGATGGTATTGGCGGTGCAGTCGTTGATCTTGCGCACGTAGGCGACAAAAGGGATGTCAAGACGCTCGGCCAGGCCCGGGCCCACCTGGGCGGTATCCCCGTCAATGGCCTGCTTGCCGCAGAGGATCAAATCAAAATCATCTATCTTTTTAATGGCTTGGGACAGGGTATAGGTGGTCGCCCAGGTATCCGCTCCGGCAAAGGCGCGGTCTGAAACGAGCACTGCCTCGTCCGCCCCGCAGGACACTGCCTCGCGCAGCATCTCTTCCGCCTGGGGAGGCCCCATGCTGACCACGGTTACCGTGCCGCCATGCTGTTCCTTCAAGCGAACCGCCTCCTCAAGGGCATGGCGGTCGTAGGGGTTCATGATGGCTTGCACCCCTTCCCGGGAGAGGGTGTTGGTTTTGGGGTCCAGGCGGACATCCTTGGCGTCCGGCACCTGTTTTACGCAAACAATGATCTTCATTAGGACCTCGTATACTCCTTGTTGAGTTCCTGACCGATAACATTCCGCTGAATCTGATTGGTGCCCTCGTAGATCTGGAGGATTTTGGCATCCCGCATCATCTTCTCCACCGGATACTCCCGCATATAGCCATAGCCGGCCAAAACCTGCACCGCATCGGTGGTGACCTTCATGGCCATGTCGGTGGCGAAGACCTTGCATATGGAAGAGGCCTTGGACATGTCGTTCTTATGGGCATCGATATGCTTGGCTGCGGAGTAGACCAGGGCGCGGCCCGCCTCGATCTGAATGGCCATGTCGGCCAGGATATGCTGCACCGCCTGGAAGGAGATGATGGGCTTGCCGAACTGCACCCGCTGCTTGGCATAGACCACCGCCTCATCCAGGGCGCCCTGCCCCAGGCCGACACCGAGGATGGCGATGCCCGGACGGGACTGATCCAGGGTTTTCATCACGGTGATAAAACCCATGCCGATCCGGCCGATGACCCGGTCCTTGGGAATCCGGCAATCCTTGAAGATCAGCTCCCGGGTGGAAGAGCAGCGGATACCCAGCTTCTTTTCCTTGACCCCGTAGGAAAAACCAGGGTCGGTATCCTCGACCACGAACATGGTGGCGCCGCGGGGCCCCTTGCTCTTGTCGGTGATGGCAATAACCGTGTAGATCTGGGCCTCGCCGGCATTGGTGATCCACTGCTTGGTGCCGTTCAATACCCATTCGTCGCCATCGAGCACGGCGGTGGTCTGGATGCCGGAGGCATCGCTGCCGGCATTGGCTTCGGTCAGGGCAAAGGCTGCCAGCTTCTCGCCGCTGGCGATAAGCGGCATGTATTTCTGTTTCAGCTCTTCGCTGCCGGAGATAAGAATGGGGTATGCGCCCAAAGCGCTGGCGGCAAAGGCGGTGGCCACCCCGGTGCAACCGCGGGCAAACTGTTCAAGGGCCAAGACGATATCAAAACATCCGCCGCCCAAACCGCCATATTCCTCAGGGATATAGAGGCCATACAAATCAGCCTTGGCAATGGCGGCTAAGATATCGCGGGGATAATCTTCGGTTTCATCCAATTCCGCCCGTTGCGGAACAATCATTTCATCGGTAATCTGCCGAGCAACATCCACGATCATCTGCTGCTCTTCGCTCAAGAAATAATCCACTGTGCCCCCTTGTACTCAATTACTTTGATATGCGGTTGGGTTATAAAGCGGCCAAACCTGCGCTACCACCTGACCAGGGCCGCGCCCCAGGTAAACCCGCCGCCAAAAGTGCAGATGAGAAGCAGATCCCCCAGCTGCAATCGGCCTTCCCGGTTCGCCTCGTCCATGGCAATCGGTACGGTAGCCGCCGATGTATTACCATATTTATGCACATTAATATAGATTTTTTCGAGCGGCACATTGAGGTGATCGGCCAGGCTTTTCAGGATGCGGATATTGGCCTGATGCGGCACAACCAGGGAGATGTCAGCAATGTGCAGCCCTTCTTTTTGGATGACCGCGGTGATGGCCTCCGCCATGGCCCGGACCGCGTAGCGAAAAACATCCTTGCCCACCATTTTGATAAAAGGGCCGTCGCTTGGCTGGGTGCACAAATCGGGATTCAGACTGGGAGCGCTGTCCATATGAAGCAGTTCCCACAAGCGGCCATCGGCATAGAGCTGAGTCGCCAAGATTCCCCGGCCCTGATCATTGCCGGTTATCAGACAGGCGCCTGCGCCATCGCCGAAAAGCACGCATGTGTTGCGGTCCTGCCAGTTGGTGCGGGCGGAGAGGTTCTCCGCGCCGATAACCAGTATTTTCATGTCCGGGTTGTTGCGAATGTATTTGTCGGCCAGATCAAGGCCGTAGAGAAAGCCGGAGCAGGCGGCGTTGATATCAAAGGCAAAGGCATTGACCGCCTCCAATTCCTTCTGGACAAGGCAGGCGCAGGAAGGCATGGCCTTTTCACAGGAAATCGTCCCGAGGACGATCATGTCGACCTCCGCCGGGGTGACCCCTGCCATGTCTAAGGCGCGCCGGGCCGCCACGCTGGCCAGCTTGGAGGTCTCCTCCCCGGCTCCGGCAATATGCCGGGTCTTGATGCCGGTCCGGGTGGTGATCCACTCATCGGAGGTATCCACCATCTTTTCCAGATCCTCGTTGCTGAGGATCCTTTCCGGCAGGCAGGAACCGGTCCCGAGGATAACGGCGCGGCTCATGGGGTTACTCCGGCAACAGGGGCATTCGTATCATCCTGTTGCCCCAGGAGACGATGGAGGGAAAGAAGCTCGAGTATCCGGTCATTGACCTTATTGCGGGCCATTTCAGAGGCAACCCGGATGGCATTTTTTATAGCGACGGCATTGGAACGGCCATGACAGACAATACCATTGCCCCGGATTCCGAGCAGGGGGGCACCGCCATACTCGGCGTAATCAACCCGCTTCTTAAAGGACGCAAAGGCATCCCTGGCCAGCAGGTAGCCAAGTTTCGCCTTGAAGCTCTTGACAATTTCCTCCTTCAGCATACCCATGACCGCCTCGGCCAACCCCTCGCTGAGCTTCAGGCAGACATTGCCGACAAAACCGTCGCAGACCATGACGTCGACATCCCCTTGAAAGGTGTCCCGGCCTTCGACATTGCCGATGTAATTCAGGGAACTTTGCTGAAACAGCTCGTGGGATTTTTTCACCAGGACATTGCCCTTCCCCCCCTCTTCACCGATACTGAGGAGGCCGACCCGTGGGCGATCATGCCCGAAGAGTACTTGCGAAAAAGCGGAGGCCATGACCCCGAATTGGAAGAGATGCTCGGAACGGCAATCAACATTTGCGCCCACATCCATCATCACCACCGGACCTTTCAAGGTAGGAAAAATACCTGCGATCCCCGGCCGGGAGACATGCTCCAACCGGCCAAGCAACTTGATGGCCGCTGCCAATGTCGCCCCGGAGTTGCCGGCGCTGACAACAGCATCAACCCTGCCCTCTTTGTGGAGGGCAAAGGCCTTCATGATGGTGGAGTCTTTTTTCCTGCGGATGGCGTCAAAGGGGGATTCATCCATGCCAACAACCTGGGAGGCGTGCACCAGATGAATCCGGGACGAAGGAGGACCATGGGATGCCAGAATGGTCCCAAGCAGAGCCTGGTCACCGATCAGGCTGATCTCAAGGTCAGACTCGCGCGCCGCCAGGACTGCCCCGGAAACCAGTTCCCCAGGGCCTCGGTCCCCGCCCATGGCATCCAGGGCAATATGCAATGCCATGGTGCAGCTCTACTACTCTTCGGTCAATTTGACAACCGTACGGCCCTTGTATGCCCCGCAGCCAGGACAAAGACGGTGCGGCAGCTTCGGCTCGCCGCACTCGGAGCAGGTAGAAACAGTTACACCACTCAGCGCATCGTGGGAACGACGGATTCTGGTACGGCAATGGGAATGTCTTCTTTTCGGTAAAGCCATTACTTTTCCTCCACTTGGATAGATCTCGGTTACAGCTTGTTGTCTGTAACGGGTTTTTCAAAAAAATTCAACAGGTTCAACACAAATTACAGTTTTTTTGCCCCGCAACCTCAGGAGGGAAAAATATCCCCGGCGAGACAAAAAATTCCCGGCAATCAACAGCGCCGCAAACAGGATGGGAATGGTCTTGCACGATCAAGGAAATCCTCGGGAATTACCCGTTACTGGACTTTCAGCTTTGCCAAGACGCTGAACGGGGATGTTCCTGTTCCTTTGGAACAAGCACAGGGGCCATGATTCAGGTTCGCTCCGCACCCGGCACACAACCCCAAGCATGTGTCGCCGCAGAGTCTTTTTTCGGGCAAAGCAAGAAACAATTGCTGCGCAAGCACGGAAAAAACATCTACCACCGGCTCCGCAAGACAAACAACATCAAGCTCTTCGCCCTTGCACAAGTGATCCGAAGCAATACCCGCCTCTTCCCCCTGGGCAAGCAACTCAAAAACAATCTCAAACTCTTCGTCCACGGCATGGACAAAAGGCTCAAGACAGCGGTCGCACTCAAGAACAACGGGAAGAAGCAAGGTTCCGGCAAGCAGCACCCGCCCTCCCTCTCTGTTCAGGGAAATGGTGCATGCTCCCGATCCTTGGCAGACAATCTCATCGCGAGGAATCCAGGCCCCGTCATCAACACTGAGCAACAGACCGTCAACCGGTATTTCATCCCACTTGAGCCGCACGCATCACCCATCCACAACGCAAAAAAAGAAGCAGATCAATATAAAGAAACACAGCCAGTTGTCAAGCGAATTCACTGCCGGGATTTTTCTTGATAGATACCCGCGCCAACGAAGCGCCTTTGGACAAGTGTTCGCGGGAGGAACAAAAAGAGAACAATTACAAGAAGTTACAACAAGCGGGAAAGCCGGTCGCTCGCTTTTCCCAGACGATGAGCAAGCACATGGATGATCCGTCGCAAAAGTTTCACGCCAAGTGCGGGCGCCTGCCTCAGCATAAGTTCCATCCGTTCGCGGGAAAGAATCAGGAGATGGCTTTTTTCCGTGGCGACAACGGTTGCCTGCCGACGTTCTCCCTCAACAACGGAAATCTCACCTACCAGACTTCCACGCTCAAGCACGGCAACCAGAATGAACTTATCTGGGAAAGTCGCATCCATCTTAACGGCAAGTTTTCCATCGACAAGGAATCCCATGAAATCCGCGGTCTCCCCGCCCTTCATCACAGTTTCCCCTGATTGCCACGCTTTCCACTCGAGATAGGCAAACAACTCCGCCATCTCTTCAGCGGACAAAAAAGAAAATATATCGTGTAGCTCCTCGGGCCGGTATTTCCCCAAAAGCATCTCTCCAGAGGCACCCATTTGCGTTTACTCCGCAGCCCCTTTGCTTACCTTTTCTTCCAGCTTGGCAATGAGTCCGGAAAAACTCTCCTTGCTCAGAATGCTGGAAAACTGAGTCCGGTAGTTGTTAACCAGACTCACCCCCTCCACCTCCACGTCATAAACCGTCCAACGGTCATCGCTGTTTTTGAGCTTGTAATTAACCGGGGTTTCCACATTCTTGCGGATGAGATCACTATAGACAATAGCCTTATTCCCTTGCACCGCGGCTTTCTTAAAGACAACTTTTTCCCCGGAGTAGGTTTCTATCTTGGCTAAATAGGTGTTTTCCAGCAACGTCTTAAACAAATAAACAAAACGATCCTGTTCCGCGGGGCTCCTTTCCCGCCAATGTCTGGCCAATGCGCGCATGGACATTTCGCGAAAATCAAATTTCTTCTCGACGATGGTTACCATGCGGTTTTTCCTCTCCGCCTTGCGATTTGGCGCGGCGAGCTTTTCGTCCTGGAGAATTGAAATAATCTCGTCAACGCCCTCCTTAACAAACACGACCGGGTCGGTTGCCGCGGCACATGTAATAGCCGGATGCAATACCGCCGCAGCGAACCCCAGAACACATAGCGAAAAAACCATCAAAAAACATCTGCTGCTCTTTTTCATTTTTGCCTCTACACTCTTATTCAATGGGTATCGACACTTTTATTGTCCGACCCTGGCCTCGCTGAACCCAGCGTCGCAGAGCCTTTTTGCCTCCTGCCTGGCGGATTCGAATTCTTCCCCGGCAGGGACCTCCAAAGCATACAAATTACGCCCCCCCCGATCAGAAACCGTGACAATCGAAGCCGTATTCATGGCTAACAACGCTTGTTGCATCACGAGAAGCTTTTCCGCCTCAAACGAGGTTCCGACCCGGACAAAAAAATTATCCGCGGCAACCGGCTCGGGCAAAGCCGACCCGGTCGTATCCCGGGCATATGCATTGTCAGTCGTGCCCGATGAAGAAATATAGACAGAATCGCTGCCCACGGCAACATCACGTATTTTCTTTTGCCGATACTGGCGGTAGGCGTCGCGCAGGGCCACATAGGGATCAATGGCGGATTCCTTGAAATCTTCATAATCCCCCAGGGTAAGAGAAGTGTTATTCACCTCCCTGCCGGCCTGCACCGCAACACCAGCGCCGGAATCGGACATGGCAAGGTAGGAGAGCGGGCTCAAGAAGAAATCCCCGGCCAGGCCGATGGTATCACGCACATTGGATGGCCCGAGGATGGGCCAGCAGAAATAGATGCCTTCCCCCAGGCCATATACCCCCATGGTTTGCCCCAGGTCTTCATCCTTGGGCAAAAGGCCGAACTCATTTTTGGCAGGATCAGCCAAGCCAGCGATACCAAGGGTTGAATTAAGAAGAAAACGGGCGGTTTCAATCCCGCTGTCCGCAACTTTTCCTTGCAGGAAATTGTTTACAATGCGAACCGGCGCCAGAAGATTTTTAAAAAAGCTCCGCACGCACATGCGCACGTCTTCGGCAATAAAATAGGAGTAGCCGTGGGACGCAGGCTTAAGCACCCAAAAATAGAGTTTGTCGTTAAAATGAAAAAAAACCCGGTTCATCGGCTCAAGAGGATCCGAGATCATACCGATATCCCGCTCTTCCCCAAAAGCCGGTTCATCTTCGAACACCGCCTCCTGCCCCACGGCCATGACGACTGACCCTGTCCAGATTGCCAGGCAACAGAAACACACCCTGCACAGTTGCAAAATAAAGCGGTCACGTTTTTCCATGATCATCCTCTTGCCCAATATTGCTTGCCCTCGATCGGGTGGCCCAGTGTCGCCATGCCAAAGAACAGGAGACGCATTCAGATTCTCCCAAAACCAACTCCGGCACGGTGCATAACGGAAGCGTTGCTCAAACACCCCCGAATATATACTTACTCACCAACTCCTCAAGATCAACCGCGGATTCCGTTTCCATGATATCCCCGCCCTCAGCCAGCAGGTCTTCGGACCCACCCTGGGTAATCTTGATATATTTATCCCCGATTATGCCTTGAGTTTTAATCGAGGCAATGGCGTCATCGGTTATCTTTACCCCGTTATTGATCTGAAGCTGCACCCGGGCCTGATCATTTTCGCCCAAGGAAATCCCGCTTACCTTGCCCACGCTTACCCCCGCCATTTCGACAAGGGCTCCGCGTTTAAGCCCGGAAACATTGCCAAAAGTCGCTTGCACCGAATATGTCTTCTCCATGGAGAATACCGAAAACTCGCCCAACTGCAGAGACATATACGCAAAAGCCAAAAAACCCGCCAGAACAAAGAGGCCGACAATCGCATCGAAATTTATCTTTTTCATACCCTCTATTCCATCTCCCTGCTTAAATAGATCTTCCCCATGGTGTACTGCACAAAGGCCTGGATATCTGGAATGTCGCTCTGTTGAATATCTTCAGGGCTGGCAAAGGTGCTGAGCTTGCCCTTGTTGATCACAATGACCTGATCAGCCAAATTGAACACCTTGGGAATATCATGACTTACAATAATTGAGGTATATCCGAATTTTTTCTGGGTCTCCAGAAAAAGTTTGTAAATCTCCAGGGTGTTTTCTGGGTCAAGTCCCGTGGTCGGCTCATCAAATAGCATTATTTCCGGTTGCAGCATCAATGCCCTGGCAAGACCCACCCTTTTCCTCATGCCCCCGCTGAGCTGGGCCGGATATTTCTCCTCATGCCCGGTAAGACCAAGTTGCGCCAGGATGGCAAGCACCCGCTCCCTGATCTCCTCGCTGCCCATTTTTGTCCGCTCTTCAAGGGGCAGAGCCACGTTGGCAAAAACATTCAGGGAATCAAGAAGCGCCGAACCCTGGAAAAGGACGCCGAATTTTGTCCGCACCTCATTCAACGCCTTGGCGCGCATCGTGGTTATATCGTGCCCCTCCACCAGAATCTCTCCGGAATCAGGCCGCAACAAACCCAGGATGAGCTTCATGGTAACACTTTTACCCTGACCGCTCGGCCCGGCAATCACAGTGGTCTTGCCGGAATTGATGGTCATATTCACCCGGTCGAGGATGGTCTGCTTGCCGAATGCTTTTACGACATCTTTAAACTGGATAACCGCCTGACTCATAATAGTATCGCCGTAAGCAGATAATCCCAGATAAGGATCGCGATTGAAGAGAGAACAACCGCCTGCGTTGTCACCTTGCTCACTCCCTCGGCGCCGAAACCGGCCCCCCGGATAACATGAACGAAATAGCCCCTCCCCGCGCACACCCAGACGATCACCAAGGCAAAAACAAACGACTTGATAATGCCCATGTTGATATCCTGATTCACAACGCTCTGTTCCATGCCGGACCAATACGCGCCGGGGTTGACCCCCAACAAGCCACACCCTGCGATATACCCGCCGAATATGCCGACGACATTAAAAAAAAGGGTGAGAATAGGAACAGAGATGATCGTGGCCAGAAACTTCGGCGTGATAAGATAACGGAAAGGGTCGATGGCCATGCATTCCAAGGCGTCAAGCTGCTCGCTGTTGCGCATGATCCCGATCTCGGCGCACATTGCCGAGCCGGCCCGGCCGGTCACCATCAAGGCGGTCAGCACCGGACCCAACTCGCGGATCAAGGAAAGGGAGACCGCTGATCCCAGAGCCCCTTCCGAGCCAAATTTACGAAGGGTATAATATCCTTGCAGGCCAAGGACCATGCCGGTGAATCCCGCAATGAAGAATATAACCCAGAAAGAATCGGCCCCGATCAAACGCACCTGCCTGATCATGGCGGAAAAACGGAAGGGCCTTTTGAAGACGCCACCAAGACCAAAAGCCAGAAAGGACCCCATGCGACCCAAATCTTCCAGGATCCACAAGGTGTTATTTCCGATTTTTTCCAGGTAGCGAATCATAGGTTCCTCTTGCAGGCGTTTGCGCGACACCACGCTTGACAGCAAACGTTCGGGCAATCCGCCATGCCTTGCGGTTGTGCGGCTTGCACCATCCCATAGAATATTCATGTTACTCACGGGATACGGGCGGTGTCAAGCTCTTGCTCCAAGGAAAACCGGGAATTTGAACCAAATTGATTGAATTCAAAAAAAAAGGGATTAGCTTGCTTGGCTAATCCCTTTATTTTTTTTATGGCGGAGTGGACGGGGCTCGAACCCGCGACCCCCGGCGTGACAGGCCGGTATTCTAACCAACTGAACTACCACTCCTCTTGTGGTGGGCGAAACAGGGATCGAACCTGTGACCCTCGGCTTGTAAGGCCGATGCTCTCCCAGCTGAGCTATTCGCCCCACATGAAGTGTGGCAAGATATACCCTTGCCACCCATAATCCGTCAAGCAAAAAACTTACCGAAGGCCAAAAATAAAAACCGCTGAACCTACGCTTACCCCGCTTCCTGTCTGCACGGACAGCAAGCACCGCTGCTAATGCGCCACCTTGCTTGCGGGAAGCACCCCTTCCACGCCAAAACCGCCAAAGGGGATATCCTTGAAAAGACCTTCCCCGTCCTTGAGCACCAAAGCCTTGACCAGCACTTCGTCCACATGCTCAACCAGTTCCACGGTGAGCCCCTTCAGGATCTTGGCGGGAATTTCGTTCAGATCCGCTTCATTGTCCCGGGGGATCAGGACATGCTTGATATTGCCCCGTCGCGCGGCAAGGAGCTTTTCGGTGAGTCCGCCAATGGGCAGAACCCTGCCGCGCAAGGTAATCTCGCCGGTCATGGCAATATCCCTCCGGACCGGAAGCTGAAGCAAGGCGGAAACCATCGAGGTCGCCATGGTAATCCCCGCCGAAGGCCCATCCTTGGGAATAGCCCCCTCCGGCACATGGATATGGATATCCAGCTTCTGATAAAAATCCGGCAGCAGGCCAAGCTGCATGGCACGGGTCCGCACATAGCTCAAGGCCGCCTGGGCGGACTCCTGCATGACATCGCCGAGTTTTCCGGTTACGGTGAGATTGCCCTTTCCGGGCATCAGGGCGGTTTCGATCTGCAGCAGCTCGCCTCCCACCTCTGTCCAGGCCAGGCCGGTGGTAAGCCCGATTTTATCCCGCTCCTCGGCCAGGCCGAAACGGTACCTGACTCCGCCCAGATACTTGGCAATGGCCGCATCGTTGAGCCGGTATCGCTTGTCCGTCTTTTTCTTTTGCCGGTCCCGGGCCACCTTGCGGCAGACCGAGGCAATACTGCGCTCAAGATTGCGCACCCCAGCCTCCCGGGTGTATCTCCGGATAATCTCCAGGATCGCCGCATCGTTGAAGGTAATGTCCTCCCGGCCGAAGCCGTTGGCCTCCAACTGTTTCGGGACAAGGAAACCCTGGGCGATGTGCAGTTTATCCTCTTCCGTATAGCCGGTGAGCTTGATCACCTCCATCCGGTCCTGGAGCGGGGCCGGGATGGCATGGAGATTGTTGGCGGTGGTCACGAAAAAAACTCCGGAGAGATCGTAGTCCAGATCGAGATAATGGTCGTTAAAAGCGACGTTCTGCTCCGGATCCAGCACTTCCAGCAGGGCGGCGGAAGGATCCCCCCGGAAATCCATGCTCATCTTGTCCACCTCATCGAGACAGATGACCGGATTCACCACCCTGGCCTTTTGCATTGACTGAATAATCTTGCCGGGCAAGGCCCCGATATAGGTACGGCGGTGGCCCCGGATCTCAGCCTCGTCACGCACCCCGCCAAGGGAGAGCCGGACGAATTTGCGCCCCATGGCGCGGGCCAGGGACTTGCACAACGAGGTTTTCCCCACCCCAGGCGGGCCAACCAGGCAGAGAATCGGCCCCTTGATCTTCTCAACCTGGGCCTGCACGGCTAGATACTCAAGGATCCGCTCCTTGGGCTTCAACAGACCATGATGGTCCTGGGCAAGGATTTTCTCCGCCGCTAGGACATCGATCTTCTCTTCGGTCTTTTCCTGCCAAGGGAGGCTCAGGATGCAGTCGATATAATTGCGGACCACCGTGGCTTCGGCGGACATGGCCGGCATCATCTTCAGCTTCTTGAATTCCTGCCCCAGCTTGGCGCGAGCCGTCTCGGGCAGGTTTTTCTCCTGAATCGTCTTGCCCAGCCCCTCAAGCTCGGACGAGGCCTCCTCACCCCCCCCCATCTCTTTCTGGATAGCGCGCAGTTGCTCGGCAAGAAAATAATCCTTCTGGGTCTTATCCATTTTTTTCTTCACCCGGGCCCGGATAACCTCCTCAAGCTCGGCGATTTCAATTTCCTTATGGATAAGGGCCAACACCTGCTCCAGCCGCGCAACAACGGAAAAATTCTCCAGAATCCCCTGTTTTTCCCGCACATTCAGGGGAAGATGCGCGGCCAGGACATCGACAAACTTTGCAGGATTCTCAATGCGGGCCAAGGATTTGATAACCTCGGCCGGCACCTTTTTGTTGTATTTGACATACTCCTTGAAACTTGCCTGGATCTCCCGCACATAGGCTGTTGCTTCAAGGCCACCGCCATCCTCCGCCTCTCCGCCTGATAGCTGGACGACAAAGTAGTCGGCATTGGGCAGGTGCTTCATGATCCTGCCCCTTCTCTTGCCTTCAACCAGGGCCTTGATCGTGCCGTCCGGCAGACGGAGCAACTGCATGACCGTGGCAATGGTCCCCACCGCGTGCACGCTCTCCTCGGTGGGATCGTCCTCGGCCGCATCCTTCTGGGTCACAAGAAAGATCTCGGAGCGCTTGGCCATCGCCTCTTCAAGGGCCTTTATGGAACGCTCCCGGCCAACCACCAGGGGCGCCACCATGTAGGGGAAAATCACGATATCACGCAAGGGCATCATCGGATAGGCAACTACCTGTTGGGGATCAAGCTCAGCCATAATATTCAATGCAACCGTGATGGGTTAAGGGACGTATCGCCGACTCAGGCGCTTTTCTTTGATTCCAGGTCGTTATCGTACAAAATCACCGGATAATCTCCGTTCAGCACCACCTGCTCGCTGATCACGCATTCCCGCACGTTTTCCTTGGAGGGCAATTCGTACATGATGTCGAGCATGGCCCGCTCCATGACCGTACGCAAGCCTCGCGCCCCGGACTTTCTCTTGATCGCCTGCTGGGCGATGGCCTTGAGCGCGCCCTCGGTGAAGCGCAGCCGGATATTGTCAAAGGCGAAAAGACGCTCGTACTGCTTGGTCAGGGCGTTCTTCGGCATCCGGAGAACGCGGACCATGTCCTCTTCATCCAGTTCCTCCATGGTCGCCACCACGGGCAAACGACCGACCAGCTCCGGAATCAGGCCAAAGCGCAGGAGGTCTTCCGCCTGCACCTGGGCCAGAATATCCCCCACCGACTTCTTCGGCTTGCCCACGACCTTGGCGCCAAAGCCCATGGACTTGGTGCCGGTCCGCTGCTTGATCACGCCGTCCAGGCCGACAAAGGCCCCGCCGCAGATAAAGAGGATATTGGTGGTATCGATCTTGATGTATTCCTGTTGGGGATGCTTGCGTCCGCCCTTGGGCGGAACACTGGCCACCGTTCCTTCGATGATCTTCAGCAGGGCCTGCTGCACCCCTTCGCCGGAGACATCGCGGGTGATGGAGGCGCTGTCGGATTTCCGGGCGATCTTGTCGATTTCATCGATATAGATGATGCCGCGGCTGGCCCGCTGGATATCGTGGTCCGCGGCCTGAAGCAGATTAACCAGAATATTTTCCACATCCTCACCCACATACCCGGCCTCGGTCAGGGTGGTGGCGTCGGCCATGGCAAAGGGAACATTGAGGATCTTGGCCAGGGTCTGGGCCAGCAGCGTCTTGCCGCTGCCCGTGGGTCCGACCAGCAGAATATTGCTCTTCTGCAGTTCCACCTCGCTGCCGTCGGTGCTTCCCTGGGCCTCGATGCGCTTGTAGTGATTGTGCACCGCGACGGCAAGAACCTTCTTGGCCTGTTCCTGGCCGATGACATATTCATCAAGATGGGCCTTGATGTCATAGGGCTTGAGGGTCGAAGCCTCCAATTGCGATTCCAGCGCCTGCTGCCTATCCTCGCTGACGATCTCGTTGCACAGGTCGATGCACTCGTTGCAGATATAGACCGTCGGCCCGGCGATCAGCTTCTTGACCTCATCCTGGCTTTTTCCGCAAAACGAGCAGGTGACTTCCACTTCGCCGTTATGATCTTTTGCCATGACTATTCTCCTCTTCAGGATTCGCCCGTTTCACCAGCACCTTGTCGATAACGCCATAGGCTTTGGCTTCTTCGGCTCCCATGAAAAAATCCCGGTCCGTGTCAACTTGAATCTTCTTGAGCTTTTGCTTGGTATGATGGGCAAGAATGCTATTCAGGGTCTGCCGCATCCGCAGAATCTCCTTGGCATGAATATCAATGTCGGAAGCCTGCCCCTGAAAGCCGCCCATGGGCTGGTGCAGCATGATCCGGGAATTCGGCAGCGCATACCTTTTGCCCTCGGTGCCGGCGGCAAGGAGCACCGCGCCCATGCTGGCAGCCTGCCCCATGCACAGGGTGGCGATATCACACTTCACATAGTGCATTGTATCATAGATCGCCATGCCTGATGTCACGACGCCGCCCGGGGAGTTGATATAAAAGGTGATGTCCTTGTCCGGATCGTCGGCCTCCAAAAAAAGGATCTGGGCGATGATGATGTTTGCTATATCGTCATTGATGGCCGATCCCAAAAAAATAATCCGCTCCTTCAGCAGCCGGGAATAGATATCATAGGCCCGCTCTCCGCGGGGGCTCTGTTCAACAACCATGGGGACGAGATTCATACATTTGCTCCTTGAAGAAGTTACTGGGGATCACTCACGCCCGTGGCAGCGGCCGGCACGATTTTCATCTTGGCTGCGTCAAGCAGGAAGGTCAGAATTTTCTCGTTCAACAACTCCGCCATGAAGGGGAGGAGATCATCCCTGCTGGAAAAAAACTTCTTCACTTCGCTGACCGGCATGTTGTATTGCTCGGAGATGCGCTTAAAGCCTCTGTCGATGTCTTCATTTTCCAGCTTGAGCCCTTCCTTTTCCGCCACCTTCTTCAAAAGAAAATCACCCTTGACCCGAGACTGGGCGGCAAGCTTGTACTGTTCGACCAAGGCATCCCGGTTTAACCCGGCCGCTTCCAGGGTCATCCCCTGCCGCTCCAGATTGCTCTCGAGCTCCTTGATCATGGCCTCTATTTCATAGGCCACCAGCCGGGGCGGAATCTCGAAGTCATGGGTTTCGATCAGCACCCGCATCAGCTTGTCGGTGAGATCGCCCCGCTGGCCGTCCTTCTTGGCCTGCAGCTTTTTCTCGCGGATATGGGTTGTAAGCGCCTCCAGATCGGCAAACTCATTGCCTACTTCCTTGGCGAATTCATCGTCCAGGGCAGGCAGCACCCGTTCCTTGACATCCTTGACATTGATCTTGAACTCCACCTTCTTGCCCGCCAGGATCGGATTGGCGAAATTCTCGGGAAAATTTATCTCCTGGGAAGCCTCCTCGCCTTTTTTCAAACCAAGGAGTTTCTCCTCAAACTCTTTGCCGTACTGGCCGGAGCCCACATCAACCGAATAATTTTCTCCGACCACCTGCTTGATGGGGTTGCCGTTATGGTAGCCCTGAAAATCAACCACGGCCAGGTGCCCCTTCTCGATGGCGCGGCCTTCAACGCTTTGCAGGGGGGCTATCTGCTTGCGCAGCGCCTCAAGCTCCAGGGAGATTTCCTCGTCCGTCACCTCAAGCGCGGTCTGTTCGATCTCAAGCCCCTTGTACTCGGCCAATTCAAACTGAGGCCGGATATCCACTTCCGCGGTATACGCAAAGGTGCCGTCCCCGACAAATTTCTGCTCGCGGATATCCGGATGCACCACCGCGTCGATCTTGCTTTTCTCCAAGGCGTCAAAGTAGGTATCCTGGATCAATTTTTCCGCCACCTCGTACTCAACCTTGGGCCGGTAATTTTTCTCAAGAACCTGCCGAGGCACCTTGCCCTTGCGGAACCCTTTGAGCGATACTTCGGAGTTCAGTTTCTTGTAGGCGGACTCCAGTTCCTGGGAAACCTGCGCTTTAGGCAGGGTTATGATCATTTTTTTGGTAAGCGAACTTACGTCTTCGACATTGATCTGCATGCAACACCTTCCTTGTTTAAAACATTTTCAACAACACGGTCATACCGTGAAAACCGTTTTTCTGGGTCCTGCTTCCACGGTACGGATAAGATATCAACCTGTACTCCGGCATTGATGCGGGAGCTGTTTTCCCTGTGGTGCGAGAGGGGGGAGTCGAACCCCCATACCAAAGGCGCTGGTTCCTAAGACCAGTGCGTCTACCAATTCCGCCACTCTCGCTTGAACATGGAAAAATAACCAACTTTCAAGCCACAGTCAAGGACGGCTTGCGATCTTGCCCGGATTTAAAACCGATTTTCCCGGAGATGACCGGAGCCAAAACCTTTGTTTCTCATGGCAGTAAAGACAAAACTCTCTTGGCCGCAAATACTACCCCATGCACTTCCATGCCTAAAAATTCTCCACAACCACAAATAAAGACACGGACTCGCAAACAGACAGCAGCACCCGTTTTCGCCAACACCGGCAATGGCCCGAATTTTTCCGTGCTGGAGGTCGGCCCCCCGGAAAGAGTCGCGGTTGTCAAGGCAGACACGGCCTACCGGGCTCTGGTTGATCGCCATGATTTGCCGCAGGCTCTTTAACCCAGGCCAACGTCCACACCCTGACCGAGATGGTGGACTTTTACCACGGACCGGGGGAGTGCGGATGGCCATGCTCTATCCGGGGCGCCATGCCTTACGGATAATCGCCCAACGGAGGGAAGATGCGTATCTCTGGGACAGTTGGTATACCGGAACGGCAAGGTCCTGCTGCCGGAAATAAATTCTTTGCCCCGCACCGGCAGGGAGTCCTTTCCGGCTGGTTTTTTTCCGATTCTCTTTCCCCCCCTTCCATTCTCGATTACAATACCGAGGCAGACACCCATGCGTCCATGCAGGACAAAGGTCCCTATCCCATGAACTGGAAACACTGGAGGAGAATGCCATGAAAGTCGTCGCTTTTAACGGGAGCGCCCGCAAGGGAGGAAATACCGCGAAATTGCTGAATACCGCGCTGGAAGAGCTGTCTCTGCAAGGAATCGACACGGAACTGGTGGAGCTGTCAGGCCAGCCGATTTCAGGCTGCATCGCTTGCTATCAGTGTTTCAAGAACAAAGACAGCCGTTGCGCCGTGGAAAAGGACATCATCAACGACTGTCTCGCCAAGATGATCGCTGCGGATGGCATTCTCCTGGGATCCCCCACCTACTTCGCCGACGTTTCCGCGGGGATGAAGGCTCTGATCGAACGGTGCGGCATGGTTTCCCGGGCCAACGGCGATCTGTTTAAACGCAAGGCCGGAGCCGGGGTGGTTGCGGTCCGCAGAGCCGGGGCCATCCAGGTATTCAACTCCCTCAACGCCTTTTTCCTGATCGGCCAGATGATCGTGGTGGGCTCCTCGTACTGGAATATCGGCATCGGCAGGGAACCGGGCGAGGTAGCCAACGACGAGGAAGGCATGAAAACCATGCGCGACCTGGGACGCAACATGGCCTGGCTTCTTGAGAAAATCAAAGCGGAATAAGCAATCAGCTCAGGGACTATTATCCCGCCCAAGGCATCACCCGGACGGAACTGTTCAGCAGCGCCGCTCCGCTGCTGCCACAGATGCGCGGAAGAGGCTTGCGAAGTGTGCTATTGCACCCGAGCAAGCCGATGACCGCTAAGCGAGCGTAGAGCGAGACTGCGAAGCAGATGTGGTGCTGCTGGACAGTTACTCTCTGCCCAGAAAACTCCAGGACTGCACCTCCCGCTGCAAAAGATGGGTGTCGTACCGTTTCAGCAAGGCAACAGCCTCACGGGTAGCCGCCGGGGAAAAATGGAGCCGTTCCAGTTTGCCTTGCTCCATATCCTGAGCCCTGCGCAGCAATTGAATGGTTTGAATGGAAAGCGGTTGGGAGGTGTTCCCCGTGGCCTGGGGTTCACACCGGCTGCACACCAATCCGTTGCGCATGGCGCTGAAGCGGTAGACAATCCCGGGCGCGCCGAGGAAACCGCAATCAAGGCAGCCTGTCAGATCAGGACGATATCCCAGGATATCCAGCATTTTGACGTGGAAAAAGATAATCGTGCGATTGACAGCCCCGCCGGCCAGAGCCAATCCTTCCAAGGCCCAGACAAGCAAGCGGAAAAGCTCCCCGTCACAGTCATGCTCCCGGGTCCAGTGCAGAACAAGCTCGCACAGCAGGGAGGCTGCGATGTACCGCTCGTAGTTTTGCCGCAGCCTGGGGAAAGGGTTCAGCAATTCGGCCTGATCCAGGCGCATGAGCGAACTGTGACGGCTTGGGGCAAAATGAATGGCGAGGAGGGAAAACAGCTCCAGCTTGTTGACAAAACGTTTCTTGCTGCGCTTGGCGCCCTTGGCGATAAGCACAATCTTGCCATACTCGAGGGTATACAGGGTGACAATCTTGTCGGAATCCCCGTGATCCTTAACCTGGAGCACGATGGCCAACCCTTGCTGCAAGGACATCCGCCGGGACGAGGCTATTCAATCGGGAAGGAAACCCGGGCGCTTTCCATTGACTTGCCGATGGAAGGGACCGGTTTGCCGTTCAAGGTAAGGGAAACCCCTCCGGCGTTCCCGACAAAAAGGGAAATCTTTTTCGCCGCCTGAAACACCAAATGATCTCCGGGCTGATAGATGGCGGACTTTTTCTTTTCCTTGTCTATCTGCACGGAAAGCCAGGTGGTCTCGGTGAATTTCACCTCCAGAACATAATTCATTCCCGGTTGCTTCACCAACGAAGGCGGCGGTGACACTGTTGCTATGGCCGCAGGCTTGCCCAACTCCTGGGATGCGGGGGGTTGCCCCGGCTTTTCCTTGCTGGCCCGGGGAAGAATTACGAATCTGCCCTCATCTGTTTGTTTTGGGACGCCGAGGGATTGCTCCGCTTCAGCCTTCTGGGTCTCCGCAAGATTCCCGGCCTTTTCGGGCACGGATACCCCCCCGGTTCCTTCCGGCCCGGTTTTCTCGGCTCCGGACAGCGGAGGAGGTGGAGGCTGAGCTGCCCCATCCGTCACAGAGTCCGGTTGACCTGCTTCCTCGGGGGTGGTTTCCCGGGGTTCGTCGGCTACCGGGGCGGGCAGCGGTTGCGGTTGCACCACGGCCGGGGCCTTGGTCTCCACCGAAACATCGGGTGGAGGGGCCGAGGAATTCAAGAAATTCAAAACCAGATACCCGGCAAGGAAAAGAACGCCCACGACAACAAAAAAAAACACGAAACGTCCAAAGGGGAATGTCTGAACCTCGGCCATGGCCTCGCCGGCCAGAACCTCCTGGACGTTGATCTTTTCCGGCGGCTTGGCTTCTCCGGCATTCTGTTCGAGATACCAGGCCAAGGCTTCATTGGGATCAAGGCCAAGATACTGCGCATAATTTTTTATAAAGCCGCGGGCGAAAACATCTGCGGGCAGGGCCTTGGGGTTGTCCTCTTCAATGGCCCGAAGCGTTGAGGCATGAATGCGCGTCTTTTTCGCAATTTCCTCAAGCTCTTTCCCCTGGCTTTGTCGATGTCTTTTTAGAAAGCTGCCAAGGGTTTCATCGGATCGTGACAAAGCCGCAGGTTGCTCGATTGCATCATCAGCGGATGTTAAATCCTTGGTCATGGGAGACATCCCTTTTCCTGAGGTTATGGGGCACGGGCCTTGCCTAAAGTATTTTCTTGATATACGCCTGATCCCGAAGCTCTTTTACCCATCGCTCAAACTGGTTTTTCAACGCATCTTCATACAGCCGCTGCCGGATCTGTTCCTTGACCGTCTCGTAGGGAGCCTGAATAGCCACATCTCCCCGGTCGGAAAGAAGCTTGAAAAACTGATACCCGTCCGGAGCCTCCTGGACGGCGCTCACCTGTCCCACTTGCAGCCCGGCAATACCCGCTTTCATGTAAGCCGCCATCTCCGACTTCCTGAAAACCCCGATATCTCCGCCGTCCTTGGCCGAAGGCAGATCGGATGCCTGCCGGGCAAGCACGCGGAAATCCTGTCCGGCAAGGACCTGCCGCCGAGCCTCTTCAGCCCGTTGTCGGGCATCATCCTTGGCAGCCTGGGTGTTTTCCTTCCAGACAAACCCCATCTGCAAGACATGATAGGCATCTTCTTTTATTTTCTGGGTATAATTCTTTTCGTAAAATTCACGGATCCGCTCCTCATTGACCACAACCCGGGAACGGATTTCATAATCGATCAGCCTTTCCTGCAGGATCTGGCTTCGGATGAGCTCCCGGTAGTCTCGCTCGTTGGAGCCCATGAGTGTCATCTGCTGCCAGAATTTTTCCGCCGTGGTTTTGTTGCGCTCGACAATTCTGGCGATGGCGCTGTCCACTTCCGGATCGCCCACGGAAATTCCGAGCTTCTTGGCCCGTTGTTCGACGATGAGCCTGTCAATAAGACTGGAAAGCACTTCCTCCTTGGCCTTCAGCAGGGTTCGCTCCACTTGCTCCGGCGGGGCCTCCTGGGTAATCCGGCGAAACAGCGCCCCTCCTTCCCGGTTGAGGTCGGAGAAGGTAATGACATCATCGTTGACAATGGCGATGATGCGGTCCACCACCTCCGCCTGGGCGGCAGGGGGGTGAAAAAAAGCAAGAACACACAGGGCGGAACATACCAGATGTAAGGAAAATTTCACCGATCCACTCATAACAGGTTGAAAATATAGTTTTTAATTTTATACGACTTTATAAGCGACAAATTCTACCACAATCATTTTCAAATGTCATCTTCCGCGAGCAAGGCCAGGATCTTTTGCGCATTTTCGAGGGTTTGTTCCGGCGAGGCCGCGGATTGAGTCGGGATGATCAGCCGCGCCTCGGGGGTGAAGCGGGCCCGCCCCTTGTACTTGTCAAGCAGACGCATGATCTTCTCCGGGGGGACCGGGGTTTTTTCATGAAAGGAGAACACCAGATTACCCGGCCCCTGCTCCAGCTTGCTGATCCACAGCCGCCTGAGCAGGGTTTTCAGAGCCAGCACCTCGAACAGATTAAGCGCCTCCTGGGGAAGCTGGCCGTAACGGTCGCCAAATTCATCCTTAAGGTCCAGCAACTCTTCCACCTGCTCGGCGTTGGTCAGCCGGCGGTAGGCGATATAACGCTGTTCCGTCGCCGGGATATACCGTTCCGGCAGAAAGGCCGAAATCTTGAGATTGATTTCAGGCTCGATCTGCTCCGGGGGCTGCTCCACGCCGGCGCCTTTCCGCTTCAGGTCGAGAACAGTCTGCTGCAGCAGCTCAAGGTACAGGTCATAGCCCACCGCTGCAATATTGCCGCTTTGCGAGATGCCCAGGATATTGCCGCCCCCCCGGATCTGCAGATCGCTCATGGCCAGCTTGAAGCCGCCGCCAAGCTCGTTGTAATCCATGAGCGCCCGCAGCCGCTGCTGGGCGTCCTTGGACAAGCCGTCCAGGGAAGGGACCAGCAGATAGGCATAGGCCTGCTCCCTGCCGCGCCCCACCCTGCCGCGGAGCTGATAGATTTCCGCCAACCCCAGCCGGTCCGCCCTGGTGATGACAATGGTGTTGGCATTGGGGATATCCAGGCCTGATTCGATAATGGTGGTGCAGACCAGCACATCGATCTCCCGCTTGACGAAACGGACCATGATCTCTTCCAGGGCCTTGCCCGGCATCTGGCCGTGGGCCACGGCCAGCCTCGCCTCCGGGACCAGCTTTTGCACCCTGGCGGCCATCTCCTGAATGGAGTGCACCCGGTTGTGGACCAGGAAAACCTGGCCGCCCCGCTGCAGCTCCTTCACCACCGCCTCCTTGATCACCAGCTCGTCATCACGGGCCACGAATGTTTTCACCGGCCGCCGGAACTCCGGCGGCGAGCTGATCACGGAAAGGTCGCGGATGCTGAGCAGGGAAAGCTGCAGGGTGCGGGGGATCGGGGTGGCGGTCAGGGTCAGGACATCCACCTGGCTCTTGAGTTTTTTAAGTTTTTCCTTGTGGGACACGCCGAAGCGATGCTCTTCGTCGATGATCAGGAGCCCGAGCCGCTTAAAGGCCACATCCTGGGACAGCAGCCGATGGGTGCCGACCACGATATCCACCCGCCCCTGGCCCAGCTCCTGGATGATCTGCTTCTGCTCGGCCGGGCTGCGAAAACGGGTCAGGCTTTCCACCCGGACCGGAAAACCCTGCAGCCGGTCCCGGAAGGTGGCGGCATGCTGCTCGGCCAGCACCGTGGTCGGCACCAAAATGGCGACCTGGAAATTGTCGGCCACCACCTTGAAGGCCGCCCGGATGGCGACCTCGGTCTTGCCGTAGCCCACGTCCCCGCAGACCAGCCGGTCCATGGGCCGGGGCGCGGTCAGATCGTCGAGCACCTCGTTGATCGCCTTGAGCTGGCCCGGGGTCTCGTCGTACGGGAAAGACTCCTCCATCTCATGGAACAGCTCGTCCGGCGGCGAGAAGGCATATCCCTCCACCATGGCCCGCCGGGCGTAGAGGCCCAAAAGATCCTGGGCCACCTTCCAGACCTCTTCCTTGACCTTTTCCCGCCGGGTCTGCCAGACCTTGCCGCCCAGCTTGTCGAGTTTCGGCTCTGTGTCGGAGAGCCCCTGGTACTTGCTGATCACCTTGAGCTGATCCACCGGCACGTAAAGCTTGTCCCCGTCGCGGTACACCAGTTGGAAAAAATCGTTGGCTATGCCGCCCAGCGCGATATTGACCAGCCCCTCATACCGGCCAAGGCCGTGGGCCGTGTGAACCACGACATCGCCGAGTTGAAGCTCCTCAAAGCTCACCGGCGGCCTGTTCCGCTGCACGCCCTTCTTTTTGCCCGCGCCCAGACGCAACTCGCCGAACAGCTCGCTTTCCGAAACCCAGTGCAGCCGCGCGCCAGGCAGATCAAAGCCCGCGGCCAGCGGCGAATCCACCAGGACAATCTCTCGGCCAGCGGAAGCCGAATCCAGCACAGGCGCTTCGGTTATGGCAACCGGCAGATCGTACTGACGGAGCAAGTCCGCCATGTGCTCCGCATGCCGCCTGGTCCGGCAGGCAAAAAAAACAGCCTCGCCGGCCGCAAGCCAGAGGTGCAACTGCCGGGTCAGCTCCGGCATCATCCCCTGATTCTTGCGTTGCAGCTCAAGCTGCTGCTTGAGCAAAACATGGTTGCCGCAAGGTATCTCCAGGGTTTCCCCATCCTCCATGTCCGGATGGGAAAAATCGCAGAACCGCCCCTGGGGAAAACGCGCCAGCCGTTCTCGCCATTCATTTTCCGGCAAAAATATCCTCTCCGGCGGCAAAACAGGCAGACGGGCAGCGGCGGCCTCGGCGAAATTCGCCTCGATCCTGTCCCGGCAGAGGGCGAGACTCTCCGCCATTGCGGTTGGCGAGGAGAAAAAGACAATGGTCTCGTCCGGCAGGTAGTCGAGCACGGTCGAGGGCTTTTCGTGGAACAACGGCAACAGGAACTCAACCCCTGGAAAACGCCGGCGCTGCTCAAGGCAATCCTCCATCACCTTGACCCGCTCGCTGTCCCAATCAAGTTCCGCCGCCGCCTCATGGAACCGCTTGAGCAACAGCCGCAGCTCCTGCTCCGCGGCAGGATAGAGGATATCGCTCACCGGCAGGAGAACCACCTCCTCGAGATCTTCAACCGAGCGTTGGCTGATGGGATCAAACCTGCGTATGGATTCCACGGTATCGCCGCAGAAATCGAGCCGGACCGGCATCTCAAAACCCGTGGGGAAGATATCCAGAATGCCGCCGCGCAGGCTGAACTCACCAACCGACTGCACCAGGTTGGCCGCATCATAGCCACAGGCGGTGAGCGAGGCAATCAGTCCGTCACGATCGGTCTCTTCGCCGCGCATGACCAATTCGGCCAGGCTTGCAAGGGAAGCGCGGGGCAAAACCCTTCTCAGCAGAGCCTCCACCGACATGACCAGAATCCAGGGCTTGTCCGCACTATGGATCTGGAACAAGACGGCAAGGCGCTCGGCCACGGTACGGCTGTCCGGCGACAACGGGGTATAGGGGGGTATTTCATGGCCGGGGAAATACAGGGCCGGGATCTCGGCAAAAAGAGCAAGGTCCTGCACAAGGTGCTGGGCCGCGGTTTCGCTTGGCGTAAGGCAGAGGATGGGACGCTGGCCGAGCCGGGCCGTGCGGCCGAGATGGAAGGCGGCGCTGCTTCCCCGCAACCCGATGATGTTAACGGAACGGCCCTCGGTGAAGAGGGCCGTCAGTCTATTATCCATGTAGTGTCTGTGTCGTAGCGAAAATGCCGGAAAAAGCCGGCACATTTCCCGAGGGGGCCATTTTTTTAGAAAGCCCCGCCGATGCTGAAATCCCAGACTCCCTGCTGCTCGCCGTCTTTCGGGTCGAGATTGTAGCCCCATTCAAGGCGCAGGGGCCCCATGGGCGACAGCCAGCGGAAGCCAAGGCCGGTGCTGTAGCGAAGATCCGCAACATCCCAGGTTTCGGAATCGGTGTAGACATTGCCCAGATCAAAGAACACCAAGCCTTTCAGACCGATATCCTTGACGATTGGGAAGATCCATTCCACGTTGGAGTACCACATCTTTTCGCCGCCGATCCGTGAATAGGTAACGCCATCGGTGTTTAACTCCAGCGGGCTGACCTTGCCGCTGTCAAAACCCCGGATGGTATTGAGCCCACCCAGATAGAATTTTTCATACACCGGCAATTTTTTCTCTTCGTTTTCAATCACATAGCCAATGGAACCCTTGATGCGGAAAGTCGTTTCCCACCACAACGGGTAATGCCAACTGGAGGACGCCTCGTACTTGGTAAAGGCGCTGTCCCCCCCCAGGAGGCCGCCCGCATGTTTGATGGTATAGCTGGTAAGCCAGCCCTTTGAGGCGTCGGTGAATTTGTTCCGGGTATCCTTGGAAATACCGAGCCGGAGATAGCTTGTGGTCTCGATGTTCATGGAATCCAGAATCGACTGGGAAGTATTGGCCAGCAGGACATCGGTCATCTTGGTGTCGTCGTAGCCATAGGCCCAGCCCAGATTCCACTTGTTCCATACCGGATAGGCAAAGCGCAGAGCCCCGCCGGTGGAGTCCTTGGTATAATCGTCGTACTCCCGCGACCAGTTGTAGAGGTCGTATCCGAACAGCAGCTTGGTGTCGTTGAGATGCGGCTCGGTAAAGCTGAAATTGTAACGGTTGCTGTTGGCGCTCACATTGGCCTGCAGGGAGAGGCGCTGGCCCTTGCCGAGAAAGTTGTTTTCACTGACCTCGCCCATGAACATCATGTTGTCCACCGAGCTGTATCCTGCCCCCACGCTGAAGGTGCCGGTGGCCTTTTCCTTCACTTCAACCACCACATCCATCAGCCCTTCCTGCACGGTCGGCTCCGGGGTGACGTTCACCTCTTCAAAAAACTCAAGCCGCTGCAGTTTTTCGCTGCTCTTTCTGATCGCGCTCGCATCGAGCAGCCCGCCTTCCTTCACCTGCATCTCGCGGCGAATGACCTTATCCCTGGTCCGGGTGTTGCCCTTGATGTTGATCCGGTTTACGTGGACCAAGGTTCCCTGGGCAATCTTGAGCGACAAATCCATGCGCTTGTCTTCCTCATTCCTGCTCAGCTTCGGGTCCACTTCGGCAAAGGCATAGCCGCTCTCGGCGTACCGATCCGTCAGGCGCAGGACATCCTCCCGCAAGATCTTGCGGCTGAAGAATTTCTCCTTGCTCAACTCGAGCAGACCGAACAGGTCATTCTTCTCGCCGACAATGTCCCCCTCGATTTCGATGGTGCCGACCCGGTAGCGGTCGCCCTCTTGGATATCGAAGGTAACATAGAGCCAGTCGCCTTCATCGCTTATCACCGGCTCGCTGATCCTGGCCTCGATGTAGCCGCTGTTGTGATACAAGGCCCCGAGCCGGGAACGGTCCTGCTCAAGCAGGTCGCGCTTCAGCTTGCCCGATTCGGTAAACCAGGAGAGCAGCCCTTTTTCCGAGGTGGTCATTTCCTTGCGCAATTCATTCTCGCTGAAGGCCTTGTTGCCGACAAAACGGATCCCCTTGATATACATCTTGACGCCTTCTTCTATATCAAAGGTGACATTCACCTTGTCATCGGCAACATAGTTGAGCTTGGCAACGACGGTGGTGCGGTAGAAGCCTTTGTCCTTGTATAGTTTCCGGATATTTTCAACGGAGGTCTGCACCTCCTTGGTGTTGATGATGGTGTTGGGCGAGATGCTCACCACCTCTTTCACCTCTTTTTCCTCAAGCTCCTGTTCGCCGTTGACAAGAACCTGGCCGATTACCGCTTTTTCCTTGACCTGAAAGGTAATGTCCTTGCCTTTTTCCGTGTCGGTGACAAGGATCTGCACATCGTCGAAATAGCCCATCTGAAAGATGTTTTTCAAGTCCGCCCGCAACAGCTCCGCGGTATAGGAATCCCCTGCCTGACTTTTAACCTGACGCAGGATAGCCCCCGAATCTATGCGGGTGTTTCCGGCAATGGCAATGGACTGGATAAGAAAATATTGGCCTGTTTGGGAGAGAATGTCGTTGGCCATCTGGGACAGGGCTTTCTTCAGTTCGCTCTCGTTATTGCTGACCTGATAGTAAAACTTGGGCGGACTATTGCCCAAGATGTCATAGACGACAAAGTCCAGACTGAGCTGATCGCCGAGCTTGGTGATACTGCCGACCGCCACATAGTTGACCGCCGGGGATGAGATCATTGGTTTCAAGGCCTCGGCCATGGGCGGCCAATGCTCATAGCCGAGCTTCTGCCGCACTTCCTCCCTGGACAGCATCGCCATTCCCTTGCTCAGCGCAACCTCCCGTAAGATTGTGTCGCTTGCGACGACAAGTTGCTCCCCACCTGCCGGGGCATTGATCCGGGGCGGCACCATGACGGTGTTCGGCTCGTTTCCGGCACCGAGGGCAGCCCCTGCCGACGGCGGAAGGGGCTGTGCCACAACGAGGAAAAGGACTGCAACAACAATCTTCATGAGGCCCGGAAATCCGTGGGAGCCTGTTATGTGTCCGGCTGAGTTGTCTTGTTTCATGCTCTCGATTTCGCAGTGAAGTGGCTTGGGGCCGCCCCATGGGAGCGGAGGTGTGGGATATCTCTTTAGCGTATCAGAATTATCAGGCCTTGGCCCGAGTGTCAAGAACCTTTGCTCTCTTCCCGGGTTTCATGCAATCCCCCGTCCCGCAAGGTGAGACAACGGCTCATCCGGTGGGCAAGGTCGAGATTATGCGTCACCATGACCGTTGCCAGGGAGAGGGTTTCACTCAAGTCGCGGATAAGCTCAAAAACCTTGAGCCCACTTTTAGGATCAAGATTGCCGGTGGGTTCGTCCGCCAAAAGAACCGCGGGCTTCATTACCAGAGCCCGGGCCAGGGCGACCCGTTGCTGCTCCCCGCCTGAAAGCTCCCCCACCTTGTGGCTTGAGCGGTTCAGCACCCCAACCCGCTCCAGCAGATATTCCCCATACCCAGCAAGCTCGGAGCGTTTCCGCCCGGCAATCAATCCGGGCAGCAGGACATTCTCCAGGGCGTTGAACTCCGGGAGCAGATGGTGAAACTGAAATACGAAACCAACCGCCTGATTGCGAAACAGGGCCAACTGGTCATCGTTTTTTTCAAAAACATTTTCACCCCGGTAAAAAAGCTGGCCCTGAGTGGGCTTGTCAAGGGCGCCCAGGATATGCAGCAAGGTGGTTTTCCCGGTGCCGGAAGCGCCGACCACCGCTACCATTTCGCCTGCGGCCAGCCGCAAATTTACCCCGGCGAGCACTTGCAGGCTGCCATGCCCGCTATATTCCTTGCAAATATCCCGCGCTTCAAAAAACAAGGGGGATTCATGCGCGTTCTCGGACATGGAGCCGCCTCCTCTACTCATAGCGCAGGGCCACGGCCGGATCAATCTTGGCCGCCTGCCAGGAAGGATACAGGGTGGCGACCAGGGTGATAACCGTGGCCGACAGGGCAATGAGAATGACGTCCGAGGGCAGGACCAGCACCGGCAAAGTGGAAATCGGGTAGACGTCTGGCAGATCGATGAACTGGTAACGGCTTAAGAGCGCGCATAGTCCCAGCCCCCCCATCACCCCCAAAAAAGTGCCGGTAAGGCCGATAACCAATCCCTCGTAGATGAAGATTCGCATGATGCTGCCGGAGGTGGCTCCCATGGATTTCAGGATGGCGATATCCTTGTTCTTCTCCATGACCACCATGATCAGGGTGCTGACGATGTTGAAGGCCGCGACCATGACCACTAGGGCCATGATGATTGAGAGGGCCGTTTTTTCCAGGGCCAGGGCGGAAAAGATGTTCCGGTTCATCCGCATCCAGTCCTTGGCCAAGAAGTTCTGCCCCAGGGCCAGTTCAATCCGCTTCGCGACCTTGTCCGCCTGATTGAGATCGGTGGTTTTCACCTCCAACCCATGCACCGCGCCGGGCAAATCAAAGAAGCGCTGCGCCGTTTCCAGCGAGACGTAAGCCAGGGCGGAATCATACTCGTACATGCCGGTTTCAAAGATCCCGACCACCCGGCAGGTGGACACCTTGGGCATTACCCCCATGGGGGTCAGGGGCCCGGAAGCCGAGATCAGTCGCACCCGGTCATGGGTGGAAACACGTAGCTGGACGGCAAGTTCCTTGCCCAGGATGATGCCCGGCACCATACTTGCGCCGTCGCTCCGGGCAGGGACCAAGTCGGCTATGGAGCCTGTGAGCAGATGTTTTCCCAGACTGAGCACGCCTTGGGCGGTGGCAGGGTCAAGCCCGCGCAGTACGGCGCCGGTTCCGCCCTCGCCACCGGTGATCATGGCCTGGCTGTACAGATACGGCGTGACCCCGCTTACCCCCTCGACAGCCCGAACCGCGGCGGCAACCTCTTCGTAGTTGCTGATATTGCCGGTGTAATCCTGGACCACCACATGGGAATTGATGCCCAGGATCTTGTCGCGAAACTCGGAGGTAAAGCCGGTCATCACCGCCAGCACCACGATCAGGGCCATGACCCCGACCATGACCCCGGCAATGGAGATCAACGAAATAAGCGAGATGAAGCCGTGCTTGCGTTTGGCCTTCAGATACCGCAGGCAGACAAACCATTCAAAATTCACAATTTTCCTCTCTTGCTAAAACGATACCCGTACGGAGAAAGGCGGACTCGCGGCTTATTTGCTCTCGGGGCGCAGATGCGGAAAGAGGATGACATCGCGGATCGATGGCGAGTCGGTCAGCAGCATGACCAGCCGGTCAATGCCGATCCCTTCCCCTGCCGCAGGAGGCATGCCGTATTCCAGGGCCCGGACAAAATCCTCATCCATTTCGGGAAAAATCTCCTCATCACTGCCCCGCTCGGCAATCTGCTTTTGCAGCCGCTGTTTCTGATCGATGGGATCGTTGAGCTCGCTGAAGGCATTGGCCATTTCCCTCCCGGTCATGAACAGCTCGAACCTGTCCGTGACCTCGGGATTTTGCTCGTTGCGGCGCGCCAGGGGCGAGACCTCGGTGGGATACTGGGTCACAAAGGTGGGATTGACCAGCTTTTCCTCCACCAGCAGTTCAAAGAGTTCGGTCTTGGCCTTGCCGTGCCCGGCCATGGGCTCAAGGGCAATGCCCTTTTCCATGGCGAGCTGCCGGGTGCGGGCCGGATCGGCGAGTACTCCCTTGTCGACCTTGCCCACCTCAATAAGCGCCTCGTCCATGGTATAGCGTTTCCAGGGCGGGGAAAGATCCACCTCCTGACCCTGGTAGCTCACGACCATGGAGCCGGTGACCTCGGCGGCGATGTAGGAAACCATCTCCTCGGTGAGGTCCATGAGATCCTCGTAGGTGGCAAAGGCCTGGTAGAATTCGAGCATGGTGAACTCGGGATTATGCCGGGTGGAAAGCCCTTCGTTCCGGAAATTGCGGTTGATCTCAAAGACCTTTTCAAAGCCGCCCACCAGCAGCCGCTTAAGATACAGCTCCGGAGCGATGCGCAGGTAGAGATCCATGCCCAGGGCATTGTGGTGGGTTTTGAAGGGTTTGGCCGTGGCCCCGCCGGCAATGGCCTGCATCATGGGGGTTTCAACCTCCATGAAACCCCGATTGGTGAGAAAATCACGGATCAAGCGGATGATCTCCACCCTTTTGCGGAAGGTGTCGCGCACCTCCGGGTTCATGATCAGATCGACATAGCGTTGCCGATACCGGGTTTCCACATCGGTAAGGCCGTGGAATTTCTCCGGCAGGGGGCGCAGGGATTTGGTGATCGGCTTGACACTTGCCGCGTCGATGGTGAGCTCTCCGGTCTGGGTGCGGAACAGGACCCCGCCAAAACCGGCGATATCGCCGAGATCGAGCTTCTTGAAGATCTGGTAGACCTCGGGCCCAACCTCATCGCGTTTGACATACACCTGAATCCGGCCGGTTTCGTCCTGGATATGAAGAAATGCGGCCTTGCCGAACTTGCGCAGCGCCATGATCCGACCGGCCACGGATTTGACCCCTTCTTCCAGGGGCGCGTCCGGGTTGAAGTTTTTTTCCAGGATATCGCTGATCCGGTGGGCGGGCCTAAAATCATTGGCATAGAGATTGACGCCCAGATCCGCGAGCTCCTGGGCTTTTTGACGGCGTTGCTTCAAAACCTGATTCAGTTCTTCCATTGCTCAATACTCAAACTTTTCATAGTGGTTGGATAAAAGATAGCCGGGCAGCGTCTGCATCTAGAGATACTTGTCGCGCAAGAGTTTAGAAAGATCCCGGGTCAAGGCCAGCACCTTTTTGGCGTGGGTCAATGGCAGGGAGCCGGTTCCGCAGCTTGGGGTTATCAGGGTCTGCTGAAGCAGGGACTTATAATCCCAGGCTCCGCCCACAAGCTGCGCGGCCTGCGCTTCCCAGCGGGCAAGCAAGGACTCCGCCGTTTCCCGCTGGATATATTCCTTCTCCGAGGTGGGCACGATCCCCCAGGCAATGATGCCGCCCCGTTCCAAAAAGGCGTACAGCGCGTCCTTGCAGGCGGCCAGCTTGTCGAAAAAACCGTAGGCGTCAAAGCTGACAATATCAAGGGAGGTGGAGAGGAGAAATTCCCAGTCTGTGTTGGCGCAGACATGGATACCCACCAGCCCGCCCGCTGCCTGGGCCGCACCGATGATCTCGTTGAGTTCCTGGCCGAGCTCATCCAGGGAAACGCTGAGAAAGGCGGAGGAGCCAAGACCGGCCAGGGCCGGTTCATCAATAAAAAGAATAACCGGGGCCTGCGACTGGGCGAGAACCTGCACCTGCCAGGCGGCCTTGAGGGAAAGCCCCTTCACCACCATTTCCCGGATGGTCGGCTCATAATAGGCAGCCCGACCTTCCCGGTCGTGCAGCCCGGTGAGCAGGGTGAACGGCCCGGTCATCTGCCCCTTGACCGCAGCCACGGTTTTGCCGGCCACTGCCTCCTTGAGGGCAAAAAGCCCCTGGGCCCTGTCCGGGCTCACGGCAAAGGGTGAGTCCGGCAAAAGGGACGGCTCTTCAAGGGCGGCAAGATACTGCTCAAAATAGGCCAGCATCTCATCGGCAAAGGTTTCGGTCTGGATATCGAAATAGGTGCGCTCCCCCTCTTCGACAATGCCTGGCATCCCTTCGCTGAACTGGCTGAGCATCCCTTCCTTGGGGTTGCTCGGCAATTGCGGCCACAGGGGAATGTCGGGGGTATGCGCAAAGATCAGGGAAAACGCTTCCCCTGCATCCGCAACCGGCAGGCTGCCGATGAGGGTGGCCAGGCCGTTGGCCTGGAAACGGGAGGATGGCTTGTCTTGGCTCATGGCATTGTCCAGTATCGGGATCTGTGTAAACGGCGACGGCGCGTGCTGTACGCCTGATAGCAAAACAGGATGCCAAAAAAGCGAAATGCGGCTTTTTTAGCATCCTGTTAGCTATCAACAATAGGGCGAAAAGTCAATGTATTTCAGGGAAGCGCGGAGCCTTGCCGGACAAGGCAATCCTCTTAGTCCACCGGAACACCCCAGATGTCGCGGGCATATTCCCGGATGGTCCGGTCGCTGGAAAATTTACCCATCCGGGCCACATTGAGGATGGACTTGCGGATCCAGTTCGGCTGATCGCGGTACAGCTCGCCCACCTCTTTCTGGCAGCGGAGATAATCCTCCAGATCAAGGAGCAGCAGGTAGGGATCATTGTGATTGAGCAGACCCTCGACGATCGGGGCAAAGAGGCGGGTGTCGCCCTTGCTGAAATAGCCGTTGCCGATGCTGTCCAGGGTGCGTTTCACCTCGGCGTTGTCGCGATACACGTCAAATCCGTTGCGGCGCGGGTTCCGCTTGGCCTCCTCGACCTCTTCCGTGGTCATGCCGAAGATGAAGATATTCTCGGCCCCGACCTCCTCGCGGATCTCGATGTTGGCGCCGTCCAGGGTGCCGATGGTCAAGGCGCCGTTTAAGGAAAATTTCATGTTGCCGGTGCCGGAGGCCTCGGTGCCCGCGGTGGAGATCTGCTCGGAAAGGTCGGAGGCCGGGAAGATCTTTTCCGCGACCGAGACGCCGTAGTTGGGGATGAACGCCATCTTGAGGCGGTCGCCGATCCGTGAATCGTTGTTGACCACCTCGGCCACCGAAGTGATCAGCTTGATGATCAGTTTTGCCTTGAAATACGAAGGCGCGGCCTTGCCCCCGAAAACAATGGTCCGCGAAGGAGAATCCGTATCCTCCCCATTGGCGATCCGATGGTACAGAGTGATGACATGCAGAACGTTGAGCAGTTGCCGTTTGTACTCGTGGATCCGCTTCACCTGGACATCGAACAGGGTGTTGGGGTTGACCGCCACCCCGCATTCCTGCTTGATGAGGACGGCCAAGCGTTTTTTGTTCTCCATTTTCACCTTGGCCCATTTCTTCTGAAACTTGGCCTGGTCGGCATAGGGCTCCAGGTTGCGCAGATAGTCGAGGTTGGTGACCCATTCCCCGCCGATGGTGGCGGTGATCAGACCGGCCAGGCCGGGGTTGCATTTGAGCAGCCACCGCCGCTGGGTGATGCCGTTGGTTTTGCAATTGAACCGGCCCGGATAAAACTCATGGAAATCCTTAAACAGCCTGGTCTTCAAGAGATGGGTGTGCAACTCGGCCACGCCGTTGACGGAATGGCTGCCCACGATGGCCAGATACGCCATGCGCACCCTTTTCACCGGGCCCTCCTCGATGATGGACATGGCGCGCAGCAGATCGTCGCGGCCAGGATACCGGGCCGCGACCTCGTCGAGGAACTGGCGGTTGATCTCGTAGATGATCTCAAGATGCCGGGGCAGCACCTTGCCCAGCAGCTCCACGGACCAGCTTTCCAGGGCCTCGGGCATCAGGGTGTGGTTGGTATAGCCAAAAGTGCCGACGCAGATCTGCCATGCCTTTTCCCAGGGCACCGACTCCTCGTCCACCAGAAGCCGCATGAACTCGGGGATGGCGATGGCCGGATGGGTATCGTTGAGCTGCACGGCAATTTCATCGGCGAACGAATCGAAATTATTGTGTTTTTTCTTGTGCCGCCGGAAGATGTCCTGAAAGGTGGCGGCCACAAAAAAATACTGCTGCTTGAGACGCAGCTCCTGACCCTGCCGGATATCGTCCGAGGGGTAGAGAACCTTGGAGATGGTTTCGGACTGCACCTTCTCCTGCACGGCCGAGATGTAATCTCCCCGGTTGAACGAGCCGAGATCAAGCTCGCGGGAAGCCCGGGCCGTCCACAAACGCATGTTGATGACATTGTCGTTGTTAAAGCCCGGGACCAGAACATCACAGGCCATGGCCATGATCTCTTCCGTTTCGATCCATTCGGTCCGCAGCTCGCCCTTGTTGTTGCGGTACCGCTGCACCCGGCCGTAATACTGTACCGGATAGAGATTCGTGGGCCGTTCATACTCCCAGGGGGTGCCGTAGCGCAGCCAGTTGTCGGGATGTTCCACCTGAAACCCGTCGACGACACGCTGAAAAAAAAGGCCGTACTCATACCGGATGCCATAGCCGTATGCCGGAACGCCCAGGGTGGCCAGGGAATCGAGAAAACAGGCGGCCAACCGGCCAAGACCTCCGTTGCCGAGGGCGGCATCGTCCTCTTCTTCCCTGACCTCCTCAAGATCGTAGCCCATCTCCTCCATGACCTCCTTCATCACGTCATAAAAGCCGAGATTGATGAGGCTGTTGCCTAGGGAACGGCCGATGAGAAACTCCAGGGAGAGGTAGTAGACCCGCTTCTTGCCCTTTGCGTAATAGCCCTTTTGCGTGGAAATCCAGCGTTCGATGAGAAAATCCCGGATGGTGTAGGCCAGGGCCTTGTAGAGGTCCCTGCTCCCGGCCCGCTGGGGGTCACGGCCGAGGAAACTCAGCAGATGATGGTTGATCGTGGTCAGAAAATCCTTTTTGGAAAGAGATTTAAAGACCGCACAGTACGGGCCTTGCGGGATTTTGCTGTTCATGGTTGCGGTCTGCGTCCTGTCCGGTTGACTTGAGTTGATAGAATCCCCCCATCTTCCACTTCGATGCTTGCTTTCTTCAGAGTACAATGGCACTGAAAAAACAGTCAAATGTATTTACGGGCTGTAATGGAATACCCCTTGTTTTTTTCACCATCCCGCTCCCGCCCCTGAGCCGCTCACACGGCCGGCGCCGCTGATCCCGCGGCGTCAAGAAACATCCGCACCCAGGCCATGGCCTGCTTGCGGTCCGTGACCTGTCCTTCCACCTGCGCCATCTCCAGACCGTCGAGGATCTCCTTAAATAGCGGGCCCGGGGCAAGGGCAAAAACCGCAATGAGATCATGCCCGGTGATCAGCGGCGGGCTGCCAAATACCGGCCGGATATACTCCTCATACACCCCGCGCACCTCGAGCCAGAGCGCGGCCAGATTGCGCTCCATCCCTTCCGGCTTGCCCGGTCCCTGCCCGGCGAGGCTGTCCGCCATGGCCAGCAGGAAAAGAGCGTCCAGATCATCGCCAACCGCCTTGACCAGCCGCAGGCAGGCCTTGCGCGTGATCCCGGTGCGCAACCGGGCGTTGCTGAGATGAAACGGCCACATGTGCAGACCAATGAGCCGGGCCACCCGAACACGGTCATCCTTGGGCCAGTGCAGCCTTTCGGCGATCCCGGCAAAAATTGCGGCGCCGGCCTGATCGTGGCTGTAAAAGGTTATCTTTTCCTCCACCAGCCTGTGCGTTTCCGGTTTGCCCAGATCATGAAACAGAGCGGCCCATTTCAGCAACACCCCTCGTTTGCCCTGGGCTGCCCCGACGAACAACCCGCCCTGCCCTGGGAAATACCCCTCCGGCGCCTTCAGGATTTTCTCCAGACACCGCAAGGCCTCCAGCGAATGCTCGAACACATCAAGATGATGGCTGGCAGGCTGGACAAGACCGCGGCCGGCAACAAGTTCCGGAAAGGCAACCCAAAGAATCCCTGTTTTGCCCATCTGCCCGATCGTCTGCCCGGCGCGATCCGAAGCCATGATCAGGCCAAGCTCATAGGCGACCCGCTCCATGGCCGGATCGGCCAGTAACTCGGCATGGGCGGCAATGGCCCTCTCGGTCTCGGGTTCGATGGCAAACCCCAAAGCCGCCGCAAAGCGGTAAGCCCGCAACAATCGCAGGGGATCGGCCAGCAGATTGGCCTCGGCCGGAACCCGGATGCGCTTTTGGGCAAGGTCGGCCGCGCCGTCGCAAGGGTCGATAACCGTACGTTCGGCAAGGGCGCCGGTCCCGGGGGCAAGGGCAACGGCCATGGCGTTGATGGTGAAATCCCGCTGGCCGAGGTCCTCTTCAATGGTGGTGGTGTGATTTCTGAATCCCGAAAAATCAAGGGTCAAGCCTTGCCAAACAACCCTGGCCACGTCTTCCCCCTCATCGAGCAAAACAAAGGTCCCGCCCAGCAGCCCGCCGACCTCGCGGGCGCAAGCAACGGCTCCCTTCGGCACCGTGAAATCAAGATCCCTGGCCGCCACCCCCAGCAGCCAGTCCCGCACCGGCCCGCCCGCCACATACATGGGCTGTCCGGAACTGCTTGCAACCCTGCCCAGGGCCCGGCGCAGCTCCTCGGGGTAGGTTTGCATCCAATCCTGGGTTAATCCTGCTTCCATTCAGCCCCTTACAGATGCCTGACGATTTCAGCCAGACTGGTCTCCAGCCTGCAGCAGACATCGTGGATATGAATGCTCTCCAAACTCAGCGAATCGATCACCACCAGGGTTTCCGGCGGCAACACCTTGCCGAACCGCTCCCCGGCCCGCCGGGCCACCTCCCGCACCGCGTCCTCGGCAAACTGCGGCTGGCTGTGCGAGGTGTAGACCAATTGCGCCTCGTCGGTTCTTTTTAGCAGATCCTGGGTCACATGCAACGCCTCTTCCAGGCAGGCCAGCAACTCGGGGATGCTCGGGGCAAACCCTGTAGACTGCATGGACAGGGTGGTCTGGGAGCGCTGCGAATGGGTGGGCAGGGGGCACGCATCCCCCTCCTTGCGAAACAGGGTCTGGTTGTAGGCCTGGGTGCATGGGCAGGCGGTGATGTGGGTCACGCCCACGCCGAACACGGCCACGCTCTCCAGCTCCTCCCCCTGCTTGGCGAGCTTCAGGTCAAGGCTGATCGCAATGGAATCCACCGACTGCCTGTTGCTGACCATGGCCGTGCGGATGAGCGGCAACTGCCCGGAAAGCCGCACTCTGCCGCGATTCGCTCCCTGGCGCGCCATCATTTCCCTGCCGAGCTGCACGCCGTAGTCGCGGAGATCGGAAAACTCCCGATCGTACAGACCGGCAATCACCTCCTCCATGCGAGACATATGGATGCCGCGGACCTCCGCGGCCAGGTTCACCTCCAGCCGGGCCGCAAAAGGAATCAGCCCTTCGGGCAGCCGGACCCAGACGGTTTTCCCGCAGATGCCGACCTCCGGCAGGGGCAGCCCAAAGGAGGGACGCTGCTGGGGAATGTCAACCCCTTCCGCCAGCACCCGCGCATGATCTTGGGGGGATATGGATGGTTTCAAATGAGCTCCTCCTGTTTCAAGGAAATATACCACTGCTGAATAGTCTGCCAATCCCCCTGTTGCCGGGTCCACTCGGCCAGGGCCTGAAACCGGACACGATTCTCGGCCGCAGCCCCGGTTTCCGCCAGGGCACGGGAGACCGAGGCCAGCAGGGTCTCCAGCCGTTCGCTGTTCGCACCATTGCACAGACTGCCATGATGGAGATACCGCAGGGTGATGGGTTCCTCCCCGCAAAAGCCAAAGGGGAACCGTTGGGCGAGCCGGATAAAAAAAGACCAATCCTCGCCCAACTCTCCGGGGCCGAAGCCGCCCACCGCAATACAGGCCCCCTTCTCCACCGCCATTGCCGAGGGGACCAGAAAACACCAGCGGGACAACGCGGCCAGGCAATGCCCTTCCAAGGCCATGCCCGGCTCGGGGAGGCAAAATTCCCCGCCGCCGAGCTGATCGCAGTTCCTGGACACGCCATAGGCCACCGGAAAGCCGCGGGCCATGGTCCGCACCAGGCGTGCGACATGACCCTCCAGCCAGACATCGTCGGAATCAAGAAACATGACCACCTCGCCGCGCGCCTCGGCAACCCCGGCGTTTCTCGCCAGACCGGGCCCAAGGCCGGAACGATGCAGCAGCCGCACCCCGGGAAACCGCGCGGCAACCAGGGCAGCGGTGTGATCCGTCGAGCCGTCGTCCACGACAATGATCTCGCTTACCAGAGTATCCTGAGCGGCCACGCTGGCAATGGCCCGGCAGGTCATCTCCGGCCGGTTTCTGGTGGGGATTACGCAACTGATTCGCATGGCCGTTGTGGCTCTCCGTGATCTGCCGAGTGATTGCGCTCTGTTCCGGACAGCAAGGCAATACCTGCCCCATGGCTATTTTTCAGCATAACACATAAAAAAGAGCTTCTCCAAGATTGAAGGAACAAGTCTTGAAAAATGGGCCGTGCAGAATGCCTGTACCAAGCTGATATTTAATTTTACAATTAATCACTTAGTCACCAATGCTTTCCCCCTTCTCCGCCCCCTTCGCGTCCCCCTCCCATCCAACTTGGCAAAGAAAATTTGCACGTTCTGTTACTGCCCCTATTCTGATAAGCTATAATTATCTCCTTGTTCCGCTGCGGTTGTTGGCACGGAAACCCCATGCAGAATAAGACCCATCAACCATTACAAGGGAGTTGCCCATGAGTGAAGAACTAAGCGTCGGATGTGCCCGCCCCACAGGAGGACCGGTTGGCGAAGAGGCTGGTCCGAAAGAGCAAACTGAAAAAATTGTGGAGGAAAAGCGAATGGTAATGGTCGGACAGAAGGCTCCGGATTTTGAAGCGCCGGGCTACCATAACGGCAAATTCATCAGCATGAAACTTTCAGAAAATCTCGGCAAGTGGACGCTCCTCTGTTTTTATCCGGGGGATTTCACCTTTGTCTGAGCTACCGAACTTTCCGCAGTTGCGGAAAAACACCCCATGTTCAAGAAACTTGGCGTCAATGTGCTTGCCATGAGCATTGATTCCATGTTCGTCCACAAAATGTGGAACGACGACGAGCTTTCCAAGATGGTCAAAGGCGGCATCCCCTTTCCCATGCTTTCCGATGCGGGTGGCCGCGTGGGAAAGGTGTACGGCATCTATGACGAAAATGCAGGGGTTGAGACGCGCGGCCGCTTTATCATCGACCCGGACGGGGTAATCCAGGGCTACGAGGTGCTCACCCCGGCGGTGGGCCGCAATGTTTCCGAAACCATCCGCCAGATCCAGGCCTTTCAACTGGTCCGGAAAACCAAGGGCGGCGAAGCGACTCCTTCCGGCTGGCAACCGGGGAAAAAGACCCTGAAACCCGGCATCAATCTGGTCGGCAAGGTGTGGGAAGAGTGGACCACGAAGATGGCCTTTGACAAATAGGCAACCCGAAGCACAGCTACGGTTTTTTGAAGCGAGGCACGGCTCTGCGCTGTGCCTCGCTTGCCGTGTCAATACCGTTCCAGCAAATCTCCTGCCGCACAATCTGAACACGCCATGAGAAGGGTTACCCATGAAACTGTGTATCACTGCCACTGGAAAAAATTTATCTGCCCGTGTCGACCCCCGATTCGGCCGGGCACCGTACTTTCTGGCAGAAATTCCCAATCGCAGCAATGCAACATGCCGGCGTCGTTACCGCCCGGAGGTCGAAGATGGAAACCGCCGAAAAAACCGCCGTCCTCTCCATCCTGACCAATCTTTTGCTGGTGGCCATCAATACAGGTCTGGCCGTAGCCACCGGCAGCCTGGCCATCAAGGCGAACGCCGTTCACTCCTTGTCCGATATTGTCTCCTCAGTCATTATTTTGCTGGGCATCAAAATCTCCCAGCGCTCCAGCCCGGCTTTTCCCTACGGTCTCTACAAGCTGGAAAATCTGGTGGCCCTGAGCTCCTCCCTGCTTATCTTCTATGCCGGTTATGAGATCTGCCGTGAGGTTTTCGGAGGAGCCCAACCGCAACTGACAGCAATTCCCCTGGCTGTTCTCGGCATCATCCTGAGCATCCTCATCAACTGGGCCTTTTCGCGCTACGAACTGAAAAAAGGAGAGGAAACCGGCTCACCGAGCCTGATTGCCGACGCACGGCATAACTGGACCGACATGCTCTCCTCCCTGGTCATTCTCTGCGCCCTGGCCGGCGATGCCATCGGCTTTGCCATCGACAGGTATGCGGCTCTCATCGTGGTGGCGTTCATCGCCCGAAGCGCCTTTGCCATCTTTCTTGATTCGGTGCGGGTTTTGCTCGATGCCTCCCTCGATTATCCGACCCTTAACCGGATCAGGGAAGTTGTCCTTGCCGACCCAAGGGTGTCGGCGATCAATGAGATCTGGGCCAGAAACGCCGGCCGCTATAAATTTGTCGAACTCGATCTCTCCTTCAATATCAGGGATCTGGGCAAAGGCCACGCCCTGTCGCAGGAGCTTGCCGGCCAAATCAAAAAAGAAATCGCAAACATCGACCGCATTTTGATCCATTACCAGCCCCACACCCGGGATTATATGACCATCGGCACTCCCCTGGGAGGCGACAGACTGAGCATTTCCGAGCATTTCGGCGAAGCGCCCTGCTTCAAGCTGATCACCGTGTACTTGCGCGACGGCACCATCACGGAAGAGCACCTCCTGCAAAACCCCTTCCTCCAAGAAGAAAAAGGCAAGGGCATCAAGGTGGCCCAATGGCTGCTGCAAAACAGGCTCGATGTTCTGGTGGCAAAAAGGCCGCAGGAAGGCAAGGGACCGGGCTATGTTTTCGGCTCTGCCGGAGTCGAAGTGCTGCTCACGGAGGAAACAGAGGCGGACAAGGCGCTGGTCTTAGCCAAAAAAGAACTCCATATTCCTATTCCCGAGGGAGGGGAATGAGATGATTGAGGAAAAACAGGTCCGCCAGATTCTGCAGACAGTGAAGCACCCCAAGACCCAAAAATATTTTCTCGACCTGGGACTCATCCGCGACATCGCTGTTGCGGGAGACACGGTCTCTCTGACCCTGACCCTGAAAAGTGAACGCTCTCCCCTGCGCAAGGGTCTTGAAAAACAAATCGACTCGGCCCTTCGCGCCCTGCCCGGCGTAAGCCATGTCCGGATACAGGTAACGAAACTGAGCCAGGAAGAGTGGGGGAAGATCTTTCCGCCTCCGGTTTACAAGGGGATTTACCAGGTCAAAGAGATCGTGGCCGTGACCAGCGGCAAGGGCGGAGTCGGTAAAACCACGGTGGCGGTCAACATTGCCTTGGCCCTTGCAGGGCAAGGATTGCGGGTTGGCCTGATGGATGCCGATATCTATGGGCCCTCGATTCCGATTATGCTTGACTTGACCTGCTCCCCGAAACCAGGGCCGGAGGGAATGATCCTGCCCCTGGAAAAGTACGGCCTGAAAATCATCTCCCTGGGAATGTCGGCTCAACAGGACGAAGCCTTTATCTGGCGGGGCCCCTTGGTGGCCAAGATGATCGGTCATCTTTTAGGCAACGTCCGGTGGGGGGGAACTCGATTATCTGATCATCGACCTGCCTCCCGGCACCGGCGACGCTTCCATCACCATTGCCCAGGCCATCCCCCGCTGCCGGATTCTGATGGTCACCACGCCCCAAAAATTGGCCCTGGCCGATGTTCAACGGGCCATCGACCTGTTCCGCAAGTACAACCTTACGATCATCGGCCTGGTGGAAAATATGGCCTATTTTGTCAGCGAACCCGGGGGGGGTACCCCTGAACATCTTCGGGCAGGGAGGCGGCAAGCAGATCAGCCGCCAATACGACCTCCCCCTGCTGGGCGCCACCCCTCTGGATCTCACGATCAGAAGCTGCGAAGACCGCGGCCTGCCCATGATGGCGGCGGAGCCGGAATCAGCGGTCGGAGCTATTTTCCAGAGCATAGCCGCCATGATCAGGAAGGGTACGGACGCGTCGAATTACGCCTGACTTCCCAATGCATGGACACTGTGCTTGAGCATGATGGTTTTGCCTTTGCCAACGTATTTCAGCTAAAAAAAAGGAGGGGGGATGAACGACGCCATGATTACCTTCGGCCCCGTCGCCTCAAGGCGACTTGGCAACAGTCTCGGTATCAACAATATCAGGCCCAAGGTCTGTACTTACTCCTGCGTTTACTGCCAGGTAGGCCGCACCTTGCAGATGGAAATCGAGCCCCGCCACTTTTTTAAGCCGCCGGAAATCCACGCCCGGACAGCGCGACGCCTGGCAGCGCTCACCAGCCAAGGGGGCGTTGTGGATTGCCTGACCTTTGTCCCCGATGGCGAACCCACATTGGACAGCCGGATGGGAGAAGCCATTGAACAGCTTCGGGCTTTGGGAATAAAGATCGGCGTCATCACCAATGGTTCCCTGCTCTGGCGGCCGGAGGTGCGCCAGGCCGTGGCCAAGGCCCAATGGGTTTCGGTGAAGGTTGATTCCGTCGATCCCCGTTGCTGGCGCAGGATCAACCGGCCGCACCCGAAGTTGCGGCTTGAGGCGGTATTGCAAGGGATCGAGGCCTTTGCCCAAGATTTCAGCGGGGAGCTGGTAACGGAAACCATGCTCGTCGCCGGCCTCAACGACAAACCGGAGGACATCCGGGCAGTCGCGGATTTTCTCGCAGAAATACAACCGGCCCGGGCCTATCTTGCCGCACCGATTCGCCCGCCAGCGGAAAAATGGGTCCGGACTCCCGATGAATCCGTTATGGCCGCAGCCCATCAACTGTTCACGGAAAAATTGGCGCAGGTGGAGTATCTCCTCGGCTTTGAACAGAGCTGCGCTGTTGTCGGCGATGATCTTGCCGAGGAGCTTCTCGGCATCACCGCGGTTCACCCATTGCGGGAGGAAACCGTGTCTTCCCTGATCAAGGCGCGAAAAAATGGGAGGCGGATACTCAACGAGCTGCTGAAGAGCCAAAAAATCATCCTTGTCGAGTATGAAGGCCACCGTTTTTTGGTGAGAAAATGTAAGGGAGGGATTCAAAATGGAACGAAAACTTGTTTCGGAAAAAGAACTGCTCTGTTTCCTGAACACGGAGCTAAAAAAAACCGGCCAGCATAAAAATTGCCGCTTCGCTTCCATCATCCGGATGAGAATAGATGACCGAACGGGCTGCAACTGGGCTTCCGCAACTCTTCAGTGCGGGGAAGAACTTGGCAACATCTGCCCGCCGGAGGCAGAGCGAATCATCACCGAGGCAAAGGCCAGATTTAATGTGGAAAAAAACCAGGGATAGCCCATCTTCCCCCATGATGCTTTGCCCATGGCAGGAATGGCAAGGGTAATGATCTGGCTACCACACCGCGTTATTCCGCAGGGGAATGAATTTACCCTTACCTGCGGAGGAAGGCCAGGATGGGAATGCGCAATTATATTTATACACACTACCGGACCCGGCAGATACCGCGAATGGTATCGCAGGCCTTGCCATAGAGGGAGGAGAGCCAGTCCTCTTCGTGCATCCGCACCGAAGAGGCATGGCCGCAGGTCGGGCAGGGATGCATGGCCGCCAGCCGCCGCAGGATGCGCTGGGTGCTGGCGATGAAGGTGGCATGGCTCCAGGTGAGGGGCGAGACCGAAAGCGGTTCGCCGGTTTCCGGATGCACCTGTTCGGCCAGGACCCCCGAGGGCAGGGCATGGTTCGCCACCCATTCGAGCAGGGCGAGGGACTCACCCATCTCCTCGTCGTTTTTTGCCCGACAGGCAAGGTAATCTGCCAGCCACAGGGTGCAGAGAAACCAGGGATTGCCCGGATAACCGCTGCCGGCCCGGTGGTAGCCATCTCCTTCGTAGCGGGCCATGCCCCCCACCCCGGTGTTGAGCCATAATTTCTGCCGCAGCGCCGCCATGGTCGCCTCGATGCGCGGGTCATCCGGCTCATACAGGCCGAAGGCGAACAAACCCCACAGGCTGCTGTCGCACACCGCATCAACCCGGAGTTCACCGTCCGCCTCGCGGGAGAGCATGCGGCAGAAACGGCCAAGCTCTTCCCGCCACAGATGCTTGCTCGCCGCATCGCGGATCTCGGCGGCAGCCTTTTGATATTCTCCGGCCTTTTCCTCCTCGCCGAAGACGCTGCAGAAAAGCGAGGCGGCGGTGAGGCCGCCGAACACGGCCCCGGTGGTGAAGCTGAGGATGCCGCGCCGCTCTTCCCACAGGTCGTACGAGGGAGAGGGCAGGCCGGTTTCCTGATCCCGGTAACGGCACATGAAGTCCGCCGCGTTTTTGATTAGCGGCCGGTAAAGGGGCTTGATGAACTCGATGTCGCGGTACAGCACGAAATGGTTCCACAACGCCCAGACCACCAGGGCGGTTTCGTCCTCCTGGATCGGCAACTGGCTCTGGCCGTTGTTGAGCCAGGGATGCCAGGAGGAGGCCAGGGTCCCGTCCGGGTTGTACTTGTGCAGAAAATAACCTTCCCGCTCAATAGCTGCCCCGCAGAATTCAAAGAAGCGCTGAGCCGGAATCGGGTAGCCCGCCATGTCGAGGGCATTGGCCGCCAGCGCTCCGTCCCGCGGCCAGACGTAGGAATAGGTATCGCGGTTGAACTGGATCACGTCCGAATCGTTGCCGGCCAGCACCCCGCCCTGCCAATCGAGCTGGCTCTGCACCACCAGCAGGCTGCGGTGATAGAGGTCCGCCACCTTGGCCGGGAGGAGATCGAGGCGCGGCATCTCCTTGCGGACCCAGAGCTGCCAGTAATCGGCCGTCCGCTGGAGCAGGGTCTGCGGAGTTTTGCCTCTGACCACCCCGTCGAGGCGGCGCACCTCATGCCAGGATTCGCCTGCGGCCAGCCAATAATACGCGCTGGCCCGGCCGTTGCCCGGCACGGCGAGATGGAGCGCGGCCACCGAGTCCACCGATCCCTGGGCGATGGTGTTGCCGGAGAGAAAGCCGTCCTCGGCATCGCGGAAGGTGCCTTCCTTGCCGTTCACTTTTTTCTGCCCAACCGCGAACTGGGCAAAAGCGGTATCGCCGTTCACGCTGCCCCCGGCGAGAAAATAGCGGCTCCCCTTGTAATGGACAATGCCGCCGGTTTCCGGGTCAAAGGCGGCGGTGTCGCCGACCCGGTTGCCGGAGATATTGAAGCTCTGGGCAAAAAAGAGGCGGATATCCCTGGCTGCCGGCCGCAGATTTTCCACCACCACCTCGCGGAGATAGATGTTCTCGTGGAAATCCACGGCATCACGGCAGGTGAGCAGGAGCCCCAATTCGTCGTGGAAGAGATTGACCTGGGTCACCATGGTGTCCGGCGCGTAGAGAAGATCCCGCCGCCACTCCGGGCCGACCCAGCGGAAAAAGCCGTCAACCCAGACCCCGAAGCGGCAGAAGTCTCCGGAGACGTGGTTTTCCTGACCGACATGGGGAAAAAACAGGTCGCGGATGCGGTACTCCTGGTCGAAGCAGACCAGGAGACGGCCGTTACCCACCGGAATATCGCGTGGCATGGGGGCCTCCCTTGTGGCGGATTATTGTGGCGGCTTCTTCTCTTTGAATATCACAAAACCGGGCCAAAGCACAATTGATGAACTTCCTGCTTGCGGCATATCTTGCTCGAGCCGACGCGGGATGCGAGCAGATCGCGGCCGATTTTCTCCTTGCCTTTCATTGCGTTGCCACATAGAATCTAACTATTGAAATCGACGAATAAATGGGGGCCTCCATGGGGGTTGCCTAGCCCCATTAAAAGGAGATAAACATGAATACACAAGAACTGGCGGCAATGGCCTTGAAGCTCGATCCGGCAGAGCGTTTCGACCTGGTTGACCGAGTGTTGCACAGTCTCGACAAACCCGACCAGGAAATCGACCGCCTCTGGCTTAACGAAGCGGAACACCGCCTGGCGGCCTGCCGTGCCGGCAAGGTGCAAGGCATCCCCGCAGAGGAAATCCTCGGCGAATAATGATGCACATAATCTTTTCACACGAAGCCCGCAGGATACGGTGAGGGCAAACCGCATCGATCGAGTTCCCCACACAATCAACAACCTCGGGGACCTATGGTTGAATATCGGCGGCCAAAGATCACCGGTGGCTCGTACTTTTTCACCGTCAACTGTGCCGAACGCCGGGGCAATCGGACTCTCACGGAAAATGTCGATTTACTCCGGCAGTCGTTCTCGAAAGTGAAACGGTCGCATCCGTTTTCCATCGATGCCATAGTGGTTCTTCCAGAGCATCTCCATTGCATATTCACCTTGCCGCATGGGGCCGCCGATTTTAAAACGAGGTGGGCATTGATCAAGGCCGGATTCTCCCGCGCTTTGCCGGCCACCGAAAGAAGATCGTCGATCAGGATAAACAGGGGAGAGCGGGGAATTTGGCAGCGGCGCTATTGGGAGCATTTGCTTCGGGATGAAGTCGATTTTGAGCGCCATGTCGAGTATATTCATTGGAATCCGGTAAAACACGGCTGGGTTGAGCAGGTCAAGGCATGGCCTTACTCGAGTTTTCATGATTACGTCATGAAAGGTTTGTGTCCCGAGGATTGGGCGAGCGAACCGAGCAGCGATGTTTGTGGTGGTGAATAACCCGAGCGGTGCACGATCGATGCGGTTCGTTCCTCACCGCATCCTACGGACTTTTTTGAACCATCGGGTCTTACCGACTAGCTCAATAATAATATTGTTAGGGAAATAATCACGTGGATACCACAACACTCGCAACTGAAATCGCCGGAAAGGTTATTGCCGACACGTCGTTTTGGGTCGCTGTTGTTGGGCTCGCTGGTGTTGTCGTTGGCGCAATCATCACTGTCGTTGGCAATTTTCTTCTTCACTGGTTTCAAGACAGCCCGCGCCGGAAACTTGACGAAGGAAGAAAGAAGCTCTTGGAACAAATGCTTCGTGATACACGATTCAAAGATCACTGGCGAAAAATCACAACACTGTCTCGCGTGGTTGGTGCAGATGAAGAAACAACGAAGCGTTTACTAATTGAACTCGGAGCCCGCGGCTCCGAGAAAGACGACGGTTTATGGGGGTTACTTGAGCACCATCCTCTCGACAAATTGGATCAGTAGTCCCCTAACCTTGCATTCAAGAGGGACGCGCTAAAGCGCGCCCCTTAATTTCACGTTATGCCTCCGGAATAGCCTCGAATTTTTCAAAAATCTACAACAAGGAAGGACAATGGAAAACATCCTCTGGTGGCATTGGATTGTCCTGGGAATCATTCTGGTGCTCATGGAAATCGTGGTGCCCTCGTTCACTATTTTCTGGTTCGGCCTGGGGGCGGTGGTGACCGGCCTGCTACTGGCCGCGCTCCCGGACGTTTCGCTGAAGTGGCAGTTACTGGTATTTTCCGCGTCCAGTCTCGGGTTTACCTTTTTTTGGTTCCGTTTCTTCGTGCCACGAAAAAAAACCAAAACCCTGCTGGCTGATGACCAGACAGCCATCGGCCAGATGGGAATTGCCGCCACCCGGGCCCTGGTTCCGGGAGAGCATGGCCGAGTGGCGTTTTCCGTCCCGGTGCTGGGGGAGGAATCGTGGATGTATCAGGCGGACGAGCCCATTGAGACAGGCAACCGGGTTCGGGTTATCGCGGTTCTCGTTTCAGACCAGGGAGAGCGGGTTCTCAAAGTAAAAAAAGTGCTGTAACGGAGTTTAATCTTCACCTGGAGGAATATTCTATGGATGTGGGACTTATTATCGTCGTTGCCATTCTGGTTCTTGTGTTTGTCACCATTGCCAACGGGGTCAAGATCGTGCCGCAGGGGTATGAGTTTGTCATCATGCGACTCGGCAAATACCATACGACGCTGACGCCGGGCCTGAACCTGATCATCCCGTATATCGACACCATTGCCGCCAAGGTAACCAGAAAGGATATCTCCCTGGATATCCCCAGCCAGGAGGTCATCACCCGGGACAATGCGGTGATCATCACCAACGCCATAGCCTTTATCAACATCCACACCCCGCACAAGGCCATTTTCGGCATCGATTTCTACGAACATGCCACCAAGAATCTGATCATGACCAACCTGCGGGCCATTATCGGCCAGATGGACCTGGATGACGCCCTCAGCTCCCGGGAGCAGATCAAGGTGAAACTTATCCAGGCCATTGCCAATGATCTGGAGGATTGGGGCTTGACGGTGAAGAGCATCGAGATTCAGGACATCAAACCATCGGCGACCATGCAGGCCTCCATGGAGCGGCAGGCCGCGGCGGAGCGGATCCGTAGGGCGGCCATCACCGAGGCCGAAGGCGAAAAACAGGCTGCCATCCTGACGGCGGAAGGCCAGAAGCAGAAAGCCATCCTGGAGGCGGAGGGCGGTCTGGAAGCCTCGCGAAGGGACGCCGAAGCCCGGGTGGTCCTGGCCCAGGCCACCAAGGATGCCCTGGCCCTGGTGCAACAAGGTATCGGCAACGAGCAGTTGCCTGCCCTCTACCTGCTGGGCGAGAAATATATTGGCGCCTTGCAGGAGCTGGGTCTTTCCGGAAACGCCAAGACCGTGGTCCTGCCCGCGGATCTGCCCGCGGCACTCCAGGGGATGTTCGGCCTCAAGGTTGGGAAATGACCTGCCTGTTGCCCGCTGCGATTTCCGGCAAATACAGTTGACAGCACCACTAATCACCGTGGTACTTATACAGGGAGCCTTGAAAAATTCAAGGCTCCTGTGCGGGGCAAGGACGCCCCGTCATTTTCAGCCACATACGTTGCTGAAAATGTGAGCAAAGGCAAAACTTGTTTTGGTTTTGCGGCTTGAAAAATCAACAGGAAGTTGATTTTTCAAGGTTCCCTAAAGAAGCAGGCATCAACAGGTGAAAGCGCGGAAAGTCTTTTCATAACCCCCAACAGAGGAGACAACCATGTCAGGAAGCGTCTACAAAATCATCGAAGTGGTGGGCACCAGCACCGAATCATGGGAAGCGGCGGCCCAAACGGCAATCGACACGGCGAGCAAGAGCCTGAAGGATCTCCGGGTCGCCGAGGTCATCAAGCTGGACATGAAGATTGAAAACGGCAAGGTTGCCGCCTACCGGGCCAGGGTTTCGCTTTCCTTCAAGTATCATCCGTAACCAGAACTACCCAGGGGGGCACAAAGTTTCCTTATCAAAAGTGCCCCCCTCTCCTTCTTCTCACCACGAAAAACGCCCACTCCCATTCTGATGATCTACCGCATAGCCGCCGACTGCGTCCTCCTGCTCCATCTCGCCTTCACGCTTTTTGCCGTCTTGGGAGGCTTGCTGGTGCTGCGCCGCCCTTCCCTGCTGTGGCTACATCTTGGCGCCGTGTTTTGGGGGGTGGTGATCGAGTTGGCGGATTGGATCTGCCCGCTTACGCCGCTGGAGAATTTTCTGCTGAAACGGGGCGGCGAAGCGGGCTATGCGGGTGGATTCATCGAGCATTATGTGGTCCGGTTTCTCTATCCCGAGAACCTGACCATTGAGCTGCGTTATTTGCTGGGCGGGGGGCTGATCGCGGTGAACCTGCTCATCTACGGCTATATCTACTGGATACGCCGCCGCAGGAAGCCCTTGGCTTAAAGCATTACCAGCCCCTCCGGTGCTCGGCTGCGCGCCAATGGGGAAAAATCTAAAAAAAAGCCCCCTTCCTCGAAAAAAGAAGGGGGCTTAGGGAGGGTGCGGAAACCAGGAATATTACTTCTTCATCCTGGCAGCGCCTTTTGTTTTCATGGGATCGCCCTTGTAGCCGAGAGCCTTCCAGTCGAGACGGCCATTTGCGGCATGGCAGTCGTTACACTTCAGGGCCTCGCTTGCCGGGGCAACCATGTGGTTGATCCGCCAGTACATGACAGTGGGGGCAAAATCGTAGCTGCCGCTGTACGCCAGGCCCGAGGCCTCGCTGCCGGCCCTGGCCGCCTTGTCCCAGTCAAAATTCTTCCAGTAGGCATCCTTGTCTTCCTTGTTGGTCGGCCAGACCTTGGGGGTCAGGAAGTACTTGTTTTCCTTATCGTAGATCTGCTTCCCGGTATGCACCTTGAAGGGATAGATCTTGGCGGTCTTGTCCTTGATGCTGCCCACCGGCGCGTTCAACTCGGTGACCTTGGCCGGATCGATCTTCTCGCCGCGCAGATAGACGGTGGCGTTGCCGTTGTACCATTTGTAGGTAGGCTTCACGCCTTTCTCCCACTTGAAATGGCCTTTCTTCTTGTCGTAGCCCTCGCGTTTCTCCGTGCCGAACACCTGCTCGTCCACCGTGATGTCCTGACCGGCTGTGGACCAATCCCACTCGACCTTGGTGGGGATGGCCTTGGCAAAGGTGGGGATATGGCAGGTCTGGCAGGCCACGGTGGCGGCATGCGAGTTCAGCTTGGCGTTCTTGTGGGGCTTGGCGTCATGGCATTGGGTGCACTCCAGATGATTCTTGCCGCCGGGCGTGACGATCATGGAGTTGCCCTTGATCTCATGCTTCTGGGTGGTGTGGCACTCGGTGCACTGAAAATTCAGGCCATCGGAGCCCATGTGCACGTCAATGGCCTTGGTGGGATTGACCATGGACGAATCGATATCCCCATGCTTAACGTTGTTGCCGCCGCCGCCAAAGCCATGGCAGGCCACACAATTTTTCTTGGCTGTCTTGCCGACGCCCTGGGCCACGGCCACCAGATTAACGGGCTTGGCGTCCAATTCGGCGTTGCCGGTGAAGCCAAAGGGCATGCCGGCTGCGGGAGGCGCCTTCTTATAGGTGCCGGTGGTGTCATGGCAGACCAGGCAATCCACCCTGTTTTTGTCGGTGAAATCAAACTTGGCATCCTTCCAGCCGTAGCTGATGTGGCAACTGGTGCAACGGGGCCAGTTGGAATCGACAGAGATGCAAAAATTATTGACCGCATTCTTCTTGCCCAGCGCGACCTTACCCTTCTTGCCGGAGATCTCCTGTTCGCTGGACCAGGTCCAGTGGGTGGTTTGCATGATGTCCGTTGCCGCGTCCGCATGGCACTCAAGACATTTCTTGGTCACCTCCATGGGCGTGGCAAAAGGACCGGTGATCGCCTTGTGCGCCTCGCCGGCATAGGCCGATCCGCCGGCCACCACAGCCGACGCAACCAGCATTGCCGAGAATACACGGGATTTTTTCATAGCCTTTTTCTCCTCCTTAATAAAAAATGAACGGTTACTCTTCCCTTTTCCTGGCCCCATGACAGAGGCAATATACGCAGCATATCCCGTTTGCAAGAAGCAAATTGGGTGCCAAGCCCCAACAAAACAAACAAAGGGATGAATTCGCGCTATAAAACAAGGCCGAGGGAATCTGCGCCACAAGGAAAGGGGCGCAATGTAATTTGACCAGGGGGAGGGGGGTGAACACGGGATAACGCAGGAGAACAACAAGAAAAAGCAACGCAAAGGCGCAAAATATCTTGCGCCCCTTACCGCAGACCGGGCGAGGGGATTGCCCTGATTTTGGCAGATCGATCTCCCGGTCGCTATTCGCGCCGGTTGCCGGGAGGAAAACAGAGAGCCGCCTCGCGGACCCGACCGGCCAGACGATGCTCAATATACTCGCCGACCAGGGGAAGCATGTCGTCGAGGTACTGGCCGATCTCCTTCTCCGTAGCCGTGGTCAGGGTCTGGCAGAACAGGCATTTCCGCTCGCCCCCGCCCGTGGAGGGCAGTCCGAAATCCTCCAGCACATGCCGGGTGATCACCTGGTCGTCAAAATCCTCGTAGACCGGGAAGGTGGTGTTGATCCCGAACCGGGCGGACAGCTCCCGTACCTTTTCCATGAAAACCGGGGTCTGCTCGGGGTAATGCCCCTGCTTCCTGGTGTAGCCGGCCACGAAATGGGGAACGAAATGCTCATGGCAATAGACGATGGCCCGGGCGTGCATCGCGAGCTTGCAGGCCACGCAGACAAGATTTTTCCCGTTGTAGCGGGGCATCATTTCCTCATAGCGGTCGAGCCACAACCCCTGGAACATCCGGCCCATGTCAAGCTCCACCATCTCGGCCTCCGGAATCTTCTTGGGATCGGAGGCATTGGCCAGCAGGATCTTGTGCGCGGCAAGAAAACGGTTTCTGGGAAAATCGGCAAAGCGGCCCATGCCGTTGAGCATGTGGAGGAGATGAATGCGCACCGGCCTGGGCAGGCCGGGATGATGCCCGGCGCTGGCCAGGGCATAGAGGGCGAGGGAATCCGTCCCTCCGGAATACAAGATCGCCAGTTCCTGCTGCATGGTCATTCTCCTTTGCCTACCCGGTATTTCAAAAAGACTTCCCCCGTTGGCGCCGCCTCGCACGAAACCAGGGCCAGCGGCAAAAACGGCTCCCCCAGGGGCTCAGGGCCGCCGCACAGGGAAGGCGCCCCCTGAGCTCCGGAAATCTTCGGGGTCAGGGTGAGGAGAATCTCATCGACAACCCCCTGCCGCAGGCAGGCGTAGTTCAACCCGCCGCCGCCTTCGATCAGGACCGAGGCCGCGCCGAGTTGTGCCAGATGGGCAAGGGCCGCGGCCAGGGAAAGCCCCCCTCCGGATGCAGACGGCAGAGGAACGACCTGGGCCAGCGCGCCCAGCCTGTGCCGCAAGCCGGCAGCCGTTGCCGCCCCGGTAAAGATAAGGGGCGGTTCCCCGTGCCGGAAAACTTTCTTCCCCGCCACCGGGATATTTCCGGAGCCGGTGATGAACCCCCTGATCCGGTTGGGCAAAAGAACCCCCTCCGGCCCCCGCATCTCCGGGTCGCCCTGGCGCAGGGTTTCCGCGCCCAACAGGCTGGCATCGCTTGCCGCCCGCATCCTTTCGAGCAGCCCGCGATCAAGCGAGCTGCCGGTAAGGCCGGGGCCGATGCGTCCGCAGATGGTGCTGGCCGCGATGATGGTTACTTTCACGTTGCCCCTCTTGAAAAGAGCCTACAGGTTTTCATTGACAAGATGGGCCTTTTTTCCCATAGAGTCATGCACGACGACCTCGAAAAAAGTGCTTCGACAAGCTCAGCACGAACGGTAGTTATTTGAATTAAAATAAAAACATCTTCGTTCGCCCTGAGCTTGTCGAAGGGCTATTTTTCACAAGTGCATCAGCAACCCTGAAAACCAGAACCCATCCGCCACACAATGAGAAAACCATGCCGCCGACCTTCCGTTCAAGCCTTGTCAACCTGCACCACATCAATTTTCAGGATTTCCGCAACAGCCTGACCCCGGAAGAAGCACGAGAACCAAGCCCAGCGCTGCTGGATTCCATTGCCCGAGCCGGGATTCTCCACCCGCCCATACTCCGGGAACAGGGGCGAACCAGCATGGAGATCATCACGGGCCGCAGACGTTTGCTGGCCGCCCAGCAGGCCCTGCACTCCATCTCGACCATCTGCCTGGTGCTGCCGGCGGATACCCTGCCCTCGGAAACCCTGGCCATCAATCTGGAAGACACCGTGCTCCGGGGCAACATCTCCGTGGTCGAGCAGGCGATCTTTTTCCAAAAGATCCTCGCTCATCTGGATGAAAACGAGGCGACCAAAAGGTTTCTCCCCGTTCTGGGGCTGGAACCCCACCGCCATCACCTGCAAAGCCTGTTGCCGCTGCTGCGGCTTGAAGAGCACCTGCTCACCGCGCTCCATGCCGGCCGGCTGCACGAGGCGGTGGCCAGGGAACTGCTGGGCCTGAATTTCACCGACCGCCTTTCCCTGTACGAAGTCATGGAGATGCTGAGCCTCAGCGTCAGCAACCAAAAAAAAATCTCCGCCATCTGCCGGGAAATGGCCGCCAGGCACAACACCTCGGTCATGGCCCTGCTCAGCCAGCCAGAGGTGCGGGAAATCCTTGACCCGCAGGAGACCAACATCCCCCAAAAAACAGCCCGGCTCATGCAGTGGCTCACCGAACAACGCTTCCCCAGGCTCACCGAGGCGGAAGAGGAATTCCGCGCCTTTGCCGCCGCGCTCAAGCTGCCCAGCGGGGTGGGCCTCAATCACTCGCCCTCCTTTGAACAGGACCAGGTGCACCTCACCATCCCCTTTACCGATCGGGAAGCGCTGCGCACAACCTGGCCGCTCATCGCCGATGCCTTGAAGGCGCACGAGGGCTAGCCTGCCAGGTTGGTTCTGATGGACAGGATCGTGTCTATATTTTCAAAAAAGAGATCCACCAGGATCGGGTCGAAATGCACGCCGCGTTCCGCGCGGATAAGATCAAGAATAGCCTCCATCTCCCAGGCCTGACGGTAAGTACGGTCACTGCCCAGGGCGTCAAAGACATCGGCAAGGGCGGTGATTCTGGCGCTGATATGGATATCCTCCCCTTTCAAGCCCTTGGGATAGCCGCTGCCGTCAAACTTTTCGTGATGCTGCATGGCGATGACGATCGCGGCCTTGACAACCTTCCGGTCGGAAAGACCCAGCATCTCCCGGGCCCGGCTGGTATGGGTCTTCATAATCTCAAACTCGGCAGCGGTGAGCGGCCCGGTTTTGTTGAGAATGGCATCGGGGATGGCGACTTTGCCGACATCATGCATGGAAGAGGCAAGACGGATCACCTCCACCTCCCGCGGGCTCATGCCATGTTTTTCCGCGAGCAGCCGGCTGTATTCCGCCACTCGATGGACATGGTTGCCGGTCTCAAGGGAACGCATCTCGGCAAGCTGGCCCAGGGTATAGATGATCTCCTTCTGGGTTGCTTCGATCTCCTGGGTTAGAAGCACATTTTCGTAGGCCACCTGGACGTTGCCGCAAAAAACCTCGATCATCCTGCGGTCAAGCTCGCTGAGATCGCGCCAGCCCTCGATATAGATAACCGTTTCCTCCCCGCGCTCACTGCAAAAATACCCGATGTAGCGGTTGTCCTGGCAGATGGATTGCTTGAGCGTCGTGGCCTGCCGGACATAGGCAAGAACCTTGGCCGGCAAATCTCCCCCAGCCTCGGCATCGAGATACGACTCGTAAGCCCCGGTGGCGGCAAGCATCTTGAAACTGCCCTGGATATTGGCCACCGCAATCCCGGAAGTTTGACAATAGAGGGCGTTTTCACTGAGATGGAGGATGGCCACCAGTTGGGTCAGAACCCCGCTGGCCAGATTGGTGACCGAACGGAGACGGCAGATGGAGGTGGCCGCGTCGATGATCTTTTCCAGTCCCTTGCGGTTGGCCTCGATGGTAAGGATGTCCCGGTAGGAGCGCAGGGACGCCACCATGGTGGTGAAGAGCTTCTGGGCGGTGAGCTCGGTTTTCTCCTTGTAATCATTGATGTCATACTCGATGATCACCTTCTCCGCCGGCGCCTGGCCGGGCTGGCCGGTGCGCAGGATGATCCGGACAAAGGAATTCTTCAGCTCCTCCCGGATATGGCGGATCACATCGAGTCCGGCATCATTTTTTTCCATGACCACGTCAAGAAAAATGATGGCGGTGTCGGGATGCTCGGCAATGAGCTCCCTGGCCTCCCTCCCGGAATAGGCGTGCAGAAAGAGCAACCTTTTGTTCTCGTAAGTAAAGTCGGCAAGCACCAATTTGGTGACGGCATGCACCTCTTCCTCGTCATCGACCACCAGCACCTTCCAGGCGCCGTTCCCCACGGACTGTTGTCCGGAAGAACCGGACTCCTCCGGCTCATCCGCAAAAAAAACCGCCTCATGTGACTCCACCATGCTATACCCCCCCAGGTATGGCGGCCGGGAAAAGCAGAACAAAGGATGTTCCCTTTCCCGGCTTACTTTCACAGGTAATTGACCCCAGTAATTTCTGGGTCACAAGATTATATACGATATGCAGACCTAAACCGCTCCCCCCTTTTTCCCTGTTTGTCGTAAAAAACGGATCAAAGGCGTGGCGGACCAGATCCTCTGTCATGCCCTTGCCGTCATCGCGGTAGCAAAACCGGACATTGCCCCCCTCCAGCCCTATTTCCACGAGCAAAATCCCGGCCTGGTCCCCATCGTAGGCATGGGTCAACGAGTTGGTGATGAAGTTGGTGACGATCTGGGATAATGCCCCGGGATAGCTGTTCAGCTCCAGATCCTCGGGACAGGAGATTTCCAGGCGATGACCGGTGTTCTTTAAAACAGGCCGCAGGCTCAGGCAGACCTCGGCAAGGTATTCCTTGACCCGAAAGGTCCTGCGCCCCTCCCCGGACTGATCCACCGCCACCTGCTTGAAGCTGCGGATGAGTCCCGCCGCCCGGTGAAGATTGGAAAAAATCAGACTCGCCGCATCCTGGCAGAGGGCGAGATACCGGTCAAGATCACTGCGCTTCATCCGCCCTTCCCCGTAAAGGGCCACAATCTCCCTGGTCTTGTTCTCCAGATGCGACGCCGCGGTTACGCCCACGCCCACCGGAGTGTTGATCTCATGGGCAACCCCGGCCACCAGATCCCCCAAGGCCGCCATCTTCCCGGATTGCACCAACTGCGCCTGGGTCTGCTCCAACTGCCCAAGGGTTTCCCGCAATTCCAGGTTGGCTGCGTCCAGACGTGCGGTGCGCTCCATGACCCGCCGCTCCAGGGTTTCGGTCAGGGCAAGCAAATCGCGTTCGGCCTGCTTGCGCACGGTAATGTCTTCAAAGACCACAACCGTCCCCATGACCGTTTCCCCTTCCACAAGGGGGGTGCAGACAAAATCCACCGGAAAAACAGAGCCGTCCTTTCTGGCAAAATAGCTTTCCCCCCCGTGATTTTCTCTCCCCTCGCCATAGGCGGCGCACACCGGGCAATCCCCCCGGCCATACGGCTCGCCGTCCCAGCGCACATGATGGGGGAAATCGTGCAGATGCTTGCCGATCAACTCCGCCTCATCATACCCAAGAATCTGCAATCCCGCCAAGTTGACAAAGGTTATGCGTCCCTCGGTGTCCAGGCCATAGATTCCCTCCCCGGCGGATTTCAGGATCAGCTCGTACTCCCGGTGCAGCCTGGCAAACTGCGCTTCCGCAGCATGACGCACCGCAACCTCTTTCTGCAACAGGAGATTGGCGTCCTCCAGATCGGCGGTCCGTTCGCGCACCCGCTCCTCAAGGCGGTGGTGGGCCGCGGCAAGTTGCTGCTCCGTCTCCAGGCGCAGACCGATCTCTTTTTCAAGGGGAGCAAAGGCAATGCGTTTCAGGGTGAACCACAGGGCAATTCCTGCGATCGCCGTGAGGAAAAACGAGGCAAGCCCCAACTGCCAGTGGAGCTTGCGCAAAAGCGCATCCACCTCGCCGGAGGAAGCCACCATCTGCAGGGTCAACAGTTTTTTGCCCTGAAAGTGCACCTTCTCTTCGACCAGAAAGGCTTTTGCCCCTGCATCGGGACGGCTGAAAGCAAAAAGATCCCTGCCCTCAGGGCCGATGGCGGCCAGGCGCACCACCTCGGGATGCTCCTCGCCCCAGCGCCGGACGAATCCGTGTATCCAATCGTAGTCATACTTGAGGGTCGGCTCAAGTAAATTGACCGCCATCAGCTGGAGATCCCGGCGGACTTGTTCTTCCGCCCTGGAAAACAAAAAATTCCGTTGATGACGGGCAATGATGACGTCAACCAGCACCATGAAAAAAAACAAGACGGCCATGAAAGCCATGACCGCCTTGCTGTATCTGCCCTGCTGCGGGCCTGATTGCATGGAACCGCCCTCTTTTCCGTTCGTCAACAGGAGGAATACCCGCAACTCACGCACTGGTTGCAGCCGCCGCTGCGCCGCAGGCTGATCTTGCCGCAGGCCGGGCAGGAGGCATAGGAGGACGGCTCGGTGTAGGGCTCCGGATCCTGCTCCACTTCGCCCTCTCCGCTCTTGTCAAGCACCTTGGCCAGGGCGGCGGGAATGGAATAGACCCTGCCCAGCGAGGCGCTGATCCAGGCGCCGTCCGAGGAGATATCCTCCAGGGTCCGGGCGATCTTGCCCACCAGCCGGTAATCGTGCTGGAGCGCCACGGAAATGACCCGGCCCAGGGCCTCGCTCATCCCGTGCAGGGTCGAGCCGGACTTGGTGGTGTTGAGGAACACCTCGCGCACATGCCCCTGGCCGCCTTTGTTGGCCGTGATATAGAGCGGCGCCGGCCCACGAAACTTGTAGGTGGAGCCGCTGCGCACGTCCATGTCGCAGAATTCGCAGGTCGCCTCCACCTTGCCGCCGTGATCGCTCAGCACCCCTTCCATGGAGGAGTCGCGGAACATGGTGATGCCCTTGAGGTTGCTCTTCCGGGCATACTGGAGGATCTTCTTGATGTCGGACACCGTGGTGTCGGCTGGCAGGTTGATGGTCTTGGATACCGCGGTATGGTTGAAGGCCTGGCACGCCTCAAGAATCCGGATCTGCTGGTACGGCTCGATCTTGTGCGCGGTCTGCTCGGCAACCCACTCGATCTTCTCATCCTCGTACTGATAAAACTCCAGGGGCACGAGGATGAATTCCTTCCAGGAATCATCCACATCCTTAACCTTACGGCGCTGGATCATGGAGAAATAGGGCTCCACCCCGGTACAGGCCACCCGCATCAACTGGGAGATGGACCCGGTGGGGGCCTGGGAGGTGGTCACCGAGTTGTACAACCCGCCGAGCTTGCGCAGGGTGGTGAAGATCTCGCTGGTCCGCTTGCGCCACCTGGCCTTATCGGGCATGTCCGACTCGATGAAGGCAATGGCCTCGCTGTCGATCTTGTCGACATAGGTCATGTTCCATTCCTGGGGGGTGAGCTTTTTCTGCTTGCCTTCTTTTTTGATGAACTCGGCGTAGTCAAGGCTGCCCTGCATGGAGCCCAGCATCAGGACCAATTGGGTCGCCTTGGCAAAGAGCGGGGCCTCGTGCTCATCGGCATAGGAAACGCCGAAATGGTTCATGGCATGGTGCAACCCGGTAAACCCGATGCCGATGGGCCGAAATTTGAGGGTATTGGCCTTGATCCGCTCGATGGGCGGAAAGCCGCCCAGGTCGAGGATCTCGTTGCCGGCAATGGCCGCAAGCCGGGCCGCTTCAAAAACCGCGTCGAGAAACTTGCCCTTGTCCTCGTCGAGGCACTTTGACAGACAGACCGTAAGCAGATTGCAGGCCGTATCCTTGGTGGAAAGATATTCTCCGCAGGGGTTGGAGTAGACCGGATTATGCTTGGCCAGCACCGGGGTATTGGCCAGGCTTTTCTGGGTGAAAAGCAGGCCGGGATCGCCGGATTTCCAGATATACTCGGCCACCAGATTGGTAAGCTCCTCATCGTCCCAGAACTTCTCGTCGGTCACGTTGAGCGAAATGTTGCAGCCGGTGTACTGGCCGGGATTATCCCCCTTGAAGGAAATGAACTCCTTCACGTCCTTGATATCCCAGTCCGCCTGAATCATCAGGGCGCCCCGCCGCTTGCCGCCCTGGCTGATACGCTCGGAAAGATGGGAAAAGCCCTTGGCAAAGGAAACCGGACCGGAGGCAAGGCCCTGACCGTTGTCCACAATGGTGCCCTTGGGCCGGATCTTGGTCACATCGATGCCGCCGCCGCCGGCATGCTGGAAGATGCTGACCAGATCCCGCTCCATGTCGAATATCGCGTCGGTGGAGTCTTCCACATCGCCCAGGGGATAGCAGGAATAATAGCCTGCCCGGCGGGTATGGGGGTTACCGCCGTTCATCAGAAACGGGGTGGCCGTAATGATGGTGCCGTGGATCAGGGCCTTGGCAACCGCAGGATGCTTGAACTGCCTGCTGACGCGCAACAGCACCTGGGTCATGTCCTTTTCCATGGGCACCCCGGTTTTATTGTTGCGGATTGCATACCTGGCCTGCACAAGATACTCTTCAAATCGCTCCCATTCCTTCAGCGCTTCATCAAAACTGATCGGTAAATCCATCGGGCACCCCTTGGGTAAATGTCATGATTGTAACGGAAATAAAACACTATATGGCGCATCGAATGCATACACCACCACAATATATGGTACAGCATACTCAAAGAGGAGCTCGGAAGGAAGTATTTTTTACGATAAAAAAGGGAAGATATCCCGGCATTGCCAACCCTCCCCAAGGAAAGGTCGGCGGCAGGAAACTGCGGATCGCTATTGGCGCTTAGACTGAAAAAGGGGCAATTGAACGATAAAAATCGAGCCCTCCCCCGGCCTGCTTTTGGCGGAAATCCTTCCGCCGTGCCGGGCGACGATTTTTTCGCAGGTTGCCAAGCCGATCCCGGTCCCGTCGTACTCGTGGTGGCCGTGCAGCCGGACAAAGGGCTGAAAAATCCGCTCCGCATGCTTTTCCTCAAAGCCGATGCCGTTATCCTGCACCGTTATTTCATAGATTTTGCCCGGCAGCGTTCTGCCCTTCACCTCGACCAGGGGGGGAATGCTTTTCTGCCGGTATTTCAAGGCGTTGGCAATGAGGTTCTGGAAAAGCTGCCGCAGTTGGGTCCTGTCTCCCTCAATGGCCGCAAAAGTTCCCAGGCCGATGGTTCCCCCCATCTGCCTGGTTTTCTCCTCAAAATCAGCCATCACCTCCCGCAGGAGATCATTCAGGTCAACCGCTCCGAAAGGGTGATCGCAGTTGCGCACCTTGGAAAGTTGTAAAATGTTGTCCATCAGCTCCTGCAACTGGTGTCCTGCCTTGAGAATGCGCCGGAGAAATTCCCCTGCCTTGCCGTCGAATTTTTCGGGCCATTTGGCCAGCAGCCGCTCGGCAAAGGAGACGATCAGCAGGAGCGGCTCCTTCATGTCGTGGGACGCCACATGGGCGAACTGCTCCAGTTCGGCGTTGGAGTGCCTGAGGCGCGCCGCCACCCGTTCCAGCTCCTGCTGCGCCTGCTGGCGCTCGGCCACCTCCAGCAGCAGCTGCCGGTTCACCGCTTCGGCCTCCTGGGTTCTTTCGTCCACCATCTCCTCCAGCCAGACCCGGTACTCCTTGAGCTCATCCTCCATCTTGCGCAGCTTGGTGACATCGGAGAAAACCCCGGTGGCATAGCCGCCGACAGCCTGGGCCCGGTCATGCACCCAGAGCCATTTTCCTTTTTTATGCCGCAACCGGTAATGGAGAGTGAAATCCCGCTCCTTGCTGAAGAGCTGGCCATACCGCTTGCGGACCTCGTCAACATCCTCGGGATGAACGTGGCTGAATCTGCTCTGCCCGAGCAGATCCTCCGGCTCGTAGCCGCAGATCCTTTTCATCTTGGGGCTGACATAGACCAGCCCCCCCTCTGCATCCGCTCGCCAGGCGACATCGGGAATATTCTCAACCAGGGTCCGGAACTGTTCCTCGCTTGCCTGAAGGGCAAGCTCAATTCGCCGCTGCTCGGTGATATCCTGCAGCACCACAATACCGCCGGAATCTTCCCCGTTCACAAACCCCAGGGAAGTGCCGCTCATCAGCACCGTCCGGGTTTCCCCGGCAACCGGAATGGCAATCTCGATGCTGGAAAAGGAACCCTGTTCGGACAGCGCATTTTCCAGCAGACAGGCCTCGCAGACCGCATGCCCCAATACCACATCGCAGGATTTGCCGGCCAGCGTCTCCCCGCGCACCTTGAAAAAATCCTCAAAGGCGTCATTGACATCCACCAGGCAACGTTCCCGATCCACGATAAAAGCCGGCTCGGCCATCCGCGAAAACACCGCGGCATAGCGCCTTTTTTCTTTGAGAATATACTGCCGCGCCTTGCGAAGCCTGTGCAGGACGGAACCGCTCTCCTCCTTGACCCACTGACTGACGGCAGCGGCTTCCATCCGGTCAAAAAAAAGGGCGCATCCGGCCCGAACCTGCTCGCGGTTGCCCTCTGACAAGCAGATGAAAAAAACCTGGCGGGCGCATTTCAGCAGAGAGAAAAAAATGGTGAACGGCAGACCGAGCGGCCTGAAGGTGCGCACTGCCTCAAGGCCGGCCGCGGCAGGGAGGTCGGGGCCGCGAACGGCAGACTGGGGAGGAATGAGCGTCTCTGCCGCGGGATATGCGGCAAGAAAAGAGGCAAGATCTTCGGCAAGGCAGACGAGATACAGCTCCCAAGACTTTTCCCGTAGAGCAAGATGCCGGGCATAGCCCGATTCCTCGGCCAGGGCGGCAAAGGCCGCATACACGCCCGGCCCATCACAGCCTAAAGGAAAAAGCCTCTCCTCTCCAGGGTCATTAGCCATATTCTTTGCGTTGCCGTTCCTTCAGGATAATCTTGATGGGGATGGCGTCCAGCTTGAGCCCGGCCCTGAACTGGTTGAGCAGATAGCGGAGGTAGGAGAAATGCACCCCCTTGGGATAATTGGCAAAGACGATAAAGGTGGGGGGCTTGGTGGAAATCTGGGTCGTGTAGTAGAGCTTGAGGCGCCTCCCCTTGTGCATGGGCGGATTATGCCCTTCCAGCGCATCCTGCAGGATCCGGTTAATCTTGCCGGTTGAAAAGGAGCCGCAATACTGCTTGTAGATCTTCGCCACCGTGGGCAGCAACTGCCTCACCCCTGCGCCGGTAAGGGCGGAGATCTTGAGCACCGGGGCATATTCTACAAAGCTCGTGGCCCGGGCAATCTCCTCCATCAACTGCTTCTGCCGCTTCCCATCGCCGTGGAGCAGATCCCATTTGTTCACCACGATCATACAGGCCCTGCCCCGTTCAAAGGCATAGCCCAGCACCTTGGTGTCCTGCTCGGTGATTCCCTCCCCCGCATCTATGAGGATCAGCACTATATCGCAGCGTTCCAAGGCGCCCAGGGCCTGGAGCACGCTGAATTTCTCGAGTTTTTCCTGCACCTTGCCCTTGCGCCGGATCCCGGCCGTATCGATGAGCAGGTACGGCTGTTTGCCAACCGTGAGCAGGGTGTCCACCGAATCCCTGGTGGTGCCGGGAATATCCGAAACCACCATGCGCTCTTCGCCCAGCAGCCGGTTAATCAGGGAAGACTTGCCCACATTGGGCCGCCCCAGGCAGGCCAGGCTGATGGTTTCCGGCGGGATGTCGTCGGATTCGGGAAAAACCGGTAGGGTTTCGAGCAGGGCCTCAAAAAAGGGCTTGACCCCATAGCCGTGCGCCGCGGAAACAGGCCAGAGTTTATCCACCCCCAGCTCATAAAATTGGGGAATGAGCTTCTGTTCAAGCTCCGGGCTGTCCACCTTGTTGACCAAAAAATGCACCGGTTTTTTCGTGCGCCGTAGATAATCCGCCACCTCGTAGTCTTCCGGCAGCACCCCCTCCTTGCCGTCCAGCAGGAAGAGGATCACATCCGCCTCCCGCATGGCCTGCATGGTCTGTTCGCGGATCAAACCGGCCATCATCTCCCGGCCGTCGCCCTCGATGCCGCCGGTGTCGACCAGGATAAAAGTCCGCTCCTCCATGGTCACCTGCTCATAATGGCGGTCACGGGTCACGCCGGGGGTAGGGTCGACAATGGCTTTGCGGCTCTTGGCGAACCGGTTGAAAAGGCTTGATTTGCCGACATTGGGCCGGCCGACCAGGGCAACGATGGGATATCGTGTTTGCATGGGAGTTATGGGTTCCGTGTTGGTTATTGATGCACGCGCAACGACTCAAAAAAGGCTCCATTCCGTCATTCCGGCGAAGGCCGAAATCCAGTTTTCCCGGAGAGTTGCAGCAAGGCTGGACCCCGGCCTTCGCCGGGGTGACGCATTGTGCGAGCCCATCATGCACTAAGGAAATCTCGCGCCTGTTCCACCACAGTGCGCAGAGAGGGGAAATCCCGCCCCTGCGGCGCGGCCAAGTGCTCGTCAAGGGTGGCGGCGGCGGGGTTGATGAACTGTCGAAAAAAATCTTTCCCCCGATTCTTGGAAAGAAAGGCAAAAGCTCCCAGAATCTGCAGGTTGCGCTGCAGGGTCATGTAGTAATATCCCTCAATGAATCGTCCCCGGTCAAGGGGAATATGAGCGGCGAGCGCATCCAGGTAGAAGCAGAGAAGGGCCTGTTGCCGGGGCGGGGACAAACCGGCATAGGGATCGATGAGCAGGGAGGCGAGATCATACCCCAACGGCCCCAGTCTGGCACCCTGAAAATCGATAATTCTGACTTTTCCCTCACAGATCATGAGGTTGCGCGATTGAAAATCGCGGTGCAGGATAAAATCGGCGGGCTCCTGCATGGCTCGCTCCGCCAGAAAGACAAACTCCTGATCAAGCCCTTGGGGCAAGTCGCTCATCCCCAGAAAATCCTCGCACAGGGCCTTCCGGAAATAGCCGGATTCCCTGGTCAGCATGAGGGCGCGGTCATAACGGGTGGTATCCCAGCACCATTCCGGCTGAAACCCTCGGCGCGTCTCGGTCTGCAAATGAGCCAGGGCGGCAAGGGCCTGCCGGTAACAGGCATCCGCCTCCTCCTCCGCACCATGCCGGAGGAGCAGATCATGAAGCTTGGTGTCGCCGAGGTCCTCGCAGAGGATAAGGCCGCACTCCTCGGCAAAGCCGTAGATCCGAGGAACCGGCACCCCATGGGTGAAAAAATGGCAGCCTATTGCATGGGCGGCCCGCGCCTCGGCCATGCCCTGGGCTTGGCCGGCGCCGGGCAACACCGCCAGCAGGGAAAAATCGCCCACGGCAAAACGGTAGAACTGCCGGTCGGAGCCGTCCCCGGCCATCCTGTCCGCCATCGGCACATCAGAAGAAAACCCCTGCGCGGCCAATAATCTGGCCAGGGCCAGTCTGTGTTGTTCTGTAAACACCTTAGCCCTCCCCCGTGATGATACTGTCAGTCACGATACTGCCGGGGGCAACCCTGGCCCCATCCCAGACCACAACCCTCGTCAGGCTGGCCCCCTCGCCGATGGTTGCCCCATGTCCGATGGAAACCCAGTCCTGCAAGGCGACCCTGGAGCCGAGAACCACGTCTTTTGCGAGATAGAAAGGAGAGGCTCCGCGCTCCGGGAAAAATCCGGGCATCCCCCCCTTCAGCACAATATCCTCGTGGAGCTGCAGATAATCCGCCGGGGTGCCCATATCGGTCCAGAAATGGCCGGAAACGACCAGGGCCTGGATTGTGCCGCCGCGTTTCAGCAAGTCGGCATAGCAATCGATGATGTTGTAGAAAACGCCCTCGGGGATCAGGGAGAGAACCGCCGGATTGATGACCTGCACCCCGGTGAAGGCCAACAAGCGTTCGCCCTCTCCGGCCGGCTCGGAAAACCCGACGATCCTGCTCTGGCCATTGACGCGGACATTGTTGAATCGGGAACAGTCGTGCAGCACCATGGTCACCTCAGCCCCCGAGGCGCAATGGGATCCATAGACCGCGGCCAGATCGAGATCGTGGACAATATCGCCGTTGACCGCAAGAAAAGGAGACCCGCCAAAATGACTGTGCGCCAACCGCAGGCCACCCCCGGTCCCCAGCTCCAGATCCTCGAGCTGAACCCGAACATCTCGCTGACCATGGAGCATGGTGCTGATTTGCTCCCGGAGATGGTGGGCATTGACCACGACATCCTCAACCCCGCTCCGGCGGAGCTGGCCCAGGGTATGGGCAAGAAGGGGGGTGTCAAGCACCGGGAACAGCGGCTTGGGACGTTGCAGGGAATAGGGGCGCAGGCGTGTTCCGAAGCCCGCAGCCAGAACCATGGCTTTCATGAGAGGTATCTTCCTGCTGACTGAGTATCGGTAACGAAAAAACTACAGCAAGTAACTGCTCAGCAGCGCCGCTTCGCTGCTGCCACAGATGCGCGGAAGAGGTCTGCGAAGTGTGCTGTTGCACATGAGCAGGCCGATGACAGCAGCGTAGCGGCGAAGCAGATGTGGTGCTGCTGAGCAGTTACTACAACGACAGGGTGCCGTCCGGCAACTCTTCCACCCCAACCACGACAATCCCGGCCCGGTTCGCCGCTTCGATCACGGCCTCCCGGTCAAAAAGCAGGGCCTGCCCGGTTTCCACCGCCAGGACAGCAGCCTTGACCGAGGCCATGGTCTCAATGGTTTTTCCGCCGATGGCCGGCAGGTCGAAACGGAAATCCTGCTTGGGCTTTTTCACCTTGACGACCACAACCTTTTCTTTTCCCAGCGCGCCGCCCCGGGTGATGGCGGCATCCGTCCCCTCAATGGCCTCCACCGCCAGCACGGTGCGGTCCCGGACCACCACGCACTGCCCGATATCCAGGGCGCCGATGGCCCGGGCGGTTTGCCAGCCGAAACGGATATCCTCCATCTGCTCGGCAGAGGGCTTTTTCTTGGTAAGCACCCCCTTGGGGAAGAGCAGATCCTTGAGATAGAGGGTGGACTCCAGAACGTGAATGCCTTCCTGCTCCAGAACCCCGGCCACTGCCCGCAGGATCGCGTCGTCCTGGCGGATGTCTATCTTGTTCCAAAGGGTCAACCCCTTGAGGTCCGGCCAGACATCCTTGAAAATCTTGGTTTTGGTGATGGCGCCCAAAAAGACGGTTTCCGTAACGCCATGTTCCCGGAAAAAACTTATGATCCGCCCCAACTGGCCGAGTTTTACCCAGCAGAACCGATCGGCCACGGTTTCGAGCTCTGGCCAGGACTCTCCCTGGTGCGCCACGATCACCACCTCGCGCCCCGCTTTTTTGGCGGCCTCGGCAAAAAGCTTCGGAAATTGACCGCCGCCGGCGATGATGCCGATGCTATTCTTCGTCATCACCGGCCATACGCACCGCCCCGCGTTTCGAGGTGGCAAAGAAATTCACCAGCTTGGCAACCGGCGCGCAATCGGGAATCTCTTCCAGGGTCTTAGCAAGCGCATCCTGGAGCAGCAATTCCGGGCTGCGGAAAATGATTTTGTAGGCCTGCCCCAGTTTTTTGATCTCATCGGCGGTAAAACCGGATCTTCGCAGGCCGATCCGGTTGATCCCGGTCACCCGCATCTGGTTGCGGATGCCGGCCAAGATCACATAGGGGGGCACATCCTTGCTGAGCCCGGACATGCCGCCGATGTAGGCATACTCGCCGATGCGGACAAACTGGTGTACGGCGGTGAGCCCCCCGATGATCACCCGGTCGGCGACCTCGACATGCCCGCCCAGGGTGGCGGCATTGGCCATGATCACATGATCTCCAATCACGCAGTCATGGGCGATGTGGGTGTAGGCCATGAGCAGATTGCCGCTGCCCACCGTGGTCACCCCATGGCCGCCCGGGGTGCCGCGGTGGATGGAAACATACTCCCGAATCTGATTGTCGTCGCCGATGACCAGCCGGGTGGGTTCGTTGTTGTATTTTAAGTCTTGGGGCGGCCCGCCGATATTGGTGAAGGAGCCGATGGTGTTGCGGGCGCCGATGGTGGTCAGTCCCGTGACCACGGCATGGGGACAGACCACGCAATCAGGGCCGATCTCCACCCCTTTCTCGATAACGGCATAGGGGCCAACGGTGGTGGAGGCATGGACCTTCGCCCCGGGATCAATAACTGCGGTAGGATGTATGTTCATTGCGCCTTCGCTTGGGTTTGGTTGGTTGAAACATCAAAAACGGATGAAAGATTTCCGGGGACGCTCAGGCAAAAGTTGCCATGAGCTCCGCTTCGGCCACGAGCTTGGCGTCGACATAGGCCTTGCCGTCCATTTTCCAAAACCTGGCCTTGCGCTTGCTCACCGAAAGCTCGTAATACAACTGGTCTCCAGGCACGACCTTCTGCCGGAATTTCACGCTGTCAAGACCTGCAAAATAGACGAGCTTGCTGGCAACCGCCTCGGGATCGGTGAGATAGGCAAGGATCGCACCGACCTGGGCCATGCCTTCGAGGATCAAGACCCCCGGCATAACGGGTTGCGAGGGAAAATGCCCCTGAAAAAAATTCTCGTTCATGGTCACGTTCTTGTACCCCCGGATGGATTCGCCGAGGTGCATCTCGACAATGCGGTCCACCATGAGAAAGGGATACCTGTGCGGTAAAATCTTCAGGATTTCCAGGATATCAAGCTGCTGCAGATCAGAATCCATGCCACCTCACCTCTCTTTTTACTGGGCCGAACCGATGCCGGGCCATCGTTGCCGTCCGCGGCGACCAGTCCGCACGTTATCCGTTGCTTTCAGGACGATCCTCTTCGTCCTGCGTTATTTCCCGGGACAGCGCGGCGATCTGCCGTCTCAATTCCCGCATCTCCCGCACCATTTCCGGAAGTTTCGCATAGGCCGCGCTGGCGCGCAGCCAGGTTTTGTGGGGGATGGCCGGAATGCCGGCCACGATGGCGCCAGGTTCCAGGCTGTTATGCACCCCTGATTTGGCCGCAACCATTACCCGGTCCCCGAGGTGGATGTGCCCGGCAAGACCGACCTGCCCTCCCAAAACCACATTGTTGCCGGTGGTAGTACTGCCGGCCATGCCCACCTGGGCGACAACCATTGCGTCCTCCCCGATCATCACATTATGACCAAGCTGCACGAGATTATCGATCTTCGTCCCCCGCTTGATCCAGGTCTTGCCGAAGGTGGCGCGGTCAATACAGGTATTGGCCCCGATCTCCACATCATCATCGATCTGGACCACGCCGACCTGGGGCCGCTTGACATGGCGGCCGCTGCCTTCGGTGGCATAGCCGAAACCATCACTGCCGATCACGGTCCCGCCGTGGATAATAACCCGGTTCCCGATTCGGCAACCACGGCCGATCGTTACATTGGAATACAGCACCACATCGTCGCCGATAACGGCGTCGTCATACACGACCACCCCCGGATGAAGCGTTACCCGCTGCCCAAGCCGAACCCGGTTGCCAAGATAGACCAGGGGGCTGATGGCAACCTCGGCTGGGATACGGCAATCCCGGCCCACAACCGCCCGCGCATCGATGCCCGTGGCGACAAACGGTTCCGCGACAAACAGGGCATGGATACGGGCCACGGCAAGGTATGGATTCCTGACCCGAATCGCAGGCACGCTGATTTCGGCAACCGAATTCGGCACAATGATTGCCGAGGCCTTGCATTGGTCGAGCCGACCCCCGCGCTTGAGATCGGCGACAAAGGTTATCTCGCCCTTGCCGGCACTGTCAAAATCGGCAACCCCGCCGATGAGCACCCCGGGGTCGCCAACCAGCTCTCCTTGAACCAGAGCAGCCAGTTCCGCAAGACTTTTCTGTTCGCAGGCCATATTCGCTCCCTCTCTCTGCCCACCGGACGCGCAAAAGCATCCCGCGGCACAAGAAAAAAAGTTCACCGTTGCTCACAACAACCGCAACAGTAAAACACCATGATCCGGACAAGGAACCGCGACGGAATGGCCCCACGCCCATGCTTGCCTCGTCACGGCCCTAAAAAAAAAAAGACGGGCTGCCTCCTTGCTGCCAAGGGAAACACAACCCGTCTTGCGAAACGTGTCAGCGTCGGAAATCCGCTCCCCGGGAGAAGGGGGGCTAGTCTCCGTTGATCCTGGAACGCAGAAGTCCGGAGGGCTTGAAGGTCACAACCTTACGGGCTTCCAGAATCAGTTCATCTCCGGTCTGGGGATTTCTCCCGCGCCGGGCATTTTTCTTTTTCACGTTGAACTTGCCAAAACCACTGATCAACAGATCCTCACCGGTATTCAGGCATTTCTTGGCAATGCGCAGAAAAGCCTCAACGGCCTCGGCAGCCTGGGCCTTGGTGAAATTGTGATTTTGATAGACCTTTTGGACAAGATCCGCTTTTGTCAGGGTCATGGGGCACCCTCCTTTATTGGCTCATAACATGTTCAACTAACTGATAATTGTCAAGAAATATATTTCAAGGCGGTCTTGCCGGCATACCTGCCCGCAGCGCCAAGCTCCTCCTCGATCCGCAGCAACTGATTGTATTTGGCGACCCGATCGGTGCGGGAAGGAGCGCCGGTCTTGATCTGGCCGGTGTTCAGGGCCACACTGAGATCGGCAATGGTGGTGTCCTCGGTCTCACCGGAACGGTGAGAAATGACCGAGGTATATCCGGCGCGATGGGCCATTTCCACGGCATCGATGGTTTCGGTCACCGTGCCGATCTGGTTGAGTTTGATCAGGATGGAATTGGCCACATCCTCTTTAATGCCCTTGGCCAGAATCTTGGTGTTGGTGACAAAGATATCGTCCCCGACAAGCTGCACCTTGCCGCCAAGTTTTTTGGTCAGCTTGCCCCAGCCAGCCCAGTCGGCCTCGGCCAGTCCGTCTTCAATGGAGACCAGGGGATATTTTTTCACCCAAGCCTCATAAAAGGCGATCAGTTCGTCCGCCGACTTATTGGCCTTTTTCTCCGCGGCAAGCACGTAGCATTTTTTCTTGGGGTCATACAGCTCGCTGGCAGCCACATCCAGGGCGATGAAAATATCCTTGCCCGGCTTGTAACCGGCCTTGACAATGGCCTCCAGCAAAAATTCCATGGCCTCCTCGTTGGAGCGCAGATTAGGAGCAAAACCGCCCTCGTCGCCAACCGCGGTCTGGAGCCCGGCCTTTTTCAGTACCGCTTTCAGGCTGTGAAAAGTTTCCACCCCCATGCGCAGGGCCTCGGCAAAGCAGGAAGCCCCGGCGGGCATGACCATGAATTCCTGAATATCCACGTTGTTGTCGGCATGCGCCCCGCCGTTTAAAACATTCATCATCGGCACGGGCAGCACCTTGCCGTTCACCCCGCCCAAATAGGTATAGAGCGGCAGGCCGACCTCCTCGGCGGACGCCTTGGCCACAGCCATGGAAACCCCGAGAATGGCGTTGGCGCCGAGATTTTTCTTGTACTCGGTGCCGTCCAGCAGCAGCATGGCCTGATCGACGATCACCTGCTGGGTGGAATCAAGGCCGATGATGCCCGGGCCGATTTTTTCGTTCACATTGGCCACTGCCGTGAGCACCCCTTTGCCGAGATACCGCTTCTTTTTTGTGTCGCGAAGCTCCAAGGCCTCGCGGGTGCCGGTGGAAGCGCCGGACGGCACCAGGGCCCGACCGACCACCCCCGAATCGAGAAACACCTCAACCTCAACGGTGGGATTGCCCCGTGAATCCAGAACCTCTCTGCCCAACACACCGATAATCTCTCCCATCTCTTCCTCCAAATCGTATTAAGCCGTTGTCCAATAATAACCGTAACATTGAAATCCAGTGACCGGCATAAGGAGCCGTAACAAAATGATCGCTGTAATAATTATTTCGTAACGGCTCCCAAAAAACCAATACAGGATACGCCCTAAAATTAACCGCCCACAGCCCCAGCCATACTGAAGATGGGCAGATACATGGCAACAACCAATCCGCCGATCATGCCGCCAAGAAAACACATCATCAAAGGCTCGATCGCCGCAGTCAGGTTTTCCACGGCCTGATCAACCTCTTCGTCATAAAAATCAGCAATCTTGGTCAACATGACATCAAGGGCGCCGGTGGCTTCACCGACATTGATCATCTGCACCACCATCCCGGGAAACACCCCTGTCTCCTCCAGGGGCTCGGCAATGGCCCGTCCTTCGCTGATGCTGTCCGTCACCCGGAACACCGCCATCTCAATGATCTTGTTTCCCGCGGTTCTGGCCACGACATTGAGGGATTCCAGGATCGGCACCCCGCTTTGCAGCATGGTGCCGAGGGTCCGAGTGAACTTGGCCACCGCCACCCTGCGCAGAAGAGTGCCCACAATGGGCATGTTCAGCAGCATCCGGTCCATCTCAATGCGGCCCTTCTCCGTCTTGTATATCTTTTTCACCAGAAAAACCGCGGCAAAGATGGCGGCGATGATGATATGAAAATTCCCTTTGGCGAACTCACTCATATCGACAACAAACTGGGTCGGTCCGGGCAGGGCGCCGCCAAAATCAGCGAACATCTTTTGAAAAACCGGCACCACGAAAACCAGCATCACCGCCATGACCACAAAGGAGATACAGATGCAGATAATGGGGTAGGTCATCGCTCCCTTGACCTTCTTCTTGAGCGCCATGTTTTTTTCCATGAAGGAGGCGAGCCGGTTCAGGATGGTATCCAGAATACCGCCGACCTCGCCGGCCTCAACCATGTTGCAATACAGCGTGTCAAAGCAGGTGGGGTGCTTCTTCATGGCATCGGCAAAGGTGGTGCCGGTCTCGACATCCGACCTGATTGCCCGCAAAACTTTCTTGAAGCTGGGATTTTCCATCTGCTCCCCCAAAATCTCCAGGCTTTGCACCAGAGGCAGTCCTGCATCGATCATGGTGGACAACTGACGGGTGAAGATGACAACATCCTTGCCGGTTATTTTCGGCTTTAAAAACTCAATATTTTCGAACATGTCCTTGGGGGCTTCTTTCAGCATGGACACCGTTATCCGCATCTTTTTCAGATGCGCTTGCGCCATGGCTTCGCTGGGCATTTCAATCTTACCCTTGCGCTTTTCCCCATAGGAGTTGACACCCTTCCAGATATAAAACGGCATATCCCATCCCCTCTGTTGCTGAAATTAAACCGGCATTTATATCTTATATCTTAAGATTTTCTCAAAAACAATAGATAGATAGCGTTTATTTATGTCGGCAAAATTCCTACATCCCGTCATTTTCATCTCCAAAGGGTCTCTTTCCCCCGCATCGCCGTCCTCTTTTTTTATTGACACTCCACACTGGATAATTTAAATAAGCTGATTCATTAATATGATGTTGCGTCCGCTTGCGGCGGCGCTCTGACTACCACAACAACCAGTACCCGACCAAGGGAAAGGGATGAACGCGAATCCCCGACCCGGGTTTCATACGGAGAATGACAATGGCAAAAGCGGCTCCCAAGGACATGACCAGCAAATATACCACCGGCCAGTTTCAACAGATCATTGACAAATGTGAAGGTTGCGAACGTATGGTTGAGGTCGAGGCAGCAAAATATTGCTCCACCTACGCCATGCCGGAAGCCAAATGGCGCCTGGGCCTCTGTAATTTTGCAACCCATGTGAAACCAGAGATCAGCGTGTCCACACTCAAGATCAACCCCTTGAAGGCTTCAAAACGCGCCGCAACGAAGGGCAAGAAGAAATAACCATCCCTACTCTTTGCAGAATCATAAAAAGCCCTTCCGAATCCGGAAGGGCTTTTTATTTGACGAACCATGCAGGATTTACAGTATGGCCTTGGGATACAGAGCACTCAACAATTTCTCATCCTCCTTGATCTCCTTGAACCTCTCATAGGCCTCCTGGAAATGGGCAGGCTTGTCCACACTCGCCGCCACCTCCGCCGCCGCCCGGGCCAAAAGCTCTTCCGAACAGTCGTACACCGCCTGAAAAACCTTATCGACGACCAATTCCGGAGTCTTCTCGTAAGGAGGGGGCGATTTGGTAATGGCAATGACCGCCTGCGCCACCGTAGGCACGGCGATGCACCGAAAAAGATCCGGGACATCATAGATATCGGCAGCTCCCAGCATTTTTTCAATGAGGCTGCCGCTCAATGCGTGGAGCAACCCACGAACCCGGGCCAGATTTCCTTCCCCGTCCGGAGCCATGAACAGCTTGAGATATGGGGTTACTTCATTCGGGCTCAGAACGCCTTTTTTAAAAGTCGACTCAAGCCAGCGCAGTTGCATTTCCGGACTTCTGGCCACAAACGGCAGGTATTTCTCATACCATTTCCGTTTTTTCGCCGCCTCTCTCCCTGCTTCTGTAATCATGCCTCTCCGTCCTCCCTCCCGAAGGGAACCCCTGGTTCTCATTCCTTTCTTCAGAAAATATGCAGGGTATTTTCCACTCCTTACCCCCACCGGCCGACACCGGCAAGTATTTTCGGCCCAGCCCAACTTTTTTAAATTCGCAACAATTCACGATTCCAGCAGGGACCGAAGCGGCCGGCGGCGGTAATCGCAGCGCAACTTTTTAAGGAAGCCTTAATTTTTTATGTTGCACACCTGCGCCATTTTCCCCTTTTTTATTTGCGAATCCGTCAGATTTTCATTTGCCCCCAGCGCCAACCGTCCTTATTTTCTTCCGTCAAGGAGGGCGGAAACAGATGAAAAAAATCGCCACCGCAGCGCAGCTCATTGCCGAAAAGCCATTCTATCTGGAACAGGCGGAAGAACTGCACATCGCCAAGACAGCATACCACAACGGTCTGCCGATCCTGTTAAAAGGCCCGACCGGTTGCGGCAAAACCCGGTTCATGCATCGGCTGGCCTGGGAACTCACCCGTCCGCTCATCACCGTATCGTGCCATGACGATCTTTCCACCAGCGACCTCATCGGCCGGTTTCTCATCAAGGGTGGAGAAGCGGTCTGGATGGACGGCCCCCTCACCAAGGCGGTCCGGACCGGAGCCATTTGCTATCTTGACGAAATCGTCGAAGCCAGAAAGGACACCACCGTGGTCATCCACCCCCTGGCCGACGACCGGCGGGAGCTGCCCATTGAAAAGCTGGGGGAAACCCTGACCGCCCCGCCCGAATTCATGCTGGCCATCTCCTACAATCCCGGCTACCAGAGCGTGCTCAAGGATCTGAAGCAGTCGACCCGCCAGCGTTTCGTTTCCTTTGAATTCAACTACCCCCCTCCCGAACTGGAGGCCCGCATTGTCCGGGAGGAATCCGGCATCGAGCAGCCGCTGGCGGAAAAACTTGTCCGGCTGGCAACCATGACCCGGAGCCTGAAGGACTCCGGCCTGCAGGAGGGGGCAAGCACCCGGCTCCTGATCCATGCCGGCAAACTCATCAAAAGCGGCATCCAGCCGCGCACTGCCTGCAAGGCCACGATCACCGAGACCCTGACCGATGACCATGAAATGCTGGCAGCCCTTGAGGAGATAACCAGCTCCCTCTTTTAAGCGGAGGCACCCCCCTGGACCCACGCGAACTCAAAACCAGATTTGCCCAGGCAGTCCTGCCGGACATCCTCAACGACTGGGAGATCGAAGAGATAACCGAGCCGCTGCAGGGGTTGCCCGATGCGGCGCTGGACGAAATCTTTCGTCAGATTGCCGCAATCTGGCCGGTGAGTCATGCCCTCTGCAACAGCTTTCTCAAGGCGGTGAAAAAGGGACTTACCTGCCTGCACCACTCCCAGCTTGCCGACTGGGTCAAGACCATCCTTGCGGCCTATGAATCCGGGGGGCTGCATCAGACCCGGCAGCTCCTCGAACGGGTGGAGGAAACCTTTCTCTGCACGATACGGGGAGAAACCGGCATCAGCCTCGCCGAGGTCACCGGCCGACTGCAGCCCTATGCCACCGGACTGGCCGGGCATCCCCTGGAATTGATCCCCGGCCAGGAGGTCTACACGGACACTGCGGCGGTCTATCTCCCCCCCGGGATCGCCGTCTTTCCAAAACAGACCGACAATTTCCTGCTCTACAAACTCATCATCTCCTTTCAGTGGGCCTTTACCGCCATCGGCACCTTTTCGCTCCATCTCCCCGCGGGCTCCCCGGCGATTCCCGCCGCCACAAGACGGCAGCGCACCGCCCTTCCCCCTGCATGCACCGGCCTCAACGATTACTGCAACCTGTTTGCAAAACCAGCCGTTGCGGCCCACCTTTTCCACCTTGGCGAAACCGCCAGGGCCACCGTTTTTCTCCGGGAAAAGCTTCCCGGCCTCATGCGGGAAAGCGGCCCTATCTTCCAGGCCCTTGCCCGGACAATCCCCCGGGGCGCGGAGGGCTCCACCGGAGACCTGCAAAGAACCATCCTTCTCCGGGCCGCGGAGGATACCGGCGAAACCCCTTCCGCGCCCCATCCCGTAACCAGCCTTTTTAACGGATTATTTCGCGAGAATGCAACCAGCCAGGACTCCGCCTGCTTTGCAACGAAGGCGTATGCCCGGTTTCTCGACCTAACCGGGGAACCGGCCCCCCCCATAATTTTCCAGGGCGTGCTGCGCCCGGCCGAGGTCCTGGCGGTGCAGCGGAAAAAAAGAGCAGCGGCCAAGGAACAGTTCATCGAGGCCCTCACCGCCGTCATCAACGCGCAAACGCCCCGGAATGCCCCAGGCGAAAAAGAAAAAGGAGAAGTACAGGGCACGGGATTTCCCGACCTCGAAGGCCAGACCGCCGCTGTTATTCCGCCCGAAGGGGCTGGGAAAGATACCCAGGGCACAAAACCGCAAGGGGAGAAAACCCTGGAATTCATCACCATCGACGACAGCCACATCGATCTTCCCGACAAACTCAAAAAACTGGCCAGGGAGATCGTCGAGGATCTCGGCCAGATCCCTTCCCAGTACCTCTCCAGCGCCAAGCAGGCTGCGGGCAAGGGGCTGGCACAGGGAAACGCCCCTGCCCCCCGGGAGGGCGAACCCCTTGCCGGAGCCGATCTCTTCATCTTTGACGAGTGGGATTACCGGCGCGCGGGCTTTCGCAAAAACTGGTGCTCCCTTGCCGTCAAAAAAATCATTCCGGTCGCAGGCACTTTTGTCGGCAACACCCTGAAGAGATACCGCGGCCACCTGACCCGGCTCAAGCGGCAGTTCGAAATGATGCGCAACCAGGAACGCTTTGTCCGGCGGCAAAAAGACGGGGACGAAATCGATCTCGACGCCCTCATCGAAACGCTTGCCGATATCAAAGCCGGCCTTTCTCCCTCGGAGGATCTCTATATCCGGCTGGCCCGGGACAAGCGCAACATCAGCGCCCTCTTCCTCGTTGACATGTCCTCCTCAACCGAGGGATGGGTAAACACCGCCCTCAAGGAAGCCCTGATCCTCATGTGCGAAGCCCTGGAGGTTTTGGGCGACACCTACGGCATCTACGGATTTTCCGGCATGCGCCGCACGCGTTCCGAGCTGTTCCGGATCAAGGACCTTGGCGAACCTTACGACGATGCGGTGAAGGGGAGGATTGCCGCCATCGCCCCCCAGGAATACACGCGAATGGGACCGCCCATCCGGCATCTGACCAGGCTCCTTGCCGAAAGCGAGGCGAGAATCAAACTGCTCATCACCCTTTCCGACGGCAAGCCCGAGGATTATGACGATTACAAGGGCGAGTATGCCATCGAGGACACCCGCCATGCCTTGATCGAGGCCAAGGCGCAGGGGGTGCATCCATTCTGCATCACCATTGACAAACAGGCCCACGCCTATCTCCCCCATATGTACGGGGAGGTGAATTACATCTGCATCGACGAGGTCGGAAAACTCCCCAACCGGATTCCAGAAATCTACCGGGGCCTCACCTCCTGACCCTGGACGGATACCTGGATCTTCCATGCGCCATTAACCGGTTCCCTCCTGTCAATGGGCAAGAGACACCCCTTTCCTTTGCTCCCGCACAAAAAAATCCGGCCCGGAATTATCCGGCCGGATTTCTCATCGTCCTGTTTCCAGGAAACCGTGCCTACGAAAACAACCGCAAAAAGCTCACACAGCCACCGCCGGACTTCTTGGGGGCTTCCCCTGTCTGGCTCGCGCACGCGACAACTCCTGCCAACACTGCCGCACACAGCAACACGGTGATGGCTTTTGTCCCACGCAACCATCGATTTTTCACATTTCCCATGAATCTTCTCCTCCGGATCACAAATACCTTCGTTTTTTCTTTGCGCAAGCCGTCGCCACATGCGAACTGCCTCACAAGGTAACGCAGATCCCCGGATATATTCAAATCGAAAAAAAAAGCGATTGCCGCCCCGGACAATCGCTTTTTTCTATACTATGGCGCTCCGGCTTAACGGCGATCCCCCAAGAAACGGAGCAGCATGAGGAACAGATTGACAAAATCGAGATACAGAGCCAGGGCCCCCATGATCGCGCCCTTCCGGATCGCGGCCTGGCCGTTTTCCATGATCCCGCCCGAGCCGAGCCGGGTGATCTTCTGCACGTCGTAGGCGGTCAGGCCGGTGAAAACGATCACGCCGATGGCGGAAACAACCCAGGAAACCATGGAGCTGGCCAGAAAGATATTCACCACCGAGGCGATCACTATGCCAATGAGCCCCATGAATAAAAAGGAACCCATGCTGGTGAGGTCTTTTTTGGTCACCGTGCCGTAGATCGCCATGGAAACGAACATGCCGCCCGCGACAAAGAAGGTAGTGGCGACGGAGGCGCCGGTATAGAGCAGGAGGATCGCGGAAATGGTCACCCCGTTCAAGATGGAATAGGCCAGAAAAAGATTGGTCGCCATCCCGGCGGACATCTGTTCGATCCGGGCTGAAAGATAGATCACCATGCCGAGTTCGCCGAAAATCATGCCATAGAACAGGATCTTGTTGCCGAAGATTGCCTGCTGCAGGGCCGGGGTGCTGGCTACCACCAGGGCGGTAACCCCGGTGAGCCCAAGGCCGATGGCCATCCAGTTGAAGACCTTGGCCAGGAAAAGGGTTGCCTCCTGGGAGCGGGACTGGTCGATAACCATTGTTCTGCCGTTGTCACTGCTGTACATAATCTCTCCTTGCGCTATACATTTGAAATTGCGAACCACAGGGTTTCATAATAATCATTCCGCCACAATGCGCCACTCTTCCGCGCAGACCCGCTGTGCCAGGGGCATGGCCTAATCACTCTTCCATCGCGACAGCACGGCTTGCTGTCACGGGACCACGGAAAACCCAACCGCTGAGAGTAAGACCGCGCCCCATGATTTTTGGTTCCAGATAATTCACCACCACCGGATGAATGGCAAATCACGCCCCTGGCCGCCAGGATCCGGCGCCAGCCTGGCGGCAATCTCTCCGAACCCCATGCTTTTCAAAAGCTGAACCTGCCCCATCCCGGAATCCCCAGGGCTGCCTTTCGCTCAGAGCTCCAGGCTCTCGCCCGGTTCCGGCAGAAAAACACCCGGCAAGCCGGATTCGCCCAGAAGACGCCGAAGCTCTCCCATTTCCCGCTCCCGCTCATAATGCGCGACATGCACGATTGCCAGCTTTTCGCATCCTGCCTGCCGCGCCACATCGAGGCACTCGGCAAGGCTGCCATGATTGGCGGTCTGCCCTGCAATCCGATACGCCTCATGCACCATAAGCGTGCATCCCTTTGCCAGACTGGCTGATCCCGCGGTGGACCGCCCATCACCACTGTAAAATATCGATTTCCCGTCACCATTCAACCGGAGGGCGAGACAGGGCTGCGAGTGCTCCGTGGCGGCCACCCGCCAGAGAAATCCGGCCCCTTGAAAAGAGTCGCCATCCTCAAGCTCGCGATACTCCAAAGCATAGCGCAGTTTCCCTAAAAAAGTAGGGTAGGCCAGATCAAGGGCCATCTCGATCTTTTCCCGCAAGCCATTTGGCCCGGCCAGCAGCAGCGGCTTAACGCGCCCCATCTCCCAGAATCGCAGGAGCAGCAAGGGAACCCCGAAAAAATGATCCCCGTGAAAATGCGAGATCCACAGAGCCTCAAGCTGGTCCGGATCGAAACAATCGGCAAAATATCGATGGGGGGTGGTAAATCCGCAGTCAAGTAGGATATAATGTTTTTTGCTCCCGCCCACAACCAGAATCGAGGTGTTGAAGCGTTCGGGGTCACAGGCCTCGCCAACCCCCAAGAAATGGACTTTCATGCACAGCGCCCCTTTTTTTATCCTTTACCTGCGTGACCGATAGCATACCATGAATAGCCTGATTGTTGCATGTCCAAGCTGTCAGACCAAGAACAAAGTGGTCGCCGTCAAACAGCACCGTAAGCCGCGCTGCGGCAAATGCCAGACCTCTCTGCCCATGGCCGATTACGCCGCGCCGGTCGAGCTTACCGACCAGGATGCCGCGCAGGCAATCCGCGAGGCCGACCTGCCTGTCATGCTCGATTTCTATTCGCCGACCTGCGGTCCCTGCAGAATGCTGGCCCCGGTGATGGAGCGATTGGCGCGCCGTTTTTTCGGGCGGGCGATCATCGCCACGATCGACACCAGCACAAACCACATCAGCGCAGGACAATACGGAATCCGGGGCGTCCCAACCCTTATTTTTTTCAAAAACGGCCAGGTTGCCGACCAAATTGTCGGCGCCTTGCCGGAAGACGCCCTTGTCGCCAAACTCGACAGTTTCATTCGGACTTAGGATCGCCCGCCTGCCAATGACCCCCCCGAAAAACAACCAAAGCCCATGGGCCGCATACCAGTCCCTGGCGCCACAAACCCGCTTCGTCCTGCACGCTTGCGCCTTGGCAGGAGAACCGATCCGGGAGTCCGCCCTGATTTCCTGCCTGTTTCCCTCGGCGGCAGGGCATAAATGGCCCGCGCCCACGGAAGGGCATCTCCTGGCCGGACTGACCGAGCTTGCGCAAAAAAGTCTTCTCGAAAAGGACTGCGCCTGCCGCAGGGAAATCCTTGAGCTTGTGGCCCATGACAGCCGGAAACAGCCGTATTTTCCGGCCCTGGCCCTCGCCATCCAGCACGCCTGGCCAACCCCGGCCCCGGAGAAAAGCCCCGACCCGGACTGTCTGTGGCGCCGCTCCCTGCGCGACCTTCGCCTTGCCCTCCTTGCCGCGGACGAAACAGCGTACACCCGCAACCTCCTCGTCCTTCTTGAACTTCAGGAAAAATTCCCGGAACATTTCCCGGAAAACCCCCTGGTCATGCTCTGCGGCTTACCCTTTGACCCGCCATGGTTCGCCAGGCTCCCCCTCCATGTCCAACTCTACGCCCTGCATCAGATCTTCCTGAACGGACTGCTCCACCTTACGGAAATCATCCTGCCCCGGGAATACCTGCAAGACAAACGTTTCCTCAAGGGTCTCTCCGCGAAAAACCGCGAGCCTTTTTCCTCTCTGCTGACCTCCCATCTGCTCATCCGGGGGCAAACCCAGGCCGCCTCCGCCTGGCTGGACAACACCCTGCAACAGGGAGCGCCGCTGGGTGTGCGGGGTTGGCAGCAGTTTCTTGCCGGAGAAACAACGGCAGCCATTCACTGCTACGAAAAAGATCTCGCCAAGATCCGAAAGGCCAACCAGAACGACCAGGCGTATTTCACCGGGGTTGAAGGGCTGTTTTACCTGCTGGCCTTGCTCCAGAATGATGATTACACCGCACACCAGCAGCTCAGGGACATCATCAAGGACATTGAGGACATTCAGCCCCACAACCCCTTTCTGCCCTCCTATTTCCTCCTCCTTGCCCTGGTTGAAGCAAGGGAAAACCGACTTGACCTGGCCCGCGACCGGCTGACGGCAGTCAGCATCCTTCCCCGGCCGCACAGCATCACCACGCTATTCCTCTCCCTTGTCACCTACTGGATCGAAGGAAGGCCCAGCCCGGTCTGCCTGCCGCACCTGAAATCATTCCGGAAAAAAGCCGCGGCGCACGGGTATCTGTGGCTTGCCCGCGAATACGGATCCCTGCTGCGCCTGGCCGGAGAACAATCAGCCCCTGCGGCCGCCACGGACGAACTCGCACAGGCCTGTTCCCTTGCAAGCATGATCACCCCGGAAGAACAATGGCAACGCGCCCTGCGCGCCCTCAACTTCAGCTCGTCCCCAGCCCGGAATCTCGCCAAGCCGGAAACCGCATCACGACTGACCTGGATGATCGATTACCGCACCCAGGAGGGCCTCGTCTCCCTGGTGCCCAAGATCCAGAATCTTACCGCCCGCGGCCAATGGACCAAGGGCAGATCCGTGGCCTTACGGAAACTGTTTCGCAAAAACAAGCCCACGTTCTTGAGCCCGCAGGATCTCCTGGTGTGTGAAACCATTACCGAGCACAAAGACAGCAGGGGCGTTTTTTTCCGCTTCACCATGCCTGCCGCCATGGTCTCCCTCCTCGGGCATCCCCATGTTTTTCTCGCCGATTCACCGAAAACCCCGGTTGAGATCCTGCAGGGCGAACCGGAATTGCGGGTTGACCAGCAGGGGGAGTCGCTGTTGATTCAGTTCTCCCCGTGGCCCGACAGCACTGAGGCGATAGTCATTCGGGAAACCCCGGCCCGCTTTCGGATTTACCCCATCACCAAGGACCATCGGCGGGTGGCCGAGATTATCGGCCCCAATGGCTTGAGTGTTCCCCGCGACGGCAAGGACGAGCTTTTTGCCACCCTGGGCAACATCTCCTCCTTCATGACCGTCCATTCCACCATAGACGGAAAATCCGTAGACGTGGCCGAGGCGCCGCCGGACGCCCGGATCCACATGCAGCTCCTGCCCTACGGAGCCGGGTTCAGACTGGCCATGCTCGTCAGGCCTCTCCAGCCCGACGGCCCATACCAGCGGCCGGGAGAAGGGCCCAAAACCATCATCGCCCACAGCGGCGGCAAACGCATCCAGACCCAGCGCAACCTGGACCTTGAAGAAGCAAACGCCCGCTTTGTCGAAGATTCATGCCCCATGCTGGCAAAGGGAACCGACCTGGAGCGGGAATGGCTGCTGCAGGATCCGGAGGAATGCTTGCAACTCCTCCTCGAACTGCAGAGCCTCCCGGATAGCGTCCTCATTGAATGGCCCGAGGGGGAACGCCTCACGGTGAGTCCGCCGGCCGAACTCAATCAGTTTCTGCTCACGGTGAAGGAACGCAACAACTGGTTTGAGATGAGCGGAACCCTGAAGCTCAACGAATCGCTGGTTCTCGACATGCGCACCCTGCTTGAGCTGGCCCAGACACACAGCAGCCGCTTCATCCCCTTGGGGCATGGCCATTTCCTCTCCCTCTCCCGGGAGCTGCGCAAACGCCTGGATGAGATAGCCGCCTTTGCCGAGCTGAAAAAAACCACGCTCCGCCTCCACCCTCTTGCCGCCCTGGCCCTGGAGGATTTCACCAACGGGGTGGGAGAGCTGCACACGGATGAGCGCTGGCAGGAACAGCATAAACGGCTCAAGGAGGCCCGAGCATATGAGCCGAAACTGCCGTCCACCTTCAAGGCCGTGCTTCGGGATTATCAACTGGTCGGGTTCAACTGGCTGGCCCGCCTGGCCAACTGGGGGGTGGGGGCCTGCCTGGCCGACGACATGGGCCTCGGCAAGACCATCCAGGCCCTGGCTCTGGCCCTTGACCGCGCCGAGCAGGGACCGACCCTGGTGGTTGCCCCGACCTCGGTTTGCCCCAACTGGGAGGAGGAGGCAAACCGTTTTGCCCCCACCTTCAGGGTCGTTCTCTTCGGCGGCCGCCAGAGGAAAAAAATGCTCGCCGAGCTCGGCCCCTTCGATCTGCTGATCTGCAGCTACGGCCTGCTCCAGCAGGAATCAGCGCTCCTTGCCACCCGAAACTGGGAGACCATCATCCTGGACGAGGCCCAGGCCATCAAGAACTTCATCACCAAACGCTCGCGGGCAGCCATGCTCTTGCAAGGGAAGTTCAAGATGGTCACCACCGGCACCCCCATTGAAAACCACCTCACCGAGCTCTGGAACCTGTTTCAGTTCATCAACCCAGGGCTTCTCGGCTCCCTGAACCAGTTCAACCAGCGGTTTGCCATCCCCATCGAGCGCGGCAACGACCCGGAGGCGCGGAAAAAACTCAAAAAACTGATCAACCCCTTCATCCTGCGCCGCCTCAAATCGCAGGTTCTGGAGGAGTTGCCCGAGCGCACCGAGATTCTTTTGCAGGTGGAGATGGAGGAAAAGGAGGCGGCCCTCTATCTGGCGCTGAGGCAGCGGGCCCTTGAAAACCTGCGTCAGACAGGCGGGCCGCCGGGAAAACGCTCGCTGCAGATCCTGGCCGAGATCATGAAACTGCGCAGGGCCTGCTGCAACCCGCGCCTGGTCCTGCCCGAAACCGACATCCCCAGCGCCAAACTCACCCTCTTTGCCAAGCTGGTGGATGAATTGCGGGAAAACGGGCACAAGGCCCTGGTGTTCAGCCAGTTTGTCGATCATTTGAGCCTGGTTCGCGAACATCTCGAGCAACAGGGCATTCCCTACCGGTACCTGGACGGCAGCACCCCCCCCCGGGAACGCCAGCGCCAGGTCCAGGAATTCCAGGCGGGCCATGGCGACCTCTTTCTCATCAGCCTCAAGGCCGGCGGGGTCGGCCTCAACCTCACCGCCGCGGACTATGTGATCCACATGGACCCCTGGTGGAATCCCGCCGTGGAGGATCAGGCCTCGGACCGGGCTCATCGCATCGGCCAGAAGCACCCGGTGACCATCTACCGGCTGGTGGCAAAGAACACCATCGAGGAAAAGATCGTTCACCTCCACCACGAAAAGAGAGCCCTGGCGGACAGCCTGCTGGAAGGCACCGATGTCGGCCACGCCATGAATCCCGCCGATCTTTTGCGGCTGCTGAAGGAAGGATGAGCAAGTCCGCCATGTCGTTACCCTCCCTGCAGGATGGACTGCTCCACTGGTTTGCCAAAAATGGCCGCGATCTCCCCTGGCGGAAAACCTATCTCCCCTATCACATCTGGATTTCCGAGGTCATGCTGCAGCAGACCCAGATGGATCGGGTGGTTGTCTACTTCACCCGCTGGCTCGAATATTTTCCCGACATTGCCGCCCTGGCGGAGGCGAAAGAGCAGGAAGTCCTGCGGCTGTGGGAAGGCTTGGGCTACTACTCCCGGGCCAAGAACCTCCTCAAGACCGCCGAGCTGCTCTGCCTGAGGCACGGCTCCGCCCTGCCGGAAGACCACGCGGCCCTGCTCCAGCTTCCCGGCATTGGCCGCTATACTGCCGGGGCCATCATGAGCCTCGCCTTCAACCGGAGCCACCCCATCGTGGACGCCAATGTGGAGCGCCTTTTTTCCCGGCTTTTCAACCTGGCCGTCCCGGTCAAGGAAAAGCAGACCCACAACTTCATCTGGCAGAAGGCCGCCGAGCTTATCCCCGAAGGCCAGGCGCGGTATTTCAATCAGGCGCTCATGGAACTGGGCGCCCTGGTCTGTCTGCCCCGCTCTCCCCGGTGCGATGTCTGCCCGATCCACGCTCACTGCGAGGCCTTTGCCCAAGGAGTAACGAATGAAAGACCGGTTGCGGGCAAGGCGCGGGAGATCATCCCCATCACCATGGCAAGCGGGATACTCCGGCATCAGGGAAAGATTTACATCCAGAAACGCCTGCCCGATGATGTCTGGCCCAATCTTTGGGAATTCCCCGGCGGAGGCTTACAGGAGGACGAAACGCCGGAACAGGCGCTGGTTCGGGAATATCGGGAGGAAACAGGCTTTGCCATCCATGGGCTGGAAAAAATAGCCACCATCATCCACAATTTCACCAAATACCGGGTTACGCTGCACTGCTACCACTGCCGCCTGCGGGGCAAAGGCATCACGCCGGTCCTCCACGCCGCCCAGGAATACCGCTGGGTAACCCCGGAGGAACTTGTGAATTTCGCCTTTCCCTCCCCCCACCGCCGCTTGATCAACCGCCTGGAGGAAGAACTATAAAAAACCGCCTTGCCTGTACTTTCCAGGCCTTCCTTGTTACTATACTATTACAAAAAGGCATGGTTTGAATCTTTCAGAAAGGGAGGGAACAATGCGCCAACGGATGATCCGCGTGCTGATCTATATGGCCATCCTGCTGCTCATGGCCAATATCAGTCCGGTCATCGATTCCTTCATGCATCCGGAAATCCCCTATTTTGATCCCGAGCATCTCCTGGTCGGGGGGATAACCGCGGGCATCACCGCTCTTTTGCTCGGCCTGCTGATCTCCCACGCCAACCGGATGACTTCCGTCGCCCATGAGCTGAGCATTCTCAACAAGAAGCTCCGCGAGCAGTCCAGCCGGGACAGCCTGACCGGCCTGTACAACCACCGGTACTTCCAGGAAATGCTTCGCCATGAGTTTCTCCTGGCCCAACGCCACCGGACGGAGCTTTCCTGCATGATGCTCGACCTCGACCTTTTCAAGGAGGTCAACGACACCTGCGGCCATCCCTTTGGCGATCTGGTCCTTAAAGGAACAGCGGAACAGATTCTCCACGAGGCCCGCGCCACCGACACCGTGACCCGCTATGGGGGAGAGGAGTTCGCCATCCTCCTGCCCAACACGGATCTGGACGGCGCCATGCGCATTGCCGAACGTATCCGCGCCCGGGCGGAGGTCTATACCCATCAGGATAAGGACGTTGCCATGCGGGTCACCATCAGCATCGGCCTGGCATCGAACCGGGCTCACTCCCCGAAAAAACCGGAGGAACTGCTCGCCTTTGCCGACCAAGCCCTGTACCAGGCCAAGAAGACAGGCCGCAACAAGGTGGTTGCATACTCCGAGCGTGCCGCGACACAGCACCACTGACTCCTTGGCCTTGCACGGGAGAGCCTTGCCAAAAATCAGCAAGCTCGGTAACTTTTGATATTTCTTTGAAAATCGCCCCTTTTTTCGGATACAGACAAAACCATGACACTCCAAAAATCAGAGTACACATCTCCCTGGAAACGTTTTGCCGTCAATATCAGCATGGTGATCCTGCTGTTCATTTCCTCCCTCTTCACCGGCATTTACCTCAATCACCAGAAGACCATCGAAAAAGAGCTCCAGAGCCGGGCCCAGTCGCTTTTCAACAGCCTGGTCATTGCCCGGAAATGGAATGCCCTGCACGGCGGCGTTTACGTTGAAAAAACGCCGGGCATGCAATCCAACCCCTACCTTGAAAACCCGGACATCACAGCCAGCAACGGCAAGACCTACACCAAAAAAAACCCAGCCCTGATGACCAGGGAAATCTCGGAAATCGCCGACCGTGAAGGCGCGTTCCAGTTCCGCATCACCAGCCTCAAACCGCTCAATCCCAATAATATCCCAGACCCTTTTGAACTGCAGGCGCTGCTGAGTTTTGCCCAGGGGAAAACCGAGGCCATCGGCAAGGATACAATCGATGGGAACACCTATTACCGCTACATGGCCCCGCTTTTCGTTGAAAAACCCTGCCTCGCCTGCCATGCCGGGCAAGGATATCAGCTTGGCGAAGTGCGCGGCGGCATCAGCGTCCGCTTCAACATCAACGACATGATGCGCGCCCAGATGTTGCACCGCCTGCTTTTGGGCCTGCTGTTCACGGTAACTCTGATCTCGTTTCTGGGAATCGTTTACCGCCTGGTGGGCGGACTCAAAAAAAAGCTGGCGGCTGCGGAAGAACGCATCCGGGAAATGGCGATCACCGACGACCTGACCAAACTCAAAAACCGCCGTTTTCTGCACGAGCGCCTTAAGGAGGAACTCGAGCGCGCCACCCGTTACCGCCATCCCCTTGCCTGTATCTTTTTTGATGCAGACCATTTCAAGCGGGTTAATGACAGTTACGGTCATGAGGCTGGCGATGCGGTGCTGAAAACGATCAGCGCCACGGCCCAGGAGCAATGCCGCCAGACCGACACCCTCGGTCGTTACGGCGGAGAAGAATTCCTCATGCTTTTACCGGAAACCGACTTGGAACAAGGCCGCGCCCTGGCGGAACGCTTGCGGCAAGCCATCGAGGCCCAGGTCAGCATCGCGGACCAGCACCATATCCGGATCACCGCCACCTTCGGCGTGGCGTGCTATTCCCCGGGGACCACCGCCGACCAGCCTGATTTTTCCGACTTTATCAAGCAGGCAGACACCGCCATGCTCGAGGCCAAAAAAGCCGGGCGCAACCGCGTCGGCGTCGCACCCTGAATCAATATGCCGGAAAAAATACAGAGTACCCCGTATTGCCTGGCCGAACCGTTCGTCGTAAAATCCCTCAAAAAACAATTCTTCAAGGGATGACACGATCGCCATGGAAAAAACACCCCCCGTTTCCGGCTGGCTGGACATCGGCGCGGGCTATGAATCATCCGCCTCAAGCGAACGTATCGAGCGGACTCTCGCATGGCTGGTGACGGAACATCTCCCGATCTTTCTAGCCGGCAGAGGATACCAGTCCGGGCCCGCCATCCTGATCGGCGCCAACGACCAGGGTTTGCTCATCGATCGACCGCGGGACTGGTCCCCATGCCCGAAGATCCGCATTATTTTCAAGGACAAGGCAAGGCTCACCAATCATTTTGACGTACGCATCCTGTCGGAGTCCCTGGACACCCTGCGATCTTCCCGCCCGCAGGAGATGTTCCGCCTGCAGCGGCGGTCCCGTTACCGGGTCGATGCCCCCCCCGGCTGCCATGTTTCCTTTCGCAGCGCCAACACGCTGCACACCGGCCTGACCTTGAAAAATATCAGCGCCACGGGCATGCTCTTTTTTTCGAAAAAACCGATGAGTTTGTCGCGAAACACCGTCCAGGACATAGCCCTATCGATCCCAGCCGGAGATGAAGAGAATATCCTCACGGGGTGGCAGCAGAAAAAAATATCCCAGGGAGACGTTGTCCGAACCTACCATGACCGGCAGATGGGTATTGTCTTTTACGGCGTTGCCTTCCGGAGCAAACGGAAGGAAGAAGATGAACTGACCAGGTACATTCGGCAGCGCGAGCGGGAATTGATCCTCAAAGGCCTGCCGGCCTGAGGCACCTCACCCCTTGTTGCGGCTGAAGCCGATGGTGGCGACGGTACCCTTGCCTTCCTTGCTGTCCAACTGAAATGAGCAGCCGGGGTGATCCTCGATAATCCTTTTAGAGATGCAGAGGCCCAGGCCGGTCCCCTGCTCTTTTGTGGTGAAAAAAGGCAGGAATATCCTTTTTTTGAGCTCCTCGGGGATCCCCTCCCCGGTGTCCGTCACTGCAACCTCCACCAGCTCCTCGTGCACCCTGGTGCCGACCACGATCTCCCCTCCTGGGGGGGTTGCTTCAATCGCGTTCTTCACAAGGTTCACCAGCACCTGTTTCATCTTCTCCCTGTCCACCTCGACCACGACCTCGGCGGAGGATGCCAGCCGGATATCAACCCCTTTGCCGGCGGAATAGGAATGCGCCAGGGCGACAACCTCGGCCAAAAGCTCGTTCAGGGAAACTCCGGCAAGATTGAGCTGCGGGGGCCGGTACAGCTCTTTCAGCCCGGCAAGCAGGTTTTCCAGGCGGGTGACCTCATCGACGATGATGGTCAACTTGGCCCGGTCTTTCTCCTCGGTTGCTTTCTTCAAAAGCTGCCGGGCAAACCCGCCAATCATGATCAGGGGATTTTTTATTTCATGGTTGATCTCGGCCACGGTCTGGCCCAGCGCGGCCAGCCGCTCATTCTGGGCAAGAAGACCCTCCAGAACCTTGGTGTCGGAGAGATCCCTGATCAGCCCGGTAAAATAGCGCTGCCCCTCAATGTTCGCCACGGAAAAAGAGATGGTGGCGGGAAAGGTTTCCCCGTTTTTGCGGGCCACCACCAGCTCCGTCTCATGCCCGATCAAAGTTGCCTGCCCGGTGCCGACATACCTGGCCACGGCCCGCTCATGTCCGGCCCTGCACATGGTGGTGAGTATTTTTCCCAGATCGTGACCTACAATCTCCGCCCGGTCATACCCGAACATCCTCTCCGCCGCCCTGTTGAAAAAGATCACCGTGGAGCTTTCATCAATGGTGACAAAAGCCTCGTTGGTGTTTTCAACCGCGTTTTTGAGAATGATAAACTGCTTCTGGGTCTCCGCCACCGTTTTTTCAGTCATACCCCCACCAGATCATGGCCCACGAAAAACTTGCCCGATGCCGTCCCTGCCGCATGTCAAAACGATGCCACCAGATCAAGGGGAACGCGGAATCCCTGATCCCGATCATGCTCCAAAATTATTCCTTTACCGCTATCCCTTTTTTCTTCAAATCGCTGACAACAGCCCGGATCTGGCTCTCGTTGCAATCATCAATCCGATAGACATTCTTCATCCCATCCAGGAAATAGAGGGTCAACTGACTCCCCCCGCTCAACTCGGCGCTGCGGATGTGATTCGTGTCGAGCCAGGGCTTCAGTTCTTCCATAAAATCATGCAGGCTGCACTGTTTCATCATGATCCTCCTCTCACCAATAGTTTTCAGGAATTACTAACAATCAAGAGCCACCTTGATCCGGTTGCCCCCGTCCCCCTTGGCCAGATAAAGCGCTCCCTCCGCGGCAGCTATCAGCCCCTGCATATCCGAGCCTCGACACGGCTCGGCGGTTGCAAGGCCGACGCTCAGCGTCAGGGACTCCCCGGCTGTTTGCGCGGCGCCGTCCCTGTCGTCCGAGGCGGCCATGTGCGCCATAAACTCGTGGGCCAGGGTCATGGCTCCACCATTTTGGGTATTGGGGAGAATGGCGGCAAACTCCTCCTCGCCGTAGCGGACCACGGTGTCTCCCGCCCGTTTGAGAACACAACTCAGGGAGTCAGCCACCTTGCGCAGCCATTCGTCGCCCTTGTCCCGGCCATGGGTTTCGTTAAATCGCTTAAAATCATCGAGGGCCACCATGAACAGCGAAAGGGGAACCACCTCCCGCCGGGCCCGATTCCATTCCCTGCCCAGGATTTCATCAAAATAACGACGATTGCCCACCTCGGTGAGGCTGTCTCGCGGCACCATGTGCATCAGTCGACGGTTCAGCAGATCGAGTTGCGTGGTGAGCTCGACCAGCTCCAGCTCCCGCGCCTTGCGCCGATCGGTTTCATGCTTCAGCTTCAGGGCGGCGCGAACCCTGGCCAGCAGCTCTATCTCCTTTACCGGCTTGATGATATAGTCGGTCGCTCCCATGGCAAAGGCCTGGGCGAGCGCCTCATCATCATCGCGGACCGTGACCATGATCACCGGAATATCCCGCAACCCGTCCTGCGCCTTTATCCGTTGGCAGGTTTCTATACCATCCATGCCCGGCATCATGACGTCCATGAGGATGAGATCGACTCTTCTCTCCCCGACCGCACCCTTTTCCGTGGCCGCAAGCATTTCCAGGGCGTCCTGGCCGCTTTTGAGACAATAAATATCCGCATACCCCTCCTGCCGGAGCATCTCCTCGAGCAGCATCAGGTTTACCGGGATATCATCAACAATAAGGATTGCCATTTTCGCCTCTATACTTTAAGCCAAGAACCGCGGACAGCCATCACTGATCCGCGGTTCTTTCCCTTCCTGTAATCATGGTATAGAATCATAGCGGATTTTGAAAGAAACAAATGTTTTTTCCAACCTTGCAAATCTCCCCGGCAACAGGACGGACATGCCCTACACCCCCATCATCGGCACCCTTGGCTACATTCTTTCTCCGGACCGGGCCCAGACCCTTCTTGTCCACCGCAATGCCCGCCCAACTGACGCCCATTTGGGCAAGTACAACGGCCTGGGCGGGAAAATGCGCCCCGACGAGGATGTCCTCACCTGCATCGCGAGAGAGATCAAGGAAGAAGCCGGGATCGACTGCGAGGAGATCCTGCTGCGCGGAACCATCAACTGGCCCGGCTTCGGACCGCACGGGGAAGACTGGCTGGGGTTTATCTTCCGGATCGACCGCTTCCACGGCACCCCATTCCGTGAAAATGAAGAAGGGGCGCTTGCCTGGCACCCCATCGATCATCTGCATCTCCTGCCGATGTGGGAAGGAGACCGGTATTTTCTACCCCTGGTGTTTGATTCCGACCCCCGTATCTTTCATGGCCACCTTCCATACAAAAACGGCCGGCCGCTGAACTGGGACTTCACCAGGATATGACGGTATTGCTCCCGGACCGGGAGCAATCCGGGCTTATCAGCCACAGCTTTTGTTGGAGCGGGGGTCCCAGGTGTCATATGCCTTGCTGTACAGGTAATCGTTGACAACCAACAGATCCTCCTGCGACAACTTGGCCCAGGAGCCATCCTTGGCGCACTGCACATTTTTATTGTAAAAAACCGAATTCCATCCCCGCATGGTCCTGGAATCCGTGTCCAGGAACCTGGCGCCCTTGTCATTCCCCCTAAAATGGCAGCTTTTGCAGTTGCTTTGATAGAGCTTATACCCGGCCCAGGTGTTCTTGAACTCCATGGCCCGGCTGGACTGGGTCACAGGGTCAAAACGGTAGGTTGTTTCTCCGGCAAAAACCGCTGCCTGTGACAACACCACCAGACATGCCGCCATCGTCGCCATAACCACGCTCTTTTGCTGCATCCCGCCACCTCCTGCTTGCGTTTGAAACAACCCGGACAGGGACTCTGCCCCTTGTCCAGCCATTGTCGAGAATGGCTGGACTCTTGTTATGCAAAAAAATGATACCGCAATGTGGCACAATCCGCTAAAAAATTATTTTTCCGGCCTCCACCTCCTTGCCACTGTCTTTCCATTTTTACAGCTTCCGCTGGAGAAAAATCCCATTAACCCGCTGATACAACACGACAAAGATATTGTTTTTGCCTTGTTTTTCATGTTTATAGTACATGTATCGTATCTGTCCTCTTCCGGACCACGAAACACAAGGCCGATATCCATGCCGCCACGCACAGGCTCAATGCATTGATGCTCACCCGACCCATGCTGGGGCTTTGCCTCCAGGGCTTCGCTTTTTTCTGCCTTTTGGCACCCCCGGCAACTGTTTGGGCCATGCCTGCTCCGGTGGTTATCACTCCGGAACACGGCTCGTACTTCCTGGCGAAACATCTCGAACTCCTGGAAGACCCCACTACACATCTCACGATCACCGACATTATCTCCTGGCAAAACGAACCTCGCTTTACCCCCTCTTCCACCGAAACCCCCAGCTTCGGCTTTACCACTTCCGCGGTCTGGGCTCGTTTTACCGTAAAAAACAGCCTGCCCCGCACGATGGAGTATTTTCTCGAAATAAAATACCCCCTGCTTGACCGAATAGACTTGTATATCCCCTCCGGACCGGAGACCTTCACCGTTTTTAAGGCAGGCGACAGCTTGCCCTTCAAGGAAAGAACCATCCAGCACAAAAATACCATCTTCCCGGTCATGCTGGCCTCCGGCGAAGAGAAAACCCTGTACCTGCGCTGTGAAACGACAAGCTCCCTGAATTTGCCAATCGTACTGCATTCCCCAGCCTGCCTGGCTGAGGAAATCACCATGGAACAGATGCTGCTGGGCATCTATTACGGCATCCTGCTGGTCATGATGATCTACAACTTTTTCATCTATCTCGGCCTCAAGGACAGCACCTATCTCTACTACGTTCTTTTCGTCTTCACCTACATGCTCTTCCAGTTAAGCGTCAACGGCATGGCGTTCCAGTATTTCTGGCCAGAGCAAATCTGGTGGGCCAACAACTGCACCCCCCTGTTCATCTTCCTTGCCTACATCTTCGCCACCCAGTTCACCAGAAACATCCTCGACACGCCGAAAAACGTCCCCCGGATTGACGCCATTCTCCGGGCAGGCCTCGTCCTTTCCATTATCGGCAGTGTGCTTACCCTTTTTATCGGCTACAACCTGAGCATCCGGCTGGCAACCCTGATGAGCCTGACCGTGGTTGCCCTGATCGTTGCAGGCTTTATCTGCATGATCAAAGGCTACCGCCCGGCCCGCTATTATTTTCTGGCCTGGTCCGTTTCCATGCTAGGGGTAACGGTGTATGCCCTGAAAACCTTCGGCATCCTGCCCCACAACTTCATCACCCACTGGGGCATCCAGCTCGGCTCGGCCTGGGAGGTCATCCTGTTGTCCATGGGGCTTGCCGACCGATTCCAGCTCATGAAGCAGGAAAAGGAGCAGATGCAGACCGTTTACGCCCGGGAGCTTGAGGAAGCCCACGGCGAGCTGGAAAAATCCTTTCGGGATATGGAACAGTTCAAAAACTCCCTGGAGACTCTGCTTGAAGAACGGACAGCGGACCTGAGCCGGGTCAACGAAAACCTCTCCCGGGAAGCGATGGACCGGCAAAAAGCCGAAGCCCGGGCGGAAGCGGCCAGCAAGGCAAAATCCCAGTTCCTTGCCTCCATGAGCCATGAAATCCGCACCCCGATGAACGCCATCCTCGGCATGGCAAACATGGCTTCAAAATTAGCCGAAACTGCAAAACTCCGGCAATACCTCGCCGTTATCCAGGACTCGGGAAAAACGCTGCTTGCCCTGATCAACGACATCCTTGATTTCTCGAAAATAGAAGCCGGTCGCCTTGACCTTGAGTGCGCCAATTTTGACCTGCGGGAAACCCTGGAGAGTCTTGCGGATCTGTTCGGCAAGCAGGCTGCGGACAAAGGCCTTGAATTGCTCATCAACGTGCGCGGCAGCACCCCCTGCGCCTTGAAGGGCGACGCCCTCCGCCTGCGGCAGATTCTGATCAACCTGGTCAACAACGCCATCAAGTTCACCCAAGCAGGCGAGGTCGCCGTCACGGCCCACGCAGAGAGGCTCACCGATGTTGCGGCAATCCTCTCCTTTTCCGTCCGGGATACAGGCAGCGGCATCAACCATGCCCAGATCAGACAACTCTTCAGCGAATACACCCAGGCAGACAGCTCAACCTCCAGGCTGTATGGGGGAACCGGGCTGGGTCTTGCCATCAGCAAACAACTGGTCACCCTCATGGGGGGGGAAATCAGCGCCGAAAGCGAGCCGGGCAAAGGAAGCACCTTCCATTTTACCGTCAACGTAGAGCTTCAACCCCAGGAGGCCCAGCACGCCCTTGTCCTTCCCGCCTCGATTTCCGGGGCCAGGGTTCTGGTGGCGACACCCCACCCGGCCTTGCGGGAAACCTTGCTGGAGATGCTCGCGGGCTTTGCTTGCAGGCCGGAAGCCGTCCAGCCCTTGGAAGCAGGCGCTATCACCCACAACGCCCCGGGATACGCACTTCGTGTTCTCGACAGCTCCCTGCCCGGACTCGATCTGCCGCATTTTCTGGCAACCCGGGCGGCCAGCCACCCGGAGGAGGTCCTGACTCCGGCCATAATCCTCACCCAACCCGATTCCGGTCCTCCCCTTGAAAACCTCCAGGGTTGCCTCCGGGTTGTCGTCCTGAACAAGCCGCTCAAGCAATCCTATCTGTTCGAAACAATCGTCGCCTGCCTCGAAACGGCAGATGCCACTCCGGCCTGCACCGCTCATCCACCTCGGGAAAACGACAAAAAACAATTCACGACCCTAAAGGGAAAACAGGTGCTTGTGGTCGAGGACGACCCGGTAAACCAGATGGTGACAAGTCAACTCTTGACAAGAGCCGGCATTCTGGTTGATATAGCGGGCAACGGTCATGAGGCGCTGGCGGCCCTGCAAGAAAAAACCTATGATGCGGTGTTGATGGATGTCACCATGCCGAAAATGGACGGATTGACCGCCACCAGGGCCATCCGCCAGAGCCTGCGCCTCGATCTGCCCATCATCGCCCTCACCGCCAACGCCATCAAGGGCGACCGGGAAAAATGCCTTGCGGCCGGCATGGACGCGTATCTGACCAAACCCGTGGAAATACAAAGCATGTACCAGATTCTGGAAAAATTAACCGCCGTGCGCCCATGATCGCCACCGCCATAACGACACTGAACCTGCTGCTGGAGGAAAGTTCCCGATCCTTCAAAAACCTGCCTGCGGCAGGCCTCGCCTTTCAACCGCCCTTGCACTACGGGGAGTTCCGCCAAAAGGCCCTGGAAATCGCGGCCCTGCTCAAGGAACAAGGCATCAGAAAAGGCGACCGGGTGGCGATTCTCGCCGACAATTCCCCCCAGTGGGGCATGGCATATTTCGGCATTGTCCGGCTTGGGGCGATCGCGGTTCCGATCCTTCCCGATTTTCCGGAGGCCGACGTCAAGCACATTCTGAAGGAAGCCGGAGCAACCATTCTCTTCACCACCCAACGCCAGCTTGAAAAGCTCTACGAGCTTCCAGGCAACACACTCAAGGATGTGATCACCCTGGATGACGCCATCGACCCGAACAACCTCCTGGCCACCCTGCCCTTCAGCCGTTTTCTCCTTGCCGCCAGGGATCTTCCGGAAAAGAAAAAAGCCATCGCTGCGGATCTGGCCGGTCCGGACGACACCGCCTCGATCATCTATACCTCCGGCACCTCGGGCCATGCCAAGGCGGTGATGCTGAGCCATAAAAACTTCATCAGCAATGTTCGCTCCACCCTGTCCATCTTTCCCGATGAGCCGGTGCAGGGCTGGACCTTTCTTTCGATCCTGCCCATGTCCCATGCCTATGAATTCACCATCAGCTTCCTGGTGCCGCTGGTCACGGGCTCCCGCATCGTCTATGCAGGCAAGACCCCGACGCCCACCGTTCTTGAACGGATATGCAAACACGAACACCCCTCCATCATGTGCATGGTGCCCATGGTCATGGAGAAAATTTACAAAAAAAAGGTGCTGCCGGCCATCAGCGCCAATGTTTTCATGCGGGCAGCCATGAAGCTGCCCCTCGTCCGCCGCAAGATCCTGCAGAAAATCGGCCGAAAACTGCAACTCTTTTTCGGCGGCACGCTGAAGTTTGTCGCCATCGGCGGAGCACCGCTCAACATCGAGGTGGAACGATTCCTGGCCGAGGCCGGCTTTCCATATATTGTCGGCTACGGCTTGACCGAAGCCTCCCCCCTGGTCAGCGCCGGGCCATACGGCGATTCGAGCATCGCCCTGGGCTCGGCAGGAAAACCGGTGCAGAATGTGGAGGTCCGGATCAGCAAAGCAAACCCTGAAACGGGCCTGGGTGAAATCCTGGTCCGGGGCCCCAATGTGATGCAAGGGTATCGCGCCAATCCAGAAGCGACACGGGAGGTGCTTGCTCCCGATGGCTGGCTTTCCACCGGCGATCTGGGCTATCTCGACCCGCAGGGCAATCTCTTTATCAAGGGACGTTCCAAGAGCGTGATTGTCCTTTCCCACGGCGAGAACATCTATCCTGAAGCGATTGAAGAGAAGATCAACGCCTTCCGGCATGTGGTGGAATCGCTGGTGCGCGAAAGCGACAACCGATTGGAAGCTCTGGTCTATCTCGATTACGAGCTGATCGATGCGCAAACCCGAGGCAAGGACCAAACCCGGCAGAGGGACCATATCGCCGGGATTCTGGCTGAAATCAAAAAACAGGTAAACCAGCAACTGCCCCAGTATGCGCAGCTTGCCTTGGTGAGCGAACACCGCGAGCCGTTCACCAAAACCGCAACCCATAAAATAAAGCGCTATCTGTACACCAGTTCCACCTGATTTGAGATGAAAGGGAAAAAAGGAGAGAGGAGATGAAAAAAAGAATCGCTGTTGCCGCCCTGGCCGGAATACTGGCCGCCGGCCCCGCCTTTGCCTCGGGCTATCGCATCCCGGAGCAATCCACAAACTCAGTGGCGCTCAGTAACGCCTATGTGGCCAACACTCCGGCTGCGGACGCCAGTTATTACAACCCGGCCAACATGAGCTGGCTGGAGGACGGCTGGCATTCCGAGCTCAGCCTCACCTACATTAATCTGGTGAGCATTGAATATACCGACATCAATTCCTCCACCAGAAGCGGCGGTTCCAGAACAGAAAATTTTGGCCTCCCCGAGTTTCACCTTGTCTCGCCCCTCTACAACAACTTCCGCTTCGGCTTTTCGCTGGTCTATCCTTACGGCCTATCCAAACGATGGGAGGCTCCGTATCCCCGCATGACCTCGGAAGAATTCACTCTGAAAACCTATGAGCTCAACCCCAATCTTTCGTATCAGGTAAGCGACACTTTTTCCGTTGCCGCAGGAGTGCGGGCAATTTACAGCGAAGGCAAGGTGAAAAGCACCGATACCCTCGGCACCCTCGGCCTGGCGCGACGGGATCTCGAAGGCTCCGCCACGGATTACGGGTACAACCTCGCCGCCACCTATAAACCGCTCAGCAACCTCGCGCTTGCAGCAACTTACCGCTCCAAGGTCAACTTGGAGATTGAGGGAGACGCAACGCTCGGCATCGGCGGCGCCACTGTTTACAGCAACCGGTACGCAGAGGTCATGGTGCCTGCCCCGGCGGTGCTCACCTTGGCCGCCGCCTACACCTTTGATGCGACCACGGTGGAGTTCACCTATGACAAAACCTACTGGAGCGCCTACGACAAGCTGGATTTCAATTACGATGTTTCACTGCTCACCATCAACCCCACCCTCTACTCCCTTTTCGATGCCCCTGGCACAAAAAACTGGAGCAACACCGATGCCTTCCGCATTGGCCTGACCCACAAGCTGAACACCCACTGGACCGTCATGGCCGGATTCGCCATCGATAAGAACCCCATACCGGACGAAACATTGGGATTTGAGCTGCCGGATTCCGACGCCAAAATATATTCCATCGGCGCGAGATACCGGATCACCGACACACTGCAAGTTGGCGCGGCTTATCTCTACGACGACAAAGAAAGCAGAACCGTTGCCAATTCCGTTCCCAAACCAAACGGCACCTTCGACAATTCCGCAGCCCATCTCCTCAATATCGGGCTGCAATACCGCTTTTAATATGACACAAAAACATGATTGAACCCACGGCGGAGTCCGCCTCCAATTATCCCCCGGATGTCCATTGCCTGAAGCTGGGCGACCGGGAAATCTTCCTCATCGGCACGGCCCACATCTCCAAGGAGTCGGTGGATCTGGTGCGCCAGGTCATTGCTGCGGAAAGGCCGGACTGCGTCTGCGTGGAACTTGACGAAAAACGCTACGAGGCCCTGGCCAAGCGCAAGACCTGGGAGCTTCTCGACCTGCGGGAAATCATCCGCAAGAAACAGCTCTCCACCCTGCTGATCAACATGCTTCTTGCCTCGTATCAAAAACGCCTCGGCGACCAGATGGGGGTCAAGCCGGGCACCGAGCTACTGGAGGCCGTGCAGGAGGCGGAGAAATACGGCATCCCCGTGACGCTCTGCGACCGGGATGTGCGGGTCACCCTGCGCCGGGCCTGGCAATCCACCTCGTTTTGGCGCAAAAACTATCTGCTGGCCAGTATTCTCACCAGCATGTTCGAGGAAACAGAGATCACCGAGGACAAACTGCGGGAATTGAAGGAAAGCGATGTTCTCTCCGAGCTGCTCAGTGAACTGGGCCAGGCCATGCCCGAGCTCAAGCAGGTGCTCATCGACGAGCGGGACACCTTTCTGGCGGAAAAAATCAAGGGGGCCGAAGGCAAGAGGCTGGTGGCCGTGGTGGGGGCCGGGCATGTGGCCGGGATCAAAACGGCCCTTGGCGAAGACCGCAGCGGCCAGATGGAAGGGATCAACATAATTCCGCCGGTGTCTCCGGTCTGGAAGGTGATCGGTTGGGCCATCCCCGCCATCATCGTGCTGGCTCTGGTTGCGATCGCCGTCACCAAGGGCGCGGAGGTGGCCGGCGAGAATGTGCTGTTCTGGATTCTGGCCACCGGCCTTCCCGCCGCATTCGGGGCCATTCTGGCGCTGGCCCATCCCTTTACCATCCTCGGCGCCTTTGTCGGAGCGCCCATCACCACCCTGCTGCCCGTGCTCGGCGTGGGACACCTCACGGCATTCATTCAGGTCATGGCCCAACCGCCGCTGGTGATTGAGTTTGAAACCGTGCTGCAAGACATGGCAAGCGTCCGCGGCTGGTGGCGCAACCGGCTGTTGCGGCTTTTTCTGGCCTTTATGCTGCCGAGCATCGGGGCTGTGGCCGGCATGTGGGTCGGCGGCTCCAGAATTATCTCAAACCTCTTTTAGGCTCTGTTGCAGAACAGCCTCGCCACTCGTGAGCATTTCGTCGCGGCTTCGCATGCCGTCTCTGATCTACGGACGACGACAGCGCCTTAAATACAACGGCTTTAGGCAAAAGACATGAACAAAAAATTGTATCTTGCGGGCAAAGAGGCCCGCCACCTGCGCGGTCTGGGACACCACCTGTCCCCTCTGGTCATGATCGGCAAGGATGGCGTTACCGACAATCTCATTGCCGCGCTGGAAGCAGTGCTTACCGCACATGAGCTGGTCAAGGTCAAGATCCAGGACGGTTGCCCCTACGCCCGGGAAGAGGCCGCCGAGCTGCTGGCCCAAAAAACCAAAAGCCGGATCGCCCAGATCATCGGCAAGACCTTCCTGCTCTTCCGCGAAAACAAGGAGCAGAAAGAAGACAAGAAAATCAAGCTGCCGAAGGGCAAATAGCTGTCGCCTCAGCCCCGGCCATGCGCGATTATCTTGACCTGCTGAAAACTGCCGACAAGGACGCCATCCGCGCCCGGCGGACAGAGACGGCCACCCGGCTGGCCCAGCCCAAGAAAGGCTTTTTGCGCTTCCGCGAGCCCTATGAGGCCTTGCATCACCTGCGGGCACGGTTCACCGATTTCAGCAAGGATGCGGTGACCATCGGACGGGCCGATGAGTTGGGCGAAACCGATCTGTGCCTGGTGCGGGAGGCCATGCGGTCCTTCATGCCCTGGCGCAAGGGACCATTCGAGGTGTTCGGGGTTGAAATCGATGCCGAATGGCAAAGCTGGCGCAAGTGGAATCGGCTGCTGCCCGCCCTGCCCGACCTCACCGGCAAGGTGGTGGCCGATATCGGCTGCAACAACGGCTATTACATGTTTCGCATGCTGGAGCATAAGCCGCGCTGTGTTATCGGGCTTGAACCCTTTCTCCAGCATTATTACTGTTTCAAGAGCCTCCGCCGTTTGGCCGGGGCCGACGAGCTGTTCATCGAGCTGATGGGAGTGGAGGACATCACCCTCTTCCCCACCTGTTTTGATGTGGTTTTTCTGATGGGCATCATCTACCACCGCATCTCGCCGGTGGAGATGCTGCGGGAAATCCGGGCAGCCATGCGCCCCGGCGGGGTTTTAATTGTAGAATCCCAGGCCATTCCCGGCGAGGAACCGGTGGCCCTTTTTCCTGAGGAGCGTTATGCTAAGGTACCGGGCACCTATTTCGTGCCCACGGCCAGTTGCTTGCGCAACTGGCTCATCCGCACCGGCTTCAGCGAGGTGGAAATCTTTTGCAGCCACCCCATGAGCAGCGAAGAACAACGGAAAACAACATGGATGACCTTTGAATCCTACGAAGATTTCCTTGACCCCGGCAACCCTACCCTGACCGTGGAAGGCTACCCGGCACCCTTGCGGGTATATCTTCGGGCGAAGAGCCCCTGAATGGTCTGCGGATCAACCCTTTACCTAAAAATGGTGGCGACTTGGCAAAGCCTAACTATCAGTACGAAAAACGGCAGCGGGAACTGGCAAAGAAAAAGAAAAAGGAAGAAAAAAAGCAGAGCCTGCTGGAAAAAAAGGAAATCCCATCTGAATCCCTGCCTGATCAACTTTCAGACACGAACACGGATTGAAGCGGTTTCCGGCAGGAGGCAGGACCCGCCGGGAGATCGGCGACGCCAACACTGCGCATCTGCCCAAGTTCACGAATTAATTTCCGGTTTCCTCCTTGACTTCCTCCGGCATATCCGCATAGTATACGGTATACAAGGAGGTGTGCCATGGCCATTACGATCAACAGCAACAGCAGCGCATTAGCCGTCAGCCAACTGGGGCGCAGCCAGAAAAACCTTGCCTCGTCCCTGGAAAAAATCGCTTCCGGACGGCGCATCAACAAGGCTTCGGATGATGCCGCCGGCATGGTCATCGCCGACAGTCTAACCACCCAGGCACGGGGAATGGGACAAGCCTTGCGCAACGCCAACGATGCCGTTTCCATGGCCCAGGTGGCGGACAGCGCTTTGGCTCAGTCCACAACCCTGGTGCAGTCCATCCGCGAAAAGGCGGTCCAGGCGGCAAACGCCAGCCAAAGCACGGAGTCCCGCCAGGCTCTCCAGAAAGAGGTCAACGCATCCTTGGACCAACTCGACAAAATCGCCGAAAATACTAAGTATAACGGACAGCAGTTGCTTTCCGGCACTTTTTCCGGAAAAGAGATACAAGTGGGGGCCAACAGCGGCGAAACCATGAAGCTGTCCATCCCCTCGGCAGAAACAAACACCCTCGGCAGCCCCACCGTGGGCACGCTCTCCGAGGTCAGTGTTCTGAGCCAGGAAAGCGCCCAGGATGCCATAAAGATTGCCGATGCGGCCCTGGCACAGATCAACGCCGCCCGGGCAGACATCGGTTCCACCCAAACGCAGCTTTCCTCGACGATCAACAACTTGACCGCCTCCGGCAGCAACCTGCTGGCCGCCGCCTCGCGCATCGCCGATGTTGATCTGGCGGAAGAAACCATCAACTTCACTACCATGAAGGTTCTCACCGAGGCGAAATCCTTTGCCCTGGCCCAGGCCAAAAACATGAACAAACAAAACGTATTGAGCCTGCTGCAAGGTTGAACCGCATCCTCCTTGCGGCCACATCCTCAACAAAAAAAGCCGAATCGCCATCAAGCGATTCGGCTTTTTTTGTCAACAGCCGGCTTCTTTCACCCCAGCGCTGATAAGCAGTGCCGGGCCGAAAATTCACCTGCCCCTTTTCAGCGGGAATCCGCCCCCTTTGCAAACGAGAGTGCCTTGGCAGGACAATTCACCACACAGTTTCCGCAGCGCATGCAATCGGCGCTTCTGACTTTTCCGATGCTCCGCATACTGCCCGGGTTGGTTTCAATGGGGCAGACCTTCTCGCACAGGCCGCACTCGCGGCATCCGTCTCCAACCTGCAACCGATAGGCCCGCATCCCGAGAAATCCCTGAAAAAGGCCCATGGGACAGATGCTGCACCAGGACCTCGGTTTCCAGAGCAGACCAAGCCATATGCCTATCCCTGTGGAAATGGTCCACATCATCACGAAAGCAGCCCCGATTTTTTTTGGATCACCATCGGCCAGGATCAGCCGGGATAACAGCAAACCCATCATCAGGACAAAAATAAGCCAGCGAAACCATGGTGCCTTGAGAACCGGCAGCATCTTCTTCTTGCGGCTGAACAATGCGAGCAGCCGCTCGTGAAAAGAACCCATGGCGCAAAACCAGCCGCAATAATAACGGCCGCGAAACAGGGAAAGGATGAGCATGAACAGCAGCATGGCGATGGCGATATAGCCGAGATAGGGCCAAAAATAACCGCCGACCACCACAAGGGGCACGAGGGGCGCAAGCCCGATCTGCCAATATTTACGATTCTTCTTTTCTTTCATCCCCTCACCCTTCAGACTGCAAAACGCAGGCTTTCATCACTTTAGCCACCGAAGGCCCCCCTGTCGATGCCACCACTTAAAGATTAAGTATATAGTTAAAAAGTTTATTTGTTTAATAAGAAAAAACTTGAACTCTGTCAAGGCGAAATATCTCCTTTTCAGCGCCCGAACCGATCGGAGGCCAAAGACTGGAAGCGGTGCGCCTCTGTCGGCACGAAGCATATCATGAAGCCAGCGCACCAAAAAAGTGAGCTCCCAAGAGAGGCGAATTATCGTGCTTTGACCCGCGGAATCAGGGAAAAAATATGCGAGACAACAGGGAGGGGATCGGCATGACGCACAGGGATTCGGCTGCTTGGCTCACGCTCCGGGTTTCAGGACGGACTCAAGCCGCAGGAGCATCCGGGCAAGTTTTTGGTTATGCGCGACCTGGTCTACCATATTCGCCTTGAAATTTTCCCTGGCAAAATGGGCCGCGGTCCTGCCGTCTTCCGAAACAAGTCGAGGGTCGGCCCCCCGGTCAAGGAGCAGATGAACCACCTCGATTCGCCCATTTTTTGCCGCAGCCATGAGGGGAGTCAGTCTGTTTTTTCCCACCCGGCAGTTCGGATCCGCCTTGTAATCAAGAAGCAAGGCGGCGATCCGTGCATCCTCCTTGTGCGCCGCCAGCCAGAGAGGAGTTCTGCCGTCATGGTCGGCGACATTCGGTTGGGCGCCGAAGGCCAAGAGTTTGGACACAATGGCCGGATTGCCTGGAGCAATGGCGCAATGCAGGGCGGTGGTGCCGTCATCCGTGGCGGAATTGACCGCTTCGACACCGGCTTTGACCAGAACATGATCGACCCCTTCCACAAACCCCTGGGCAACCGCCTGCATGAGAATGGTCTTGCCGGTTCCATCGACCACAAAAAAATCATCCCGGCGACGGAACCGCGTAAAAATCCCGGGCTTGCCGTCATCCCCCTCCTCCTCACGCAAAGCCAAGGCGCGGCTCACCCGGATCAAAAAAAAGCTGATAACTGCCACAAGGGCAAAAAGAGCGAAGATGGCTGTATATCCATCGGGCATGGCTTGCGACTCCCTCTTCCCCATAATCGGGGCACAGAAAAAACCTGCCGCCACCACGGGCGACGCACCGCTGTTTGCGCGCGCAACTGCGGCGTTTTCACAAAAGGCAAGGTATGATTATCCCATATACCATAGCATCGAAAGCAACGAGGGCAAAGGGCAAAGCCCGCCAGGCGGGCAAGGATGTTTTTTTATTGCACTTTGAGTGACAATGACCGATAGTGCCGCTTGCCGAAAATAAAGGAAAAAACCGTATGAATCCCCCCTCCGATGAAATCCCCGGCAAAAAATTAACCGCGCTGTCGCTTGCGGCCCTGGGCGTTGTTTTCGGCGACATCGGCACCAGCCCTCTGTACGCCATGCGGGAATGTTTCCACGGCCAGTACGCAATCACGGCTTCCGCCGGCAATATACTCGGCGTCTTGTCCCTCATCTTCTGGGCACTGCTGCTCATTGTCAGCGTTAAATATCTCGGCTTCATCCTCAGGGCCGACAACGATGGCGAAGGCGGGGTTCTGGCCCTGACCGCCCTGATCAAACCGAAAAACATCAAGCCCCGCACCCCGCAATGGGCCCTGGTGGGGCTGGGCGTTTTTGCCGCCTGCCTGATGTACGGCGACGGCATGATCACCCCGGCCATCTCGGTACTGAGCGCCGTGGAAGGGGTAAAGAACATCACCCCGCTGCTCGAAGCCTATATCCTCCCGGCCACCATCATCATCCTCGGCGGGCTGTTTCTCCTGCAAAAGCAGGGCACCGCCAGGGTGGGCCGCCTGTTCGGGCCGATCATGCTCCTCTGGTTCTGCACCCTTGCCGGCCTCGGCATTGCCCAAATCGTCAACTACCCCGAGGTTCTGGCCGCCGTCTTCCCATGGCACGGGATCAGTTTTCTTCTCGAAAACAGGCTGCACGGCTTCATTGTCTTGGGCGCGGTCTTCCTGGCGGTTACCGGGGCCGAGGCGATCTATGCCGACATGGGCCATTTCGGCAAACGCCCCATCCAACTGGTCTGGTTCCTGGTCGCCTTTCCGGCCCTGGCCCTGAACTATTTCGGCCAGGGCGCCCTCCTGCTTGTCCGGCCGGAAGAAGCGTACCACCCCTTCTACGCCCTGGTTCCGGACTGGGCCATGATCCCCATGGTGATCCTGGCCACGTGCGCCACGATCATCGCCTCCCAGGCCGTGATCACCGGTTCCTTTTCCCTGACCCGCCAGGCGATTCAACTGGGATATCTTCCCCGGCTGCGGGTCACCCACACCTCGTCCTCGCACATGGGGCAGATCTATGTGGGACCGGTGAACTGGGCCCTGATGCTCTGCACCATCGGCCTGGTCCTGGGCTTTCAATCCTCAAGCAATCTGGCCGCCGCCTATGGCGTGGCAGTGAGCGCCACCATGCTGATCACCACCACCCTCTTTTTTGTGGTGGCCAGCAAACGCTGGGGCTGGAGCCGGCTGACCGCCGGATTGCTCACCGCCCTGTTCTTTGCGGTTGATCTTCCCTTTTTCGCAGCGAACATGAGCAAACTCTTCCATGGCGCCTGGTTTGCCCTCGGCATCGGCGGATTCTTCTTCCTCATCATGCTGACCTGGGAACAGGGTCGGGAAATCCTTGGCAACAAGATGCGGAGCCTGACCCCGAGACTGGACGCATTCAAGAATATGCTGGCAGCCAACCCGCCGCAGCGAGTCAGCGGCCAAGCCGTGTTCCTGACCCGGGGCCATGATATTGTCCCCGCCGCGCTGATCCACAACCTGAAACACAACAAGATCCTGCACTCGGAGGTTATTTTTCTTAACATCCGCACCGAGGAAATCCCCAGGGTGCCGAACTTCGAAAAAATCGAGGCCGAGAAACTGGGCGCAGGCCTCTACCGCATCATTGCCCACTACGGTTTCATGGAAGAGCCGAACATTGACGCCATTTTCGCCCTGTCCCGCGGCAAAGGGGTGAACCTGGAGATGAAAGAGGCCAGCTTTTTTCTGGGGAGGGAAAAACTCTCCATCGGCGAACACCCGGAAATGTGGCGCTGGCGCTCGCACCTTTTCCTCTTCCTGGCGCGCAACGCCATGGATGCCGCGGCATTTTTCGACATCCCCTCGGATCAGGTCATAGAGGTCGGCGTTCAGTTGGAGCTGTAACTTCACCGGCCTGACGCGGCAACATTTCCCCCTCCGTTCAACCACCCGGTTGGTCAAGCCTGCGGTTCCGGAAGTACAGGAGAATATCTCCAAACACCATGATTCCGTTCAGGATATACAAGCCTATCACCATATCGGGGCTGAAAAATATTTTATGCAGAATGCCGGAGACATATCCCAGAAAAACCACCCCCAGAAAAAAAAGGCTCTTGCCGGCATTGGTCCGGGAGCGGTACGAGCGGCAGAGGGAAAAAGGCCAGGCCGCCCCAAAGCACGCCAACATGACAATCTCAAAAATACTCATAGTTTTCCCAACCGTCTGTCTGCATGGTTGTTTTCTCCTTCGCCGGCAGCATTACCGGGACTCAACGAGCCGCAGCACCCGTTGCGGTCACATTCAAACTTTTGTGCAAGACCATCCATATTGCATCGGCTGAAAAAGCACGGTACTATTTTAGGACAAGAGGGCGGGGCAATGACGCCCATCGCGCCACCGTGCGCCCAACCCGGCGCTAACGAGCCGTTTCCCCTCTCAACAGAGAACCTTCCCATGGCAAAAAAAACTTTTCACCTCGCGCTGATCATCTGCATGGGCCTGCTTCTGATTTGTACTCCTGGCCATCAGGCCCTTGCCCTGACAAAAAAAGTCATCTTCCGGGGAGGGCCGGCGGGCGGAACCTTTCAACAGGTGGCCGACGCCATCGAATCAAACCCAATGGTCAAAGGCATTTCGACCGTGATCGTCACGGCCCAGCCGTCCGCCGGCTCCATGGAAAACCTCGCGGAAGTCCATGCCGGGCAAGCCGATTTCGGCCTGGTCTATTCCGGCCATGCCTATCTCGGACGCAACGGCCTGCTGCAAGACGACGGCAATCGCTATGACAAGGTCCTGGCCGTGGCCTCCCTCTATGGCGCGCCGGCCCAGCTCGTGGTCCGCAAAGGTTCCGGCATACGCAGGGTCAAGGATCTCAAGGGTAAAAGGGTGGGGGTCGGCAGCCCCGGTTCAGGAGCCCTTGCCAACTGCGAGCTTTTTTTCAGGCATCTGGGCATCTGGGACACCATCATCCCCAGCCATGTCGGCTACAATGAGGTTGCCATCGCCTTTGCCAATAAACAGCTCGACGCGTTCTGGCTGTTTACCGGCTTCCCCAACAGCGCCATCGAACTGGCTGCCAGAACCGGAAAAATCGACCTTATTAATCTCGATGCCGAAGCCAGAGCCAGCGGCTTTTACAAAAAATACCCCTACTTCACCCCCCGCGCCGTACCCAAGGGAACCTATAGGGGGGTAAGCCGCAACACCCCGTCCTTCCAGGATTCCACCCTCTGGGTGGCCAATGCCGAGGTGCCGGACGAAGTGGTCTACCGCCTGCTCTCCAGTATTTACAACCAAAATGGGTTACACCACATGGAGAAATTCAGCCCCGCCCTGAAAAACATGACCCCGCGTTCCGGAGCCAAGGGGATCATCATTCCCATGCATCCAGGCGCCATCAAATTCTGGAAGGAAAAAGGGTTCCTCTGAGCGTGCGCTCCTGCATCACCGGGGCACAAGGGGGAGATACCCGGGCTGCCAGCCCATCATCTCCACCAGACGCTGCAACCGTTCCCGCTTGTAATCATGCTGATAGGTGCTGTACACGCAGGGGCGGGCCACCCCCAGGTTGATGGCCGACTCGCCCACGGCCAGGGACACGGCGAGGCTCACCTCACGCAGCATGGCCACCGAGGGGAGCAGGATGCCCTTTTTTAGGTCCGCTGCCGACACCTGTCCGGCCACCGCCTGGGCCGCGGCGGTGAAAAACTGGGGCAGCACCTCCTGCGCTCCCGAGGCCAAGACTCCCAGACCCACCCCGGGAAAGATAAACACATTGTTGCACTGCCCCACCCTGACCGGCAGCCCTCCGGCGACCACCGGCTCAAAGGGGCTGCCCGTGGCGACCAAAGCACTGCCGGAGGTCCACTTATGGATATCGGCGGGATGCGCCTCCGCCTGGGCCGTTGGATTGCTGAGCGGCAGAATGACGGGCCGCCGGGCATTGCCCTGCATGGCCTGAACAATATACCTGCTGAAGGCGCCAAGCTGGCCCGAGGTGCCGATCAGCACCGTAACCCGCGCTTTCTGGATCACGTTCAACAGGTTGCCGTCCGTTTTGGCGAGGTACCAATCCAGGGCGGCAGGGTCCTTGGCAAATTTCTGCTTGTATGGTTCAAGCTCCCGCTCCGTGGTTACCAGTCCCTTGCTGTCCACGGTGAAAATCCTGGCCCTCGCCTCTTCCCGGCCGAGCCCTGCCTCAACAAGCGCGGTCTCGATCTGTTCGGCAATACCGACTCCGCCCGCGCCCGCGCCATACACCAGATAGACCTGCTTGGTGAGCGGTTCCTTCTTGATCTGCATGGCGTTGAGCAAGGCCGCCAGGGTCACGGCCCCGGTGCCCTGGATATCGTCATTGAACGAGACAAGGTCATGCAGATAGGTGTCGCGGACGGCAAAGGCCTTCTGCTTGGAAAAATCCTCCCACTGGCAGAGGGCATGGGGAAAGACCGCGCTGAAGGCCTTGGCAAAGCTTCGGACAAAAGCGAGATACTCCTCCCCCACCAAACGGGGATGCCACCAGCCGAGATAGTTCGGATCGTTCAAGAGCGCGGCGTTGTCCGTGCCCACATCAAGGGAGATGGGAAGACAATGCCATGGGGCAACTCCGGCCCCCTGGGTGTAGAGCATGAGCTTGCCGAGACAGATGGAGATCCCGCCCACCCCCTGATCGCCGATGCCGAGAATGCCTTGATTGTCGGTGACAACCGCCACCCGGATCTGCCGGGTTTTGAAGCGGCGCAGGATTTCCTCGGCCCGGTCGATGTTGCCGGGGAAAAAATGCAGCCCGTTTGCCTTGCGAAACATGGAAGAATACTGCTTGCAGGCCTCGCCCACGGTGGGCGTGTAGATTATCCGCATGAACCGCTCGATATCGCTGGCGATAACGGCATGGGCCAGGGTCACATTCCGGTCGTAGAGGGAGCGCAGATAGACAAACTGCTCCAGATCACCGGTTTTCCGCGCCAGCGTTTCCAGACAATTGTCCACCTGCTGCTCCAGGGTGCGGACGCTGGGCGGCAGGGTCCCTTCCAACTGAAGCTGTTCCCGTTCGTCCCGGGTAAAGGCGGTGCCCTTGTTGGTGAACTGGTTGTCATACACTCCGAGCCAGCGGCTGAAGACTTCGATCGCCTTGGTGTTGCCATAGGGATCGTACTGAAAACGGAAGTTGTTTTGCGGCATGGATGCGCTACCCGAGCTGAGATTGGAACACTGTCACAGTCAATACACATGATCATCTTTTTCCGGCGCCGAGGCTAACCAAATTTCATACCATTTCCGCCTCCACCCTGACCAGTATTTTTCTCTTTAGGGAGCCGTGAAAAATCAACTTCCTGTTGATTTTTCACGGCTCCCTTTATCTATTTTTTTAACGCGGTCCTTCCGCACGCGGAGGCAATATAGCTTGAAACGCGTATCTCTTTGCGGTAAAGGGCCAGTATGGCTCCGCCCGATCTTGGGCAAACCGCTCTCACACCATACCTTCGTTTTTAGGTGAAAAAAACGGCACGATGAACCGGCACGGCGGCAACGGCGGCAAAACAACGCACAGCGCCGGGTGCTTCTTGACAGCTCCCCAGCCTTGCCATGCTGCCTCTTCCCTTTTCTCGACCGGATTGCGACAATGACACACTGGCAAAACCTGCTGGCCCGCAGCATAACCGTCCCGGAGCAATTGGCCCGGCATTTCGACTTCGATTTTTCCGCCCTAAGGGGCGTGAGCGAACAGTTTCCCATGCGGATCAACCCCTACTACCTCGGGCTGATCAAGGCCCCGGGTGACCCTCTGTGGCGGCAGGCCGTGCCCGACCCGCGGGAACTTGAGGATACCATCTGCCTTGACGATCCCCTGGATGAGGAAAACCGCTCGCCGGTGGAAAATCTGGTCCATACCTATCCGGATCGCGTCCTCTTTCTGGTGACAAACCAGTGCGCCATGTACTGCCGGTTCTGCACCAGAAAAAGAAAGGTGGGCACCAGCCGCATGCTCGTCAGCCGGAAGACAATGGAGGCCGCCTTTGCCTATCTGCGCAAAAACAAGCAGATCCGCGATGTACTCATTTCCGGCGGCGATCCGCTGCTCCTGAACGACGAAACCCTGGCCTGGCTGCTGGACAACCTGCGCGCCATCCCCTCGGTCCAGATCATCCGCATCGGCAGCCGGGTTCCCTGCACCCTGCCCATGCGGATCACCTCTCGGTTGGCCGGGATCCTCAAGCGATATCACCCGCTCTATCTCAACACCCACTTCAACCACCCCGACGAAGTAACCCCCGAAGCGGCCAAGGCGTGCGCCCGCCTGGCCGGGGCCGGAATCCCCCTGGGCAGCCAGACCGTCCTGCTGAAAGGGGTCAACGACAATGCCGCCACCATCACCGAGCTTATGCACCGGCTGCTCATGATCCGGGTAAAGCCCTATTATCTTTTCCAGGCGGACATGACCCTGGGCGCCAACCATTTCAGAACCCGGGTGGAGACGGGGATCGGGATCATGCAATCCCTGATCGGCCACACCTCCGGCCTGGCCGTGCCCACCTTCGCCATTGACGCCCCGGGCGGGGGGGGCAAGATCCCCCTTACCCCCAACTACCTCACCAGCCTGGGCAAAACCGTCACCTTGAAAAATTATCTCGGCGCCCCGTGCGGCTATCACAACGATCTTGATTAAATCCCTGTTTGCCTACGGAGAGATTGCCTCTGCCGGCCAGGTTTGGTACCATTTATCCAGGACCATGGCACAAGGAGGCCCCGCATGCAGAAAAAAATCCTCATCGCCGTTGACGGCTCACCCTACAGCACCAACGCCCTGCGCTACCTCGGCCGGCTTTTCCACCAGCTCCCCGACATCCACTTTCACCTTCTCTCCCTCATCCCGGCAAGCAGCGCCGGTTCCGCGGCCAAGGACTGGCTGACCGAAGCGGAACTCCTCAACGCTGTAAGCCCATCCACACAAAAACTGCTGGTCGCCCAAAAAAAATACATGCTTCAGGCCACGGACACCCTCAAGCGGCTCGGCATTGCCGAAGAGCAGATCCACACCTCCGTCCGGATCTCCCAGCGGGGCGTCCCCCACGACATCATCCATGAGGCCCGGCAAGGGACGTACGACGCCCTGCTCATCGGCCGCCGCGGCATCGGCAAGCTGGAAGAGATGATCATGGGCAGTGTCTCCGCAACCATCCTGGAGAAATGCCATGATGTCCCTCTGTGGATCATCGATGGACAGGTCAACTCCCATAAATTCCTGGTGCCGGTGGACGGCACCTTCCATTCCCTGAAAGCCATCGACCATCTGGCCTTTATCCTTGCCGGCAACCCCGAAGCCGAAGTGACCCTGTTTTATTCAAAGGCCCTGCTGGGCAGCCATCCCACAATCGAGCCCAAGGAGTTCTATTCCCTCTGGGGCGAAGCGTGGTGCGAAGAACACCTGCGCCGGGAGGACAGCCTTTTCCATGCCCCTAAGCAACTCCTCATCGACAACGGCTTTCCGGCGGAGCGCATATTCTGGCTGGAAACCTTCATGGGCATCGACCCCAGCCGCCAGATTCTCCGCCAGGCCCTGATCGATGATTTCGGCACCATCGTCATGGGCCGCAGGGGAGAAGATGCCAGCAAGGGCCTTTTCCGGGGGGTATCGGACCGGGTGCTGCTCATGGCCGAAGAGGTGGCGATCTGGATCATCGGCTGAGCCGCCAATGATATCTGTTGACAGACCAGCCGCTTACACTTACACAACAGAGAATTGAATCAGAAGAATCAAGGCCGGGGGGACCATGACCTTAAAAATTCTCGTGGTGGACAATCACCCGATGATCCTCAAGCTCCTGGCCAATTTCCTGGAAAAGGAAGGCCACGAGGTGATGACGGCAAGCGATGGCCTGGCGGCCCTCAGCGTGCTGGAGGTCTATGCGCCGGACATCATCTTTGTCGATCTGGTCATGCCCAACATCGGCGGCGACAAGCTCTGCCGGATTATCCGAGGCATCCCCAGATTTACCGACCTGTTCATCGTCATTCTTTCCGCCATTGCCGCCGAGAATGACATCGATTGCAAGGAATTCGGCGCCAACGCCTGCATCGCCAAGGGATCGATCAAGTCCATCCAGAAACACGTCCTGGAGATCATCCGCCACCATACGGACAAATCCCCGGCCGCCCTTGAGCCGGTGGCGAATCTTGAAGATATTCAATACCGGAGCATTACCAGGGAGCTGCTCTCCTCGAAAAATCATTTTGAAGCCATCATCAACAACATGTCCGAGGCGGTTTTCGAGCTGACCGCCGACGGCGCCATAATCTTTGTCAATCTTGCCGCCCTTGACCTGTGCAACCTTGCCGAGGAAAAGCTGCTGGCCGTAAACATCGTGACGCTTTTCAGCGCGGAAGCACAGGAAAGAATTACCACCCTGCTGGCACACCCGGAACGCCTGCCCCAACTCATCGAAGACGATCCTCCCACCCTGCTGAACGGCAAACAGGTCATCCTCCATTTCCTGGAACTTCACCAGAAAGACCACCCGACCATAATCCTCATGGCCAAGGATGTCAGCGACAGGCGCGAGACGGAACAAGCCTTGCTTGCCAACGAAACACGCTTCCGAGAACTGTTCAACAACATGAGCTCCGGGGTTGCGGTCTATGAGGCAACAGATCTCGGGGCAAACGATTTTGTTTTTGTCGATTTCAACCGGGCCGCGGAGCGCATCGAGAAAATCCGCAAAGAGCAGGTGATCGGCAGGTCGCTCCAAGAGGTCTTCCCCGGGGTGAGGGATTTCGGCCTTCTTGCCGCGCTGCAGCGAGTCTGGCAGACTGGCAGGCCGGAGTATCACCCGATTTCCCTGTATACCGACAACCGGCTCAGCGGCTGGCGGGAAAATTACCTGTACAAGCTGCCATCCGGGGAGGTGGTCGCCATCTTCGAGGATGTCACCGCCCGGAAACAGGCGGAAAAAAAGCTGGCCGCCGAATCGGCCATGAACGCGGCCGTGGCCAGAATTTCCCGGATGATCATCTCCTCGGATTCCTTAAAGGACATTTCCGGCGCCCTGCTTGAAGAAATCCTGACGCTGACCGGAAGCAAATACGGCATCATAGACCTGGTGGACCCGCAGACCAACAACCTGCTGGCCATGGCCTTTTCCCCGGAGATCCGGGACATGTGCACCATGCGCGAGGAGAGCGGCTCCTGTGTGCATGCCCCCCAGGGCCTTGTCAGTTGGGTTCTTGAAAACAAAACCGCAATCCTGTCAAACACGCCGCTCACCGACTACAGGGCACAGGGCCTTCCTCCCGGCCCGGCCTCCCTCATCCGCCTTGTTGCGGTTCCAGCCATGTTCAACCACGATTTTCTCGGCATCATTTCCGTTGCCAACAGCCCCAATGCCTATGAAAAACGGGATCTCGAAACCCTTGAACACTTCGCTTCCCTTTTTGCCCTGGCCGCACAAAAAAAACAGGCCCAGGACCACATTGCCCACCTGGCCCACCATGACCCCCTCACCGGATTGATCAACAGACATATTTTCCCGGACCGGTTGGCCCAGGCCATGATTCTGAGCCAACGCCACCGCAAAAAAATCGCCCTCCTCTATGTGGACCTGGACAAGTTCAAGCAGATCAACGACGCACACGGGCACCTGGCAGGAGATGCCGTCCTGATCGAGGTAGCCGCCAGATTGCGCACCCTGCTGCGCGAATCCGACACGGTCGCCCGCATGGGCGGGGATGAATTCGTGGTGATTCTCCACGATATCTCCAGCAAAACAGCGGTACAGCATGTAGCGACAAAAATCATCGCCTCCCTGGCGGACCCCATTCCCTTCCATGATCTCCGGCTCACCATCACGGCCAGCGTCGGCATCAGCATCTATCCCGATGACGACAAACAGATTGACGCCCTGCTCCATAAGGCGGACAAGGCCATGTACCTGGCAAAAAAATCCGGCACAACCAGCTACATCTTCTACGAAGGGTAAGCGGTTCGCAGCCGGGCTGAAACATCCCTTGGAAAAGCCTGACCGATTGTGTATTCTTGGCCGTGCGTGTTTTTCAATCCGCCAGCCAGAACACTACTACCGGGCAGAACTGCCCAGCACCCAGAACAGCCTGCCCGGAGCCAGCCATGCTTGCCAAGGTTATCAGCGGAACAGTATTGGGCGTTGACGGACATCTCGTTGACGTGGAGGTTGATATCGCCATGGGATTGCCGACCTTCACCATTGTCGGTCTTGCCGAAGGCGCGGTGCGGGAAAGCAAGGATCGGGTCAAGGCGGCCATCAAGAACAGCGGTTATGATTTTCCCAACCGGCGCATCACCGTAAACCTCGCCCCGGCCGATCTCAAGAAGTCAGGCACCGGTTTTGACCTGCCCATCGCCCTGGGAATCCTCGCCTCCGCCGGAGTGATCAACACGGAAATACTCGCCCGGACCTGCGTCACCGGGGAGCTTTCCCTGGATGGCGGATTGCGCCCCACTCCGGGCATCCTGCCCATTGCCCTGGCTGCTCGAAACGCGGGTTTGGCCTACTACCTGGTGCCCGAGGCCAACGGCGCCGAAGGGGGAGTGGTGGATGGAATCTCCACGGTAAGCGCGGCCGCCCTGCATGAAGCGGTGGAACTCCTGGCCGGAAAGAAGGAACTCTCCCCGATAACCATACGCCACGCCGATCTGTTCCACCAGGCAGACACTCCGGAAAATGACTTTTCCGAGGTCAAGGGACACGCCCATGTGAAACGGGCGCTGGAGGTTGCCGCGGCGGGAAGGCACAACCTTCTGCTTTCCGGACCGCCAGGGTCAGGGAAGACCATGCTGGCCCGCAGGCTGCCCTCCATCCTGCCCGATCTTTCCTTTGCCGAGGCCCTGGAAACCACAAAGATCTATTCCACCATGGGGCTCATCCCCAAGGAGAAAAGCCTGATCACCACCAGGCCCTTCCGCGCCCCGCACCATACCATTTCCGATGCCGGACTCATCGGAGGCGGGCAGATCCCCAGGCCCGGCGAGGTCTCCCTTGCCCACAACGGCGTGCTTTTTCTTGATGAGCTGCCGGAATTCAAGCGCAATGTCCTTGAGGTTTTGCGGCAGCCCCTGGAAGACGGGCAGGTCACCATTGCCCGGGCCTCGCAGTCGCTCCGCTTTCCCGCGGATTTCATGCTGGTTTCGGCGATGAACCCCTGCCCCTGCAGCTTCCTGGGCTCGGACAAGGAGTGCCTCTGCACGCCCCCGCAAATCCAGCGCTACCGGGGCAAACTCTCCGGCCCCCTGCTTGACCGGATAGATATCCATCTGGAGGTGCCTGCCGTCAAGGTGCATGAACTTACGGCCTTGCAGGCAGGTGAGACCTCGGCGGCGATCAAGGCCAGGGTAAGCAAGGCCCATGGCATCCAGCAGTCACGGTTTGCCGAGAGAACCGCGGTGTATTTCAACAGCCAGATGGGCCCGGTTGACCTCAAAAGGTATTGTTTCCTCGACCACCAGGGCCAGAAGCTGCTGGTGCAGGCCACAACCCGGCTCGGCCTTTCCGCCAGGGCCTATCACCGCATCCTGAAGATCGCCAGAACCATTGCCGACCTGGAGGAAAGCCCGCACATCCAGGCAAGCCACCTTGCCGAAGCCATCCAATACCGCCGCCTGCCAAATCAGTAACAGCCCCCCCTGCCGGAGCAACCACTCCGGAACGGGGGGAACCCCTCAAGATACTTGCGAAAGGGATGAAAACATTTTAGGGTGAGCAAGTATATTTGTGGTGAAATAGTCCACGTTCTTCAATCCAGCGCCGAAGGCCCATGACAGAGACACCGGAAAATCAAACCCGTCAAAGGTTGCTGGAAATCTTTTCCATGGTCAACATGGACTCCCTGCCGGCCATGTCCGACCATGTGACGGAACTCATCTCGTTGCTGGGCAGCAGCCGGGCCACGGCCCAGGACGTGGCCGACACCATCCTCAAGGATTATTCCCTCACCACCAGGATTCTCCAGGTGGTGAACTCCGCCTACTATTCCCGAGGCACCCCGGTCAGCACCATATCGCGGGCCATAACCGTGGTCGGCTTTGACACCCTGCGTCAGATCGCCGCCGCCATGGCATTGTTTGAGGAATTCATCCGCACCGGCACCGAGAAAGATGAAATCGCCGGGATCTTCACCATGTCCCTCATCAGCGCCACCCAGAGCAGAATCTACTGTGAACTTAAAAAAAACCGCATCTCTCCGGAAGAGGCTTACGTGTGCAGCCTGCTGCACAACCTGGGCAAGCTAGTTGTCCTGGTGTACCTGCCTGCTCAATATCAGGCCATTGAACGAGAGATGCAAAAGGGATACTCGGAGGAGCACTCCAGCCGTCTTGTGCTCAAAGGCCTGACCTACAGCCAGATTGGCCGGGAAATCTCGACGTTTTGGAATTTTTCCAAGCGCATTGTCGATTGCATGGACACAAGCCCGCCCAAACCCGAAAAAAGCAAAGACTCTTTCCTCTTTCTCCAAAACCTTGTTGTTTTCAGCAACAAGCTGACCTCTGCTTTTTTCAACGGCACCAAACTCGAGCTTGCCGACCTCATTTATAAATTCGGCGGCATGTTCGAAATCGGTCAGGAGGAGGCCATCACCCTTGTGGACAGAAGCCTCGCTGTCTGTGAAAACTACTCTAAAGCCATGCGCGACGGCCTGGATAAGATACAGAAAGGCCGTTCCAGCCAAGTTACCGTCTCCAAGGACTCCTCCGGGCGCTGGATCCGTGTGAACTGAAGACAAGCCCGGTACCGGAAACCCTTGCGCGGAACCGGCATTGCCACCATGCACAACAGCAATCCCCCGGTCCGTACCGGCACTACTCCGAGTATTCTTCCCTTGACAACCAACTGCCACTATGTGGTACTTATAATGTGCGATCATAACGCAAACGTATCGATTTTTCAGCCAGGAGCAACCGATGGACAAACAGAGTTTTTTGTTGGCGCGCAAGAAACTGGGCAAGACCCAAAAACAGCTTGCCGAACTTCTCGGCTCGTCCATAAAGGCGATCCAAGGCTACGAACAGGGCTGGCGCACCGTTCCCCCCCACGTCGAACGGCAGGTTTTCTTCCTGCTCTCCCGCCAGCAACAAAAGGACAAAAACGGCCCTTCTCCCTGCTGGGAGGTGAAAAACTGCCCAGCGGAGAGGCGGAACCAATGTCCGGCCTGGGAGTTTCAAGCCGGAGAATTATGCTGGTTCATCAACGGCACCATTTGCGAGTGCAAGGCCCAGAAAAACTGGGAAGGAAAAATGAATATCTGCCGGGATTGCGAAGTGCTCACCCCTTTTCTCTGATCACCCAGACCGGAAGGTATACTGTACTGAACCCTTTCCTACTCTGCCGGCAACGCAACAGGACACACTCTTTTTCCCCATTCATCACAGGAGGCGCTCCCAATGCCGCGAATTTCCCCTGACATCACCGCCATCATCGGCAACACCCCCATGCTCACCCTGTCTCGCCTCGGCGCGGGGATAGAGGCTCGGTTGCTTGCCAAGCTGGAATTCCAAAACCCGCTGGGGAGCGTCAAGGACCGCATCGGCCTGGCCATGATCAAGGCCGCCGAAGAACAGGGACTGTTGAAGCCGACAACCACCATCATAGAGCCAACCAGCGGCAATACCGGCATCGCCCTGGCCTTTGTCTGCGCGGCGAGAAAATACCGGCTTGTCCTGACCATGCCGGAAACCATGAGCCTGGAACGGCGAACACTGCTCAAACACCTGGGCGCCGAACTGGTGCTTACCCCGGGCAGCGAGGGCATGCGGGGAGCAATAGCCAGGGCGGAGGAACTTCTCGCCAAAACCCCGGACAGCTTCATGCCCAACCAGTTCGGCAACCCGGCCAATCCGGAGATCCATCGCGAAACCACCGCCCTGGAAATATGGGAAGACACCGAAGGGGGCATCGATATCTTCGTGGCCGGGGTGGGCACCGGCGGCACCATCACCGGAGTGGGCGAGGTGCTCAAGACGAAGAATCCCTCCCTGCATGTGGTGGCGGTGGAGCCTGCCGATTCCCCGGTTTTATCCGGTGGCAAACCGGGTCCCCACAAAATTCAAGGCATCGGCGCGGGCTTTGTCCCCACGATACTGAACCGGGAGATCATCGACGAAGTCATCACGGTGACCAACGATCAGGCCATGGAAACCGCCCGCAGAATCGCCAAGGAGGAAGGCATTCTCTGCGGAATCTCCTCCGGCGCCAACGCCTGGGCCGCCATGCAGATCGCCGCCCGCCCGGAAAACCGGGGCAAGCAGATCGTGTTTCCCCTCTGCGACACAGGGGAAAGGTATTTGAGCACCGAACTAGTCAAAACCCTTACTGATGAGCGCTAATCTTCCGCAAATTCCTTCGCCCTTGAGGGAGAGGGTGGGACGCCACCGTTTACCCCCTCACCCCGGCCCTCTCCCCCACTGAAGCGGGGAGAGGGAGAGATCGCAGGCTCCCCGCTTGTATAAATTACGTCTTGCGTAAGATGAGCGCTCAGCAGAAAACTTTTTGGCCTCCCCCTCCCCGCCTGCATGTGCCAACATTTGTTTGACAAACCGCGGAGGATCATATAGTAATTGCGATTATTTTTGACACCGTCCCCCGCTGCCCCATAATGCCCGGAAGATGGCCAGCAAGCCACGATCTTCTCTGAAAATACGAGCAGGAACCCCGTCTTCCCCGTGAAAAAATCTCCATGAACACCAAAAACCTCTTACCCGCCCGGAATATCCTCGTCACCGGAGGAGCCGGCTATATCGGTTCCCATACGAGCCGACAGCTGGTCAATGCCGGCTGCAACGTGGTGGTGGTTGACAATTTCTACTCCGGAAACCGTTGGGCTGTTCCAGCCCGGGCACATTTGGTCGAAGGCGATGCCGGAGATTTTGCGCTGATGTGCCAGGTAATTCGCCGGCACCGTATTGAGGCCGTGATCCATTTTGCCGGACATATCGTTGTTTCGGAATCAGTTACCGACCCCTTGAAATATTACGGCAACAACACCAGCGGCTCCAGGAACCTTATTGCCGCCTGCCTGCTAACAGGGGTACAGCATTTCATTTTTTCATCGTCCGCCGCGGTATATGGCGTTCCCGAAGATGGCCCGATCCGGGAAACAACGCGTGTCTCTCCCATAAACCCATACGGCCGTTCAAAACTGATGACGGAATGGATGCTGGAGGATGCGGCGAACAGCTCGGCCGCAGCCTCTCCGAAAAACGCCTTCCGTTACGTCGCCCTGCGGTACTTCAACGTCGCCGGGGCAAGTTTGGATGGGATGCTGGGCGAAGCCACCCCCGAGGCAACGCACCTCATCCATATTGCCTGCCAAGCTGCCTGCGGAAAAAGAGAAAAAGTCGCCATTTACGGAACCGATTACCCGACCCCGGACGGCACCTGCGTCCGCGATTATATCCATGTCGAGGATTTGGCCACAGCCCACCTTCTCGCTTTGGCGTATCTCCTTAAAGGGGGCTCCTCTGAAACCCTGAATTGCGGGTATGGATATGGTTTCAGCGTCAAGGAAGTTCTTGAAACCGTGCGCCGGGTAAGTAAGGTTGATTTCGAGATTGTTTCCGCAGGACGGCGGGATGGAGACCCTCCCGCACTGGTGGCGAATACCGACAAAATCAGAACTCTTTTGCCTTGGAAGCCGAGTCACCAGGACCTGGAGACCATTTGCGCCACCGCTTTTCACTGGGAAAAGAATTCCCCCTGCGGAAACTGAACAACCCAAGGACACAACCACATAAACATGCCTGACAAGACGATTATTTTCCGCATCCTCCAGACCGTCAAACCCTATCGGAACCGGCTTATCCTGGCCATGATCAGCATGATCATCGTTGCCGGCCTGAGCGCCCTGCAAGCCTATATGGTCAAACCGCTTCTCGACGAAATCTTCTTCAAGAAAGACCGGTTGATGCTCAACCTGCTGCCCCTCGCCCTTATGCTGCTTTTTCTGGTCAAAGGGGTATTTTATTATGGCTATTCATATTTCATGGAAAGAGTTGGCCAGGGGATCATTCTTGATCTTCGCAAAAAGCTCTATGACCACATCCAAAATCTGCCCCTCTCCTTTTTTACCAAAACCCCCACCGGAGAGCTTATCTCAAGGATTATTTCGGATGTCACGCTCATGCAGGGCGCCGTTTCTTCCGCCCTTGTCGGAACCCTGAAGGACCTCTTCCAGGCCCTTGGCCTGCTGACCGTCATTTTTTACCAAGACTGGAAACTTGCCCTGATGTCTCTTATTTTCCTCCCCCTTGCCAGTCTGCCGATTTATCGATTCGGCAAAAAATTCCGCGAACTGAGTTTCAGCAGTCAACGCACCACCGCCTCCATCGCCAACATCCTCCAGGAAACCATCCAGGGCAACCGGATCGTCAAGGCCTTCGGTATGGAACCATATGAGTCCAAACGTTTTTCGGAAAGAGCGGGAAAGCTCTTCCGCATCACCATGAAGGATGTGCAGTTGAAAAGCCTGAATCACCCGCTGATGGAGCTGTTGGGTGGAGTCGGCATCGCCCTGATCATGTGGTATGGCGGCAATCAAGTTCTTAACGGCCACTCGACTCCCGGCACATTTTTTTCGTTTCTCACGGCGCTGATCATGATCTATGAACCGATTAAAAACATAAGCAAGGTCAACAACCCCATCCAGCATGGCCTTGCCGCCGCCACCCGCGTCTTCAGCGTGCTCGACATCAAACCGGAAATCGCCGACAAACCGGGCGCCGTTGCACTCCCGCCGGTGCAAAAAGAGATTGTTTTCAAGGATGTCCATTTCAGCTACGATGGCGTTACTGAAATTCTCAAAGGGATCAACCTTACCGTAACCCCCGGCGAGGTTATTGCCCTGGTCGGCACCAGCGGCGGAGGCAAGACCACCCTTGCCAATCTCATCCCCCGCTTCCTTGATGTTACCAGGGGCAACATCTCCATTGACGGCCGGGACATTCGCGAGGTAACCTTGAAATCCCTGCGCGGTCAGATCGCCATGGTAACCCAGCAGACCATTCTTTTTAATGACACGGTCCGGAACAATATCGCCTACGGCGATCTGGAAAAATCCGAAGAAGAGCTGGCCGCCGTTGCCCGGGCTTCACACGCTCTGGATTTTATCAACGAATTGCCCGAGGGATTTGAAACAATAATCGGCGAGTCCGGGGCAAGACTTTCCGGGGGACAGCAGCAACGCATCTCCATCGCCAGGGCGCTGGCAAAGGACGCGCCCATCCTCATTCTGGACGAAGCGACCTCAGCCCTTGATGCCGAATCTGAACGCGAGGTGCAAAAAGCCTTGGAAAACCTGATGAAAGGCAGAACCACCTTCATCATCGCGCATCGGCTTTCCACCATCAAAAAAGCAGACCGGATCATCGTCATCAAGGATGGGTTGATTGCGGAAGAGGGCACCCACGATACACTCCTTGCCCAAAACGGCGTATACCATATGCTCTACACCATGCAATTCGTTGAACAATGACCGTCGACATTATCATCCCCACCTACAACCGGGCAGCCCTCTTGGCCGAAACACTGAAAAGCATTCAGAGCCAGACCTATACGGACTGGCTCTGCTGGATTGCGGAAGATGGGGAAAGCCGGGAAACAAAGGAGGCGATCAAGCCTTTTCTGGCCGACAACCGTTTTATTCATTTACCGGGCCGGCATGCCGGCTATCCGTCCGCCCCAAGAAATCGCGCCATTGGTCAAGGCACTGCCCAATTTGTCGCCTTTCTCGATGACGATGATCTCTGGCTTCCTGAAAAGCTGGCGCGGCAGGTGGAATTTCTTGAGCGCAATACGGCGTGCGTTCTCCTCGGCACCAACGCCTTCCGCTGGGAGGGAATCGGCCCCAAAGAAGACGCTCCCGTTTACCACCAGAAAATCTCCTTTGGTCTGATTCCCTACGAGAAGCTGGTGCAGGAAAACATATTCATTATCTCCTCGGTCATGACCAGACGGGAACACATCATCAAGGCAGGAGCATTCAGCGAAAGCCTTGCTCCCCCGGTCGGGGAGGATTATGAATTATGGCTCCGCCTCGGCGCCCTGGGCGAGGCTTGGATGCTGGCAGACCCTCTGCTGATCTATCGCGAAACCGCTTCCACGTACTATGTAAAAAAAATGGACCGCGCCGCAAAGTACCAGATCAGAGCTGGCATCTATTCCGCAGCCCTGCAAGGCACGCCCGATACCCCAAGCCCTCTTGCCGACCCGGCAAAAAAACACTATGCGGATCTCTGCCGGGCCCAAAGGGATTTCTACCACGCCGGCCCCCATTTCCTGGACAGATTCCGCAAAACAGTATCCGAAAAACTCAAATCGATTGTTGCTCCAGCACAATGATTATCGTCAGAATAATGGGCGGGCTTGGGAACCAGATGTTCCAATATGCGGCAGGCAGGCGGCTTGCCGCAATCCACAACACCGTGCTGAAACTGGATATATCGGATTTCAAAAATTACACTCTGCACAACTACGGTTTATCCGCGTTCAACATACAACAAGCCATCGCAACCCAAGAAGAAATCCAACTTTTTAAAGAACCCGACACACGCTCTTTGCAAAAGAAAATCAAGAAACTTTTGGGATTTCCAAACAAATTGGGAATAACCCATATCCGGGAAAGCCAGTATCATTTCGACCCGGCAATACTCACCATGCACGATTCCGTATACCTGGACGGCTACTGGCAAAGCGAAAAATATTTTTTAGACATCTCGGGGATTATCAGAAATGATTTCACGGTAACATTGCCGCAAACAGGCAAAAATCTGGCGCTGGCACAACAAATGGCTTCCTGTGAATCAATAAGCCTGCATGTCCGCCGCGGGGATTATGTGACCGATGAAAAAACCAATACAATTCACGGCACATGCGATCTTGACTATTATGCCCGCTGTATCGAATTTTTCTCCCGCACAACTCGTCACCCTTATTTTTTCATCTTCAGCGATGAGCCTGACTGGGCGGAGAAAAATTTAAAAATCCCACACCCGGTCGCATTCATCAGCCATAACGGCCCCAAAAAAAATTACGAAGATTTGCGCCTGATGAGTCAGTGCAGACATCATATCATTGCCAACAGCAGCTTTTCTTGGTGGGGAGCGTGGTTGAACCGATATCCGGACAAATTGGTTTTGTCCCCCGAAAGATGGTTTAAAGAGGAAAAATTGAACACTAAAGATCTAATCCCTTCAACTTGGCACAAACTATAACTAACTCAATGAATTAGCGAATACGATTACTGAAACATCCTCGGTAATCAAGACGTGGACTATTGGTTCATCCAGTGTGGACACAAAAAGAAACAAACATACAACTAAAGAGAACAATTATGAAAAATGCATCCATATCACTCTATCTTGACCTCATCAAGAAAACACTCTCGTTCACTTTATGGCCAGAACCCGGCATCCCTCTCGAAACATTCAACTATAAAAGATCCACGGCAAAACGCTATTTCATACACAACCTTACAAAAATTCTTCGCCGGTTCAAGCTGCAGATAGTAGAAATTGCCAACTACAAAGAAAAAGACCGCGAGGAAGGGATCATCTGGCCCATGTATGCGGAAACCATGATTGGCTTGAAAAGACTGGACAATATCCAATACTGCATCGAGGAGGTTTTGAAAAACAAAATCGAAGGCGATCTTATTGAAACTGGCGTTTGGCGGGGTGGCGCGTGCATTTTCATGAAAGCAGTACTGAGTGCCTATGAAGAAAACGAAAGAACCGTATTTGTTGCAGACTCATTTGAAGGACTTCCCAAGCCCGACGCAACCAATTTCCCTGCAGACAAAGGGGATTCACATCACACGGAAAATTTCCTTGCTGTTTCCCAAGAAAATGTAGAAGAAAATTTCAGAAGATACAACTTGCTCGACAGCAAAGTCGTCTTTCTCAAGGGGTGGTTCAAAGACACTTTGCCACATGCCCCAATAACACAATTATCCATCCTCAGACTTGATGGCGACATGTATGGCTCAACAATGGATGCACTCATACATCTCTATCCTAAATTGTCCAAGGGCGGATTCTGCATAATCGACGACTATGTCCTCCCGGGATGCAAAAAAGCAACTGATGACTACAGGGCAAAAGAAAATATTGACGCACCACTCCTCCGGATCGACAACTCTGGAGTGTATTGGCAAAAAGGGAATAACTGACGCGAATCCATGATGAACATCTGCGGAATCTGCCAAAACATCTCGGGCAACAAAAATTACGTTTTCAGAGAAATGATGCTCGGCACCAGAGATGAATTCGACTATTTTGCATGTGCCAATTGCGGTTGCCTGCAGATTACAAACATCCCTGAGGATATGGCTCGGTACTACCCGGACACTTACTACTCGCTGCAATCGCAGAAGAATAAAAAAACTTCTCCCCTGAAAAAGCTTCTAAAAAAACAACGGCTACAATACTGTCTTGGGGAAAGCAATGTTATAAAAAAAATATTAACGAAGATTTACAAGCCTCCTCAATATTTCGAGTGGTTCAAGGGATTGAACCTAACCACAACTTCGAAAATTCTTGATGTGGGGTGTGGTTCTGGGGATCTTCTTCTCAGCATGCATAAAGAAGGCTTTACAAATCTTACCGGAGTGGACCCCTTCATCGCCCACGATATCCACCACGAAAACAATGTAACAATTCACAAATGCGATATTGCCGAATTACAGTCACAATTTGACTGTATCATGATGCACCACTCTTTCGAACATGCAGCAAATCCGCTTGCCTTATTGGCCAAGATTAAAGAAGCCCTTGCGGACAACGGGCGCATCCTGCTGCGAATCCCGCTGTGTGATAGTTATGCTTGGAGAACATACGGCGAGCACTGGGTGCAGTTGGATGCGCCGAGGCATTTTTTCTTGCATACCAAAAAAAGCATCTCTTTGTTGGCGGACAAAGCAGGATTGCGGATTACCAAAATTGTGTACGATTCCAACGAATTTCAATTTTTAGGAAGCGAGCAATACAAACAGGATATCCCCCTGAACGCGAGCCGGTCCTTTACCAATTCCCCAGAGAAAAACATCTTCACCAAAGAAAAAATTATAGCATACAGGGAATTAGCCAAAAGGTTGAACAACGAACACAATGGGGACCAAGCGTGTTTTTATTTAAGCAAATAACGCTCCCGAAACACCCAGCACCAAAAACACATAACGCGCAATACCGTATTCACAACTTTAACGTCTGCAATCCGTCTAAAAACACCAAAGCAATACAAGATATGTTCCACATATCCCGGCACCTGAAAATTGACGCCGCAGGAGAAGATCTCCTTAGACGAATAAATTTTATACTTTTTCAATAAGTTCCAAAAAAAATTAAAATAACAAAAACAAGAAGACTCGATATTGCGTAATTTCTTATGAAAATAGAACCACTCATAGATCTCTACACATTTATTATTTTCACAGGCAGATGTCACCCGGTCATCACCACCAATACAGACCGACACCAGAGGCTTTTCCGTATAACAAAAATGGCTGTTCAATCTTACTATTGAATAATAAAAATCCAGATCAACGACCCATTTCAAATTTTCGTCAAACCGAACGCCTAAATCCTTCCTGTAAATCGTTGCGCTCGGCGCCCCGATAAAATTCCCGAAGAACAACACATTCTGATTGCGGCGCAACGTTTCCACCTGTTTTTTCTTGGCAGAATGCACAAAACGAAGCTGCCCGTTCTGGTCAACATTGTTCGAACCGCTAAAGGCAAAACCTGCCCCGGGATGGTCATCAAGCAACGCGACAAAGGCTCCCAAACTGGCGTTATCCGAAAAATAATCATCATGATGCATGATCTTGATATATTTTCCCGATGCCGCATCAACGGCCCTATTCCAGTTTCCTGGGGAGCCAAGACTCTTGTCATTTTTCAGATATTGGATCGGGAAACATGTGCGAAATCTCTCACACGCCCTGTATACGGATTCATCCGGGGTGTCATCGCTCACCACGACTTCAAAATCCAAAAAATCCTGACTCTTTATCGATTCCAATGTTCTCACAATGGAATCAGGCTGCTTGTAAGCAGGAATACAGATTGACACCTTGGGATTCACGGCTCAATTACTCCGGGGCTTGAACATCTTTTTAAAGAACAAAAAAGCCTTGCTCTTTTCCGGATAAAAAACCATCGGTTCTTTGTGTTGTTTTCCCTTGCAAATCCCAGACATAATAAAATTATGCAGCATGGGGACGAGGCTGACATTATTCAGATATCTTGTTTTTGAGTCAAGCAAAGCAGGAAAACTATTTTCATAATGAAATTCATCAGCAACAACTTCTTCAATCTTTCCGGACGACAATGCGAAATTATCTATATCAATAGTTACGAAACTTTCTTCCTTATAATATTTTGACACATTTGGCGCCCCGGAATAAAAAGGGAAAGTATGCGCCAAAAAACAATCCCCAATCTTTTCCGTTACCCAATCCGGCTCAATGTAGTTTTCTATGGCGACAGAATATTTATAAGGAGCCAGAACATCCCATTTGTCTTCAAACTCATGTATCCCCCGGCCATACAAATCCGCTGCCTCGCCGAAATACTCCTTGAGCTTCAGGCAAAACTCATATCTTTTTTTGTGCCCTTCACTCTCCTGCTTATTACTGGTTACGATTGACAACAATTTATTTTTTTGCACGGATGCAGTCCGCATCAACTCATCATAGTTTTTCTTGATAAACCAGGTGTGGCCTGGCTGGCTGTAATGTTTATTGGAATGTTTCATCCCGCGTTGGCAGGTAATTACTGTTGCGAATTGCGCAAGAAATGACTCATCATAGCGCTTCAGCGAGGATGGCTCAGCCGCCACAAAAACCGTGTTTTGAGGAGGACATAGTACTTTTTCTTTTTTTTCCAAGCCCTCAAATACGATATAAAAATCGCATGACTCGATATCGGTATTTGCATACAATTGAATCCCCTCCCACCTTCCGAGGCACGAAGGAGTCTGCTTTAAAATATTAGCCAACACCTCCTGCGGCATCCCAAACAGAGGGGTTGATAATTTCACAATAATCATACGAATCGTATATAATCCCCTATTAAATTATCCTCGAATATTCTCAGAAGATGTACATATTGGACGCGAACCCAAAAAAATCATGCTAAAAATAAAGCTCACATACCCGAATTGGCCAATAGCAAGACAGACTCCTCACCAGGGGGGCATTTGGGGCAATTACCAGTTTATTCTGGATCACACAGAAAAAACCTGTGATTACTGGGTGGTATTTGAAGGGATGCCCCATGGGGAATCCGCCTACTGCCCGAAGGAAAACACCATCCTGATCACAGCGGAACCCCCCACCCTCAAGCAGTACCGCCCCGCATTCCTCGACCAATTTGCCACTGTCATCACCTGCCGCGCCGATCTCAACCATCCCGGCATAATCATCGACCAACCCGGGCTCCCCTGGCATGTCGGCCGACGCCAAAAGGACCATGTGAATCTGTCGTGGTCAAAGGATTATGACGAACTCTCGGCCACCACCCAGTATGAAAAAAGAAAAGAACTGTCCGTCATCTCTTCCACCAAGGCCTTCAGTGACGGGCATCGGCTACGCCTTGCCTTTGTCAGCGCCCTGCAAAATCATTTCGGCGACCGCATTGACGTGTTCGGACGCGGAATCAAGGAGATAGAGGACAAATGGGACGCCCTTGCCCCGTACAGATATCATATCGCCATTGAAAATTGCGCAGTCAACGATTATTGGACGGAAAAGATCTCCGACCCGTTTCTGGCCGGCTGCCACCCCATCTATTACGGCTGCCCCAATATCGAAAAATATTTCCCCGAAAAATCTCTCACCAGGATTGACCTCCAACAACCGGAACAGGCCATAGCCATCATCGAAGAATGCCTCGCACGCAAACGCTACGAAGAGTCCCGGCAGGAAATCCAGGAAGCTCGGGATGCCGTGCTGAACCGATACAACCTCTTTCCCATGCTCGCCTCGCACCTTGAGAGGTTGGCGCAACAAGACCGCGGCACGGGCAAACGCGTCAAAATCCACCTGGTGCCGGAAACCTCTGGCACCTTGTGGGATTATTACCTCAGGGGGATGCGGACAATATCTCCTCGTAGATGGTGACAACCTTCCCTGCAACCTCATCCCAGGAATGCTCCGCAGCCCGCTGGCGCGCGGCCTTGCCCATCCTTGCCCTCCGCTGCTCATCGCACAACGACACCAAATGGATGCTCACTGTTTCCGCATCCTCCTTGGCAACAATAAAACCATGCTCGCCATCGATTACGATATCTTCCTCTTTATTTCGCCCGGTCCCATCACAAATCCTATTCTGTCATTAGAGGTCCGCTTGTCCCTGTTGATTCGCCACAATATTGTTCCCATGGCAAAAATCACGCAGAGAACCGACTCGGGATAATGACTAAAAACCGGCTCAAAAAAACCGATTATAAAAAATGACAGCCCTGCTGCAATAACGGCATTCACCCATGAGACAGTGTTGTCGCTTTCGTTATTTTTCCGGAGCTGCCACAGCATCCGAAAAAAAGAAAATATGATTCCAAGGAAAAGAATGATACCCGGAATACCGGTACGCACCGCAATGTCGGCATACATATTGTGGGGATTCAGCAAGATCTCCTGCCCCTGAAACCTTTCCGGCAACCTGGCATTGTAGCGTTGCAAATCCAGATCTGAACCAAATGTCTGCATGCCAAAACCGATCCCGGTTACGGGATAATCCTTCACAACCTCCCAGACAAGCAGTCCCTGTTTAATTCTCAGATTGTCCGCCATATTGCTTGTAAATCTTCCCCCGACAGGACTGACAAACAGGATCACCCCAAGCAACAACAAAACTCCGGCGAGAACCTTCTTTTGCGCAGAAATAACAACCAGCAAGGCAACAACTAACGCGAGCAGCACGCTTCGGGTTTGCGCCAGAAAAATTACTGCAAGGGCAGGCAGAATACAGCTTGCAAAAAATATCCTCCCGGGCCACCTCTTTGCCTGGGAGATGTTGTGTATGCTGAAAACAACGGAAACTACGGCGATGATTCCAATCAGATTGGTTGTCACCTCGGTGACACATGCACCGAATCTCGTAGTAAGGGGGTTCCCAAGGGTCACGTAAAAATCGTGCAGACGCCAGACAAAGAGAATTGAAGCGGAACAGATAATAATCCAGGAGAAAATCGCTAATTTTCTTATGGAGTCAACGAAATTAACCACAATGAAATAAAGAATAATGTATTTTACCAAATGCGAATAAAAATCATGAATGCTGTTTGCCGGGTTCAGAGCGAAAAAAAGACCAACAAAACACCAGACCACAAAAAGAATCCCTGGAACAGCCAGGGGGGTCTGAAAAGAAAATTGTATTTTTCTAAACAGGAGCAGGCCAACAACTAAGAACACCGACAAATAATAGCAGATCTCCTTGATCGTCGTTGTGTGGGGAAACGGGACCAGAAAAACAAAAATCCCGAGAAGTACAGGAATACTTGCGGCTAAAAAAGAAACAATTTTACTGGGATTATCCGTTGATGCCGCATTCAACTCCATTGCATTCCACCCTTTCCAGGGCCCCCTCTTCTCTTGCGTTTTATGATTGTTCCTAAAAAAGCGCGGGCAGCTAGTCCGAACGATTACAGCAACGTATTGCGCAGGTGCGACTCCACCCCAGCCCTAACCTCTTCCAGCGTCAATTCATCCAGACAGGTGCTCTTCTCGCTGCCATGACACCCCTTCTGTCTGCAAGGGACACATGGCAGGTTTTTCCGAACGGTGAGGTGCTGCTTGCCCCTCGGCGCCCAGGACACCGGAGAGGACGGCCCGAATATGGCCACTGTCGGGGTTCCCACCGCCGCAGCGATATGCAGGCCGGCGCTATCAACCCCTATGAACAACCGGCATTCTTGCAACAGAGCGGCATACATGGCGATGGAGGTCTTGCCGGCAAAATTATAACATCCCGCGCCACAGCCCCGGACAATTTCCTCGGCCCGGTCTTTTTCCGCAACCGAGCCGGTGACAAGCACCGCTGCCCCGTGTTCCGTTACCAGCCATTGGATAAGGGCGATATATTTCTCCTTGCCCCACTCCTTGTATTGCCAGAGGGAAAACGGCTGCACGGCAACAAGCTTTTTATCCTGAAAAATCCCCTCTCGCTCGAAAAGAAGCCGGATTTTCTCCTGTTTACCCCCGGCAACGGCAAGCTCCGGGGTTCTCTGTCCGGTGGTAATCCCGAAGGCGGAGAGCAATCCGAGGAGATAGTCGACAACATGCAGATCAGGGGTGTATTCCCGCTGCAGAAGACCGGTAAAAAGGCGATTCCGCCACAGCCTGCCATCCCCGGCATAAAAACCGAGCCGCAGGGACGCCCCGGAAAGAAAGGCCATTATGGCCCCGCGCGTTCCGGTTCGCAGGTCAATGGCCAGATCACAATGCAGGCTGCGCAGGTTGCGAAAAAAATCGAGCTGAAAGCGGAATTCTTCCCGAAGCGGCCGGGACCGCTTCGTAACCGCGATAACCTGATCAAGCCAGGGACAATCCTCCAACAGCTCGGCAGCCTTGTCCCAGACGGCAACCACGATCCTGGCCTGCGGATAATTTTCCCGCAACGCCCTGATGCAGGGGGTGGAGAGGACAACATCGCCGATATCGCCGAGCTGCACAAGCAGAATGCTGCGCGGTGAACCGGTTATCGTTGTCTTGCCTGTAATCAAGGGGATCTCCATAAAGGCCTCAGGGGCACCCCCGCACATGCCATGAAAGCAGTTGCAGATACAGCGCCAATCTCCCCCGGATACCCCCATGCAATCCCAGGGTCATGATCAGGCCAAGCCCGTTCAACAGGACATTGATGAGCAGACGCGTCACAAGCAACAGGCCATGGAGCGGCCAGAGGTACGGAAACCACTTGCGGAGATAGAGATACCGGGCCCGGTAAAACATGATCCTGGCCCGGACATTATGCCCGGCGCTTTGCCCCTGCAAATGGTAAATATGGGCATCAGGGACAAAAATTGATTTCCACCCCCCCCTGCGCATGGCCAGAGCCCAGTCAGTCTCTTCCATGAAGAAAAAATAACGCTCGTCCAGCAGTCCCACCGCATCCATGGCCGCCTTGCGCACCATCAGGCAGGCGCCGATACAGGATTCCACCTCAATGGGCGCCCGATATTCCTGCCTTTTACTGGGAAATCTTCGCGGCCACAGCAACCGCAGTACGGTTTCATTGCAGAGCAGGCCCAACAAACCCGGGAAATTGGCAATGGAGTTCTGCTTGGAGCCGTCCGCGTTGAGCAACTGGCCGCAGGCCATGCCTGCCTCCCCATGGTTTTCCAGGTATGCAAAAAGTTTGGCAATGGCCCCTTCCGTCAATACCGTGTCGGTGTTAAGCAGCAACGCATACTTTCCCTGCATGATCCGCAAGGCCTTATTGTTTGCGGCGGCAAAGCCGAGGTTTTTCTCGTTTTGGATGATTTTGACCTGGGGATACTGGGCCTGCACCGCGGAAACGCTGCCATCGCTTGAGGCGTTATCCACCACGAAAACCTCGAAGCGCAGATCCCCGGCCATGGCATACACCGAGGCCAGGCAATCCAGCAGCAACTCCCTGGTGTTCCAGTTCACGATGACGATGGAGATATCCAGTCGATCCGCTTGCTCCTTGTCGAGCACCACACCCGGCACCACTTCTTCTCCCGTCGGCCAATCAGAGGCGGTCATACAACTCCCCAACCCTTCGCACCAAAGTTTGCCAACCACAACCGGATACGCTTTCCTTGGCCTTTTCAGCCATGAGCGCACGCCCGCTGTCTTCTGCCATGCTCAGCAGCAAGGAACTTATCCTCTCCACCTCCAGCCGGTTGACCACGAACCCGTTTTCTCCCTCCCGAATCAAATCTTTTGCGCCGACCTGAGTACTGACAATTACCGGGAGCCCGGCAGCAAGAGCCTCAACGACCACCATGCCGAAGGTATCAAACTGCGACAGCAGGCAGAAAATATCGCCGGCCTGATACAAGCGCTCCATATCCTTGCGCACACCGGCAAAAAAGACATCTTTCTCAAGGCCTATTTTTTTAACAAGAGCCCCGTATTTATCCGCATTCCCCTTGCCTGCAACAAGCAGCCGAAACCTCTTTTTCTTAATGATTCCCTGGGCGCGGGATATCGAAGCGAGAAGCTGATCAAGCCCTTTGAGCTCAAAATTCATCCCGACAAAGAGCACCAGTATATCATCCTCTTTGACGCCAAACTCCTGACGAGCTTGCGCACGCCATTCCGGGCTTCGCCGACCGAATTTTTCCAAATCAATACCCGGCGGCATTATCTCCATCTTTTCTCGAACAAAAGGATATTCTTGACAGATTTCCTGGGCGGCAAGCTCCGAAACCGGAAGAATTTTCTGACATCCTCCCTTGACATATAATCGCCTTTCCACCCACCCGGTAACCAAATCATACAGACTGGGAAAGCTCTTTCCGCGAATTTTTTTCACCCAGGCCAAGTGGGGAATGCTGTGTACCGAGGCGATGTCGGCTTTAAAAATACGATCATGGGTGTGGACAATATCCGGCTGCAATTGCTTTATTTTTTTTTGCACAAAAAAAGCAAAGCTGAGGGTGGTGAGCCACTTAGGGAAAAAAATGATCGGAATTTTATGAAAAGATATTTTCGCATTCCGCGAATGCCACTTGTTGGCGAGGACATGAATATCGTATTGCGGATTCTCGGCCAGCCGTTCGGTCAATTCAAAGACAAACCGCTCCCCCCCGCCCACCAGGCCGTATTTGGGCACCACAATCGCAATTTTTTTAGGTTGGGCAGACATCAGACCTCACACCCGCAATTAAAGTTGCCCGGGACGCCAAGCCCACAACATCTGTTTTCTGTGACGCACCGCAAAGCCATGGTTGCCCAGCCATGCTGCCAACGCCTGCATATTATTGCCTTCTTCTTTCCCTGCATGAACCTCCATGGCCAGTCGCTGCACTTTGGCGATAGTCTCCGGAGGGCAACTGTAGAGGATTTCAAACTCTGCCCCTTCACAATCAAGCTTCAACAAATCACAGGTGTCCAGCGAATTGTTTTGAAAAATAGTCGCCAAGGACACACAGGGCACCGTGAGCCCTTTACCGCCGGACTCTAAGCTGTTTAATATTGTCGCTGCCGTGGTAAAATTATCTTCCAGCTCAAAATTCAAAAAAATTTCACCGTCAGACCCGCAAACAGCCACAGGAAAGCAGGAAATATCAGCCTGACTGTTTCGCTCCCTATTCCGCAGAAGCTGCTGGAAATTCTCAGGGACAGGCTCAAAAGAATAGATGCTTGCCCTGGGAAACGAGGAGGCGGCAAAAAGCGTAAAAAATCCGGCATTCGCTCCGATATCTATAATCGTAGGGTTTCGCGGCAAAGAGGTCGCGAAACCGGAGAAATAAGCATTTTCCAGGAAAATCTCTTTAAATTCGTGCAAAAGCCTTCTCGGGGTTTCAATGGTGATTCCATTACGAGCCTTAAAAATTAAGGGGTCCGCCTCGGTCAGGCGAAACTTTACGGCAAAATGCAGCCACCAGTTTGACAAATTCCTTATTAAATTCCAATACCTCATAAAGTCGGCCCCAGCTCTCAATGTTTTATTTTAAGGAAACCTTGAAAAAATCGTCTCGAATATGTTTTCCGTCATACCGGCTTTCACCGGTGTGACGAATTGTGCAAAGTTCCCTTAATCTTTTTGCTGAGGTTGTCGCCCAGCCAAGACAGCCTGGGCCGCCTGCACTACCTGATCCACGGTGATCCGGGTCATGCAGGCATGATCGCGGTCGCACTGCCTCTTCAGACAGGGACTGCAACCAATATCCGCCCGCAGAATCCTGTGCCCCTCACCGAAAGGCCCGGTCCGCCAGGGTGCGGTCGGCCCGAACAGGGCGACCACCGGCGCGCCTGTTGCGGCGGCAAGATGCATGGGGCCGGTGTCGGTGGTAATGAGCACAGCCACCTTTTCATAGAGCGCGGCCAATTCTTTCAGGGTTGTCCTGCCGGCCAGGCTCGCGGCTTTGCCGCTCATGGCGGCGCGGATATCTTCGATGCCCCGCACGTCCTGCGGGCCACCGCTGAAAACAACCGCCATGCCCTTGTCAAGCAGGGCGTCCGCAACCCGGGCAAAACGGTCATTGCGCCAGTGCTTGGTTTCCCAGGTGGTCATGGGGTTGATCGCCACCAGGGGCTTGGCCGGGTCGATTCCTTCATCCGCAAGCAAATGCCCTATTGTTTCCCGCTGTTCATCGGTAACCGGCAGATCAAAGACAATCTCCTCGCTTTCAATACCGATTGCCTTGAGCAGCAACAATTCCCGGATTGCTGCATGCTGGTCCATGCTCACCGGCGGGATGGACTCGTTGAGAAAGAGGTAGCTGCATTCGGCATGCTCCATGCCTTTGCCGAAACCGACCTTTCTTTTGGCCCGGGCCAGCCCGACGAAAATTCCGCTTTTCAGCAGCCCCTGAAAATCAAGGAGCAAGTCGTATTCTATCGCCCGCAGTTCTCTGACAAAGTCGGCAAAGCCCCTCCAGGCTGCCCCCACCCTGCCCTGTTTCAAGTCCCGGGCCCAGGCCTTGCGCCGGGAAACCAGCACGGTATCAAGGGCCTTATGACCGATAACCAGATCCGCCGCAGCCTCCTCCACCAGCCAATCGATCCGGGCTTCCGGATATTTGCGGCGCAGGGCATTCAGGGCAGGAAGGGTATGGATGACATCGCCGATGGCGCTGGTTTTGACAATGAGGATATTCACGGAATCGGCATCAGGACAACGAATCTTTTTCTTTTTGCCTCTGCAACTCGCGCAGCTTGGCATACTTGAAAAATACGTTCATAAAATCGGAAACAGCCATGATAAAGCCTTCGCCCCGGTCGAGGAACCCGCCCCGGAAAACATAGCCGTGCAGAAAAGCCCAGGCAGCCCGCAGCAACGCCTTGGCCACCGAAGCGCTTTTCCCTTGGGCAAAAAGCTCCTCGGCACCGGCAGAGGAATAGTGGTTCACCTTGTCCAGGGTCTGTTCCAACCCTTTGTTGGCATAATGTATCAGGGGATGGCGCAGCGCCCCGATCGGGCCATGCGCCTCCAAGGACTCATGCACCGAGCGCTCGGACATCCGGGCGCAATCCTTGCGGAACAACCGGACAACCCGGTCCGGCCACCAACCGGCATGCTTCAGCCACCGGCCGCAGAAGTAATTCTTGCGAGGGAAGCTATAGGCGACACTTGAACCCGTGGCCAAAGCCTCCCTGATCTCCGTTTCTGCCTCCGGGCTGACCCGCTCATCGGCATCCAGCACCAGCACCCAGTCGTGGCGGCAGCGGTCAATGGCCAACTGCTTCTGACGGCCAAACCCCTGCCAGGGCTCGACATGCACCGCGGCGCCGAACTCGCGGGCAATCTCCACGGTCCTGTCCGTGCTGTCCGTATCCACCACCACCACCTCCGAGGCAAAGGCAACGCTGGCCAGACACTCGGCCAGGCGATCCTCCTCGTTCTTGGTGATGATGGCCACGGAGAGTGGCAGCTTGGCACTAGTCATACTGCTTTTCCAGCCAATCCCGATAGCTGCCGTTCATCACGCCCCGCCACCATGCCTCGTTAGCCAGATACCAGTCAATGGTCTTTCGGATGCCGGTTTCAAAGGACTCCAAAGGAATATAGCCCAACTCGCTCCGGCCTTTCGCGGCATCGATGGCGTAACGCCGATCATGGCCGGGCCGGTCTTTAACAAAGGTGATAAGTGATTCCGCCGTGTGGCCCTGGCAGACCGGAGAGCGCGGAAAACGCTGCCGCAGGCTCTCGGAAGCGGCAAGCCGTTCGTCCACCAGACTGCAGACCAGCCGGACAATCTCGATATTGCGCCACTCGTTGTTGCCCCCGATATTGTACACCTCCCCGACCCTGCCCTTGCGCAAAACCAGGTCGATGCCCCGGCAATGATCCTCCACATAGAGCCAGTCGCGGATATTCAGGCCGTCGCCGTAAATGGGCAGCGGTTTGGCCTCCAGGATATTGAGGATAATCAGCGGGATCAGCTTTTCCGGAAACTGGTAGGGGCCGTAGTTGTTGGAGCAGTTGCTGGTGGTGACTTCCAACCCGTAGGTGTGGTGATAGGCCCGCACCAGATGGTCCGAGGCCGCCTTGCTCGCCGAATAGGGTGAGTTGGGTGCATAGGCAGAGGTTTCCGTAAAGGGCGGCTCCTCCGGTTTCAACGAGCCATAAACCTCATCGGTGGAAACGTGGTGAAACCGGTGCGGCCGCCCGCCCCCGTCCAGCCAGACCTTTTTCACGGCCTTGAGCAGGCTGTGGGTGCCGACCACGTTGGTGGTCACGAAGGGATCCGGGCCATGGATGGAACGGTCCACATGGGATTCGGCGGCGAAATTGACCACCGTGTCAAGCCCTTCTTCTGCCAGCAGGGTCTCGACCAGGTCCTGATCCCCGATGTCGCCGTGGACAAAGCGGAAGTTCTCCTGCTCCAGACAACCGGCCAGGCTGGCCATGTTCCCGGCATAGGTCAGGGCATCGAGCACCACCAGCCGGTCCTGGGGATACTGGGCCAGCCAGTAATGGGAAAAATTGGCCCCTATAAAACCTGCCCCGCCGGTAACCAGCAGCTTGCGCCCAGGGGGTATAGGTTTCGTTTGAGCAGACGAGCTGCTCAACTCAGCTTCATGCACCACGATTCTCCTTGTATTCATGCAACATCCGCCGCAGGGCAACCCGCCAATGGCAGGGCGTCATCCCAAGAACAGCCCAGGTCCCGGCCTTGTCCAGCACACTGTAGGCCGGTCGCTTGGCCGGAGTCGGATAATCTACGGTATTGATGGGCAGAATGGGAATCACCCGGTCAAGCAGCCCACAGGAAAAGCCTTCTTCCTGGACGGCCACGGCAAAATCATACCAACTGGCCACCCCGGCATCGGTCCAGTGATAGATGCCCTTTGGCTGCACCCGGCACATCTGCCAGAGGGCCTCGGCCAGGCCGCGTGCCCAGGTCGGAGTGCCGACCTGATCCGCCACCACCCCTATGGTTTCCCGGTCTCCCATGAGCCGCAGCATGGTGGTGACAAAATTATTGCCACAAGCGGAATAGAGCCAGGCGGTGCGGACAATGGCCACCCCTTCCGGGTAGGCCGCCAGAGCCAACTGCTCGCCGGCCAGTTTGCTGGCCCCGTAGACCCCCAAGGGGTTTGTCCGGTCCGTGGGCAGATAGGGGCGGGATTGCGTTCCGTCAAAAACAAAATCCGTGGACACCTGCAGGCAATATGCCCCCGCCGCACCGGCCGCCTGGGCCAGGTTTGCCGCGCCCTGACCGTTGACACCAAAGGCTGCTTCCCGCTCGCTTTCCGCTAGGTCCACTGCGGTATAGGCGGCGGCATTGATGATCACCCGGGGCCGGAATCCGCACACCTTGGCCGCCACAGCTTCGGCCTCCCGAAGTTCCAGATCAGCGGAACCCAAGGCCAGCATCTCCACGTCGGCCGGTTTGCAGTGCTGCAGCTCCCTGCCCAACTGGCCATTGCCGCCGACAAGCAAAACCCTCATGGATACAACTCCGCCTCGGCCAGCGAGACCCCTGCCAGATCCTTGGCCGAAAGCAGGGGGGGCTGCCCCAGCAACGGCCAGGCGATAGCCAACTCGGGATCATCCCAACGGATGCAACGTTCATCTTCCGGGGCATAGAATTCCGTGCACTTGTACACAAATTCGGCCTCGGGGCTCAACACGTAAAAGCCATGGCCAAATCCCGGCGGCACCCAGAGCATCTTCTTGTTTTCCGCGGAGAGAATCTCGCCGACCCATCGGCCGAAAAAAGGAGAGCTTTTCCGCAAATCCACGGCCACGTCAAACACCTCGCCGCTGATCACCCGCACCAGCTTGCCCTGGGGCTTTTTGATCTGGTAGTGCAGCCCGCGCAGGGTTCCCTGCACGGACTTGCTGTGGTTGTCCTGGACAAAACTACAATCAAGCCCGGCCGCGGCAAACTTCCCGGCATGCCAGGTCTCCATGAAAAATCCGCGACTATCCCCAAAAACCTGGGGTTCGACGAGCAACACCCCGGGAACCTCGGAGGGCACGAACCTCATCGTACCGGGCCCTCATCGAGAATCTGCAACAGATACTGGCCATAGCCGTTTTTCTTAAGGGGCTCGGCCAGCCGCGCCAACTGCTTGCCATCGATATAGCCCATCCGGAAAGCGATTTCCTCGAGACAGGCGATCTTCAGCCCCTGCCGGTCTTCCACGACCTTGATGAAGTTGGCCGCATCGAGCAGGGAATTATGGGTGCCGGTGTCGAGCCAGGCCGTGCCCCGCCCCAGGAGTTCAACCTGCAGTTGTCCCTTGGCAAGATAGGCGCGGTTGACATCGGTTATCTCCAGCTCTCCCCGGGCCGAAGGCTTAAGATTTCGGGCAATCTCCACCACCTGGCTATCGTAGAAATAGAGGCCGGTCACGGCGTAGCGGGACCTGGGATTGGCCGGCTTTTCCTCGATATCAAGCACGGTGCGGTCCGGAGCAAAGGAGATCACCCCATAGCGCTCGGGATCACGCACATAGTAGCCGAAAACCATCCCGCCTTGCGGATCGGCCCCTTTATCCAGAAGGGTCTTGGCGAGACCGTGCCCATAGAAGATATTATCCCCAAGAATGAGGCAGACCGGCTCGTTGGCAATAAACTTCTCCCCGATCACAAAGGCCTGGGCAATGCCCTCGGGCCTGGGCTGCACCGCATACTCCAAAGTAATGCCCCACTGACGGCCATCGCCCAATAGCTCCATGAACTGCCCTTGATCCTCGGGGGTGGTGATGAGCAAAACCTCCCGAATCCCAGCCAGCATGAGGGTGGACAGGGGGTAATAAATCATGGGCTTGTCATAGACCGGCAACAGTTGCTTGCTCACCGAACGGGTCAACGGATAGAGCCGCGTACCGGAGCCACCTGCCAGGATTATTCCCTTCACTTTCGCTCTTCTCCCAAGCAAACACCACGCCAACGGAAAGGCTTGCTTTTCTTGGCGGGTCATTTTATCTTCACACAGGATCTGGCCAGCATTATCCGGCCACCTGAAAAGGTCCGATATCCTAGCGCATTTTGCAAGAAATAGAAAGTTTTATGAAGAGTGCCGACGCCCCGTGTTGTTCGCCGCGAAGAACAACCACACCCCCTCGATTACCATCAGCCGGAGCCGTGCCATGATCAGCCAGGAACTGCTAGATATCCTTGCCTGCCCCAAATGCAAGGGAGAGGTAAAGCTCACCGAAACAAAAGACGGCCTGGTCTGCGAGAGCTGCAAGCTTCTCTATGAGATCCGCGAAGATATCCCCATCATGCTCATTGACGAGGCCAAGAAATTAACAGAAAGTGCTGAGTAGTGAGTGCTGAGAAAAAGATCCGCACTCGGAACTCAGGACTCAGAACTCGGCTTTCAGCCCCATGAACTACAAACATATCACCTCGCGCTGTTTTATCAATTTTCCGTTTCGCCGGCTCCAGCGGGAGCTGGACGCTGTTCTCGCCCACCGTTTCCAGCCGGAAATCAGCTTGGAAGGCGATACGCTCTACACCGCCACCGAGGCCGAATACCGGGAGGTTGCCGAGGCACTGGCTCGTGCCGGGCTTGGCTGCACCCTGCACGCCCCTTTTTTCGATCTCGCTCCGGGCGCTCTGGATGAGCATATTCTGGCAGCCACCCGTACCAAGCTGGGCAAGGGTTTTGACCTCATCGAGATATTCCGTCCGGCGGCGGTGGTCTGCCACCTGAACTACGAAGAAAACAAACACGGCTACAAACAGGCTGCCTGGTTCAACACCTCCCTCGCAACCTGGCAGGCACTGCTGGCAAAAGCCGCCGCGCATCAGGTTCCGCTGATGCTGGAAAACACCTATGAAACCGGGCCGGAGCAACATGCCAAAATGCTCGCCGCCCTGAACTCGCCCCTGGCCAGATTCTGCCTCGACGTGGGCCATGTTTCGGCCTTTTCCAAAAACACCTTGCAGGACTGGCTGCCCGCCCTGACCCCCTGGCTCGGCCATATCCATCTGCACGACAACCACGGCGACCGGGACGCTCACCTTGCCCCGGGCCGGGGGAGTTTTGATTTTTCCGGCCTGTTCGGCTATCTTAAGGCGCAGCGGTTGCAGCCCCTGGTCACCCTGGAGCCCCACACCGAGGATGATCTGTGGGAAAGCCTGGCCGCCATGGACCGGATGCAGTTTTTTGGCGCGACCTAAACCCTGCACCGCTCCATTTTTTCTTAGTTGCACCCTATTGCCGTTGGCTTAACCTTTTAAAATTTACCTGGAACTACCCATGTCGGAAACCCCGCCAGCCAATTTCGTCCACCTCCACGTCCACACCCAGTACAGCCTGCTCGACGGCGCCATCCGGGTCGGCGACCTGCTGGCCAAGTGCAAGGAATACGGGATGGACGCCGTGGCCATCACCGACCACGGCTCCATGTTCGGGGCGCTGGAGTTCTACGTCCAGGCCAAAAAGGCCGGAATCAAGCCCATCATCGGCTGCGAGTTTTATGTCTCCCCCAGCCACCGCTTCGACAAGTCGGCAAAAAGCGCGGGTAAGGCCGCCTTCCACCTCGTGCTCCTGGCCATGGACAATACCGGCTACCAGAACCTGCTCAAGCTGGCCAGCCTGGCCCAATTGGAGGGGTTCCACTACAAGCCGCGCATCGACCTGGAGGTGCTGGAGGCCCATGCCGAAGGGCTCATCGCCCTCACCGCCTGCCTGCACGGCGGCATCCCCATGCGCATCACCGCCGGCGACATGGAAGGCGCCCGGGAAGAGGCTCGCCAGCTCATGGCCCTGTTCGGCGACCGCCTCTATCTGGAGATGCAGGAAAACAATATCCCGGAACAGACGGTGGTCAACCAGGGGCTCAAGGAGCTTTCCAAGGAGATGGGCATCCCGCTGGTCGCCACCAACGACTGCCATTACCTCAACCGGGAAGAGGCCCAGGCCCACGAGGTGCTGCTCTGCATCCAGACCGGCAAAACCATGCACGATGCCAGCCGCTTCCGCTTCTCCACCGACGAGCTCTTCTTCAAGTCGCCCGACGAGATGAAAAGGGGTTTTGCCCACTCGCCGGAAGCCATCGCCGAGACCGTCCGCCTGGCCGAACGCTGCAATGTGGAGCTGAGTTTTGGCGAGTCCCACTTCCCCATCTTCCCGGTGCCCGAGGGCGAGACCCTTGACTCCCTGTTCGAGAAATCCGCCCTGGCCGGACTGGAAGAGCGGTTCAACGACATGCGGGAGATCGGCGAACTCACCCCGGAGATTGAAAAAACCTACCGCGACCGGTTGACCCACGAGATCGACGTCATCATCAAGATGGGCTTTCCCGGCTATTTCCTCATCGTGGCCGACTTCATCAACTGGGCCAAGGACCATGATATCCCCGTCGGGCCCGGTCGCGGCTCCGGCGCGGGCAGTCTGGCCGCCTATTCCCTGCGGATCACCGATATCGACCCCATCCCCTACGGCCTGATCTTCGAGCGGTTCCTGAACATCGAGCGCAAGTCCATGCCCGACTTTGACGTGGATTTCTGCCAGGAGCGGCGCGGCGAGGTCATCGAATACGTGCACCAACGTTACGGCGGCGAGGCGCATGTCGCCCAGATCGTCACCTACGGCTCCATGAAGGCCCGGGCCGTGATCCGCGACGTGGGCCGCGCCCTGGGCATGGCCTACGGCGACGTCGACCGCATCGCCAAGCTCATCCCGGAAGAGCTGAAGATCACGATCAAGAAGGCCATCGAGGCCGAGGCCCGCCTCCAGGAGCTGATCAAACGCGACCCCCAGGTGGAGGAACTTCTCCGGATCGCCCAAACCCTGGAAGGCCTCAACCGCCACACCTCCATCCATGCTGCGGGCGTGGTCATCTCGCCACGCCCCATGGTGGAATATCTGCCGGTCTGCAAGGGCCCAAAGGGCGAGGTGCTCACCCAGTACGACATGATCCACACCGAGATGACCGGGTTGATCAAGTTCGACTTTCTGGGCCTCAAGACCCTCACCGTCATCGACCGGGCCCTCAAGCTGATCGCGGCGGATATCGGGCATAAGCCCGACATCAACCGCATCCCCCTGGACGACACCAAGACCTACGACCTGTTGGCCAAGGGCGACGCCCTGGGGATTTTTCAGTTGGAAAGCTCAGGGATGCGCGGGTTGCTGATGAAGATGAAGCCCGAGGTCTTTTCCGACCTCATCGCCCTGGTGGCCCTCTACCGGCCCGGTCCGCTTGAATCCGGCATGGTGGATCAGTTCGTGGACACCAAGCACGGGAGGATGCAGGCCATCTATCCGTTGCCCCAGTTGGAGCCGATCCTCAAGGAAACCTACGGAGTTATCGTCTACCAGGAACAGGTCATGAAGATCGCCAATGTCCTGGCAGGCTATTCCCTGGGCGACGCCGACAACCTGCGCCGGGCCATGGGCAAGAAAAAGGCCGAGGTCATGGAGGCGGAGAAGGAGAAATTCCTGGCCGGGGCCAAGAAGAACAGTATCCCGGCTGACAAGGCCGAGTACGTTTTCGACCTGATGGCCAAGTTCGCGGGCTACGGCTTCAACAAGAGCCACAGCGCGGCCTACGCCCTGATCGCCTACCAGACCGCCTGGCTCAAGGCCCACTACCCTGCCCAGTTCATGGCCGCCCTGCTCTCCTGCGATGTGGGCAACACCGACAAGGTGGTGCGCTACATCACCGAGTGCCGGGACCACGAGATCGAGGTGTTGCCGCCGGACATCAACGAGTCGGACAAGGACTTTGCCGTGGTCAACGACCGCATCCGCTTCGGCTTGGCCGCGGTCAAGAACGTAGGTGGCGCGGCCCTGGACTCCATCATGGAGGTGCGGGCCGCGGACGGTCCTTATGGGGGGCTGGAGGATTTCTGCGACCGGGTGGATTCCCGCAAGGTGAACCGGCGGGTCATAGAAAGCCTGATCAAGGCCGGGGCCTTCGATTCCTTGGGCGCCAAGCGCTCCCAGCTCTTTGCCATCCTGGACATGGCCATGGAACAGGCCCAGTCCGCGCAACGGGATCGGTTAAGCGGCCAGATTTCGCTGTTCTCAGCCATGCCGCAAACGCAGGGCAGCAAGGCCAACGCCATCGACCTGCCCAACATCCCGGAATGGACCGAGAAAGAACGGCTCGGTTTTGAAAAAGAGACCGTGGGCTTCTACCTCACCGGCCACCCCCTGGACAACTTCCATCAGGAGATCATGGCCGTGGCCGACACCGACCTCACCGGCCTTGGCGATTGGGGCGACAACCAGCCGGTGCGCGTGGGCGGGTTAGTGCGGGAGTACAAGGATCACCGCAGCAAGAAAGGCGACCGCATGGCCTTCATCGTCCTCGAAGACCGGGCCGGAGCCGCCGAGGTGGTAGTCTTCCCCGAGGCCTTTGCCAAATCCGGCCATCTCCTCAACTCCGACGAGCCGCTCATCGTCCTGGGCACGGTCAAGCAGGAGGAACAGGGCGCCAAGATCATCGCCGAATCCGTGGACAGCTTAAGCGAGGCGCGGAGCAAATACACCAACGGCGCCCGCATCCTGCTCAAGTCCGATCAGGTGAGCCGACAGAAACTGGAATACCTGAAAACCAAGGTGCGCGAGTTCCACGGCACCTGCCCGGTTTCCCTGACCCTGCATTTTACCGGCCGAGGCGAGGTGGATATCGAGCCGCCCTCGGATTTCACCGTCCGGCCCTGCAAGGAATTCGATGCGGCAGTGGAAGGGCTGCTGGGCTATGCGGCGGTGATGTATCTGAAAACCAAGGCAGAGATCCAGCCCCGAAACGGCGGCAAAGGCGGGCGCTGGCGGCAGAGCGGACAGGGGTGAAGGTGTGCCAGCGCATGCCTCGCGCCGCGCACACCGAAAGTTCTCCCCCGTTTCCTCCCTGCCTATACCGCCATCAGAACCGCAGTTCCAGGCCCACTCCCCACTGATACGCCGAATGCCAGCGGCCCACCAAGGAAAGCGGCTGATTGATCAGGTAGGCGAGGCCGACACTCCCTTCCCATTTTTCGTGGGTGTCGTACTCAGCCTCACCCGTCAGCTTCAGGCGCGGGGTCAAGGGGAGATTTTTTTCAAGACTGAACCGAGCCCCGCCGTCCACATCGAGCCAGGCCCGCGACTCCACCATGAGCGGCAGCAGCGCGCTGATTCCGGCCACCCCGCGATGGTGCTCGATTTCATCCCGCTCGCCAAGGAGATCGAGGCCGACAAAGAGGCCGAAGAAGGTGTTCAACGGACGCTCCCAGGTGAAAAGCGTCTCCCATTCGGTCTCCTCCACCCGCTCCCATCCCGCCTCCCACGATGCGCTGAAGATCTGATGCCGGTCGGCGAGGGTGAGACCACCCTCGGTCATGGTGTTGAGCAGCACAGCCTCACCCCAGGCGAACCAGGTATTCTGGTGCAGCTTGGCCCGGCCGGCGAGCAATGCCGGATCGGCTGCAAAATCCTCGTAGTGGACGATCCGCGCCATGCCGCTTTCCATATGGTAGAGCAAGTGGCAGTGGAAGAGCCAGTCGCCGGGCTCGTCGGTATAGAATTCAATGACCGTGGTGGCCATCGGCGCCACATCCACGGTGTGCTTGAGCGGCGCCCGCGCATCATCCCGGCCGTTGAGCACCCGGAAAAAGTGACCGTGCAGGTGCATGGGGTGATGCATCATGGTGCGGTTGATCATGATGAAACGGGTCACTTCGCCTCCCCGGATCGTGATGGTGTCGTCCGGGGTGAGGGCAACATTGTTCATCTCCCAGACATAGCGCTCCATGTCGCCGTCCAGGGTGAGGCGGATCTCGCGGACGGGCTTGTCCTGCGCGAAGGCGGTGGGCTGGGCGGCGCGAAGGCGCTCGTAGGGCGGCCAGGGGCGGTCGGGGGCCATGCCGTCCATGGCCAGGGCCGAGGCGCCGGCGGCATCGGCGCCGAGCAGGGTGAAGTCGGTCGCGCCCTTCTTGCCGTTGGGGTTCATCACGGATAGCGGCGCCGGCATCCCATGGCCGCCGTGGCCGTGCTCCATGGCCGGCGAGGGCGGTCCTCCGTGCAAGACTCCGTGATCCGTCTCGCTGGCCGGCGCGGCAGAAGAATGGTCCATGGCCCCGTGATCCGAGGGTTCAGCCATGGGTGCCATGTCATGCATATTCATCATGCCGGGCTGATCAAAGCGGCCGGCTGCCACCGCCTCATCAGCCATGCCCATTCCCCCGGCCGGTGTGAGGGCGAACACCTCCTTGAGACCGAGATGGCCCATGGTCTGATACAGGTTCGGCCTGGGCACGTCCGGCGCCGGGCGGAGCGAGCCTTCGCCGAGCCAGACCGAGGCGAAGCCGGAACCGTCGTGGGCCGTGGCCCGGAACTCGTAGGCCCCGTCGGCCGGCACCGTGATCAGCACATCGTAGGTTTCAGCCACGGCCATGAGCAGCCGCTGTTCGCCCAGCGGCTCCACCGCCAGGCCGTCGGCCGCGACAATGGTCATCGGCCCCCCGGCAAATTCGAGGTGGAAATAGGTGGTGGCGGAGCCGTTCACCAGCCGCAGCCGCAGGGTCTGCTCCGGCGCGGCCGGAAGCGCGATTTCCTGCTGGCCGTTGGCAAGGAAGCGGTCATAGGCCACATCGGCGATGTCCATGGGCGGCATGCGCTGGAGTTCGCGCTTCAGAAAATCCCCCAGCATGCCGAGCCGAGCGGCGCCCAACAGACTCTGGCCGCTGCCCTTGGCCACCGCGTACCAGTCGCTGCCGCGCTTCAGGGTGCGCAGCACCGCATGGGGATCCTCGTCGGTCCAGTCGGAAAAAAGAATCACCTGTTCCGGCGCCTCCGGGGCGACGCTTCCGCGCGGGGCGATGACAATGGCGCCGTAGAGGCCGCGCTGCTCCTGGAGACCGGAGTGGGAATGGTACCAGTAGGTGCCGCTTTGACGGAGGGGAAATTCGTAGGTAAAGGTGGCGCCGGGCCCAATGGGCGGGAAACTGACGTAGGGCACGCCGTCCATGCCCGGCGGCACCAGCAGGCCGTGCCAGTGGATCGAGGTCTCGGTCGCCAGGCGGTTATGGACCCGGATGCGGGCAAGGTCGCCCTCGGTGAAGCGCAGAACCGGGCCGGGAATGGCGGTGTTGATGGTCATGGCCTTGGTGGGCTGACCGGTGATATTGACCTCCTGTTCGGCAATGAAGAGGTCATATTCAACGGTGGCGGCAAAAAGCGGCGGGGCGGAAATGAGAGCCAGCAAAACCAGGAGCGCGGCAAGAGAGGATCGCATGACATACCTCCATATAGTTCGTGTTTCCTGTCAGCCTATCACACACTTCAACGTCCGGACGCCACAAGGGATTCCACCCTTCCCGGCCCTTCTTCCGCTGATGCATTTCCGTCCGGCGCCGGGCACAAAATCAGGTTATTTGGACAAGGGCTCCACAATGACGGGGATGTCCCGCTCGGCTTCGTTAGTAAGGGCGGAGCCGTCCTTCCGCAGGTTCTCGGGTTCGCCCACTCCGGGCATCTCCGTGCGCACCTGCTCTTCGGAAACCTTGGGCTTCGCCTCCCCTGCGGGGCCGACAACGGGCTTCTCGCCAGCCGGCTCCCGGGCAGGGCTTGCCTTCTGTGGCACGGGAGCCGCTTCCTTGCCGGGGGTGATTACACCCGTCTCCTCCGCCGGTTTCTTGACAGGGCTTGGCTGCTCCCGCACAGGGGGCTCCCTGTCCGGGACGACCATCTGTATCGGTGGTTCCTCCGCCTTTTCTTCCGAAAGGCCCAGCGGGGATTTCCGGGCCTTCAGGCGTGGATCCTCGGCTTCGACACAGGTAAAATAGAGTTCATAGGAGACCATGTCGATGCCCAGGCTGCTGCCGTACTGAAAAATATTCTTCACGAAAAGGTACTGTTTCTTCTCTTGCGCACAACGATCAGTGGCCCTTTGCACTGTTTCGCGAATAATTTTTTTAGAGGTGCCCCAGGCACTGATCCGGTACACATCGGGTCCCATTGTCTCGGGCGGGACCGATCGCACCGGGGCGCAACCATTGGTCATGAGGGCTGCGGCGCCAAACAGAATAAGAAAAAATATCTTTTTCATCCAAAGATTGATCCCAAAAGAGGTCAGGGCTGCAGACGAAGAGTACCACATGGGAACGGCCGGGAAAAAGAAAAAATATCCTCACAAACCCAGCACCGTCTCCCGGTCCGGTTCAACCGGCGCATCGGTCACCACACTGAAAGCATGGACGACAACCGTGTGGCCGCTTTCGGTTTCCACATTCACCCGCCATTGCCCCGGAGCCACTTCCTGCTTGTAGGTGTAGCCGCGAAAACCGCCATCACGCCCGCCAAAGAGGCCGAATCCCATGCGGGAAACAGTAACCCAACCGCGAAAGGGATCATAATGCTCCCAGCGGTGATAGAGGCGGGTGCTTAACCCTCCCGGCGCAAAAACCGAGGAAACGCAGTACAGCCGCTCTCCCGGGGCAAGATGCACCTGGTGCGACAAATCCCGCCAGAATACCCACCAGGGTGCTTTTTCCAGGGTGAGGCGATACTCGTCCGCCACCCGCTCAAAATTTCGCCCCACCTGAATATCCCGCTTCACCAGGGGAACCGGCGGGATCATATCCAGGGGATACGCCACCGCCAGCATAACGGCTATAACCCAAACCGGCGCCGCCCGGCCGGGACACCCGGGCGTTTTCTTGCGCAGCCAGTGGGTGAGACCCGCCCCGGCAAGGGTGCTGAGATAAAACCAGACCATACTGATGCTGCCGGCCAGAAACGGCAGGAGAAAATTGAACAGCAGCATGGCGCAGAGCCCGAACAGCGCCCAGGTGAGGGTAAAACGGCTGTACTTGCCGTCAAAAAATTCGTTGGCCACCAGCAGCCCGCCAAGGCCAAGGGACCACAGCATGGCGGCCAGATGGCTGGAACTCTGGAAATAGAGGATGAACAGCGCGCTGAACAGCCCGCCGAAAAGAAACTGGAGCAACAGGTACGGCGCGCGTTCCAGCCAGGAGGAAAAAGAAGATGCATCCTGCACGCTATCTGTAGAGGCAGTTGCGCCCAGAATGTGACGCCGGTGCCCCAGCCACCAGAGGATTACGGCTGCACAGGCGAGGTAGCCGGAGAGGAGCCAGAGATCCAGGGGCGTTACAGCCCGGCCGATGGTGAGCGCATCCCACGAAAATCCGCCGAAAAAGGCGAGGACCGGAAGATAGGCGCGGAGATGTGCAAATCTGGTTTTCACGAATACGTCCCGCAGCACGGCAAGGAATTGCCCGTTGCCCTATCGCTTCAACTGCAGGGTGGGCTTGTTGCCGAGCACCAGCTTGAGCCAGTCGTAGCCGAAGGTGAGCAGGGCCTCGTCATCGGTCTCGATGAGGCGTTTGCGGGATTTGTCCAACCGGTAGAGATTGAGCAGGTTGTGCTCGGCCACATACCGGCGGAAACGATCGATATTGTAGCAGACCATGAAGGCCAACTGCTGCCTGGGGCCAGCCGCGCCCTCGCTCTGCCAGGGGTTTGAGGAAAAAAGGGTGTCCATCTCGGCCCAGAGATCATCCATGGCGTTGTAGTAGACCAACTGCTGATCGCGGAGCCATTCCTTCACCGTCCACTCCTTCTGCTCCTGATGCCCCAGACAGTAGGAGTGATCGGTCATAAAATAATAGGCACGGGGCTGGCCCCGCTCCGGGTTGCGGTCAATGGCCCGTTCCAGGGGATAGGTGCGGCAGGCGGAAGGACGGTCCTCATAGACGAGGCACCCCCGTTCCGGATCGAGAAACGGGCAACTGTTTTCCGCGTCATCCCGCATCCGCATGACAATGGCGGGAAAGAGCGGGTTGGCCCCCTGGGCCACGCCGGTGTATGTGTTGAGCAACTCCTCCGAGGTGATCCCCAGCCTTTTTTTCAAGCGGATGAGATCGTAGGGATAGAGAAACAGGATCAGCTTCCGGCAGCAGCGGGTGAAGCAGGGAACCTCGGGGTTGCAGGCAAAGGGAAACGGGGAGTCGCCCAGGGGCTGCATGCCTTCGGGGAATTTTTTCAGGTCGGTCATCATTTTTTTCCTGGTGCAATATGCGGGCAGCGCGGTAACAATACAGTGGGCGGCATGGCTTTCCCATGCCTGAAACGATCGCGCAAAGTACCATCCCGCCGCCAAAAGGTCAACCCGGATGCCACAACCACAACCCTGTTCCCTGCGCGCCCTGCTTCCAGCCCTGGCCCTGCTGCTGCTTGTCTCGGCCTGCGCCCCAAGGCTGCGGACCGCGGCCTGGGTGGTCCGTTTCGATCTGGACAGCCCGGCGAAGATTGCCGCCCTCTGCCCGCAGGCGAAGCAGGCAGGGCTTGACCACCTGCTGGTGCAGGTCCGGGGGCGGGCCGACGCCCTGTACCGAAGCGAGCTCGCGCCTCGGGCCGGGAATCTGGCCCAGGCCCCAACGGATTTCGACCCCCTGGCGCAGTTGCTCACGGAGTGCGCTCCCCTGTCCCTCCATGCATGGCTCAATGTTTTTTATCTCTGGGGCGGCGACACCCCGCCGGAATCCCCGGACCACCCCGGACACCCCGGCCAGCCCTGGATCCTCTCCGACAACACCGGGCGGCCGGTTTCCGGCTATTCCGCCCGGGAAAAACGGCTGGGCTGGATCGAAGGCAGCTATGCCGACCCGGCTTCCGCGGAATACCGCGCCCTGTTCGTCGCAGTGGTCCGGGAATTGCTGGCCCGTTACCCCGTGGCCGGCATCCATCTTGACTTCATCCGCTACCCTGGCCCGGGCTACGGGAAAAGCGACCCGCTTGCCGAACAATTTGAACGATCCCATGGAGTTGACCCCAGGCTTCTGCCGGAGCGAATCCACGCTGGAACCGTAACCGACTGGCTTGAAGGGAAACAGTCGCCAACGGACCGGGTCCTTACCACGGCAGCGCTGTTCTGGAACGAGTTCCGCGCAGGCCAGGTCACCCAGCTTCTTCGGGAGGTCCGGCAGGCTGTAGACCACAGCGGCGCAACCGGGATAGTCCTTTCCGTTGCCGTCTTTCCCGAGCCCGCGGCCGCCTATCTGGAAAACGGCCAGGAATACCAGGCCTGGGCCGCGGAGGGGCTGGTGGACAGACTGTATCCAATGGCCTATTTCGGGGATGCCGAACGGGTGAACGCCCAGCTCCGGGAGATTACCGCGACCACCCCCCGTCCCTCACAGGTCAGCCTCTGGGCCGGACTGGGCGCTTTAGGCAAAAACTCCGCCCAGCTCGGCAGGGAGGCGCGGATCGCCGGAGAAAACGGCTATGAGGGGGTCGCCCTCTTCAGCCTGGGGCATCTCCTGAAAAAAAATGCTGCTTTGGCCGGGGCCGAGGCGGTGCGGGCTCCCCGCCTGTCTCCTGTCCGCAAAGCCGAGCCGGGCGATACAAAACTCCTTGCCTCCGCCCCGCCCGAACTTCTCCCCCCGAACATGTCTGCCCTGAAAAGCATCGCCTGCAAGGCTCTGGGCGGATTTCCCCCCCAAAAGGGCCTGGAGGCCAAACTGGCCTTGCGCTTGCAGGAGTATGATCACGCCCGGCAACACAGCATCCCCAAAACCCTCAACCAACTGAAAAACGGCCTGATCACTGTGCCGGAGCGCCTCACCCTGGGCGGTATTTTCCGCTACGCCAGTCCCATGGACAGCCCCGCCCGCTGGCAGGAGCAGGAAGTCGTCTGTGAAAAAGCCCGGCAAAGGCTGCTGGCCGGGGAAGAGCTGGCCGCGGTGGCTGAAGAGCTGTCCCAGGACAGCAGCAAAACCTTGGGCGGCCTGCTTGCCCCCCGTTTTCTCGACCTGCTCGATCCCCAGGATCAGGAGCTTGCCCAACTGCTCCCGCGGGAAATCAGCCGAGTCATGCGGGTTGCCAACGGCTTCTGGTGCTACCGGCTCGAAGACAAAGGACTCGGCAGAGGGATGACCTTTGCGGAGGCGCCCTGGGAAGCGAAGCGAATCCTCTTCCGCCGGGGGCTGGGGGATATGTTGGAAGCAGGAACCGGACGGGGACTATAACCCTAGCAGGGTGTTGAAAAATTCGTTTTTCAACACCCTGCGTGAGATCAAACAGAATTCACTTCTGGCCGAGCGTGGTAAAAAAAGCCAGGACGGCTTTTTTTTACATCCTGCTAGCTATGGATGAACACATATTCCCTGTCGTTGAAGATGATCTTCAGCCGCCCGCCATGATTCTCGCCATACACCTCCCATCCCGGCTTCCCCTTGATCTCGCACTGCACGCAGCCCGGAGAATGGCTTTGCCGGCGCGCATCGGACCAGGCCAGGCAATCGGTTTCAGCGTTCTCTTGCCGGGCAATGATTTTCGCCATGCTCCGGGCCGTTTCAAAATCAAGGTCCGCCCCGGTGATTGCAATCAAAATGTCTTTCATGCTACTATCCCTCCGTTGAAGAATGCCTCGCTTTCTCTCAGAAAAACAGGGCAACGCCCGTTACGCAACAAAAACCAGAGCCAAGGCCTCCCATGAAACTGCGGACCATCATCTTCATCATCCTCCTTGCCCTTGGCATCCTGCCCATCCTCAGCCTGGTGGGAGTCAATCTCCGCGCCCACATCAACCAGCACGAAACAGTGGAGACAAAACGGACCGCCGCCGCTGCCGAAAGCAGCTTTGTTTCCCTCAATGCCAGGGTGAAATGCATCAAAAAAAGCCTCCTCCAGGCAGCCGCCACCCCCTTGAGCGCCGGGCTCACCCCCTCCTCCCTGGACCCTGCCGGTCGCCAACGGCTTGCAGAGTTGCTCCGGGGGCAGTTGAACACGGAAAAGATGATCCTCGGCGTTCGTCTGCTCGATCCCTCGGGCAACCAACTGATTTCTCTCCGCAGAAACAGCGATTCCCTGGAAGCCGCCCCCACCGAAGCGGCACATGCCGAAGCACAATCCCAGCTCCTCCAGAAAGGGCTGGCGCTTAAAACATCCGAGGTCGACACGCTCCTGACCGGGGATCAGGCCGATCCCGCCGCCAACCGCCTGAGTCTTGCGACCCCGATTCCCGGAACGGAGGACGGCGCGGCCGGGGTGCTCATCCTGGATCTTGCCCCGGATCTGTTACTCGATGCCCATGTCGATGCCTGCCGGGTAACGCCCGCTGGCATCATTGTCCATGCCCCGGCCACCTTTCCCGATCTGGAGCCGATGCACCCGGTCACTCCCGGCGCCGACCTCCTTGCCCTTTTCCCCGATCTTGCCTCCCATCTTGCGGAGAACCGCCCCTTTGTCTGGGAGAACGGCTCCGGCCAAAGCCTTATCTGGCTGCCGCTCATTTTCAACGACAATCTTCCCCCGGCCCTGTGGCTGGGCACGCCGGTGGATCGCAGCGCGGCCAGGGAATGGAAGCTTTCCCTGATTTATAACATCGTCGGGATCGTAATCACCATCGCGGTCATCGTTTCGCTCATTGCCAACGCCATCGCCCAAAAAATCGACCGGATCAAGGACGCCATCCTCACCGGCCTGGACTCCATTCTGAACAAGGGGCAGGAAAACGTGCAATTCAATTGGACCGGCCCCCGCGAGGTGGTCAACCTGGCCGAGGAGCTCACCACCCTGGCCAGCCGCTATGCGATCACCCGCACCCGGCAGCAGGAGGCGGAAGCCGACCTGCGCCAGAGCGAGGACAAGTTCAGAAACCTCACCGCCTCCGCCCAGGACGCCATCGCCATGATGGACCACCACGGCAATATTTCCTACTGGAACGAGGCCGCCGCCGAGATCTTCGGCTTTTCCGCCGCCGAGGCCCTGGGCAAGCCGATCCACACCCTGATTTCCCCGCGTCTTTCCGAATACGGCCAGCGGGACGCCGTCGCGGATAAGCCGATGAGCGACGGGCCCATCCGCGAAACCATCGAGCTGATCACCAGACGCAAGGACGGTTCGGAACTGCCCATCGAGCTTTCGCTTTCCGAGGCCCGGATCAAGGATAAGTGGAACTCCATCTGGATCATCCGGGACATCACCGAACGCAGGCGGGCCGAGGATGAAACCAGGCTCCAGCAGCAGCAGTTGGTCCAGGCGGACAAGATGATCTCGCTGGGGGTGCTCATCTCCGGGGTGGCCCATGAGATCAACAACCCCAACAGCATCGCCATGCTGAACACCTCCATGCTCTTCAAGGCCTGGGAAAGCGCCAAGCCGATCCTCGACGAATACTACCGCGAACACGGCGACTTTCTCATTGCCGGGCTGCAATACAGCGAGATGTGCGAGCAGATCCCCCGCCTTTTCCTCGAACTGGAGGAAAGCGCCCGGCGGATCAAGAATATTGTCCATGATCTCAAGGATTACGCCCGCCAGGACACCAGCCGCCACATGGAACCGGTGGAGATCAACGAGATCGCCAAAGCGGCGGTGCGCCTCAACCACAACAAAATCAAAAACGCCACCCGGAAATTCAGCACCGATCTGGCACCCAACCTGCCGCCCATCCGGGGCAACAGGCAGCGGCTGGAGCAGGTACTGATCAACCTGATTCAGAACAGTTGCGAGGCCCTGACCAATCCGGAGGCGGCCATATCCATCGCCTCCCGCCATGACGCGGACAACGACGAAGTGGAGGTGCGCGTCCACGATCAGGGCACCGGCATCGCCCAAGAGATCATCAATCAGATAACCGACCCCTTCTTCACCACCAAGCGTTCATATGGCGGCACCGGCCTCGGCCTCTCGGTTTCCGCCGGGATCATCAAGGAGCACCAGGGCAGACTGCGCTTTGCCTCAAGCCCGGAAGCAGGCACCACCGCGACTCTCTCCTTTCCGGTCTGGCGGGAGAAAGCATCGGCACCGCCCCCCCCCAAAGCCGGGTGACAAAATGGCGCAAGCCGGGTAGGGTAAGCAGCTCGCCCAGCCCTCCGCTCGGCAGGAAATTTCAGGAGGATTTTTTCCCATGGATAAACAGCTCTCCCCGGTTCGGCCCATCCTGCTGGTTGACGATGAAGAGGCCTGGCTGCACAGCTTCAGCCTGACCCTGCGCTCCGTGGGCTTGAGCAATATCCGCTGCTGCGCCGACAGCAGCAAGGTCATGGAGATTTTGGCCAACGAGGAGATCGGGGTGATCGTCCTGGATCTCACCATGCCCCACCTTCCGGGAGAAGAATTGCTGCCCCGGATCGTGCGCGAGCACCCGCAGATCCCGGTGATCATCATCACCGGCCTCGATCTGGTGGACACCGCGGTGCGGTGCATGAAACTCGGGGCCTTCGACTACTACACCAAGGTCAGCGAGGAGACCCGCCTCATTGCCGGGGTGCGACGGGCCGTCGACCTGAGCCGGTTGCGCCAGGAAAACGACCTGCTCAAGGAACATTTCCTCAAGGACAAGCTGGACCGCCCCGAGGCCTTCAGCCGGATCACCACCCACAACAAGAGGATGCGCTCCATCTTTCAGTACATGGAATCCATTGCCGACACCAGCGAGCCGGTGCTGATCTCCGGCGAAACCGGGGTGGGCAAGGAGCTCATCGCCCAGGCCCTGCATGTGTTGAGCAACCGCAAAGGCGAGTTTGTCCCGGTCAATGTGGCGGGCCTCGACGACACCATGTTCTCCGACACGCTGTTCGGCCACAAGAAGGGGGCCTTCACCGGGGCGGACCAGACCCGGAGGGGGCTCATCGAGCAGGCCGCGGGGGGCACCCTGTTTTTGGATGAAATCGGCGACCTTTCCCAGCTTTCGCAAACCAAGCTGCTCCGCCTCCTTCAGGAGCGGGAGTTTTTGCCCCTGGGTTCGGACATCCCCAAACGCACCGATTGCCGGATGATCTTCGCCACCCACCAGAACCTCCAGGAGATGCAGGAAAACGGCGGTTTCCGCAAGGACCTCTACTACCGGCTCCATGCCCACCGCATCCATATCCCTCCCTTAAGGGAAAGGCTCGACGACCTGCCCCTGCTGGTCGATCATTTCTTCGAGGAGGGTGCGGTCCGGCTCAATAAGAAAAAACCAGGCTTTCCCAAGGAGCTGATCACCCTGCTGGGCACCTATGATTTCCCCGGCAATATCCGGGAGCTCCAGAACATGGTCTTTGACGCCATGAGCACCCACAAGAATCGCACCCTGTCCATGGATGCCTTCAAGGACTACCTCCGGCTCAGAAGACCCAACCTGGAAGAGGAGGTCAAAAAACACCCGGAAACCAGGACCCCGTTTGCCGATCTCCCGCATCTCCCCTCCATCAAGGAGGCGAGCTACCTCCTGGTGCTGGAGGCGCTGAACCGGGCCAACGGCAATCAGGCCATTGCCGCGGAGATGCTCGGCATTACCCGTCAGGCCCTCAACTGGCGACTCAAACAGGCGGACCGGGGTGAGTGAGGAAATAGCCGCCGTCAGCACCCAGCTCTCAGCACTCTGCACTCAGTTCTTCAGCGCAAATTTACTTGCACCCCATTGTCCGCAATCCCCTGCCAGATGAAAACAGTATTCTGAATAATTCCAAAGAGATATCACAAAAACACCACCCCTGGCACTTATCTTGCTTCTACTTACACAAAGCATTGCAAGCCCCTTTTTGGGAGCAAAACAATTTTACACTGTGGAGCGCATGGCCACACAACACATCCTTCTCACGGAAAACAGGCTCAATCTGCAGCACAGCCTCGGCCTCATGCTCAAACAGGCGGACTACCGCGTCAGCCTTGCGGAAAACACGGAGGCAGCCGTTGCGCTGCTCAAGACCTTGGCCTGCACCCGGGATCCCGTTGATTTGCTGATCGTTGATCTCGATTCGGCCTCGCCGGAGGCATGCGCCGCCTTCATGCATGCCCTGTCCGGAAGCGCCATTGCCATCCCCTATCTCGTCCTGGCGGAAGATATCCGCGAGACAACGGGCGATGCCTTAAAAAAACACGGCTGCCTGGCCTGCATCACCAAGCCATTCGAACCGGCAACCCTGCTCCGGAGTGTGCAAGAGGCTCTGGACCGACTGAAACAACAAGACGGACACCAACCAGGGAGGAAACCAGAGATACCCAGTACCGAATGCCCCACGAACCAACCCGGATAATCATCATTATTTCAAGGAGAACGATTATGCACAACAAACCGTTACGCAGATGGATTCCGTTCCTGCTCATTACCGGGCTTCTCGCGGGCGGCCCGAGCCTTTCCGGCTCGCCGGCCTTTGCCGCCGGCCATGCCCCGCAGGCAGCAGCCCAGGAGGCCAACGCCTTTACCGGCAAGATCACCGGCAAATCCAACAAGGCCAAAACCATCTCCATCGAGGTGAAGGGCAAGAACGAATTCCTCAAATTCGACGACACAACCAAGGGTCTGGAACACGCCGTTGAAGGCGAGGCCGCGATCGTCAAGTTTGAACTGCGCGGGGCTGACCGCTTCGCCACCTCCGTCGAGCCCAAGCTCGCCACTCTCCCGCCGGGAGTAACGGAGATGAAGGTCGATGAGCTTGCCAAGCTCATTGCCATGGGCCCGGAAGAGGGCAATTATGTGCTGATCGATTCCCGTCCTGCCGCCCGCTACCACGAGGGACACATCCCCACAGCCATCTCGCTTCCCGACACGGTGCATATGGAAACCGGCGACGCCCACCTGCCCGCCGACGCCCGCCTGAAGAAGACCACCCTGATCTTCTATTGCGGGGGCTTCACGTGAGGCATGAGCCCTAAATCCGCCGGTCTGGCGAAAAAAATGGGTCACACCGATGTACGCGTATTCCTTGCAGGCACCCCCGGCTGGAAAAAAGCCGGCAAGAGCGTCACCGCCTCGGAAAAATTTGTCAAAACCGACAACATCGTCCTGGTGGATCTGCGCTCCAAGGAAGAATACGAAGCGGGCCATATTCCTAGGGCGCACAACATCCCCCTGGCCTCTCTGGCCGCAAAGGAGGACGCTCTCCCGCTCAAAGCCCCTGTCGTGGTCTATGCCAACTCATTTCTTGAGGCGCAGCAGGGCTATGACATAATGAAAAAATGGGGCGTCAAATCCGGCTCCATCTGGCCGGGCGGGGTTACATCCTGGACGAACAAGGGCAACAAGCTGGCCACCGGCCACACCCCTGCCTCCATCTCCTGGACCAGGAAACTTGGCAAGAACGAGGTCAGCGCAGCCGAGTTCAAAAAGGCATTGGAAGGCAGCTCCAACCAAGTGATCTTGGATGTCCGCACCAAGGATGAAGTGAAGGAATGCTCCTTCAAGAATGCCTTGACCATTCCGCTGGATGAGATCGAAAAGCGGATCGGCGAACTGCCCAAGGACAAGGAGATACTGATCCATTGCACCACCGGAGCCCGGGCGGAAATGGCCAGAGCCGCTCTGGACAAAGCGGGCTTCAAGAGCCGCTTCCTGCTTTCCGATGTGGAATGCTCAGGAAGCGATTGTGTGATCAGCGAATAATCCCCCCTGCTCCTTAAGAAACAACTGCTACCCCGCAGTTGTTTTGCAGTGCGAGGCCCTGCCGGAACCATCTCCGGCAGGGCCTTTTTTATAACTATCTACTCAAAAAACCCTCGCTATCTGCAAAAAGAAGGACATTGCCCACACTAGGATATGCTAAAAAAATTGTCGAGATCCCGCATTGAAACATTTCCATGACTGCGCCTACACTTAATAAACCCAGCCTTTTCCTTGACAAGGAAAAACACTTCCTGGGATACTAAAAAAGTGCTGAAGAAGGAACTAGTCGATTTTCCCCTCCGTTTCACTCCACTTGTGAGTGCCCACCCCAACAAGAGGCACAACTATGGAAAAGGAAAAAGCCCTCTTCTTTGCCGTCAAGGATTGCGCACTAATCACCATCGCCACCGGTCGGAAGGCCGTAAATCTTGCCGAACTGCGGGACAATCTGCAGTTGGTCAACACGGCCAGCATCTACCACCATTTCTGGGGCGGCCTCCTGGTCCCCCGCTTTGAGGAGCGCGAATTCCACAACGATTTCGCCGGCTGGGTCCGCCACAGCCTGCGCGAACCCGAACTGGCCGAACGGTTGGCCGCCATCGATCCCGGGGAGGCCGAAAACGTGGAGGCGATCCGGCAGGAACTCCTGGAGATCATCGAAGAGTGTCTGGAGCAAAGTGAAAACGCACACTGGATGCCTGCGGCCAGGCAGTTCGAGTTCCTCCGCGGCCAACTGGTGGTTTTTGACACCCACCGCCGTCTGGAAAAACCCGCCGACCTGGCCGAGCAGATCCCCAAGATGTCCACCAGCAGCATCTTCTACCATTTCATCGATGCCCGCAGCCGGATGCCGGAAAGCAGCGACGATTTCCGTTTCTGGCTGACCGGCTACGGGGCGGAATACCAGGACCTCTGTGCGAAGCTGGCCGCCATCGATCCCTTCTTTTCCAGCCTCAGTCAGATCCGCCAGGAGCTGGCCGAACTTTTCAGCGCCTATTTCGCGGGAGGTGTTGCATGAGCAGCCTGCTCGAATCCTATGCCGCCATAACCGGTCCCGATGTTATCGATCATCTCCGTCAGCTGGCGGAATCCTTGCGCGGCACAAAGGTTGTCCATGTCAACTCCACCCGGATCGGAGGCGGGGTGGCCGAGATTCTGGAAAAATTAGCGCCGCTTTCCAACGAACTGGGTCTTGATACCAGCTGGGAGGTGATTAGCGGGGGAGAGGAATTCTACCAGTGCACCAAGTCCATGCACAATGGACTGCAAGGCAACCGGGTGCAAATCAACGCCGCCCTTCTGGCCGCTTACGAGCAGGCCAATGAAGCCAACGCCGAAATCCTGCGGGAAAAACTTTCCGAGGCGGATTTCGTTTTTATCCACGACCCGCAACCTGCCGGCCTTCTCGCCCATTGTCCGAACCGTCGCGGGAAATGGGTCTGGCGCTGCCACATTGATGCCAGCCACCCCTACCGCCCGGTGTGGAAATATCTGCGCAAAATGGTGGACCGGTACGATGCCAGCATCTTCTCCCTGCCGGCCTTTGCCCAGCCGCTGCAGCATCCGCAATACATCATCCCGCCCAGCATCGATCCCTTGAGCGACAAAAATATCGAGCTGTCGCAAGAGGAGGTGAACCGCGTCAGGGCCGAGTTCGATCTTGATCCGGCCCGGCCCCTCCTGGTGCAGGTCTCCCGCTTCGACCGTTTCAAGGATCCGGTGGGCGTCATCCAGGCTTACCGGCTGGCCAAAAAATTCATCCCCAGCCTGCAGCTGGTTCTTGCCGGCGGCGGGGCCAGCGACGACCCGGAAGGGGACATCGTCCTCGCCGAGGCACGGGAGATGGCAAACAACGATCCGGATGTCCACATCCTTCTGCTGGCGCCGGACGCCCACCGCACCATCAACGCCCTGCAGCGGGCCGCGGATATCGTCCTGCAAAAATCGACCAAGGAGGGTTTCGGGCTCACGGTTACTGAGGCCATGTGGAAGAGCAAGCCGGTGATCGGCGGCGACACTGGCGGCATCCGGCTGCAGGTCATCAACTACCACACCGGTTTTCTGGTGCACACCCCGGAAGGGGCGGCCCTGCGCATCCGCTACCTCCTGCGGCAGAAAACGCGGATGCAGGAGATGGGGATCAAAGGCAAGGAGTATGCCCGGGAAAATTTCCTCTTGACCAGGCATCTCCGCGAATACCTCACTCTCATGGTCGGACTGCGCCACAAGGACGAGTACCGCATAGAACTGAACTGAGCCGCCGCGACAACAACGGCGAGGGGACCATATGCATCGAAAAATGGCGGTCTGGCCAGGCAATCCATACCCGCTCGGCGCCACTTGGGACGGCGAGGGAGTAAACTTCGCCATTTTTTCCGAACATGCCGACCGGGTGGAGCTCTGCCTTTTTGATCGACGTGGCCGGACGGAAGTCGAGCGCATCAACCTGGCCTGGCAAACCGACCAGGTGTGGCACTGTTACCTGCCCGAAGCGCGGCCCGGCCTTCTTTACGGCTACCGGGTCCATGGCATTTATGCCCCGAAACGGGGATTGCGCTTCAACCCGGCCAAGCTGCTCCTTGATCCGTATGCCAAAGCGATAGCCGGCAAGCTCCGCTGGCATGACGCCTTGTTCGGCTACCGGATCGGCAGCCCTCTGGCCGATCTTTCCTGCGACCGGCGCAGCAGCGCCTCGTTCATGCCCAAATGCCAGGTGATCGATCCGGCCTTCACCTGGGGCGATGACCGGCCGCCCCACACCTCCTGGCACAATACCATCATCTACGAACTGCACCTCAAAGGCTTTACCTGCCTCCACCCCCGGATCCCCAAGGAGTTGCGCGGCACTTACGCCGGACTCTCCTCGGCGCCGGCAATCGATCACCTCAAACGGCTGGGCATTACGGCGGTGGAACTGATGCCGGTGCATGCCTTTGTCGATGAACGTCATCTGGTGGAAAAAGGGCTCGGCAATTATTGGGGCTACAACTCCATCGGCTTCTTTGTCCCGGACAGCCGCTATTCAGCCTACGGTCAGATCAGCGAATTCAAAACCATGGTGAAAACCCTGCACTCGGCGGGCATCGAGGTCATTCTCGACGTGGTTTACAATCATACCGCCGAAGGCAATCAGCTGGGTCCGACCCTCTGCTTCCGAGGCATCGACAACCTTGCCTATTACCGCCTGGAGCCCGAGAACCAGCGCCACTATATGGATTTTACCGGCTGCGGCAACACCCTGAACATGCTCCACCCCCGGGTGCTGCAACTGATCATGGACAGCCTGCGCTACTGGGTCCTGGAGATGCACGTGGACGGCTTCCGCTTCGATCTGGCCTCGGCTCTGGCCAGGGAGCTGTACGAGGTGGACCGGCTGGGGGCTTTTTTCGATATCATCCACCAGGATCCGGTGCTTTCCCAGGTCAAGCTGATCGCCGAGCCTTGGGATCTCGGGGAAGGCGGCTATCAGGTGGGCAACTTCCCCCCGGGCTGGACAGAATGGAACGCCAAATACCGGGATACGGTGCGCGCCTATTGGAAAGGGGAAGGCGGCAAGATCGGCGAGTTGGCCTACCGGCTCACCGGCTCCAGCGATCTCTACGAACATGGGGGCAGGCGCCCCTATGCCAGCATCAACTTCGTCACCTGCCATGACGGCTTCACCCTGCACGATCTGGTCAGCTACAACCAGAAACACAACGAAGCGAATTTCGAAGAAAACCGGGACGGCGAGACAAACAACCACAGCTGGAACTGCGGCGCCGAAGGGCCAAGCGCCGACCCGCAGATCAAGGCGCTGCGGGCTCGCCAGAAACGCAACTTCCTCGCCAGCCTCTTCCTCTCCCAGGGGGTGCCCATGCTCCTTGCCGGAGACGAGATGGGCAGAAGCCAGCAGGGCAACAACAACACCTATTGCCAGGACAACCCCTTAAGCTGGCTGGACTGGACCCTGGCAGCCGAACAGGATGAGCAGATGAATTTCGTTCGTTTTCTGATCGCCCTGCGCAAGAAGCATCCCGTCTTCCATCGCCGCCACTTTTTCCAAAGCCGCCTGATCACAGGCGGCGGTGTCAGGGATATCATCTGGTTGACTCCGGCGGGTACGGAAATGACCGACGAGGAATGGCAACATGCCTTTGCCCGTTGCCTGGGGCTCTTCCTGGCCGGCGACCGTCTGGAAGAAGAGGACGACAAAGGCAACCCCATCATGGACAACAGGTTTCTCCTGCTGGTGAACGCCCATCACGAAACCATCCCCTTTACCATCCCGGACCTGGCTCCAGTAACCCGCTGGCGAGTCCGGCTGGACACCGGAAGCTCGGACGGCAGCCCCGGAGAAAAGCGGCTCTGGACTGCCAAAGACCGCTACCCGCTGCTCGGCCGCAGCCTGGCTCTCCTGATGGAGTCCGGGGGGCGGGAAACGGATCGCCATGACCAGACGCCGTGAGCACCGGATGGCATTCGGGGCTGCGCTCCTGCCTTCCGGCGCGGTGCGCTTCCGCCTCTGGGCCCCGGAAAGCGAAAAGATTTCCCTCTGTCTTGACTGCCGGGGGAAAAAGAAATTTCTTCCCATGCTCCGCCTGGAATCGGGCTGGTTTGAGCGGCAAACGGCGGATGCCGGACAAGGCAGCCGCTACAGCTTTCAGCTCGCCTCCGGCCGGCTGGTACCTGACCCGGCTTCCCGCTTTCAGCCCGAAGGCGTGCACGGGCCGAGCGAGGTGATCGCCCCGGCCGATTTCCCCTGGCCTGAACCCGCCTGGCCAGGCCGGCCCTGGGAGGAGGCGGTGCTCTACGAACTGCACGTGGGCAGTTTCAGCGCGCAAGGCACCTTTGCCGAGGTGGAACAGCGCCTCGATCATCTGGCCGAACTGGGGATCACCGCTATCGAACTGATGCCGGTGGCCGCCTTTCCCGGCCGTTGCGACTGGGGCTACGACGGCGTCCTCCCCTTTGCTCCCGCCGCAAGCTACGGCCGGCCGGAGGATCTCAAAAGCCTGGTTGCCGCGGCGCATGCCAGAGGCCTCATGGTGTTGCTCGATGTGGTCTACAACCACTTCGGTCCGGAGGGCAATTATCTGCATGGCTATGCCCCGCAGTTTTTCACCGATCGCTACCAGACCCCCTGGGGGGAGGCCATCAACTTCGACGGCCCCGAAAATTACTGGGTTCGCCGGTTTTTTATCGAAAACGCCCTCTACTGGCTCAACGAGTACCATTTCGACGGTCTGCGCCTCGATGCGGTGCACGCCATCCACGACCGAAACAGGCCGGATATCCTAGAGGAAATAGCCTTGGCGGTACGAACCCATTTCCCGCCGCAACGCCACATTCACCTGATTCTGGAAAACGACCGCAACCAGAGCCGCTATCTTGAACGGGACAGCTCCGGCAGCCCGCGCTGCTATACGGCGCAATGGAACGATGATCTGCACCATTCCCTGCATGTTCTCCTCACCGGCGAAAAACACGGCTATTACCGTGACTATGCCGAAGCGCCGAACCGCCATTTAGCCCGCTGCCTGGCAGAGGGGTTTGCCTATCAGGGCGAAGCCTCCCCCTGGCGGGACAACGCTCCCCGGGGCGAGCCAAGCCGCACACTGCCCGCCGCCGCCTTTATCGGTTTTCTGCAAAACCACGATCAGGTCGGCAACCGCGCCCTGGGCGAGCGCCTCAGCCTGCTCGCCGATCCGGAAGCGTTGCGAAGCGCCCTGGCCCTGCTCCTGCTGGCGCCCTCGCCGCCCCTGCTCTTCATGGGCGAGGAATGGGGCAGCCGGCAGCCTTTCCCTTTTTTCTGCGATTTTTCCCCGGACCTTGCCGCACAGGTTGCCGAAGGCAGGCGCCGGGAGTTTGCCGGATTCCCGGAATTCAGCACCCCGGAAAACCGCGCCCGCATCCCGGACCCGGCTGCGGCGGAGACCGTCCTCTCGGCCAGACTCGACTGGCGGGGGCTCGACACGAGCGAAGGCGCCGCCTGGCATGGCTATTATCGCCAACTCCTCCGTCTCCGCCACAGGGAGATCATCCCCAGGATTCCGGCGCTGCAACCCGGAAAAAATCTCTGGCACCCCCTCGGACAAGCCGGCCTTTCGGTGCATTGGCCCCTGCAAACCGGAGAGAGCCTGCTGCTCTTTGCTAATCTCGGCCCGCGGCCGGATGCAGCGCTCAGACTCCCTGAGCTGCCGCCGCTCTTTGCCAGCCATGACTTGCCGGAAAACGAGCAGGAAACCGCGCTGCCGCCCTGGTCGGTCTTCTGGTTTCTTGCTCCGGCCCGGACGAAAGGACTCCGGCCATGATCCCGCCCCTTCCCCTGGCCACCTACCGCCTCCAGTTCAACAGCGGGTTCACCTTTGCCGATGCCGAGCGCATCGTCCCCTATTTGCATGCCTTGGGGATCAGCCACTGTTATGCCTCCCTGCTGCTCAAGGCCCGCAGCGGCAGCAGCCACTGCTATGACATCGTCGATCACAACGCCCTCAACCCGGAGCTGGGCACTGCGGAGGAATTCCGGAGTTTTGTGGAAACCCTGCACGCCCACGACATGGGGCTCATTCTCGACTTCGTGCCCAACCACATGGGGATCGGCGGCAGCGACAACGGCTGGTGGCTCGATGTTCTCGAAAACGGCCCGGCTTCGCCGTATGCCGCCTATTTCGATATCGATTGGCACCCGCAGGCTGCCCGGATTTTTTCCGGCAAGGTGCTGCTGCCCATTCTTGGCGATTATTATGGCAATATTCTAAGCCGCGGAGAAATCGAACTCGCCTTTGCCGCGGAACAGGGAGAGTTTGCCGCGCATTACTATGGGCACCGGCTGCCCATTGATCCGAAAACCTATCCCCAGATCCTCGGCCCGGCCCTTTCCTTTCTCAAGCAACACCATGATGCTGGGACGGAGATTCTTGCCCGCTTGCAGCAACTGCTTGCCGTCTGCCGGCATCTGCCGGGCCGGCAGACGGCAAGCCGGCGCCGTCGGGCTGAACGGCGGGAGCGGCAGGCCGCGGGCAAAGGGGAGCTTGCCCTGCTCGCCCGGGAAAAAACCATCCAGGAGGCCCTGGCCTTCAGCCTGGCTCTCTTCAATGCTCCCAAAGATTCCGGAGAAAAATATGCCCTGCTGCACCGTCTCCTGGAAAAGCAGCCTTACCGGCTCGCCTTCTGGAAGGTGGCAACGGACGAGATCAACTACCGCCGTTTTTTCAACATCAACACCCTGGCCGGCCTTCGCCAGGAGGAGGCCGAGGTCTTTGCCGCAACCCACCGCTTCCTCTTCTCCCTCGTCGAGCAGGGATTCCTTCAGGGCCTGCGCATCGACCATCCGGACGGCCTCTTCAATCCCCAGGCTTATTATGACCGGCTGAGCGCCGAAATCCGGCGCCGCCTGCCGCAGGCCGTGACGCAAGGCAGCCTGCTCCCCTCCTTTTATCTGGTGGCGGAAAAGATCCTCGCCATTTATGAAGGCTTGCCCAAGGAGTGGCCAATCCACGGCACCACGGGCTACGACTTCGCCAGCCTGCTCAATGGCCTGTTCGTAAGCCCGGAAGGGGAAAAGCCCCTCACCCGCGCCTACCAGCTCTGCACCGGCCGGGACAGCGCATATGAAGAGAATCTCTATGCGGCAAAACGACTGATCATCAAGGCGCAGCTTGCCGGAGAACTGGCGGTGCTGGCCAACCTCTTGCGCCAGATCGCCGAGCAGGATTTCCAGAGCCGCGATTTCACCCTCACCGGCCTCAGGGAAGCGCTCACCGAGGTGGTGGCCTGCTTTCCGGTATATCGAACCTATGTGACCCCGGCAAAAGTGAGCGAGGAAGACCGCCGCTATGTGGACTGGGCCGTGGCCGACGCCAAGCAGCGCAATCCCATGACCGACCCGGCCATCTTCGATTTTGTCCGCGACTGCCTCCTGCTGGCAAGGATCTTCAGCAACCGGCGGGGCATGCGGAGCAAGATGGCCCGCTTCGCCATGAAATTTCAACAGTACACGGCGCCGGTCATGGCCAAGGCTCAGGAGGACACACTTTTCTACCGGGATTGCCGTCTGCTCTCCTTGAATGAGGTGGGGGGCGACCCGCGGCGCTTCAGCGTGTCCAGAACAGCCTTTCACCAGGCCAACCAGGCCCGGCGGCAACACTGGCCCCGGGCCATGCTCGCCACCTCGACCCATGACAGCAAACGCAGCGAGGATGTCCGCGCCCGCATCAACCTTCTCAGTGAAATTCCCGACCTCTGGAAACAGCGGGTCAGGCGCTGGCAACGGCACAACCGCCGCCATGCCCGGCGCCTGCGCGGGCATGCGGCGCCAAGCCGCAACGAGGAATACCATCTCTACCAGACCCTGCTGGGCACCTGGCCCATCCCGCATCCGGCGGAACAGGAACTGGCCCGGTATCGGGAGCGGATCACCGCCTATATGCTCAAGGCGGTGCGGGAGGCCAAGGAACATTCCTCCTGGCTCAATCCCGATCCCGACTACGAGGAGGCCCTTGCCTCGTTTGTCACGAGCGTGTTGCGTCCGGGCCGGGACAACCTCTTTCTTGCCGATTTTTCGGAGTTTTGCGAAGGAATCAGCCGCTTCGGCCTGCTCAATTCCCTGTCCCAACTGCTCCTCAAGCTGACATCCCCCGGGGTGCCGGATATCTATCAGGGCAACGAGCTCTGGGATTTCAGCCTGGTTGATCCGGACAACCGGCACCCCGTGGATTTCCTCCAGGCCCAGCATCTGCTCGGCGACCTGGCGGGCATCTTTGCGGAGGAACCCCTGTCAGGACCGGCGCTGGCCTCCCTGCTGGCGACTCTGGCGGATGGGCGGGCCAAGCTCTTTGTCACCAGCCGTACTCTGCATTTTCGCCGCAAGCACCCCGCCCTCTTTGCCGAAGGCGCTTACGAAGGGCTCGCTGTCCACGGCGAAGCCGGGCGCCATCTGTGCGTGCTGGCCCGTTCCCTGGCGGAAGAACAGCTCATTGCCGTGGCGCCCCGTTTTTTTGCCTCGCTCCTCTCCGGCCACGATGCACCTTACTCGGATGTTGCCGAGACGGTGTGGGGACAAACCTGCATCTCCCTGCCGGACAAGGCTGCGGCCGAAAGCTACCGCGACATTTTCACCGGGGAGATGCACCACCCCATCCGCCAGGGCAGCCAGGATGTTCTGCCGGTCTCCGATGTGCTGCGCTTCTTCCCCTTGGCCCTGCTCTACAAGAGCCATTGACAGGGCTCTCCGGATCAAGCCGCCCGCGCAACTATACTTTGCGGGGTTTCAGCGCATTTCTTTGCTTGCCCAAGCTTCCCAAGAAGTCTATAATTGCCTTTTTCGTATCCTTACGGCTGGTTGCGCCTTGTCCGGGCAACCGGGCCTTCTTGTACAACCTGACCCCGGGAGCCGGTCCGTGACCCTGTCCACCACAAAGAAGAAACAGCTGCGCGATGCCGTCGGCACATTCAGCTCCGCTAATATCCTGGTGCTCGGCGACATCATTGTCGATCACTTCATCTGGGGCTCGGTTTCCCGGATCTCCCCGGAGGCGCCGGTGCCGGTGGTGGACGTCACCCACGAAAACCTGCTTCTCGGCGGGGCGGCCAACGTCCTGCACAACATCTACGCCCAGAACAGCCGCGCCTCCCTCTGCGGCCTGATCGGCAACGATGCCATGGGCGACCATCTCCTGGGCCTGCTGGCCGAGATCGGCTCCCCTGCCACCGGCATCGTCCGCACCGGAAACCGCCCCACCACCCTCAAAACCAGGATCGTAGCCCAGCACCAGCAGGTGGTGCGCTTCGACCGGGAAAAAACCGGTGAGCCAAGCCCCGAGAGGCTGGCGGATATCTGCCGCTTCATCGACGACCACCTGGCGAGCTTTGACGCGGTCATCGTTTCCGACTACAACAAGGGCATGATCAACCAGCCCTTGATGGACCATCTGCGCAGCCGGCTCAAAAAACGAGACATCCCGCTGATCATTGACCCAAAGCCCCAGCACCCGGAACGATTTCGCGGCGCCACCATCATCACCCCCAACCTGCACGAGGCCGAGCGCATGGCCGACATGGCCATTAAAAACGAGAAGGATCTTGAAAGCGCAGCCCATCTCATGCAGAAAAAACTGGCCAGCGACGCGGTCCTCATCACCCGGGGCGAGGCGGGCATGGCCCTGTACGAAAAGGGCCAGCCCCTGTTCACCATCCCCACCATGGCCAAGGAGGTGTACGATGTCACCGGCGCAGGGGACACCGTGATCGCCACCCTGGCCCTGGGTTTGGCCGTGGGTCTTTCCGCCGCGGACGCCGCCACCATCGCCAATTTCGCCGCAGGCATCGTCGTTGGCAAGGTGGGCACGGCCACCGCCTCCACCGCCGAACTGCTTGAGGCCATCGGATGAAAAGACCGTTGAGCATGACCGGCTACGGACGGGGCGAAGCGACCGGGGCCAAAAACTGGACCGTGGAAGTCCGCTCGGTGAACCACAAGTTCCTTGACCTGAGCATTAAGATCCCCCGCAAGTATCTCGGCCTGGAAGAGCGGATCAAAAAAGAGATCGGGAATTACTACAGCCGGGGCCATGTGGATATCTACGTCAACCCCGGCGTGGAAGCCGGCGACAACATCCGGTTGGCACCCAACCTGCCCCTGGCCCGCAACTATTACCAGTGCCTGGAGGCGATCCGCCAGGATCTCTCGCTGCCCGACACCCCGACCCTGGCCATGATCCAGAACTACAAGGAGATCATCGTTGCCCACGAGGAGGAGGAAGACCTGGACGCTGTCTGGCCGCAGGTCTCCGAGGCCCTGAGCCAGGCGCTGACCATGGCGCATGGTATGCGGGAGCAGGAAGGCGCGGCACTCAAGGCCGAACTCAGCCAGCGCTTGCAGGAATTTGCAAAAACCGTGGAAACCATTGCCCAGGATGTCCCCGGTATTGTCCAGCGCAGAACCGAGAAGCTCAAGGAACGGCTGGCCGTTCTCCTGCAAGGGGTTGACCTCGACCCCCTCCGCTTGGCCCAAGAGGTGGCGATGATGGCCGACAAGGGTGATGTCACCGAGGAGGTGGTGCGCCTGAGAAGCCACATCAGCCAGTTTTCCGGCTTTCTTGCCGCGGACGAGCCCGTGGGCCGCAGGCTTGATTTTCTCCTCCAGGAATTCCTCCGGGAGATCAACACCCTGGCCTCGAAGATCAGTGACGCCCCCACCGCCCACCTCACCGTGGAGTTGAAAACCGAGGTGGAAAAACTCCGCGAACAGATTCAGAACATCGAATAGGGAAGAGCATGTCAGACCAGAGAATGATCAACGTGGGATTCGGCAACGCCGTGCTTGCCAGCAGGGTGCTGGCGGTGGTAAACCCCAAATCCTCGCCCATGAAGAAGCTGCGGGAAGAGGCCAAGGAGCAGCGGCGGCTCATCGATGTCACCGAAGGCCGCCGGACCCGCTCCATCATCATCCTGGACAGCAACCATGTCTTGCTCTCCTCGGTGCAGCCGGAAACCATCACCCTGCGCTTCATGGCCTCCTACGACCGGCGCGATGAAGAGCAGCCGGAAAAGGCCGACAAATGAGCCGGGGCAATCTCTTTATCATCTCCGCGCCCTCCGGGGCGGGCAAGTCCACCATCCTGAAAAAATTGCTGGCAGCGGTGGACAACCTGGCCTTTTCCGTGTCGCACACCACCCGGGCGCCGCGGCCCGGAGAGAGCAACGGCCGGGAGTACCATTTTGTCGATCGGGCCACCTTTGAAGGGATGCGCGAAGAACAGGCATTCCTCGAATGGGCCGAGGTACACGGCAATTTCTACGGCACCAGCCGGGCGGACATCGAGACCCAGCAGGCGCAAGGGCTTGACGTGTTTCTCGACATTGATGTCCAGGGCGCACACCAACTCCAGGAACAGCGGCTCCCAGGAGTCGTCTTCCTCTTCATCGCGCCGCCCTCCTTGGTCGAGCTGGAAAAACGGTTGCGGGGGAGGGGCACCGATCCCGAGGAAACCGTGCAGCTGCGGTTGAGCAATGCCCGCCGCGAGATGGAGGATGCCGGTCGCTACGACTATCTGGTGATCAACGACCAATTGGATGAGGCGGTGGAGGTTCTGCGCGCCGTGGTCATCGCAGAACGCTGCAAGGCAAGGCGCAGCCCGAACGGCCGGCCCATCGACCTCGTTGCCTTGGGCTTTGCCCCACAATAACCCCGAACATCCCAGGAGGCCCCATGAACAACCAGTCGGACAACGACGACATCCTCTGGGGCATCCATCCCATCCTTGAGATGCTGCGGCTCCAGCCCAAAAAGGTGCGGGAGGTCGTGATCCAGCAGGGCAAGGGCGGCCCTAAGATTCAGGAGATCATCGCCCTGGCCCAGGAACAGGGGGTCAAGGTCCGCTTCCTGCCAAGCCAGCGCTTCCCCAGCTCCCCGGACAAGACCCACCAGGGGGTGCTGGCAAAGATAGCGCCCATCGCCACCTGCAGCCTGCACGAACTGCTGAAAAAAGCCGGTGAATCGGAGCAGCCCCTCATCGTGGCGCTGGACTCCATCCAAGACCCGCACAATCTCGGGGCCATCATCCGCACTGCCGCCGCAGCCGGGGCAACCGGCATCATCCTGCCCAAGGACCGTTCGGCCCCGCTCAACGCCACCGCGGCCAAATCCGCAGCCGGGGCCATGGCCCATCTCAAGCTCTGCCTGGTCACCAATCTGGTCACCAGCCTGCAAGCCGTTAAGGAAAAAAGTTTTTGGGTATATGGAGCGGCGGGCGAGGCCAAACGCACCGTGTACGAAACCAGATTCTCAGGCCCCGTCTGCCTGGTGATCGGCGGCGAGGACAAGGGCATGCGCCCCCTGGTTCGCGAGCAGTGCGACGAGCTGGTCTCCATCCCCATGGCCGGCAGCCTCAACTCCCTCAACGCCTCGGTGGCCGCTGGGGTCATCCTGTTCGAGGTCGTCCGCCAGCGGCAGTAAGGCGGTGGCTCTACAATTTCGCCTGCGGATTGCAGAGGTCAATGCCACACATTGGCTCTTGCCAAAACCGCACCCCGATCTATTTTGCCTGCCCTTTGCCGAACAGATCGGCAAAGGTGCCCATGGGCTTGGCGTCCTTCTTCTTTTCCGCGATGTACTGACGGAAATCGTCCCGGTTTTCGCCCTCGCCCGTTGCTTTGTCCTTTTTGCCGCCCGGCTTGCCGGCCTCAGTTCCCTCAGCCTTGGCAGGCAGGGGCAGAGAGAGGGATAACCGTTTTTTCTCGGTGTCCACGCTGTCGATCTTCACCTCCAGGGCATCGCCCACCTGAACGACCTCGCGCGGATGGCTGATGCGCCGCCCGGCACCCAGCTTGGAGATATGCACCAGGCCGTCGATGCCCGGGGCAAGCGAAACAAAGGCGCCGAATTCCGTGAGGCGGACCACCTTGCCGGTGACGACGCTGCCCTCGGGGAACATCCCGCCGATCCCCTCCCAGGGGTTGGGCAGGGAATCCTTGAGGCTGAAGGAGTAGCGATCCTTGTCCCACTCGAGCTTGAGCACGGTGACCGTCACTTCCTGACCCACACTGATCCGCTCATGGATATCCTCGATCCGCCCCCAGGCGATCTCGGAAACCGGGATCAATCCCTCGATGCCGCCGATATCGACAAAGGCGCCGAAATCGCGGATGGAGGTGATCACCCCCTTGACGGTCTGGCCCACGGCCAGGGATTCCTGCAAGGCCTCCTTCTGCTGGGCCCTTTCCTCCTCAAGCAGGGCCCGCCGGGAAACCACGATGTTCTTGCCGTGCTCGCCGAATTTGGTGATCCGGAAGGCAAATTTCTTGCCGATGTATTCTTCGGCGTTTTCGATCCGGCGCATCTCCATCTGGGAAAAGGGGCAAAAGGCCCGGACGCTGCCGGAAAAGCGCACCTCAAAGCCGCCCTTGGTCTCGCCGGTCACGGTGCCCTCAACCGGGATGCCGTTTTGACACGCCTCGTCAAGATGGCCGGCCACCGCGCCTCCGCTCACCTTGGCGGTGAACAGACGCTCGTTGTTCTTCTCGGACAGGAAATAGACCTGCACCCGGTCGCCTTCGGACACGTTGAGGTTGCCCTCTGCATCGGTGAACTCGTTTTTGGCCACCGCGCCTTCGCTCTTGGCGCCGAGATCGAGGAAGATCCACTCCTTGGCAATGCGCACCACGGTGGCCTCAATCTTCTGACCGGGCCGCAACCGATCTTTTTTACTGGTCGTGGTCTCCTGAAACATCTCGGCAAAGCTTTTATCATCATCGGTCATTGTCGTCACCCTTACCAACACGTTGTTTTTATAAGTATTCGCCACGAGACCCACGAAAGAACACGAAATGTTTAAACTGCGCAACTGCTTGATCTCGCTTGGTATTTTTTACTATTTTTTCGTGCCCTTTCGTGGGTTTCGTGGGTTTCGTGGCTAATAAACTTCAATGGCGGAGCCGATCTCTACCCGTTCCACCTCTTTGGTTTCGCACTGCAGAATGCAGAACCCCGGCTGACCGTCCTTGCCCAGCAGCTCTCCGGGATTTATCAGCAGACACTCGCCGACCTTTTCCACCTGATAGCGGTGGTTATGGCCGCAGCACACCACGTCGAACATGCCCTGGCAGGCAATACCTCGGGCCATCTGCGGATAATGGGTAAAGGCAAGTTTAAGCCCCCCGGCTTCCACCGCGCCCAGGATGCCGTGGTGGCTGATGGTGGGAAAGCGCAGCCCGCATGACTGGGAGATGACATGCTGGTCGCCGATGTTGTTGCCGTAGATCAGATGCACCGCCCCGCTGAAGCGGGCAAGTTCGTCGAGCATGAACGGAGAGATCAGGTCGCCGCAGTGGATGATCATGCTCACGCTGTAGGCGTTGCAGTACTTCACCGCAGCCCGCAGGTTGAGGATGTGGTCGTGGGTATCGGAGATGATCGCGATCCTCATGGCTTTTCCCCGAGGATCCCGGCAAGCGCGGCGAGACACCGCGCGTTGCGGCCGGGCTCTTGCAGCGAGACCCGGAAATAGTGATCATCCAGCCCGGTGAAGTTGCTACAATCCCGGATCATGATGCGCTGGGCGAGCATCCCCTCCCGCAATTGGGCTGCGGTCAGCGATCCGGTCAATTGGCAGAGGATAAAATTCGCCGAGCCGGGGATTATCCGCACCCCGGGCAGAGCTGCGAGCCGAGCGACAAAACCAGGCCGGGTCCGCGCAAGAAAGTCGCGCACCGACCGGACATATCCGTCACCATGCTCCAGCAAATACTCCCCTGCCACCTGGGCCATGCGGTTCACGCCCCAGGGCTTGCGCCGCGCGGCAAAGCGGGCCATCTTCTCCTCGCCGGCCACAAGAAAGCCGAGGCGCAGCCCGGGGATGCCGTAAATCTTCGAGGAAGAGCAGAGCAGCAACAGGTTGGCAGGCAGGGGAAACCCGGCAAGGGTTGGCTCATCCACAAAAGGCAGATAGGATTCATCGATGAGAAATTCCGTGGCAGGATGGGCAAGGATGAAATCGAGCAGCACCCGGCTTGCCACCACCCTGCCGGTGGGGTTGTTGGGATTGCAGAGAAACACCAGCTCGCCCCCGGTCAGGCAACCGGACAGACGGTTGAAATCAAGGGCGAAATCCTCCTCTGGTTTGAGAAAAAAGAACTCAATCCCAAGCCCGGCCCAGTCGCCAGCCGTCTGGTAATCGCCATAGGTGGGGGCAACCACCAGGGCGCGCTTGTTCCGGACGCCGGCAGGAACCGCGTAGATAAATTCGGTGGTGCCGTTGCCCGCCAGAACCTGTCGAGGGTCGCAGCCGTATTTCCGGGCAAAGAGCCTGACCAGGGTCTCGCTGCCGCTCTCCGGCAGAAAGCTGATCTCCGGCAACTTGTCAATCAGCGCTTCCCGCAGTCCTCTGGGCATGCCCAACGGGGTGAGGTTGCTGCTCAGATCGATGAGCTCATCAACCCCGCAGCCCAGCCGCTTGGCCATGGAAAGGATATCCCCGCCGTGGGCGCCCTGGGCGCTGATCACACTCGTCTCCATTTTCAACCCTTGAGCCGCAAAGGCAGGCCGGCAGCGACGAATACCACCTGCTCGCAGGCCTGGGCCATCTGCTGATTGGTCCAGCCGGCCAGGTCGCGAAAGCGGCGGCCCAGGGACGATTCCGGCACGATGCCTAAGCCGACCTCGTTGGCAACCAGGACCACCGAGGTGTCGAGACTGGCCACGGTTTTGCACAACCGGGCGACCTCCCCCTGGATCTTTTCGTCGCTGAAATCCTGCATCATCATGTTGGTAAGCCACATGGTCAGACAATCCACCAAAAACACCTCGGAGCCGGTCTGGTTTTTGTCAAGCACCCCGGCCAGATCCATCGGCTCTTCCACGGTCAGCCAGCCGATGCCCCGGCTCTGCCGGTGCAGGGCGATGCGCTGGTCCATCTCCGCGTCGTTCCGGGATTCCAGGGTGGCGACAAAGACCTTGTCCGAAAAATTTTGGGCAACCCATTGCTCGGCGTAGCGGCTTTTGCCGCTGCGGCACCCGCCGATCACCAGTTTTTTCACGGGGAGCTGGACGATCCTGAGTGTGTTCATCATACACCGTTTCCTGCGGCAGTGGCGTGCACCGCCAGGGCAAGGTACCTTGTTCCCTGGGCAAAGAGCAACCGTTTTGCCGCAAGCTCCTCAAGAAAAGTTGCCAACTGCGCCGTGTTGAGCTTGGGAAACAGACCGGTAAGCGCAGCGAACTCGACCACTGTGTCGCAGGCAAGATAGATGGCCCGGGAAGTACCGCGCAACCGGTGATGCAGGGTCGGCCGGCCGGGCAGCTCCTGGCGGATGATGAGCAGATTGCCCGCATCCCGGTAGGAAAGCGGCGGCACCAGATGGGCAGGGCTGCGCCGCGCCGCATGAAACCGTTGCCAGTCCCGGATTTTTCTGACCACCGGCTGCCAGAGCCTCCGCTGGTGCGCCCTGTCCCCGCGATAGTCGTTGAGCAGCAGGGTCAGGCCCGGCAAGATGCGCGGCGGAAAGAGCTTGCGATTGTGGGGATGCTGAACAATGGCGCGGATGCCGTAATCTTGGGGATTTTCAGCCACCCAAGAGCCATGGCCGAGGAAAAAAGCCGCACCGGTCAGGGGGGTAAAGGGCAGAACAAAATCCAGATTGACCAGGGTTTCCTGCACCTCCTCCTCGGTGGATCCGGGAAAACCGGTGATCAGGTTCCCGTCCAGCCGGATACCCAGGGCAACACTCTCCTTCATCAGGGCCAGGTTCTCCATGACCGTGGCCCCCTTGCGCATCCTTTCAAGAAGACTTTGGCTAAGAGCCTCGATCCCTGCCTGCACCGCCACCAGCCCGCCCTGCCGGTATCCCTTGAGGGTTTCCCCCCGCTGGTTGACCCGGAGTTCGGCAAAAAAGCGGAAATCCCGTGTGCCGGAGGCCATCTTGGCAAAAAAGTCCGGGGCCTCCCTGCCGGGCAACACATTATCCGTAAAGCTGAAATCAAGACAGCCATGCCGCTGGGAAAGGGTCAGCACCTCTCGCTCCATCTGTTCCGCACTCTTGCCCCGATAGCCGTGCCATTGGAGGTTGAGATTGCAGAAGGTGCATTTTCCCCACCAGCAGCCCCGGGAAAATTCCACCGGCAACTCCGGCACGAAGGGATCCCCGGAAAACTCTTGGCGCAGGTCAAGAAAATAATCATCGTAATTCGGGGTCGGCAACTCGGAAAGATTTTTGAACTGGCAGCCGGTGAAGGCCTCTTCGTGTGTCTGGCGATTCCGAGCCAAGACCTGAGGCGCCAAGGCGGTTTGGCGCCCGGCCAGCACCTGGCAGAGGTTGGCAAGCACCAGCTCTCCCTCGCCGTGCACCACGTAATCGAGCCAGGGAAAAGATTCCAGCAGGGAACTGCCCATTTCCGCCACGCAGGAAGAGCCGCCAAAAACGATGGGCAGTTGCGGCTGCAACGCCTTGAGCTGCTTGGCCGCCAGCAGGGAGGGCAACAATTGATTAAAGCAGACGGAAAAGCCCACCAGATGAAACTGTCCCCAGCTCTGCCGGGCAAGCCACTGGCGCAGATGGACATCCACCTTGTGCCAGAGACTCTCTATATCATGGTCGCCCGCAGCCTTGCACTTCTTGAGCCTTTGCGCAAGAAACCCCTGCAAGCCCCCGCGCTGTTCCGGAAAAAGCAGCCCGGCGTAAAGCCCCTCGCACAGCCAGACATCCTGGGAAACCTCCCGGTAGAGATCAAGGCCAAGGGACTTGGCCAACCCCAGATACGGATGCAGACAGCGCACCTGCACATCCGGCTCGACCTGGGCCAGATACCCCTTGAGCGCGCCCAACTGAACAGAGGGCCGGTTGAACAACGCCCAAGGCATGGCGATCAACCCCAGGCGAAACGGGAGATGCGACTGGTTTGTGTTCTCAACCATTCTTGCTGCTCATGGTGTTAGAGGCAAAAATCACGCCCCACGGAATAAAAACCGTTCGGCAGTGGTGCAGATGCGCGTGTCAATTGTCGGCAGCAGTGCCGACCAAGAGGCTTGCGAAGTGTGCTATTGCACGCGAGCAGGCCGATGACAGCTAAGCGAGCCCAGCGAGACTGCGAAGCAGATGTGGTGCTGCCGAACGTTTTTTTTTATTGCTCGATGATTTCCGTGCCCAGCGGCGGGGTGAAGACAAAAGTCTCCGGCGGCACCGGTTCGTTCCGTCTGATATTGGAAAAAGCCAGATCGGTTATGCTGCCGAAATGATCGACAATCTCAAGCCGGCGCACCATAAAATTGTCGTCGATCCAGACATGGAGGTAATCCACCTGCGGATGCGCGGTCTTCGGCACGAGCTTGATCGCCTTCAGGCTCGCATCCCCCTGCCTTTCCGGCGGCAGTACCTTGAAATCACGGACTATATTGCCGGTGCCGACAAAAAAGGCATAGGTGACGTCGGAGTTGATATATTGCGAAACCGGCTGCTCGATCATCTGGGCGGAATCGGCAAGATACATGGAGACCTTCTTGCCGTCGCTGATCAAAACCTGCTTGTCCGGCGTCTGGTAATCCCAGCGAATGCGGCCTGGCTTGAAAATCACCACCTTTCCCGCGCCCAGCCGCTTGCGGGTGCTCATGGGCACCGAGGTGGACTGCTTGAAATCGGCGGTCATGGTCTTGGTCTCTTCATAGCGTGCCTGGAGCTTTTGCGCCAGTTCAAGGGGTGTCGGGGCGGCACACTGTCCGGACCCTGGGAAAAACGCCAGGAACATGCCGGCAACCACCAGGGGGAGCAAGGGCTTCAGACAAAAAACAATGCGGTTCATGACAAATGACTCCTGTTGGCCAGCACGGCATAAGGAGCCGTAAAGAAATAAACAAAAAACATAAGTGTTTCCTTAACGGCTCCTAAAAAATATCCGAGGTAACCCTTTCCAGGTTAATGGGGCGGCCAAAGACCTTGCGGGCGATATCCACGGCCGCGTCGGTTACGTCGGAAACATAATAATGGCTTTCCCCGTTGCGGTCGATCTGCTGCTCGATGGCCGGATTGTTTTTGAGAAAAAGGGCCACGCTTTCCGCCACCACCTCCGAGGAATCGATGATCGCCACCCGCTTGCCGATGCGCGGCTGGATCAGATCCTTCAGCAGCGGATAATGGGTGCAGCCCAGAACAAAGGTGTCCACCTGCCTCAACCGCAACGGCTGGAGATAACGGCGGAGGATCATCTTGGTTTCCTTTTTGTTCAGCCAGCCCTCCTCAACCAGGGGAACCAGTAGTGGGCAGGCCTGGGAATAAACGGTGTATCCCGGCTGCTCGGCCAGGATCTTTTTTTCATACACCCCGCTCTTGATGGTGGCCCGGGTGCCGATCACCCCGATGCGGCCGGAACGGCTCGTGGCCGCGGCCTTGCTCACCGCCGGGGTGATGACCTCGAAGATGGGCACGGGAAACTCCTGCTGGAGGATCTCGGAGGCAACACTGGCCGCGGTATTGCAGGCGATAATGATGATCTTCGCCCCCTGGCCGAGAAGAAACTCCGTATTCTGCCGGGCATAGGCGATAATGGTTTCCGGGCTCTTGGAACCATAGGGGGTTCGGGCCAGGTCGCCGAAATAGGCAATGCGGTATTGCGGCAGAAGCTGCTCCACAGCCTTGGCCACCGTCATCCCGCCCACGCCCGAATCAAAAATACCGATCATGCTCGTCTCACACAAAAAAAAAGGAATAGGTGGATTATACACCACCCATGACACGATGTAAAAAATACCGGGACTATGCTGCGTATTCGGGAAAAAGTCAACAGCCATCCCTGCCATGGGGCAACACTCCGGGCCGAAGAGAGAAATGATTGCCATGACAAAAAAGGAGGGCCTCCGACCCGCAGGTCGGAGGCCCTCCTGAAAGGACCAGATGGGACACCCTGGTTGTGGGCTATTTTTTCTAGGCCGTCTTCTTGGCCTGGCCGGTTTTCTTGCGTTTGGCAATGGCCTTACGCAAATTCTCCGGCAGCCCCCGGTCCTTACCGGCTTTCTTGCGCCGTTCGGAAAGGGCCTTTGCGCAGAGCGGCTGCCGCAGAGGAAAACCCCACTTTTCACGGTACTCCCTGCCGGTCAGGCCATGGGAGCGCAAATGTTTTGGCGACAGCATCTTGAATTCCTGCCCGCATTCCAGGCAGACTATCTTATTTTTCTGAATGGATTTTTCAGGGGTCATGCCTGGAACACTGAGCGCCACGGCAGATCCGTCCGGAATACCAGCCTGCAGTTTTGCTTCACCTGCCTGCAACACCTGCAACGCATTAAACGTAGATTGCAAGGCCAGGGTTATCTCCTCTGTATTCATAGCCTTTGAAGCACATTGCGACTGAACCAGATCCGCCGCCATTTCCACGAGTGATTTCCCCATCTTTATATCCTCCACAATTTGACATTACGAGTGAATTTCACACAGAATAATACGTATCGCAAAACAAATAGCAAAGCAAGTTTTTTTAAGCAAACACTCACTCGTCACAAATACAGCCCCGTAAACTTGTCCACCATTGCAGAACATTTTTTTACCCGAATGGCCTGCATCATCATCCAAAAAGAAACAAGACAAAAAAAAGCACCTGCATCCACATTCGGCACAGGTGCTGCATCTCTCATGTGTTCCGGGCCACGGTCCATCGCCATGTTTCCGGATAGAACAAACCGGGCGTTATGTATCCCGCCGGTCGATCAGGTAGTTGCTGCCATCCATTTTTTTCACGCAATGCTTAAGCTGCGAAGCAATAGAAGAAACCTCGCCGTAATGGGTGTATCTGCCGCCGCCGGTGGTCACCGCGGCAATGGAAAGGCTCAAAAGCCCGAAGCGGGTCTCGCGGTCCTGGCGATCGCGCCCGACAAACTCGCCAACGGCAATGTCTTCGGCGCTCAAGAACATGTTCCGCACCAGATCGAAGTTGAGCAGAATCTTCTTGCAGACCGCTTCCACCATCTCTTCCCGGACGATGAACACAAAATCATCTCCGCCTATGTGCCCGACAAAACTGCCTTTCCTGGCCAGCTCATCCACAACGTTGACCATGACCCGCGCCACCATGAGGATCACCTCATCCCCCCGGGAAAAGCCGTACCGGTCGTTATAGGGCTTGAAGTTGTCGATATCCACATAGCAGACCGCGTACCCGTCCGGCTCCCCGAGCACCCGCTGAATGGCGCGGATAATCGAGGTGTTACCGGGAAGCCGACTGAGGGGATTATTATCAAAGGCCCGGATCATGCGCGATTCGGCAAGGCGGATCCGGGTAAGCAGAACTTCGGGGGTAAAAGGCCTGGTGATGATATCATCCACCGGATAGTTGTCCCAGTCCAATTCCACCTGAAGCTGGCTTTCGTCGACAACCAGAAAGATGGGAATGTTGGCCTTTTGCAGACAAGCCTTCACGGCCCGGATCAATTCGACATCGCCGTTTTTGCCGGAAAACCCTTTTTCCGTCACCAGCAGATCCGGGGGATCTTCCAGAACCTGCGCCAGGGCATCATGCAGACTGGCGCAATGCTTCATGGTGTAGCCCTTGGCGTCAAGGAGCAGCCGGCATTCCGGCATGATCAGCGATTCGCTGCCGGCAATCAGGATACGGGACATTTTCGCCGCGCCTTGGGCTGGAAGAGAAGAAGAGGGGAAATCCTCATGCCGCGCCTTCCCTGCCGGTCTGGATATCGAGACTGAATCCCTTGACGTCCCAGAGCTTTTCCTCCACCTCCCGCAGCAGCGGATCAATATCCGCCGGGGCAAGGCCGAGCAGTTTCCAGGCCTTATTGTTCAGCGGGGGCACCCAGATATCCCCGGCATGGCCGTAGCCAAGCCCCCGGATCATAATATTGGCGAAATGAACAATGGCGCTGGCCTGCTGTTCCTCCTTGGCAAGGTGAGGATCATGATGGCAGGCGATGGGCTCGACCAGTTTGTTGGGCAGATTCCAGCTCTTGGCAAGCCAACTTCCCACCTCGGAATGATCAAGGCCCAAAATCTCCCTTTCCGCCTCAAGTCTCGAAATCTTTTTCTTCTGGGACAGCACCGTGATTTTTTCGTATTCCCGGGGCAACTCCATCTTGATGGCAACCTTGCCTATATCATGGATAAGCCCGGCGGTGCTGATCTCTTCCGGATCCTTCACCCCCAGATGCCGGGCCAAGACATTGCAGACCACGGCGCAGCCCAGGGAATGCTCCCACAACTCCACATCCTGCGCCTCCATGACCTCAAAGATGGAGGCGCTGATGATCAAGCTCTTGATAACATTGAACCCCAGCAGGATGATGGCGCTGTTCAGGGAACTGATCCGCTGCGGAAAGCCGTAAAACGCCGAGTTCACCAGCTTGAGCAGCTTGCTGGCCAGGATGTGATCCTTACTGATCACCCTGCCCATCTGTTCCGTGGTCGTATCCGGATTCTCCGCCATCTTGCCCAGCTTGGCAACAATCCCGGGCAGGGTCGGCAGATTTTTTATCTCCCGCAGCACTTTTTTGAACTGGGCACGTTTTTGCTCATCCATCATAAACCGCCATTCGGAATGTGTACCATTGCACCCTCGCACACGGCATCAAGGGCCGTAACGACAGGGAAAAGAATATCTGATTACCACTAATCTTCAGCCAGTTCTTTAACGTCATTCCCGCGCAGGCGGGAATCCAGAGGGATTAGCCAGATGGCCTGGATTCCCGCCTGCGCGGGAATGACTTGGTTGTGCCAGGCGAACAAATAAAAAAATCGTTACATATCAACATGTTGCCCTGCCAGGCTTGAATACTGGCTGAAGTTCGATGGTAATCAGAAAAAAATATGCCGGTTATTTCGCGGCCGCCTCTGTACTCCGCGCGGCTGCCAGCTTTGCCTGAATCCGCTTCTTGAGGTACATGAGCGGGGCGATGTCTTCAACCCGCTGAAAACGCGCATCGATTTCGCGCAATTCTTCCTGCAGGGTTTTTTCTCCCTCCAGGATCACGGGATGCCCTTCCACGGTCACGTCAACGATGTCCATGCCGATCAGGCGCTCGATCAAGGCCGGGGTCAAAGCCGTTCCCGCCCCGCAGAGCACCATCCCCTCGGGGTTAAGAATTTCCTTGGCCAGGATCATGCCCGGACCGGCCTGGGCTATCAGTATTCTCTGCACGCCTGTCCCTCTTCGTTTTTTTTCCGGGACACGCCCAACACCGCGGCCCGCCGGGAGATCCGTTGCTAGACATTGACAGATCAGACAACCAGCATTAAATTATACCCCATTTCCGAGAAGGGACATATCGGAAAGTATAGCAGATTCCACAGATGTTTCGCTGGAAACAATAACCCCTTGTTTCCAGTACTTTTTTTTAACATAATTACCGTACTGGACTCAAAACGGAGGGACCAGAAATGCCTATCTATGAATACCAGTGTGAGGCCTGCCAGGATGTGATCGAGGCGCAGCAGAGCCTGACCGACAAACCGCTGACCACCTGCCCCGCCTGCACGGGCAGCCTCAAAAAACTTATTTCCCGAAGCTCCTTTCAATTAAAAGGCGGCGGCTGGTACTCCGACGGCTACAGCGGCAACAGCGCAAGCGCTTCCTGCCCGGCGGCAAGCGGTGACGCAGCCCCGGCCTGCGCGGCCAAGGAAAGCTGCGCCTGCAAGTGCGGCTGATCTCACCTGCGGGGATGCCTGGCAATCAAGGCCATGGCGTCCCCGTAGCTGTAAAACCGGTACCCCTTCTCCACCGCCTCCCTGTACGCCGCAAGAATCTTCTCCCGTCCCGCCAGGGCGCTGACCAGAAACAACAGGGATGACTGCGGCAGATGGAAGTTGGTGATCAGGTTGTCCACCACCCTGAATGCATAGCCGGGATAGATATACAGGTCGCAAAAACCACTGCGGGCAACGACCTGGCCCGTCTCCCGGGCGGCAAACTCCAGGGCCCGCACCGAGGTGGTGCCCACCGCCCAGACCCTCCCCCCTGTTGCCTTTGTTTCATTGACCAGCGCGGATGCTTCCTCGGAAACCATGAGATATTCGGCATGGATCGCATGCTCCCGGATATCCTCGACCCGCACCGGAGCAAAGGTCCCGTAGCCGACATGCAGGGTGACCTGGGCAAGGCGAACCCCGTGCGCCTGAATCCTTGCCAAAAGCTCAGGGGTAAAATGGAGCCCGGCCGTCGGTGCAGCCACTGCCCCGGGACTTTCGGCATACACCGTCTGATAGCGCTGCCGGTCTTCCTCGCTCTGCCCTTCTTCCCTTCGGATATAGGGCGGCAGAGGCATCTGCCCATGCGCTTCAAGAAGCCCGGCCAGATCTCCGCGAAAATGCAAGGCAACCCGCACCTTGCCGCCTGGAAGCAGCTCCCGCACCGTGCCGAACAGATTCTCGGAAAAAAGCAGGCGGCCTCCCGGCTGCGGCCGCTTGGCGCTTTTCACCAGCCCCACAACTTCGGCCTGCTGCCAGCCATTTGCATCTCCGTTGACACCTGGCTCCGGCACCGGATATTCCAGGATCAACAGCTCCGCCATGCCTCCGGTCTCCTTCCTGCCCAGCAGACGGGCCGGAAAAACCCGGGTGTTGTTGACCACCAGAAGATCCCCTGGCGCAAGATAGTCGCAGATATCGGTAAATTGCCGATCCCTGGTCTCTGAGTCCAGGCAATCCACCACCAGCAGCCGGGAAGAATCACGGCAGGCCAGGGGATGCTGGGCGATGTTTTCCTCGGGCAGGACGAAGTGGTAGGAGGCAAGAAAAAAATCAGCGTTGCTGGTCATGGATTCCATTTGCGTTTACGGGCACGGGAAGAAGAGAACACCGGGAGCGCCGCTCCTGTCAGGGGATAAGCTCGGTGCGCTGCGTGATATAGCAGAGCAGCAGGCCGACCCCCAGGACAAACAGCCCCGTGGCCCGCAAGGCTCCGGCGTCCATCTGGCCTATCCGGGCAAGCCACCGCTGCATGGCCTCGGGAAAGAGGACATAGGGAATCGCTTCCAGAACAAAGAGCAGGCCAAGTACGGTGACAAGAAGTTTCATGGCCGCACCCTACCAGTTGACCACCGTTTTTTCAAGATCAGGATAATCAACGTATTGCATCAAAAAATCCAGCTTACAAATAGTATCTAACGGTGACACTATATTAATGTGAACAGCAAACACCGCAAAACCCTGGAAGCCGTCTTTGCCGATCCTGTTCGGGAAAATATCCCCCGAGAGGACGTCGAGGCGCTCCTTGTGGCCATGGGGGGCTGAGCGCTACGATGGAAATGGCCCGCGGGTTCGGCTTCTGTTCAACGGGGCGAGAGCCACCTTTCACCGCCCGCATCCACAAAAGGAAACAAACCGGGGCGCGGTGGGATCTGTATGGTGGCGGGCTCCCTTTTTGTTGGTTGTTCTTGTTCGATTACCTCATTTGTTGGCCTTGTACGACGCATTTCGGATAGCGATAGCGGTCTTGGGGAGGGGTCTGGTTGTTGTACATGAAGCAGACGCCCTTCACTCGCACGCTCTTGTCATTGAGGAGCGTGTAGCGGCAAGCGTTCATCAGGTCCGGATGCGATAAGGGCTGGTTCGGGTTGCTGTTCCGGTAGCAAAACCAATCGCCTCTCTCGGGGAAGAATTTGCCGCCATCGTAATTGCCGCCCATACTGGAGCGGCAATAGTTGTGCACAAATCTGTCAGGGGTATAGAAGCGAAGATCGTCGGTGATGGCGTCGCAACTCATTTTCTGAATCCCTCGCGCCTCGCAATCGGCATAGGTCGTGAACAAAAGGCCGACGGTGAGGGCGACAAGTGCTGTAAGATTCTTCATGTGTTCCTCCTTTGTTTCACTCGGTTGTCTTTGCGGAAAGTTCTTTTTTTTGGGCTACCGCACTTGGGCTTCAGATGGGAGTTCCGGGGACATCCATGATAAGTAAAGTCAAGGGGAAAACGGAGATTTCCCGCAACCCTCGCGGAGTACTCCGGCGGCTTTATCTACCTCACGAACCCTTCAACCTTTCCGACCTTTTTTCTCTGTTCTTGTGGTCC
>JAHJRQ010000007.1 GCA_018830485.1 Pseudomonadota bacterium | reverse complement strand
CTCGAAGCGGTCAACGGCCTTATCCAGGCGGCCAAAAGAAGGGCCAGAGGATACCGAACCACCAAGAACCTGATCAACATGGCCTACCTCATTGCAGGTAAGCTTGATTTCAGGCTGCCCACATGAAACAGCGAGGAGCCTTTTTATGAGCTAATTACCGCTAAGAAGAAATATGCAGAACTAGAAAGTCAAAAAGAACATGATAAAAATATATTTCAACAAGCAAATGAAATTATGAAAGAAGAAGACTTTACGGATTTTTTATCATGGCTGCTAGATGATCATTCCTACACATTTAACAAATGCAGAAAAGTGGAAAATTTCTGCAGATTTTTAGCTAAAACAGAAAATCAATTTCTTATAAGTCAATTCAAAAAGCCAACTCTGTCTTTTCTAGACAGTGCACAGAAATTAATAGATTATATTTCTTTAAAATTCTTTGTTTATCCTTCCATGCAGACCCAAGAGGATACGAAGTTTTGCATGCAACCCTGTTGGAATATAGATAGAGACGGTAGTGGTTCAACAGAGGAATCAAAGAACTACGACAGGTTAACCAAAGAACTAGAGAAACTAATTATAGATATACAAAAAGATTACATCGAATTGAGAAATAACATAAAGATGCAAATATTTATCTAACAATAGCGTCAACCTGACCGCGTAAACGTTGGCGGCGCTACGCGGCAAGTTCATTGGCGCGGTCAGGTTACGCAAGACGTTATACGTCTAGGGGGAACTTGTGAAGCTTAGGAAAGCGGCGTACTCAAACTATCGAGGCATTCAAAACCATATCGAGGTCGATTTTGGGGACTCGAGCATATTTGTAGGCCGAAATGATGCGGGTAAATCCACCCTCCTGAGAGGATTAGACCTCTTTCTGAACAACACGGAGGCTCTTCCGGATATCGCGAACGCATTCAGTGACTCAGACATTTGTAGCGTTGAGCTTGCCTTCGAGGGTCCGTTCCCGGCCATTATGATCGATGAGGCAATCCCGACGACGTTGGTCGAGGAGATGCTGGTAGACGAGAATGGCCAGCTTCGGATTAAAAAAGAGTGGGATACTACTAAATCTCAAATCAAGCCGGATACCTATATCCGGCGCAAGTCATTTGGGGATGATGATTTCTTGCTCGAAACGGAACGGCAACTTATCACAAGGTGCCAGGCCAATGGAATCGAGACGCAAAAGGGAAATGGAGAGGTTTTCAATAATGTAGAGAAGAGGGCGAAGCTCAGGCAGCATTTCGTTGCGAATGGCAATGAAGGCACATCCGTATGGGAAAAACTGCCAACATCAGGAAGCACTCGCGCCAAGCAAATTCATGATCAGGTAAAGGCAATCTTGCCTAGGTTCGAATACTTTAGGGCCGATACCGCCCTTTCCGAGACAGACGCCTCAATTCAGCGGTACTTCAAAAGCATCGCAATTAGAACGATGCAAGACGCTGGCATCGCTGATGTAGAAGACCGGGTTCGAGAGGCCCTTGGCGGCGTCCTCGAGAAAATATCGGCCAAAATCAACGGCGTACTCCCGGACGCCGACCAGGTGCGCCCTTCGGTAAGTTTTGACTGGTCAAAGGGGGTGCAGACTGGGTTTCAATGCGCTAACGATCAGGCAGCTTTACCGCTGACTTTTCGGGGTGACGGATTTCGGAGAATCACGATGATGTCGTACTTCGAACATCTCGCTGAAGAGAGCCTTTCCGCAGATAGTCGCATAATTTTTGGATTTGAGGAGCCAGAAACCTTTCTTCATCCCAAGGCTCAGGAACAGTTGCACGAAAAGCTATTGGGCTTAGAGCAATCTGGATACCAAGTGGTAGTTACAACACATTCGCCGATTGTTGTGGCTGCCTCAGATCGGTCGACGGTTTCACATGTCAAAAGCCACGGCGATTCTTTCGAGGTTCATCAAGGCGACGTTGATCTCCAAACTATAGCTGACGATCTGGGCATAACGCCGAGCAACCAATTCCTCAGGCTATTCGAGAGAGCTAAGGTTCTTGTTTTGGTAGAGGGCCCGGATGACGTAAGTGCCTTCAATTTTCTAGCGCAACTGTACCGCGCTGAAGGGAGGATCCCAGCGACTTTCTCGGATCGACAGATATTGCTGGTTCCTGTTGGGGGTTGCGACTCTGTTATGCATTGGCTGAACCTTAACATCCTCCGAGAACTTGATAAGCCCTTTTATGCCATTCAAGACTCGGATCGCGACTCCGCAGCATCACCTTCCTCCACTAGGGAAAAGATGATTGAACTTGGGCTAAATGAGACCGTGGATTTCTGGGTCCTTAGAAAGAGGGCTCTTGAAAATTACATAGATCGACAAGCTTTAGAGCGATTGATACCGGGTCTCCAGATTCAGTTCGACGACTACACAAGGATGAAGCCGCTGTGCGGTCATCATGCTTCACAGGTCGCATTGGGAGGGAAGAAAGTCGTTGAGAAGCACTACCGTTCACAAACTTTCGAAGAAGTTGAGCGGTCATTTCGCACGCCAAACGGTGAAGATGAATTCATCAAGATTTATGAGCAGGTCTGCGGCAAGATTCCGGCCGACGTATAACAATCGGCTGCACAGCGACCTTTTTTTTGCCACTTCGTGGCTCCAAACCGGCACGAGAGCCGGGCGTTATGCATAAAAAAGGGTAAATATGGATAAGTCTATACTAGTCTTCGTGAGCCATTCTTCGGGGGATAAATTTGAGTATATAGAGCCCATTGTCGCTGATTTAGAATCGGCATACATCAATGTTTGGATCGATAAGAAAAAGATTGCGCCTGGAGAAAATCTTCGGTCATCAATATTGAATGACGGTTTGGATAAAGCAGATATTGTATTGATATTTTTTACCAAGCAGTCACTTGAGTCTTCTTGGGTAGACAAAGAAATTAAGCATGTTCTGCGAGAGGAAGGCAAGAAAAGAAGCAATTTCAATCTAAATAAGATCATTTCTATTTTTGATTCACAGGAAGTCTATGAATCCATTAGCGAACGTTATCCGGAGTTGACTGATGATCTAATGCATTTGATGCCAAATAACTATACTGCAATTCAACTTGCACAGCTTGTGTCAGCGATTTGGTCGAAATACCTCTCCCTTCAAAGTGGGGACCTAGAGGCCCAAAAGATCATCCTCGACAAGGATAGAGAGTTGTTCGAGAAAGATAAGAATATCCAGGGGTTAAATGAACAAGTGAAATTTCTTCAATCTAACCAAAGCAAACAAGAGATTGATTTTGAAAGAATATACCAATCAGGGAAAGCAGATGTTCTGATTAAACAGAGGAATAGCATTTTACCCGCTACCTTCTTTAAGAAAGATCTCCTAGCGGGAGATACTTCTAGCATCGCTTTTGGCTTTGTGGAAAACGATGGGGCTGGAGATTTACGAGCGACTGAGCTAGGAAGGGGATTTTTAAAATGGGTAATCCTAAACAAAGAGGGCTAATGCATAACAAGGCACTCGTTCGGACGCAAACTTCACTGCGCTTTTTTTGTGCCGCACAGCTTCGTCATTATGTTTACAAACCAAACAAGAGTAACAGAAACGGGAACAAAACCTATGTCAAAAGATGATAACAAACAAGTAGTCACAACCGATGAACTTGTAATGGCGCAAATGATTCGGCTCGATGCTATCGCCCAGTTGCTTATTGAGAAGGGAATTGTTTCGGAGGAAGAGTTTTATAGCAAGCTGAAGAACGTGCAGGCGCAGTATCAGAATGTTTCGGAGTCTTGAAGATAGGCTATGTTTTGGCGCGGATTCTGAAGTGTTTGGTGTTGGTAACATGTTGATATTGCAAAGAGATATTTCTTGAAACAATCCTTTTATGATCTGAGTTATTCTGATTTGGAAATGGTTCTCGGCCGGAATGATTTGAACCACTCCGCAGCATCAATTCTTTTTAATTGGCATTACAAGAAAAAAGAAAATGCTCAATGCCGGGAGAAGATTGCCAAAGGCGCCTTGGCATTTTTTCAGGATAAATTCGACTTCTCTCTGCCCGAAATCGATACGGTTCATGAGTCAAAAGATCGAACCGTAAAGTTTCTTTTTACGCTTCAAGACAATCACAAGATTGAGACTGTCCTTATCCCGTTTCATAATAAATATTCTATCTGTCTTTCCTCGCAGGTTGGCTGTGCGATGAATTGTTCTTTTTGTTCTACCGGAAAACAAGGGTTTAAAAGGAATTTGACCACAGGTGAGATTGTCGGCCAGTTTCTCCAGGCTTGGCGTTGGTTGGCGAAAAATAGGGTTGGCGAAGAGAGAATTTTAAATATTGTTTTTATGGGCCAGGGCGAACCGTTACATAATTTTGATGGTGTCAAAAAAGCGTGCGAAATATTCTTGTCAAAACACGGAACTTCAATTGGGGTTCAAAAGATTACTATTTCCACGTCTGGTTATATCCCTGGGCTTAAAAGATGGAGTCGGGAAATTCCCGGAGTGAACCTTGCTTTATCGCTTCATTCTCCCTTTGAAGAAAAGAGAAATGAACTTATTCCCATTAATAGAAAATATCCATTGGCTGAAGTGTTGGCCTGTATTGACCGGATACCTTTAAGTAAAAAACAATTTATTACCTATGAATATATTTTGATTAAAGATTTTAATGATTCTCCGGATGATGCTGGAAAATTGGGCGCCATGCTGGCAGGGAAAAGTGCCTATATAAACCTGATTCCCTTTAACGCCTTTCCCGGATCGCAGTACGGCCCGGAATTCTGGGGACAGGATACTTAATTCCAACCAAAACATTCTACTGACAAGCCTCAAATCTTTGCGTTAAGTCGGCAGGGAACCCCTCCTGTTCATTTCCCAAATTTTCTTCCCTCTCTTTATACCTCCTAAAGCTCCGAGGTGCATTGCGGGCAACGTGCCGCCTTGATCGGGATGGTGGGGCAGCTTGCGGGCATTCCTTAGTGATCGGCTCGGCGGCCGGCGCTAGGGACGGGCTGTTCGGGAGGGGGTTCAGGCGCTAGGGGGTGGCGGGTCCATGCGGCCGGGGCAGCGGAAGCGGAAGGTGGTGCCTTCTTCGGGCGAGGAACTGAAGCTGACCCTGCCTTTGAGGTAGCGTTCGCCCAGCAGTTTGATGCTGTAGGTGCCCAAGCCCCGGCCCGAACCCTTGGTGGAAAAGGAGCGCTGGAAGATCTGCATCTGCACCTGTTCGGGCATGCAGCCCTGGTTGTGTACCCAGAATTCCAGGTCGCTGCCGTCCTGCTTGCAGCCGATCCGCACCGTTGCCTCCCGGGGGGAGGCCTCGATCCCATTCTTGGTCATGTTGATCAGGATGCGGTGCAAAAGGCGCGGGTCGGTGAAAAACTCCTTGTCCACGGTATCGGCCCCGATCTCCACCTTGCTCATCTGCTCGTTGGTGATGGTGTTGAAAAAGGAGGCCACCTCCTCAAGCAGTCCAAGGGTTGCGCAGGGCTGGATCGCAAGGTGCAGGTCGTTGTTTTCCGCCGCGGCCAGGGAGGACTGCGCCTCGACCTCGTCGCTCAGCCGATGCGCATAGCGGTGCAGCACCCGCTGAAACTGCTTCTTTTTATCCCCGCCCAGTTCTTTTTCGCAGAGGGTCCGGCTCAAGCCCACCATGCCGTTGGCGATATTGGCCACATCGTGAAAGAAGATGCGCTCCAGCGCTCGCCTCCGTTTTTCGTGTGAGATATCGGTGAGATAGAAGAGATAGAGATTGTCGCTTCCGCCGGGAAACGGTGCGGTCTGCACCCGGAAATCAAAGGACTTGCCGCTGCCCTCCTGTCTGATCCGGCATTCCTGGGCATCACCGTTTTCCGGCTGGTGCAGGAGAAGCGGGGGAGTGGCTTTGGCTGCGCCGCAGGCGGAACAGAAGACGGTGGTGCCGCAGCCCAGAACGCTTTGCACGGCATGCTCGCAAGCCAAGGCGTCCCCCGGTTTTTTCCCCAGCACCTCGGCAAGGGATGCGGCGCCAAGAAAATGCAGAAAAGCCTGGTTGGCAAAAATGATCTGCCGGGTATGATTGAGAACCAGGACAAAGCCGGGGAAGGCATCCAGAACGTCCAGCAGTTGACGGTTGCTGCCGATGGTTTTGCTCAGGGTTTCGATTTCAACCCGAGAGCAGCGCGGCTGCTGGGATATTTCGGAAGGACAGAGATGTTCGTTCATGTTTGGCGGCAAGGTCTTGTGTCGGTTGGGTTTTAAATGCGGAGGTACTGTGCCGGTCTCGTGCGCTGTCGGCTGCCGGTAATCTTATCCCTGCACTCTTTTTTTGCAAAGAAAAAACATCTTGTTACTCCACGGAACAGAGGGAAAACAGCAGGAGAATACGCATCCCGCGCAGTTGTTGGTTGTTAGGGACGCGCGGCTGTTTTTTTTGACTTTCCATCTCCCATTGCATAGAATCCTACCAGGTGCGAAGCTCCCATGGAAAAGGCGATACGCGCATGGGAAACGGGGGTGCCTCAGAGACCGAGGGATAACGAATGGTTGAAAATGTTTTTGTACAGATGGGCCTGATCCTGGGTCTGGCGGTCGTCAGCGGGGGCATCGCTCAACTCCTGCGCCAACCGCTGATCGTTGCCTTCATCGTGGTGGGCATACTGCTCGGCCCCTCGGTTTTCGGATGGGTGACGCACAGCAGCGAAATCGAGCTGTTTGCCCGTTTGGGCATTGCCCTGCTGCTGTTCGTGGTCGGGTTGAAGCTCGACTTGCACATCATCCGTACCGTGGGGCCGGTTGCGCTGGCTTCCGGTCTGGGGCAGGTTGTCTTCACCTCGCTCATCGGATATCTGATCGCCCTGGCGCTGGGCATGCCGCATGTCATGGCCATCTATGTGGCTGTCGCGCTGACTTTTTCCAGCACTATCATCATCGTGAAGCTCCTCTCGGACAAACGGGAGGTGGATTCGCTGCATGGGCGGATTGCGGTGGGCTTTCTCATTGTCCAGGATATTGTGGTGGTGCTGGTCATGATTGGGCTCACCGCTTTTGGCCAGCCCGCCGGTGAGATGCATCTGGGCTTGGAAGCATTGCTGATTTTGGCCAAAGGGATCGCGATGCTGCTTGTTGTGGCCTTGTTGATCCGCTACGTTTTGACCGGGTTGCTCCATCGTCTCGCCCACTCGCCCGAGCTGTTGATGTTGTTCGCCATTGCCTGGGCGGTGCTGGGCGCCACAGCCGGCGACACCCTGGGCTTCAGCAAAGAGGTGGGGGCCTTCCTGGCAGGTATTTCCGTCGCGTCCACACCCTACCGTGAGCAGGTGGCCGCGCGCCTGGTCAGCCTGCGCGACTTCCTGTTGCTTTTTTTCTTTATCGAGTTGGGTTCCGGGTTGGACATAAGTACCCTTGGCGCACAGGCGGGCCCGGCGATGCTGTTTTCGCTTTTCGTGCTGGTGGGCAATCCTCTTATTGTCATGGCGATCATGGGCTACATGGGGTATCGCAAGCGCACCGGCTTTCTGGCCGGGCTCACGGTGGCTCAGATCAGTGAATTCTCGCTTATCCTTGCCGCGCTGGGCCTCAGCCTGGGGCATCTCGACCGGGAGACAGTGGGGCTTATTACCTTGGTGGGGTTGATTACCATCAGCGGGTCCACCTATATGATCATCTACTCGCATTCCCTGTATGAGCGGCTCGCCCCCTATCTTGGCGTGTTCGAGCGCAAGGTGGCGCACCGGGAGCTGGATGGTTCGGCCGGGGATGACCGGAACATGGATGTTCTCCTCTTCGGCCTGGGGCGTTACGGCGCTGCGGTGGCGGACAATCTGCGCCAACGGGGCTGCCGTTTGCTCGCCGTGGATTTTGATCCGGAGGTGGTGCGGCGCCACCTCCGCGATGGCTACGCAGTCCATTATGGTGACGCAGAGGATCCGGAATTCATTGCTTCGCTGCCGCTGGAGCAAGTGCGCTGGGTCGTGAGCACCATGCGGGATCGCGCCATCAACCGGATGCTGCTCCACGGGCTTCACCAGCAGGGCTACCCCGGCAAGGTGGCGCTTTCCGCCTCCAGCCGCCATGAGGCCCAACAGTTTGAACGGGAGGGAGTAGACCTGGTCTTTGTCCCTTATGCCGACGCAGCACGGGAAGCTGCGGACCGCCTGTTTCCCCATGTCGAATCGAGTTTGAAAACCAATACGGAGGCCGTCTTATGAAACGATTCAAGAACATTCTCTATGTATCAGAAGAGGGCGTGGACCAGGCCTCCGCCTTGACGCGGGCGGTGACGCTGGCGGAAAACAATCAGGCCGAACTGACGGTCATTGCCGTTGTTCCGCGTATCCCGGGAAGTAAAGGGGCGGCGGATGGCGTGCCGGATTCCGCCGGGCTGCAGGCGACACTGGAGAGTGAGCAGATGCAAAGGCTGGAGTCGCTGATCGATCCCCATGGGCAACGAATCAACATTGCGCGCAAGGTGTTCACGGGCACGGCTTTTCTCGAAATCATCCGCGCCGTGCTGCGCCATGGGTATGACCTGGTAATCAAGCCCGCGGAAAATCCCGATTTCCTGGCGAGGCTGTTCGGCAGCGACGATATGCATCTGTTGCGCAAATGCCCCGTTCCGGTGTGGCTGATGAAGCCCCGGGAGAAATCTAATTACAGCAGTATTCTCGCGGCGGTCGATTTCGACCCGCTGATGGCCGGGGTCGAGGAGCCGGACCTCAATGAGCAGATTATCGGTTTGTCCGCTTCGCTTGCGCTGTCCGATTTTGCCGCCTTGCATCTGGCACATGCCTGGGAGGCTTTTGGCGAAGGCAAAATCAGTGTGTGGGGTGGGAACCCCGCCGCTGCCGCCACCTATGTCGAAAATGAACGTTTGCAGCATGAGAGCGGGTTGTACCAGCTAGGGGAGTGGCTGCGGAATCGGATCGGCGCGGAAGCGTATGACTACCTTGCCCCTCGTTTCCACCTCCGCAAGGGGCAAGCGCGCAAGGTGATAACCGTCCTGGCCGGGGAAGTGCAGGCGGACCTGGTTGTCATGGGGACGGTTGCGCGGACAGGCATTCCCGGGTTGCTTATCGGCAATACCGCTGAAGCCATTCTGGAGCAGGTGCAGTGTTCCGTGCTTGCGCTCAAGCCTGCCGGGTTTGTCTCCCCTGTCAAACTCTCGGAATAGGGGTTTTCAGGCTTGAGGGTAATAACAAACAGGCACCTCCCGGCTCTGCCTGGAATTCTGGGAACAGGATGCTTAATTCCAGCCAAAGCATTCTACTGACAAGCCGCAGATGTTTGCGTTAAGTCGGTAGCGGCACCCTCCTATCCATCCCCCCAATCTTCCTTCCCCTTTTACGCCTCATGAAGCTCCGAAGTGCAGTGCGGGCAACGCAGCGCCTTGGCCGGAATGCTGGAGCAGCAGCGGGGGCATTCCTTGGTTGTAGCTTCCGAGGGTGGCGCTTCCTTCTTGAGCCGGTTCATCTGCTTGATGAGCATGAAGATCGCGAAGGCCACGATGGTGAAATCCAGGATGGTGTTGATGAACACCCCGTATTTGAGGGTGACCGCCTCCACGCCCTCGCTTTTTTTCCGGAGGGTGACGGTCAGATGGGCGAAATCTACATTGCCCATGATCAGGCCGATGGGCGGCATGATGACGTCCTGAACCAGGGAGCTGACAATCTTGCCGAATGCGCTGCCGATGATGATGCCGACCGCCATGTCCACAACGTTGCCGCGCATGGAAAACTCTTTGAATTCCTTGATTATTTGCATATGTCCTCCTGTGTTGGCCGTGATTTCCGTTTATTTTGTGGCTACCTGTCCTGCTGGAAAACGAGCAGTTTTTCCGTGGCAAAGCCCATTTCGCGGGCATGGGCTACCAGTTGGGCATAGGTTTCAGTATCCACCGAGGGCGTGCGCGCCAGGATCCAGAGAAATTTCCGATCAGGGGTGCCGACCAGGGCGGTTTGATAGTCAGGGTCGAGCCAGAGTATCCAATAGTCCCCGGTGGTGAGACCTGGGAAAAGCCGGGAAAACCAGTTGTCGAAGCGGACCGTGAGCCTGGCGTTGGTCTGTTTGTCCACCACGGTGGCAATGCCGTGTGCTTTTTTATTGCCGCCACTTGCAGTGGGGCAGGAATTGACCACCGTGATTTCATTCTCCGACAACAGGGTATATTCGGCCCAGGATTGCAGGCAGTCGCGCTGGAACCACATGGGCAGGCGGGCCAACTCATGCCAGGTGCCGCTGTAGCGGACCAAATCGACAAAGGGGACGGTGGCCGGTGGTACGGCGGTGGTTCGGCTGGTGCAACCGTACCAGGAGCAGAGAAGGAATGCGGCAAGCACGGCGACAGCTTGATGGCGGCTAGGCATGGTTGCGCAGTTTCAGCTCCAAGGGGTGGGGATAGAGATATATCTGGCCGGCCAGATAGGACTGGTCGTATTTGCGTACATAGTGGTTGAGCAGGGTGATGGGCACGATAAGTGGGACCAGGCCGCCCCGGTAGCGGTCGATAAGCTCAACCATTTCCTGTCTTTCATCAGCGGCGAGATTCTTTTTGAAGTAACCCAGAATGTGGAGCAGGACATTGCTGTTTTTGGCGAGCGAACTTTTCAGCCGGAGGGCCTCCATGAGCATGGCCTCGTAGGCGGAAAACAAGTCATCCAGGGGCATTTTTTTGGCCTCGGCAACGAGTCTGCCCATGGCGCGATAATGTTTTTCACTGTGGGAGAGGAGCAGGAGCTTGTGGGCGGTGTGAAAGGCCACCAGCCCGCCGCGTGACCGGTTGGCGGCCAAAAGATCGCGCCAGCGCTTGAGCACGAAAATCCGGGTGATAAAGTTTTCCCGCAGGACCGGATCATGGAGGCGGCCTTCATCCTCCACCGGCAGCAGGGGCAACCGCGCCATGAACTCCCTGGCAAAGAGGCCCACCCCGGTTTTCACCGGCTCCCCGCCGGTATCGGCATATACCTTTACCCGCTCCATGCCGCTGGAGGGGGAGCGGCTTTTGAAAATGAAGCCGCAGAGATCTTCTTCGGCCAACTCGCTGACCCGTCGGGTTGCCCATTGCTCCATCCGGGCGGTGAGGTCCTGCCCGGTGCGGATGGTCATTAAGCGCGGCGAGGCCGGGTCGCCCGTAAGCCGCATGGCCTCGCGGGGCACGCCGAGGCCGCATTCCGTTTCCGGGCAGACCGGAACAAAGGAGACGAACCGGCCCAAAGTCTCGACAAGAAATTGGTCCAGCTTGTGACCGCCGTCGTAGCGAACCGGTTCCCCCAGCAGGCAGGCGCTGATCCCTATTTTGAGCGCTGTTTCCATGGCAAATATTGTAGCACATCCAGCGGCCGGAGGAGGGGAAATTCTGTGCAGGCGCTGTGTTGCGCCACGGACCTTGGTTCAGCGCCGCTCGGCAGTGTCAGGAAGTGGGGGCGGGGAGAGGTCGGGAGGAGCGTATTTTTAGATTTTCCACTCCGAAATGGTCTGGAACTTTCCAATGTGGAGACATCGTTCGATCTTCACCAATATCAGGGCCGTGGTCGGAGCTTCGATGAACTCTTTGAGCGCCGGATGCTTCAGCGTCAGGATTGCCGACATGGTTGTTCGTGCAAGTTTCTGTCTTACTTCACGGGCCTTGCCGAAAAGCGTGAACGCTTCTGCGCCGAGATAGTCCTCTGTGCTGTTCTCCCGGTTGTCGATCGCCAGCGACACCCGGCTGTTCCTGATGAGGTTTTGGTATTTCGTTGTGTTCTTCGGCGTTGCGAAAAGGAGTCCCTGCCGGTCCGGGGTGAGTGCAAATGCTACGAGGCTCACATGGGGCCGGTTGTTCCATGCCGTAGCCAGCACCGCGTGGCGCTGGCTACGGTCGAAACTCTCAAGCCGTGCAAGAACTGATACCGTTCCTGTGCTCGTCGTTGTCGGAATAGCGTCTTTGCTCATGCACACCCTGCTGTTTTTTGCCCCATCCACAGTCTTCGCCCAACTGGCTCTGATTCCCGTGAAATCGTTTCGATTCACATCGTTTCCCACGCTCCTCATGCAGGCACTGTGTTTGCGCCACGGGCAATAAAAAAAGGCGACCGGGCGGCCGCCTTTTTCATCGCTAACTGTTTGTCTCAGCCGCCAAAGTCATAGGCAAACAATTCTTTTTCAATGCCATCCACCTTGTCGCCCAAGCCTTCGATCTTGGCGCCCAGGGTATCCTTTTCCGGTTTCCAGTCGGCGGGGCAGGCGATCCGCAACTGATCTATGCGGTCCTCCAGTTCGGTGACCAAGATGTTCAAGTCTCCCACGCTGCCGAGCATCTTTTCCTTGTCGCCGGTGGGCAGTTTGTCGATCTTGCGGATCACGTCATAGAGTTTTGCCTTCCAGGTGGTGAGTTCGATTTCTGCGCTGCGACAATAGTCTTTTGATTTCATGCAATCCCCCTTGTGCTTCAAGTAAGGTTCGTTGATATCGCCAGGTTTTGTTGCCCTGGTGCCTGCGCTATATTTTAAATCTTTATACACTCTCAGTTTCTTTGTCAACTGTGCAAAATTATGACGGTTTCGGTGGAACGTTTTATTTTGCGGGGGAAGAGATTGTGCCGCTTGAGTGAGCTGCAGCGTGCGCCACGATTTTTTCGGCAAGATTCTTGAACACCAGTTCGTGAAAGGGCAGGACCGCATACCAGTACAGTCTCCCCAGCAGCCCGCGCGGATGAAAATGGGCGGTCTGCACCAGCCGGTCATCCTGGATGTCGAACTCAAGCCAGGCCTTGCCCGGCACCTTCATCTGGGCCACGAGCAGAACCCGTTTGTTTTCCTTGAGGTCGGCAACCTTCCAGAAATCAAGGGCATCCCCCACGCGCAGTTCCTTCTGCTGTCTTCTGCCGCGGTTCAGGCCATAGCCGCCGCTCAGCTTGTCCAAAAAACCCCGGATCTGCCAGAGCATGTTGTAGGCGCCCCAGCCATGGGCGCCGCCGATTCCCTTGACTGCCGCGTAAACAAAAGCCGGGTCCAGCCCGTGCAGGGGGATCTCCCGTTGGTCTCGCAGGATGGGGGCGCCGGGGTTGTCCTGGTGCTTGATGTCGCAGAACGGCTCCGTGGAGCTGTCGCACCAGCGGCTGATGACCAGATCCTGCTCCAGCTCGGCGATGGCGGCCTTCACCGCGCTTTCGTAGCTGCGGGGCGTTATCCCGGGGAAATGGCGTTGGGCATGGTCGTTCTGGATGACGGTTTCCGAGCGGAGCCCCTCCACCAGGGCGGCGGCCATGCGGTAGGGGATGGGGGTAAAGAGGATCAGCCAGAAGGAGGAGAGGCGCGGGCTCAGCACCGGCACCGGCAGGAGGAACCTCCGCAGCCCCATGATCTTGGCGGCCCGGAGCATCATCTCCCGAAAGCTCATGGCTTCGCCGCCGATGTCCACCACCAGATTGCCCTGGACCTTTACGGCGATGGCCGCCTCCAGATAGGCGAGCACGTCGTCCACCGCCACCGGCTGGGTTCGGGTGGTGACCCATTTCGGCGTCACCATGAGGGGCAGTTTTTGGAGCAGGTTGTAGATGATCTCGAAACTGGCGCTGCCCGCGCCGATGATGATCCCGGCCCTGAACCAGATGGTTTGCAACTTTTCGGGACGGGAGGAGAGGAGTTCCCCGGTTTCGATCCGGCTCAGGAGATGGCGGCTGGCGCTTTCCTTGACCCCCAGCCCTCCCAGGTAGACGAGCCGCTTCACCCCGGCTGCGATGCAGGCGTCGCGGAAGTTGACGGCGCTTTGCCGGTCGCGCTCTGCAAAATCCTGGCCCGAGCCCATGGAGTGGATGAGGTAGAAGGCGACCTCGATGCCGGAAAGAGCTGCAGCCAAAGCCTCGGGGCTGAAGGTGTCGCCCTCCGCCACCTCAACCCTGGCGAGCACCTCGGGCCGCACCTTATGCCGGTTGCGCACCAGCAGCCGGAGGGTTAGTTCCGGGTGGTTCAGCAGTTGGTCCTTCAGGCGCCGGCCGATGTAGCCGGTGGCGCCGGTGATCAAGACCTTGCAGGTGTCGGCCATGCGGTACTCCTCGGGTTGAAGGGGTCACGGCAAGAGGCAATGGCTTTTTCGGCTCAGCAAAAAGGGATTTTGGACGGATCGTCACCGATCAGGGGTAGGATTTTCTCCACCGCAAAGGAGACCAGGAAGGTCTGCCCCCGGGCCTGATCCTCCTCCGGGGTGAGGTGTCTTCGCATCAGATTCTTGATCGCGGCGGGGTCGGTTTCTTCCTTGATTTTCTTGAGAAAAAGACGCACCCCGTGGGAGCCTGGCCCCTCTGCCATGAAGAGGAAGGTGGCGTGCGGGTTTTCCTGGATATTGCGGTGGGAGAGCCGGTCGCGCATGAGAAAGGCGACAACGCCATCCTTCAGCACATGCGGGACGCTGTAGATTGCGGCGTCAACCTGGCCATCGCTGGCGACTGTGGCCAGAACCCCTCGACCGGCGGTGCTCTCAAGATACTCTTTCATGTCCATAAATGTCATTCTCCTGTTGGTTGCCGGAATGGGTCGGAAAAGCAGAGGTATTCGTTCATGTCCGGACGAATTTTGCCAAGGGGTTGAATTGTAGGATACCATTGATTTTACCCCTGAAATACAAAAGGGGACAGGGTTATTTTTCCCCAGCCCGAGAAGGGGGGAATTGGAGGTGTTGGAAGCTGGGATGCGAGTATGCAGGTCGGCAAACTACAGGGGGGAAGGATTGTCGTGGCTCATGCGGTCCGGCGGTGTGTGCTGATCATGGGCATGGCGCGGTCATGATCGGCACGGGGGAGCGGGGGGAATGGTATTTCCTCGCGGGAAGAGAAAAGAACGAATTTGCTCATGGCCGATCTTTTCAGGCATGGCAGTGCCTGATCGAGATCGGCGATCTCTGCGACTTTTTTGGGGCGGTTTGCCGTGCCCCTTGATGCGAGGCTATTTTTCCGGAATCTGAAAAAAAATTCAGCGCATCCGGTAGCGATCCCTTCTGACCTCGTCGTTGCTGAAGTCGCTGCATTCAGGCTGGCGCGTATCCGGCATTTTCTTGACTTTGTCTGCGGTCGTCATAATGCTGGTGGCTGCGGGATCATGTGAGGGTTCACAGTGGATTTGTCTTTCTGGCATACATTGTCTCCATTAGGGTATGTGATCATTTTTCGAGGAACCGTTCCAGTTCATTTAACAGATGATATCCCGTGAAAATTTTTGTTTGGTTAGGAATTGATAAAAAATGCATTTTTTCTGGAGGGAAAAGCAGGGGGAGAGGTTCTTGCCTTCAGGGAGACTGAGCAAAAATGAAAAGATGAGAGTGGCGGGTTGGGACAGCCCTGTGTTCTTTTTGCGGGTGGAAAGGCATTTTTCTCACACTCCACACTTCATTCCCGGCCAGAGCAGGGTGTGGAGCTGGAGCTGGAGCCGGGCCGGGAGCGCGTCGGCCATGAGCCACTGGGCCATCAGGGCGGGCGCAAGGCGGCTGATAACCGGGGAGAGGATCAGCTTGGCCTTTTCGGCCAACCGGTGTTCTGTCATCATTGCCCTGGCCCAGTCGTAGTCAGTGCGGGAACTCACCACGAACTTGATCTCGTCGTGGGGCGCCAACAGATCAAGGTTGGCAAGGTCCATCTTTTCGGCCATCCCGCTGTCCGGGCATTTGAGGTCGAGGATTTTCACCACCTCCCGCGGCACCCGCGCAATGCTGAGGCTGCCGTTGGTTTCCAGCAGCACGGTGCGGCCAGCGGCAAGCAGCGCCTCCATTAGCGGGTAGACCCCGACTTGCAATAGGGGCTCGCCGCCCGTGATCTCGATCAGGGCCTTGGGGTGTCGCGCCGCTTCGGTCAGCAGGGTGTCGAGCGGGGTGGGGGTTGCTGGTTCCTCGTAGGTGTATTTGGCGTCGCAGTAGGAGCAGCGCAGGTTGCAGCCGGAGAGCCGGAAGAAAAGGCAGGGGTAGCCCGCATAGGAAGACTCCCCCTGGATGCTGTGAAAGATCTCGGAAATGTGCAGGATGGGCTCATCCCTCACGGTAGGTCACGCAGCAGTTCTCCGTTTCGCAGACCGTGACGCTGTAGGGGCGGTAGCGCTCGGTGGTGAGGGTTTCCTTGAGTTGTTCGAAGATATAGGCGGCGATGTTTTCCGAAGAGGGGTTCTTCTTCTGAAAGGCCGGATGCTCGTTGAGATCGCGGTGGTCGAGATCCTCCATGATCACATTTACCGCCTTTTTCAGGTTCTTGAAGTCGATGCCCATGCCCAGTTCGTCCAGCTCGGTGGCGCGCACCGTCACCTCCACCTTCCAGTTGTGGCCGTGGGGACGCTCGCAGTTGCCGGGATAGTTGCGCAGGTGGTGGCCCGAGGAAAAATGGGTGCGGGTGAAGATATCGTACATGGTAACACCTCTTGAGTATGGGAAAAGTTCGTTTGTAAAAGTTTACGGTCCGGGTACAATGTCCACTTGAAATATGGGTGTTTTTTTACTATGTAAAGAGGCTCTTGCAAAACTTCGAAAACACCCTTCGACAAGCTCAGGGTGAACGGTAGCTACATCGAAATCAGTGATCTTTCCGTTCCTGGTGAGCCTGTCGAACCACAAGCAAGACTTTTGCAAGAAGCTCTACTGGCATAGTCAACAAAACATATATATTCCCCCAAGGGAAGTCAACCGGTTCATGACCACCGGGAGCAATTGCCGACAGGTTTGGGCGCACGCTCTGCCCGGAGGGGCAAGGAGACACAACAATGGCTTTGATCGCGCCCTTTCGCGCCCTTCGATACAACCCGGCCAAGATTCAGCACTTGGAAGATGTGGTCACTCCCCCCTATGACGTGATCAACAATGAGGCCCAGGCCGCCTTTGCCGCCAAGAATCCCTACAATATGATCCATCTGGATCTGAGCAAGAACGTCAATGCCGAGCAGTTGACCGAGAGCCGCTACCAGCAGGCCAAGGAAACCTTTGTGAAATGGCAGCAGGAAGGGGTGCTGGTCCGGGACAGCGAACCCGCCATCTATCTGTATCACACCGAGTATTCCATTCCCTCGGGTAAGCGTCTTACCCGCAAGGGGTTGCTCTGCCTGGTGCAATTGGCCGAGTTTGCCGAGGGGGTTGTCAAGCCCCACGAGAAGACCTTTTCCGGTGTCACCTCCGACCGGCTCAGCCTGCTGGACACCTGCCATGCCCAGTTCAGCCCGATCTTTTCCCTGTACCCCGATGCGGATGGCCGGATTTTGGCGTTGCTGGAATCCGGGCGCTCCGCCGAGCCCCTGGCCAGCGTTACCGATCACGACGGCTGCCACCATACCATCTGGGGAGTGACCGATCCGGCGATCCTGGCTCAGGTCCGGGCGCAGTTCGCGGAAAAATCCCTCTACATCGCCGACGGCCATCACCGCTACACCACCGCCCTCCAGTTCCGCGCCCTGATGCGGGAGCGGCTGGGCGAGGTGCCTGCTGACAGTCCTTACAACCACACGATGATGTATCTCTGCGGCATGGAAGATCCCGGCCTGTCCGTGCTTCCCACCCACCGGCTGGTGCGGATGCCCGAGGCGGTTTCCTTGGACGGGTTGAGGGCCAGGCTTGCGCTGAGCTTTATCGTGGAGGAGATTACCGGCGGCTCCCGCGAGACCCTGATGACCGAGGTTCTCTCCCGCATGGCGGAAAATGCCGGCGCGGCCACGATGTTTGGCCTGTACCATCCCCAGGAGGATCGCTGTCTGCTCCTGAACCTGCGGGACGGGGTGATCGACGAGGCTCTCGGCGCCAAGCAGCCCGCCTCCCTGCGCGAGCTGGATGTGGTGATCCTCTCCGACCTCATCATCGAGGGGTTGCTGCAGCTTGGTCATGATCGGTGCGTAAAGGAGGGTCTGGTGGAGTATTACAGCGATCCGGATACCGCCATGGATGTTGCGATCAAGGAGGGCGAGAGCAACTCCGACCGCAGCCCCCTGCTCTTTCTGATGAACCCGACCCTGGTGTCCCAGGTGAAGCGGGTGGCGGACGAGGGGTTGGTCATGCCGCACAAGTCCACCTATTTTTACCCCAAGCTGCTCACCGGGCTGCTGCTTAATAAGGTCGTGCCCGAAGAGAAAATTCCTTCCTGATTTAATACATCTCGCAGCGACGCGGAGCGCGCAAAGAGAACAATTGAAAAACAAGGTTTTTCTGTGCGGTCTCTGCGCCTTGGCGAGAAAATTTACTAACGTGGCTACACAGAGTGATTCTCGTCGAATGGCTTTTTCCGCGAAGTTCAGCGAAGAGCCCATGTTTGGCGGCAAGCTGCGCTGTCTGCAGCCTCGGCAGGGCTACCGGTTTTCCGTGGATGCCGTTCTCCTCGCCCATTTCCTCGCCCCGGAACCCGAGGCCCGGATTCTTGATCTGGGCGCCGGATGCGGGATTGTCTCGCTGATCCTCTCCCACCGTTATCCTGCCACCACCCTTGTCGCCCTTGAGTTGCAGCCGCGCCTGGCCGAGGTTGTCCGCCGGAACGTGGTCATCAATTCCCTTGAGAGCCGGGTTACGGTTGTCGAAGGCGACTGCCGCCGCATTGCCATCCTGCTGCCCCCGAACACTTTTGACTGGGTGGCGGCAAATCCTCCCTATTACCCGACCGCAAGCGGTCGCCATCATCCGGGAACCGAACGATCACAGGCCCGGCACGAGATTCTTGGCGGGATTGGGGAGATGGCTGGGGCTGCATCTTTTGCCTTGAAGGTCGGAGGGAGGGCGGCTTTTGTCTACCCGGCGGCGCGGGAAGAACACCTGCTTGGTGTTTTGCGGGGAAATGGGCTTGCGCCGAAACGGTTGCAGAGGGTGCATCCCTATCCCGAAGCGGACGCCGGGCTGGTGTTGGTGGAGGCGGTGAAGGATGGAGGGGAGGGGCTGGAAGTGCTGCCGGAGTTTTGTATCTCTCAGGAGAAGGGTGGTCCGTATACGGTGGAGATGGCGGCGATGTATGCGGGGTGAATTATTGTGCCATCGCTTCTGTTCATTTCTTTGCTTGCCCAAAGAAACGAACCAAAGAAAAGGCACCCGTGTCACTTGTCCCGCCGCTGGCGGGATGCCCTGCGCTCCTCGATGCTGCCGGGGCTTTGCAAACTCGCTTCGCTCAAACAGTGCAAATCCCTTTTTCGGCAGCCTCTCCGGTGCTCGGCTGCGTGCCAATGGGAGACAGCAGGGCAACCTCAAACTGATCAGTTGCCTGCTGCCAACTCCGCCAGATGGCTCCGGGCAAACTCGATGCTCGGGTCCAGATCAAGGGCCAGCTCGAAGTAGCGGGCCGCTTCTCCGTTGTTGCCGAGCCTGCGGTGGTTGACGCCCAGATTGGCGTAGTCAATGGCCGAGGCCGGGTTCAGCTCCACTGCCCGGTGGAAATGGGCGATGGCTGTTTTGTACTCATCCCGCTTGAAATGGCAGAACCCCAGCAGGTTGTGGATGTCCGGCCGTTCCTCGTCGTGTCCCATCCCCTTTCGCAGAGCGGTAATGGCCCGGTCGTACTCCTCCATATCCTTCAGGCAGTCACCCAGGTGGGAATAGATGTAGGGGATATCCTCCTCTTCCGGCTGTAGAGTCAGAGCCCGCTCCAGATGCGCCACGGCCAAGGCAACTTGCCCTCGGGCCTGCATGTTCTTGCCGAGGTAATATTCCAGATAATAGGCGTCCGGCAGATGTTGCTGCATCTTGAGGAGTTGGACGAGCTGCTCGTCCGCGTCGTCAATGCGCTCGGTCACCAGCTTGGCGGCAAATAGCCCCACGTTGTTGATCCGGGAGCGCTCCCGGAAATGGCAGCCGGGGATGATGGTGTAGATCGCCGGAACCTGCAGTTTTTCGTGCATGGTATTGACCACCAGCACCTCAAGACCGAGGCGGGAGAGGGCGGCCAGGCAGCGCTCGATCTCGATCCGCATGTTGTTGTCGCTCAATTGCGGCATGTCGTGGATGGAGATGGTGGATTCCGTCTCGGTGAGGTAGCGCACCTCGTCCATGGACAGGGGCTTGGGCAACCCGCTGGCCACGTAGTTGGCCTGGGAGTTGAAATCCCCGGCCAGTTGGGCCACCTCGGTGATCGCCCGGATCAGGGCCTTTTCCGGGTCCGGAGTGGTGCCCGCCGTATAGACGATTTCGCTGGTGGCAGGGAAGGTGGAGCGGTCGATGGCCAGCGCCCCCACCGTGGGGATACCGGTGTCCAGGGTGAAGTCGTTGAGGTAGAGCTCGATGTTGTTTTTGCTGAACTTGTCCAGCAGCTCGCGGGCCACCGGGTCGGTAACGGAGTCCGGGTCGATGGCCGGGGTGGAAAGGCGGTGGTGGTTGACCAGCGAGCAGACATGCCGCTCCACCAGCTCGCTGATCCCCTGGAGAATGGCCTCCTCGTAAGTATTGCCCGCCGAGGGCCCGTTGAACTCGTTGATCGCGTAAAACCAGCTGAAGGGCACCAGCAGCACCTCGCCGCTGTTGAGGTTGGTACCCCAGGTCCACTGGATGGGGATATCCTCAATGAGCCGCTCCAGGGTGGCGATGTCGGTGTGCTCGTCATGCACCGAGAGCAGAAGACGCACCAGAGGGAGCAGCGGCTGGCCGGATTGTTTGAGATTGGCGTAGGTGTCGGTGATGAAGTTTGCTTCGTTTTGCTTGAAGGAAAAAAAGCTGAACCGCTCGGCCAGTTCCATGCAGGCGCTGGCCTGGGACTGCTCCGGCGAGCTGCCCTTGCCCATCTGCTTCTTGTTGCCGATCACCGCCCGGGCATCCTTGCCGCAGACGCTGAAATAGACCGGAATGTCCAGCCTGCCGTTGTCGATGCGGCGCACCTCCTGGAGGATGTCCAGATTCACTTCCTTGAGCCGTGCCTTGAAGCGGTTCACCGTCTCCATGGGGCTGCAGACCTTGTCCTGATCCAGGGTATAGTGTTTGAGGCAGTCGGCGGGGCGGATGGGGGTGTTGTTCATGGGTCTACCTGTGTCTAAGCTCGTAATAACAAGATAGTATGCTGTATCGACAGATCGTGATTATTCCCGACCGGCGAGTTGTTGTCAAGGAAAGTGTGTGCCACAATGTGGGATATTTTTCGCGATTAGAAAACGAGAACCAGGAGCCAGACCAGCGCCACATTGGCCAGGGTGAGGAACACGGCGGCGGAGCCCATGTCCTTTGCCCGTCCGGACAGGGGATGGTGCTCGGTGCCGAAACGGTCCACCACCGCTTCGATGGCGCTGTTGAGGATCTCGACGATCAGCACCAGAAAAAGCGAGCCCACGAGCAACGCTTTTTCAACGCCGGTTTCGCCCAGCCAGAGCCCGAGGGGAGCCAGAATGATGCACAGTGCGAGTTCCTGCTGAAAGGCCTTTTCGTGCTTCAGGGTGGCGGCGAGTCCTGCCATGGACCAGCCGAAGGCGTTGCGAATCCGGGCGAACCCCGCGCCGCTATGTTTGTCCATGATGCTCTCCTCGGTATCGCGGGCAAATGCAGGGTTGGCGGCTCGATGCGAGGTTCTCTTGCACCATGCCGCGAAAACTGTCACAATATAGCAGGGATATTGAAAAAGTCCATCCCCGGGTTTTATTGACTCGACGATTAAATGCGTCATGCCCGAATGCTTCCGTCGGGCATCCATTCGACTGGATTCCCGCCTGCGCGGGAATGACGGTTTAGATAGTTAACCACCGAAGCAATAGTCAAGACAAAGGAGCTCAACATGGCAGATTATGAAATATTCAAGGAAGTGCAGGATTTTTACCGGATCATTCCCCTGAAGTTGCTGCGCCGTACCCCGGGGGTGGTTTTCGACAACGTGCCCATGGGGTGTTTGCCCCGGATCGACGCCATCGACCGGGTACTGCACGAAAAGAGCGCGGTTTCCCCGGGGCCGGTGGGCGAGGTGGCCCGGCCCTGGTACATGCATCCCCACCAGGACGACAACCTCATCGTTCTCCACGGCACGCGGCAGGTGGATATCTACATCCAGGCGCACGGCATGGAGAGCTTCACCGTCACCCCCAGCCAGATTATCCAGGGCGGCAAGGTGCTGCTCGACGAGCCTGCCATGCTGGTTTGGCCGCGGTATGTGTTCCACCGCATCGTCAGCGGCCCGGAAGGCTCGGCCTCGCTCAATTTTGCCGTGCATTACGAGGGGCTCGACATGCGGACCAACTTCAATATTTATGATCTGGATACACCAAGCGGCACATATCGGATGATCCGGGAAGGGTTCCGGGATCAGGGGAAATAGTTCGGCTCGTACCATAACCAAGGAGAGAACCATGGCAACGCCGACAGTGGATCAGGATCTGTGCATCGGGTGCGGAGTGTGCGTGGAATTGTGTCCTGCGGTTTTTGAATTGCGGGATGATATATCGTGGGTGATCGGGCCGGACCAATGCCATACCTGCGATTGCGAAGAGGCTGCGTCCTCCTGCCCGGTCAGCGCCATTGAGCTTCGTTAGCGCCTGGTAGTTCCGCCTTCCGGCTTATTGGTGCAGCGCGTCCGGCGCCATTTTCCAGCTCATTTTTCCGGCCTTATGCCGGAATGCAGGGCCAGCCGATATTCTCCCACCAGTTTTCTTTTCCCTTCCAGTACTCCAGGGTCAGGATCGCCCCGTTGATCACCGAATGCATGGGGTCCGGCGCGATCCGCACCTCAAGGCCGGTGTGTGCCCCGATCAGGCTGTCCATGCCCAGGATGCAACTGCCGCCCCCGGTCAGACAGATGCCGGATTCCACGACCTCGCAGGAGATGTTTTCCGGAAGTTTTTTGAGCCCTGTTTCGATCATCTTGAGGATTTTTTCCAGCACCGGAGCCATGGCGTCGAGGATCTCCCGGTTGTGCACCGCGATGCTCACCTCCCGGCGGCGGATGATATCCATCCCCAGCACCGGGATATCCCGGACGGTCACATTGTTGCCCTGCTGCAAGGCGGCAATTTCGTGGGTCAGGCGTTCCGTCTCCGCGTGGGCGGGGCAGACCTTGTGCCGGGAGATGATCGCGGAGCGTATCGCTTTCTGCAGGTCGCTGCAGGCCGTGCGAGTCGCCGTGGCAAAGGCCAGTTGCCCGTCGCGGATCACGGCCATGTCGGTGACGCCTTCGCCGATGTCGATGAGTATCTGGGCGGAGGGGAGGGTCACGTCGATCCCCGCGCCGATGGCCGCGGCCCAGACCTCCGGAATAATGGCCACCTGGGAGGCGCCTGCTTCCCGGACCGCCTTGGTCAGCAGTTTCCGTTCAAGCTCCGTGGTGTCGGTGGGGGCGCAGGTGAGCGAAACCGGGTGCCGCAGGCCGGTGCGCGTCCGTTTCAGCAGGGGTTTCAGCAGGGAAACGGCATTGTGGATATCAACAATCACCCCGCCGCGCAACGGGGAAGAGGTGAACTGGGTGTTGAGGTAGGAGAAGTAGTCGTCCGGAGCTTGAACTTCCTGATCCTGGCGGATGTGCTGGACCAGGGACGGCTCTTCGCGGAAGTCCTCTCCCTGGCTGGCGTACACTCTGGTGTTGGCCGTGCCGAGATCAATGGCGATGCTGGGCTGGGTAAGTATTTGCCGAAAGCATGAGAGCATGGCGTCATGTCCTGAAATGGTTATGGTACGCAAACTTTGCCGTCAGCATACAGATTCTTTTTGGAAATGGCAAGTTGTTGTTTTTGCAGTGGAATCAATCGGCAGATTGGGGAAGGCCGTCGAGCTTTTCTTCCAGGCCAGGCAGCTCGATGGTTATATCCCGCAGGGCATGGCTTTGGCAGGAGAGCCGCCAGCCCGCGGCGATCAGCGCTTCCCCGAGGCAACCCTTTTCCGCCGGACGCACCGGGCTGAGGTGGGATGCGCCCGCAAGCACCCGGAACCGGCAGCGGCCGCAAGCAGCCTTGCCGCCGCAGAGGGTCTGGATGGGGATGTTCTGCATCAGGTAGTTGTTGAGCAGGCTGAAGGCGGGGTTGACCGTTATGGTGAGCGAGCGGTTGGCTATGCACACCTTGGGCTGGTTCGGCATGGCGGTCTCCTCGAAAAAATCTTAACAGGATGTTGTTACCGGGTGCGGTGCAGCGGTGCGCAGGGTGAGGACGGCGACCTCGCCGGGGCAGTTGAAACGCAGCGGCGCGCCGGAAGCGCCGACCCCCCGGCTGGTGAACCCCTGCATCCCCTGGTATTGCCAGCGTCCTCCGGCAGTGAAGCGCGGGGCGCTGCTGTTGGTGTAGATGGGCGTGCCCGGGCACAGGCAGATTTGGCCGCCGTGGGTATGGCCGCAAAGATAGAGGGCTGCCTGATGCCGGGCCGCTTCCCGATACGCTTCGGGCGAGTGAGCGAGCAGGATGCTGAAAGCGTTGGGCGGCACCGCGCTGAACGCTTTGGCCGGATCATGGGTTTTGTAGTAGTTGGGGTCATCGATGCCGACCAGCCAAAGATGCGCGCCGTTTTTTTCGATCAGGGTCGCGTCGTTGACCAGCATCAGCATCCCTGCCTCCTCGAAATCCGGAACCATCTCGATGCAGTCGTGGTTGCCCAGCACCCCGAAGATCCCGTGCTGTGTTGTGATTTGCGGCAGGAGCCGGCGCAGCTCCCTGAGGCATGGGGCGATGGGGCCGTAAGTTTCCATGCGGATGTCGCCGCCAATCAGGCAGAGGTCGAAGCTTTGTCCCTCAAGGCGGGCGAGGACGCGATCGACCAGCCCGGGCAAGCCGTCGAGGTGCAGGTCGGTGAGCAGCAGGATGGTAAAGCCGTCAAAGGGTTGTGGCAGGGTGGGGCAGGGAATGTCGTGTTCGCTCAGTTCCAGTTGCAGGGCATTGGCAATCCCCTGTCTGTAGAATCCCAGAAGGCGGAAAACAGTGGACACGACCACCCGGTTGTAGATCAGGGAAGAAAGATTGAACAAGACATGCCAGCGCGCCAGGGGCTGGTGGCATGAGCGCCATTCGCGCAGCCGCACCGTGGAGCGGACAAAACGCGGATAGTTTTCCATGGGGGGCTTGAAGAGGACATACTTCCAGAATCGGGCTCCGGCATGGGCCACCGGCACGAAGATGACCAGGGCCAGGGCTGCCGACCAGAGAGGGGCCTGCATCCGGCTGGCAAGATAGAGGGCGGGCAGTAGCGCTTCGAAAATCTGGTCCAGCCCGAAAACCGATTCCCCGCTGGCCATGTGCAGCCTCCGCTTGATAAAGCTGGAGAGCAGATCGCCTGCCATGAGCAGGGCTCCGGCGCCCATGGCCGTCTGCCAGGAAACACCCAGCAGCGGGAAGGCCAGGGTGGAGCCGATGAGGCTGGTCAGGATGCCCCTGATGGTTTTGTGGGGGCCGAAAATCGGCCTGCCGTCGAACCAGGTAGCCCCATGGTCCAGGGGCCTGGCCAACCGATCGCCCAGGGCCAGGCTGGCCAGGGGCGGCAGCAGGTTGCCCCAGAAGAGAAAGAAAAGGATTTGGATGGCGGCGGTCATCGCTTACGGCGCTCGTAACCACGGCCCTTCGACAGGCTCAGGGCGAGCAGCGCTAGTGGCGACGGATGTTGTCTTAATGTATTGATATTCCGTTCGTGCTGAGCCTGTCGAAGCACCTGCTGGAAGTGAATTTTGAGTTGTTGCAATCCCATAATCTGTGTCCTGTGGGGCCTGGTTCAGCGCAGGGGCGGGTTGAAGTAGCCGTAGCGCAGCCGGGGAAAGCGCTGTTTCAGCTCCCGCAGCCAGGCGCGGATGCCCATGGGCGCGCCGGCCTCCTTGAATTGCAAGGTGTCAAAATACCAGTCCGGGTCCATGTTGAGGTTGCGGAGCTGGAGGAAATCAGGGCTGTATTCAGCGATCAGTTCGCACAGGGCGGCAAACTCCGCCGGGTCGTCGGTGAAGCCGGGCAGGATGAAGTAGTTGAGCGAGACAAAGCGGCCATGCTGCTTCATGATCCGGATCGACTGTCTGACCGAATCGAAGCTGAAGCCCTTGGGCCGGTAATAGCGCTGGTGGTAAACATCTTGCGCACTGTTCATGCTGACCCGCAGGCTGTCGAGGCCCGCATGGGCCAGGCGGTCCACGGCTTGGGGCAGGGAGGCGTTGCTGTTGAGGTTGATGGTGCCCTGGTCGGTTTGCTTGCGGATCAGGAGGATGGCCGCTTCGATGGTGTCGGCCTGGAGCAGGGGTTCGCCCTCGCAGCCCTGACCGAAACTCGCCACCCCGCCCTTGACCGATTTGAGATGGGGTACCGCGATCTCGGCGATCTCCTTGGGCGTCGGGATAAAGGCGATCCGATCCTGGGTGGAGGGGCAGCAGCCCGAAGGCTGGAGCGAGATGCAGCCCAGGCATTGGGCATTGCACACCGGCGAACAGGGCAGGGGCGCTTCGAACTGGCGGAGAAAATAGTTGATCGCGGCCGGACAGCGGTAGGTGAGGCAGCACTTGCCCAGATGCTGGATAAGCCGGTTCTGCTCGTTTTGCCGCAGCCACTGCTCGGTGCGGTGCGCGAGTTTTTCCGGCTGGAAGCGGTTCATCTCCTGGCGTTTGTCCGGGTCGCTGCGGAAAGCGCTGACCCAGAACTGGCCGTCGAGCCAGCCCACGGCGGTGTAAGCGAACAACGGCAGGTGGGGCAGGTCGGGTTTTGGCTTTTCAAATCCGGACCAGTGGATGGCGGTGTGGGCCGGGGACATGAAGGCCGCCACCGCCTGGATACCGGAGTCCGGGTCCAGCGGGTTTTCCGCAACCAGCAGGGGCTCGCCGGTCTCCGGGTCGATGCCCACGGGCAGACGGCCGGGGAGGACAAAGACATCGCTGCCCTCGGGCAGGGGGATAAGATCTTCGAGGCCGGGCCGGGAATAATGGCTGCCACTGCGTCCCGCCATCTCAAGCTCGGGATAATCCGTGATTTCGCCGGCGGCGTTGGCAAAGACCAGGTTGGGAATTCTGGCGGGGTGTCGGGTTGGCATTGTGGTGTGTCGGGCTGGAATTATTCTGGGTTGGCTGGTTGTTTTTCCTATCCTAGAACAGTTTTAAGCGATGAACAACCAGAGTTCTTGCCTTTTCGCTCTTTTCCGATGGACAGCAGGGGTGTTGCCGGAGGATGATCAGGCAAAAACCTGTTGAGTTTCTGCGATAATTGTGTATTTTGTCCCTCTTGATTTCGGCAATAATCTCCGAGGAGGATATCAGATGCAGCAGACAGCGGAAACAAAGGCCTGGAGTATCGACAAGGCCCGGGAGCTGTATGGTATTGCCCGTTGGGGATTGCGCTATTTTGATATCAATGGCCGCGGCCAGGTAACCGTGGCTCCTCTCAAGGAACAGGGCGGTTCCATCGCCATCGTGGACGTGATCAAGGAGGCGGTGGAGCAGGGCTTGCATTTCCCCATGCTCATCCGCTTTCACGACCTGCTGCGCAACCGGGTGGAGCGGATCAACAAGGCTTTTATCGACGCCATTGTCGAGTTGGAATACAAATCCATCTACCGCGGCGTCTATCCCATCAAGGTCAACCAGTTGCGCGAGGTGGTCGAGGAGATCATCGACGCGGGCAAGCCTTTCCACCACGGCCTGGAGGTCGGTTCCAAGCCGGAGCTTTACGCGGCTCTGGCCTTCCACGAAGACCGGGAAAGCCTGATCATCTGCAACGGCTACAAGGATTCCCTCTATATCAAGACCGCGCTTCTGGGCCGCAAGCTGGGCAAAAAGATCATCCTGGTGGTGGAAAAGGTCGAGGAAGTTGCCAGTATCATCCGTTATGCCAAGGAGTTGAAGGTGGCGCCGATGATCGGCCTGCGGGTCCGCTTGATGAGCGGCGGCAAGGGCAAGTGGGAGAAATCCACCGGCGAGGATGCCAAATTCGGTCTGTCCACCCAGGAAATTCTTCAGGTTTCCGATCTGCTTAAAGAAGCCGACCTTGCCGATTGCCTCAAGCTCGTGCATTTCCACAGCGGCTCCCAGATCCCGGACATCCTGACGATCAAGAAGGCGGTACGGGAAGGGGCCATGTTTTATGCCAAGATCCGGCAGATCGGCCATGCTCTCGAATACATCGATGTGGGCGGGGGGTTGGGCGTGGATTACGACGGCAGCCGCACCACGTTTCATTCGTCCATCAACTATTCCCTGAATGAATACGCCCGGGACATCGTCCACAATATCATGGATGTCTGCGATTCCCAGGGGGTCGAGCATCCGGTGATCATCAGCGAATCTGGCAGGGCCGTGGTGGCGCATCATTCCGTGCTGGTGGTGGAGACCTTCGGCGACATCAAGAAGATGGAACATGTCAAGGAACCGGCCAAGCCGACCATCAGCCACAAACTGGTGGAGGACGGCTGGTACAATTACACCCATGTCAATCCCAGCAATCCACTGGAGGCGTACCACGACGCCCTGCACAACAAGGAGGAGACCCAGGTCCATTTCGAGCTGGGCCTCATCGGCCTTGAGGTCAAGGCAGAGGTGGAAAAGCTGTTCTGGCTCACCGGCGCCAGGGTGCTGGAACAGTTCAAGGACGCCGAGTACAAGCCCGACGATATCGTCGAGCTGGAGAGCAAGTTCTCCGACCAGTATCTCTGCAACTTCAGCGTGTTCCAGTCCTTGCTCGATCACTGGGGCTACGGGCAGCTCTTCCCGATCATGCCCCTGCACCGGCTGAACGAGGAGCCCCAGCGGCGCGGGACCCTGGCCGACATCACCTGCGATTCCGACGGCAAGGTCTCCAAATTCATCAATCTCTACGAGGAAGGGGTGGACACCCTGCCGCTCCATGACCTCAACGGCAAGCCCTATTATCTCGGGGTATTCTTGACCGGCGCCTACCAGGACATCATGGGCGATCTGCACAATCTCTTCGGCCGGGTAAACGAGGCCCATGTCTTTTTGGATGAGGATGAGGACTCCGGGTATTACATCGAGGAGACCATCGAGGGCACCACCATGGAAAAGGTGCTGGCCCTGGTCCAGTACACCGGCACCGATCTGAAGCGGAAGATGAAGAGTCAGGTGGACAGCGCCATCAAGGAAGACAGGCTGCGGCCCAATGAGGCCATGCGGCTGCTGGGCGAGTATGAGAAAGGCTTGAAGGGATATACCTACCTGGATCTCAAGAAGGTCAGGAAGAAGGGGTAAGGGAAAGGGGAAAGGATGCGGGACAGAACGTGGGTATCAGGAGTAAGGGCGGTTTGAGGGTCTTTTTTTGACCTTTGACCTTTATCCTTTCACCTGTCTTCTTCTCAATCCTGTTCTTAGTCCTTGGGGCGGATAACCTTGAGCACGGATTCAACGACCTGGTATATCTCAAGGTCGTCTCCATAGACGTCCTGCACCTTGTCGTTTTCCACCAGATCCTCGCAGATGTATTGGGTCACATAGAGGCTGAGGAAGTTGGGGTCCACCACCAACTGCCGCAGCGGGGCGATCTTGTACAGCATGTCGAACTCTTCCATGTTGGAGAGCTTTTCAAACAGCTCGTTGAAGAGCTTTCGGATTGCAGTCTCGTCGGTGATCTCGAGGATCTTTTTGTCCAGCAGCCGCTGCACCATCTTGGTTGCCAGTTCGTCGGCGTTCTTGTAGAGCATCTGCATCATGTAGCGCCGCTCGCGTTCGCGTTTGCGGTCGATCGCTCCACCTGCCGTGTCGTTGTGAGGTCTGCTGTGACTGCCCATTTTTCTATTCCCCCGCGCCTGTTCCGATATAGTATTGAATGAATTGTAGTTAAATAACGGAAAATTCCATAAAGGGAAAGGGGAAAGATAAGAGAATTCTTGCATTCGGGCAAAAATGTTTTATGAAACAGCGGGGATATGATTGTTCTTTTTCAGCGCCGGTCGCTGATTTCTACAGTAACAGTGAGGTGAGAGATGACACAGAACACTGCGGCAACACGTTTGACCATTTTGATGCCTGCGGGCCGTTTGCCCCTGCCGCTCATGGCCAAGGTCCATGCGCTGGCCGAAAAATACCGGTTGGAAATCTATCTGAGCACCCTGCAAAATCTGCGGCTCATGGGTATCCGGGAAGAGGATCTCCCTTTGATCCGCGGGGAGCTGGCCGCGTTGGGCGCTCAGTTCAAGGGGCCGGGCAGGTTCCCGATTCCCCGGGTATGCATCGGGGTTCGCGACTGCACCATGGGCATCGGCGATCCGGAGCGCATCTCCGCCCTGATCCTTGCGAAATTCAAGGATCGGGAGAAAACCAAGCAAAAGTTCAAGATCGCCATCTCCGGGTGCACCCTGGGGTGTTCGGGGGTACTGACCACGGACATCGGCATCATGGCAACGCGCAAGGGGTTTGACCTCTATGTGGGCGGCAAGGGCGGCCCCAACCCCAAGGTCGGGCGCAGGGTTCTCCGGGATCTGGACGAGCAGGGGGTGGTGTCCGCGGTGGCGGAGCTGGTGGAGTTCCACGATGCCCATACCGAGACCAAGCAGCGGATGGTGAAGCTTATCGATCATCCGGAGTTTCCGTATAAAGCTGAGTTGAGCAGCTTGCCTGCTCAAGCGAAACTTATGCCCGAAGGGTGCAAAGAGGCGGTGTAGAGTTGTAGCTATTGGAAGTTTTTTTTGTTCATTTTTTTGCTTGCCCAAAGAAACGAACCAAAGAAAGGGCCCCCTGTGTCCCTTGTCCCGCCGTTGGCGGGATGCCCTGTGCTCCTCGATGCTGCCGGGGATTTGCAAACTCGGCTGCGCCTCAAACAGTGCAAATCCCTTTTCGGCAGCCTCTCCGGTGCTCGGCTGCGGGCCAATGGGAAGTCCTCCCCCATTTGTCCTGCCGCGCCTCGCAGACGGGGGCGGGAAAAGACGCGGGAACTGTCTGAGGGCGAAGCCCGAGTTTTTCCGCGTCCCGCCCTCGGCGAGAAGTAAGGGAAGCCCGAAGGGCCAGGACTGGCTGGGGTGCCTTTTTCTTGTTTCTTCTTTTGGGCACGCAAAAGAAGAAAGAAAAACAGCAGGCAGGGATATATTGCTGGTCTTCTCCGGGATTCTTGCATGAACCAAATCTTTACGCGGCCACAAAAGGGGGATTGACCCGGCATGATTGATATTCCGATGGTGCAGCCCGAGATCCTTTTTGCCGCAGGCGTGTTGTTTTTCGCCTATTTCATCCGCGGCATCGCCGGCTTCGGTTCGGCGTTGATCTCCGTGCCGTTGCTGGCTCTTTATTTCCCTGTTTCCCAGGTGGTGCCCCTGATCGGACTCTTGGACTGGCTGGCTTCGGTCAGCCAGGGGCTGCCCAACCGGCGGCTCATCCGCTGGTCCGATCTGCTGCCGCTTTTGCCTTTCACCGTGCTGGGCGTTGCCACCGGCCTCTACCTGCATACCGTTTTGGCGCCAACCAGTCTGCTGTTCGCACTCGCCATTTTCATCATGCTCTATGCTGTCTATGCCCTGCTGCCGTTTCCGCCCCTGAACGGAGAACGCTGGCTGGCCGGGCCAGCCGGTTTGCTGGGGGGCATGGTGGGGGCGTTGTTCGGCACCGGGGGTCCGTTTTATGTGATCTATCTGACCCTGCGGCAGCTCGATAAAACAGAATTTCGCACCACCATCGCCACGGTATTCGTGATCGACGGGCTGTGCCGCATCGTGGGGTTCTCCCTGAGCGGTTTTTATACCCTGCGGACCCTGGCGCTCTGCGCGGGAATTGTGCCTCTCGGCGCCCTGGCCCTCTGGCTTGGCGGCAAGGTGCATCTGCGGATCAGCCATGCCGCCTTTGTCCGGCTGGTGAGCATGATTCTGCTGGGCAGCGGCATTGCCCTGTTGCTTAAAGCGTTGAAGGGGTAGCCGGGATTCCTGCGGCAAATACAGAGGGAGTTGCTTAATGAACATGCTCGCACAATTGAAAAAATATTCCGCCGAACTGGTTGACCTGCACCATACCCTGGCCCTCATGCAGTGGGACCAGGAGGTGCGCATGCCCCGCCGGGCAGCGGAAGGGCGGGCCGGGCAGTTTGCCACCCTGAGCGCTTTGGTGCATCGGCGGGAGGTCTCCCCGGAGCTTGGCGCCCTGCTGGCTGAGGCCGAGGCGCGCACAGAAGCGCTTTCCGTGGAGGACTGCGCCCTGCTGCGGGTCATGCGGCGGAGCTACGACCAGAATACCAAACTGCCCGAGGAGTTTGTCGCCGAGTTTTCCCGCCTTGCCTCCCAGGCCCAGATGGCCTGGCTTGAAGCGCGGGAGCAATCCGATTTCGCCATTTTTCAACCCCTGCTGGAACGGCTGGTGGCCATGGTCCGGCAACAGGCCGAATACCTCGGCTATGCGGCCCATCCCTATGACGCGCTGCTCGATCTGTACGAGGAAGGGCTTACCACCGCCCGGGTGGAAGGGATGTTCGGCGAGCTGCAAGCGCCCCTGGTTGCCATGGTCAAAAGATTCGCCGGCCGCCTTCCCCCTTTGGTCTTCAACGAGCCTTTTTCCCTCTCCGGTCAGGAGCATTTTGCCGAGCACCTTCTGGTGGCCATGGGCTTTGATTTTTCCCGGGGCTGCCTGGCCCGTTCACCCCATCCCTTCACCACCACCCTGGGACACCACGACCGGCGCATCACCAACCGGTACGCCCCCAAGAGCCTGGACTTCATCTTCGGCGCCTTGCACGAGGGCGGGCACGCCCTGTACGAGCAGGGCATTGACGAGCGTCTGGCCCACAGTCATCTTGATGACGGGGTTTCCTTAGGCATCCACGAGTCGCAGTCCCGTTTCTGGGAGAATGTCGTGGGCCGCGGGCTGCCATTTTGGCAGCGATTTTTTCCGGAGCTGCAACAGGCGTTTCCGGCCCAGTTTGCCCACCTTGGGCTCGATGATTTTGTCCGGGGCATAAACGCGGTGATTCCGGGGTTGATCCGGGTGGATGCCGACGAGTTGACCTACAACCTCCATGTCCTGATCCGGTTCGAGATTGAAAAGGGGCTGATCGAGGGGAGCCTGGAGGTTGCCTCGTTGCCCCGGGTCTGGCGGGACAAATACCGGCAATACCTCGGGGTGGAGGTCGAATCCGACGCCGACGGGGTCTTGCAGGACATCCATTGGGCCCACGGCAGCTTCGGCTATTTCCCCACCTACACCATCGGCAATCTGGCCGCAGCCCAGATTTGGGAGGCCTATAAACGGCATGACCCCGGGTTCGGTCTGACCCTGGCCGAGGGGGATCTGGCAAAGGTCAGGGAGTGGCTGGTCCGGGAGATCCACAGCCACGGCAGCGTGTATCTGCCCGAGGAGCTGCTGATGCGGGTAACGGGCGCGCCGCTCTCCGTGCGGCCTTTTCTTGCCTATCTGGAGGAGAAGTTTAGCATGCTTGCCGGGTGATTCGTGGAGTTGAGTTAAACGGCTGTCTGTTTCGGATGAAATTAATTTGTTCATTTCTTTGTTTGCCCAAAGAAACGAACCAAAGAAAGGGCACCCGTGTCACTGGTCCCGCCGTAGGCGGGATTTTCTGTGCTCCTCGATGCTGCCGGGGCTTTGCAAACTCGGCTGCGCCTCAAACAGTGCAAAGCCCTTTTTCGGCAGCCTCTCCGGTGCTCGGCGGCGTGCCAATGGGATTTTTTCTCTCCCCTCCCATTTGTCCTGCCGCGCCTCGCAGACGGGGGCGGGAAAAGACGCTAAAACTGTTTGAGGGCGAAGCCCGAGTTTTTTAGCGTCCCGCCCTCGTCGAGAAGCAAGGGGAGCCCGCAGGGCCAGGACTGGCTGGGGTGCCTTTTTCTTGTTTCTTCTTTTGGGCACGCAAAAGAAGAAAAAGAGACCCGTGGAAAGGTTCTTTCCCATTGCCTGGAATTCCCGGCTGAACCTGATTTTAGCGGCAAATCCCGGCAGGAGCGAGTATACTGGGCTCCTTATCCGTTGTGAATACCGAGTCAATAAAGAAAATCATGAGAGCTGTTATGGCATATCTTCGTTTGTTGGTGGCGACGGCGCTGTTTTTTTGCGTGACCGCCACGGGTGTTTTTCCAGTCCGGGCTGCCCAGGACCCCTTTCCCCTCTATGACTGCATCACCCCCAATGTCGTGTTCTGGCGTGATATCTACGGCAAGTATCCCTCTTCGCAGGGGGTGCTCCACGACAAGCGGGACTTGCGCATTATCTACGAGGTGCTGGATGTCGAGGGAACCTGGGAAAACGGGGCGCGGGAACGGGACCGGCAGAGGATAGAACGGGCAAAGGAGAGGTATCTGGAAATTTTCAGATCCCTCGCCGCGGGCGCGTCCCCCCAGACCCGGGAGGAAAAGCGGGTGGCCGCGCTCTTCGGGGCAAGGGCCACACCCGAGGATTTCCGGCTGGCCCAGGAGAACATCCGTTTCCAGTCCGGCCAGAAGGATAATTTCCGGAAAGGTCTGATCCGCTCCGGCGCCTATCTGGAGGAGATCAAGGAGATCATGGCGAGCTACGGGGTGCCCGAGGATTTGGCCTATCTGCCCCATGTGGAATCCTCCTTCAACTACAAGGCATACAGCAAGTTCGGCGCGGCCGGGATCTGGCAGTTCACCGAATCCTCGGGCAAGCAGTTCAAGCTGGATGTGGACTATGCCATTGACGAGCGGCGCGATCCGCTCAAGGCCACCCATGCCGCGGCACGAATGCTGCGGCATAATTACGAGAAGCTCGGCACCTGGCCTTTGGCGGTAACCGCCTATAACCACGGGATCAACGGCATGATGCGGGCCAAGGCGGCCAAGGGAGATTATGAACGGATCTTCCAGGAGCATGAAAGCAAGTTGTTCAAGTTTGCCTCGCGGAATTTCTACTCGGAATTTCTCGCCGCCAGGGAGGTAGCCAAGAACTACCCTGCTTTTTTCGGCCCGCTTCCCATCGAGCCGCCGGTCAACAGCAAGGGTGTGGTTCTGCCCAACTATGCCCTGGTGGACGACCTGGTCAAGCATCTCAAGGTTGATCTGGAAACCTTCAAGTCTTTGAATCCTGCCCTGCGCGAGCCGGTTTACAAGGGACAGAAGCTGATTCCCAAGGGCTACGAGGTGCGGGTGCCGCAACAGGGCAAGATCGTGCGGCTGGCGGACAATATCCCCCCGCAGATTCTCAAGGAAGATCAGGTGCAAACCACCATGTATCAGGTGCGCCAGGGAGACACCGCCTTTTCCATCGCCCGGGAGCATGGCGTTACGGTGACCGATCTCCTGCGGAGTAATGGGCTTGATGACCAGGCGGTGATCTGCCCCGGCCAGAACCTGCGGATTCCTGGGCCGGATGAACGGGGCCGCGTACGGCTGGTTGCCACGGAAAGGAACAAAGGGGAGACCCAGCGTCTGAGCGGCCTGACTCCGAAGACGGCTGTGCAGTCCAACGCCGAGTCCGGGCCTGGGGCCAAGGCGGAGGGCGCGCCGGTTGCGGCGTCGGGGTCTCCGCAGTCCAAGACAGTTTCGGCGCCCGAGGGTGTTGCGGCCCAAACCCCGGCCAAAGGGGCGCAGTGTCCGCCCCTCAATCCGGCCAAGGTTCTGGGCAATCTCGGGGTGGAGGTGGTCACGAAGCAGGGCAAGACCCATGGCGTCGTCCGGGTGGAGGCCGAGGAAACCCTGGGGCATTATGCGCGCTGGCTCGGGGTTCGGGCCTGGGATCTGCGCCGGCTGAACAACTTGCGCTACGAACAGCCCCTGACCGTGAACCAGAAGATCAAACTCCCCCTTGCCAAGGGAAGCAAGGGGCGATTTGAGGCCCAGCGCTATGAGTTTCACAAGGAGATTGTCGAGGATTTCTTCGCCGCCTACCGGCTGCTGGAAGGTACCCGCACCTATCGGGTGAAACAGGGGGATACCATCTGGTCGCTGTGTGAGAACGAATTCGAGCTGCCCTTCTGGTTGATAAAAAAATACAATGAATCCGTCAACTTCGCCCAATTGAAGCCGGGGGTGCGGTTGGTGGTGCCCCGCGTTGAACCGATTCGTTGACCCCCCTTTTGGACTGATCCATGGCTGCTCAACCCAAAACCATTCTGCTCAAGGATTACCGTCCGCCCGCCTACTCGATCGAAGAGGTGGCGCTTACCGTGGATCTGTTCGAGGAGCGGGCCCGGGTCTGTTCCCGCCTGGTCTGCCGCCGGAATATCCAGGCCGCATCGAACTCCCCCCTCGTGCTTCAGGGGAGAAAGCTGGTGCTCAAGGGGATCGTTTTGGATGGCATCGCCCTCGGTCCGGACCAGTATCGGCTGGACGATGAAACCCTCACCATCCCGCAGGTGCCGGAGCGGTTCGTGCTTGAGATCGAAACCGAGCTCTATCCCCAAAACAACACCTCCCTCGACGGGCTGTACCGCTCCAGCTCCAATTTTTGCACCCAGTGCGAGGCAGAGGGGTTCCGCAAAATCACCTATTTCCTCGACCGCCCCGATGTGCTGGCCCGTTACGAGGTAACGATCAGCGCGGAGCAAGAGCGCTACCCGGTGCTGCTGGCCAACGGCAATCGGCTCGAGGCAGGGGAGCTCCCCGCAGGCCGCCATTACGCACGCTGGCAGGACCCGTACCCGAAGCCGTCGTACCTGTTCGCCATGGTTGCAGGCAATCTGGTCAAGATCGCCGACACCTTTGTCACCCGCTCCGGCCGCCCGGTGGCCCTGGAGATCTATGTGCAACCCCATAACCGCGATAAATGCGGCCATGCCATGGATTCGCTCAAAAAGGCCATGGCTTGGGACGAGGAAACCTTTGGCCTGGAGTACGATCTCGACCAGTACATGATCGTGGCGGTGGACGATTTCAACATGGGCGCCATGGAGAACAAGGGGCTCAACGTCTTCAATTCCAAGTACGTGCTGGCCCGGCCGGACACCGCCACGGATGCGGACTACGAGGGGATCGAGGCGGTCATCGCCCACGAGTATTTCCACAACTGGACCGGCAATCGGGTCACCTGTAGGGATTGGTTCCAATTGAGCCTCAAGGAAGGGCTCACCGTGTTCCGCGATCAGCAGTTCACCGGGGATCAGGTTTCCCCCGCGGTCAAGCGCATCCACGATGTCCGGCTCCTGCGCAACGTGCAGTTTCCCGAGGACAACGGGCCCATGGCCCACCCGGTGCGGCCCGACTCTTTCATGGAGATCAACAACTTCTACACCGTCACCATCTACGAGAAGGGGGCCGAGATCATCCGCATGCTCCACACCTTACTGGGGCAAGAGCTGTTCCGGCAGGGGCTGGCCCTGTACCTCACCCGGCATGACGGCCAGGCCGTCACCACCGATGATTTTGTCCGGGCCATGGGCGAGGTCTCGGGCCGTGATCTAAGCCAGTTCCAGCGGTGGTACACCCAGGCCGGCACCCCGCAGCTCACGGTGCAGGGCGAGTATGATTCCCGGGCCCGCACCTATACCCTGCGTTTAGAACAAAGCACTCCACCCACTGCTGGCCAGCCGGAAAAGGAGCCGCTCCATATCCCGGTGGCGCTTGGTCTGCTCGACGGGCAAGGCAGGGAGATGGAACTGGCCTGCCCGGAGCGGCAGGGGGAAGCGGCGCGCGGGCTGTTAGAGCTGCGCAACCCCCAGGAGACCATCCGGTTCAATGGGGTGGGGGAGAAGCCGCGGCTTTCGATCCTGCGCAATTTTTCCGCGCCGCTCAAGGTTGCCTACGAGTGTGACGAGGAAGAGCTGCTCTTTCTCTTCCGTCATGACCGGGACCCTTTCAACCGCTGGGAGGCTGGGCAGTGTCTGGCCAGCCGTTTGCTTCTGGGGCTGGTGGAGGATTTTCGGCACAACCGCCCCCTGGTTTTGGACCAACGGTTTGTCGAGGCCTGTGGCCGGTTGCTTGGGGAAGAAGCCGTGGGGGATAAGGCGTTCCTCGCCCTCTTGCTCACCCTGCCCTCGGAGGAGTACCTGGCGGAGCAGATGGAGATGGTGGCTGTCGAGGCAATCCACGCCTCCCGCCTCTTTGCCCGGCAGACTTTGGCCTGCTCCCTGCGTCCGCTGTGGGAGCAGACGTATCAGGCTAACCGGGTTGACGGCCCATACCATTACGAACCTGCGCTGGCAGGGCAAAGGGCGTTGCGCAATCTCTGTCTTACCTATCTCGTGACCCTCGAAGACGAAGGGGCTGTCCAGCTCGCCCTTGCCCAGTTCGCCAAGTCGGACAACATGACCGACCAGATGGCCGCCTTTGCCGCCCTGGCCCATTCCGCCCGCCCGGAGCGCCGGCAGGTGATCGCTGATTTTTACCAGCAATGGCAGGGTGATCCCCTGGTGCTGGACAAGTGGCTTGCGGTGCAGGCCACGGCCCCGCTGCCGGAAACCCTGGCGGAGGTCCAGGCGCTCATGGTCCATCCGGCCTTTCAGTTGAAAAACCCCAACAAGGTGCGCGCCCTGATTGGCTCTTTTGCCGCGGGCAATCCGCTCTGTTTTCACGAGGTGTCGGGCAAGGGGTATAGCTTTTTGGCCGAGCAGATCCTCGCCCTTGACCCGCTCAACCCTCAGATCGCCGCCCGTCTGGCGGCCCGCCTCGGGCGGGGAGCACGCTATGATGAGAAAAGGCGAGGCCTGATGCGGGCTCAGCTTGAAAGAATTGCCGCCAACAAGTCATTGTCCCGGGATGTGTACGAGGTGGTGAGCAAGAGTTTGGGGAGAGTTTGATTTCTTAGACCAACAAACACAGAGGTGACCATATGGATATTTCAAAAACGATTGCCGAGATGAAAAAGAACCCCGCCTTTGCCGAGAACGTCGGGATGGTCCTTGTGCACAACGGCGTGGTCCGGGCCTGGTCGCGCAAGACCAGGGAAGGGGTCACCGCCCTTGAGGTCACCCCGGATCAGGCAAAGGTCGAGGCGATCCGGAAGGAGTTTCTGCAAAAGCCCGGCATCTTCGACATCGTCATCGAGGCCAAGAGCGGCTCCTTCCAGCCCGGCGACGATCTGCTGTTCATCATCGTGGCCGGTGATATCCGGGAGAATGTGAAACCGGTGCTGGGCGAGCTCCTGGATCGCATTAAGGCAGAGGCCATCGGTAAAAAGGAAGTAATGTAACTGCCCAGCAGCACCACATCTGCTTTGTCATCGGCCTGCTCATGTGCAATAGCACATTTTGCAGGTCTCTTCCGCGCATCTGCGGCACTGCTGAGCAGTTAGAGCTGGACTCAACTTCACCCTTGCAAAAATGCGGGAATCCGGTTAGTAAGGTGCCGCACACTGTTTTTTTTTGACTTTGATTGTGATTGCCACAGGGAGAGAGCAAGTATGTATTCCGCTTCTGATTTTCGCAAAGGCTTAAAGGTTCAGATCGACGGCGAACCGTATGTCATGACGGATTTTTCCTTTTCCAAACCCGGCAAGGGCCAGGCCCTGTACCGCGCCCGTTTGCGGAACATGATCACCGGTAATTCCTTTGAAAAGACCTTCCGCTCCAACGACAAATTGGAAAAGGCCGCCCTTGAGGAGCGGACCATGCAGTATCTCTACTGCCAGGGGGATGAGTACATCTTCATGGACAACGTCTCCTTTGAGCAATTGGAGATATCCAAAGAACAGTTGGGCGATGCCATCAATTTTCTCACCGACAACATGGATGTGGAGGTGCTGCAGTACAACGGCCGCCCCATCGGCGTTACCCTGCCCAACTTCGTCAACCTCAAGGTCACCCAGTCCGACCCGTGGGTCAAGGGCGACACCAGCGGCAGCGACTCCAAGCCCGTAACCCTGGAAACCGGGTATGTGGTCCAGGTGCCGCCCTTTATCGAGGAAGGGGATAAGCTGCAGATCGACACCCGCACCGGGGTGTATGTGACCCGGGTAAAGGAATAGCCGTAAACGTCCAGCAGCACCGCATTTGCTTTGTCATCGGCCTGCTCATGTGCAATAGCACACTTCGCAGACCTCTTCCGCGCATCTGCGGCACTGCTGAACGTTTACATTGCAGTGATGAAATTCATGTTTTCGTTTTTGGCGAATTACTATGAATAACCATGGGGCGGCTGCCTTAATACTGCATCGACAACGACTATGATTCCTGTCCACGGCCTGCATTTGCGGGCCGTTCTCATTCAGGCCCTGCGCACCTTTTTCATCGACCGAGGCTACCTCGAGGTCGAAACCCCCATCCGTATCCCTGCCCCTGCCCCGGAAGCCTACATAGAGCCGCTGACCAGCGAGGGTTGGTTCCTGCAAACCTCCCCGGAATTGTGCATGAAGCGGCTGTTGGCCGCAGGCATCCCCAAACTGTTCCAAATCTGTAAATGCTTCCGCAAAGGCGAACGCGGCGACCGCCACCTGCCCGAATTCACCATGCTGGAGTGGTATGCAGCCAGCAGGGACTACCGCGATTTGATGACGGATTGCGAGGTGCTGCTGCGGTATCTGGCTGCGGCCATGGGCAAGGGTGAAAAGGCTGGAGTGCTCGAATGGCAAGGGCGCAGGATCGACCTTGGGCCGGAGTGGGAGCGGATCACCGTGGCCGAGGCCTTCCATCGCTATGCGCCCTGCACGGTGGAAGAGGCGCTGGCCGAGGACCGATTCGATGAGCTGCTGGTGGAGTATGTGGAACCGCATCTGGGCACGGCGACCCCCACCTTTCTCTGCGACTATCCGGCCACGCTGGGCGCCTTGGCCCGGCTCTCCCCGACCGATCCAACAGTGGCTGAGCGTTTTGAGCTGTATGTGGCCGGGTTGGAGTTGGCCAACGGTTTTTCCGAGTTGGTTGATCCCATAGAGCAGCGGGCCAGATTCCTGGCGGAGCAGAAGGCTATTCGGCTCCAGGGACGGGACTGTGGCCCGCTGCCGGAGGTGTTTCTTGATGCCCTCGAAACCATGCCTCCTGCTACGGGTATTGCCCTGGGGGTGGACCGGCTGGTTATGCTCTTTGCCGGAGCAGACAATATCGATCAGGTGGTGGCCTTTACGCCGGAGGGGTTGTAGGGGGATTTTCTTGGTATTGTGAGAATGGTAACGTTCTCTGGCCGGCAGGGGCGTCTGATTCGGTTTTATTTAGCCCGTGCTTAATAGTTTGGAGCCCGGTGGCGGTCATGCTGCTCGTCTATCTGAAAAGAAAATAGTAGATGACATAAAACCAACTTAGAAATCCGTGGAAGATTGCCCACAGGATGGAATGGTTTGCACCCCAAGAAAGGGCTACCGCAATGACTACGCCCAAACCAAATCCGGCCCCGCCGCTGCCATATCTGCTCATAGGTAGACCTCTGGTTGATTGCTCTTTTTCCCGAAGAATCGGTCAGTTCTGACCTGAGCCGAATATTGATCGTGTCCGGATTATGTCTTTGTTCTGGTCTACTGCGGCGTGTATCTCCTGTCAAGGGCGGAGAAGGAGAATCCTGACGCGTTTTTCCTGCGAAGCTTTATGGCGGTAACGGCTAGGCGGTTTGGAGCTTTTTCTGAATCATCTGCAAATCCAGCCAGGTAGCCTTTTTCATCTCCGGATTTTTCAGCAGAAATTCTGGCGAGAAGGTGGGGATCAGCGGAATGCCTTGAAAATCGTGGAACCTGCCGCGCAACTGGCTCAAGGGCTTGTTGGTGCGGAGCAGCTTCTGGGCGGCAAGGGGCCCCATGGCGCAGATGACTGTGGGGACGACGAGCATGATTTCCTTGAGCAGGAAGGGCAGGCAGGCGTCCACCGCCTCCTTGCCCGGCGGTTCCTCCGCATGGCATCTGGTGAGCAGGCTCAGGTGGACAGCATCCCGGCTCAGGCCGATGGCCCCCAGCATTTTGTCGAGGAGTTGGCCCGGTTCTCCGCTCATGGGCAGGCCGGAATAATCGTCCTCTACAGAGGGCGCATCGGTGATGATCAGGAGCTTGACTCGAGTCGTGCCCTCACCGGTGATTGCCTTGCTTCGGCTCTGGTGTCGCGGGCAGCGTTGGCAGGCCTGCATCTCTGCATACAGCTCGGTCAGGGTGGTGTTTGGCATGGCTGCTGCCGTGCTCTGGCGGCGGGCGGGTGGGGTGCGGATCGTCTCCGGCCTGGAAGCGGTTTTTGTTTGCGGTCGGGCCGGTGCTGTCGGTGGCTGCGGCTCGGTAAGAAACCGCGCAAGTTCAGGGGTGCGGGGGTATCCCTCGATGCCGATTGCCTGCTGGAAGGCGACAAGCTGCCGGATATCGTGGAGAAACTCCAGGGCGGCCTGGGCTGGGATCGGTGGGGGTGCGGTGTAGTTTTCGTCGGGCGTGGTCATGGGTGGTCCTTGATTTTTGCCCATTATAGCCCGGAGCAGGGGGAAGGCCAAAAGAAAAGATAGTGGGGCTCCACATGCCAAGTGTTTAGCTGCTTCCCCCTCTCCCTAGCCCTCCCCCGCCAAGGGGGGAGGGAATTTTTGAGGGTTGGACTGATCTGAATCAGTGCTACAACACCACCGGAATGGAAAGAATCGATTCCCCTTTGAACAGGAAACCGGTTTCCCGCTTGATCCGCACCGTCACCTGATTGCCGATTTCCTTGTCGAGCAGGAAGATCTTCAGATCGTCGATGGTGGTCACCGGTTCGTCATCCAGCGCCAGGATGACATCTTTTTTCCTGATCCCCGCTGCGCCTGCCTTGCTCTTTTCTGACAACCCTTCCACCCGCGGGCCATCGGCGGTGTTGGCAAGCATCACCCCCAGAAGCGCGGCCGGAGGCAGCTCCTCGGGCTCGGAAAAAATCAGGTAGTCCGTCTCGGTCTGATCAAGCTCCCGGCCCATGCTGTTCAGGATGACGGCCTGGCGGATGGCCGGTAACCGGCGGGCAACCCTGGGTGGGATGGCGGTGGCCTTGTCGGTGTGACCCTGCCCGGCCAGGACCACCATTCTCCTTTCCGGGTGGGCCGCGAGGAAGCTGGTCACGGATTCGGCCATGGTTTCGTCCCACAGGGCCTGGGCCTGGAAAAAACCGTTGACCTGTTCCGGCTTGCCGCCGTGCGGGCCGTGCAGGGCAAAGACCTCGGTGATCCGCTCACGATAGCCGGGAATGGTCAGGTCACGGTCCGCTGGCATCTTGGCCAGTTCTTCGGCGGTCAGGGCGGCGGTCCCTTCCTTGAAGACCTTGTTGACAATCGCTTTTTCCTGGTTGAGGGCCACGATGGGCAGCCGGTGGCGCCGGGCAAAATTGATGATCTCCCGGTAGAAGCGGTAATCGTAGCCCCATTTGGAAAAATATTCCGTTTGCTTCAAGAAATCCCGTTCGTTCAGCTCGCCTGCCACATATCGGTCAAGAACGGGTTGCGCCTCCCGGCTGAACATCTCCATGCCGATGGCAAGGTTGGGATTTTGGGCGAAGAGCGCCCGGATCACCCGCAGTTGCAGGAGATGGTCTTCGTTGCGGGTGTGGTTCTCCCCCACATACACCACCTGGTTGTCAGCAAGCTGCTCCATGATGGCGGCAAAGGAAAGGGCCTGGGGCAGGGCAAGGCCCATGGGCGGGGCATCAATGACCAGGCGCAGCCCCTGCTCCGTCTCCAGCACGGCTTTGTGCGCCACCCGGCCCAGGTTGAGATGGAGTGTGCCGTATTTGCCGTAATGGGCGAGCTTCGGCGCGGCTGCCGCTGTTTCCGGGGTGCTGGCCGAAGAGATCAGCACCGCCACCTGGCCGGGGGCCAGGGGATTTTCCCGCGCCTCCAGGGTAAAGCCGGTGGCGGGCTGGGGCTGGCCGGCAAAGATGGAGCGGGCCAGGGGGCTGTCCGTGCCGAGGAACAGCACGGCTTTGCCGGCCAGATCCTTGTCCGTGGCCTCGTTGGCAGGTTTGACCGGGCACTCCATGGCGGCAAGGAGTTCGATGAGCGGGGCATAGACCTGGCGCTCTTCTCCATCCGGGGCGATGGCCAGCCTCTCGCGGGCGCCGAGAAAGCGCGACCAGGTAGGCGGCAGTTCCTCGGGGGCCAAAGCTCGCATCAGGTCGTAGTCCGGGTCACCGATTACCAGCGAGGGATAATCGGTCAGGCGGATGCGCAGTTTGGTTTCGCTTTCGGAAAGGGTCACCTCCCGCCGCTCCTTGCCCTTGGCGGTGACGATATCCAGGGGCAATCGCAGCCGGTAGGGTTTTTCCTGGAGCTGCTTGATGGTGAGCCCGAGTTCCAGGTGGTCCCCTTTTTCCGTAAGGGCTCCGGAGCTGATTTCCAGGCGGGGGAGATCGGCGCGGCCGAGCCATTGGCTGAAAAAGGGCTCAAGGTTTTGGCTGGAGCTTGTGGAAAAACGTGCGGCCAGATCCTGCCAGCTCGCCTGTTGATGACGGAAACGCGCATACACATCGCGAATTCCGGCATAGAATGGAACATCGCCGATCTCCCGGAACAGCATGTGAAAGAGCATGCTCCCCTTCTCGTAGCCCACGGCCCGCGCGGCTTTGTTGCCGGTAGCAAGATGGCTGCCGGCCCCGCTGAAATCCGCGAGGGTCATGGTGTTGTCCGGCCCCACATAGCTCTGGTAGGTGATGAGCTGCTGCTTTCTGAATGCGGCAGCACCCCCTTTATCCGCGGCAAAGGCCTGATCCGCCAGGTAGGTGGTCAGCCCCTCGCACCAGTTGCCCTGGCTGGTATCCACGTCAACACTGTTGCCGAACCAACTGTGCAGCACTTCATGGCCCAGCGAGGTTTCGGTGATGAAGGGCAGCCGGACCACGGCTTGGCCGAGCAGGGTAAAGGTGGGCATGGCGTAGCCGGTGGGCAGCCGGTTTTCCACGATGCTGAATCGTTTGTAGGGATAGGGGCCAACCAGTTCCTGGTAGCGTTTGAGGTACTCGATTGTTTTCTTTTTGTATCCCGCCGCCAGTTCCCGGTCTTCGGCAAAGAAATAGGAGTACAGGGTCTGGCCGGGACCGAAGGGCTCCTCTTCCACCACATAGGGGCCGGCCACGAAGTTGAGGCCGGGCAGGGGATGCTCGAACAGGAAGCGGACGGTGCGGATATTGCCGCTAAGCGTGTCGCTGATCTCCTCGGCCTCGGCAATGGCTGCAAAGTGTTGGGGGATGGCGGCGGTCAGGGCATACAGGCAGTCGGTGTCCAGGCGCGGATGCCAAAAGCCGGTGAGGGCGATGCCGCTGGGGTCGATGAGTCCGTTAAGGGTGTCGGCCCGGTTGCCGGCATATGATGTGTGAAAGCGGATGGCAACGTGCTGGTCTTGCGGCGCCGACGGGAGGACTACGTGCTCCGCGGTCTGGAGGGTGACGCCGTCCAGGTCGAACTGCATGATTTCCAGATTTGCCATGGAGATGGTGACCGCGGTTTGCGCAGGGATGGTGATGCGCGATGTGCCGATGAGCCGGTGGCTTTGCAGGTCAAAGGCGATGTCGAGCTGGTGCCGGGGCGGGGTCGGGCGAGGGGCTGCGGCGGAAGCGGGCACGGAGAGAATCAGCAGGCCGAAAAACAGGAGAAGGCACAGGGGAAAGCGCGCATGCTTAGGCCGGTTCCAGCTTTTCTGCGTCGCAGAGTTGTTTGAGGGAAGCCAGGGCTGTTTGCGCACGGTGTTGTCCTCGCAGTTTTTTCGGAAGCTTGGTCTCCCAGACAGGGAACAAGCCGAAGTTGATGTTGGAGGGCTGAAAATGCTTTGGGTCGGTCTGGGTAAGGTGACCGACCAGGGCGCCCATGGCGGTGTCGTTGGGCAGCTCAAGGCCCGCTTGACCCTTGGCCAGCCGCACTGCGTTGATTCCGGCCAGCAATCCCATGGCCGTGGATTCCACATAGCCTTCCACCCCGGTGATCTGCCCGGCCAGCAAAAGATCGGGCCGGTTTTTCACCTGCAGGCTCGGGAGCAGCACCTTGGGCCCGCAGACAAAGGTGTTGCGGTGAATGCTGCCGAGCCGGGCGAATTCAGCCTGGGCCATGCCCGGAATCAGACGAAACACTTCCTGCTGGGCTTTATAGGTCAGCTTGGTCTGGAAGCCCACCATATTGTAGAGCAGACCGTCTTTTTTTTCCATGCGGAGCTGGACCACTGCGTAGGGGTCGCGGCCGGTCCGCGGGTCAGGCAACCCAACCGGTTTCATGGGCCCGAAGCGCAGGGTGTTTTCGCCCCGCTCCATCATGACCTCGATGGGAAGACACCCCTCGAAGTATTTTTGTTCCTCGAATTCCTTGAGCGGCACCTTGTCCGCGGAACGCAGGGCCTCGATAAAGGCGGTGTACTCGTCGCGGTTCATGGGGCAGTTCAGGTAGTCGCCCGGGCCGTCGTCGTAACGGGAGGCCCGGTAGACTATTGACATGTCCAGGGAATCGGCGGTAACGATGGGAGCGATGGCGTCGTAAAAGGCCAGGTGCTCTTCCCCGGTGAGCTGGGCCAGGGATGCGGCCAGCGGGCTTGAGGTGAGGGGGCCGGAAGCCAGGATCACCGGCCATTGCCCAGGAGGGGGGAGTTCGGTGACCTCCTCCCGGATCACGGTGATGGCAGGATGTGCTTCGATTTTTTCGGTGATGTGTAGGGCAAAGAGGGAGCGATCAACAGCCAGAGCCCGGCCAGCCGGCACCTGGGTCTGGTCCGCTGCTGTCATGATCAGGGAACCCAGGCGACGCATCTCTTCCTTGAGAAGCCCCACGGCGGAAGAGGCATCGGCGGAGCGCAGGGAGTTGCTGCAGACCAGTTCCGCCAAGTGCGGCGACTCGTGCGCCGGGCTGAAGCGCACCGGCTTCATCTCGTGGATGGTCACTTGGCAGCCGCGCTGGGCGGCTTGCCAGGCGGCCTCGCATCCCGCGAGGCCGCCGCCGATGATGGTAATCTTCGGGGTATTAGAGGCCAAGCTGTTTCTTGATGGCGTCAACAACCACGTCGCTGGAGGTGCCGACGATGGATTTCAGCAATCCGGCCTTTTCGTAGAAACCGGCCAGGGGAGCGGTTTTCTCGTTGTAGGTGTCCAAACGATGGGCGATGGCTTCCTGGGTTTCGTCCTCGCGCTGGATCGCCGGGCTGCCGCACTTGTCGCAGATCCCTTCCACCTTGGTCGGGTTGCTCTTGGTGTTGTAGATCGCCTGGCAGGAGGGATTGGTGCAGGTCCTTCTCGTGCAGAGCCGGTCGAAGATCACGTCCCGGGGCACGTCGATGGAAGCGACCATGTCCAGGGTGATATCGAGTTTTTTCAGCAGGGCGGTCAGGGCTTCGGCCTGGGGGATGGTGCGCGGAAAGCCGTCCAGCAAAAAGCCCTTGGCGCAATCGGGTTCTTGAAGGCGCTTTTCCATGATACCCATGATCAATGAATCGGGAACCAGATCGCCCCGTTTCATGTAGCCTTCCGCTTCCTTGCCGAGATCTGTGCCTGCCTGTACCGCGCCGCGCAGAATGTCGCCGGTGGAAATCTGGACCGAACCGTCGATGGCGGTGAGCAGCTTTGCCACCGTGCCTTTTCCGGCGCCGGGTGCGCCCAAAAGAATGAGTTTCATGTGTGTTTCTCCTGTGTTTCGATGAATGTATGCCCGCAACAGACGGCAGGGGGCCGCAATGGGGTGGGGTTTGCCGGAAAGCCAGCAGTATTAACGGCGCCGGTTCCGGCAAGTAGAATCCGGGTCGCAACTATACCCGATTCTTGTCGTGGATGATAGCGTTATCATCGCCCCTTCGCAAGGATGATTTCCTCTGTGGTAAGATGATTGAGCGGGCGTGGCTTTGTATGGCTTTCTTGAAAAATATTGTCCGGTCTTGACAAGCAAACAACAATTCTTATTGTGTGTGTAATGCAGATAAACTCTGTAAAATCGAGTTGTTACACATAATTATCACAGGAGGTGCGTATGGCGATAGTACGATTTGCCGATCAGAAATTGTTCAGAAATCCCTGGGCCGATTTTGAAAGGATGCGCCGCGAGCTGGACGCGCTTTTTCAGGGGTCAGGGCAGGACGCTGGCGGAAGGGGCGCGGTTTTTCCGGCCTTGAACGTTTCGGAGGACAGCGGCAATATCTATGTCCGGGCCGAGATTCCCGGGGTGCCGGCCGGCGAGGTGGAGATCTCCATCGAGGGCGACACCCTGACCATCCGGGGCGAACGGAAAACCTGCACGGTGGAGGAAAAATATTCCTATCACCGCCGGGAGCTTGAGTGCGGCAGGTTCAGCCGGGCCATCACCCTGCCGGCCAAGGTTCAGGTTGACAGGATAGGCGCACAGGCAGCAAACGGGATCGTCACCATCAGCCTGCCCAAGGCGGAAGCGGCAAAGCCCCGGCAGATCAAGGTGAATGTCGGCTGAGGCAGCTTTGACGCAGCGTGTTCATGCTTTCTTGAAGGAGTACACCCATGACGGAAAAAGAGATGCAGATCCAGCAGAAACAGGAAGTGCAGCAGGCAGGGGAGCCCACCAAGCCGGAAAAGCAGTATGTGCCCGCGGTGGATATCTTTGAAACCGCCGAGGCGGTCAATGTGCTGGCGGAGATGCCGGGGGTTGCCAAGGATGGGGTTGAAATCGAGCTGGAAAATGAAACCCTGACCATCCGCGGCACCGTGGCCCCGCACGAGCACGGAGGGGAAACCGTTCTGTTGCGCGAATTTGAGCCAGGGAATTACCTGCGCAAGTTCACGGTGGCCGAAACCATTGATCAGGAAAAGATCCAGGCCACCATGGCCGATGGGGTCCTTACCCTGGTGCTGCCCAAGATCGCTCCCGCCAAGCCGCGCAGGATTGCGGTGCAGGGCATCTGATCCGATCCGGGCATTGCTTGCTTAGGGAGAAAAGGCCATCCGGAACCGGATGGCCTTTTGTTTTTGGATACTGTTGGAATGCATGAGGGGCACGAGGCAAGGCGGGGGCGGAATCATACCCGTTCAAGCTCAATGCATTTTTCCGGACACATGGCAACGGCCCGTTCCAGCGCTTCGCTGCACGGTGCTGTGTCGGAGACGGGTTCTGCCTTTTCCAGAGCCTGGTTCATGCGGAAGACCTCGGGGCAGATGACCACGCAGGTTTCGCAACTGTTGCAGCGGTAAGTGTCGATGTTTACCCGACAGATCATGGGAAACCCTGGGATGGATGGAAAGATGACGGTGAGAGGCCGGGGGAGCGCAACTGGCCGCTCCCCCGGCCAGGGGAGGGGAACGCTCTTAGCTGACACCCTTGCTGTTCAGGTAGGGGCCGTATTTCTTGTCCGTTTCCATGATGTGCTTGTCCAGCCAGTTTTTGAGGAAATTCATCACCTCGATGCTGACCGTGCTTTTGCCGCTTTGCACCTCGCCGATGAGCGCCTTGACCTTGGCGGTCATCTTGTTGTGCTTATCCTTGTGGTCGGCGGTTTCCGGGTATCCATGGGTGTCGAACAGTTTTTCCTCGACCGCGAAATGGCTCACGCAGTAGTTTGCCAGCTTGGTCAGCACCGGCATCAGGGCGTCCTTTCCCTTGCCCGCCAGCATGGCGTCGTTGAGTTCGTTGATCATGGAGATCAACTGTTTGTGCTGGTCATCGATTTGTTTGATGCCGACGGAATACTTGTCCTGCCACGTCAATAAGGCCATGCTCTTTCTCCTGTGTGTGATTGCTAGAAATTTTCAAACTCATCGTTGTCAAAGGGGATGACATCCTGCGCCTTGGCCGCCTTGGGCTGTGCGTCCGCAGGGGAGGCAAGTTTTTTCATCGGCTTTGCCGGGCTCGCCAGGGATGCGCGTTTCTGAATGTGTGCCGGTGCTTTTCTGCCGATGTTTTTGGGCGGCGCCGCGCCGGTCTCTCGGGCGCCCACGATCTCGGCCAGGGAGTGGACCAGTTCGCTCAGTTCCCTGGCCTGGCCGGAAAGCTCCTCGCTTGCCGAGGCAGCCTCTTCGGAAATGGCGGCGTTGCCCTGGGTTACCTTGTCCACATCGGCAACGGCGCTGTTGATCTGGTTGACGCCCAGGGCCTGTTCGTCGCTGGCCACGGTGATCTCCCTGGCCAGTTGGCTGACCTTCTTGACCCCGTCAACAATCTTGGTCAGGATTTCTTTTACCTCCGCCGCCGATTTGACGCCATTGTCCGCGTTTTTCTGGGATTCTTCGATGAGCTGCGCTGTATTCTTGGCGGCTTCTGCGCTGCGCAGGGCCAGCGAGCGAACCTCTTCCGCCACCACGGCGAAACCCGCGCCCGCCTCGCCGGCCCGCGCCGCCTCAACGGCGGCGTTCAAGGCCAGCAGGTTGGTCTGGAAGGCTATCTCGTCGATGGTTTTCATGATCACCGCGGTTTGGTCCGCGGATTTTTTGATGGAGCCGATGGCCACGGTCATCTTCTCCATGCTCTGCTGGGCAACCTCGGCCGAGCTTCTGGCATTTTCCGCCATCAGGCTGGTTTGGCTCACGTTCTCGGCGTTTTGTTTGGTCATGGAGGACATCTCTTCCAGTGAGGCCGATGTCTCCTCAAGGCTTGCGGCTTGCCGGGTGGCGCCGTCGGCTAGTTCGTGGCTGGCTGATGATACCTGGTTGGCTGCGTCAAGCAGGTTATCCGCGCCCCGGGTCAGGTCGGCGATGATCCGGGTGACCGGCTTGATCACCGAATTGGAAACGATGCGGATCACCAGAGTGGCGAAGAGCACAGCCATGATGGCGAGGCCGACCACCACCAGATAGGTGGCTTTGCTGATCGAGGCGTTCAACTGCTTGTCCGCCTGGTCCAGGGACTGTATCACTTCGAAGGCCCCGTGGATTTCGCCTGTTTTCCAATTTTCCATGGGGCCGCCGGTGGGGTCGGTTCCGGTGTCGTTGCCCCAGAGGGCTTGGGAGGTTTTCGGGTCGCCGTGGCAGAGCAGGCAGGTTTCCGAGAGGCGGACCGCCCGGAAATACCGGACAGCGTTGAGTGCGGGGTCGATTTCGTAATATTCGTCAAGATTCTGTTCGTCCATCAGCTTGAGCGCCTTTGCTTCAAGCAGGTCCGGTTCGTTTTTGGGATTTCTGGGGGAATGTTTGGGCACTTTGAAGGTGTAGCCGCCTTCCTGCGCTTTGCGCATGGCCGCATTCCAGGCGGAAACCACCGGGACCATGGCCAGAACCTTATCTTTCTCGCCCGCCTCGGCCAATTCCCGGAGGCGTTCGGCAGTGAACAGTCCCATCTGCCATTTTTTTTCCATTTCGTCGCGGGTGGACTCGGCGGTCAAGCAGATGGCTCTGGCCTTGTCCGCGTATGCGGTGAGGGTTTTTTCCCTTGATTCTCCCGAGTATAGGCGGAACAAACCCACGATGAGCAGAGTGGGCAGCAAGACGCCCACCAGGACTATTTTCCCCCGCAACGACCACTGCTTGAGATCCATCGTGTTCTCCTTGAAGACTCGGGGAAAGATTCCCCTGCTTGTTGTGCGGCGGACAGGCCGGGTGACTGGCGTTTCTTGTTTTAGAATAGGACGAAGTGAGAAGGATTATCAAGAGAAAAAAAGATGTGCGCAAAAAAAACAGAGGCCATTTCCGCAAGAATGGAAATGGCCTCTGAGTGCCGCTTGTGGCGGCGAGGGGAGAGGGAGGAGAAACAAGGTGAAAATAGAAACCAAAGGGGAGGATTTCTGCTCTTTCACAGTGTTTATATTTGTATGACCGTTCCCTTACGGTGAAAGTTCCATTTTTTTTTTAAAAAGAATCAAAAATCCTCAAAGTCGTCGCCCATGGGGATGATATCCTCGGGTTTTTTCCCCTTGGCCGGGCTGCTTTTGGGTGCGGGGGGCAGGGCCTTTCGTGCCGGAGGTGCGATTTTTTTGGCGTCGTACTGTGCCCGAGTGGGGGGGCGCTTCAATTTTTTGTCTGCCGTCGGCTTTATTGCCGGACTCTCTCCGCCGCCCACCATTTCCAGCAACTGCCCAACCGAGCCTTTCATCATTTCCGCCTGGGCGTTCAACTCTTCGGAGGCTGAGGCCGATTCTTCCGCTGCCGCGGCGTTTGCCTGGGTCACGGTGTCGATCTCGTGGATGGCCTTGGTGACCTGGCTGATGGCATTTGCCTGCTGGCTTGCCGCTCCGGCCATCTCGGTGATGATCGTGCCGATGCGGGTGGTGGATTGGGCGGCAACATAGAACGATTCGCTGGTCTCGCTGACCAGGGCGTTGCCGGCGGTAATTTTCTGCACCGTTCCCTCGATGAGATTGGAGGTGTTTTTGGCCGCCTCCGCCGCCCGCATGGCCAGATTGCGCACTTCGTCGGCCACCACCGCGAATCCGGCCCCTGCCTCGCCGGCCCGAGCCGCCTCGACCGCGGCATTCAGGGCCAGCAGATTGGTCTGGAAGGCGATTTCATCGATGGTTTTGACGATCTTTTGGGTTTGGGCGCTGGCAGCGGAAATTTCCTCCATGGAGATGGTGAGCTTTTTCATGGATTCATCTGCGTTCTGGATAACCTGATTCGCCTCCTTCATCAGCTCGTCCGCCTGCCGGGCGTTGTCGGCATCCTGCTTGATCATGGCGCCGACCTCTTCCAGGGAGGCGGAGGTTTCTTCCACTGCCGCCGCCTGCTGGGATGCGCCTTCGGCCAGGGTTTGGCTGGAGGAGGAAACCTCGCCCGCCGCTGCGGCAACCTGCTCCGCGCCTTCGTTCAAGGTCGTGCTGACCTGCTTGAGGGTGGCGGAAATCTCCCGGCCCAGGAAAAAGGCGAGCACCGAGCCGATGGCAATGGCGATGGCGCCAAGGCTCAAGGCCAATATGCCCTTGAGATCGGCCCGATCCTTGGCGGCAACTCTGCCCTGGTTTGCCTCGTCATTGGCCTGGATGGTAAGTTTTTCCAGTGCAGTTTCTGCTGGTTTTCCTGTTTTGCGGAGGTTGGGTTCAAGGCTCATCCGCTCATGCTCTGGGGCTGCTGCTACTTCTTCAAAACTTTTTTGATACGCTTCGGCCAAGGGGCGGATTTTTTGCACCTCCGCGATAATATTTGGTTTGTTCGCTTTCTTTGCCAAGGCATCAAGGGTATCCAACTCGTCTTCCAAGTCGGCGTAGCTGTTTTTTTGCTCCTTTGCTTTATCATCTTCGCCAGCGAGGAGAAAGTTCCTTTCAAAGCGTCGGCACTTGTTGAGGTGGTTCAGGGCTGCGTTTGCCCGCACCGCTATGGTCATGTCGATCTCGATGAGTTCGGTGAAGGTGGAGGTGGCGGTGGTGAGAGCGAACTGGTAAATGCCCGCGACCATGGCAAGGAGGAAGAGCACCACCCCGAAGCCGCCGCCGATTTTCTTGCCTAATGTTACCTGTTGTCTGGCCATCTGTCTCCTCCGCGCAGCGGGTTTGTCATGGGGAAGTGCATTACAATTATGTCAATACCTTCCAGTATATAGAAAAAAAGGATAGAGCGTCAAGGGTTGTTTGTGGAAAAATGTCGCAGGCAGGCCCGGGAATCAGTCGCGGCTGAGCACTCTCCCCAGGGTGGCATCCACAGCAAGAGCTTGCTGCATCCGGTCCTTGAGGAAACCTTCGCCCAGATACCTCCGGTTTTCCTCGATCAGCGTGCAAAGCCCCTCGATATCGCCGGCTTCTGCCAATGTGGTGATCTTTTCGAGATTTTTGGCGAAGCTGAGAACGATGCGGGACCCTTGGCCGCTGGTGGACATGATCTCTCCATAGGTGCGGGGGTTCTGGCTGTGTACCCTGGCCATGGAAAGGATGGAATAGAGCGAGGTGAGGGTGGCGTGGCTGCCGATATCCTCCGGAGGGATGGAGTTGTCCTTAAGGGCCATGGCCAGGGCCACCGAGATGGAGGTGGGCAATTTCTGGCTTACCCCCATCATCAGGTCGTGCTGTCCCGGAGCGTCGTGGGAGATCTTGGCCCCGTGCTTGTAAAGAAAGGCCTCGAATTCGCTGCTCAAAACCCCGCTGCGGGCGGTGCGGACCACCGAGGCGTTTTTGTCCTTCATCGTGGCGGCCTGCGGTCCCCACAGGTTATGGACCAGCAGCACCTCCACCCCTTCCTTGGTATGGGTCAGAGCGGTGTGCAGCACGTTTTCCGCTTCGCCGGCCAGCAGGATCATGGCCTGGTTTTCCGCCAGCAGCGGGCCGTATTCCGTTATCGCCGCGGGGGTGGCGCTGATGGGCACGCAGATCACCACCACATCCACTTGCGGGATCATCTCCGCGGGCCGCAGCACGGTGCTGCGGCCGGTGATCATGGTTTCGTAGCCTTCGCTCTGCAAGCGCTCGGCAAACCAGAGGCTCATGTCGCCGCTGCCGATAAAACCGAAGGTTTTGATCCGTTTGACCCGCATGTCCACCCGGGGAAAACTGCCCAGCACCCGCACGGAGCCGGGCTCCTGGATAACCTGGTGCTCGATGCGCTCAATGGCCAAGCGGACCCGCTCGTCGGAAAGATGCCCTTCAAACTCGATGAAGAACTGGAGCTTCTGGGTCTGGGGATCTGTTTCCGTCTGCATGTCGATCAGGTTGATACTGCGTTTGGTGAACTCGTTGAGCAGGTCCACCAGAATCCCGACCCGATCCTTGATCGGAGTGGTGATCAGAACCGTGGCATCGTACCCGGTGCGGGGAGCCGGGTTCTGGCCCAGCACCGCGTAGCGGGTGCGATTGTGGGGCACGATCTCCCGGGCGCGGATGGCCAGGCCGTAGGCACGTAGCGCCTCCTCGGATTCGATGATCCCATGACCGGCAATCCCCTGTTCCTTGATGTCCCGCACCGCCGCGTCAAGGTTTTGCACCGTGGTAAGTGTTGCCTCTGGGTAGGTAGAGGTGATGTAGTCTTCGCACTGCCGCAGCATCCCGCTTTTACCCAGAAGCATGGTGATCGGCTCCGTGGCGGAAAGGCTGCCCAGGGAAAGATGAATGGGCAGAACGATGTTGTCCTGCCAAAACCCCGTGTCCATCCCCTTGATCAGCCGGCTGTATTCCTTGACCTGCCCTTCGCGGGTATTGAAGACCGGGACCAGGGCCAGGTCGGTTTTCCCCTCGGTAAAGGCATTGAATACCGTGGGCAGATTCGGGAAAAGCCTGATTGTCGCGTCCGGGTTATACTGGCGCGCCGCCTGCCAGGCGTTGGAGCCTTCCGGACCGATGGTAGCTATGGAAACCATATGCAAAACCTGCTGGATGCGTGGTTGATCTGTGTTCGTCCTGCCGCAGCGGCGGAGCTTTTCTTCTTTTAGTGTGTTCGCAAGGGCTGGTCAATAGCTTTTCTCTGAGATGCACGGCCGAAAAACGGAGCTGGCGGAGGGGCAGGAAGGAGAAAGCGGAGAAGATGACGGGAGGCCCGGGCGCGGAAAGTATTCAGGCCACGGCCTCGGTGTGTGCCAGAACACCGGCGATCCGGTTCAGGACTTCCGCGGGGATGAAAGGTTTGTCGATATAAGAGGCGCAGCCGCGTTTATGCAGTTGCCGGAGGAGCTCCTTGTCGCCGTATCCGGTAATGACCATGATCGGAATACGGATGTTTGCCCCCTGGAGTTTGTCAATCAGGCCAAGGCCGTCCAGTTCGGGCATCTTGAAGTCGGTGATGATCAGGCTGATGGGGTGGCCGGCGGGTTGCTGCCGGATTTTTTCATAGGCATCCCGGCCATTGGCCGTCAGGATCACGCCGAATCCTGCCTGGCGCAAAACGAGGTGCAGGGCCAGCCGGGTATGTTTTTCATCTTCTGCGATCAGGATCTGCGGGCTGGTCATGGGCGGGGCCGAAAACGGTTGGGGGTCAATGGGGGAAGTGTGCTTTCATGATTCGGGCAAAGCCTTTTGCAAGGTTGGGGGCGATGCGCCGTACGAAAACCTCGCCGGTGGAGGTATTGAAAAATATCTTGTAGCCCTGGGTTCCCCCGGTTTTTTGCACGTCGGGGACAAGACCGAACCGGGCAAGGGCCTCAAGAGCCGCGGCAATGTTCATCTGGCCGATGGCAAAGGCGTCGGCGCCGAGGACGCTGGTCTGGAGAACGCTTGCCCCCCCGAACAGCTTTACCTGAAGCTCCGATGGGGCGATGCCGTAGCGGTTGCGCAGTGTTTCAAGCATGTGGGGCACCGCCGTGTCCAGATACGGAAAATAGTGGGGCATGGGTATTTTGGTCTGGCGCGGGAGCATGCCGTGGCAGATGGCGCCGACCCGGAATCTTTCGTGATGAAGGCACAGGGAAACGCAGGAGCCGAGGATGGTGGAAACAATGGAAGGCTGGTCGGTGATCAACAGCTTGCCGGGGGTAAGATTGATGATGGGCAGATCGGGGCAGGACACGAAAAGAGAGGTTTGCGGCATGGCTGGGGTCAACCTCATGGCGGATGTTCCGTGAATGGTTGCAACCGTCGGTGTTGCGCCGTGCTCCATGGTTTGCTCCCGTTGCATTGTGTGCCCTGCTAAAAGCCAACTTCCTGCCAAGCCCCCGAAGAGACTTGGCAGGAAGTCTTGGACCGGCGAGGGGGGGGGACCGATCCAAACGGCTACTTGTGTAAGGCCCGCTCGGGCCTCTGATCTTTACTGGGAACCTTGAAGAATCAACTTCCTGTTGATTTTTCAAGCCGCAAAACCAAAACAAGTTTTGCCTTTGCTCACATTTTCAGCAACGTAAGTGGCTGAAAATGACGGGGCGTCCTTGCCCCGCACAGGAGCCTTGAATTTTTCAAGGCTCCCTGCTGTTAGTGGGTCTTCCCTGCAATCATCTCCCAGGCGTCGGCTTCCGAATCCACCAAGGCTCCGAAGATAAGAGGCGTCTGGTGGGCGCCTTCCGCCGACAGGATGCAGATCTGTTCGGCAAAGCCGTTGAGGCCGCCGATGGGGTTCACTCGCAGATCAATGACCGGCACGGTTCTGCCCCGGAAATTGATGATGCCCATGACCGTGTCGTTGGCAATGGGGAGGGCGGTTGCCGACATCATGCCGAGAATCTCGGTGATTCGCAGCGAACCGTGGACGCATGCGCCCGGTTCGGACATGAGCGTTGCCAGCGTTGTTTTCCCTGCTGATGTTCCCATGGTCTGCCCTCCTGGTCAGGTGGAATGTGTCCCTTTTTTCTTGCGGGGGTTGTCAGGTGCTTATGGAAGAAATGTGCCAGGCTGTGAAAAATGTGTGTAACAACTCGATATCGCTGAAAATATTTTTTCGTGTACCGAGAGGGGAGAAGGAGGGGTGAATCAAGGTATGTTGACGGGCGGATTGGGGATGGTCGGTGCGGCTCGCGGTGTGCGGAAATAAATAAAGGTTGATATGGTCAACAAAGGTTGATGTGGCCGAGGGGTTATTTCCCGTGTGGCGCTGGCAGGGGAAAGACCGCCCGGGCGATGGTGCCCTTGCCGGGTCGGGAGTTGAATTGCAGCCGTCCTCCATGCTCTTCCATGATCCCGGCGGAAATGGAAAGGCCGAGGCCGCTGCCGCCGCCATCGCGCTTGGTGGTGAAAAACGGGTCCAGAATGCGTTTGAGATTTTTTTGGGAAATGCCGCAGCCCTGGTCGGCTATTTCCACAAAAACCGTGGAGTTTTTTGGGTCCTGCCCGGTGGAAACCGTCAGGGGCAGATCCGGGGATGCGAGGGACTGGTAGGCGTTTTGCAGCAGGTTGATGATAACCTGTTCGGTTCGCTGGAAATTGCCCCGCACCGGCGGCAACCCCTCGCCGTAATGGATGGCGAGGTGGTCGGTCGCCTTTTTCAACGGATTGGCGAGCAGGACCAGGGCGGCGCGCAGGGCGGTGTTGAGGTCAACGTCCTGGTTCATGTCGGAGATGCCCTGCCGCGCGTAATCCCGCAGATTGAAAACAATCTTGCGGATGCGTTCCGAGCCGTCGAGGATGCCGGAAAAAAGCTCGGGAACATGCTCGCGCATCTCGGAAAAGGGGATGCCCGCCACGGGGAAGTCGCCCTGCGCCCGGTAATGTTCTTCCAGGATGGGCAGGAAATCCTCCCAGGCGCGATGAAGGATGGGGGCGTTCATGGTGATGAAGTTGTTGGGGTTGTTGATCTCATGGGCCACTCCGGCCACCAGGATGCCGAGGGAGACCATTTTGTCGGCCTCGATGAGCTGCCGCCGTCGTTGTTCCGCCTCTTTTTCCGCCTTTTTTCTGGCCTTGATATCCGCCTCAAGCTGTTTGTTGATGCGGGCGAGTTCCGCGGTACGTTTGGCGACCAGGTGCTCCAGATGGTCGCGGTGCCGGCGCAGTTCCTGCTGGCTTTTTTTGAGGGTTTTCAACAGGGTCAGCCGCTCCATGCCCTTGGCCAGGGAGACTTCCAGTTCCATCAAGGAGATCGGTTTCTGGATATAGTTGATCGCCCCCATCTTCATGGCCTCCACGGCGATGGCCAGATCCGCCTGTCCGGAAACCACGATGCATTCGAGATCGGGCCGGATAGCCACGGCCTGCTGCATGAGCGCAAGGCCATCCATTTGGGGCATCATGATATCGGTGACCATGAGATGAAAGTTTTTTTTGGCAAGGAGAGCCAGGGCCGCCGGTCCGTCGGGAGAGGGGGTTGCCGTGTAGCCGAGGCGCTCTATCTGCAGGGTGAGCAGCTTGAGGACCATGGGCTCATCGTCAACAACAAGTATTTTTCCTTTGCTTGCCATGGTCTGAGGAGGATCCCTTGTGGAGGCCGTTAGGTCTGGCGCTTGAGCCGCTGATTCAAGGCCTGGGGCGTTATGCCCAGGATGAGGGCGGCGGCGCGCTGGTTGTTGTTGCTTCGCCGGAGGGCTTCGGCGATGAGCTGCTGATCCGCGTTTTTCAGGGTCGGCAGGTGCTCAAGGCTCGCGGCCCAGGACTTTTGCGGAATAATCCGGGCGGTGGAAGCGGAGGAATTTTTCTCCAGGCTGGCCGTGCCGAGTTCCTTGCGGAAAAAATCCATGGCGAGGGTGGCGCCCCGGTGATGGCTCATGGCGTCAAAGGCCAGAGCCCTCAGTTCCCGGACATTGCCGGGGAAATCATAGCCGGCCAGCAGGGGGATGATCTCATCCGGACAGCGGGGTTTTTCCTTGTTGAACTCCGTCGCGGCCTGGGCAAGAAAGAAATCCAGCAGGGCAGGGATGTCATCCTTGCGCTCCCGCAGCGGGGGGACCTGGATGCGATGGGTGCGCAGCCGGTAAAACAGGTCGGTGCGGAACAATCCTTTCCGGTGCTGCTGTTCCAGATTGCGATGGGTGGCGACGATGACCCGGGCGTCCGAATGATGGACCTGGTCGGAACCCATGGGATAGTATTCGCCCTCCTCAAGAAAACGAAGGAGCTTGACCTGCGAGGGTTCGCTGAGGTCGCCGATTTCGTCGAGAAACAGGGAGCCTCCGGCTGCTTTTTCCACCAAGCCGGCGCGGTTGCGATCCGCGCCGGTGAAGGCGCCCCTGGCGTGGCCAAAGAGGGTGTCGGCAAAGATCTGATCGTCAAGGCCGGCCACATTGACCGTGACATATTCGCCGGTCCTGCCGCTCAGATCATGGATGGCCCTGGCGATGCTCTCCTTGCCCACCCCGGTTTCCCCGGTGATCAGCACCGGCTGCCGCCCTTCGGCAACGGCTTCGCAGTAGCGGAACATGGATTTCATCGTGTCGTTGCCGGTGATGATGCCGGAGAACACCTCCGGATGGGCCGGGTCCTTGTCAAAGAAGCTGCTGGCGAGCCTGGAATTCTCCCGCCGGAGCCGCCTTACCTCAAGGGCCCGCCTGATGCTCGGCAGAAGGCGCTCGATTTCCACCGGCTTGAGCACATAGTCAAAGGCTCCCTCTTGGATGCAGCGCACCGCGGTCTCCACCTCATTGACCCCGGTGACAATGATGACCGGCAATTCCGGAAAGCGCTGGCGGACATGCGTGAGGATGTCATGCCCGGAAACATGGGGCATCATCAGATCGAGGAGGATGATCTCCACGGGCTGATTGTCGAGGATGGACGTTACCTTGCGGCTGTCCTGGCACCGGAGGGTGTTGCTGATGCCGTGGGAGCGGAGGGCGATATCAAAGCTGGCAAGGGTATGGAGTTCGTCGTCAACCAGAAGAACGGGGTGGGGCGGATATGGGGGGGGAGCTTTTTTTCCCATGGTGTCCGGCGTTGGGGCTTAGTTGGGCCAGAGCAATTTGCCCAATATCCAGCCGGTTGTGCCGTCCGCGTGTTTGACCTTGATCCAGTCGCCTTCGGTGGTCAGGGGCTTGAAGACCACGCCGCGTTTGGCCGCGGCCACGATTTCGTAGTCTTTCCCAGCGCCGACCCGCAGATTGGCGGTTTCTGATTTGACAATGACGGTTTTCTCCTTTGCGATCAGGGAGGTGGCGATCCAGCCCGTGTCTCCTTCAAAATCTACCACCTTGGCCCAGGTTCCCTGTGTGGAGGTGACCTGCAGCGGAAAGCCCTTGAAAACCGTCCAGAGGATTTCTTTTGTCGTCTCGGGGCCGGAGCGGATATTGACCCCGTCTTTGATGACGCTGACGTATTCCGCGGCAGTGGCCGTGGAGGCGAGCAACAGCAAAGCTGTGCCGGCGAGGGCGGAGAACAGGGATGATCGGAAAAGGGGACGAATTTTTGTCATGACGGATACGCTCCTGAAAAAAAACTTAGGGTATGGCTTGGGTTGCGCAGTGCACGGGGAATGCCGAACAACCATGGGGATTGCACCGCACCCAAGGTAGCATTTTCGCTTGGCCAAGTCAACCGTCTCCGGGTTTTTTTGCCTTCCATGCATACTGCGGCAGGTCCCGCGTTGTGCGCCGTTTCAATGTGAAATTGCTTGTCATCCTGTTCTGCCGTATACTGTATCTGTTCTGTACGGTATTGTGTATCCCGGACCGCCACCTCGGACCTCGGATCGGGCGGGAAGCTGTCAACGATGAAGATTGCCGTTTCGGGCAAGGGGAATGGTCATGGATGCTTTTCCGGATAAGGCTCAGGCTCGCAGGCAACCGGCGGTGGACATCCTCATGCAGAAGGTTGCGCAGGGAATCGAAAGCTATGTCGGCCAGGCAATGGCCGGAGTTCCGCCGGAGGTTGTGGCCGGGCTGGCAGACCGGGTTGTCCGCGAGGTTCGGGAGTTCAGCGAAGGTCAAGGCAATCATCTCTATGAGCTGGTGAAGATCGGCTTGGGACTCTCTTCGGAAAAAAACATTGACCGGCTTTTGGAGAGGATTGTGCGCGAGGCCCGGCATTTCACCAACGCCGACGGCGGAACCCTGTACATCAAGGACGACGCGCGGCAGGCCCTTGATTTTGCCATTGTCCAGAATGATTCGCTCGGAGTCTGCATGGGAGGAAGCGGGGAGGCCATTTCCTGGCCTCCCGTGCCGCTGCGCCATGAAAACAATGGGGAGAATCACTGGAATGTTTCCGCCCACTGCGCCCTTGCCGGCGAGCCAATCAATATCTCCGACGTCTATGATGCCGAAGGCTACGATTTTCAGGGAACCCGCGATTTTGACGCCTCCACTGGGTACCGTTCCCGCTCGATGCTGGTGATTCCGTTGCGGGACCACGAGGATGAAGTTATCGGGGTTTTGCAGCTCCTGAACGCCAAGGACCGGGAAACCGGCGCGGTAGTCCCTTTTCCCGAACATGAGGTGGGCATGGTCATGAGCTTGGCCTCGCAGGCGGCCATCGCCCTCACCAAGATGCGCTTGGTCCGGGGGCTTGAAAATCTGCTGGACGCTTTCGTGCGGACAATCGGCGACGCCATCGACGAAAAATCCCCCTATACGGCAGGGCATGTCTACCGGGTCGCCAATCTCACCGAAGAGATCGCCCTGGAGGTCAATAGGGCCACCGCCGGCAGATTCGCCTCGGTCAGCTTCAGCGCCGACGAGCTGGCCGAGATCAGAATGGCGGCCTGGCTCCATGACGTTGGGAAGATCACCACGCCTGAGCATCTGATGGACAAGGCAACCAAGCTGGAGACCATTTTCGACCGGATAGAACTGATCCGGCACCGGGTGGAAATCTCGCGGCTGCATGATGCGTTTGTCCGGCTGGAAAACGAGCCCTGCTCAAGGACGGAAGGGCGGACCGCTCCTTTGCCCCCTCCAAAAGAAGAAGAATGGCAGGAGATCATCAATTTTCTCGACATGATCAACCTGGGCGGCGAAGGGTTGCCGGCCGAGAGCATCGAGAAGGTGCGGCGTCTGGCCGGGATAACCTATGCCATGAGCGGCGTCGAATTCCCGCTGCTTGCGCCGGATGAAGTGGAAAATCTTTGCGTGCAGAAAGGCACCTTGACCGCGGCGGAACGCAAGGTGATGAACCATCATGTGGAAATGAGCATCCGGATGCTCGAAGGGCTGCCTTTTCCCAAAAAGCTTCGGAATGTCCCGGTCTATGCCGGCATGCACCATGAAAAGCTGAACGGAACCGGCTATCCCCGGGGGCTTGGGAATGGCGACATTCCCCTGCCGGCCCGGATGCTGGCCCTGGCCGATGTGCTGGAAGCGTTGACCGCGGCGGACCGGCCTTACAAGCCAGGGAAGATGCTTTCCGAGGCCATGTCCATTCTGGAGGGGATGGTTGCCCGGGCAGATCTGGATGGGGATCTCTGTGATCTGCTTGTTGAGTCGGGTTTGATCGTCCGTTTTGCCCGGGATCTCCCGGCGCGTCAGCGGGATGATTTTTTCTGGCGGGGCAAGCGTTATTGCGTCTCGGACACAAGGTAGATCAAAAATTCTCGGTTGCCTTTGGGGCCAAGGATCGGGGAGGGGCTGACCCCAACAGGGACAAGGCCCAGCCCGCCTGCAAATTCACGGATTTCCTCAACCACCTTTTCGTGGAGATCGCTGTCGCGGACGACTCCGCCCGTGCCGAGCCGGCCACGGCCGACCTCGAACTGCGGTTTGATCAGGGCAAGCACCCGGATGGTTTTCGCGAAAAAGACGAGCAGCGGCGGCAGCAGCGTTTTGAGGGAGATAAACGAAGCATCGATCACCGCCAGGTCCAGGGACTCTTCCAGGTCGCCGGCTTTCAGGTTTCGAGCGTTGGTTCTCTCCATCACCGCCACCCGCGGATCCTGCCGCAGTTTCCAGGCCAGTTGGCCATAGCCGACATCAATGGCGTATACCTTGGAGGCTCCGCGCTGCAAGAGGCAATCGGTGAAACCGCCGGTGGAGGCGCCGATATCGGCGCAGATGAAGCCGGCGGGGTCGATCCGGAAATGGTCCAGTCCGGCCGCGAGTTTGATTCCGCCCCGGCTCACATAGGGGCAGGTTTTTTCCCTCAGCCGTATCCGGCTGTCCTTGGCAAAAAGCGAGCCGATCTTGTCCGCCGGCTGGTCGTCCACCAGCACCTGGCCCGCGGCAATGAGGGCCTGGGCCTTTTGCAGGGTGGGAGCCATCCCGTGCTGCAGCACAAGCTGGTCGAGTCGAGTCTTCATGGTTGCTTGGTCAGGCTTCGGCGGTGTCAGCCTTGCGGATCATTTCGCAGAGTTCGTCGGCCATGGCGTTGATCTGTGCGGCGTCCTGGCCCTCCACCATGACCCGGATAACCGGCTCGGTTCCGGAGGGACGGACGAGGATGCGGCCGTTCTTGTCCAGTTTCTTTTCCATTTCCTTGAGTTTTCTATTGAAGCCGGGAATGGTGCTGGTGTTGATTTTTTCAGCGGTGCGGACATTCTTGAGCACCTGGGGAAAGCTTTCCATGATGGCGGCAAGTTGCGACAGGGGTTTGCGTTTTTTGATCATCACCGCCAGCAACTGGAGCGCGGCGAGGATGCCGTCGCCGGTGGTGTTGTGTTCCATGAACACCAGATGCCCCGATTGTTCCCCGCCGAAGTTATAGCCGGATCTGCGCATCTCCTCCACCACATAGCGGTCCCCGACCTGGGTGCGGACCATGGCCCCGCCCATGCGCTGCATGGCGACCTCCAGGCCGAGGTTGCTCATCACCGTGGCGACCAGGGTTTTCTTTTTCAGCTTCTTGCGGCTCATCAGGTCGGCGGCGCAGATGGCCATGATATGGTCGCCGTCAACGATGTTGCCGTGTTCGTCCGCCACGATGATCCGGTCGCCGTCGCCGTCCAGGGCGATGCCGATGTCCGCCCCCAGTTCCCGCACCTTGGCGGCCATGTGTTCCGGGTGCAGAGCGCCGCAATCGCGGTTGATGTTGGTGCCGTCCGGCTTCGCCGCCAGGGTGGTGACGGTGGCGCCCAGTTCCTCGAAAACATGGGGGGCAACCCCGTAGGTGGCTCCGTTGGCGCAGTCGAGCACGATGTGAAAGGCGTCCAGGGTGTATTCCTGCGGGAAGCTGTTTTTCAAGAAAACGATGTAGCGGCCCTTGGCGTCGTCGATGCGGGTGGCGCGGCCCACCTCCTCGGCCACCGGCCTGAGCACCTCCATCTTCTGCGAGAAGATCAGATCCTCGATCTCCAGTTCCAGATCGTCATGGAGTTTGAAGCCGTTTCTGGCGAAAATCTTGATGCCGTTGTCCTGAAACGGGTTATGGGAGGCGGAGATGACCACCCCGGCGTCGGCCCGCATGCTGGTGGTAATAAAGGCGATGCCCGGCGTGGGCAGGGGCCCGACCAGAAGGACATCCACCCCCATGGAGCAGATGCCGGCAGCCAGGGCATTTTCGATCATGTAGCAGGAAAGGCGGGTGTCCTTGCCGATGACGATTCGGTGGCCGCGCCGCATGTCCTTGACCAGAAAGGCGAGGGCCCGGCCTATCTGCATGGCGATTTCGGTGGTCATGGGATAGATGTTCGCCACCCCTCGCACTCCATCGGTGCCGAATAACTTTCTCATGCTGTACTCCTGGGGGTCTGGGGCAACCCGGAGCCGGCAGGGGAGAGCGCACTGGTGAGTCGGCTCATTTGCCGAGGCTCCGGCCAATCTTTACGGTGACAACGGGCGGGATTGCTTCGATAATGTGGACCTCTTCCGGCGCGGTGATTTTCACCTGCACCCGGTGTGTCCCGACCGAAAGCCCTTCTGTCGAGACACTGGCCTCGACAAGTCCCGCCTGGTTTCCTCTGCTGCTCAAGGGAAGCAGGGCGCGGATGCTGATGGTGCCGGGATCGAGGGTCACCTTTCTGTCGGACTCCGGTCCCGTGAGGTGGACAGGGATGTCGGCGATGGCTTTTTCCGTGGTTTTTTCGCGGATCACCACATTGGCGGTGACCACGGTCTCGCCCATGAGTTCCAGCAGTGCCGAACGCAATTCCAGGGGAACCTGGAAGGTTTTCGAACTCTTCAGGCCGCTGATGTCGATGGGTTTGGCAGTGAAGATTTTTTCCCGTCCGACAACGGCCTTGGGGCCGGAAATCTTGATGAGCGGGGGCTCGAATACAACTCCGCCCAGTTCGTAGCCGCTGGCAGGAGAGCCCGTTGTCTTGGCCTGCACCGGCAGTTCCTTCTCCACCAGCTCGTCGATGAGCAGGGTAATGTGGGTGGGCTGGATGCGTGATATGGTGACGCCTCGCGGAAATTGGATCGTCTCGGGTTCGTTGCGGATGACAATGGTTCCCGGGGTGGTTTTGGCAAGATTGATGGTTCGCGTGATCCGCTGGCGGTTGATGCCGCTGATCAGACCGCGGGGACCGCTGACCGTGACCTCCAGTTGTTTCTTGAACTGGTTGGCGATAACCAGCTCCCTGGGCAGATTGACAATCTCCACCGGAATAAAGACCGTGGTGTCAACCTTGTCCTCGCCCACCACGAAATACCAGAGGAGGACGGCGAAGATCAGGGAAATGAGCTTCAATCCCCAGTTGTTCGGCCAATTGAGGAAGTTGGGGGTGGGAACTCGCCGGATTATTTGTTTAACCAGTTTTTCCATAAGAGAGGAGTCGTGTTTTCCTTGGGAACAAAGATTGCGTCAAGTCGGCTTCTGAGTGCGTTTTCGTCGAGATCGGAGGTCATGGCCCCGTGCTGGACCAGGGATATCTTCTGCGTTTCTTCCGAGATCACGATGATCACCGCGTCGGTCTCCTCGGAAAGACCGATGGCCGCGCGATGGCGAGTGCCAAGCTGCTTGCTGATGTAAGGGTTCCGGGTGAGGGGGAGCAGTGCCCCGGCCGAACGGATGCGGCCGTTATGGATGATCACCGCTCCGTCATGGAGGGGAGCGGTGGTCTGGAAAATGGTGACCAGGAGCTGTCTGCTGACGATGGCGTCAAGGCTGTGGGCGGATTCGATGTATTCGTTGAGCCCTGTTTCCCGTTCGATGACGATGAGCCCGCCGATTTTGCGCTGGGCCATTTGTTGCGCCGCCCTGACAATTTCGAGCAGAATGTGCACCGTGTCTTCCTGGGGTTTGGAAAAAGTGGTTTGTCCGACCTGGGCGAGGGCCCGTCGGATATCTCGTTGGAAGATGATAATGATGATCAGGAAGATCGAGCTGAGGAATGTTCCCAGCAACCAGTACAGGGTGAGAAATTCGAGCTCACGCGCGGCGAAATAGAGCACGACGAGGACCACGATGCCGGAAAGTATCTGGACGGCCCGGGTTCCGCGGATCAGCAGCATGACACGATAGATGATGAACGAAACGATCATGATATCGAAGATGTCTTGCCAGCGGAGTGATTGTGCGAATTCCAGCATCGGGGTCCGGGTTCCGTCAAAAAAAGAAATATGGGGTGGAAAAGAGAAAAAATGGTGTTGTTTGTAAGGTAAACGAAAAGCAGTCCACCAAGCAAGGGGCATGAGTGAATTTTTTTAAAAAAATTGGGGAGATCTGTTGTGGTGTTGTAAAAAGCAAGGATGTTTTTTTGCGAAAAACTTCCCATGTGCGCCAAAAAAACATTCTGACAACCTGGCCGCCCGGCTGTCCTTCTAATGGGTGATTAATCCGGCCCGGTGTTGTTTAGGGTCAGGGAAGGGTGCACGATGAGGCGGAGAGAAGAGCGAAGGGAGGCCTGGAAGATATGCCGGTGTGGTGTTTTTTTAGCGGGAAAAGGGGCGCCAGCGTAAAATGGACCACTGTCTGTGGCGTTTTCCGGCAAGGAATAGCGGCAGGGCAAGAGCAGTATTGCGGAGGACATACACGAGGGCCGGCCAACTCTCTGATGTGCCGAAGCAGCCGCAGTCAATGGGGAGCAAGAGATGACCGCCTGAGGCCGCCAGTATGGCGGCGGTAAAAAGGAGGTAAAGCGCCCCCATGACGGTGGCGGATATTTCAAGATGAATACCGCTTACCGCCCACAGGCCCAGAAGAATCTCCAGCCATGGTAGCCAGCGGACCAGGAAGATGACCATGTCAAGGTTGAGCATGCCCTGCTCGTGCAAGGCCTCTAATAATTCTCCGACCCCTGGCTCTCGAAGCTTGAAAACCGCGGCAGTAAGGAGCAGCAGGGCGGCGAGGTGATAGTCGGCCAGTACAAGCAGGTCCAGCGGGGAAGCCTCCGGACCTGCTTGTTTATTGACGGGCGGAGTGTCCCGCACGGCCTTCCCAGAAGATCATGAGTTCGTTAATCAACGTGTTCAGTCTCTGCACCTGCTCGGAGACCTCTTGGACTGTCGCGGCACTCTCCTCCGACATGGCGGCAAGGGACTGAACTGACGCATCAACGGCGGAAATGGTTTGGTTGACCTTGTCCTGATTGCCTGCTTGGTTGTGTGAGTTTTCCGTAATCTTTCCAATCTGCTGGACAACATTGAGCGTTGCCTTACTCACCTCGGGGAAGGTGATTTGTAGGGTGGAAATCACGGTCTCGCCTTCGTGGATCTTTTGGTCGAGGCGACCGATAACTTCGGCCGCTTTTTGGGATGCTTCCGAAGCCCTTGTTGCCAAGCGGCGGACTTCTTCCGCCACCACCGCGAAGCCGGTGCCCGCCTCGCCGGCTCGCGCTGCCTCGACGGCGGCATTGAGGGCGAGCAAATTTGTTTGGAAGGCAATATCTTCGATTACCCTGACCAGGGAGGATATCTCCCGGTCCGCGTCTGCCATGCCGGACATGGCTTCCACCACCTCGCGGATCACCTCCTCGGACTGGTTGGCCGTGGTCAATACCTGTTGGGTAGATTTTCCAGCAGATCTGGCGATTTGCATGTTCTCCCCTGCCTGGGCGGCAACGTCTTTTGTGGAGAGGGTTATTTGTTCGAGGTTGGCAGCCGATTCGGAGGTTTCGACGCTGAGTTGGGTGGACATGTCGGTGATATAAGCCATGGAGGTAAGCAGGGTGCCGACCGCCTCGGATGAGTCCGTAGCCATTGCGGCCAATTTTTTGGACATGTTTGAGATCAGAAGGAAGGTGGCGGCACCGACTACGGAACAGAGAAGAAAGGCAATCAGCAGTGCCTTGGTCATCAGGGAGCTGATGGCGAGAATGTGAAGGGTGTTTCGGTTATACGTCTCCGTGCTTTCCGTCACCATTCGTTCCAGGGTAGAGAAGATGAAGGTGGTGTGAGCCATAAATGTCGGCGTCAGCTCGCCTTCGAGGGCGAATTCCTGATCAATGGCGGCGCGCACCATTTGGGCCCCGACATCGTTGGCTTCAGTATAGGTGGTTAGCAGTTTCTGTATCAGGGCGGCATTCGCCTTATCCTGGTTGGCTTCATAGAGTTCTTGCAGTGCGTTAAGCAGAGTGCGCAAGCGTATGTCCAGCGGCTCAATCTCCTTGAGCCGCTGGGTGCTTGCCGCCGCCTTGGCAGTGTTGAGCTTTTCAATTACCTGGCCCATGAGTCCCTCCATCTCGATGGCCATTTTGGTGATCGGGTATTCCTTTTGGGCGATCCCGGCCACCTCTTGGGCAAGAGAGCGCAAGGAGAACAGGGCGGCGGCAATGATTACAGAGGATAAGGCGCCTAGGAGCAGAAAGGCGACATAGAGGCGCAGTTTGTTGCCGATTCTGCGGGCAGGCTTGAGATTCATGAGGGTATGCCTTACTTGTTGACCGGCAATCCGGCGGCGATCCAAGCCATCATTCCACCGTCAAGGGCGGCAAGATCCTTGTATCCATTCATGCTGAGGAACTTGGCAGCCGTCAAAGCCTGCTTGGCGGCATGATCTATCACCACCACCTTTTTATTCTTGGGGATGGTGGTGTATTTCTCTTCCAGATCGTCCATGTCAATTTCGATGGCTCCGGCCAGTCGGCCGGTTTCCGCGTGTTTCGCGTCGCGGATGTCCAGAATGGTGACGGATTTGGCCATGTCGTTGAGCTGTTGCGGGGTAAGACGTGCGAGATCGACGTTCGGGTAGTTGGTTGTCGTGGACACGGGATACTGTTTCTTCATCCAATCCGGCAGACCGTCGTCATAGACCATAACATTGCTGTAGCCGAGTTTAATGGCTGCCTTGGCCCCCATCCAGCTTTTGCCGCACTTGGGTCCGAGGCAGTAGAAGATCAGCAGCGTCTTCTTGTCGGCGGGGAGATTCGGGTTGCCCTTCACCTTGCTTGACGGGATATTTACCGAGCCCTGGATGGATTTCCCCTTAAACTCAATGGAGCTTAATGCGTCTGCAAGCACCAGGGTTTCCTTGGCGTCCAGTTTTTTCTTGAGTTCCGCAGTGGAGATGACGGGGATATCCGCAGCCATCGATGTTGTGACAAAAAGGGAAAGCAGGGTGCAGAGAAATGCTGTCGTAAGAGAATGGCGGTGTCGCATGGTGGGGTCCTCCGTTTGGTGGTCAGGTGAGTAACGTTTCATGATATGGGTTGGAAAGAAACGATGCGGAGCATTAATATGCAAAAAACGCACCAGAGGGTCTCGGTCGTTGCGGAATTATTTGGCCATCTTGGCGTCGACCTTTTTGATAATGCCAAGCAGACTGGCATAATCGCTCGGTTTGGTAACGGCAAAGCCGGTATAATCTTTCTGGATCGAAGTAGCCACCGCCGGATCTTTCAAATT
>JAHJRQ010000006.1 GCA_018830485.1 Pseudomonadota bacterium | reverse complement strand
GAGAACTCGACCCCCTCTACCTCCAAAGGGGGAGTTATACCAAGGGCCACGGCGAACAATGATTCTGAATTCAAACGATTACACCTCCAAAGTGGGATGAATCATTTTTATACCATTACCCACTCGGAATAGCGACGAGCCCATAAAAACCAGTATTTATAAGATGGTAGGTCAATCCTGTGAATACTAAAGCGAAACCCCACCCAACATCCGAGGAACCAGTTAAACTTAGGCTAAATGTAACTTCAAATATCGCTTCAATTAACCTTTGTATCAACGATGTACTCATCATCGAAAGGCCAGCGCATACAATTACCCAGGTAATCCGATTGTAGAATTTTGGTCGGAAAAACTGTAAAATTTCAAGTATTAATTCTATATATTTATCTTTCATTATTTCATTTTCAAGTATCTAACAATAATATTATCGAGCTAGCTCGAGTTGTTTTTTTCTGCTCGATTTTGGCCCTTTAATTGATTTTACTGGGCAAGTTTTGAGCATTTTTTCTCTTAAATAGCCACATATCCACCCCGCAGGGGGATATTATCTAGCTGGCTACATAATTCCGGCTAAAATTATCCGGGGGTGTTATATCTCTACCTGACACCATAGAGCAATTCAAGGATATTATCCCTAGAATGGCCTGAACAAAATACCGGCCTCGACACCTCAACCTTCTTCCTCGCATGCCCCAATACCCATGATCCCGGACTCCCAATTTACCAGCACCGTCCTGAGCCTAAATCCCTTTGCAGAAGCATGCACCGGCTGGCACTTCCTCCCAGGCATGCTCTTTCAGAACACCGAAGCGTGGTGGAAACAAGGCTCCCGCCAAACCCCACATGAGGGGATTGACCTACTCTTTCTGACGGCCCGCGACGGGCAGCGATGCGATATCCGGCCGGAGGCCCTGATCCCGCCGCTCTGGGATGGAGAGGCGGTTGCGGTGTTCGAGGATTTTCTCGGCAGCACCGTGGTGGTGCGACATTCGGTGATGGATGGGCAGGGGTGGAGGCTTGTTTCCCTCTATGGCCATGTGCAGCCACTGGTGGGGTTCGTCGGGGAGGAGGTTTCCGCAGATAAACCGCTGGCTGCTGTGGCGAGTGGCACGGCGCGGGGACCTTCGGCCCCGCCGGACCATCTTCATCTCTCCGTTGGTTGGCTGGCGCCGGGATGGTCAGCCACGGAACTCCGCTGGCCGACCTTGTGGACCAATCCGGGAATTGTGCTGGTCGATCCCCTGCCCCTGATTCAGCCCAAGCCTTGCTCGGTTGAAGGCTGCAACTGCTTTGCATCGTAGCGGAAAACCACGGTCCGGAAAAAATCGATCATCGCCTGCCTGCGCCCGGCAACCTTTTTCTGTTCGGGAATAAGGCCGCAGGAGGTCATGCGGTCGATGGACATCTTGTATTCTATGTGACGGACGTGGCGGTTGTCCAGATACCAGGCGTAGGTCAGGCCGAACAACAACCCCGGCGGGGTGAACCCTTCATCTGCGTTGACCAGCCGGGTGTAGAGGCGGGGCTCGCCAACCGACTGCCGCATCCGGACCAATCCCAGAAACCGGCCAAGCTCAACAGGGCTGAAAAAACATTGCCGCTCCGGTTCCGGCCTCACCACCAGCCGAAACTCATACCCCAGCGATTCGCCATCGCGCTCCACAGGCAGTCTGCGCTTTTCCGCAGCGTAATTGCCAAGCAGGGATTGACCGAGACCGATCAGCAGCCCCACCTCGAACTGGTCGGGGTCGGAACAGATATCCTTGCGGATCTTGATCAGCCGGTCGCCGGGATCATAAAACGACAGGATGGTGTCCCACTCCTGGGTCCTGCTCCATTCCTCGCGGTCCAGCAGGACAACTCCCGCGACCAGATCAAGATGGGCAAGGGGAATATCTCCGTGACGCCAGAAAATTTCGGCCACGGCCGGCTGCAGCTCGTCACCGATGGCCAGGGTAAGCAAACGCTCGCGGATCGCGGAAAAACGCTGACTGGCCGCTTGCCCGAGCGGATCTAAAAGAACATCCGCCCCGCCTCCATGCCCCGGCAGCCGTTTGCGACCGGTTTCCCCAAGGGATGTGCGGATCGACCACATGACGCGCACCGCCGCAGCCAGGGAAGCGGCATCATGCTGGATAACCTTGCGCTGTTCAATATCCGCCTGGGCATACAGCCGGGCCTCGACGGGAGAAAAGCCCATGTCCCGGACCTTGTCGCGGTCGAGATAGATGGGCACCTTGTTTTCCAGGGCGTAATTCTGGAGAATGGAACCGGGAATATCACGCAACCCAAGGACCAGAATCTGCTCAAAAAGCCCTTCCACTCCTCCGGGAATATTACGGTGATAGCCGGCGAGCAGATCGGAGACATGAAACCGCTGCCGCCGGTTGCCATGGGCCATATCGGTTTCCCCTGCCTGGGCCCAGAGATTGGCCACCAGCATTTTGAGCGCCCGCCGGTTGCTGCGGATCGCCTGGGCGATGCCGGGCACCTGCAGGATCGGCACAATACTGGTGAACAGACTGCCCGGGGCAAAAAGAATGATATCCGCTTCGGCAATGGCGGCCAGCACCTGGGGCGGAGCCTGGGGTTCGGCGGCAAATTCCACGAACACCTTATCCACCGGATAACCGCGCCGGGCATCGCCTGATTTGAATTCCCCGCTCACCAGCACCCCGTTGCCATACAAAACCTTGAGCCGGGCCGGAGTGGTGGTGCAGGGACAGACCGCCTCGGGATTTGCGCCGATCAGGTCACCCAGCCAGGATATCCCGGCCACCACGTCCTTTTTGCCAAAAATGGCGGCTACAAGCAGAAGGTTGCCGAAACAATGGGGACGATCGAACTGCGCGTGCAATCGGGAATCGCTGAAAAGCGCCTCGATCAGGCCGGACAGTCCCTGCGCCATCGGTTGCGGCAGCACAGCCAGGTCAACCCCGGCGTCTGTCAGCAGATCATGGGAGGAAGATGGGCAGGACGTAAAACGGTAATTGAAAAGCCGATGCAGTATTGCGCTGACCCTCAACGCATCCCGGCCGGAAAGGATGTACTGCTCCTGCATTTTCTGCCGGCGGATGGAAGACAGCAGAACATGGCGGATATCACCCAGAGCGATGAGGGGCAGATCCCTGAGCAGTTCACCGGTGGAGCCGCCGTCGTCCGTAACGCACACCACAGCCCGTGTTTCGGGAAAGATCTCTTTGAGGCCCTGAAAGGGATCTCCAGGCCAGAGAGGATTTCGGCTGTCACCGCCGATGATATTGGAAAGACCGGTGCCGCCCCCGAAAACAACCACCCGGACATCCTTGGTTTCCGTTCCGTTCAAGGCCGTGGTCAGCCCGGCCAGCTCCTTGGCCATTGGGGCAGACGCAGGCGGAGACCCGGCGAGCGCCAGACCGATAAGCTTCTCGGCCAGGTCCTCCTCGGGCAGCAGATCGAGCAGGGTGAAGCGTGCATCGGTCATGCGGGAAATCAGCTCGTTGGCGGGCAGGGTTTTAATCAAGAAGGTTCTCCGTTTAAAAATGCAGACAGAGCCCTTGGCTCCATAGCACCTAAAATCCCATTGTCACGCAGCCGAGCACCGGAGAGGCTGCCGAAAAAGGAGTTTGCACTGTTTGAGGCGCAGCCGAGTTTGGAAACTCCCGGCAGCATCGAGGAGCACAGGGGCACCCCGCCTCCGGCGAGGCAAGTGGCTGGGTGCCTTTTCTTTTTCGTTCTTTTTCTTTGGGCAAGCAAAGAAAAAGAACAGAAGAATGAAGCCTCTTCCTCAAACTGCCGCCTGATTAGCGCTAATCTTCCGCAACACATTAAAAATGTCATTCCCGAAGCGATTCTGATCGGGAATCCAGTTTTTAACCGCCCGAATTCATGGATCCCCGATAAAGACATTCGGGGATGACGAACTTATTGCGGAAAGATTACGCTAATCAGGAACTGCCGAGATTGACTGGCAGTTAACTTTCCTTACAAACCCGTAGCCGCCATCTGCTTGCGCACCGCCGCCTCGGAATCGGCCATGGCAGCCTGCTCCTCGTCGGTGAGCTTGAACTGAATAATCCGCTCCACGCCCTTATCGCCCAAGACCACGGGCACCCCGAGGAAGCAGCCGGAAAAGCCGAACTCGCCCTCGACATAGGCAGCGCAGGGCAGAACCCGCTTGCTGTCGGTGAGCACCGCTTCGGCCATCTCCACTGCGGCCAGGCCGGGGGTGTAGAAGGCGCTGCCGGTTTTGAGGTGGTTGACGATCTCGGCCCCGCCGTGCTGGGTGCGGTGGACGATGGCGGCCAGCTCCTCGGCGGAAAGCAGGTCGGTGACCGGCACCCCTGCCACGTTGGCCAACCGGACCAGCGGCAGCATGTTGTCGCCGTGGATGCCCATGACCAGAGCGTTGACATCGCGCGGCGCCACGCCCAAGGCCTCGGCCAGGAAGGTGCGGTAGCGGGCGGAATCAAGCACTCCTGCCATGCCGATCACCCGCTCCCTGGGGAAGCCGGTGACCTTGAAGGCCGTGTAGACCATGGCGTCGATGGGGTTGGTGACCACGATGAGGACGCAGTCCGGGGCATATTTGGCCACCTGCTCGGCGCAGGATGTGACGATGGCCACGTTCTTGGCCAGCAGATCGTCGCGGCTCATGCCGGGTTTGCGGGCAAGGCCTGCGGTGATGATCACCACGTCGGAACCGGCCAGATCGGCAAAGTCGTTGGAGCCGGTGATCCGGTTGTTGAAGCCGTCCACCGGGCCTGATTGCAACAGGTCAAGGGCCTTGCCCTGGGGCACCCCTTCCACCACGTCCAGCAGGAGGATATCGCCTAAGTTTCGGCTTGCAGCCCAGTGAGCAGCAGTGGCGCCGACATTGCCCGCGCCGATGATGGTGATCTTGTTTCTTCTCATGATTTGTTCCTCAAATTATATGGTTAGCAGTAGGTAATCTCAATGATGTCCGGTTGGCTTTTCGCATTAAACTCCCCCTCCCTCGACGGGAGGGGGGTGGGTGAAGTTGCCAACCACCTCACAATCTGCAGGTTCCCCCTCACCCTAGCCCTCTCCCGCAAGGGGAGAGGGGATTTTCTTGTCCTCTGCCATTTTCTAACCGAGTCTATGCCCGGTCAATCCCGTTACTTGCCGTCTTTGCGGATCAGCTCCTCCACCCGCTCCAGATCCTGGGGCGTATCCACCTCGATGGAGTCGTGCGGTGTCAGCACCACCTTAATGCGGTAGCCGAACTCCAGGGCCCGCAACTGCTCCAGTTTCTCAAACCGCTCCCACTCCCCTTCGGGCAACCCGACAAAGGTGAGCAGGAACCCCTTGCGGTAGGCATAAAAGCCCAGGTGTTTATAGTAGGTGGGCACCTCCGTCTCTTCGGGGTTGCGCTGGAAGGGAATGGAGGCGCGGGAAAAATAGAGGGCGTTGTTCTGCCGGTCGAACACGGTCTTGACGTGGTTGGGGTCGGTGATCTCCTCCTGGCGCACGATCTTGTAGATCAGGGTGGACATAGGCAGGGCCGGATCTTCCAGCAATGGGGTGGCCACCTGGGACACCACCTCCGCCTCGAAGAGCGGCTGGTCGCCCTGGATGTTCACCACCACGTCCTGCTCACCGATCCCCATGATACTGGCGGCCTCGGCCAGCCGGTCGGTGCCGGAGACATGGTCGGAGCGGGTCATCACCACCTCGCCGCCAAAGGAGCGGACGCACTGGGCGATCCGTTCGTCGTCGGTGGCCACCGCCACCCGGGAGAGCAGGGCCACCGCCTTGGACCGTTCGTAGACATGCTGGATCATGGGCTTGCCCGCGATCTTGGCCAGGGGCTTGCCCTCGAAGCGGTTGGAATGGTAGCGGGCCGGGATGATGGCCACAACTTTGGCTTGTGCTTTGTGCTGGGTATCCATTATCTTCTCTGCTGTAAGTGGGGCTGTTGGGCCAAGGGGCCTGCGAAAAAACCTTTTGAATATACCATGGACGGGAAATGATGCACCGGGAAAAAGTAGCCGTCAGCCATACTGCTCCGGCGCTGGCCGACACAGCCCGCGAACTGGCAGCGCAACTGGGCTTGCCGCTCTACAACCCGGAAGATCCCCCCCCTGCCCTGCTGCTGACCCTGACCCCGGCCCGCCTGGAGCTGCGCCAAACCACCAAGGGCGCGGAAGGGCCGCTGTTCGTCGATTTCATCGGCGGCCCCATCGAGTACCGCCGCAGGCAAACCACCAACCGCAAGGAAGCCATTGCCAGGGCCGTGGGGCTCAAGGGCGGAGCAACCCCTGTGGTGCTCGATCTCACCGCCGGCCTGGGACGGGACAGTTTCATCCTGGCCAGCCTTGGCTGCACGGTGCGCATGGTGGAACGCTCACCCGTGGTGGCGGCCCTGCTGGCGGATGCTCTGGAACGGGCGAAAGAGGAACCAACGCTGGCCGAGATCATGGCCCGGCTCAGCCTGATGGCCGGAGACAGCCTGAAAATCCTCCGCACCTGGCAGGGCGAGAGACCCGAGGTGATCTGCATCGACCCCATGTACCCGCACCGCGGCAAAAGCGCCCTGGTCAAAAAAGAGATGCGGCTTATCCGCTTGCTGGTCGGCGACGACGAGGAGAGCGACCAATTACTGGCCGCGGCCCTTGGTGTGGCCAGCCGCCGGGTGGTGGTGAAGCGGCCGCGCCTGGCCCCAGCCCTGGCCGGGCCTGCCCCCAACTTTGTCATAGGCGGCAAGAACAGCCGCTTTGATGTGTACCTGATCGCCCCCTTAGCGTAACTGCTCCGGGGCCATAAGCATCACCAACCCCAGCGCCACCAGCAGCACCCCTCCAGCCAATTTGCCGTACCGGACATAACCGCCGGCCATGGTTGTTTGCAGGGTGAAGGCGGCAAGACTGAAGATCAGCAGATCGTCCAGCATGAAGAACACGACATAGAGCAGGATATGACCGTAATACTGCAAGCCGGAGAGCTGCCGCAGGGAAAGGGTGTGGGTGTACACGGCGGGCAACCCGGCGGAGCAGGCGAATTCTATGGCGTTCACCGTTAAGGCCAAGGCGACAACCCCCAGAAAGGTGGTGAGGGTTAGCGGCGCGGCCACCAGCCGTTCCATCCTGCCCATGGTCCGCTTCTTGAACCCGGGGTTGCCCACCGCGCAGACCGGAGCCCCACGGGTTTGGATAAAGGCGCGCAGATCCACCACGCCGATGACCAGGGCGCCCAAACCGATGGCGATTGTGAGAGGCCGCAGATAGCCCAGCAGAAGAAAGGCATTGAGCCAGGCGGTCATGAACAGGAAATAGAGCACCCCGGAGGCCAGGACAAAAGAGCCCACCAGCAGCCAGATCTTGCGCCGGTCCCGGAGGGAGACCAGCAGGGAAAGAAGATAGACCAGAGCCCACATGGCGCAGGGGTTGAAGCCGTCCGCCAGGCCGAGGAGCACGGCCAGCGCGGGCAGAGAGAAATCGGCAAGCCGGATTGCCCCGAAAACCGGCAGCGATGCCGTCTCCGGCCGCCACACCTCAGGCCCGCTCGGCTGCGCGACCTCGCCGGCCGAAACCGGCGACGGGGCAAGGGGCAGTTGTCCGGCCTGCGCCACCCCCAAAGGTGACGCGCCCAGCAGGCAACAGCACCACCCGAAAAACAATAAAAAACGCAGCGGTCCGCCCATGGCAAATCCCCCCAATGTACGTCTGTCCCAAGTATACAACATTGAAAATCCCCGCTGGGGAAGAAAACGGGAAAATAGCCCTTGACGGCGGAGGGGTCCCGGGATAAATTGTACCAAACGGTCAGTTTAATTCATTCTCAAGAGAGCCCGATGTCCACAACCAGCAAGGGTGAAAAAACCCGCGACCATATCCTCAAGACGACCAGGAAACTCCTCGTGTCCCAAGGATTTCACAACACCAGCATCAGCGCGGTCATCGAGGCCACCGGGGTCAAAAAAGGCAATCTGTACTATCACTTCGCCAGCAAGGAGGAGCTCGGCCTCGCGGTGCTGGAGGATGCCAAGGATGAATTCTTTTCTTTTCTGGCAAAAGCTCTTGCCGGCCGCGACCCGGTGGAAAAAATCATCAACTCCTGCAAGGCTATTTTCACGCAACAGGAAAAAAACAATTTTGTCGGAGGCTGCCTGTTCGGCAACACCGCCCTGGAGATGGCCGACAGCAACCATACATTCTCCCAAGTCATCCAGGAGGTATTCGGCCGCTGGACCGATTTGCTGGCCACGCATCTTGACGAGGCCCTGGAAAAAGGGCTGCTGCCGCCAGCCACCCAGCCCCGTCTCCTGGCCAAAACCGTGGTGGCCACATTGGAAGGCGGGATCATGATGTCCAGGGTCAATAAAGACACAGAGGAGCTGAACGATTTCCTCGCCGCCATCGCAGGCCTGCTGGGGCGGTAATTTTTTCTTCCAAAAACACGACCCAAGGAGGTCTGACATGAAACACACACAGCGCGTTTTGCTTCTCCTGGCAGTACTTCTCCTCTCCCTCCAGGGCTGCGCAGGCAAGTCCTCCCGCCAGGCGCGCATGCAAAACCTGGGCAACGGCATCTGCCAGGACACGGTCTCCGGCCGGATGTGGCAGGTCGAAAAAAGCGCAATGACCACCAGCCTGCAGGATGCGGAGCAGTATGCGCGAGCCCTGCGCTTGGGAGGATACAGCGACTGGCGTCTGCCCACCGTGGATGAACTCTACGACCTCAACTACCTCTTTGACCTGTTCCAGAATGGCGATTGCGCCCTGGACCGCAAGGGGAACTACTGGTCCGGCGAGAAAAACGGCGAGGGCAAGGCCGGGGCCTGGGAGATCTCCGACCAGTGCGACCCGGAACGGCAGTACGCGCCGGGAACCCAGGGATATATCAGGGCCGTGCGCCCCTGATCACTCGCCCGCAAAAAAGCCCCTGTCTCCGGAATGCCGGAGGCAGGGGCTTGGTATTTCGTGACACGGCAGGGGTTCAGGAAAGAGCGGCACCCGCCTTTTCGATGGCAGCGCCAATCTGCCCAAGCCGCTCCGCGGAAAGCGCTTTGACCGGCACCGGATAGACGAGCAGACGGTCCATGATCGCCGCGGACTGCGGCAGTATCGTGGCATCGTACACCACCCGTTTCTTGCCGCCCGGCTCGGCGAAGGGCCAGCCCGACTTGGCAAGGGTTGCCCCACCCAGCAGATGCTCCCACTTGGGGTAGTAATGCCAGGTGTTCTCGGCAAAACAGATCGCCCCGGCCCCGTTTTCAGCCAGCACCTTTTTCACCGTCCGGGCCTTGTCCTTGTCCGGCAGGAAAAAGGCGAGGAAGGAAGCGTTGTCGCCCTTCTCGTCCAGAATGGTCCGAAAGGTCACCCCTGGCAGCTTGGCAACCAGCGCCTTCATCGCCTTTTTGTTTTCCTGCTGGGAGGCGACGATTCCGTCGAGCTTGGCCAGTTGGGCCAGGCCGATGGCGCCCTGCAGCTCCATCATCCGGTAGTTGGAACCGATGAAGCTGCGGCCTTCGCCGCCCCGGCCGCCGGGATTGACCGCATGGTCATGGCCGTGGTCGTGGTACTCGCTCATGTTCCGCCAGAGCGTCTCGTCGTTGGTGACGATCATCCCGCCCTCCCCGGTGGTCATGGTCTTGACCGGGTCAAAGGAGAAGGTGCCGCAGGCCCCGAAGGAGCCGAGGCGTTTGCCATTGAGGCTGGCCCCGGCAGCCTGGGCCGTGTCTTCCAAGACCGGAATCCCGTGCTTGTCGGCAATGACTTTGATCTCCTCGATCCGGGCTGCGGCGCCCATCATGTGCACCGGGATGATCAGCCTGGTCTTGCCGGTGATCTTCTTTTCCAGATCAAGCGGGTCCATGTTCAGGGTTTCATCCACCTCGGCAAAAACCGGGATGGCCCCGATCTCAAAAATCGCCTCCCAGGTGGCGACAAAGGTGAAACCCTGGGTGATGACCTCGTCTCCGGGGCCGATGCCCAGACCGGCCATGGCAACTTTGAGCGCCGCCGTGCCGGAGGTGACGGCCTGACCGTGTTTCACCCCGCAATAGGCGGCAAACTTCTCCTCAAAGGTGCGAACCTTGTACACCCCTTTGCGCTGGTCGGGGAACTCGTAGCGGAACAGCACCCCGGTGTCCAGCACCTCCAGGATCTCTTTTTTCTCTTCCTCGCCAAATATCTCAAAACCGGGCATAATGCGCTCCTCTGTCTGCAATCTGCATCTGTAATAACTTTACATTTTTCACTCTGCACTCTTCACTAACTCAACCCCATCCTTCCATGGCCGTTTCATAGACCCGGATCACATCCTCCAGACTGGGCTTGCGCGGGTTGTTCTCCACAGGCCGGGTCACGGTGAGGGCGATCTTGGCCATCTCCGGGATCTTCTTGGCCGGGATCTTCAACTCGGCCAGGCTTGCGGGGATACCAAGATCCTGGTTCATCCGGTAGACGAATTCCACCCCGGCCTCGGCGGCCTCGCGCTCGGGCAGGCCATCGACCTTGGCGCCCATGACCTCGGCCAGCATGGCGAACCGAGCGGGGTTGCCGATGAGATTGTAGGCCATCACATAGGGGAGCAGCACCGCGTTGGCCAGCCCGTGCGGGATGCCGAACATGCCGCCCAGCGGGTAGGCCATGGCATGCACCAGGCCGACCCCGGCGGTGGCCAGGGCCTTGCCTGCCAGCAGGCTGCCGAGGAGCATGTTGGAGCGGGCCTCCATGTTGCCGCCGTGGGCATAGGCCTTGGTCAGGTTGGAGCTGATCAGCTCGATGGCCTCCAGGGCATACATGTCGGAGATGGCATGGGCCTGGGTGGAGACAAAGGCCTCCAGGGCGTGGGTAAGGGCGTCCACCCCGGTGGTCGCCGTGATATGCGGGGGCAGGGAGACGGTCAGGGCCGGATCAAGGATGGCGGCCTCCGGGTAGAGCGGGTCGCCGTTCATCCCGCCCTTGGACTTGGTTTTTTCATTGATGAACACGGCGGTGAAGGTGACCTCGGCTCCGGTCCCGGCGCTGGTCGGGATCATGATCTTGGGCACCCCGGCTTTCTTGATCTTGCCAAGGCCCAGATAATCCTCGGACTTGCCGCCGTTGGTGAGCAGGATGCTGACCGCCTTGGCCACATCCATGGCCGAGCCGCCGCCCGCGCCGACCACGCAGTCGCACTTGGCTTTTTTTGCCAGCTTGAGGCCGTTGTCGGCCAGCTTCAGGCCCGGCTCCGGGTCAATCTGGTCGTAGAGTTCAAAGCCGATCTTTGCCTTGGTCAGTGGCGCGGTGATCCGCTCCACCAGGCCAGCTTTGACGAGGCCCGGGTCAACCACCAGGAAAACCTTGCTGCCGCCGAGTTCTTTTACCAGGGCGGGAAGATCGTTGATCGCATCCACCCCGAAACGGATCCGGGTGGGTTGGGTGACGGTGAAAGATTGGGAATGCATGATGGGTCCCCTTTTTTGTTTATAAAACTTGCGGGCAATGCTACTGTCCCAGGAAGATAAAATGGATGACAACAAGGTTGGACAAAAATAATGTGATGTACCTGTCTCAGCAGCGCCGCAGATGCGCGAAAGAGGTCTGCAAAGTGTGCTAGCGCACACGAGCTGGCCGATGACAAAGCAGATGTGGTGCTGCTGAGACAGGTACGCAGATACTACTGTAGCGGGAACTTGCATGGCAACTAAAAAATCAAGCAGCAGGGATACCGACCCGCAGGAAATCTATGTAAGCCGTTCGGAAAAGAAACGGCTGGCCAAGAATATCGAAGAGATCGCCAAGGAGCTGGTGGAGCTGTCTCCGGCCCACATCAAGAAACTGCCCGCCGACGAGCTGTTGAAAGCGGAATTGCACAACTCCCGCGACCTCAAGGGCGGCGCCCTCAAGCGGCAGACCAAGTTCATCGCCGGTCTTCTGCGGGAGAGCGGGACCGACGAAATTCTCGCCTTCCTCGCCGAGCGCAAGGGCTCCCACCTGAAACAGACCGGGGAGTTTCACGAACTGGAACGGCTGCGGGAAGACATCATCACCGAGGTGCTGGCGGCGCGGGAGGAGGCGTGGCACAACCACGAACATCTCACGGAGAGCTGGCAGTCCGACACCATTGCCGCGGCCTGTCGCAGATTTCCGGCCTTGAGCCTCAATGCCCTGAAAAAATCGGCCCTGCGCTATGCCGCCACCCGCAAGCCGGTGCATCGCCGGGAAATATTCCGGCAACTCCACGCCGCCATGGAGCGGCAGCAGTTTGCCGAAACCACCCCGCCAACCACGGAAGAGTAGGAACCGCCCATGGAATACCGCACCGGCTCGATCAAACGGATCTTCACCGCACGCTTTGACGAGGGAGACGATTTCCTCGACGGGTTGCGGCAACTCATCATCGCCGAGAATATCCGCTGCGCCTGGTTCCACGTCCTGGGCGGCCTGCGGGAGGCCGGGGTGGTCACCGGCCCCAAGGAGCCGGTCATGCCCCCGGAGCCGGTCTGGGCGCAGATCGACGGCGCCCGGGAAACCCTGGGCAGCGGCTCCATCTTCTGGGATGAAACCGAGCCGCGCATCCACCTCCATGCCGCCCTGGGCCACCACGGCGAAACCCTGACCGCCTGCGTACGCAAGGGAACCAAGGTGTATCTCGTCCTTGAGGTTCTGATCCTCGAATTCGACGGCATCGACGCCACCCGCCCCTGGTTCGCCCAGGGAGGCTTCAATCGCCTCACCTTTGACGCCTGAGCCTTGCCCGTTTGCATCGCTGCCAACCGTAACCGATTAAAAAAAAGGCCGGTGAACACTACGTGCTCACCGGCCTTTGCCGTTCTGATACAATCGGTTCGACTCAGGCCGAGGGCGTCACCTTTACCAACTCATCACCGGGCTGGACTGCATCACCGACCTTGGCGACAATCTTGGCAACCACTCCGTCCACCTCGCTGTTCACCGGGGTCTGCATCTTCATGGCCTCAAGCACCACCAGCTTCTCTCCGGCCTTTACTTCCTGGCCTTCCTTGACAGAGATCTCACAGACATTGGCGGTAAAAGGCGTCCGGACATCGCCGGCCTTGGCCAGGTCCTCAATCTCCTTCTTGCTCAGCTTGGCCGCTTTTGCCTCGCCGGCCTGGGCCACCGCGTTTTCAAAGACAAAATTCCGCTGGTGGTGATCGATGTTGAGGTAGACGTTGGTTTCGGAGCCGTCCTCACTTTCCTGCATGGGGCCCATCTCGATGATGTGCTCCTTGCCGCTATGGTCCTTAAAGGTAATGGACTCTCCCAGCTTGAAACCGCCCCGCCGGAAAAGAATGGACGGCGGCAGCACATAGACGCGGCCGAACTTCTCCTCGAAGCGGAAGAAATTCACCGCGTCATTGGGATGCTGGAGATAGGTGACCAACTGCTGCTCGGTGGGCGCGTAGCCGAGCTTGTCGGCCAGAACCTTGCGCTCCTTGTCGATATCGATATCCTCGATGGCCTCCATGCCGCCCTGCTCCTCAAGCACCTTCTTCCACTCCGGGCCAAAGGCCTTCTCGTAGATCCAGTCCGGCGGCTGATAGAAGGGAAAGGGCCCGTACTTGCCAAGCAGCAGATTCTTGAGGTCGCCGGAGCAGTTGCCGTAGCGATCCCCGCCCTGGACATTGCTCACCGCCGTGGTCCAGAGAATCTGGGACCCCGGGGTGACGCTCCAGTAGTTGCCCAGCTCGATCTGCACCTTTGGCAGTTCTTTGTGGAGGATCTCCGGCATCTTGTCAAGGAAGCCGCCCTTGGCCGCCTGCTCCAGGCTGCTGCCCATGGCGCCGCCGGGCAGCTTGTGGATCTGCACCGTGGGGTCAAAACCCTTGATCTGGGACTCGAAATATTCGTAGTATTTGCGCTCGGGCTGCAGCACCTCGGAGGTTTCCATGATGGCATCCTCGTTGATGCCCACGGCGCTGCGGCCATACTCCTTCAGGGTATGGATGACGCTCAGGATCGGCGGCGGCCCGTAGAAGCCGGTGAAGGCATGATCGGAGGCATCAACGATCTTGGCGCCGGCCATGGCGGCGGCGACAATGCGGCCGATGTCGTTGCCATCGGTGTTGTGGCCATGATAATGGATGACCATGTCGGGATATTTCTGGAGGACCGCATCCACCAGATCGCCGATCCGCTTGGGCGAACCCAGGCCGCCATGGTTCTTGATGCAGAGGACGATCTCGTTGCCGGTGACATCGAGAATCTCCTGGACCTTCTTCACATAAAATTCATTGGTGTGCTCGGGGCCGGTGGAAAAACAGATACACGGCTCGAGAATTTTGCCTGCGGCCTGCACCTCTTCAAAAACCGCCTGCATGTTGGGCACGTGGTTCATGAAGTCGAACACCCGCCAGACATCGACATATTTGGCAAACTCCTTGACCACAAAACGGATGACATTCTGCGGATAGGGACGATAGCCAAAGAGGTTGATGCCGCGGCACAGGGTCTGGAACATGGTCTTGGGCATCTTCTCCCGCAGCAGTTCCAGCTTGAGGAAAGGATCCACCTGCTTGCGGAGGATATCCACATGCACCGAGGCGCCGCCGGTGATCTCCAGGGAGAAATACCCCGCCTCCTCGCGGGAGGGTGCGGCCAGCAGGTCCGTGTGCAGCAGGATTCTGTTCTTGTAATCGGACTGCGACATATCACGGGCGGTATTGGTGATGTAGTACCCATCCGCCTGCCGCATAATCTTGAGTACCTCGGTGATACCCATGCCTTGAACAATGCGTTCCATTTCGACTCCTTTTAAAGCTGAGTTGAGCAGCTTGTCTGCTCAAACGAAACTTATACCCTCTGGTGCAAAGAAGGATACAGGCGCAAGGCACAAGGTGAAAGGTAAAAACAACCAAGGGTTTTACCCTTGCACCTTGCGCCTGTATCCTTGCGCCTGTTTTTTTTCTAAACGGCGTAGGGGTTTTCCCCTTTGTAATGAATCTCGGCGATGAGATGGGCCAACTTATTGCCTTCGCTGGCCTGCTCCTCGTAGTTGATCAGGTGCGAATGGGTTTCAATGAAGGAGGTGTCAAAATCGCCCCTTTTGAAATCTGGGTCCTGCACCAGATTCACATAGTAGGGAATCGTGGTCTTCGGGCCGGTGATGACAAAGTTGTTCAGGCAACGGAGCAGCCGATCCACGGTTTCGTTCCAGGAAAAGCCGAACACGGTCATCTTTACCAGCAGCGAGTCGTACACCTTGGGAATGGCGAATCCCTGGTAGACAAAGCCGTCCAGCCGCACGCCATAACCACCCGGCGAACGGTAGACCGACACGGTCTTGCCGCCCTCGGGCATGAAGTTGTTCTGCGGGTCCTCTGCGTTGATCCGCATCTCCACGGCGTACCCCCGGATATGCACGTCATCCTGGGTGAAGGAGAGATTCTTGCCCAAAGCCAGCTTGATCTGGGTCCGGACGATATCAATGCCGGTGACCATTTCGGTGACGGTGTGTTCCACCTGGACCCGGGTGTTGATCTCCATGAAATAATAGTTCCAGTCCCGGTCAACGAGGAACTCCACGGTGCCTGCGTTCACATAATGGGAGGCCTTGGCCGCGGTCACCGCGGTTTCGCAGATCTTGTCGACCAGGGCTTTGTCCTGGATCAGCGAGGGGGCGATCTCCACCAGCTTCTGGTTGCGGCGCTGGATCGAGCAATCCCTGGAGCCCAGATGCACGGTATTGCCTTCCTTGTCGGCAATGATCTGCACCTCGATATGCTTTGGATTGATCACCACTTTTTCCAGATACACCGAGTCGTTGTTAAAGGCGGACTTTGCCTCGGCCCTGGCCATGGGCAGCTCCGCCCGCATTTGCTTTTCGTTCTCCACCCGCCGGATGCCGCGCCCGCCGCCGCCGGCCGTGGCTTTCAGCATGACCGGATAGCCGTATTTGTCGGCAAAATCAATGGCTTCCCTGAGGCCGTGGTCACCGGCGGACAGGTTTTCGGTGCCGGGCACCATGGGGATGCCGGCCTCCTTCATGATCCGCCGGGCCGTTACCTTGTCGCCCAAAGACTGGATAACATCGGAAGGCGGGCCGATAAAAATGATGCCGCTGTGCTCGCACGCCTTGGCAAAATCAGGGTTTTCCGCCAGAAATCCGTATCCGGGATGGATGGCGTCAACTTCGGCTTTTTTGGCGACTCCAATCACCTTGTCGATGTTCAGGTAATCGCAGCGGGGACCGTCCCCGATCCAAACCGCCTCGTCCGCCGTGCGGATATGCAGGGCGTCCTTGTCCGGCGTTTCATAAATAGCCACGGCAATGTGCCCAAGCTCTTGCACCGCCCGGATGATCCGCAGGGCAATTTCACCTCGGTTGGCTATCAAGATCTTCTTTTTCAACGGATCACCTCATTATTCAGACAATTTTCAGGCCGCACCCGACACATCGGCCCGCATAGTTATGTACTATTTGTTTCGGCACGAGCGACGCAACACCGCAAGAACACGCGCAAAACACCCCTGCGGCACCATTCCGCCCAAGACACTCAACTTTGTAAATTACCATACCGTATTTTCAAGGGCAACATTTTATGTCCACAAAAAAACAGGGGGATTCCATTCTTCGACAGCCGGGGAGTTCCTCAACAATCGAGGGCCGAAAATCAGGCGGCAACAGCCCCTTTTTCTTCAAGGTCCGCCAACACCTCTGGCAGATGAGCCCGGCAGGCCGCGGCAAAATCCTCGGGAAAATGCCCATTGACCCAACGCAACTGCGCCTCGCTGAAAGCGCCCATGGAGTATGGGAGCTTGGGCAAAATCGCGTACAGCAGCCGCTGACCGGCTGGCGTGGCCGTTATCCGGCTGGAGTATTCGATGCTGCTCACCAGCCGGGCGCCCAGCCGGGCAAGAATCTTCTGGGCGATGAGCAGGGCGCGGTCCAACGAGGCGCGGGAGGCCTCGTCCGCCTCCAGGATATTGCCCACCTCGCCCAAGGCCATGATCTGCAGCTCCCACTGGGAGGTCTGCGCCTTGGGCACGAAGAGCATGACCCGATCGTCCTCATGGACAATCAGACTGGTGTTTTCGTTTTCCAATCCGTCCATCCGCCGGTTGTGACGGATCGCAGCGAGGTAGGCGCTGAAAAAATCGCAGCCTGTTTCTTCCTTATACCGGCCACAGAACTCGGCCACGAGATCCCCGCAGGCATAGCTTGCAACCGGCTCGTCCGCAGGCTGACCGCCATGATGCCAGGCGGAAACCGTCTCCGGCAGCATGGCATACTGCTGGTGGATCTGCTGATGCGAGGCATGGAGCCGATAGCCGCTGGGCGAGAAATCAAACCCGTAATTCCACCCCCACAGGGTGGCGGTAAAGGACAAGGACGGAGCCTTTTTGCGCCGCAGGGCCTGATGGATTGCAAGCCGCAGTTCTTCGAGCGCGCCCGGGGTCATGGTTTTCCGGCCCGGGGGCAGGGGCAGACCCAGTTCGGCGCCAAGACGGAGATAGGTGCGCTGATAGTAGAGGTGCCGCAACCCCTGCATGTCGGCCCCGGAGAGATCCCTTGTGCTGTATCGAACCGCATCGTCCGCCATGTTTGCGGCGTAATGTCCCCAAGGGATGTAGCTGTTGCTGCGCAGATACTCAAAAACGTGCCCCCCCGGCGATGCCCCGCCATATTCGCCCACGATTTCGCTGCCGCCCTGCACTCCGGGCCGCAGAACCATACCCCTTCGGTAGGGTTCGGGAAGATGCGGGTTGTTGACCACCACCTCGAACAGCTCAGGCCGGAGAATCCGCGCCCGCGCCTGACCGCTCCCTTCCTCTTCGTAGCGAAGGCCGGTCGGCGCACCTGATTCGTCATAACACAACTCACAGCTCATGCCGGCCAGCGCCACCAGATCTTCCGGGTCGGTGGACGTGGCGGCCAGGGCCAGCAACACGGGTTCCGGCAGGGCGGCAAAAATTTTTCGCAGATCCCGCGCGGCTCCGCCGGGCAGGATATTCTTCAGCGCCTCTGCCATGGAGACGGCCCGCGGCTCTGGCAATTTGATGGCGGCCGGGTTGAGAGCCCTGGGCGCGGCCCAGCCGCTGCTGATGTATGTCGCCCCGCGAAAGGGAAAGGGGTTGGCTATCTCATAGATCTCTTCCGCCTGCTTGACCTCGATATCGCCGCCAGGGAAATTCCCTTGGTTCAGATGGGGATTGCCGTCGGAAAATACACCGAGCGGCTCGACAAAATCGTTTTCCCGCTGATTGGCGACCCGGTAGCTCGGCGCATGCACGCCATACACGAATTTTCCGGCGGGATGGACGCAGGAACGCACGGTCATAGAAAAACCTCCGATGTATCGCTTGGAGAGGAACACCACGGTTGCAGTGGGCAATATAACCGGGAACCATCCCCCGGCTCCAGAAGAAAAAAAGAAAAAATCCTAACCCCGCTTGCCTTTGCCTCGAAATCTGCTACCATGGTGAAAATCAACGCTCTTTTCCCTTCTGCCTTTATGGTGTATGCCCCTTGATAAAAGCCCTGTACCACCGCTTGCTGCAGAGCAAAAACAACGCCCCCTCCCCGCCGGATGGGTCCCCCTGCAACTCCCCCTGCATTTTCACCGATGTTTTACGGGATATCGATACCGGACTCATCATTCTCGACACCACGGAAAAAAAAGTATTCTTCAAGAATGGCCACGCGGTGAAAATCCTTGAGCCGCTCAAAGCGGCCCACGATTACGAGGGCCTCTCCGCCCTGCTCTGCAACGACCTGGACTCCCTGCAGCAGCCCGGCCGGACCAGAAGCCGGCAAACCATCATCCATTACGAACACCGGGTGCTTGGCTATACCGTGTATAAGATTCCCGGAGATCAGCGCCATATCTCGATTTTCATTCAGGACATCACCGACCGGCACCGCCTGGCAGCCATTGACGAGGCCACGGAGATGATGAACAACATCAGCTGCCTCTTTTCCGGCATCCGCCACGAAATAGGCAACCCGTTGAATTCCATCAAGATGGCCCTGACAGTTCTGCAAAACAACATCAATAAATACTCCCCCGAGGAAATAGATGTCTATTTCAACAGAATCTCCGGGGAAATCGGCAAAATGGAGACCCTCCTCAAATCGCTCAAAAATTTCAGCATGTTCGAGACGCCGCGAACCAGCAATATCGATCTGGCCATGTTTTTCGACAACCTCATGCAATTACTGGGAGCGGATATCCAGTCCAAAAAAATAGAGTTCCGGATCGACATCGCCCCGGACGCAAGACAGATCATGGTGGACCCGAGAGCTCTGCAGCATGTCACCATGAATCTCCTTGCCAATGCCGTCGACGCCATGGCGGATACCCAAAACCCGCTGTTGCAAGTGCGCAGCCAGAGCCGCGGCAATGTCATCCTCCTTTCCATCACCGACAACGGCTGCGGCATGTCGAACGAACTGGCGCGCGATGTCTTCAAGCCGTTTTTTACCACCAAACCCCATGGCACCGGACTGGGGCTGGTAATCTCCAAAAAGATGCTGAGCCAGATGCACTGCGGGATCGACCTGGTCAGCGAAAAAGGGGTCGGCACCACCTTCCACCTGACCTTGCCCAAGAGCGCAAACAAGGCACAGCGGGCAGATGCCCCACCCGGAAAATCGGGAGAAAATCAACGGCCTGTCGTTTTCGCCTGTTGAAGCCCGGCAGGGATTACGGTATACGTCAATGGGTTATCGGGGCAGTGTTTCCCTTTTCTCAGCCTGCCCTTGCTGAACGATTACACTTTCAAGGAGGAGACATAGATGGGGATTCGCTCGCGCTTCATGATCATCATGGCAATCATTTTCGGCATCGCAACCGTTGGCATCGGCACGGCCAGCTACATGTTCAGCAAACGCAACGCCTTGCTGGAGGCGAAAAGCAAAGGGGAGCTGATTTTCAATTATATTCTGGCAACCCGGACTTTTTACTCGAAAAAACAACGCCCCCTCATCATGGAGGTTTTCGAAGAGGACCGTTTTTACCCCGAGCTGATGTCCGGCTTTGTTATCACCCGCGGCATCTTTGACGACTTCAAGAAAAATCTGAGCGGCTACAATTTCAAGCAGGCAACCCTTGACCCCCTCTATCCTCCGAACAAGGCGGACGAATGGGAGACCAAACTGATCGCCATGTTCGCCGGCCAACCCGAACTCGAAACGCACGAAGGCACCATGGAGCGCGATGGCGAAACCTTCTTTTATCTGGCAAAACCCATGAAGGTCAGCGGCAAGGATTGCCTGCGTTGCCACGGCGATGTGAACGACGCGCCCAAGGATCAGGTCGAGATCTACGGCTCAACCAACGGATACAACTGGAAGGACGGCGACACGGTTGCCGCCTATGTGGTGTATGTCTCCGTGGAAACGGCCCTGGCCAACGCCAAAAAGGGGGCCATCACCCTCTACCTCATCGGGGCAGGCTGCCTGCTCATCGCGCTGATCGGCATCTGGCTGTTCATGGACCGGTTCGTGGTAAATCCCATTGTCCGGCTGAGCATCAAAGCAGAGGAGATAAGCCTTGGCAAAAATCTGGAAGAAAGTGTCGGCATCAAACAGAATGACGAGATCGGCGCCCTGGCCGGCGCCATCGAACGACTGCGCATGAGCATGGTCCGCATCCTCAAACGGTGAGCATATGTCAATAGCAAGCGCAAACAACCAGCCACACCCCGCAGCCTGGCAGACGGCGACACTCGGCCTGGCGCTGTTCTGCGCCCTGGCGCTCCCCGCCCTGCTGCCTCTTTCCGCCTCGGCGGCAGATTGCAAAAAGATTGCCGAGGAGGCCGGCCGGGAGCGCGATCTCATTGCCCGGCGCGACCTGCTGGCAAAAGCCCTAGAGCAATGCCCGAAGGACCCGGAAATCAATTTCATGCTAGCTTACAGCCTTGAGCGGTTGCGCGCCTACAAGGAAGCCCAGCGGTATTATATCAGCGCTTCGACCCTTGATCCGAAACACGCCAAGGCATTTTTCGGCCTGGGCGATATCAGCATGCTGACAAACAAGGCGCAGGATGCCGTGGCCGCCTACGAAAAAGGGCTGGCCCTCGATCCCGGCAACAAGCGGGCGGCAAAATCCCTGGAATCGGCGCGGATCAAGCTAGAGGCCCAGCGCAGAGAAAAGGAGGCTGTCAGCGTTCTTCTTTTAAAGGAAAAAACCAAGAACCGGGAGGTCAGCCCCAGCGAAGCCACGATCCTCAGACTGCTGATCCTTTTCCCGGACAAGGCAACGGAGCTTCCCGAAGAAAGCGCTGACCAGCTCAGCATCGTCGGGGCGCGCGCCTTTACGAGCCAAGACCTGCAAGAAGCCGTTTTCGAAGTAGTCGGTCACACGGACGACTCCGGCGATGCCAAAACCAATCTGGATGTTTCCCTGAAAAGGGCGGAGGCTGTGCGTACGTATCTGATCATGAACCACAACATAGAGGCGAAGAAGCTGAAGGTGGCGGCAAAAGGCCATACACAGCCCATTGTTCCCAACTCCACGGAACTAAACAAAATGATAAACAATCGGGTTGAGTTCAGACGGTTGAAATAGAAAGAGTGGATAAAAAACCAAGGCCTTGCCTCCTCCTGCAGAGCGGGGGGCAAGGCCTTTTTTTTGCAATTCAGCGGAGAAGCAACCTGGCCGTGCCTGCCCGGAATTCCTTTTCAAGCGGCGCATCTCCGATTTCCTGACAGAAGAGATCAACCAGCTCCGGGAAACGCTCCTGCTCGCATGCTCCTCCCTGCAGCCATTTCCCGACAATCTCCTTGACCAGCATGGCCGCGATGGGACCGATGGCCCTGGCCAGGGCATCCTGAAAAACAGGGATGGCGCTTTTCAGCGGCTCTTCGTTCTGCGCCTGGGAAAAATTCATGCTGCCGGCTTTTTTGGCCGAAATTGCCCGCAGAGCGGCATCGGGGTCGGCCCGCACCTTTTCCACCGCCAAGACAAGTTCGCCGAGCAGCATGTTGCTGGTCATATTGACCAGGGAAAAATTCGCCTCGGTCTCGCAGAGCATCACCAGCAAAGCGCCCTCGCAGATATGTTTCACCAGGACCATTGCGTCCGGGAACCGCATCTCCACGGAATTGACGCTGAGCCGGCAGGAGGCGTTCATTTTGATGATCCGTTGCAGGGAACCTCCCATCTGCTTGAGCATCCCGTGATCATACCCGTCCGGCACATAGGAAAAGATGACATCCGGTTTATCGACGGAGACAAAAACCCCGACAACGCCCGGAAGCTCTTTTATTTCCTGTAAAAGCTCATCCATGCTGCACACTCCTCATTACACCGTCGTTCAAAGATAACTGCAAACATGCACATGCCGCGACCGGCGGAAGGAACCGTAAGAAATGATCACTGCACCGGTTGTTTATTACGGCTTCTATGCCTGCGCCCGACACTCCTGGGCTTCGGCAAGGGCCGGGCCGATGGCCGCGACAACCTTGAGGGGTGAAATCCCCGGCTGCACCTCGATCCCCACCGACAGCTCCGGCCCTGGAATAATCAGCAACTGCTCGCCTTTCTCCTGGGTGAGAATAATGTGGGAGGGCAACTCGGCATAGCCGAGAATCCCCCGGATTTTATCCGCGGCCACGGCGACATAGGTGACAAAGGGCTTGAACTCCTTGTTGTCGATGTTCCGTTGCAGCTTGGCGGTGCCGTCCTTGGCGACAAGAACCATCCGGTTGACGCCCTGGGCACCGCTGAGTGTTTCCTCAAGAGCAGCCTTGCCCCCTTGGGACAGGGCCTGGGCCATGGCGGCCGTTGAGGGCGGCGCGGGCGCCGTGGCGAAATCCAGATCGTCCAGTTGGGCAAATCCATCGTCCGCCTCTTCCGGCAAGCCTGGGTCCTGAACCGGCTGGTCGCCCTGTTCGTCGCTCAAGCGGGCGCCTTCGATGAGAATAAAGCCCAGGGGGGCGTCGATGGTCTGTTTCCGGTTCCGGCAGAAATTGTGTATTTCGATCTCGGCCTGATCCCAACTGATGATCTCAAAGGCGGCGTCAAGCCCGGCAAGGGGCTCGGCATAGGCATTGATCAGGCTGCCGTTTTTGAAAAACAGCAGACCGACGCGCTTTCCAGCCCTTGCCATGATGGTGCAGGTTTTCCGGTCAAGCTCAAGGAGCTGCAGGAAAGAGGACAGCGACACGCCGGAGACTTGCCCCTTGGCGCCCGCGGCCAGGCCATCCTTGATTTTTTGGAGGAGCAGCTCGAAATCAACCGGTTTTTCGATGTATTGAAAGGCCCCCAGATCCATGAGCCGATCTTCCATCTCCGGGGTTCCGAAGGCGGTCATGGCAATGATCGGCACGGAATTCTTCAGCCTGCTCATCCGGCTGACCAGCTCAAACCCGTCCATTTCCGGCATCTTCAGATCGGTGACCACCAGATCAACCGGTTGCGCGGCAAGGACCGCCAGGGCCTCCTTCCCGTTGCCCGCGGTAACGACCTCGAATGCATCTACCCGTTCCCGGCACATGTCCTGCAAACTGAGCAAAAACCCATGGTCGTCGTCAACAACCAGCACTTTTTTCATGGCACCCGCCTCTGTTGCAATACGATTAATGTTTCAGCACATCATTTGATGCAAGCCGCCCGAACCTGCAAAAGGTCTGTCTGACCCGCCATCACCTTGCGGATGCCGTCCTGCTTGAGGGTCAGCATGCCGACCCGCATCGCCTCATCCCGGATTTCCACGATGGGGCTGTTTTTTACGATGAGAAGCTTCAGCGGATCGTTGACCGTGAGCAGCTCATGGATGGCAAGCCGCCCGAGATAGCCGCTTTTTTTACACCTGTCGCAGCCCTTCGGCCTGTACAGAGTGGCCCGGTCTATTTCCGTCATGGTCAGCGGGCTTAAGGGGTGCGCCCCGTATTCCGCAAGGATCAGCTCCTTTTCCGTCACCTCGGGGACATACGCCTCCCGGCAATGGGGACACAACCGCCGCACCAACCGCTGGGCCAGGATGCCGAGCAGCGAATCGGAGAAATTAAAGGGATCGATCCCCATGCCCAAAAGCCGGGTAACGGTTTCCGGGGCGGAGTTGGTGTGGAGCGTCGAAAAAACCAGATGCCCGGTGAGCGCCGCCTCGATAACGGTTTCCGCGGTTTCCTGATCCCGGGTTTCGCCGACCATGATGATGTCGGGGTCGGCCCGCAAAAAGGCCTTGAGGATCTTGGCGAAATCAAGGCCGATCTTGTTTTCCACCTGCACCTGGCGCAACCCGTCCTGGACGATTTCCACCGGATCCTCGACGGTCCAGATCTTTTTCTCCGGCCGGTTGACATAATTGAGCGCGCTGTGCAGGGTGGTGGTCTTGCCGGAACCGGTGGGGCCGACCACCAGAATCAGGCCGTAGGGCAGATCGAGGAGCCGGCGCAGCTCCGTGAGATTTCCTGTGGACAGACCCATTTTGTCCAAAGGCAGGGCAGAGCCGGCGGCGAGAATACGCAGCACCATATCCTCGTTGCCGCCGTGGGTGGGCAGCGAGGCGACCCGAAGCTCAATCTTGCCCCGCCTGGTCTTAAACTTGATCTTGCCGTCCTGGGGCAGCCTTCTTTCGGAGATGTCGAGCTTGGCCAAAATCTTCAGCCGGGAAATTAAGGGGCGGGAATAGGTGCCGGGAATATTTTTGTAATGGGAGCAGATGCCGTCAACGCGAAAACGGACCGAGGTCCCTTTCTTGCCGGGCAACGACTCGATATGGATGTCGGAGGCATTCCTGCTCACGGCATCCTCGATAATCCTGTTGGCCATCTGAACCACAACCCCATCGGCGGCGCTGCCGACCTCCTCATCCTCGTCCCGCTGCCCGTCGGACTCCTCGACAATCTCAAGGTCTTCGAATACATCCTGCGACCCCTGATCCAGCGAATACTTCCCGTAGAAAAAATCGATAAACCTGGTGATGTCCTCCTTGAGCCCCACGGCAAAGGAAAAATCCGCCCTCTTGAGCACCGAACGGATAGTGTCCTGCTTGCCCAGATCGTGGGGATTGTCGGTCAGCACAACGATACGGCCATCCTCCTGCCCGATGGGGATAAAGACATTGGCCCGGAAATAACTCTCCTTGGCCCCGTGGATGCAGGCGGGCGATTCCGGCGCTGCGGTGTCAACGAACTCGACAAACGGGCACCGGTAATATTCGCTCAGGGATGCCCCGAGCTGTTTTTTGTCGATGCCGAAATCACCGAGCAAAACACTTTCCAGGGTTTTGTTATGCTGTTTTGCTTTAACACGGGAGGCATCAAACTGCTCCGGGGTCAGCAGCTTGTTGCGGACCAGTCCGTAAAACTGACCATATTTGGTTGCCCGCTTGGAAAGGGTGACGAGACGCTGCTTGACGTTGCGGTAAGCAGCATCAATGGCGGCCATTTCCTCCAGAATCTTAATGGCTGAGGAAACGGAGCCGGTGCTTTCGTGGGCGAGGCTCAACTGGTCAAGAAGCTGGAGGCGCTCGGTCTTTCGTGCGAAGCCTTCTTTCTTGCTCGCCGCGGCTTCAAAATGCTCAATGGCTTCAAAGGGATTATCGAGCTGGAGGCAACATTCGCCGAGTTTGGCAAGAACCACGGCAGGCTGGTACCCGGAGGGAAGCAACAGTCGCAAATCCTCTGCGGCCTCACTGTAAAAACCGGCCACCATCAAACCGATGCAGTTTTCAAAACGGGCGGCTTCGGAAAGGACTGTGGTCGCGGCAGGGGATGCGGCAACGGAAACCGCTGTGCCCTGCTCGGTTTGGAAAGCGACCAATCGTTCCTCGACCAGATCCCGGAGGATCGGCTCGCTGTCTGGAATCTGGGACAGCAACGACTGGCACAGAGCCAGGGCCTCGTCCATAAGCCCTTGCCCTGCGTAGAGATCTGCTTCGGCAAGTTTCGCCTCGATGGCTTCCTTGGCGAACACGGTGGTTGTCATACTCATGCCGACCGGCTACATGCTCCGCATGGTTATGACCGGGATGGTTTTCCCCTTGATCGTAAGATTGCCGGCGACAAGGGTGCCGGGATCGGTTTCCGGTTCCCAACGGCAGCCGGGGGGGACATCAAGCTGTTCGGTGGGCTCGTCAAGCCAGAAGGCCATGCCGCTGTTTTCCCTGCACAGCACCAACAGAGGGCTGTCATTCTGGGGGGCTTCCGCGCCGGAAGATTTAGCCACCGGAATGGTCAGCGTTTTCAAAACGGCTTCGTCTTGAAAGCTCAACTCGCCTTGCATGACAAAACCGATCTTGCCGAAAAACCCGCGCTTCAGCATTTTCAGGGGCAGAAACGGGCCGCATTTCCTGACCTTGGGCGACGGTTTTCCTTGATAGACAATCTGCTCCGGAAGAAACCCGACTGTTTTCCCGCCCCAGGTGGCAAGTGCCACAGTCTGCCACGGACAAACCGCCGCCGGCTCTGCCTGCTTTGTCGATTGCCCGACTGGCGGCTCGACCGGGACAGGGGCGTCCGCCTGATAATTCACGCCCAGCGCCTTGATCAGGTTTTGCTTTTGCCTTTCCAGACGTTCCCGCAGTTCGGTGTGGATGGCATGGAGTTTCTCATAGCCAGGCGTTTTGGCAAAAAGGTTTTCAACCGGGATGATCCGTTTGGCAATGCACTTGCCCAGCACGGCGAGATGGGCATTCACCGCTTCAATCAGCACCGCAGCCGCCTTGCCGACGGGCGCCACGGGAAGCTCCGGCAAAATATCCTCGTCCGGCGGAACCCGGGTAGAGGCGGCGGTCCTGGAGGTTTGCGCGGCAGGAGTTTGGGCCGCGGCCGCTGTTTTCTGCTCGCCCGCGGAGAAATCTTGTTTTTCAGGCTGAGCCGCCTGCCCGAGCTTGCTGTAATCCTTGGGGATATTGGGAATGGCGGAACGCAATTCGGAGAGGGTGGGATCAAGCAGCGTTTTCTCGATCAGGGAGAGATCCTCGGCGCCTGCCGCGGCCCGCAGGGTTTGCAAACCTTCCTGCAAGGTTTTCGGCGCAGAGGTGGAAACGCTTTGCGGGGCGATGGCCATGGCCGCAAGCAGTCTGTCCATGAGCGAAAAAACTTCCGTCAGGGCGACAGCCTTGTCCACCTCGAAATTGCCCTGAATTTCCTGCAAGGCCCGTCGGGCGGTTTCAATATTGCTTGCGGATATCTCCCAGTCCAGGGAGAGCAGGGCTTCCTCAAAGGGGCTGAAGGCATCCGCCCCATCGGCGGAGAGCAGGCTGACCGGTAAGGCTGCCGCTTTTTCCTGGGGAGCGGCTGGAGTCGGGCGCTCAGGTGCAACGGGAGCAGTTGCGGCCGCAGGCTTGTTCCGCACTGCTCCGGCATGCGGGGCAAAAAGGGTATCGATGGCGTCGTCTATTTCGCCGTGGAAGTCTCGTTCATGGGCCTTGTCAGTCATAAACTCCATTCTCCTTGAGAAATCGCCAACCCAGAAACAACACCGGGCCTATTTCGTCTCATGCAGCAGATGCTTATTGGTGACATAACGCACGGTCTGTTTGCTGATTTCCCGCAGGGTTTCAAAAACCCCCATTCCCGTGACCGCCGAGGCTTCGAAGGTCTTTACCTTGTAGGCGCTGTTCAGGTCGGCGTCAAGCTCTTCCACGGTCAGGGTGGGGATCGGGGTGTCAACAAGATCCCGTTTATTGTACTGGATTACCAGGGGCATCTCTTCCAGCTTGAGCCCGTAATCCAGGAGATTCGTCCGCAAATCCTCCAGGCTCTCGACGTTTCTCTCCCTCCGCACCTGGAGGGGATCGGCCACGAACACCAGACCATCGGCCCCCTTGAGGACGAGCTTGCGGGTTGCGGCATACATGACCTGGCCCGGCACGGTATAGAGCTGGATGCGGATGTTGAATCCCCGGATCTTGCCCAGGTTCAAAGGAAGAAGATCGAAGAACAGGGTTCGGTCGCCCTTGGTTTCGATGGTCAGCATCTTGCCCCTGGCGCTATCCGCCATGGAGCTGTGCACCGTGAGCAGATTGGTTGTCTTGCCGCAGCGGCCCGGGCCGTAATAGACGATCTTGCAGTGAATTTCCTTCTTGCTGAGATCAATGAGCGCCATTGGTCATCCTTCAAAAATCTGCAGGAGGGTGTCGGTCAAATCGGTCACCCGGCAGCGCACCAGACCAAGCGAGACATCTTCCCCGAAGATGGTGATGAGAATCAGCTCGTCGCCGATCCGGCCAAAATGAATATTCCCGTTTTTCCCTTTGTGAAAGAGCAGGGAGAAATCCTCCTCGCCGATCAGCTTGGCGATCTGGGAGGTTGCCCCCAGGTTGGCCGCGGCCAGCGCGGCAAGGGAAATGGCGTCGATCTCGTCGGAATCATGCCCGCAGTTGGAGAGGATGTTGCCTGCTCCGTCAATGAGCAGGGCGGTGCGAACGCCCGCCTGAATCAGCGACCCCTCTATGGCGTTCCTCGCTTTCTCCAGAATTTCCGCAGTCAGGATAAAATCTTGCATATCCCGTTTTCTCCCATGGTGAGGGTTTGGGTGCTCCATCACAGCAAACAGGGGTAAGGTTGCCGCACACAGAGGGGGCGAAGCGTCTGCCGAAAGGGGTCTTGAAACCGGCTGAAACGCTCTGTATCTGCTGAATTTCCGGCAAAACACGTTCCTATCGTCTACATGGAAAAAAAATCCGTGTCAAGCGGAAAACGTGAATAAATCGGAAAGGAAGCCCCCGTGAGCCCGCTGCCGTTTTTTTAGGCTGAAGCCCCCTTCTCTCCTTGTCGAACCTGCCGCAGATGGAGTATCGTATCGGTTTGGGAACGAGCAAAAAAAAGAACCTACAGGTTAGGCAGCAAGGAGATTCACCATGGACAAACCCGGATATTTTGGACAATGGGGCGGCGCCTATATCCCGGAAGTGCTGTACGAAACCTTCCGGGAGCTGCGGGAGGTCTACGCCAAGGCCAAGGCAGACCCGGCCTTCTGGCAGGAGTACGTCGCGCTCATGGGCTCCTATTCCTGCCGGCCCACTCCCCTCACCCATGCCGAAAACCTCAGCCGCCATTTCGGCGGGGCGCAAATATTCATCAAACGCGAGGATCTCAACCACACCGGGGCGCACAAGGCAAACAACGTCATGGGCCAGGGGCTGCTGGTCAAGCGCATGGGCAAGACCCGGGTGATCGCGGAAACCGGCGCGGGCCAGCACGGGGTGGCCTGCGCCACCATGGCCGCCAAGTTCGGCTTTGCCTGCACCATCTACATGGGCGAGGAAGATGTCCACCGCCAGCGGCCCAATGTCTTCTGGATGGAAAAGCTCGGCGCCACCGTGGTGCCGGTGACCACCGGCAGCCGCACCCTCAAGGACGCCATCAACGAGGCTTTCCGCGACTGGGTTTCCAACATGGACACCACCCACTACGTGATGGGCACGGTCTGCGGGCCGCACCCCTTTCCGGAGATGGTGGCCTGGTTCCAGTCCATCATCGGCCAGGAGGCGCGCAAACAGATCCTCGCCACCCACGGCACACTTCCGGCCCGAGTCTATGCCTGCGTGGGCGGCGGTTCCAACGCCATGGGCATCTTCCAGGGTTTTCTCGCCGATCCCGAAGTAGAGCTGATCGGGGTGGAGGCCGGCGGCAAGGGGATTGACACCGGCCAGCATGCGGCCCGCCTCGCCAGCCAGGACGCCTCCCCCGGCGTGGCCCAGGGCTACAAAACCATGTTTCTCCAAAACTCCGACGGCCAGATGCTCGACACCCATTCAGTGGCTGCGGGGCTCGATTACATCGGGGTCTCCCCCCTGCTCACCGACCTGTGGGAAAAAGGACGGGTCCGTTTTGCCGCGGCCACCGACCAGGAGGTCATGGCCGCGCTTGATCTGACCATCAAGAAGGAAGGGATCATCCCGGCGCTGGAATCCAGCCATGCCTTTGTCCAGGCCTTCAAGGAGGCAGGCGAGCTGAGCCACGATCAGGCCATTATCATCAATCAGTCCGGCCGGGGCGACAAGGATATCTTCACCATTGCCCATGCCTTTGATGATCCTTCCTGGAAGGAATTCATCCGGAAAAAAGGAGAGGAATATGCAGCTCGCTGAGCAAATCCGGGCAGCCCGGAGCAAAAAAGATATCCTGCTCATGACCCATCTGGTCCTGGGCTACCCCTCCTTTGGGGTGAACCGCGAGGTGATCCGCCAGATGGTGGAAAACGGGGTGGATATAATCGAACTCCAGATCCCCTTTTCCGAGCCCATGGCCGACGGACCCATGATCATCAAGGCCAACCAGGAGGCCATTGCAGGCGGGACCACAGTTGCGGACTGCCTCGCCTTTGCCGCGGAGATGACGGCGCAACACGATATCCCCTTTCTGTTCATGACCTACTACAACATCCTCTTCAAGTACGGCGTGGAGAATTTCCTCTGCAAGGCCAAGGAGATCGGGATCAGGGGCTGCATCATCCCCGACCTGCCGCCCGAGGAAGGCGAGGAGTATCTCCGGCTGGCCAATAAACTTGGCCTTGCCCCGATCCAGATCTTCGCCCCCACCTCCACCGAAGAACGGATGCGGACCCTGGCCGGGCATGGAGACGGCTTCATCTACTGCGTGGCCCGCAGGGGCGTCACCGGCAGCAAGACCGAGTTCGACGCCTCCTTCGATGCATACCTGGCCCGCTGCCGCAAGGCCACCGACCTGCCGCTCGCCGTGGGGTTCGGCATCAGCAACAGGGAAGACGTCCGGATCCTGACCGGCAAGGCGGATCTGGCGGTGATCGGCACCGCTACCATCAGGCTGGTGGAAGAAAAAGGCGCAAAGGCGGTGGGTTCTTTTATCGCGGGGCTCCGCTAAATGATGAAGGCTGAAGCTCCATGCTCCCTGGGGCTGGCCAGCGAGACCGCCCGCTTCCATGAACTTGCGACCCAAAGCCTTGAATGGGTTTGGGAGACAGACGCCCAGGGTAATCTGACCTATTGCTCGCCAAGCTGCAAGGCCCTTTATGGCTATGACCCCCATGAACTTGCGGGCCGCCACATCATCGAAACCCTCATTCCTCCGGAAGACCGGGAGGAACAGCGGAAAATCATCGAAGAGATCCGCCGGAGCAGAAAACCCAGCAAGGGGATCCGGGGGCGGGCGACGCGCAACAACGGGACGGTTATCCCCATCGAAACCCACTACCTGCCCGTGCTGGCAGGAAAAAAGGTGATTGGCTTCCGCGGCATGAGCCGGGACATCAGCGAAGTGTTGCTCCTGGAACTTCGCCTCAAACAGAAGGCCAGGGAGCTCACCGAGGTCAACAACGCCCTCAGCCTTCTCCTGCACCAGAGCGCCGAGGCCAGCGCCGAGCATGAGCGGAGGATCCACAACAATCTGCAGCGCCTGGTCCTGCCCTATCTGGAAAAAATTCAGGACCGATGCAAGGACGAGGAACTCGCCCTCTACCTCCGGGTGGCTGCGGCAAATCTGGAAAAAATAACCTCCACCTTCTGCTTGACACTCTCGGCCAGACTCAAGGGGCTCACCCCCCGGGAGCTGGAAGTGGCGGAGCTCATCAAGCAAGGGAGATCAACCAAGCAAGTGGCTGCCATCCTTGATCTCTCCTGCCGGACGGTGGAATTCTACCGCGACCAGCTCCGGGTCAAACTCGGCATAAAAAGCAAAAAAACCAACCTGCGCTCCCATCTCTCCTCCCTTACCTGACAGGCCTCCAGCCGAACCCCGTATTTTTTCCGTATTGCCATTGGCGCCCAACTCCATTATTAGCAAACTTCCAGCCCGCTTAACTTAGCAGGGTGTTGAAAAACTCGTTTTTCGATGCCCTGCGTGCACTCCATGGATGGGTCGCCAATTTCGTCGAGCGCTAACTCGTTGAAATTGCGAGATCGGACAGAATTCACTTCCGGCCGATCGTGGTTGAAAAAAACCGGAATGGCTTTTTTCAACATCTGTTGGGCTGTTTTTTGTGCGATACGCTGTATTGATCTGCCACTTTACCGGGGGGAACGGTGTCAGAAAAAACGCGGCGCATTCCGCCTTTTTCTCAACTTTCCCGCCGTGCATGCCACGGTAAGCAGAAAACAACAGGAGCGTATAGTTTGCAAACCCCAGGAAGCTTTCCCCTGAACCTTCTCCAACAGATTTTCATCCCGATCAGCAACGACTTCCATTGCGCCTTGAGTGTCATTGAAGTCCTCCGGGACGGATCAGACACTCCCCGGGGGTTTGTGACCAGGGTTGCCAATCAGCTCTTTTGCGAACTGCTTTCGGTGCAAGAAGAAGATATCCTGGACAAAGAGCTGCCGGAAGCCCTCGGCCAAACCCTGGCCCTGCCCGCCCTGCTGCACGAATTCTGCGCCTCGGGAAAAACACGGATACGCAGAACCCTTTCTTTGGGACCAGACCGGTCCTGCTCCCTCCAGGCGCATCTCCCTTGCCCGGAACTGCTGACCATCGCCATCCGGGACACCCAACCCGGCCAGGCAATGATCAGCTCCCAAGCCGAGGTGATTCTTGCCAGCCTGGGTGATCCCTGCACCATCGTCGGCAGGAATTTTTCAGTTCTCTACGAAAACGAAGCCGCACTGCAACTCTGGGGGAGCACCCTCGGAAAAAAATGCTATACCGCCTACCATGACCGGCAGAGCCGGTGCGAGTCGTGCCATGCCGAGGAGGTTTTTACAAATGGAAAAATCCACAAAAACGAAAAAATAGCGAACATCAATGGCAGCGAACGACACCTGGAGATCACCTCCACGCCGCTCAGGAATACAACCGGCACGATCACCGCCGTGGTGAATATCACCCACGATGTGACCATCCGCAAGATGACGGAAAAGGGCAAGGAACTTCTCATCAGAGAACTGCAAGGCTCCCTGGCCAAGACCAAAAGGCTCAACGGGTTGCTGCATCTCTGCTCCTACTGCAAAAAGATCAAGGACAACAGCGGGGCGTGGCAGCAACTGGAAAGCTATCTCCGCAGCCACGCCGAGGTGGAGTTCAGCCACGGCATCTGCCAGGAATGCGCCGAAAAACATCTTCCCCAGATCTTCAAAAACCGTTGACAAACAGGCAATTTTTTCCTGTGCGCTGCGTTTTCGGCAACAACGAACCCATCCCGGAAAAAACCGTGCACCCGATTTCGGGCTCGCCATGCATTCCCGTACATTTTATTTTACACTTCCCCGCCAGACAGGGTAGAAAGTAAAGAGACAAGACCTCCGCCAAACCAGGCGCAGGCAAACGGCTCCCCCGACCAAAGGCAGCAAAGGTATTATGGGCTCAGACAAAACACTCAGGGAAATATTCAGCAAGGTCAACATGAGCGAGCTGCCGGCCATGTCCGACCATGTGGAGGAACTGCTCCGCCTGCTGAACAACGACGACTCCAGCGCCGAGGAAATCGCCGGGGTCATCCTCAAGGACGCCTCCCTGACCACCAAACTGCTGCAGGTGGTCAATTCGGCCTTTTACAGCCGGTCGGCGCCGATCACCAACATCAGCCGGGCCATCACCACCCTTGGCCTCACCACCCTGAAGGAACTGGCCGTCAGCCTGGCCCTGTTTGAAGATTTCATCAAGGCCGGAGTCGAGAAGGAAGAAATCAGCAAGCTCCTTGCCCTCTGTTTTGTCAGCGCCTCCCAGGCAAAGATCCTCTGCAAGGCAAAAAAAATCAATGTGCAGGAAGAAGAGGTGTTCATCTGCACCCTGCTCCACCAACTGGGCAAGCTCATCATCCTGGTCTATCTGCCCGAACTCTACCGCAAGGCCCAGGAACTCATCGACCGGGGATATTCCGATGAGTTTGCCGCCAAAACCGTATTGAACGACCTTACCTTTTCCGCGGTGGGCATGGAAATCGCCCGCTTCTGGAATTTCTCCGAAAAGATCGTTTTAAGCATGGGGCAGAACCCGCCCCAGCCGACGAGCAAATTCGACTCCCAGCTCTATCTCCTCAATGTTTCGGCATTCTGCAACCGGTTGACCTGGATCATCTGCTACGGTTCAACCCTGGAGCTCGGCGAATTGCTTCTGCACTATGGGCCGATCATGGGGCTCAGCAAGAAGGAGGCTTTCGGCCTGGTCAACAGAAGCCTGGATGTGGCCGAAGCGATGTCGGACAACATCATCCGTTTCGGCCTGGCCAAACTGAAAATCCGCACCAAAATCACCCAGAAGGCAACGGCAAGCCGCTGAAGCCGCCTCCCCGGAAAATTGGGAGAGAGGAACAGACTCCGGGCAGGGCGGACACTCTCCCAGCCTTGCCCGGCAAATCAGATGGTTTCTCCGGTGGCGATGCGCAAGGCGGGGAAATCCTCCCCCTTACGCAAGGGCGCCACCACGCAGTTGCGTCCGATCACGGCCTGGGGCGGCACCTCCGCCTCCTTGCCGATCATGGTGATCCCGGTGTAGAGATGCTTGGGACAGGCCGTATTGGGCGTACCCTTGTCCTCGCCCTGCCCCACCACCGCCCCCGCTCCGACCCGGACCCTCTTGTCGAGGATGGCCAGATCCACCACCGCACCTTCCTCCAGAACGCAGTCGTGCAAAATGATGGAATCCCTGACCCGCGCATTCTTCCCCACCCGCACCCCGGGCGAAAGCACCGAATTGATCACCTCGCCCTCTATGACGCAGCCGGCGGAAATCAGGGACCCTTCCACCACGCAGCCCGAGGCAAAGCGGGCAGGGCAACGGTCCACCACCAAACGGTCCGCATAGGGGTTTGGCCGGATACCCCAGGCCTGCGGAGAAATCTCGGAGTCGCTTTTCAGCAAATCCATGTTCGCCTCCCAGTACGCCTGCACCGTGCCCACATCCCGCCAATAGCCGTGGAAGGGATAGGCAAAGACGTTGTCCCGCTCGATGGCCTTGGGGATGAGATGCATGCCGAAATCCACCTCGTCGCGGTCTTCCTCCAGAAGCCGGAGCAGGTATTCGGTATCGAACACATAGATCCCCATGGAGGCGAGATCGGTGCGGGGCACCTTCGGCTTCTCCTCCCATTCGACGATGCGCCCTTCCGCATTGGTGATGCCCGCGCCGAACTGGTGGATCTCGGAGAGCGGCACCACCATCATGGCGATGGTCACCTGGGCCTGCTTCCTCCGGTGGTAGCGGAGCATGTCGTCGAGATCCATGCGGTAGATATGGTCCCCGGAAAGGATGATCGTCTCCTTGGCCGGGTGGGCCCGGATAAAGTCGATGTTCTGGCGCACCGCGTCGGCGGTGCCCTTGTACCAGTCGGAATCCTGAAATCCGGTCCGGGGGGGGAGGATCTTCACTCCCCGGCTGCGGCCCGTGAAATCCCAGGCCTCGCCGGTGCCGAGATGGCGCATCAGGGAAAGGGGCTTGTACTGGGTGAGCACCCCGACCTGGCTGAGTCCCGAGTTCATCACGTTGCTCAGGGAAAAATCGATGATCCGGTAGAACCCGGCAAAGGGCACGGCCGGCTTGGCCCTGGTCTGCACCAGGACATTGAGGCGGCTGCCGACCCCGCCGGCCAGCAGGAGAACCAGGGTATTGTCGCCGTGGATCATCGAACCACCTCGTTGTTCTTGATTTCCCCAGCCAGTTGCTCCGGGCGCAGGTTGGGATGCAGGGTGCAGCCGGAGCCGATCACCATGCCGTCCAGCAGATGATTGTTCCAGCCGACCACCGTCACCTTCCCGGCCTGGGGCGGTCCCGGCTCGCCGATCCGCACCCTGGCCCCGAAGGTCACGTTGACATCGCTTACCACCGTGTCGAGGATGGCGCCGTGCCCCACCACATTATCGTAAAAGAGCACCGAGTTCCTCACCTGGGCCCCGGACTTGACGTGGACTCCGGGAAAGAGGATGGAATTTTCCACCCGCCCCTCCACGACGCAGCCGTTGTAGACCAGGCTGTTCTCGATGCTCGCCCCGGCGCCGGCCTTGAGGGGCTGACAATCCCGGACCGCCCGGTGTTCCAGGTTGGTGCGGATGCCCCACTCCTCAAAGGGAATCTTCGGCTCCTCCCCCAGCAGGTCCATGTTGGTTTGCCAGTATTCGGCAACGGTCCGGGTATATCCCCAGTAGCCGCGAAACTTGAACCCATAGGCCCGGTACCGGCCGGCCATGACCCGGGGCAGGATATCCCGGCCGAACTCAAAGGACTCATCCTCCCGGGCATTGGCCTCCAGCACCTCATAGAGCACCGAGGGCCTGAAGCAGTAGACGGTGAGCGAGGCCCAATTGAACCTGGGGTCGGAGGGTTTCTCTTGGTACTGCAGGATGCGGCCACCGCGCTCGCCGTCCTCGTCGTCGATCTCCGCCACCCCGAACCGGCTCGCCTCGGCCATGGGCACCTGAATACAGGCGATGGTCAGGTCGGCGTCCTTGTCGCGATGGTACTGGAGGATCTCTCGGTAATCCATGTGGTAGACATGATCCCCGGAGAGGACCAGAATGGTTTCCGGGTCGTGGTACTGGACAAAATCGAGATTCTGATGGATGGCGTCGGCCGAGCCCCGGTACCAACTGCTCTGGCCCGAACCCTGGGAAGGAGGGAGGATGGAGACCCCGCGGTGCCGGCCGGTCATGTCCCAGGCCGCCCCCACCCCGATATGGCTGATCAGGGAAAAGCTCCGGTACTGGCTGAGGATGGCGACCCGTTCCAGGCCCGAGTGCATGAGATTGCTCAGGGCAAAGTCGATCACCCTGGCAAAGCCGCCAAAGGGGACCGCCGATTTTGGCCGGTAGGCGGTGAGCACGTTCAGCTCGTCAACGCGGCCCCCGGCAAGGATCATGGCCAGAACCTTCGGTTTCAGTTTCATGGAATGCCTGAAGGGAAAGGGGAATCTGCTTCGCTTCCTAGTATAGTGTTCATCCGGAAACTCTTCTTTCCAGATGAACGCGTTAAGCTATCAGCTATCAGCTATCAGCTTTTAGATTAACGTGCTTACTTGATTAAGTTTTTTGCTGAACGCTGATAGCTTACCGCTGATAGCATCCAGCAGGAAACATTGTTTCCGGAAGAACACTAGTGCAGAACTCATTATGGGAAGGGTTGCGCCAAAAAGCAAGCACAGGAAGGGAGGGGGGAGGAAAAAGATTTTTTGCAGGTTGATGGAACCCATCTCGGCGGTAGGCGATTACAGGGCGGTGCAGATGCACGGAAGAGTCCGGCGAAGTGTGCTATTGCAAATGAGCGGGCCGATGACAACGCAGATGCGCCGCCCTGTGATCGCCTACTACTGCAAATACTTCGTTGTGAGCCGCATCAGGGTCTTGGTGGAAAAATCCTGCATCTCCGCGGGCAGATTCCTGAGCGGCACCTCGGCCCGGGCAGCCTCCCGGTGCCCGCCGGCCGAACCGATCGCATTGAACATCTTCTCCGCCAGCCGTCCGGCATTTTTTTTGTAGCCGTCGCAGCGGAAGATGACCACCAGCTTGTCGTTGTGCATGCCGGAGACAAACACCCATGCGACATCATGGACCTGATTGAGAAAGTCGGCGATGAGCACCAGCATATCCGGGCTGGGAACCTTGCCGAGATGGGCATAGAGCCGCTGCTTACTCACCTTTATCTCGTTCAAGGCGGTCTTGAAATAGTTCAATTCCGAACGGCGGAAGGAGGAAAGCTCGATCTTGCGCACCAGATTCTGGTTGGCGATATTGAAGAGGTAGCGGAAGGAAATGGCGTCCGCCAGGGTGGCCTTTTTTTCAAAATTCCGGGTATCGACCTTGATTGCGTAAAACAGGGCGGTGGCCAGGGCCACCGAGGGCTTCAGGTTGGCGGCGCGCAGGTACTCGACCAGTATGGAGGCGGTGGCCCCGAAGTCCTTGCGGATATCGACAAAGGAAGCCACCCACCCCTTGGTGGCGGGATGGTGGTCAATGACCACATCAAAGGTAATATTTTCGAAGCTGGGCAGATGGGTGGGCTGGGAATCCAGCATCACCTTTTTGGTGAAACTCCCGAGCTTGACCGTGTGCAGACGCTCCATGGGGATCTTCAGCAGGTCGACCATGACCACGTTATTGAGCCGCCTGATTTCGTTGGGATAGGCAATGGTGACGCTTTTCACCCGGTAGCGGAGCAGGCGCTTCACCGCCATGGCGCTGGCTATGGCGTCCGGGTCGGCATTGATGACCACGAGAACCTGGTCCTCCTTGCCGAAAAGACCGCAGAACTCGTGCAGACGATCCTTGGCGGTCTTCTTTTTGTTGGAAATCGGTTTTTTGGGAATCTCAAGACTTCCGTTCACGCCCACGCCATCATCCCCGTTGTCCATGCATGCCAGACTGAAAACCGGCCGTTGAGATCCTTGCTTCGCCAAACAACCGAAGCCCCTATACCATATCCTTGCATAAATTTCAAAGGGGTTGCCCTGGGGGACTATTCCCCGTCAAAAAAAGGAACCGAAGGAAACAAGGCGTGATCGGTGTGGGGAATAAAACGGGAGCCGGAAAACCGGAGCATGAACTCCTGGTTCACGTTCAACTCGATGTAGGTGATTTTTCCGGCCAGGGCAAGGCTGCGTTCCCGGGCCTGGCGCTCAAGAAGTACCCGCTGGGCCCCGGCCAGGGAGCTGTTGCCCACGGGCTCGTAGGTGGCAAGGGGCAGATCAGGCAGCATCCCCAGGACAATGGCATGCCGAGGAGAGATATGCCGGCCAAATGCCCCGGCCACATAGATGCGGTGCAGATCCTCAAAGGCAACCCCCACCTGATTGGTCAGGGTGGTGAGGATGGCGTACATGGCCGCCTTGGAGCGCATGAGCGCGTCGAGATCCACCTGCCCCAGCGCCACGGGCCGGCCATCCGCCGCATCCTTGCCCTCCACCACCACGAACCGGCAGCCTTCGCTTCCCGCAATCAGCCGCTCTCCGGCGGCCTGGGGACGGAACTTGCCCCGGATATCGATCCGCCGGGTCAGATAGAGCTCGGCCACCAGATCGATGAGCCCGGAGCCGCAGAGTCCCTTGGGCTTTCCCTTGCCAATGGTCTCATAGCCGATTTTGCCTGTGGCCGGATCGATCCGCACATGCTCGATGGCGCCGGGCCCAGCCCGCATGCCCATTCGGGCCACGCCGCCTTCCAGGGCCGGACCTGCCGCCCCGGCGCAGGCGATGAGCCACTCCCGGTTGCCGACAATCACTTCGGCATTGGTGCCCACGTCGATGAGCATGCAGGTTTCCGGTTGCTGGTCAAGCCCGCTGGCCAGCACGCCGGAAATCAGATCGCCGCCGAAATAGCTGCCCACACTGGGCAGAAGCCAGACCACCGCGGCCGGGTGGATGGCCAGCTTCAATTCTCCGGCCAGACAGGGATCCGGGGCGTTGACCATGGGGATGTATGGCTCGCGGCAGAGATGGCTGGGATTGAGTTTAAGGAAAAAATGCACCATGCTGGTATTGCCGGACACCGACAGCGCCCGGATCTCGGAGACCGCCGCAAGGCCGGCACGCCCGGCCAGCTCCGTCGCCAGTTGATTGACCGAATCGATTATCGCCGCGTGCAGCTCTGCAAGCCCTTCGTCCTTGGCGGCATGGTGGATCCGGGTAAGGATATCGGCCCCGAAGCGGATCTGGCCGTTTTCCAGATCCGCCCGGGCCAGGACTGCGCCGGCGCCCAGATCAAGCAGGGTTGCTTCGAGATGGGTGGTCCCCAGGTCAAGGGCCATCCCGGCCAAAACCTTTGGCGGCTGGGGGAGGAAATCGACCAGAACCGGGGGGCCGGCCATGTCATTGATAATGGCCGCGCCCGCAAAGCCTGCGGCGCGGAACCGGCCAGCCACCTTGCTCAAACGCTTGTACGGCACCACCGGCATGGCCCCATCCAACCGCGGGGCAAGGGCCTTTTTCAACCGGTCGAGATCGCCGGTGTTGTCGCCAAGGCTGGGAAGAGGCGCGGCAACCGCAATGGCGCGCACCAGAGGGTTCAGCATAAACGGGCAACTCCGTAAAGATTCTTCATTATGGACAACTGCATCCTGCCCGATATACTATGTCGGCTGTTGGGAAAAGTCCCTAAAAAAATGTGCCGCCCCTGCCGTGACAGCACCCGCATCAAGGGAAGCGTCATCACCGGCGGGCTTGACGTCCGGCATGGGCAATGGTAAAGAGCCAGATCAGGGGCGGAAATTACGAATGGCCTCAGACCTGTAACTGTTCAGCAGCGCCGCTTCGCTGCTGCCGCATATGCGCGACAGAGGCCCGAGAGCTCTATCCATCGGTATGCGTTCAGGCCGACAACAAAGAATACTGGACAGTTACAACATGCCCGTATTGCTTTACATCTATATCGCCACCGAGATTTTGGCCCCGTTCTTCGCCAGCTTTCTCATCATCAACGCCATCCTCTTTCTGGGCAGGCTTGTCCCCCTGCTCAACGTGATCTTCGATTTCGGCGTCGGCGCCGGCGACTTCCTGCGCCTCTGCGCCTACATGCTGCCCAAGCTGATGATGTTTTCCATCCCCATGGCCAGCATGACCGCGGTCATCGTCGCCATGACCCGAATGGTGAACGACAACGAGATCATGGCCCTCAAGGCCACTGGTATCGGCCTGGTTCGCCTGCTGCCCCCGGTGATTGTCATCGCCCTATCCACCTCCCTGCTCACCTATTTTTCCGCGGTCACCCTTATCCCCCAGGGCACCCTGGCCATGAAATCGCTTTTTCTGCAGATGGCCAAGGAAAAGATCGACAAGGGCATCCAGCCCGGACAGTTCAGTGAAGGCATCTCCAATGTGGTGCTGTATGTCGATGCGGTGGATCCGCAAACCCGGCAATGGCAGGGGGTGTACGTTTCCGACATGCGCCACGGCGACGCGCCTCTCACCATTGTCGCCAAAACCGGCACCCTCACCGCCCAGCCGGAAAACATGCTGATCAGCCTTACCCTGGCGGACGGCACCCTGCACCGCGCCAGCAAGGATATCACCCAAACCATTCGCTTTGACCGCTATCAGGTCAACCTGCCCATCAAGACGCCGACGGAAATCGGCGGCACCTCCGTTACCGAGGTCGGCAAGAACGGCCTGAACCAGAAACAGTTGCTGGAACAGGTGGCAACCCATGGCCCGAAAAGTCCCCTCGGCCTGAGCATGCTCATCGAGTATCATACCCGCATGGCCCTGCCGGTGGGCGGCTTCATCCTGACCATCCTGGGGCTGCCCCTTGCCATGCTGGCCAGACCCGGACGCAGGCCGCTGGGCGTGCCGCTTGGCCTGCTGCTTTTTGTCATCTACTACATCCTGTTCACCGCGGGCCGGACCATTGCCGAAAGCGGCCATCTGCCCGTGGCGGCCGGCATCTGGCTCGCCAATATCCTGATCGCTCTTTTCACCATTATGCTCACCCGTCAGGTGGCACGGGAAATCACCCCGCTCTTCCTTGCCCGGTTGAGCGATACGGCCCTTGCCCTGCTGGCCAGGCTGCCGGGAATCAAAAACGGAGAAAAACGGCCATGAAGCTGCTGGACCGTTACCTCATGGCCCAGTTCGCCAAGAACCTGGCCCTGGTCATCTGCTCCCTGATCGCCATCTATCTGCTGGTCGATTTCTTCGAGCGGGTAGACAATTTCCTGGAGGCGAAAAAGAGCGTCGGACTGGCAATCAAATACCTGCTGCTCAAGCTGCCGTTCATGTATGTCCAGCTGATCCCGGTCTGCATCCTGCTGGCCGGGGTCATCACCCTGGGCATCCTCAACCAGCATTTTGAATTCATGGCCCTCATGGCCAGCGGGATCAGCGTTATCCGCATCATCCGCCCCCTGCTGGTCGCGGCAGCCCTCTTCACCCTGCTTACCCTTGTCATCGGCCAATGGGTGCTGCCCGCCACCACCGCGGCCACCAACCGGATCTGGTACGAGGAGGTCAACCGCCAGATCCCCAAGGGCATCATCCGGGATGGCCGCACCTATTTTCGCGGCACCGAGGGAATTTTCTCCTTTGTCCGCCCCACTCCCGGAAAAAACGAGTTCCTCAACTTCTCCTTTGCCGCCTATGACGGAGAGCGCGGCCTGACAACCCTGCTCACCGCCGAAAGCGCCACCTGGGCAGACGGAGCCTGGCAGCTCACAAACGGCCAGCAGAAAAACCGCACCGACAATGGCGCCTTTTCCGTAACGCTTTTCCAGACCCTCACCCCTGCCTTTGCCGAAGCGCCGGAAGAATTCTTTGTCCCCCCATACAAAATAGAGGAAATCTCATACAGCAAGCTCCTGCGGCAGGCCATGGACAGCAAGGCTTCCCACCATGAGTCGCGGGTGGAATTCCACCGCCGCTTCTCCTACGCCTTCCTGGGCATCCCCCTGCTCCTGCTGGGAATTCCGGTACTGCTCGCGGTGCATAAAAACAAGGGACGCGATCTGGCCCTGGCCATCCCGGTGAGCTGCGGCCTGGCCTTTGCCGCCTGGGGCGGTTGGAGCGCCACCCAGTCCCTGGCCAAAACCGCCACCCTGCCGCCGGGCATCGCCTCCTGGTCCATCCATGTGTTGACCATCGGTATTGGCTGCTTTTTGCTGAAAAAATATAACCAGTGATGGCGTCGCACAAAGTCGCAATTTGCCGCAAACGAACAGGTGCTTCGACAAGCTCCGTACGAACGGAATATCAGTACGTTAAGACGATATCCGTTCACCCTGAGCCCTTCAACTTCGCTCAGGAGAGCCTTGTCGAATGGCCGTTGTTGCACATCCATCAACCAGTAACACCCTAAAAATATGACCCTCGATCCCGCATCTTCAGTCGCCATACTGAGCCGCTTCCGCAAGATCGGCATCATCGGCGTTCCGCCCCTGGAGATAATCCGGGGGGCCAACGAACACGGCCTGGTTATCCATGATCTGGACGAGCCCCTGGTCCGGGAGGATCTCGAAACCGCCAGCCCCTACCTGCCCCGGGTGTACTGCGCCATCCTCCGCACCGCCGTGGTCAACGCCCTGCACCTGGAGCTCGACGCCATCTACGCGGACACCGGCCCGGGCAAGTGCGACTGCGCCCTGCACACGGCCACGATCCTGGCCGAGGCCCTGCCCATTCCGGTGATCTGCACCAAAAACACGGACACCGTTGCCTGCGGCACCCCACTCTGCCAAGCCCGGCTGCCCCTCATCGACCGGATGCTGGCCATCACCGCCGGGGTCAAATCCGCGGCCCCCTGCCAGAATCCACCGGATCCCTGTACGCCCACCGCCGCTTTCTGGGGGGTGCCGCCCAGGGATTTCTCCATCCTCGGGCTGTTCCCGGACACCACCCACATCCATGGCTGGGCCCGCTGCATGGAAAACAAGACCCCGGCCGACCACGCGCTGGAGGCCCAGTTCAACCCCGAGGTGCCCACGGTTTTCTTTGCCCAGTCCTTTTGCGCGAAAACCGCGCTGGCCCGCTATCTGGCGAAAAAACATCCCCACGCCCTCTACCTGGATGTGGATGTGCACACCACCAGCAGCGCCCGGGCCAAGGTCCAGGCCTTTCTCGAACTTTCCGGGGTGCGGCCATGATCCTGGGCGACTTCGGCACCTCCTACTGCAAATTTCTCGACCTCGACGCGCCCGGGGCCAAGCCTGCCATCATCGCCACCAAGGAGCTGCCCAGGGAGACGCGGGTGGATCTGGCCACCGGCCACAACGGCAAACGGTTCGCCGACCGCTATGTCAACGAACTCATTGCCCTGGCCAGGGGCGGCGAGGCCTTGATCGAGGAAGATGAATATGTGCTGCTCGATTGCGGCAGCCGGGATATCAAGTTCATCAGGTATGCAAACGGCAAGCTGGCGGACATGGGCTGGAACGCGGAATGCGGGGCCTCGATGGGCTTCACCATCGAGCTTCTGGAGCGGTACTACGAGCTGGACTATACCCGTCTGCGGGTGCCGGAGCAGACTTTTTCCGTAACCTGCGGGGTCTTGGGGATGAGCGACATCTTCGATGCGGTGATCTCCGGGGTGGAGGTGGCCGAGGCGGTGGCCCGCTTTGTCAAGGGGATTGCCATCAACGCCTACCGCTTTGCCGGTTCGCCTGCCAAGCTCTATCTCTCCGGCGGATTGTGCGACAACCCTCTTTTCGTGGGCAGCTTTCCCTGCCAGGTCACTGCCCTGGGCCGCTTTGTTCTTTTGCGCGGCCTCGAGGCCGAGGCGCACCACCCCAGCCCCCCGCCTGTTTCCTGAGGTGAACCCGATGCCTCTGCCTACCACAAAACGGCCAAACTGCCTGGCCTGCCTCCATTTCTACATCACCCACGAACCACAGCACCCATACGGCTGCAGGGCTTTGGAGTTTAAGTCCCTCCAGTATCCGGCCGTGGTGGTCTTTGCCAGCTCCGGGATCCACTGCCAGCTTTTTAGCGCCAAGAAGCCCTCGACCTGATTCCAGTTCTAAATCAAGCGCTAAATCAAGGAGCTCGTCCGGTGAAAAAAGCTCCCCTCCCTTGACAAGGGGCTAGGGGTGGGTGAAGCTGCAACCTGCCGAGGTCATGGCTGTTTCCCCTCTCCCTGACCCTTCCCCCCGGGGGGGAGGGAATTTTTAAAGAACCTCTTTTGATTTGGAATTGAGGGAGCCTTGAAAAATTCAAGGCTCCTGTGCGGGGCAAGGACGCCCCGTCATTTTCAGCCACTTACGTTGCTGAAAATGTGAGCAAAGGCAATACTTGTTTTGGTTTTGCGGCTTGAAAAATCAACAGGAAGTTGATTTTTCAAGGTTCCATTGAGATAAGACCGCTCAGCCTGAAACCGGATTAAGAGCCAAGGTCTGCCTGGGCTGGCTGGCGCTGAACACCGTTTCCACCCCCTCAACAAGACCCAAGGCGGCAAGCCGCTTGACGTTCCCGTTTCCCTTCCCTCGAAAGATCGATTCATCCGCCTTGGCGAGACACAAACGGTGCAATTGTTGGGGCGAGCGGGCGGAAAGCAAGGCACGGACCTGGTTGAAAAAAAGCCGGGAAAGCACCAGCTCGCCAAAGGCCGGATGGTACGGCCCGGCCAGCACGGTTTTTTCCAGGGAGGGGGAAGGTTGCAGCCCCATGCGCACCACGGGAATCCCCTGGGCCTTGAAAATGGTCCAGAGCCGACCGGCCAGGGACACGGCCCGGAACAGGCTCTGCGGCTGATATTCCCCCTGACGGTACAGCTCGGCCAAAGGACTGCCCTCGATAACCAGACAGGGGTAGAGCCGAACCATATCCGGGCCGAGCGCTGCCGCCCGGCGAGCGCTGGCCAGGGCCGTGGCCGTGTTGTCGCCGGGCAGGCCGAGCATGAGCTGGAGCCCCACCCGGGTGCCCGCCTCCTTCAAACAACCAACCGCCGTTTGCACATGGGCCGCGGTGTGCCCCCGGCTGCTGGCCGCAAGCACCCCATCATCCAACGACTGAGCGCCCAGCTCCACGATCCCCACCCCCCGCTCCCGCAAAAATCCCGCGATCTGAGGGGTCACATAATCCGGCCGGGTGGAAAGCCGCAGCTCCCGGACCTGGCCGGAAGCCAAAAAAGGCTGCGCCGCCCCCAGCAATTCCTCCTGCCGCTCCAGGGCAAGCCCGGTGAAGCTGCCCCCGTAAAAAGCAACCTGCACCGGCGCATCCGGATGTTTCCGGGGCCAAGCAAGCTGGGCACGGATGATCTCCTCCACCTCGCGGGCGGTGACCATGCCCTCCGGCGCACCGGTGATACGGCGCTGATTGCAGAACAGGCATTGATGGGGACAACCCTGATGGGCGATGAAAACGGGGATGACAAAGGGGGTTGGCATGGGTTTAGGAAAAATGTGCTCAGACACAACAGCTCACTTGTCGGCCTGCTTTGGCCCGGCAAGATTTTTAAGCGCCATGGCCGCAGCCTCCTGCTCCGCCTCCTTCTTGCTGCGGGCGCTGCCCTGGCCGAGGATATCCGCCCGGAAACGGACCGAGACATGGAAGGTCTTATTATGGTCCGGACCTTCATAACCCTCCAGCACATAGCGGGGCCCCTCGTTGAATCGCTCCTGCAGAAGCTCCTGGAGCGAGCTTTTGGCGTCGGCCAGAAACATGGCCTGCTGGCGGTCTTCAAACCAGGGGGTGAAATGACGTTCGACAAATTCGGCAGCCGCAGGGTAGCCGCCATCAAGAAAAATAGCTCCGGCCACGGCCTCGAAGGCGCAGGAGAGGATGGAGGCCTTTTCCCTGCCTAGATTGGTATCCTCGCCCTTGCCCAGCAGCAGATATGTGCCCAGCGCAAGATCCCTTGCCATCCGGGCCAGGTGCCGCTCGTTGACCAGGGCTGCCCGCAGCCGGGTAAGATCGCCCTCCCGCATCTCCGGAAAATGGCGAAAAAGCGCATAGCCCACCGCGAGATCAATCACTGCATCCCCCAAAAACTCCAGGGTCTCGTTGTCCTTCTGCGTCTGTCTGCCCTGTTCAAAGGCGTGGGAACTGTGGATCATGGCCTTGTGCAGATGGGCCCGGTCCCGGAACTGGTAGCCGAGGTTTTCTTCAAGCAGGTGCAGGTCCGGTTGCGATGGTGGGGAAAGGGTATTGGCAGTCACGGTCAGGGTATGGGTAAGGGATAATCTATGAGGGTGTCACCCCTCTTGCCGAGAAAACACCATACCCCAGCCGATGAAAAAGGGCAACGGATCACCCTGCCCGGCGGGGGCTTTCCCCCCCCCCTTTTTCCTTGCCTGCCGCAGACCGGTGCAGCCCGCACATTTTCCCTTGTCAAAAAAACGATCTGCGTTTAAGATTGCCCCCACCAAAAAAGGCGGCGTAGCCAAGTGGTAAGGCAGTGGTCTGCAAAACCATTATTCAGCGGTTCAAATCCGCTCGCCGCCTCCAGTAAAAAACAGAAAGGGTCAGCCGTATTCGGCTGACCCTTTTTTTTGGAATATCCCACACCAAGATGGTCACGAATCATTCAGTAAGGCTTTGGCACCATGGCCTTCACACATGATACCTTGCCATCAAGATGATTCATCGCCACTCCATTTTTATGAAAAGAGAGATTTATTTTATCATTATCCAATTTTTCCTCAAAAGAATCTATGCAACCTTCGACATCTTTTTTCATCTCTACGACACTATAATCGTCATCATCACTACAATTTGGACTATTATAAATGTTTACTTGTGTCCCTTTTTTAACCTGGACCAGCCTCATGGAACGCGCCTCGTCATTTTTGAAAGGCAAATCACATGAGGCAATACCATTACTACAATACGTCCTACTGTAGTTTAACCGCATCTCTCCAATCGGATCATCTTTGCATTCGTTTTTCTTATAGAACAGTATTTTCGCATGCTGGTCAAAGTTCCGCCTTGTGCCTTCAATACTCATAATCCCGTCAATTTCTTCATCCTGGCATAGCTCTGGCAGACAGCCGTATTTTTCTCTACAGCCATCATCCGTCTTGTTTTTGTGATATCCTTTACCTCCATCATGCATATGGCGTTGCGCTTCTTCCTTAGTGGGCCAGGCTCCGAGCCATTTTTGTGAATCAAGAAGCACTACGCCATCCTCTCCCCTCTCCTTCCCAGGACATTCATAGAAAATAGCCATAAAGTTTATCCTAAGTTCGGCGAAGTCTGACGCGGGGTATGCCTGGTTGAATCTTTTCATGGGCGACTCTTCCGCACTGTTATCCGTTACGTGGCCGCATAGGTCATGTGTCCCGCCCGGAGCTGCGCAAGCATTGGGATCGCCGAGATGCGGGGTGGCAATGGTGTAGACCGATCTGATTAAATCCGTTGCTTTTGTGTAGACTCTGCCAGCTGCATCCTGGGATCGTCCGACAATATAACGTAGATCCAGACCTCCCATACTATGACCTACCGCAATGACACTCTTCGGTTTCGTGTTGCATTTTTGCGCTGCAGATCCGATAAATGCAGCAAGCTGATCGCCTCGCTCCGAAATATGACCGCGAGCATGATCAAGCTGCGTTCTCCATACCCCGAATCCTTGAGCCCTTACCCTGTCGGCAAAATGTTGCCATTCTCCCGGGTTGCCGTTAAGCCCGTGGGCAAACAAAAAGGTAGGGTTGTTGGAATGAACGTCCGGACATGTTACTTCCTCCTTTTCCTTGTCGCTGGGGCAGGTTGCCGCCATGGCAGAGTACGGAAAGCTCCCTCCCGAAACAAGGAACACCCAGAATAGGATTGAAATTTTGTTCGTTGAAAAATTCTTTTTTTGCGCCAGGTGCGTTGCACAACGATTCGACATTGCCATTGCGTCCTCCCCCATCAATATATTTATTATGTTCAACAGCCCCGTTCTGGAGCCGCCCCCTCGTATAAAACCAAGGGTTTTGGGCCATCATCCTTAATTGTCCACGGAATTAATGCAAAGGCGTCCGGCCACCAGTGGTCGAACCTACTCGCAGTTGCCCGCCAGACAGGAATATTCCCCGCCCTCCAAGACAAGGCGCGCCTTGCCGCCCTTGTCCCAGATCATGATGTTTTCCCCTTCATATCTGGCGCCGGAGGCGGAAAGAGCCTGCTCCAGGCGGTATTTTTTGCCTTGCGCCAGGATGGACGCACCATTGCCCGGGTAGTACTCGACCATGATTTTTCCGAACCCGGAACAGTCATAGCAGGCCGTGATCGTCTTCTCCGGGGGACACGGTTCTTCCCATGCCCGGATGCATTTTTGCTTGGCTTCGCACCAGGTATACCCCGCCGAACCGATACAGCCATGGGCATCCCTGTCGCTGCCGAGAAGCCCTGCCTTGCTCCCGGCGCAGCCACCCAACACGAGGACAGCGAAAAACAAAAGGGGGAAAATCCGTAGTTTCATCACAAACACCTTTCCCGGAATGTTATGGTTAACCGCCTGATTTCATGAGACAAGAGGCAAGGCGCGGCAAAAACGAGAAGACATGCTTCCATCATTACACGCACGCACCCTGCGCTCCTCATCCTCCCTCCTCGCCGTTCTTTTCCTCGAAAACAGGGGGCTCGGGCTTGAGGCTCCCAAAAGCCAAGGCATACTGTCGGGTGAACTCCGCGCCCAGAAAAAAAATCTGCGCCGAATAATAGACCCAAAGCAGCAGGGCGATCAACGATCCGGCCGCGCCAAAGCTGGAAGCCACACCGGTCTTGCTCAGATACAGGCCGACCGCGTACTTGCCGAGGCCGAACAAAACCGCCGTGACCACCGCGCCGACCCAGACATCGCGCCAGGAGGGGGGCGTTTCCGGCAGCATCTTGTAGATTACCGCGAACAGGGAGGCGGTGATGCAAAAGGAAAAAAGCGAGGCCAAGAGGGAAAAAACCGGAGCGGACCTGCTCCAGACCCCACCCAAGAAATTGGCAAGCACGGCCAGCGCCGCTCCGCCGACAAGGGAGACAAGCAGCAGAAAGGTGAGGACCATCACCAAGCCGAAGGCGAGTAATCTGGTGCGCAGGAGAACCAGAAAAAAAGGATGCTGCGTCGGCGGCGCACCCCATATTTCATCCAGGCTCTCTTTGAGTTCGGCAAAGACGCTGGTAGCGACGACCAGCAGAATAACACTGGCCGCAATGCTTGCAAGCTGCCCGGAAACAGGATCCCGGGCAGCGGACAAAAACGCCTGAATCGCCCGGGTACCATTGGGTCCGACCGTTTTCGGAAGCTGGGCGATGATTTCGCCCTGGGCCGCATCGGCACCGAAGAAATACCCGGCCACCGCGATGGCCAGCATCAGGATGGGGGTCATGGAGAACAGGGCGTAAAAGGCCAGGGCCGCGCCCTTGCTGGCGCCTCGATGGTCGATCCAGGCCTGTAATGATGCGAGCAGAATTTTTTTCATGCGCCTCCCTGTGACGGTCATTCTAGAATAACCGGGAGAAAATGCATTGATTTTCCCTGGTCCGTGCTTACTTTTAACGCGGCTGTCAGAGCATCCACCACCTTAACCTCGAAAATAAAAATGCCCGGCTGACCTTCTTGCAGTATGGTACAGATGTTTAATTTCAGCGTCGCGACACGCACTTCCCCGGACGACAAACCCTTTCCCACACCCTCAACGGACCCAAGAAAATGAGCGACAGCAACATCATCGAACTCACCCCATTCCGCGCCGATCTGGCCCGCGCCCTTACCCGGCGGGGCGAACGGCTTCTGGCCGCAACCGATCTGGCCGAAGAGGTCGCGGCCCTGGAACCCTTGGAGGCATACTACATTATCCGGGAGTTGGGAATGGATCAAGCCCTGCCCATCCTCAGGGAGCTGGACCACGAACAGATGCAGGCCTGCCTGGATCTGGATTGCTGGAACCGCTACGACTTCTCCGCCGAAAATCTTGAGGAATGGCTTGCGCCCTTTGCGGGTGTCGATGCGGAAACCCTGGCCCAGACCTTCCTTTCCCTGGATTATGTGCTCCAGCTCCTCTTCCTGACCCGGAGCGTCACGGCGTACGACCCGGACACCGATCAGGTACCGCCGGAGGACGAGGAGCGCGAGACCACGGCCAGGGCCATGACCCCGGACGGCTTCTACCTGCTTGAGCTGAAGAACCCCGATCAGGCATACAAGGTCCACCCCTTTGCCCTGCTGGATGCCATGTACCAATACGACCCCACCGCAACCCACCGGCTGCTGAGCGAGGTCCGCGTGGATCTGCCCACCCAGATCGAGGAGGAAGCCCTGCGCTTTCGCAGCGGCCGCATGGAGGATCTGGGCTTTGCCACTCCGGTCGAGGCGACCGCGCTTTTTTCCAAGCCGCCCAGCCGCAGGCCGTTGCCCAGGACCCGGGAGCCGCTGGACAGCGCGGTCACCCGCTTGCCCTCGGTGTATGCCGCGCCCTTGCTCGAAACCACCCTGGTGCAGCAGGCCCTCTCCCTGGTTACCGACCCGAAAAGCCTCTCCCGCCTGCAGCAGGAGCTGGTCTGGACGATCAACAGCGCGATCATGGCCTATGGGGAAAAGCCGCAGGATATCGAACACATCACCGCCATTGTCACCCGGGTGCGGGACACCATCTCGCTGGGTCTGGAGTCCTTGCTGGCGCAAGCAGAACCCCCATGCCAGCCCGACGAGGCAGGGGCCGCGGCCAAGGCAGCCGAGCTGCTGGAGATCTGGCCCATGACCGATCTGTTCCGGCACGGCTATGGCGCGACCATGGTCTTGCAGGAAGCTGTACGGCAGGCCTTGGCCGAACCCGGCTTCGCCGCCTGGTACAATCTGGCGGACACCGAACAGTCGGATGAACCGGCGGATCGCCTGGAGCGCGCCTTTGTTGCCGGACTCATGGAACGCCAGCCCCTGCGCGGCGGTTTTGATCCGGGCAACGCCGAGACGGTAAGGGCCTTTGCCGGGCTCACCGAGGTCGCGGCGGCCCAAGCCCGGCTACAAAGGCTTGTTGGACACTGTAAAGGGTGAAACGGTACTAGATCCCGGTTTTCACCGGGGCGACGTTTTTGGCAGACCACTCCAGTTGATGATCTCACCGCAACTCGGAAGTAGATTCAAACAGGTGCTTCGACAGGCACGAGCGGAATATCCATACATTACGCCCCCGGTTCGCCCTGAGCCCTTCGGCAAGCTCAGGAGAGCCCTGTCGAAGGGCTGTTGTTATAAGTTCCCCAACACCGGCGTCAATGCCTGGGCAACCTCCCGGCAAAAACTCCCCAGCGCCGCGTTCAGGGCTGCAACCTTCCCTTCCTGATCCCGGCTTGCCGCCGGAGCCGAATGGCTGCTCCGTTTTTCCGGCAGCACCATTGCGCCGTCCTTTCCCTTGACCGACCAGAGGGCAACCAGCCGGGCGCCCCCGTCGCTTTCGTTTTCAAAGTGAAGCACTTGAACCATAACCTGGTAATCCGTGGTTCTGGAAACAGGCCAGGGGTGGAGCAGGATACGGTCGGTGCCCAGCAGGGCCGAGAGGTTTTCCCCCACCACCCTGGGGATATTTTCACCGAGCGGCTCGGCCCAGCGGTGGCTGTCTGCCAGGTGCAGCCGGTTGGGTGTCATTCGGGTGACCAACTGAGGCCGGTCAAGGTATTCCGGCAGCCGCACCGGGCCGATGCCGAGGACCACTGTACCCGCCTCGGCACTGACCGGGGCCGTGCGCGCAGGCTCCAGAGCAGAAAGCTGATAATAGCTGACCGGAATTGTGCGGGCGCAACCCGCCAACAGCAAAATGCCGGCTAAAAAGATCAGGAAAGCGCTCTTCCGCGTGCCAGGCATATTTTTCATTCCCCTTCCCCTTGAATCCGTTTTCCCTGCATAACTGCCTCGGGCTGCTGCTCCAGGGTTTCCGCCAAAAGCCGCAGGGCACGGGCCGCACGGCTGATTTCCTGCAAAGCCGTATTGAGATGCTGCACTGTGGGCGATCCTTCTCCGGCAAACACCTGCAAGGCCTGCGCCGTCCTAGCCAGTTCCTCGCCGGCCTTGGTCAGACTTGCAACCATGGGAGAACCGGCCTCCGCCACCCCGCCAACCTTAACCATCGCAGCCCTCACCGCCTCAAGGGCCTTGCGCATCTCAACCAAATCCCTCCGCATCTCGGTGAGCACGGGGCCTCCATCGTGATCGAGCTTGGCGCTCAGGGATTGCAGATGCGCCAGCGTCGCCTCCAGCCTTACCGGGATCATCCTCGCTGACTCCGAGGAGAGGATGGCATTGAGCGATTGGCTGATTCCGGCAAGATCGGCAAGAAAGGTATCCATGGGAAACCCTTCCAGCTTGGTGGCAAGCTCTTCCGCCGTTGTCGGGATGGCGGGAATTTCGCTCACCTCGGAATCGCGGGCGATGAAGCGAGCCGGTTTATCTGGATGAAAATCCAGATCGACGTACAACTGGCCGGTGAGCAAGCTCTGCATTTTAAGCTGGCCGCGCAACCCTCGCTCCACCAATTGCCCGATGGTTTTCCGGTCCCGCAGATCGACCTGCTCGCCGCGGGGGGACCGGACCAAATTGGGTTCCACCTCAATGGTCACCGGGACCATGAAACGATAATTTTCGGCATCAAGCCCGAGTTGGATATGCTTGACGGTGCCCACCTTAACCCCGAGGAAGACCACCGGGGCCCCAACCTGCAACCCCTGGGCCGCTCCTTCAAAATACAGGACATGCTGGCGACGCTCCTGAAACCACTGTCCTCCGGCCAGAAGCAGGACGGTCACCGTCCCGAGCACTATGGCGCCAAGAACAAAGACCCCGATCAGCGTGGGATTTGCCTGTCTGCTCATAGTTCCCCCCTGGTGAGAAAATGGCGCACCCTGAGGTCGCCGGAGACAACCGCCTCCTTGGGATTGCCGGTATTGATCATGGTGTGGGTTTCGGTGTCCAGAAAAACCGAGTTGGTTCCGATGCCCAGGATGCTGGCCAGCTCGTGGGTGATGACCACAATGGTGGTATCAAGACTGTCGCGCAATTCGAGAATCAGGTCGTCGAGGCGCCTGGCGGTGAGCGGATCGAGGCCGGAAGAGGGCTCGTCGATCACCAGGATATCCGGGTCAAGGGCCATGGCCCTGGCCAGACCCGCCCGTTTTTTCATGCCGCCGCTCAACTCGGCCGGATAAAACTCCTCGAACCCGGCCAATCCCACCAGGGCGAGCTTAAAGGAGACGATCTCCCCGATCCGGCGCGGCGCTAGCGCAGTGTACTCCTTGAGCGGCAGGGCGACGTTCTCCGCCAGGGTCAGCGAGCTCCACAGAGCGCCGCCCTGGAACATGATGCCCAGCCGCCGTTTGAGCCGCTCCTGCTCCTGAGGCTCCACGCCCCAGAAATCCTCGCCGCCGTAATAAACAGTGCCTCTGGTCGGACGTTGCAGACCGATCAAGGCCCGCATCAGGGTTGTCTTGCCGCAGCCGTTGCCGCCCATGATGACAAAGATATCCCCCTTGTTGACCACGAAGTTGAGATCGCGCTGGATGACAAACTCGCCATAGGCCATGGTCAGGTCGCGAATCTCGATGTGGGGGGCGCTGTTCATGGCTTAAATCCCCAAGCGATAGAAGATGATGGTCATCAGCGAAGCAGAGATGGTGATCAGGAGGATGCCGGTCACCACCGCCGAGGTTGCCGCCTCACCCACGGACTCGGCGCTTCTGCCGCACTGCATCCCGCGCAGACACCCGGCATAGGCGACCATGCCCCCGTAGACACTGCCCTTGGAAAGCCCGACCAGAAAATGCTTCAGCTCCAAGGCCCGAAGGGTTTCGGTGTAGTATTCGAACATGCCGATATCAAAGATGGCGACCGAAACCAGCAACCCGGCCAGCATGCCGACAAAGCCCGCGTACAGGGTAAGGAGCGGCACCATCAGCATCAGGGCCAGCATCCTGGGCAGCACCAGAAAATCAACGGGCGAGATCCCGAGGGTCTTGAAGGCGTCGATCTCCTCGTTGACCTGCATGGTGCCGAGCTGGGCCGCGAAAGCCGCGCCGGTGCGCCCGGCGATGATGATCCCGGTCATGAGCGCCCCTACCTCGCGCACCATGCCGATGGCCACCAGGTCGGCGATGAAGATCTGGGCCCCGACCAGACGGAGCTGATCCGCGCCCAGATAGGCGAGGATCAGCCCTACGAGAAAGCTGATCACCGAGACAATGACCAGGGCCCGGGGACCGACCTCTTCGATCTCCCACCAGAGATCGCTCAACCGGAAGCGGGCCCGCCCCCGCAAAAGCCGGCCAAAAGAGAGGGTTATTTCCCCAAGGAAATGAAGCATCTCCGGAGCACCGCGAAAAAAGGCGACCGTTGCCGCACCCACCTGAAAAAACAGATTCTGCCTGGCGTTGCTCCGTTTGGCCGCCTTCTGCTCGGGTACGGCTGCGGCCATGGCCAGGAGATGGCGAATCCCATTGGGCAGGCCATCCTGTTCGATGCTGATCCCGCGCTCGGCGCAGAGAACGAACAAAGCCCGGAGAAAGGCGAGAAACCCGGTGTCCCAGGCAGAGAGCTGCGCGGTGTCAAAGGAAAGACGAAGGGTGTTGTCCAGCTCGGAAACGATCATCCCGGCCGCAGGCAGATCCTGGTCCATGCACCAGCGGCCGGCGCAGGACAGCTCCAGCAGGCCGTCGCCCATGGGGCGCGGATCAAGCCGCCATTGCCTTTCGTTGCCGGTGTCAGATCGGGTATTGGCCACATTCGCACCATTGACGGTCATAGTGTTGCAAGCAGTCGTCGAAAATCCCGCGGCGCAACAAAGCATCCTCCCCTAATCATGGAGAATCGCCTCCGCGCTGTCAACGGGAAAACAGGGAGAGTCCCGGCTCGCCCCTGGCGCAGAAGCCCGCCCGCTCTCCGCACGCACCATAGCAGGGTCTGGTTGCCACTGATCTTCAGCCGTCTTTTTGACCGCATTCCCTCGCAGGCGGAAATGAGGTGTTGTGCCGGACGAACAGCAAAAAAATCGTCTTTTATCAGCATGTTGCCCACCGGTTTAAAGCAGGCTGAAGCTCGATTGCAATCAGATAAAAAAAAGGCCGGCCCCGCAGGGCCAGCCTTTTTTCTCCATTTCGTTTCTCTCCGGCTTGCGCCAGCCCGCAACATCCCCTAAAAACCCAACCCCTTCAAGAGATCGTTCACCGCATCCTGATCCAGGGCGCCCTCGCCGCCAACCTCCCCGGTGGTCATGGAGTTCAGATACTTGTCCACATCCTCCTGGGCGATGCGTTTGCTCTCCTCCACGGTAATCCCGGCGTTCTTCTCCTTCATCTTCAACTGGGAGCCGAAGGACACCACGATGGCCAGGAGCTGCACCTGGAAATCGGTGAGCAGCTTGATGATCTTCAGGATCTGCTGACCGGAAAGATCCTGAAAACTCAAGGCCTCGGTGATCCGCGAGATATCGTCGGTGATGGAGGAGGCGACCTGGAAGGCATCCTCAATCTTCTGGAATATCTCGTTCTGATCCTCGATGGTCATCTTGCTCATGCCGGGAGCTGCCTGCCCGGAACGCATCTGCTCCAGGCTTTCGGTCAATTCCCCGGCCAGGGCAAGGCTTTCCGCCAGCACGCCTCCAATTTCGGCAACACGAGGGTCTGGCCCCCGCGCAGCGGCAGGAGCGGCGACAACCGCCTCCTGGGCTGGGGCGGCAGAAGCAGGGGCGGCTTCCTCGATCTCCTCGGTGGGCGGCACCTCCAGTGGCAGGCTCTGGTCCAGGAATATCTCGGCCTGGTTGATATCCATTTTCTTGAGGAGATTCTGGGTTTTCGAATCGGAACAAGCGGCGAGCAGGGCGGAGAGGACATCGCTCAGAGGAACGGTAAAAAAATTATCGCTGTCCGGGGCGAGATCCTTGATTTTCTCTCCCAAGGCATCAACAAAACCATTGTGGTCAAAAATCTCCTCGGCTTTTTTACGGGCTCCGGTGATATGGGTTTTGACCGTTTCGTTGGTGCACAGCTCGTACATGGTCTGAAAAATCGTATCCAGCGCAAAAAGATAGCGGGTCCGCGTCACCATCTCCGGCGCGGCCGCCGCCAGATCAAGCACCTCGCCAGCGGAAATCTCCTCGGCACCGGCACCGGCGCTTTCTCCCTGCAAGGCAACAATCAGCGCATTGGCCTGGCCGATCTTCTCCTGAAGATTGACCAAAGTTTCTGTCGCAGACTGGGCGCCCGCCTCTCCGGCTTCAACAGCCGCAGTCTGAAAGGCATTATGGGTTTTAAGGGACAGCAGCAGCTCCTTTACGCCATCGGTCTGACCCTGAACCTTTTCCACCTGATCCATGATCTCCATGGTGGCCCGCTCGGTCATGGAAACGATGTCGTGCAACTGGTTCTTGGCGTCCTCGATCTTTTCCCCGGCCTCGTCGAGCTCCACCCGTTTCATGCGCCGGTCTTCCATGGGAATCTCCCCCATGGTCGAGCTGAGGCTCTTTGCCAGTTTCCCGATATCATTGAAGATATCGGTGGAAACTTTTTTATAGTAATCGTCATCCAGTGCCTCGCCGGCCACCCGGGCAAGGTCAAACTCCCCTGCTTCCGGCACAGGCGCGGCAAGGGAAGGAACGGGTGGTTTTTCCTCGGCCAGGATATGCCGCACAACCTGGGTGGCCCCGGTTTCCGAACCGCCAAGCACAGTGATGTTATACACCACCGAATCCGTTGATATCCTGAAAAATCCGGCGCTTATCTCAAGATTGACTTCCGATTTTCCCGCTGTGGACATGCTCAGCCTCCTGCTGCCGTTCGTTGCCTGCTTCCCTGCCTGCCCCACAAGGGGCGCACTCCTTTCCCATCGGCAACCTGTGAATTTTCTTAAATATTTTGCAGCTTAAAAAAATATTCGCTCAGGCCGTCACCCTTCCGGAAAAACAGACCCCGGTTTCATACTTGTCCGGCCTGGCACGGCTGACAGCCACCCAGGAAACCATACCGACCGCGCGCAGCACCCCGACATCCTCCTCCTGTTTGGTGGCGAGCCATTTGCCGTCCTCCACCGCCTGCCAGCCGGGAAACTCCAGAACCATCACCAGTTGACTGCCCACGGGCAGCGCGTCATCCGTCAAAAAGCAGAGGCCGCCCCCGCTGAGATCCAACAATTGCCCATCCCGGTAAGGAACATCGGCCGAGATCTCTTCAAGTCTGGTGAAACGGACAACCAGGTTTTTGGCAAACCGTTCCTCGCGACGCCGTTCCTCACCGAACTCCTCTTGCTTCATCGTGGCGTACCCTTCCCTTTGCGCTTTGATTCCCTATCAACCAAGGCCATTTATTGTGTTCTACCTGTTTTTTCCGGAAAGAAGCAAGATCATTTGATAAAGGGCAAAATGGCCTTGAATGCCGGAGTCCCTGCCTTGTGCAGCCATTCGTAGATGATCATCTCCGTATTGGCGACAATGCCGCCCACCTCGCTGATCCGGGCAAGGCCGGTCTGATAGTTTTTTTCCGCCCGTGACGCCACACCGTCGGCGGGCACCCACATCCGGTAGCCCTGGTGGAGGCCGCCCAGCACCGTCTGGTAGATGCAGATATGGGTTTCCACCCCGCAGACCACGATGGTGTTGATCGTTTTCGGCAATTGTTTCGCCGCCTCGGCTATGGGTCCGTTGTCAAAACAACCGAATTCCAGCTTGTCCAGCGGGACAACCCCGCCCAGCTCCGCCTGAATCTCCGGAAGCATTGCGCCGATCCGCGCCGCATACTGGGTGGTGGCGAGCACCGGCACCTGGAGGATCTTGGCCGCCTTCATCAGCAGCACCGCGTTTTTCACCACTTCGTCCCTGGCCGGGATGGCCTGCATCATCCTCTCCTGGATATCCACCACCAACAGGGCGCATTGTTCCGGCGCCAGACGGTACAGTTTTTCGCTCATTGCCTTCTCCTTTCACGCAAAAATCATTGCCTGTATTTCCTTGTACCTGGAAAAATGTATTGCCAAGAAGCATTATTTATTAATACTTAGAAAAATTCTCAAGCTATCTTGTAACAATCCAGCAGCACCCACCCGGATACCACTGCCCATGAGCCACTCTCTCCGCATCGCCCAAATCCTCAAAACGCACCCCATAGGCCAAACCGTGGAAATCAAAGGCTGGGTCCGCACCCGCCGGGACAGCAAGGGTTTTTCCTTTCTCGAGGTCAATGACGGCTCCTGCGTGGCCAACCTCCAGATTATTGCCGAAGAAAACCTGCCCAGGTATGAGGAAGAGATCCTCCGCCTTACCACCGGCTGCTCGGTGCGGATCAGCGGCGAACTTGCCGCCTCGCCGGCCAAGGGCCAGGTTGTGGAGCTCAAGGCGACCGAGGTCGAAGTATACGGCTGGGCCGATCCGGAAACCTATCCCCTGCAAAAGAAACGGCATTCCTTCGAGTTTTTGCGAGAAATCGGTCATCTGCGGCCGCGCACCAACAGCCTCGGCGCCGTGGCCCGGGTGCGCAGCGCCCTTTCCTTTGCAGTGCACCGGTTTTTCCAGGAGCAGGGCTTCCAGTACATCCACACCCCGATCATCACCACCAGCGACTGCGAAGGCGCGGGCGAGATGTTCACCGTCACAACCCTGGACCTGAACAATGTCCCCCGCAAGGATGGGCACCCTGATTTCAGCGAGGATTTCTTCGGCCGCCAGGCGAGCCTCACGGTGAGCGGCCAGCTCGAAGCGGAGATCTACTGCCTGGCCCTGGGCAACGTCTACACCTTCGGCCCCACCTTCCGGGCGGAAAACTCCAACACCAGCAGGCATCTGGCCGAGTTCTGGATGGTCGAGCCGGAGATGGCCTTCTGCGATCTTAGCCAGGACATGGAGGTGGCGGAGGCGTTCATCAAATACCTGGTGCAATATGTGCTGGACCATTGCCCGGCGGAGATCGAGCTTTTCAGCAATTTTGTGGACAAGGGGCTCAAGGCCCGACTGTCCGCAGTGCTGGAGCAGGATTTTGCCCGGATCACCTACACCGAGGCCATCGACCGCCTCACCACCTGCGGCAAAACCTTCAACTTTCCGGTTTCCTGGGGCGCGGATCTCCAGTCGGAACACGAGCGCTACCTCTGCGAGGAACTCTTTCAGCGGCCGCTGATCGTCAGCGACTATCCCAAGAGTATCAAGCCTTTCTACATGCGGGTCAATGACGACAACACCACCGTGGCCGCCATGGACATCCTGGTCCCCGGCATCGGCGAGATTATCGGCGGCAGCCAGCGGGAAGAGCGCTACGACAACCTGGTCAGCCGTCTTGCGGAGATGGGACTCAACCAGGAGGAGTATGGCTGGTACCTGGACCTGCGCAAATACGGCACCGCACCCCACGCCGGTTTCGGTCTGGGCTTTGAACGACTGATCCAGTTCGTCAGCGGCATGGCCAATATCCGCGAGGTGATCCCCTTTCCGCGCACCCCGGGCTCGGCCTCCCTGTAGGCTGCGCCATCATGCCCCACAAGCCCAGGACCGACCGCATTTACGGCCACTCCCGCTACACCGCCCTCTACGATCTGGAATTGGGCGATTTCTCCGCAGACCTTCCCTTTTATCGCAAACACCTGCCCAAACAGCCCTGCGCCATTCTGGAGCTGGGCTGCGGCACCGGGAGGGTCAGCCGGGCCCTGGCTGCGGACGGCCACCACCTGACCGGCATTGACCTCTCCTTCCCCATGCTTGCCGTTGCAGCCCGCGCCGCATCAACCGTTACGCCTCGCTACGCCTGCATGGACATGGCCGCCCTGGCCTTTCGCGCCGACTTTGCGGCGGTCATTGCCCCGTACAACACCCTGAACCTGCTCACAAACCCCGAAACCTTGCGCTCCTGCCTGGACCAGGTCCGCCACCTTCTTGGCGAAGACGGCATCCTGTTGCTGCAACTCTATATCCCGGACCAGGACCTCCGCGCCCTGGCAGGCAAAAAACGCTTCCAGTTCCGGATCTTCGACTGCCAGGACGGCTCCAAGGTTATCAAGGAAATCCTGAAAAGCACCGCGCCGCACTCGGAGGTAGTGGAAATCACGGAACGATACCGCCTGCGCTTCAGGAAAGAGTTGCCCAACGAAGACCGGGAGTATACCTATCGCATTCTTGGCCACGATTTTGCGCGATGGCTGGAGATTTTCTCCGGGCAGGGCTTTTGCCTGGATGCGGCCTACGGCGACTACGATCTTGCCCCCTTTGTCCCCAAAGCGCATACCACCCTGCTGCTGGCCCTCAAAAAGGGCGCCTGTGGCCCCAAATAATTTATTTGCTATTCCAAATCCTTTTTGGTATCAAAAAATCAGTAGGTATTGTGCAGTATTTTTTAGCTCTGTTAAAAAGTCTACCGCACAAACCCGAGGATGGGTGTGCGGTGTTTTTGTTTAACATGCCGAAAATGCTGCGAGTTTCAAGTTAGGGTTCCAAGCAAGGAACGGAGGATTATCATGTTTGAAGGCACAGTGAAGTGGTTTAACGAAGCAAAGGGGTTTGGGTTTATCGCACAGGATAATGGCAAGGATGTTTTTGTCCATTACTCCGCAATCAACAAGAGTGGTTTCAAAACTTTACAGGAAGGTGAACGCGTCCGCTTCGAGATCGTCGATGGACAGAAAGGCCCTGCCGCAGCCAATGTGGAACCGCTGTAGCGTTCCACCCCGACATGTGATCACCCCAAGGGCTCTCGCGCAAGCGGGAGCCCTTTTTTTTGGTTCTTCAGGTAATTCCAGAGAAAAAGACACCCCTGCCAGTCCTGGCCCTGCGCGCTTCCCTTACTTCTCGCCGAGGGCGGGACGCGGATAAACTCGGGCTTCGCCCTCAAACAGTCGGAGTCTTCGCTTACCTCCCGCGTCTTTTCCCGCTCCCGCCTGCGAGGCGCGGCAGGACAAATGGAAGAGAAAAAACTCCCTTTGGCACACGACCGAACACCGAAAAAAGTGCAGGAATGTTGTATCCGGCCCCTTCTTCGCGCCTGGCTGGCTCCATCAATAAATTGGATATTATGGAGTCTGTCTGTTCGGAACATTCGATTTGACTTTAGGCCTGCGCTCCGCTAGTTTCTTGAGTTCACACCTTCCATCCCCCCTTTTAAGGAGATCTGTTTTGACGCGTATATTGCAGCACATTTGAGCAATACGCCGGCGTATGCCGGCCGGCCCGGTTCGGGCTGGACGATATTGCGGCTCCTCCTGCCTTTCGCACGCTCCAAGGCGTCAACTCGGATAGTACTCTCCTTGTTCGCTGACGTTGTCCGTGGCCGGTTGCAGAGAGCCGCGGCATTTCCGGAATGATTTTCCGGCAACGTACAGTGAAGGAGAAAGTATGCATCCCCCCGTTTCCAACCCGTCTGCTCAAGAGACGGTCGGTTCGGTTCTTGTGGTCGGCGGCGGAGTGGCCGGTGTTCAGGCCAGCCTCGACCTCACCGAACTGGGCTACAAGGTCTATCTGATCGAAAAATCCGGCGCCATCGGCGGCGTCATGGCCCGGCTGGACAAGACCTTTCCAACCAACGACTGCTCGCTTTGCATCCTGGCCCCCAAGCTGGTGGAGGCGGGACGCGACCCCAACATCGAGATCCTGACCCTGTCCGAACTCGTCGATCTTACGGGCGGGCCGGGCAATTTCACGGCCACGGTCCGCAAGCAGCCCCGCTACATCGACGAGGATATCTGCACCGGCTGCGGCCAGTGCACCCTTTATTGCCTCAAGCAAATCGGCAACGATTTCAACGAAAATCTTGAGCACAGCCACGCGGCCCATATCGATTATGCCCAGGCCGTGCCCACCTCCTACCATATCGACCCCAAGGCTTGCCTTAAGCTGAATTACGATACATGCGGACTCTGCGCCGTGGCCTGTCAAGCTGGGGCCATCCGCTTCGACGACAAGGAAAAGGTGATCGACATTCCGGTGGGCGCGGTGGTTCTGGCCCCGGGCTTCGGCCGGGTCAGCGACGAGGTCATGGCCCGCTACGGCCTGGGGAAATTCGAGGATGTGGTCACCGCCTTCGAGCACGAGCGGCTGATGTGCGCCTCCGGCCCCACCGGGGGCGAGATTGTGCGGATATCCGACCGCAAGCACCCGAAGAAGATTGCTTTTCTCCAGTGCATCGGCTCCCGCGACGAAAATTGCGGCAACAACTACTGCTCCTCGGTCTGCTGCATGTACGCGATCAAGCAGGCAACTCTTGCCCGCGAGCATGACCCGGAATGCGAGATCACCCTTTTCTATATGGATGTCCGCACCCACGGCAAGGGCTTCGACGCAGCCCGGGAGCGGGCGGTGCGGGAAGGCAAATTCCGGGTGATCTACGCCCGGCCGCCCAAGGTGGAGGATGTTTTCGACGGCGGGTTGCTGCTCGCCTGGGCCACCGAGGATGGCTTGCATCACCAGGAGAAATTCGATCTGGTCGTCCTTTCCCAGGGCTTGGAGGCGCCGGATGGCGCGGAGGATTTGGCCAGGGCCGCCGGCATACATCTCAATGGGTACCAGTTTGCGCAAATCGACACCTACACCCCGCTGGCCACCAGCCGGCCCGGCGTCTATGTGATCGGCGCCTTTCAGGGGCCCAAGGACATCCCGGATTCGGTGACCCAGGCGGGCGGGGCGGCCGCTCTCTGCGCGGGCCGGCTTGCCCAGGCGCGTGGCACGGCCACCATCAAGGCGAGCTTCCCCGAGGAGCGGGATATCTCGGGCGAGGAACCGCGCATCGGCGTGTTTGTCTGCCATTGCGGCATCAACATCGGCGGAGTGGTCAAGGTGCCATCCGTTGCCGAATATGCCAAAACCCTGCCCCATGTGGTCTATGCCACGGACAACCTCTACTCGTGCTCCCAGGACACCCAGCGGTTGCTGGTGGAGACCATCCACAAGCATCGGCTCAACCGGCTGGTGGTGGCGGCCTGCACCCCGCGCACCCATGAGCCGCTCTTCCAGGCCACCCTGCGCGAGGCGGGGCTGAACCGCTCCCTTTTCGAGATGGCCAATATCCGGGACCAATGCTCCTGGGTGCACATGCACGAACCCGAGGCCGCCACGGAAAAGGCTAAGGACGCAGTGCGCATGGCCGTAGCCAAGGCCGCGCACCTCACCGCCCTTGCCGAGCAGCAGTTGCCGGTGACCCCCTCGGCCCTGGTGGTGGGCGGGGGGCTGGCCGGGATGACCGCCGCAATGACCATCGCGGAGCAGGGCTTCGAGGTGACTCTGGTGGAGAGGGAAAAGGAACTGGGCGGCAGGGCCAAGCTACTTACAGCCGACCGTTTCGGATTTGATCCGCGCAAGGCCTTGGCGGAGCTGATCGCCAAGGTCAAAGCGCATCCGAAGATCACCGTGCACACCCAGGCTACGGTTGCGGCGGTTTCGGGCTATGTGGGCAACTTTACCACCACCCTGGACACCGGCAACGGCAGCGTGGTGGTCAACCATGGCGTTGCGGCCATCGCCACCGGCGGCAGGCCCTATGAGCCGAAGCAGTATCATTACGGCGAGTCTCCTAAGATCGTCACCCAGTTGGATCTGGAAAAGAAACTGGCGGGAAGCAGGCCCCGTGCCAAAAACGCCAAACAGGTGGTGATGATCCAGTGCGTGGGCTCGCGCGGCGAGGATCTTTCCTATTGCAGCCGGGTCTGCTGCGGCCAGGCGCTCAAAAACAGCCTGCGGCTCAAGAAACTCAGGCCGGAGCTGGGCATCACCGTGCTCTACCGAGACATGCGCGCCTACGGCTTTCTGGAGGACGATTACCGGGCCGCCCGCGAGGCCGGGGTGATCTTTATCCGCTATCACGAAGAAAAGAAACCCGAGGTGAGCGTGGGCAAGTCCGGCGCGGTGACGGTGCGCTACCACGACCCGCTGCTCTCGGACGATGTCGAGCTTGCCGCCGATCTGCTGGCGCTCTCGGTGGGCATCGTGCCGGAAGACCCCACCAAGTTGGCCCGGATGCTCAAGGTGCCGGTCACCGCCGACAAGTTCTTCCTCGAAGCACACGTGAAACTCCAGCCGGTGGACCTGCCGGTGGATGGCACCTATATCTGCGGCCTGGCCCATTCGCCCCGATCCATGGACGAGACCATCGCCCAGGCCCAGGCCGCGGCCGGACGCGCCTGCCATCCCCTGGCGCGCGGCTCCATAACGCCTGCGCCCATCGTCTCCAAGGTCGACCCGGAGTTGTGCATCGGCTGCGGCGCCTGCGAGTCCTTCTGCCCCTACAAGGCCATCGAGATATATAAAGAGGACAAGACCCGCAAGGCCCGCACCCTCACCGCCTCCTGCAAGGGCTGCGGGGTCTGCGCGGCCCGCTGCCCCACCCTGGCCATCGACATGGGCCGCTTTACCCTGAGCGGCATCATGGCCCAGATCCAAGCCTTTGGCGAAGCATACGGAGAACAGCATGCCTGAACAATACAGCCCCAAGATCCTCGGTTTTCTTTGCAACTGGTGCTGCTACACCGCCGCCGATTCAGCCGGGGTCGGCCGCTACCAGTACCCCCCCAACCTGCGGGTCATCCGCATGATGTGCACCGGCCGACTCGACCCCTCCTTTCCCCTGGAAGGATTGGCGCAGGGCGCGGACGGCATCTTCGTGGGCGGCTGCCATCCCGGCGAGTGCCACTATATCGACGGCAACTACCATGCCCTGGTCTCTGCCTCCCTGGTCCATGCGGTGCTGGGCAAGCTCGGCATCGAAAAGGAACGTTTCCTTATCGACTGGGCCTCGGCGGCCGAAGGCCCGAACTTTGTGAAGATCATCACAGCCTTTACCAAAAAAATCAGCACATTGGGGCCGTTGGGCCGGGCCGAGGGCAGGGATCAGGCCGAACTGCGGCGAAACCTGGCTGCCGCCGCCGAGACTGCGCGGGGCCGGAAACTCCGCACCGGGCTGATCAACGCCGGAAGGGAGATGATGAAGACCGGCGATTTTTCGAGAACGGCCATAGCCGGGCTGGTGCATGACAAATGCGACAAGGCTCTAAGCGAGCTGTCTGTTTGAAACTACCGTCAAGTCAATTCACACAAGGAGGAGCACAATGCTTGAAGTAACGGAATCAGCGATCACCAATCTCAAAGATCATTTTGCAAAAAACAACATCGACTCGGCTATCCGGGTGGCCATGCAGAACAGTTGCGCCGGGGTGGCTCTGGGGCTTGGCCTGGACGCAAAAAAGGACTCGGACACGGTGTTTGAGAAAGGGGGCTTCACCTTTCTCGTGGATGGCGGAATGTTCGCCGCCACCGGCGCCATCAAGGTAGATTTCGTCACATCCACCTCGAGCTGTGGTTGCAGCGGTGGCGGCGGCTTCAGCGTCACCTCGGAAAAAAAATTGGGCGGTGGCGGTGGCGGCTGCGGCGGCGGCTCCTGTTCCACCGGCTCCTGCGGCGGCTGAGCCGACAACCGTTACCCGAAAGAAAAAGGAATACAATCATGAAAAAACACATTGTGTTGCTGCTGGTTATCCTTGGCATCGTCACGCCGCAGGCTTTCGCCGGCCCGGATGCCGCTTCTTCTCCGGCCAAGGAGGGATACGCCCTGATCGATACCGCCGGCCTGAAAAAAATCCTGGATGCCGGGAAGGCGACTACGGTGATCGATGCGAGGAATGCTGAGGAGTACCAGGAAGTGCATATCAAAGGGGCGATCAACATTCCCGAAAAGAAGTTTTCCGAATACGTTTCCCTGCTACCGCCTGACACATCGGCAGGGCTGGTTTTTTACTGCAACGGGGTCAAGTGCGGCAAAAGCAAAAAGGCCGCGATAAAGGCCCTGGCACTCGGCTATACCAAGGTTTTTGTCTATGACGAGGGGATGCCGGTCTGGGAGGAAAAGGGGTTGCCGATCTACGCCGGCCCCGATTATGAAAAGCGGATCGAAACCACCAAAATGTCCTCAAAAGACCTCGACAGACTCATCAAAAGCGGCAGGGACAGCTATACCCTGGTGGACGTTCGAGACCCGGAAGAATTTGCGGCAGACCATATCGCCACTGCCGTCAATATCCCGGTCAACACCTTTGCCGTCCGCTCCGGCGTGCTGGAGAAAGAAAAACAGATCATCGTCTATTGCAACTCCGGCGGCAGAAGCTACAACGCCTACCGCAAATTGCAGAAACTCGGCTACGAGGATATTCGGCAGGTCATTTTTGCCGACTGGAAAGCGGCGGGTCTGCCGGTGAAAAAGTAACACCATGTATTTGCGTCCGAAATGCGGAAGGAAAACAACGCGGTTGCGGTTTTTCCGGACCATGGGATAGAGGGCCGCAACGCCTGCGCGCAACAACCGAGGTGCGTTACATGCCTACCTGGAAACGCAAGACGTCCAAGGAAACTCTGTTCTGCCATCTCTGCCAGTCCTGCAATGACAGGGTCGCCGCCATGCTTGCCGAAAAAGGCTGGCGGAAAATCAGAGACGGCGAACCGGCATCCTGCAACGAATGCATGCAAAAATGCGCGCTGAGCGTAAAGGGATTGTGGGGGGCGGAGGACTCCGTCAGATACGCGGCCTGCGCCGCGTGTCCGGATTATGAACCATGTCCGTTCAAGGGCCGCCATTACTGCTGACAGGCGTCACACCCCTGCCTGGATATGGTTGTAGCCCCGAGAGAAGACAACAACGGAACAGAACAACAAGGAGACATTATGCAAGACTTTGAGATACAGGCCTATCCCGAACTATGGCGCGAACTTGACATGGACCTGGAGCGTTTCGACAAGGCCCGGCAGATGCTGGGTACGGCCTATGCCAAAACTTTTCTGTCCCAGGCCAACCGCCCACAAAAAATGGCCTACTTCGACAAAATGATTTCGGAAATCTTCGGCGGGCGGGTAGAGGAGTTGATGCAGGCCAAGAAGGAAGGACGGCCGGTGGTCGGCACCTTCTGCGTCTATATCCCGGAAGAGATCGTGGTGGCGGCGGACGGAGTCTGCGTCGGACTGTGCGGCGGCTCCCAGGGCTCGGTCCCGGACGCGGAAAAAATCCTGCCCCGCAATATCTGCCCCATGGTCAAATCGGCCTTCGGCTTCAAGGCGGGGCGCATCTGCCCCTATTTCCAGGCAGTGGATTTCGTCTATGGCGAGACGACCTGCGATGCCAAGAAAAAGACCTGGGAGATCCTCGACCGTCTGGTGCCGACCTACGTCATGGAAATCCCCCAGATGAAGAAAGAACGGGACCGCGTCCTGTGGCTGGAGGAGGTCAAGGACTTCAAGGCCAAGATCGAGGAGGTCAGCGGCAAGACCATCAGCTCCGGGCAACTGGCCGAGGCCATCAAGATCATCAACGGCAAGCGGCTGGCATTGCAGCGCCTCACCAGGCTTAGGGCGGCAAGCCCCGCCCCCATCAGCGGCAAGGATGCGCTGCTCATCGAGCAAATCGCCTTTTACGATGAGCCCGTCCGTTTTGCGGCCAAGGTCAACGAGCTGTGCGATGAACTGGATGACCGGATTGCCAACGGCGAAGGCGCTTTCCCCCCGGAGGCCCTGCGGGTGATGGTTTCCGGCACCCCCATGGCCCTGCCCAACTGGAAGATCCACAACCTGGTGGAAAGCGCCGGCGCGGTTATCGTGGGCGAGGAGTCCTGCATCGGCACCCGCTATTTCAAGGATTGCATCACCGAGGGCAGTCAGGAAATGGATGAGCAATTGGCCGCTCTCACCGACCGCTACATGCGGATCGACTGTTCTTGCTTCACCCCCAATGACGAGCGGGTAACCCAGGTATTGCAGGAGTATAAGGACTCAGCCGCTCAGGGCATCCTCCACTACTCGCTGCAGTTCTGCCACACCTATAACATCGAGGAGATTAAAATCCGCGAGGCTTGTCAGCGGGAGGGGATTCCCTATCTCTCCATCGAATCGGATTACTCCCCCGAGGATATCGGCCAACTCCAGACCCGGATCGAGGCCTTCCTTGAGCAGATCGGGGGCTAAGCATGTACATCGGAGTTGATCTGGGCTCCCGGACCGTCAAAATGGCGGTCTGGGACGGAGAGCGGCTGGTGGAGCACCGGATCGAGCCGTCGGGTTTCGAGCCGCATCGCCAGGCGGAGAAGATGATCGCCGATTACCGCGCCAAGGTCGTGGTGGCCACCGGCTACGGCAGGCATCTGGCTGCCGGGCATTTCGCCGATGCGGTGATCACCGAGATCAAGGCGCACGCCCGCGGCATTTTCCATGAGTTTCCCGGTTGCGCCACCATTGTCGATGTGGGTGGCCAGGACTCCAAGGTGATCAGTTTGGATGCGGCGGGCCGGGTAAGCAATTTCCAGATGAACGACAAATGCGCCGCGGGCACCGGGCGATTTCTGGAGATCATGGCCGCTTCCCTGGCCTACACCCTGGAGGAGTTCGGCCGGGCCGCGCTTACCGCCGACCAAGAGGTGCTGATCAACTCCATGTGCACGGTATTCGCCGAGTCCGAGGTGATCTCCATGAAGAACCGGGGTATTGCCCGTGACCGGATCGCCAGGGCGGTGCACTCCTCGGTGGCCGACCGCCTGGCCGGGATGCTGGCCCGGCTCGGGCATGGCGATCCGGTCGCCTTTTCCGGCGGGGTGGCGCGCAACCCCTGCATGGTGGAGCTGCTCGAAAAAAGATTGCCCAGGGTGCTGGTGCCGGAGCTGCCGGACATCACCGGCGCCCTGGGCGCGGCCCTGCACGGGACAGGGATATGAGCATGGAAAAGATGCTCTTGGAGGTTCACCAAACCCGGAGGTTTGCCAAGCGGCTGGTGGCCATGGCCAAGGCCGGCAAGAATGAGCGCATCGTGGCCGAACGGGCACAAAGGATTATCGCCGATCTGCAAACCAACCCCCTGCACGAGGAGGCGGAATGCAAACGCACCCGCCACGGCGAGTTGCGCCTCAATGACTGCCGCAAGTACGATCTTTCCTGCGGATTCCGGCTCATCGCCCTGAAAAGGGAAAGACGGCTGATCTTTGCCTACATCGGCAGCCACGACGACTGCCAGCGCTGGATAGAAAACAATCGGGACTATCAGGACGAAATCGACTCCGTGCCCGTGCCTCCGGCAGGAGCGGAAAATCATCTCCAGCCGGAACCGTCCGCCGAGGCGGAACCGGAAAAAGATGAATATGAAGAACGTCTGATGGCAAGGATTGACGAACGATTGTTGCGCGAAATCTTTGCGGGGCTCTATAAAAATGACGGCGCCCGGTAAGGGTAAAGAGCGACGGTTTCATGCCAAGGAAATGAACATGACGCCTCCCGCTGCTTTCCGCTTTTTCCCTTAAAACCATCTCCCTGTTTGCATAGAACCTCTTTCCCCTATACAATATACAAAAAGCCCCGGCTTCATCCATCGCAGGAGAAAACTGAAAAACTCGATCCACACAGGGTTCAGCGCCATGTTCGATTTCTCGGATCACATAAAGTTCATCATCTCCCTCTTTGCCATCGTCAACCCCATCGGCGCCATTCCCATCTATATCAGCCTCACCGACGGCTACCGCCCGGAAGACCGGGCCAGAATCGTCCGGATCACCCCGGTGGCCGTGTCCATCATTCTCCTGACCACCCTGATCAGCGGCGAATTCATCCTCCGCTTCTTCGGAATCTCCGTTGATTCCTTCCGGGTGGGCGGCGGCATCCTTCTTCTGCTCATGGCCATCTCCATGCTCCAGGCCAGGACCAGCCGCGCCGCCCATACCAGCGACGAGGCCGAAGAAACCGCGGACCGCGAGACCATCGCCGTCGTACCCCTGGCCATCCCCCTGCTCTCTGGCCCGGGCGCCATCAGCACGGTTATCGTATACGCCTACAAGGCAAAAGGACCTTTGGCCTATCTGATTACCAGCGCGGGCATTCTCCTCATCGGCCTGTCCATTTATCTTTCCCTGCTGGCCGCGCCCCACATCGCCAAAAAACTCGGCAAAACCGGGATCAATATCATCACCCGGATCATGGGGCTTATTCTGGCCGCCATCTCCGTGGAATTCATCACCACCGGGCTGAAAAACATCTTCCAGACCCTGAGCTGATCCCGGGCCTTCCCCGGCCGCACACAGGAGATACCCGGCCATGAAAGTCATTGCTGCAATGAACGGCCTTGTTTCCTCGGATGTCGCGGCGCTCTATGCCCTGCGCTATGCCGCGCTCTTCGACTACACCCTCTGCCTGCTCCATGTGCTCAACCCGGTCGACCTCCGGGAGGAGGTGGAGGAGAGCATGGCTGAGGCCGAGGAGGCGGCCGCCCACTTCGGGGTCAAAACCGAACGGGTTTTTCTCTCCGGAGAGCCCGCCGAGGCCATTCGCACCCACCTTGCCGCCGCCAGAACCGACACCCTCTTCTGCAGCACCAGGATGCACCGGCGGTTTTTCCAGGATTCGCTCAGCGAAAAACTAAGCCGCTTATCCCTGCCCGCCAATCTGGCCGTGGTCCGGGTCGCCCATGTGAACGCGGTTTTCGTCACCGAGAACATCCTGCTCCCCATCAGGGAAGACCGGCTCTCCGCCCAAAAATTCGCCTTTTTCAGTGCACTGGCCAAGGCCTTTGGCGCCGAAACCGAAATATACAGCATCCACCCCACAAGCAGGCGCAGACTGGCCGCCATGGATACCCACACCGCAAGAATGCTGTTCCAGAAAATCAACACCCGGTTGAGCCACTATGCCAACACCATGAAGCTTTTGGATATTCCCCTGACCATCAAGCACGCCCCGACCGGGAGGGAGATTGATCAGATCCTCCACCACCTGGCCCGGCACGATTTTCAGCTCATGATCATCGGGGGCAGGAGGGGTTCACCATTCTCCTGGTTCTTGAAGGAAAATCCCATGGAGCGTCTCTTCTGGCACACGCCGGTGAACACCATCGCCTTCTACGCCAGGGACAGGAAGTGATGCGGATCTTCGCCCTCGACCGCCAGACCCTGCTCCTCCGGCTGAAGAGTTCGGAAAACGGCCTGGACCCCCAACAGGTGGCCCGGAGGCTCAAGGAGTTCGGCCCCAATCAACTGGCCGGTGCAACGAAGAAAAACTACCTCCTTGCCTATCTGTTCCAGTACACCAATTTTTTCTCCATCCTGCTCCAGGGAGCCGCCCTCCTCTCCTGTGTCGCCGACCATTATGACCCGGGCCAGGGCTACAATGTCCTGGGCCATGCCATCCTCGGCGCCGTAATCATCAACGCCACCTTCACCTTCTGGCAGGAATACCGGGCGGACAAGGCAATGGAGGAGCTGCTCAAGCTGATGCCGACCAAGGTTTCCCTGCGCCGCGCCGGGGCGATTGTGGCAACCACCACGCACGAAATCGTGCCCGGCGACATCATGCTTCTGGAAGAAGGCGACAAGGTGGCGGCGGACGGCATTCTCCTTGAGGCGAACTCGCTCTACCTCAACCTCTCCTCCCTCACCGGCGAATCCGCTCCGGTGGGACGAAGCCTCCTGCCGGGCGAAACCCAGCGAACCATGGAGGCCAAGAACATGGTCTTTGCCGGGACCACCGTGCTTTCCGGCAGCGGGGTCGCAGTGGCCAGCGCCACGGGCAATGCCACGGAATTCGGCAAGATCGCCAGCCTGACCAAGAACGTGCGCAAGGCCGTCACCCCCATGCAGCGGGAGATCATCCATCTCACCCGCACCTTTACGGTTATCGCCCTGCTCATGGGCTGCGTCTTTTTCGCCCTCGGCCTCTTCTCCGGCAAGGGATTCATGCTTGCCTCGATCTTTGCCCTTGCCCTCATTGTCGCCAACATTCCGGAAGGATTGCTGCCGACCATCAGCCTGTCGCTCTCCCTGGCCAGCCAGCGCATGGCCCGACGCAACGCCCTGATCAAGAACCTCGATTCCGTGGAAACCCTGGGCAGCGCCACGGTCATCTGCACCGATAAAACCGGCACCCTGACCAGAAACGAGATGAGCCTGAAACACCTCTGGCTGGCCGGCGGCGAGCAGGTGAGCATTTCCGGAGAGGGATATCGCGAGCCGGGGGAATTCTGTTTTTCCCAGCGGAATGAAAGCACCGAGGGCCGCCTCGCCGCCCTGCTCACCGCAGGGTTGCTCAACTGCCGCGCCACCATCGATGCAAAAGGGTTGCACGGCGACCCCACCGAACTGGCCATTGTCGCGGCCGCCCATAAACGGGGAATTTCCCCCCCGGAGATGAAAAAGGTCCGGGAGTTCATCTTCACCAGCGAGCGCAAGATGATGTCCTCCGTGTATCAGGAGGGAGAAAAAACCCTGCTCTTTGCCAAGGGCGCTGTGGAGGCGGTGCTGCCCGGATGCACCTCCTATCTGGCCGATGACGGTTCGGAGCAGCCCCTGAACGAAATCACGCGGCAAGAGGCCCTGGCCCGGGCAACCGATTTCGAGGATCAGGCCTTCCGGGTCCTGATGATCGGTCGTGCCGCCAAGGAGGAGGAAAACAACTTGACCCTGCTGGGGCTGGTCGCCATCATGGACCTGCCGCGCCACGGCGTGGCCGAGGCAATGACGACCTGTAAAACCGCCGGCATCCGGACCATGATGATCACCGGCGACAACCCCCGCACCGCCGCAGCCATTGCCAAACAGATCGGCATGGCCCACGACCGGGTTATCACCGGCCCGGAGCTGGAAACCATGGGGGATGAACAACTGGAAAAAATCCTGGCCCGCGAAACCGTCCTCTTTGCCCGCATGGCCAGCAGCCAGAAGCTGCGCATCGCCACGGCTCTGCAAAACGCAGGCGAGGTGGTGGCCATGACCGGCGACGGGGTCAACGATGCGCCCGCCCTCAAAAAAGCGGATATCGGCATCGCCATGGGTCTCTCCGGCACCGAGGTGGCCAAGGAGGCGGCGGACATGGTGCTGCTGGACGACAACTTCGCCTCCATCGTCGTTGCCATCGAGGAAGGGAGGACCGTCTACTTCAACGTCAAGAAGTTCGTCACCTATGTGCTCGCCTCAAACGTCCCGGAGATCGTGCCCTATATCCTGCAGTTCTTCCTGAAGATCCCCCTGCCGCTTTCGGTGATCCAGATCCTCTTCATCGACCTGGGCACGGACATCCTCCCGGGCGTGGCCCTGGGCAGCGAACGGCCGGAAAAAAACATCATGAACCGGCCGCCGGTGGGAAGGCACGAAAAGATCCTCGACTGGGAGGTATTCAAGCGGGGGTATTTCTTCCTGGGGATTATCGAGGCGACCGCAGCGATGACCGCCTTCCTCTCCTTTTTGCTGCTGCACGGCTGGCAATACGGCACCGTCACCCTGGCCGATCCCTTGCTGCACCGGCAGGCCATGACCATGACCCTGCTGGGCGCGGTCACCTGCCAGATGCTCAACGGGTTGACCATGCGGAGCTGGGAATTCTCAGCCTTCAGCCTCGGGCTCTTCTCCAACCGTCTGATGGTGGCAGCCATGGCGCTGGAAGTGGTCTGGATATGGACCCTGCTCAATGTGGCCCCGGTGCAAAAGGTATTCAACACCGCCCATGTGCCGCTGGGTGACCTCTGGGTTCTGCTGCCCTTTCCCGTGGCGCTTTTTCTAAGCCACGAAGGGTACAAATGGCTGCGCCGCCGCAGGAGCAGCCCCAACCCCGGCCAACCGGTTCGCCTCCGGGCATAGCGCAAACGGCGCTATCATCACGCCCGCCCGTTTTTTTCTTCGTAACCCTTTTGAAACATGCTACCATTGACGAGATAATATGATCGGCTCGCCCGCCCCTGCCTTTTTCCTTTGACCGCAACGGAGCGCACACCTTGACCACCATTGATTTCAACGCCCAGCGCCTTGATCACGCCAAGCAGATCGTCAGCAAGATCAAGCTGCCGGCCCAGCCCACCATCGTCATCGAGATCAATAAGGAGATGCGCACCGAGCATCCCCATTTCAATCGCATCGCAAATCTGGTGACCCAGGACGCCTCCATCAGCGCCAAGGTCATCAACGTCATCAACTCGCCGTTCTTCGGCCTAGCCACCAAATGCGAATCCATCGTCAAGGCCCTTACCTTCATGGGGTTGGAAAATTTTAAAAAAGTGGTGCTCACCGCCTGCCTGCAGGATGCCCTGGGAACCGGCTCCGCGGGAGACAAAATTTTCTGGGATCATTCCCTGCACACCGCCGTGGCGGCGGAGTCCCTGGCCAAGACCATGCGCGGCATCCTGACCGCCGAGGACATCACTCCGGACATGGCCTACATGGCCGGGTTGTTCCACGACTGCGCCATCCCGATGCTGCTCAAGCGCAATCCGGCATACCAGGCCTTCACCCATGCCGCCCTCAGCCACAAGCGCGATATCATCCAGGAAGAAGATGCCCTGGTCGGTTCGGACCACTGCGTGGTTGGAGGGCTGCTGGCCAAAACCTGGTCGTTGCCCGATGCGGTGTGCAAAACCATCATCCACCACCACACCTCCAACCTCGCCGGGCAAGGCCCCGTGCCGGAAAAACTCATCGCCCTGATCAAGGTGGCCGACTACATCGCCTACAGTTTTGGCTATTCCATCGGCTTGATGGATCGGATCATCGAAGGCGAATGGGATCCGGAGGATTGGAGCGAACTCAACGAGGGGGTGCTCAGTGAGCTGCATCTTGGACCAGACGACCTCATCGACATGAAAGACCACATCTTCGAGCAGCTCTCCGCTCAGTGATCCTCGAAGGTTGCCTTGTTTTTTTTGCAAAAAAGGCGCAGGCCAGAATTTCGGATAGTTGCCTGCGGCCCCCGCATCCATTTTTCCCGGCTTTACGGATTAGCGGAGGAATATCCGAAACTCTGAACTGACCCAGGAACCCTTCCATTTGCCGACAACGCATCGACAACTGCACCTCTGCAACACCCGTCCCACCCCCATGCCTGCATCCGGCAACAAGAGATAACCAGGGATTTTTCCGCAAATCAGGATTGACGAGAGCTGCACATTGCGCGTATTATATCCCGTATAATAATGCGACAAATAAGGAGGAGAATGACATGCGGGCAAATTTTACACGGGACGAGATGATCAGCGCCACTGCCGCGGCAAAGAATTTCGGAAGGGTGGTCACGGACCTTGCCGAACACAAAAGAGACAAGACCGCCGTGGTCAGGAATAATGAAATCACCGCCGTCATCCTGCCGGTCGAGGAGTATGAATACATGGCGGACATCGTCGAATTCGTCGAACACCTCGAGATTTACGACCTCGTCACCAAAAGAAAGAAAGACACCGGCAAACGGATTCCCCTGGACTCACTCCTACAGGAGGAAAACATTGCCTTATAAGGTGGTGTTCACCGAGGACGCAGCCGCCGATTTTAGAGACCTGGACGGTTCGCTCAAGAAACCGGTCGCCGCGCAGCTCAAAAAGCTGGAAGCCTCCCCCCATCTCGGCCAGCCGCTCGGCAACATGCGCGGTTTTGACCTGACCGGGTATTACAAGTTGTATGCGGTCCGCAAATCGATCCGGGTGGTGTACCGGATCGTGGAGGATAAAGTGATCGTCGAGGTGGTCGGGATCGGCAAACGGGTGGATTTCGAGGTCTATGCCGAGGTGGCCCGGAGATTGCTCGGGAAGGAGTGAAGACGTCAGGCGACGGGCGGGGTACTGGGTGGTGGTCCTGGATTTCGAACTGTCAGGGGGGTTCGCATTGCGGCCCCGGAATGCACGCAGTTCAGCCTTGTATTTCTTACGACTTTCCGGAGAGCAAATGGCAGAAGGTTAAGCCTGCCAGCCGGTGCGCCCCCCAGAACCAAAGGGGCAGCAACTCTTCTATAGGCATGATTTTAGCAGCGAAAATCGAAGAATAAGCGAAGAAAGCACCTGTTTTGAGGAAGATTACACTGGGATATCAGGCAAGTAGCCTGGCCCGACCCCATTCCATCATCATGAGGGTGATACCGGCCATGGACAACTCCGGTTCATCCCCACGGGTGTGGGGAACATAAATGAATCACCAACTATTACAGTTCTCGGGCCGGTTCATCCCCACGGGTGTGGGGAACATATCCCCATCCCCGGCGATGTTCCCACAATCGGCGGTTCATCCCCACGGGTGTGGGGAACATTGACCGATATCGATGTACCACCATCCATGACCCGGTTCATCCCCACGGGTGTGGGGAACATAACCGCATTAAACGCCTCTACAGAATCAAAGTCGGTTCATCCCCACGGGTGTGGGGAACATTTGCTGGTAACGGTTACGGGTGTCGCCATGACCGGTTCATCCCCACGGGTGTGGGGAACATCATTGACCCATGCCACATGCGTATTATGAGGCCGGTTCATCCCCACGGGTGTGGGGAACATACCTGCTCCACGGCATCGTGGCAAAGGTCGGCCGGTTCATCCCCACGGGTGTGGGGAACATCAGGTTCCGGTAAGCCATTCCCTAAACTCATCCGGTTCATCCCCACGGGTGTGGGGAACATTTTTCAGTTCTGGCATCCACGGCGGGGCCTCACGGTTCATCCCCACGGGTGTGGGGAACATTGGGCAAAGATTATGCGGGGGGAGGCCTGGCCCGGTTCATCCCCACGGGTGTGGGGAACATCCATGTGGCATTAACGTGTTTGACGCCATCAGCGGTTCATCCCCACGGGTGTGGGGAACATTTACTGGTAACAGTTACCGGGGTTGCCATGACCGGTTCATCCCCACGGGTGTGGGGAACATCCAGCCAGCCAGGTATTTACGCCGCCGAAAACCGGTTCATCCCCACGGGTGTGGGGAACATGGGTTCTGTTCTGGAATAACAAGGGATTTTGCCGGTTCATCCCCACGGGTGTGGGGAACATGCGGGGTGATTTATGAAGGCGCATGGAACAGCCGGTTCATCCCCACGGGTGTGGGGAACATCCCCACGATCTCTGCATCCTCTACCGTATCATCGGTTCATCCCCACGGGTGTGGGGAACATTTCCACCACAATTTTGCGGAAGTTGTGGTCTCCGGTTCATCCCCACGGGTGTGGGGAACATTGCTGTATATCGCTATCTGTTGGTGCTTTAGCCGGTTCATCCCCACGGGTGTGGGGAACATTTTGAACCGATAACAATCCACGTTTCATTTTGCGGTTCATCCCCACGGGTGTGGGGAACATTGGGCCACGGCTGTTCGAGCTTCTTTGCTATCCGGTTCATCCCCACGGGTGTGGGGAACATTCATCGATCGCTTCGCGCGGGACAAACAGAGCCGGTTCATCCCCACGGGTGTGGGGAACATTAAACGATTTTCCGAAGGCCATGGTCGTTCTCCGGTTCATCCCCACGGGTGTGGGGAACATTCGGGCGGCAGCGTTACCAGAACGGCTCGTTTCGGTTCATCCCCACGGGTGTGGGGAACATTTGTACAGCTCCCGGTCCGACGGCCTGAGAGCCGGTTCATCCCCACGGGTGTGGGGAACATCTCATGGCCCTGACCTTCCTGGGCGTGCCATACGGTTCATCCCCACGGGTGTGGGGAACATAATTTTGAGTGTATTTATATTCGCAATCGGCCCGGTTCATCCCCACGGGTGTGGGGAACATTTGTTAAAGTAAGGGGGCACAACAGGCCCCCACGGTTCATCCCCACGGGTGTGGGGAACATTCGAGCATCGCCGTGGCGAAACTCGGGTTTTCCGGTTCATCCCCACGGGTGTGGGGAACATATCGCGGGCAAAATGTTTGCAGGCAAAACAACCGGTTCATCCCCACGGGTGTGGGGAACATGGGGTCAACTCTCATTCACTACCCTCATTCGCCGGTTCATCCCCACGGGTGTGGGGAACATATCCAAACAGAGTCACACCCTTTCTGTTATGCCGGTTCATCCCCACGGGTGTGGGGAACATAAGTATATCGTATTCATTGGGCGGGATGATTGCGGTTCATCCCCACGGGTGTGGGGAACATATGAAAGCAAAATTCTTTGAACCAGATAGTGACGGTTCATCCCCACGGGTGTGGGGAACATCATTAATTGAAAAAGGGAGGAGCCTGGATTTACGGTTCATCCCCACGGGTGTGGGGAACATCAAGTACTATACCACAAGTATTAAACGACATACGGTTCATCCCCACGGGTGTGGGGAACATATGAATGAATTGGATAATGAAACCCATTGGAACGGTTCATCCCCACGGGTGTGGGGAACATATTGTAGTCGGGGAACCTAATGATCCTAATGCCGGTTCATCCCCACGGGTGTGGGGAACATTCGATCCAACTGTGTACGCCGTTGCGTTTAAGCGGTTCATCCCCACGGGTGTGGGGAACATCCATCTGTCAAGTATTTATTTTCCATAAATTACGGTTCATCCCCACGGGTGTGGGGAACATAGGAGCATGGCCGGTGCCGAACAAGTTCATGACGGTTCATCCCCACGGGTGTGGGGAACATACGAGTTAACTACTTCTCCAACCCGCTACTTTCGGTTCATCCCCACGGGTGTGGGGAACATGAGATGTCAGACACAAAAATAAATATGAGGGACGGTTCATCCCCACGGGTGTGGGGAACATAAAAGTAATTGATCGGTGGACAGAAATTCAAGCGGTTCATCCCCACGGGTGTGGGGAACATACTTCCCCTAGTTTCTGCCCGCACTTTTTACACGGTTCATCCCCACGGGTGTGGGGAACAT
>JAHJRQ010000005.1 GCA_018830485.1 Pseudomonadota bacterium | reverse complement strand
TGATCGGCGGACCACAAGAACAGAGAAAAAAGGTCGGAAAGGTTGAAGGGTTCGTGAGGTAGATAAAGCCGCCGGAGTACTCCGCGAGGGTTGCGGGAAATCTCCGTTTTCCCCTTGACTTTACTTATCATGGATGTCCCCAGAATTCCACCGGGATTTAATAGCGTTACTTAAGCCATCAACGACACAACCCGTTGTTTGTAGGCAGCTTTCTTTGATCTGATAAATATGAGACAGCAGTGATCCTATTTCCCAGAAATACATATCTACCAACTTCATTGGTGGGGAATTGACGCGGTAAATGTCACTCCATCATTTGACTATCGTTGAGAAAACATTGTCAGTCAGTATTTCTAGCCTTCTTGATGCGCCCAACATTCTTTGCACGGAAAGTTTCAAGTGGTGTTGGGATTCTAGGAGTAGTTGCTTGGGGGAAAAGTTGATGCCCTAGGCGATAATCCTTAGGTGAAAGTCTTTTTTTATCATGAAAGAACTTCTTGTAAGAATGAACATCCCATTGCCATGCTTCCTGGACATTGTAATCTTTGTCGTACATCACCCATATTAAAATGTCCCAGTCGTAATTCTTTGCTTTTGGAACCATCGTAATACGGCTACCAGGTTTACCACTAGGTCGATTTCCTTTTACTTGATACCGAATGTCTTTGTAGGTGAAGTCTGATCCTTTGCAAACTGCAGTTTTTTCTTGCATGTATTCTGAATATTCATGTTCAGGGAAACCAGCCAGCATTGCCGCATCATACTCCGATATAGAAGTTGTGATTTGTGGCGCTATTCCGTAGCTCTCCTGCCACTCAATGGCAATAGATACCAATTTATCTCTCAGATTGATGCTCATCTTCTCCTTCTGTTCCTCTCTACCACAAAGAATAGGATGAAAATTAAAGTCACACCGAATGACCAGAAAATTTTTGCTATCTCCCACATGATGCCAAAAACCCCAAACAAGATGGTTTTTATAAATTTTAAACTCTCCCAAATAATTTCCGTTATGTCATTCATGTGCGTTCCTTGAGCAAAAAAAACGACAAAAGTGAGTGTTTCTTTATTGGTTAAGAGGAGATATCAGCTTTTTCAATAGCTACTTCGGCTTTATATATTCCTTTGTTTTTCCATCCACGTAAGTAGCCTGTGCGCAGATTGCCGGTCACATCCGAATGAGGCCCGAATTTTGACGCATTCCAAACCTTAAATTCCGATGTGCCGTCGATTTTATGGAGAAGGATATAAGCTTGTTTTTTCTCAAGAAGAGCTTGCTTGAAATTGTTCTCCCCCTCCGGGTAAAAAATTATTTCAAGTGAAGATGGAGGCTCAAAATCTTGGGTTGGTCGAGCCAGGTGAGTATTTTGCGAATTATCACTGTGTCCTTCATAATAAGTTAAGATTTTTTCAATTACGTTTGCTGGTGTGTCAAACCCTTGAGCATGTTTTTCGAGACGCTTGAACAAGTTTTCTGGAATTCTAATTACCTGGCTCATTTTATTTCCTCCGTTGGTTGGATTTGATAAAATTGTAACAAGGTTACCAAATATGTCAAGTGGAATTTTGTGGCTATTGGGCCAATAATCACAAAAAAAATGGTCCATTGACAGAAAAGAGGGAGGCACAGATGGGCATCTTTGCCTCCAGTCAAGTTTTACCACCTACCGTCAACCGATCTTTGTATGTAGCGGGAACAGGGCAAAACATTCCTCTTGTCAAGTTGCAAGTGCACTGTGTCCTGAACTGCGGACTCCGCGAAGGTTATGGCTATCGTCCCGGCTATTTCTAGGTTAGTCCCAGCCGGGTTTTTACCTCGGCAAGGGATGTCTCGTCTCCCTGGTCCAGTTCCACCATGCCTTTGACCACGGCCCGCATGAAAGAACATTCCTCTTCGGTCTTTTCATAATCCCGCAGGTCCTGCACCACCGCTACCCCTCGTCCCCTGCTGGTCAACAAGACAGGCCGATGCACCTCGGCAACGTGCCGTATGACTTTACCGGGGTTTGCTTTCAGGTCGCTTAACGGGATGATATCCTCTGGAAATCTGATATTCACGACATGATCCTCCTCAAAGCGGGATTAACCGCCTGTGCTGTAGCGTCTCTCGGGAGCACTGTGCAGCGGAAAATCCGGATCATTTCTCTGCATATGTGTTGTCCTTCAAACCCGCAGGACGACAGAAATGTCCGGTCCCTTCTTTTTTGTCGTAAAGTTTACATAACCTTCCTTGTACCCCGCTCCATTTTGTTTCAGCTCCAGAAATTTTCCACACTTAACTGCTTGTAATCAAACACAAAAATATTATTTCCCCTGTGTGGCACACCCCTTGCTCTTATGCCTTTGTAACTCATCACACAGGAGCACGGGTGCCATGGAAGCAGCGTTGCAGGAACGACAGGATTCGATACACCGCACCGGGGAAGCCCCCTTTGCCATGGAGTGCAACAAGGACAGCCTGGCCGGGGCGGTGAGCCAGAGGGCCTGTGTGTTCTGCGGCTCCCGGGTGGTGCTCTATCCCATTGCCGACGCCCTGCATCTGGTACACGGCCCCATCGGCTGCGCGGTCTACACCTGGGATATCCGCGGCGCCCTGTCCTCCGGGCCTGAGCTGCACCGCTTGAGCTTTTCCACGGACATGCAGGAGACCGACGTCATCTTCGGCGGCGAGAAAAAACTCTACAACGCCCTGGTTGAGCTCATCGACCGGCACGCGCCTAAGGCGGCCTTTGTCTATTCCACCTGCATCGTGGGGATCATCGGCGACGACATGGCGGCGGTGTGCCGCAGGGTGAGCGAGGAAAAAGGGATTCCGGTTCTGCCCGTGCAGTCCGAGGGGTTCAAGGGCAACAAGCGGGCCGGCTACGCTGCAGCCTGCAATGCCATGCGGCAGTTAGTGGGCATGGGCGACATCAGCGGGATCTCCAAGTACAGCATCAACATCCTGGGCGATTTCAACCTGGCCGGGGAGATCTGGCTGATCCGCGAATACTTTACCCGCATGGGCGTCGAGGTGGTGGCCAACATCACCGGGGACGGCCGGGTGGGGGACATCCAGCGGGCCCATGGCGCCGCGCTCAACGTGGTGCAGTGCTCCGGCTCCACCATGGATCTGGCCAAGATGATGAAAGAGGACTATGGCATCCCCTCGCTGCGGGTTTCCTATTTCGGCATTGAGGACATGGCCGAATCGCTCTATGCGGTGGCCGCGTTTTTCAAGGACGAGGAGATGATGCGCCGCACCCAGGAGCTGGTTAAGGAGGAGCTTTCCCTGATCATGCCGGAGATCATGAAATACCGGCAGGCGTTGGCGGGCAAGCGGGCGGCCATCTACGTGGGCGGGGCGTTCAAGGCGTTCTCCCTGGTCAAGGCCTTCCGCACCATCGGCATGCAGGTGGTCATGGTCGGCTCCCAGACCGGGACCCCGGAGGATTACGAGGAGCTCGCCGCGATCACCGACCCAGGCACCATCATCGTGGACGATTCCAACCCCCTGGAGCTCTCCGCCTTTCTTCAGGAAAAGGATGTGGACATCTTCGTGGGCGGGGTCAAGGAGCGGCCCATCGCCTATAAGCTGGGCGTGGCCTTCTGCGACCATAACCACGAGCGCAAGGAGATGCTGGCCGGATTCAGCGGCATGCTCAACTTTGCCCGTGAGGTGTACGGCTCGGTGATGAGCCCGGTGTGGAAGTTCGTGCCCCGGAAAAGCGGGGAAGAGATGAGCCACGAAAACCACGAAAGGACACGAAATTTGTAACGGATCAACATTTCGTTCTTCACTCCCGCTTAGCGGCGAAGCAGGGGAGGTGTAGCCGGGTAATTCCCAAAACTTTAGTGTTTTTCGTGGATTTCGTGGCCAAAAAAAATGAGGACTGTCTATGGGCAAGATACTGCCGAATTATGTCTCCACCACCAATGCCTGCAAGCTGTGCAAGCCGCTGGGCGCTAGCCTCGCCTTTCGGGGCGTGGAAGGGGCGGTGCCCTTTCTCCACGGCTCCCAGGGCTGCGCCACCTACATGCGGCGCTACATCATCAGTCATTTCAACGAGCCCATCGACATCGCCTCCTCCTCGCTGGGGGAGAAGAACGCGGTCTACGGCGGCGGGGCGAACCTCAAGCTGGGCTTGAAAAACGTGACGGAAAAATACCACCCGGCCCTCATCGGCATCGCCACCACCTGTCTCACCGAAACCATCGGCGACGACGTGAAACGGCTGCTCTTTGAGTACCGCCGGGAATTCATGCAGGACGGCGGCCCGCTGCTGGTGCAGGTTTCGACCCCAAGCTATTCGGGCACCCACATGGAGGGGTTCCATGCGGCGGTGCGGGCTCTGGTGGAGCAGTTGACCGTGGAGTCGGAAGCGAACTCCACGGTCAACATCCTGCCCGGCTTTCTCTCGGCTGCCGATCTCAGGAGCCTCAAGGAGATTGTTGTGGATTGCGGCTTGACTGCCACCGTGCTCCCTGATTTTTCCGAAACCCTCGACGGCCCGGCCCTGCGGGATTATCCCCTGATTCCCAAGGGCGGGACCAAGATCAGCGATATCCGGGCAATGAGCGGAGCCAAAGCCACCGTGGAGTTCGGCCATACCCTGCCGGACCAGCTCTCCGCGGGCAGCCATCTTGAAAAGACCTACAACGTGGACCTGCACCGTTTGGGCATGCCGGTGGGCATCCGGGAGACGGATCGGTTTTTCGAGATGTTGAGCGGGCTGTCCGGGAACCCCATGCCGGAGAAGTACGCCATGGCAAGAGGCCGCTTGGTGGACAGTCTGGTGGACGGCCACAAGTACATATTCGGCAAACGGGCCATTGTCTACGGCGAAGAGGATCTGGTCATCGGGTTGACTTCTTTCCTGGCCGAGATCGGGGTGCAGCCGGTGCTGTGCGCCTCGGGCGGCACCAGCGGCGGGTTTGTTAAGGCCATCGAAAAGGCGGTGGAAGGCTTTGGGCTGGAAATACCCCGGATACATGAGGGCATGGATTTTTTCGAGATCGGCGAATTGGCCGCGGAGCTCAAGCCGGATTTCTTCCTCGGCCACAGCAAGGGGTATACCCTGGCGCGAGGTTTGGGCATCCCGCTGATCCGGGTCGGGTTCCCCATCCATGACCGGATGGGCGGCCAGCGGCTCCTGCACATCGGCTACCACGGGGCGCAGCAGCTTTTCGACCTGATCGCCAATACCATGATCGCGGTCAAACAGGACACTTCCGAGGTTGGATACAGCTACATGTGATGGGTTGGTAATAGACAAGTGCTTCGACAGGCTCAGCACGAGCGGAAGATCAATTGACTAAGTCTCTCCGTTCGCCCTGAGCCTGTCGAAGGGTGTTTTTGAAGTTTTGCTAGAGAATTAATCGAGAGACATAAGGGAGAAAATCATGAGCGAGATACACAAAGACCTGAACAAACATCCCTGCTTCAACCCGGCCATGAAAGGACAGGCCGGGCGCGTCCATCTGCCGGTGGCGCCGAACTGCAATATCAAATGCAATTACTGCGACCGCAAATACGACTGCGTCAACGAGTCGCGGCCCGGGGTGACCAGTACCATCTTGACCCCTGAGCAGGCTCTGGTCTACATGGGCAAGGTTCTGGAAAAGGAGCCGCGCATCACCGTGGCCGGCATCGCCGGACCCGGTGACCCCTTTGCCAATGCCGAGGCGACCATGGAAACCATGCGGTTGATCAACAAAAATTACCCGCAGATGATCCTCTGTCTGGCCAGTAACGGCTTGGGCATCGGCCCGTATATCCCTGAGTTGGCCGAGCTGAATGTCTCCCATGTGACCATCACCATCAATGCCGTTGATCCGGAGGTGGGGGCCAAGATTTACAGTTGGGTCCGCGACGGCAAGGTTGCCTATCAGGGCCGCCAGGCGGCGGAGCTGCTGCTCTCCCGGCAGTTGGGGGCGGTCAAGGCCCTGAAGGCGCACGGGATCACAGTGAAGATCAACTCCATTCTGATTCCGGGGATCAACGATCAGCATATCCTCAAGGTTGCGGAAACCATGAAGGAGTTGGGCGCCGATCTTTTCAACTGTATGGCCATGTTCCCCAATGTGGGCACCCCCTTCGGCGAGATCCGCGAGCCCTCCAAGGAGGAAGTTGGGGCGATGCGCACCGAGGCGGAGAAGTTTCTGCCCCAGATGCGCCACTGCACACGGTGCCGGGCCGATGCTGTGGGTCTGCTCGACCAGGACCGGACCGAGGAGATGCGGGGCTGTCTGTCCGCCTGTGCGCAACTGCCTGCCCTGCCGCCGGAGATCCGGCCCTATGTGGCGGTGGCCACCATGGAGGGAGTTTTGATCAATCAGCACCTTGGCGAGGCCAATCGCTTTCAGATCTATGAACGCAAGGGAGATGAGTATCTGCTTGTGGAAGAGCGGCCCGCGCCCAAGGTGAACGGCGGCTTGCAGCGCTGGACCTCGCTGGCCCGGGTCTTGAATGATTGCCGGGCGGTCCTGGTGAGCAACGTGGGTGAAACACCCCGCGGTATTCTTGAAAAAGCCGGGGTAAAGCCGGTGGAGATGGGCGGCTTTATCGTGGACGGCGTGAAGGCGATATACGAAGGCGCCAATATCGCGCCCCTGCAGAAACGGAAGAAGTCCTGCGCCTCCGGCGGCTGTGTCGGCTCCGGCGGCGGGTGCTCCTGAAGAATTCTGATTGTTACTACCCTTCCGCAAGTTTTTCCGTCATCCCGGCGGAGGCCGGAATCCAGGTATGGTAGCTAATTTCTCTGGATTCCGGCCTCCGCCGGAATGACATGCTCACAAGTAAGACTTTGACACAAAGCGCATATGATCAATCCCTGTGCTGCCTGAAGTTTAATGGCAATCAGATAATAAAAAATTCAATGAGGTGATGCAATGAAAGCTACCTGGGAAAAGGTGTTTGAGTATTCTTCCATGCCGGTGCAAGGGACCATGTCCCGCAAGCTGCGCAAGGGCGTTTCGGTGCAGATAAACGAGGGCAAGGTCTACGAGAAGGCAGTGATCTTTCTCGGCGAGGAGTTTGTCCGGATTACGGAAGAGGGAAAGGACGGCAAGAGTTTCAATACCTACTACGATTGGGCAAAGATCGACTCGGTGCGGACCTGCAGCGTTAAGGACAAGGAGAAGGAGTAGGCCGGGGCCGGGGCGGAATGGGTTGATTACATTTGTGTTAGCTTGTTATGTTTTTTGTTACATTTTTGTCCAGCAAGCTCCCCGGCGCATTGTCGCGTTGAGGAGCTTGCTGGCTATTTTCTCTATGTAATCCAAGTAGTTTTGTTTTTTTTGAGAATCTCTTTTCGAGTTGGCACATAACTTGATAAGTTAAGGTGTACGAGTGCTTGTGCGCTCGCCTGCGACCCCAGAGGGTACGGATGTTCAGAAATATTGTTATGGCGTTCACTATTTTAGAAAGGAGAAAGGAGATGAGTAGAATCGCAAGAAAGTTGTTGGTTGGTGTTGCCGCCACAGGGGCATGTCTTTCCATGTTTTCCGGCCTGGCCTTTGCCGAGGAGGAGAAGCCCACGGCGAACCTGACCGTTGGCGCGTTGAGTCAATATGTATGGCGCGGATTCGCCTACACAAAGGACAGCATTGTGGTGCAGCCCTCCGCGACCGTCGGCTACAAAGGTTTTGCCGTCAACCTCTGGGGGAACCTTGACACCGACCGCTGGAACAGAAGCGGCGAGGATTCCAACAACTGGACCGAAACCGACATGACTTTGTCCTATGATTGGGCCATGGGGCCGGTGAATTTCTCCACCGGTTACATCTATTATGCGCTGGATGCTGCCACCGACAGCCAGGAGGTATTTCTGAGCGCCACCCTCGATACCTTGTTGAAACCGACGCTCAAGATCTACCGTGACATCGATCATTTTGCCGGATGGTACGCGACCCTCGGGGTTTCACATTCACTGCCTGTCACCGGGGACCTCGCCTTGGACTTCGGCGCCCAGGTAGGCTATCTCGCTGCGGATGAGGCGAGTTCCTATGCAGACCCGGACGACGCCAATGATGCCTATAACAATTTCCACGATGGACTTCTGTCCGTGTCCATGAAGATTCCGGTGAATCAGTATGTTTCGGTCACTCCGCAGGTGTATTATTCCTTCCCGCTCAGTTCCGACGCGGAAGATCGCCTGAAGATCGATAACACAACCACTATTGGCGAGAGCGACGACGATTTTATCTATGGCGGTGTTTCCGTGAGCCTGGCGTTCTAGCGGGGTTTTGCCTGTTTCTTGCCCCTGATCAGCCCGCCTGTCTCGCTCCCTTCCCAGGTTGAGACAGGCGGGTTTTTTTGTGCGAAAATGAGTTGCGCAACCGTTATATTTTGATAAATATAACGCAATGAAAAATAAGACACCGCACGGCACGATGAAATCCGGCTTTCAGTGGCGCGGAAGGCTCTGGCTCGAAGGCGAGGAGGGCACTTTTCTCGGCTACGGAAGGGTGGTGCTGCTGGAGCGGATCGGGGAGCATGGCTCCTTGGCCCAGGCGGCCCGTTCCATGGAGATGTCGTACAAGCATGCCTGGGATCTTCTCGATTCCATGAACCGCCAGGCAGGCTGCAAGCTGGTGGAGACCTCCCGGGGCGGCAAGAGCGGCGGCGGTGCCAGGCTGACCCCGGCGGGCGAGCGGGCGATCGCGGTTTTTTGGGAGTATCACGCCAGGTTTCAAGCTGTGTTGCAGGAAATGACCGCGAAGCTGGGCGAAACGTTGGGTGATGCCTGGTGTGGCGACCCTGGCGCGGAACCGTAAAGAAAAACGCGACATCCCGTCATTCCGGCGAAGGCCGGAATCCTGTCATTTCGGATAGTTGCAGAAAGGCTGGACCCCGGCCTTCGCCGGGATGACGAGTTGTTGCGAGGCCATATCAAGATCATTAAAAGGAGCCTTGCCATGTTTGTAAGAACCTTACTCTGTCTGTTCATCGCACTCCCCTCAATGTTTTGGTCGCCAAGCCCTGCCCGCGCGGAAACCGAGCTGCTCGTTTCCGCTGCCGCCAGTCTGACCGAGTCGTTCAAGGAGATCGGCAAATCGTTCATGGTGAAAAATCCGGGGGTGAAGGTCAACTTTAATTTCGCCGCCACCGGCCCCTTGCTGCAGCAGATTGCCCAAGGCGCCCCGGCGGATGTCTTTGCCTCGGCCGATCAGGAGAGCATGGACAAGGCGGAAAAGGGCGGGTTGATCTTGCCGGGGAGCAGGGTTGATTTCGTGGGAAATTCCCTGGTGCTCATCGTCCCGGCGAATCGGCCCGTGGTAATGGGTCTTGCTGATCTGAAATCAGGAAAGGTGCAAAAAATCGCCATGGGCAATCCCGACTCGGTGCCGGTGGGCAGATACACCAAGGCTACCCTGGAAAGGCAGGGGCTGTGGGAGTCGCTGGCGCCCAAATGCGTCATGGGCATCTCGGTAAAACAGGCGATGGAATATGTGATGCGGGGCGAGGTGGAGGCGGGTTTTGTCTATGCCACGGATGCTGCGGCGGCAAAAGAGCGGGTGCGGGTTGCGGCCCAAATCCCCACCGATAAGCCCATTGTCTATCCTGTGGCTGTTGTGGCGGCCAGCGCCAACAAGGAGAAGGGGCAGGCCTTTATCCGCTATCTGCGAAGCCCCGAGGCGCAGGGAATTTTGGTGAAATACGGCTTTAAAGCTGAGTCGAGCAGCTTGCCTGCTCAAACGAAACTTATGCCCTTTGGGTATACCAGGCCATAGCCGGCTGCTCACTGAAGGAAACGATCATGCCCGACCTGACTCCCCTGTGGCTCACCCTGCGGATCGCCGCCTGCGCGACTCTGCTGGCCTTTGTCTTTGGTGTGGGTTTTGCCTGGCTCACCGCCCGTTTTTCTTTTTGGGGCCGAGATGTTCTCGACGCCGTCCTGACCCTGCCACTGGTGATGCCGCCCACGGTTTTGGGCTATTATCTCATCGTGGTCTGGGGCAGAAACGGCTGGCTGGGTGGTTGGCTCAATGCGCATTTCGGAATAAGCCTGATGTTCACCTGGCAGGGGGCGGTGCTTGCCGCGACGACGGTGGCCTTTCCCCTGTTGTTCAAGTCCGCCCGCGCCGCCTTTGAGGGGGTCTCCTCCGAATACGAACAGGCGGCCCGCATCCTGGGCGACACGGAGCTGCGGGTGTTTTTCCGGATCACCCTGCCCCTGGCTGCGCGGGGGCTGCTGGCCGGGACCATGCTCGCCTTTGCCAGGGCCATGGGGGATTTCGGCGCTACCCTGATGGTGGCGGGCAATATCGAGGGCAAGACCCAGACTGCGGCCCTGGCGGTGTTTGATGCCGTGCAGGCCGGGGATTACAGCCTGGCCAACACCCTGGTGGTCATCATGTCGGTGGTCTGCGTCACCATTCTCGTCATGACCAACAAACTGGCAAACAGAGGGAGGGCAGGGCGATGAGGCTTGAGGTGGATATCAAAAAAACCCTGCACTCCGGCGATCGGCGTTTTGAGCTGGAAGCGGCCTTTTCCTCCCAGGACGATCTCACCGTGGTATTCGGCGCCTCGGGATCGGGCAAGAGCCTTACCATCCAGGCCATTGCCGGGCTGGTTGCCCCTGAGCAGGGCAGGATTGTGGTGGGCGGCGAAACGCTTTTTGATGAGCAGCGGGGGATCAACCTCCCGGCACGCAAGCGGGGGGTGGGCTACCTGTTTCAGGACTATGCCCTGTTTCCCCATTGCACCGTTCGGGAAAACATCGCCTATCCCTTGAAAAAAGCCTGGCCTCTCACGCTGTCATCTGACAGTCGGCAGGAGGTGGCGGAGATCATGGCCTCCTTTGAGATCAGTCATCTGGCCGAAAGCTATCCGGCGGAGCTTTCCGGAGGGCAGAAGCAGCGGGTGGCCCTGGCCCGCGCCATGATCAAGAAGCCCTCCATCCTCCTGCTGGACGAGCCGTTTTCCGCCCTGGATTCCATGCTGCGCCACCGGATGCGCATGGAGCTGCTGGAGATTCGGCAGCGGTTCGATGTGCCCCTGGTGGTCATTACCCATGATCCTGCCGACGTGGAGGTCTTTGCCGACACCCTGGTCATCTTCGCCAATGGCCGGGTGGAAGAGGTCAGCAGCCGCAAGAAGTCCGCCACGCCGGAGGATCAAGGATGGCGGGAAAAAGTGTGTTGGCGGGCCCAGTGGAAGAAAGAACATCTTGCCGCACACCGTTTTGTGCCGGCAACAGGGATCTGAGGTGACAGCCATGGAACATGTGCGAGGCTTGGTGGACAGCACCCTGCGCGAGGGGTGCCAGACGGCGGGGGTCGCCTTCACCCTGGAGCAGAAGGTGGCCATTGCCCGGGATCTCGTGCGGGTGGGGGTCGAAGAGGTGGAGGTGGGGATCGCCTCGCCCATGGACAAAGAGCTGCCCGACGTGGTTGCCCGCTGCCGCGGGGAGGCCGGCGTGCGCCGCCTGGGTTTGTGGTGCCGCTGCCGCAAGGAGGATATCGCCTGCGCTCTGCAACTGGCCCCGGATGTGCTTTCCCTCTCTATTCCGGTTTCCGACCTCCATATCGGGGTCAAATTGAATATGGAACGGGCGGCGGTGGTCAAGATGGTGGCCAGGGCGGTCTCCAAGGCGCGGGCGGCGGCACCCTATGTTTCCCTCGGCCTTGAGGATGCGACCCGGGCCGAGCCCGGTTTCCTGCGCGAGATCGTCGCTGTTGCCTGTGAAAGCGGGGTGAACCGCATCCGCATCGCCGACACGGTGGGCGTGGCCACTCCCGGCTCCATCGCTGCCCTGGTCCGCGAGCTGCGGGAATTTGCGGTGGAGATCGGGGTGCACATGCACAACGACTTCGGCATGGCCACGGCCAATGCCATTGGTGCCTTGGAGGCCGGAGCCCATTGGGCCGACGTCACCGTGCTGGGGCTGGGCGAGCGGGCCGGGAACAGCCGTTTGGAAGAGGTGGCCGGCTATCTGGCCCTGCAAGGCGCCAGGCCCTATGCGACTCCCCGGCTTCCCGGCCTGGCCCGGTTGGTCGCTGAATGTTCGGGCCGGACGATCGAACCCCATCAGCCGGTGATCGGCGCAGGGATCTTTGCCTGCGAAACCGGGCTGCACCTGGCCGGGCTCGCCAAGGATCCTCGGACCTACGAGCCCTACGAGCCGGCCCTGGTGGGGGCGCGGCGGCAATGGTCATATGGGGCCAAGGTGGGCAGGCAGGGCGTGGCCGAGCGGTTGCGGCAGTTGGGGTTGCACTGTCGGGAGGAGCATCTGGCCCGGCTGGCCGATTCCTTCCGGAGCCAGTGCCTGACCCTGGGCAGGCCGCTTCATGATCTGGAAGTGCGTCAGTTGGTGGCCGAATATAGTTCTTGATCCCAGTGCCTCTCTGCCCGTACAGTGGAAAAAAAGTGAGTTGCAAAGGCCGATGATTCCGGTCTTGAGAAAGGAGCGAAAGCCTCATGACGCAAGAGAATATCTTTTCCCTGCTGGGCAGGTCCGGCCCCTTTGCCACCGGCGACAGGCCGCCGTCCCTGGTCCCGTTTTCCCCGGAGGCGCGGATTTTTGCCAAAGGATTGGCCGAGGCCGGCATGCGTACCCGTTACCGGATCCTGCGCAATCAGATCTTCGAGTTTCTCGATGTCCGAACCTTCGCCGGAATCCAGGCGATCATCAATGATCCGGCCCGGCGGAAGCTGGCCAACGAGCGGGCCTATCGGCTGCTGGGCAACATGTTCGGCATCGAGGGCAGCGCCCGGGAGGTGATTCTGCGGGTCAACACCTATTCCCGGACCGCGGACGGGGTGATCAACTATCTCAAGGGTAAGGTGCTGGCCAACTACGCCTCCTACATCGAGATGACCAACGAGATCGACTCCTGCAAGTCCCCGGTGGATCTCATGCTCATCCTTTTTGACGACCGCTATCACAAAAAGGCGCGGTTCGAGGCCAAGCGCAAGCTTATCCTCATGAATCTTGCCGCATCCATCGATCAGCGGGAACGGGAAACCGAGGTGGAAGGCAAGTTCGGCCAGTTCCTTGATTTTTTGAACGAGCATGTCTGGAGCAAGAAAACCAGGATCGGCGAACTGGAGATCGTCTACCTCCTGAGTGACCACGACCCGGAGACCTTTGCCTGCGCCAAGGTCGAGGTCGTCAGTCGGGAGCAGGCCCGGGGCGTGGAAAGAAAAGCCAACCAGAAGCTTACCCTGATCAAGCGCCGCCGTTTCCAGGCCAACGGGACCGAGGTGCCGATCTATGTCTCCATCCGCAAGAAGCAGTCCGAGGCCAAGGTGCTCAAGCTCCTGCGCAAGGGCGAGGAAAATCCCGCCGTGGCGGTGGATGACGAGCTGGGCCTCATGGGGGTGGTGGATTCGGTGGCCGAGGTCAAGGCCTTCCAGAAGCACCTGACCCAGAGCGCCACCAGGGCCGGGTCGTTGATGACCCTGGAGGAGGTGAGCGACACCCTGTCCGGCGGGCATCACAGCGGCAGCGTCGGCAGCTCCGCCAAAACCCAGATGTTCAAGTTCTTCGCCCGCATGGGCGGCATGCGCGTGGAGTTCATCGTCCACACCAACCGCTCGTACCTCAACTACATCTACGAGCGGGAGGTCTCCCACGACGAGTATGAGGTGAAGCGGATCTTCGACTCCGGGGTGGCCCAGTTGCTTTTCCCGCAGGACATCTACGAGATCGACATCGCCGAGAAGAAGGAGGCGGTGCTCCGCTGGTTCAGGAAACGGATCGAGGAGTTTTAAGCCCCGCCGCTGCCCTGTTCACTGGGCGAGGTATTTTCGCAGCATCCCCAGCGATTCGGCGGAGTCCCACTGAACCGCCCCGAGGAATTTTTCCCGGAGCACCCCCTGCTTGTCGATGATGTAGGTCTCCGGCACCCCGGTCAGCCCGTAAGCCTGGGCCGTCTTGTTTTCCGGATCAACGAGAATGGGAAAGGTGGTGCCGATTTTTGCGGCCATGGCGTCGGCCAGGGCAGGGTCGTCATTGCTGAGGACGGCCAGCATGATGAACGAGTCCGCGGGCATGGAGGCGTAAATTGCCTGCATGGAAGGCATCTCTTGCCGACAGGGCGGGCACCAGGTGGCCCAGAAGTTGAGAAACACCACCTTCCCTTTGAGTTCGGCAAGCGCCCAGGTTTTGCCCTTGGTGTCCACCAGGGTGAATTCCGGGGCCGGCTTGCCGATCTGGGCCACCTCGGGCCGCTGTGGGCAGGCGACAAGCAGGAAGGCGAGGCAAAGCATGGTGAGGGGGGGGAGGAATCTTTTCATAATTCGTGGTCTCCAGAGAGCAGTTGCGCCCATGACGTGGGTTTATCGAAAGGCAGGGGGGGGCGCCGGCGTCAGGCCACAATGGATACGCCGGCGAACATGGTTTCTTTTTTCCCGTCCTATTTCGGGTACTGCGCTGCAAGTTCAGCCTCCAGCAACTGTTGCAGTTCGACATCGCCAAAGGTTACCAGCGGCTTGCCATTGACAAAAAAGCCGGGCGTCTTGGTGACGTTGAGGGTTTTCGCATCGGCAAGATCCTGGGCGATGATCTCCGCGATTGCCGGGTCGTTCATGTCTTTTTTGAGCTTTTCAAGGTCAAGGCCGACGCTTGGGAGAAAGTGCCAGGCCAACTCGGGTTGCGGGTTGTGGTGGCTCGCCCAGTAGGGCTGGGTTTGGTACAAGATATCCAGGGTTTCCCAATATTTCCCTTGTTTTTTTGCGGCTTCAAGAATTTTGACAAAATAATCCGCGCCGTCGTGAAACGGGGCATACCTGATAACAAGTTTGATCTTGCCCGGGTTGTCGGCCATCAGTTTTTTCACGAAAGGGGAAAAAGCGCTGCAGGTTTCGCAGGCAGGGTCCATGAATTCAATGAGGTAGACCTTGGCCTCCTCGCTGCCAAGGGTCGGCGAATGTTTCCTGATGAAGACTTCAGCATGGTCCCGGGCCAGGAAATCGAGTTTTTGTTTCTGTTGATGTTTGTAAATGTAGCCGCCCAGCACAAATACAAGGATCAGGAAGATTCCTGAAAAGATAACGAGTTGTTTTTTCATCGGGTAAATCTCCTGTTGAGGATGAGTAACAGCGCCAAAATGGTGGAAAAGGAAAGCAGCGAGAGCATCGGGATGGTTAGAAAGCCGAACAGGTTTATATACTCCTCGGTGCAGGATACCCCTTTACTGCACGGCCGCAGTTTTTCCGGGATGACTCCGGAATAGAGCAGATTGTGGTACAGGGCGACCAGCCATCCTGCCGCGGCAAGAGGAAAGGCATACCGCACCACGCTTTTATCGCAGGAAAAGAGCCCGGTTGTAAAAATGAAAACCAGGGGGAAGAGAAAGATCCTTTGGTACCAGCACAAAATACACGGAGCAAATTGCATTATTTCGCTGAAAAACAAGCTTCCCAGTGTTGAGGCGCCGGCGAGCAGCCAGCAGAGGAACAGAATGGTCCATTGTGCGTTGGACGGAGTGTCTGAACGGGTCATTGCTACTGTTCTCCAGAAAATTATCGTGGGGCGCTGCGTAATCCCAGCCGGTGGGTTTCTGCGGATGTGCGCGATTCCGTGCGGGAAGGATATTCTTCCCCCATGCACACGCGGGGTCCCTCTCCCGGATCCGATGGGGAGAATCCGGATGTCGGTTTTAGTGGAAAAACGGGGAGGTCAGGAGCGCTCTGGAGGGTAGTCGATGGGGCGCAGAAAAGCGGCAAGGGGAGAGGCGAGGGGATGGCAAACGGGGCCGCGGGAAGAAAGCGGCAGGAAGAAAACATCGGCGGAACGGGGCAGGTGCAGGTTCATGCAAAAAGGGCACAGGCAATCCTGGGTTGCGCAGGGGGACTGGGGCAACGTTTCTCCATGGTTGTCGGCAGGAAAACAGCAGGAGTCTCCCCTACAGGGAGAGGAGGCGGCCGCATCGGCAAAGGGTGCTCCATGCAGGGAGACAAAGGCCAGGAATAAAAGAATGAAGGCCGCGGATCGGAGATTGATATGGATCATGCTCTGAAATTTACCGTGACTGGGCGCCCCTGTCAAGAAGAGTGCGGGTCGCTTCTGCCGCAAGTTTGGTGGAGAAGAAGGTAGTCTCCGCTGGTTCAGGAATTTTAATGATGGGTAAAAACAAACAGCTAAACCCCCGGCTCTGCCGGGGGACTCGCAAAGTTTGACAGTTCCGACATGGTTTCCGTAACACATGTCATTCCGGCGAAGGCCGGGATCCAGGAAAAGGTCTGGATTCCGGCCTTCGCCGGAATGACGGCAGAAAACACAAGGCTTTGTTTTTAGCCGGTTGCTGGCCCCTTTGAGGGGCCAGCAACCGTCAAGCCACCGGCTTTGCCGGTGGTAGATGACACATTCTGATTCTTCTACGGATCGCGACCGGCTATCGGCCGGGGCAACGTGCTATATCCCCCATCTCGGTCCTTGACACTTTTCCTCAAAAACGGTAAGTCCTTTCAGTATGTTATGGGTTTCCTGCAGAGAGGCCGCCGTTTTCCTTCCGTTTTCTGCCTGAACTGGGGAGTGAATGACCACAAAACCTGAATCCGCCGGGCAACCGGCCGCTTCCACCCAACGCCTGCTTCGGGCCATTCCCAAGGTTGATGAATTTCTAGGCTGGCTGGTCCCGGCTCCCGATGCGCCCGCGTCGCTGGTGAAAAACTCGGTGCGCCAACTGCTGGAATCGCTCCGGCAGGAGATCCTCACGGGCGCGCCCATCAAGCCCGCCGATCTGACTCAAGGCTCTTTGCTTCCCCGTCTGCACAAACTCCTTGCCTCTCGGCTCCGGCCCAATTTCCGCACCGTGATCAACGCCACCGGCGTGGTGGTGCATACCAACCTCGGCCGCTCCCTGCTGCCCGAGGCGGCCATGGAAAGCCTGTTGGCCGTGGGCAGCCGCTATTCCAATCTGGAGCTTGATCTGACCACGGGCAAGCGGGGCAGCCGCTACAGTCTTGTGGAGGATATCCTCTGCGAGCTGACCGGCGCCGAGGCCGGACTGGTGGTCAATAACAATGCCGCCGCGGTGATGCTGGTGCTGGACACCCTGGCCAAGGGGCGCGAGGTTATTGTTTCCCGCGGGCAGTTGGTGGAGATAGGCGGTTCCTTCCGGATTCCCGAGGTGATGAGTCGAACCGGGGCCAAGCTGGTGGAGGTGGGCGCCACCAACCGCACCCATCTCCGCGATTATGAAAATGCCATCAGCGGAGAAACCGCCCTGCTCCTCAAGGTGCATACCAGCAACTATAGGATCATCGGCTTTGCCTCCGAGGTTCCCCTGGCGGATTTGGTCGCGCTGGCGGCCAAGCGCAATATTCCGGTTATGGAGGATCTGGGCAGCGGCTGTCTGGTGGATCTTTCCCGCTTCGGGTTGGCCAAGGAGCCCACGGTGGGCGAGGTGGTGCGGGCCGGGGTCGATGTGGTGACCTTCAGCGGCGACAAGCTGCTGGGTGGGCCCCAGGCCGGGCTCATTGTGGGCAAGAAAGAGATCATCGCGCAGATCAAGGCCAACCCCATGAACCGGGCGCTGCGCATCGACAAATTCACCCTGGCCGGGTTGGAGACGGTGTTGCGGTTGTACTTTGACGAGGAACAGGCCCTTGCTGCCATCCCCACCCTGGCCATGCTGGCCGTGCCCCTGGCTGACATCGACCGGCGGGCCAAGCGGCTGCGCCGCTTGATAGGCAAGGAGCTTGGGCCGGTCTGCCGGGTGGAGCTGAAGGATATCGCCTCCATGGTGGGCGGCGGTTCCCTGCCGGAACAGCCCCTGCCCAGCCGGGGTGTGGTCCTTGCCCCCCTGGACCGGAGTGTCAATGAGCTGGAAAAAGGCTTGCGGGAGCTCCCGCTGCCAGTGCTCGGCCGCATCGAGGACGACCGGCTGCTTCTTGATATGCGCACCGTGGCTGACAAGGAAATTCCGCTGCTGGCCAACTGTCTGAAAGAAGTTTTTGAGGCTAAGAACAAATGACCATCCCTTTGCTGTTTGAGGCCGGGCCTTTGACCCCTGCCGATCTTCGCCGTTTTTCCACGCTGTTCACCAAGACTGCCTTTGATTTCTTCCCCTGCGATACGGCCCAACTGATGCCCTTGGGCGAAGAGGATGGCGAGCCGCCCCCGGAGCTGCGGGAGACTCTTGCCCGGATCCGCGACAACCATCTGCCCGTGGTTGATGCAGAGCGGCTGGAGCTGCTGCTCCCCATCTGGGGCGGGGAAACGCTCTGCGGGCTGCTGGTGGTCCGGGGCGGCGAGGAACAGCTCTACGGGATGCCGCCGGTCTGGCTCGACGAGCAGAGCCATATCATTTCCAGGGAATTGTATCTGCTCAAGCAGAGCTGCCAGGACCCGGCCACCGGCCTGGTGAACGGCTTTCACCTGCGGGGGGAGCTTGAGGCCCTTGGTCGGGAAGCGGCTGAGTCGCAGGCATTGGCCCCGGCCACCCTTGCCCTGCTGGAGGTTTATCCGCGCACCCGCGACGCGGACCGGAGCCTGCGCTACATCGTGCGGGCCGGGAGCTGCCTTGCCTCCATGATCGGCGAGGACATGCACCTGCACCACCTGGGCGCCGGGATCTTCGGCCTGCTCTGGTATGGGGCGGACATGGAGCAGGCCCGGCAGTTGGGCGAGTCGCTCCTCCTGCGGCTCAAGCGGGAAAATTTCGTCACCGCCCATCTCGGCATCACCACGGTGACGCCCCATGATCCCCAGGAAAGCGGCGCTCCGGAACAACTTCTGGAACAGGCCTGGCAGGCCCTGCGCACCGCCCGCCTGCGCGGGCCTTTCAGCCTCTGCGGACATGTCACTGCCAAGGATATCGAGTCGCATCCCTTTCGCAAGACCCCGGAATCAACGCTCAGGAAATTGCGCGCTCTGTACCGCGGCAAATCCAAGTTCTCCCTGGTCTTGCTCCGCATGGATCAGGAGCCTGCCAGCAATCATTTCTCAAAGCGGCTTCGAACCCTGCTTGGCCAGGAGAAGGGACTGGTGTTGGTCAATCAGCGGGAGGCGTTTTTGTTTCTCGATGGGCTTGACGGCAAGGCGGCCCGCGCCTGGCTTACGGATTTTCGCGGCAAGATGGAGGGCATCGGCGGCAGCTCCTTTTCCATGGGGGTGGCTACCTTTCCCTATCATGATTTCAAAAAATCGGATCTGCCCCTGAACTGCCGCAAGGCCTTGCAGCACGCGACATTTTTCGGCCCGGATTCGCTGGCTGTTTTTGACGCGGTCAGCCTCAATATCAGCGGGGATGTCTATTATAACGAGGGCGATCTGGTCAAGGCCCTGGGTGAATACCGGCAGGGGTTGCTCCTTGATCCGGACAACGTGAACATCCTCAACAGCATGGGGGTTGCCGGCGTCCAGCTCAATCGGCCCAAGGCAGCCCGTGCCTGTTTTCAAAAGGCGCTTGGGGTTGAGCCAAAGAATTTCATGGCCCTGTTCAATCTGGGGTTCATCTGCCTTGACGACAATCAGGCTCAGGAGGCCCTGGCGCTCTGGGAAAGGGCGTTGGCCGTGGACGGCGAGCATTGCGATCTTCTGCAGCATCTTGGCATGCTCTATTGCCGACAGGCACGATACGGTGAGGCCCGCGGGGTTTTGGAGCGTTGCGAGGGGCTGATCAAAAAGAACCCTCAGCAGGGCGGAGAGCCCATGGTGGTGGCGCGCTGGCTTGGCCGGGCCTGCGAGGCCTTGGGGGAGAACGCTCTGGCCATTGCCGCCTATCAGCGGGCGGTGAGCGGCAACCCCAGGGATGCCGGTTCGCTGAGCAGGCTTGGCAGGCTCTATGCCCTGGAAAAGCAGGGGTATGATATCGCCCTGGCCCTGTGCGGACAGGCGGTCGAGCTGGACGGGGGCAAGGGAGCTCACTGGTACCGGTTTGGCCTGGTGCAGGCCCTGACCCAGGATCTGGAAGGGGCCATGCAGTCTCTGACCGAGAGCCTCCGTCTTGATCCGCGTCAGGCCGAGGCCGCCGTGTTGCTGGGCAGGCTCCTTGAGAAGCAGGGGCGGGCAGGCAAGGCCAGAAAGCTCTATGCAAAGGTATTGCGGTATTCCCCGGAGTATGCCCCGGCTCAGGCGGCACTGGCAGCTCTTTCCTGAATTTGGGGTGCGGACACGCTTTTTCATGGGGTTGTAAAAGCAGGCCTTCGACAGGCTCAGGCCGAACGGATCTTGTTGTAATGTATTATTCCGTTCGTGCTGAGCATGTTGAAGCACTTATGTGAAGCATTCCGAATTGTTAAAAGGTTCATCAGCTCTTAAAGGAGATCGGATATGCGAGTGACCAAGGCCGGGATGGTTGTTGACGAGCGGCAGCAGTATTCGCTGGATAATTTCCAGGTGGGGGATTCCTGGCGGCTGTTTCGGATTTTAAGCGAGTTTGTCGAGGGCTTTGACACCCTGGCCAGCATCGGCAGGCCTGCGGTGTCGATCTTCGGTTCCGCAAGGACCAGCCCGGATGACCGCTATTACAAGCTGGCCGAGCAGATCGCCCTTGATCTGGCCACGGCCGGGTACGGCATCATCACCGGCGGCGGGCCGGGCATCATGGCCGCGGCCAACAAAGGTGCGGCCATTGCCGAAGGGCTGTCCATCGGGCTCAACATCAACCTGCCCTTTGAGCAGGAGCCCAACCCCTTCACCAACGTGCCGCTGAGCTTCAAATATTTCTTTGTGCGCAAGGTGATGTTCATCAAGTACTCCATGGCCTTTATCGGGATGCCCGGAGGCTTCGGCACCATGGACGAGCTGTTCGAGTCCCTGACCCTGATCCAGACCCGGCGGGTGAAGCGCTTTCCGGTTATTCTGGTGGGCTCTGAGTTTTGGGGCGGTCTGGTGGATTGGATCAAGGAGAGGATGCTGAAGGAAAAATACATCAACGAAGACGATCTGCTCTACTTCCAGGTTATGGATGATCCGGAGGAGGTCGTGAAGTACATCAAGCGGACGGTGGTGCTGTAGTAGCAACAGGGTTGAGGCACAAAAAAACGGGGCATGCCGGATATCCGGCATGCCCCGTTTTTTTGTGTAAATCAGGGGAAAGAGCCTGCGGCTTTTCTATTTCCCGGTGAGCTTTCGCTTGCGCAGCCGGATGGACTGCGGGGTCACTTCCACCAGTTCGTCGTCATTGATGTAGGCGATGCAGTCTTCAAGGCTCATCTGCACCGGCGGGGTAAGGACCACGTTTTCATCGGAGCCTGAGGCGCGCATGTTGGTGAGCTTCTTGCCCTTGGCCGGATTGACCACCATGTCCTGGTTGCGGGCGTTTTCGCCGATGATCTGGCCGGTGTACACCTTGACCCCGGGGCCGAGGAACAAGCGGCCGCGGTCCTGGAGGTTGAACAGGGCGTAAGCCACGGTGGTGCAGGTTTCCATGCTGGTGAGCACGCCGTTGACCCGGTTGACGATGTCCCCGGCATAGGGGCCGTATTCGGCGAACACGTAGTTCATCATGCCCAACCCCTTGGTGGCGGTCATGAATTCCGAGCGGTAGCCCAGCAAGCCCCGGGTGGGGATCTTGTAGACCAGCCGGTTCATGCCGTTTGCCTGGTGCATCTCCTGCATCTGCCCGCGCAGCATGCCCAGCCGTTCGATAACCGCCCCGGCGTACTGCTCGTCCACATCAACGGTCAGCTCTTCGTAGGGTTCCAGGGTGACGCCGCCTTCCTCCTTCATGATGACCTGGGGGCGGGTGACCTGGAGCTCGAAGCCCTCGCGGCGCATCTTTTCAATGAGGATGGAAAGGTGCAGCTCGCCGCGGCCGGAAACCACATAGCCCACGCCTTCCTTCATGGGCTCGACCTTGAGGGCCACGTCGGCCAAGGTCTCGCGTCGCAACCGTTCTTCGAGGTGGCGGGAGGTGACGAACTTGCCTTCCAGCCCGGCAAAGGGAGAATCGTTGGGGATGAAATTCATCGAGATGGTGGGCGGATCGATCTCGATGAGGGGCATGGGCATGGGGTTGTCCGCGTCGGTGAAGGTCACGCCCACGGTCACGTCGTCCATGCCTGCCACCGCCACCAGCTCGCCGACCCCGGCCGTATCGGTGGCCACCTTTTTATCGGACTCGAAGCGGAAGATCTTGGTGAGCCGCGCCGGCGAGACGCTGCCGTCGCGCTTGACCACGGCAATGGGCTTGTTGATGCTCAGGGTGCCGTTTGTCACCTTGCCGATGCCGAGCCGCCCCAGGTAGGGGGAGTGGTCCAGGGAGCTGACCTGCATCTGCAGGGGCGCATTGGGGTCGCCGGATGGCGGCGGCACATGGGTGGCGATCAGTTGGGAGATCGGCTCCATGGTGGTGGAATCGTCGGTAAGGTGATGCTTGGCGTAGCCCTGCTTGGCCGAGGCGTAGACCACCGGGAAATCAAGGAGGTGGTCCGGGGCCTCAAGCTTGACAAAGAGGTCGAAAACCTGATCAACCACCCAGGGGCAACGGGCCGCGGGCTTGTCGATCTTGTTGATCACCACGATGATGCGCAGCCCTGCGGCCAGCGCCTTTTTCAAAACAAAATAGGTTTGGGGCATGGGGCCTTCCTGGGCGTCCACCAAAAGGAGGCAGCCGTCCGCCATGCGCAGAACCCGTTCCACCTGGCCGCCGAAATCGGCGTGTCCGGGAGTATCGATGATGTTGATCCAGTAATCCTTGTAGCAGTATGAGCCGTTCTTGGCGGTGATGGTGATGCCGCGTTCCCTTTCGAGATCTCCGGAGTCCATGAGGCGTTCCGCTACTTCCTGATTTTCCCGAAACATCCCGCTTTGCTGGAAGAGTTGGTCGACCAGGGTGGTTTTTCCGTGGTCAACGTGGGCAATGATGGCGACGTTTCTGATTGTGCTTTGTTCCATAACTTTTCAACTTTCCATAGAAGAAGGGTTTGGTCCCGGCTTGGGAAAAAAAGAGATATCTTAAATGAAAGTCGGTGGAAAGGCAAGGAAAAACCAAAAAAACAGCCAGATAAAGAGATGGAGCGCGCCGGGCCATGGCATTGCTGGAGATTTGCTTTTTTTGGGAAAAAATCCAGCATGTGTTTAATTTTTGCCCCACCTTGCCCCACAAAAAAAATATTTGGATGAAAGGAAGAAGTGTGCTCCTCTTGATACCACTTTATATTGTGGTGTTGATCTTTTTTGCCGCTATATGAGGTGTTTTCTGCTGTTCTGGAAGGGCAGGGGGAATAAGTGGCCTCACATGTTTTTTCCTTGACACTGATCAGCCATTTTCACTATAAGGGTACATAAAGTGGTGTAAAGTGGGTAATGGGGGAGAAATAAGGAGCTGCGTGTGGTTGAAGGGAGTGTCACAAATCCGGTCTGTCATTTTCGCGGGCGCTCCGAGCATGCCCTCGACGCCAAGGGCAGACTGAATATCGCGACCCGGTTCCGGGAGTCCCTGCGCAGTCAGGGCGACGAGCGGCTCATGGTCACGCCCTGGCACAACTGTATCCGCGCCTACCCGCTGCCCCATTGGGAAGAGCTGGAGATGACCCTTTTGGCGCAAGGCCAGAAAAGGCCGGAAACCGTCAAGCTGATCCGGTACATGATCGGCGGCGCCGAGGAGTGCACCCTGGACAAGCAGGGAAGAATCCTGCTCCCAGCCACCTTGCGGGAAGATTGTCGGATCAGGAAGGAAATCGTCGCCAACGGCATGATCACCTATTTTGAAATCTGGGATAAGGATATCTGGGAGGCCGAGAACAAACCGACCGGCGAGAATTTTCAGAATTTCGAGCAGGTTCTTTTGGAAATGGGGCTGTTCTGATACTCTATGCAGCCCTCGCATCTCCCGGTCATGCTCGAGGAAGTGGTAGCCTGTCTGGCCCCGGTGGATGGAGGTGTTTATGTTGACGGCAATCTTGGGCTGGGAGGGCATACGGAAGGGATTCTTGAGGCGTGTGGTCCCACGGGCCGGGTTGTTGGCTTTGACTGGGATGCTGCGGCTCTGACCCTGGCGCAGGAACGGCTGGCCCGGTTTTCGGGCCGTGTACGTTTTGTGCATGAAAATTTTGCCTCGATAAAGGAGACCCTGATGGAGCTTGGCATTGGCACAATTGACGGCCTGCTGCTCGATCTGGGTCTTTCTTCTTTGCAGCTCGATGCAAGCGGCCGCGGCTTCAGCTTTAAAGGCAGCGAGCCCCTTGATATGCGAATGGACCAGCGCCAGAAGACCACGGCGGCCGAGCTTGTCAACGAGGCCTCCGAGGAAGAGCTGGCGGATATTTTTTTCTATTATGGCGAAGAGCGTCAGGCGAGAAGGATTGCCGAAGAGATTGTCGAGGCACGGCGGAAAGAGAAGATCGTTTCCACCGATCAGCTTGTCGCCCTGGTGGACCAAGCCATTCCCAAGCGGTTTCATCCCAAGAAAATCCATGTGGCCACCAAGGTGTTTCAGGCGTTGCGCATCGCGGTAAACCGCGAGCTGGACAGCCTTGAACGAATTCTGGCCGATGGCGCCACCCTGCTCGCGCCAGGGGCAAGATTTTGCGTCATCTCCTTCCATTCCTTGGAGGATCGTCTGGTGAAGCAGGCCTTCCGGGAAAATCCCCTGCTCGAGGTCGTCACCCCGAAGCCCCTAACCCCTGGCCGCGCTGAGTGTCTGCGCAATCCCAGGGCAAGAAGCGCCAAGCTGCGGGTTGCGGCAAGAGGAAGAACGTAAGATGCGCGATTACGCAAAAAAATATTCCAGCACCTCCGGCAACAGGCAGAAGGTTGCCGGCAGGCGGACGGGCGGATCGGATCGGGAACAGCCGTTCAAGATCATCGGGGCAATTGCGGTTGTCGCCATGCTGTTGGGGGTAGTCAGCAGTCTCTGGTTTGGCGTTGCCTTGCGGGACGGGCTTGGCAGGCTTGGCAAGGGCCAGCAGGAAAAAGCCGAACTCGTTGCGGCTAATATGGCGCTCGCCGCGGAAAAGGATGCGCTCCTGCAACAGGAAAAAATCGAAGCTGCGGCAGGAGGGCTGGGATTGTACCAGCCTTCCGCGAAGCAGTTGCGAAGGCCATAGGACCGGCATGATGAGGCGGGGAATTGAGGGGAAAGACCGGCGCCCTCTCATGGTGGGAGTTATTCTCTTGTCGGTGGCGGCGGTGTTTGCCGTGATTGCCATAAAAAGTCATTTTTTTGGGGAAAGCGGTCAACAGGCGCAGGGAGACAGGCAAAAGGATGAACAGGTCAGCGCCGTGCAAGGTGGCGGCCGGAGAAACATCTATGACCGGAATTTCATGGAGCTGGCAGTGAGTTTTCAGCGCAGTTCCCTCTACGCCAGGCCATTGGAGCTTGAGGCGCCCGAGAAGGTCGCCCGTGAGGTTGCAAAGATTCTCGGACTTGATGAAAAAAATGTTCTCTCCGCCCTGAAGGGGGAAAGAAGTTTTGCCTGGCTCGGCAGGGATTTGAGTCGCGAGAAAGCGGTGAAAATCGCGGACCTTAACCTGAAAGGGGTGTACCGCATCAATCAGGTGCAGCGATTTTATCCGGGCAACCAGCTTGGCGCCCATGTCATAGGATTTTTAAAGGATGAACAGGGGCTGGCCGGGGTTGAGTTTTATTATGACAGTGTTCTCCGGGGCGGCGGGGTGTATGACCCGAGGCTGGCAGCCGCCGGAGTCAGCAGGAAAATAGCCGAAGGAAGTGACAGCGCAAGCCTCATTCTGACCCTTGACAGCCATCTCCAGAACACTCTGGAGCAGAAACTCGCGGGTCTGGTGCACAGCACGGAGGCAAAAGCCGGAGTGGCGGTGATCATGGTCCCGGCCACCGGAGAGATTGTCGGCATGGCCAGCCTGCCGGATTATGATCCCAATCGATTTTGGGAGTTCAGCGCCGACGCGCGGAGGAATCGGGCCATTGAGGATATTCTTGATCTTGGCGCGATGGAGCGTCTGTTTCTGGAGGCGGCTGCATTGGATGGCCGGATTGTTGGGGGCGGGAACGGGGCTGCGGGCGGCGAGGCCGTTCCTGAGCCGGAGGCGATGCAGCATGGCCCCTGGAATATGGTGGCGGACGGCAGGTATATTTCCCCGGAGGGGGTTGGCCTTGGCAAGACCGTGGTGGGGCGTGGCGAGTTCAGCGCCTTTGCCGAAAGGATCGGGTTGACAGTCAAGGGAGAGGTGGATTTGCCCGAGGCGATGTTCTCCTTAAAGGAGGATGCGGATGCCGGTCCGGCAATCAAAAAAGAAGAAGGGGGGCTAGTGGCGCATCCTCCCCCGACGATACCATCCATGCCGGCGCATGGTGACAAGGATTCTATTTCGACGGCGACCCCTTTGGCCCTGCTGTCGGCGTTTTCCCGGCTGATCAACGCAGGGCAAGTGATGACTCCCCATGTTCTCCGGGCGGTCTGGCAGGATGAGCAGGTGTGGGATGTGCCGGTCCGGCGCGGGATAGGGGAGTTTGCCGTTCGCCCCGATGTGAGTGCAGGCATGCGGAGTGAAATGAAGAAGGCTGTCGGGTCGGGCCCGGATCTTTTCGTCATCGAATCGCTGTTGCAGAAAGAGCCTTTCCCGGAGGGGCAGGCAAAGCCGCCAGGCGACAGTGCGGCGCCGCCGCCGGCACACGAGGGCGGAGAACAAGGGAAAGCCGGCCCGGCGGTAATGGAGAGTATTCTTCTGGGTATGGCCCCGCTGGACAACCCTGAAATCGCCATGATAGTAGTGCTTGAGGGCGCGCATATCGATCCGCAGGCCAAGTCGCCGGTTCGGCATCTTGCCGAAGAGATGATGCCGCAGGCGAGAATCGCGCTGCAGAATCAGGCAAAGCCACCCACCGCCAAGGAGTTGGCTGTGCGCGAACTCGGCTATTACAAAAAAATGGAAACGATTCAAGCGCAATCCGCTCTGCCCGCTGCCTTGGCGCAAGGGCCCCAGGGCCTGATCATGCCCGATGTGCGGGGATTGAGCGGGCGCAAGGCGATGCAGGTTTTACAGCCCTACGGGGTGCGGCTGCAGATTGTCGGCTCAGGGCAGGTGGCAAGCCAGTATCCGTTGGCAGGATCTGCCCTGCGGGGCGTTGAGCAATGTGTGCTGCGCCTGAAAACGATGCAATAACGGGACCGGGTCCTGGAATGGGGAAAAACAACAACGCTAGTGCGGTATCGTTACGGAAATTGGTCGAGGAGGTAGAGGTCGTGAACCTGGACATGCTGCAGGATACTGCGATACGCAGCATCACCGCCGATTCCCGCCAGGCCGGCCCGGGCTCGTTGTTTGTCGCCATCCCCGGCTTGACCGTGGATGGCCACGAGTATCTTGAGGCTGCCGTAAAAAAAGGGTGCGCCGCGGTGCTGGTGGGCAAGGACCGCTGCCGGGGCTGGAAGCATGGCAAGGTTGTCTGTCTGGAAACGGCTGATACGCCAAAGGCGCTGGGGCAGGCGGCGGCAAACTTTTATGCACATCCTGCCCGCCGGATGTGCATGATCGGGATAACCGGGACCAACGGGAAGACTACGACAACCTATCTCCTTGAATCGATAATCCGAAAAAACGGCGGCCGGCCCGGGGTGATCGGCACCGTGAATTACCGTTATGGGACCGTGGAAATTGCCGCCCAGTTCACCACCCCTGATCCGGTAAGCCTGCACCGGATTTTAGCCGAGATGGCGGCAAACGGCGTTACCCATGTGATCATGGAGACCTCCTCCCATGCCCTGGAACAAAAAAGGGTGGGGGGGATCAGCTTCGACGTGGCCCTGTTCACCAACCTGAGCCGCGATCACCTTGATTTTCATGGGGATATGCTCGGATATTTCGCGAGCAAAAAAAGGCTCTTTACCGAGTATCTGAAACAGGACGGCACGGCGGTGGTTCTCTGTGACAGCCATGACGACTCCGGCATCGACTGGGGGAGGCGGCTGCTGGCTGAACTGCGGGAAGACAAATCCTTGGGCTACGGGAAAAAGAAGGGGAGAACCCTGATTGAATGCGGCCTGAGCGAAGCCGAGGTGGCCGTACGGGAGGCTCGGGAGAGCCTTGCCGGAACGGTGGCCAGCCTGACGACCCCGGCGGGAGAGTTGGAGATCCGCTCCGACCTGGTTGGAAATTTCAACCTGAAAAATATTCTCGGTACGGTGGGGGTGGCAGTGGCACTGCGCATTTCCGGGGAAAAGATTGTGGATGGCCTGGCCCTGGCCCAGGCCGCGCCCGGGCGGCTGGAGCGGGTCCCTGCCCCGGCAGGGGTCAGCGTGTTTGTTGATTTTGCCCATTCTCCGGACGCGCTGGCCAATGTCTTGCAGACCATGCGTCGCCTGACCACCGGCCGCTTGATTGTGATTTTCGGCTGCGGCGGGGATCGCGACCGCGGGAAGCGCCCGCTGATGGGTAAGGTGGCCGGCGCGTTGGCCGATGTTGTCGTGCTCACCTCGGATAATCCCAGGAGCGAACGGGCCGCCGATATCCTGCGCGACATCGAGGCGGGGATAGTAAAAACCACCCTGCCGCGGATGCGGATTGAGACCATCCTTCGGGGAGAAGCACCGCGGGGCTATGATATTGTCCCCTCCCGCCGGGAGGCGATCAGGGAAACCATCCGCCATGCCCTGCCCGGCGATGTGGTGTTGCTGTGCGGCAAGGGACACGAAACGTATCAGATAACCCCGGAGGGGAGATTTTTTTTCGATGACAGGCTTGAAGCCGCGGCCCAGGCTGCGGTGATCAACTGGTAATGGTCGGAAGAAGCAGGCAGGATCTCAGAGAGGGGGAAGCGTAATGGATCTGGCAATGGTGCGAAAAACAGGTGCTTGCGGCATGCAAAATGGAAGGGCGGCAAAAAATTCTGACGCTGGCGCCATGCAAAATCCGGTCTGGACGTTGTCCCAGGTTCTTTTGGCTACTGGGGGCAGGTTTCTTTCCGGAAGGACCGAGGCGGGGTTTCGCCGGGTCTGCACGGACAGCAGGGCCATCGAACCGGGGGATCTGTTCGTGGCCCTGCGGGGAGAGAACTTTGACGGCCATGCCTATCTGGAGCAAGCAGTGCAGAAAGGGGCGGCCGGGCTGGTGGTTGATGCGGTGCCCGAGAAGATGGTGCCTGTTCCCGTGGTGCTGGTGACGGACACCCTCCGCGCCCTCGGGGATCTGGCCGCCTACCGGAGATCGCAGATGCCGGATCTGCAGGTGGTGGCGATAACCGGAAGCTGCGGCAAGACCACGGTCAAAGAGATGATCGCGGCGATTATAAGCAGGGAATACAACGTGTTGAAGACGCAAGGCAACTTTAACAACCTGATCGGTCTGCCGCTTTCCCTGTTGCCCGTCGAATTTCACCACGACTTCGCGGTGATGGAGATGGGCATGAATCAGCCCGGCGAGATAGCCCGGCTCACCGAAATCGCGGATCCGGACATCGCCTGCATCACCAATGTGCAGGACGCCCATCTTGCGGGCGTATGCGATATCGCCGGGGTGGCTCGGGCCAAGGGTGAGCTCTTTAACGGGATCAAGGCCTGGGGCACGCTGGTGGTCAATATCGATGACAAAAGGGTGCGGGGCATAGCCCGGCGGTGCAGCCAGAAAAAAATCACCTTCGGCCGCAATCCCAAGGCGGATGTGCGGGGCCTGAGACTGCGCAGCATGGGCGAAGGCGGGATGGCGTTTACCCTGCAGATCGGAGCCAACGAGGCCCGGGTGAAAATCCGCGGCCTTGGGGCCCATAATGTGCAGAACGGGCTGGCCGCGGCTGCCATGGCCCATGCGGCCGGGGTGAAGTTTATCGATATCGTGGCCGGGCTTGAGAGTTTCGCGCCCTTTGAAAAACGGCTCCAGGTGCAGAAGCTCATCGGCGGAATCAGGCTGGTGAACGACGCCTACAACGCCAATCCATCCTCGATGCTGGCCGCGCTTGAGACCCTGCACCAGATGGATCGCACCCGCAAAAAGGTGGCTGTCCTCGGCGACATGCTGGAGCTTGGGACACAGAGTATAGCCGCCCATCAGGACATCGGCAGGGCTGTGGCGCGGCTCGGATTTGATGGGGTGCTGGCAGTGGGGGAATTTGCCGAAACCCTGGTCGGAGCGGCCCGGAAGGCTGGAATGAGCAAGGAAAAGGCGATGTTTTTCAGTACAAAGGAGCAGATTGGCGATTGGCTGCGCAAGAGCATCGGCGCGGGCCTTTTGCGCCAGGGAGACTGGGTGCTGGTAAAGGGGTCACGCGGCATGCGGATGGAAACAATCACTTTCGATCTGCTTGAGAAGCAGGACTAAGGAACGCACCATGCTCTATCATCTTCTCTATCCGCTCCACAGCTACTTCAGCGCGCTGAATGTTTTTCGCTATATCACCTTCCGCGCCATCGGCGCCACGCTGACCGCCTTTCTGATCCTGCTGCTGTGCGGCAACTGGTTCATCAAGAAGATGCAGGAAAACCAGATCGGCCAGGTGGTGCGGGACGACGGCCCGGCCAGCCATTTCAGCAAGCGGGGGGTTCCCACCATGGGGGGGGTGCTCATCCTCTTTGCCGTAACCGTGACCACCCTGCTCTGGGTCGATTTGTCGAACTCCTTTGTCTGGATCATCCTCGGAGTAACTCTGTGGTTCGGCGGTATCGGCGCGTATGACGACTACCGGAAGATAAAAAAGCAGAACAGCAAAGGCTTGAGCGCCAGGGGCAAGATGTGCTGGCAGATCCTCGGCGCGTCCATAGCCGGGGTGCTCATCTACTTCAACCCGAATTTTGACGGGCACCTGAGCTTTCCGTTTTTAAAGAATATCCAGCCGGATCTGGGCACTTATTATGTGGTGTTCGCCATCCTGGTGGTGGTCGGCGCCTCCAACGCGGTGAATCTCACCGATGGACTTGACGGCTTGGCCACCGGCCCCACGGTAGTGACGAGCAGCGTCTATCTGCTTTTTTCCTATCTGGCCGGGCATGCCGGGCTGGCGGCATATCTGCAGATTCCCTATGTGCCGGGGGCCGGTGAGGTTGCCATTCTGTGCGGCGCCCTGGTGGGGGCCAGCCTCGGTTTTCTCTGGTTCAACGCCTATCCTGCCCAGATTTTCATGGGGGATGTTGGCTCCCTGGCCTTGGGCGCAGCCCTGGGCATGGTGGCGATCATCATCAAGCAGGAGATGCTGCTGGTCATTGTCGGCGGGGTCTTTGTCATGGAGGCGCTTTCGGTCATCCTCCAGGTAGGTTTTTTCAAGATGACCGGCGGCAAAAGGATCTTTCTCATGGCCCCGTTTCATCACCATTTTGAGAAGAAGGGGTGGACGGAGCCCAAGGTGGTGGTCCGGTTCTGGATCGTTTCCATTGTCCTGGGACTGAGCGCCCTGGCAACCTTGAAGTTGCGGTAACTGTCCAGCAGCACCGCAGCTGCTTTGTTATCGGCCTGACGCATACTGATGTGTATAGCTTTCAGGCCTCTGTCGCGCATCTGCGGCACTGCTGAACAGTTACAAGCTGTATTAGGAAAACAGGGTGGGAAATGAAATGTTGAACAGGAACCTCAAGGAAATACTGCAGCCCGGAGCCCATGTTGTCGTGGTGGGTCTTGGCAAGTCCGGTGTTTGCGCGGTGCGGTTCCTGCTTAATCTGGGTGTGAAAATATCGGTTTCAGAGGGTGGCCGCCAGGAGAACCTTGAAGGAGACTTGGTTCGGTGGCTGAAGGAGAAAAGAGTTTTTGTTGAAACTGGCGGCCATACCTCTGAGCTATTAACATCGGCGGATTGTATTCTGGTAAGCCCGGGCGTCCCGCTCGACATAGCGCCCCTTGCCGCAGCCCGGCAAAAAGGCATCCCGGTGGTGGGCGAGCTCGCCCTGGCCAAGGATTTCCTGAAAGGGACCCTGGTGGCGGTGACCGGCACCAACGGCAAGAGCACGGTGACCACCCTGATCGGCGATCTGCTGGCCGGTAGCGGCAAGAAGGTCTTTGTGGGGGGCAATCTCGGGACTCCCCTGGCTGAATATCTTGCCGGGCCCCAGGAATGTGAGGTGGTGGTTCTTGAGGTGAGCAGCTTCCAACTGGACAGCGGTGGAGAGTTCCACCCCCGGGTGGGAGTGCTGCTCAATATCACCCCGGACCACCTGGATAGGTATGCCAACTATGAGGCCTATGTCGATTCCAAGATGTCGCTCTTTAAAAACCAGCAGCCTGGCGACGTGGCCGTGGTCAACGGCGACGATCCTGTGATTGCCGGATGGCTGGGCAAAGAGTTCGAAAAAAAGAGCCCCTGGCCGCTGCTGGGCGAAATCCGGCAATACAGCGCCTGCGCGAAAACCGGGATGGCGGCAACCCTCAGCGGAACCAAGGTTCGCATTGTCACGGAGGGCGAGGCGAGCAAGAAAACCGAGGAATACGAATTGGCGGGAACCCCTCTTGGCCAGGCGCCAAACACCGAAAACGCCATGGCGGCAATTCTCGCGGTCCGGGCCTTGGGGTGCAGCCCGGCGGATATTCAGCAGAGCCTGGCCGGATTCGCGCCGTTGCCGCACCGGCTGTCCCTGGTGGATGAGATCAATGGAATCTCCTACTACGACGATTCCAAGGCCACCAATATCGGGGCGTTGTATTCCGCCTTGGGCGGCATGAAGCAGCAGGTGGTGCTCATTGCCGGAGGCCGTGGCAAGGGCGGGGGGTACGAGATGCTACGCCCCCTGGTGCGGGAAAAGGTTCGGGCCATGGTTCTGATCGGCGAGGCAAGGGAAGAAATGGCCAGGGCTTTCGCCGAGACCACCCGGATAGCCTTTGCCGCGGAAATGGACGAGGCGGTGCGGCTGGCCAGTTCAATGGCGGAGAAGGGAGACGCGGTGTTGCTCTCTCCCGCCTGCGCGAGTTTTGACATGTTCAGAAGCTACAGCCACCGGGGCGAGGTGTTTGCCCGGGCGGTCAGCAGATTGGCGGGGCAGGAAGCGCGCTAGCGGCAACGGTCGGAAAAAACGCCCGGAAGCTTCGTGTCTGAGGGGGCACGGCTTGGGGGCGACAACAGGGCGAGGACGGGTTTATGCAAACAGTGTGCTGTGTGTGTCAGAAAACCAAGAGTCAGTCAGGCTGGATACAGAAACAGCCCCGCAAGGAAACCAGGGTTTCCCACGGATACTGCCCGGACTGTTTTCACAGCACCATGGAGCGGGCGCAAGGCTGGTTGCTCGCCCAAAATGCCGGGCAAACCGGCATCATGGCCCTCGGGCGTTAGGGTCGGGAAAGGAATGCGCATGCGGATGATCGTGACCGGAGGCGGAACAGGAGGGCATCTTTTTCCCGGTATTGCCGTGGCCGAAGAGATGCTGCGCCGGTTTCCCCAAGGGAAGGTCCTCTTTGTCAGCACGGACCGGGCCATTGACAACAAGACCCTGGCTGACCGCGCCTTTGAGAAGAAAGCCATTGCCTGTCTGCCCTTGAAGGGGAAATCGCTTGTGGGGTCGGTCAAGAGCCTGGCCCAGCTTCCCATCAGCCTTTGGCAGGCGTTGCGGCTGGTCCGCGCCTTCAAGCCGCAGTTGGTTTTGGGGGTGGGCGGCTATGTGACCGGGCCGGTGGTGTTGGCGGCACGGCTCTTGGGGGTGAAAACCTGCATCCATGAGCAGAATTCAATTCCGGGAATGGCCAACAGGATGCTTGGAAAAATCGTCGACCAGGTATATATTTCCATCCCCGGCTCCGAGAATTTTTTCCCCCGGGGCAAGGCGGTGCTGACCGGCAATCCGGTGCGGGCGGAATTGCTCCAGGAGGCAGGCCGGCGGAAGGATCAGGTCGCAAGCAAGACGGTGCTGGTTTTGGGAGGCAGTCAGGGCGCGCACCGGGTCAATTCCCTGATGGTGGAGGCCTTTGCCCAGAACCAGTCCGGGGACCCGGTTCAGATCCGGCACCAGACGGGGAACAGCGATGAGGATTGGGTGCGCAAGGCTTACGCTGCGGCAGGGGTAACGGCTCAGGTCTCTTCCTTTATCAGCGATATGGCGGCGGCTTACCGGGATGCGGATCTGGTTGTCTCCCGGGCCGGGGCGACCACCCTGGCCGAGCTGGCGGTGCTGGGCAGGCCGGCGATTTTGATCCCCTTTCCTTACGCGGCCGATGATCACCAGACGACCAATGCGGCATTTCTGGTGGCCGGCGGGGCAGCCCTGATGTTTCAGGAGCGGGAACTCGATGGACCGAAGCTGGGGGAGGCTATATGGGGGCTGTTGAACGATGTGCCCCGGCTGCAGTCCATGGCGGGACGAATGAAAGAGTTTGCCCGGCCGGAGGCGACAGCCGCCATCGTGGAAAAAAGCATAGCGTTGTTGGCCGCTTGAGCGGCGCGGATTAAGGACAGAGGCCCATGTATAAGAAAACGCAACATATCCATTTCGTGGGCATCGGCGGTATCGGCATGAGCGGCATCGCCGAGCTGCTCTTGAACCTCGGCTACACCGTGAGCGGTTCGGACCTGCGGGAAACCGAGATAACCAGGCGTCTGGCCGCTCTGGGCGGCACGGTCCACACCGGGCATCAGGGGCAATGGATCGCAGGGGCGGACGTGGTGGTGATTTCCTCGGCGGTGCGGGAGAATAACCCGGAAGTGCAGGCGGCCCGGGCCGCGCACATACCGGTCATCCCCAGGGCGGAGATGCTGGCCGAGCTCATGCGCCTCAAGAAGTACGGCATCGGCGTGGCCGGCAGCCACGGCAAGACCACCACCACCTCCATGGTCGGCTGGCTGATGGCCGAGGCAGGCCTTGATCCCACGGTGGTGATCGGCGGCAAGGTGAACAGCCTGGGCACCAACGCCAAGCTGGGCGAGGGGGAATTTTTGGTTGCCGAGGCGGACGAGTCCGACGGCTCGTTCCTGAAATTGTCCCCGGTGCTTGAAATCGTGACCAATATCGACCTTGAGCATCTGGACCATTACCGGGATATAGAGGAGATCAAGGGCGCTTTTCTGGAATTCATCGAAAAGCTCCCCTTTTACGGTGCCGCGGTTGTCTGTCTGGACGATGCGAATGTTGCCTCGATCCTGGCCCAGATACGAAAAAGGGTGATCACCTACGGCCTGACCAGTCAGGCCGATGTCCACGCCAGGGCCGTGACGGCCCAGGGATTGACCTCGGTGTTCGAGGTCTGTCGGAATACGGAGGTGCTGGGGGAGATAACCCTCAATGTTCCGGGGGTGCATAATGTCTATAACGCCCTGGCCGCCATAACCGTGGCCCTGGAGCTGGAGATTCCCTTTGCGGTCATTCAGAACGCCCTGAAGACATTCAGCGGTGTCCAGCGGCGCTTGCAGATCAAGGGGGAGGTCGCCGGGGTCATGGTTATTGATGATTATGGCCACCATCCCACGGAAATCAGGGCGACACTGGCAGCCATGCGCTCGGCCTGGCCGAGAAAGCGGGTGATCGTCATGTTCCAGCCCCATCGCTATACGCGCACAGCCGGATTGTTCAAGGAATTCAGCACTGCCTTCCACGAGGCGGATGTCCTGCTGCTGACGGAAATATATGCGGCCAGCGAGACCCCCATCGAGGGAGTAAGCGGCTCGGCGCTGTTGCAGGAGATCAAGCTGCACGGCCAGAAAAATGCCCATTTTGTCGCGGATGTCGGATCCCTGCCGCGCACGGTGCTGGCCATGGTGCAGCCGGAAGATATAGTCTTGACCTTGGGGGCAGGAAATATCCACCAGGCCGGCGAGGAACTTCTCCGGAAAATGGAGCAGGCGCATGCTGCCTGCTAAGGTCTGCGGCTTGCAACAGCGTCCGGCAAGGACGGGGTTGCAATTACTGGGACAGAGGCCGATGAAAAAAGGGGTGGACAAGGGGTGGCCGGAGCAACTGCGTGCGCTCTGGCCCGGGGAGATCGAATGGGACAGCCCCATGGCCCGCTGGTGCACCCTGCAGGTGGGCGGCCCGGCCAGGGCCATCGCCATGCCGGCCAGCCTGGAAGAGTTGCAAAGCCTCATCGCTATGCTGGCGCGACTCGGGGTTTGCTGGAGGGTGATTGGCCGGGGCAGCAATCTCCTTGTTTCCGATGCAGGCTATGACGGGGTCATTGTCATGCTGGGCCGGAAGTTCGCAACCTTTGCGCAACGGGCCGGGGAAAAGCACGGAGAGTTTCTGCTCCGGGTTGAGGCTGGTTGCAGCCTGATGAAGCTGGTCAACTGGTGCACCGGGCAGGGATTGCAGGGGCTGGAGTTTGCCGCGGGTATTCCGGGTTCGGTGGGCGGGGCGGTGGTTATGAATGCCGGCGCCTGGGGCAAGGAGATGGGAGAGGTGGTGACTTCGGTAACGTTTTTGACCCAGTCCGGGGATTGTGTGGAACGGGAAAAATCCGGTCTGGCCTTTTCATATCGGCGCCTGGAAACAGAAGGGATGCTCGTGGCGGCGGCGGAATTTTTGCTGCTGGCCGGTGATCCGCATGAGATAGGGGCGCGATGCGCTGGGTTGATGGGCGACCGGAAAGGCAAGCAACCCCAGGGGTTGGCCAATGCCGGGTCTTTTTTTAAAAATCCGGCAGGCTTGCCCGCCGCCGGAAAACTCATCCAGGACGCGGGACTCAAGGGCGTTCGGGTGGGTGGCGCCGAGGTTTCCGAGGTGCATGCTAATTTTCTGGTGAATACCGGTTCCGCCACGGCCCGGGATTTTCTCGGCCTGATGCAGTTGGTGCAGGAAAAGGTGGCAGCGCGATTCGGTGTGTGGCTGGAGCCGGAAGTGCATATTCTGTAAGCTATACAGACCAAAAAGGGCAGCTACGGTTTTGCGAAAGGAAAAGTCCATACAGCAGCGCTACGGGAGCGGCAGGAAAAGCCGGAGCCTCGATCTCAGGAAAAAACTGGCCATTCTCGGGGTTGGTTTTCTGCTGCTGGCGGCAGGCTTTGGCGCAGTGGGCTTTATCGTTTATAAAGCATTGGGGCGGGCGGATTTTTTCCAGATAACCGCCACCAACATTGAGGGGTGCCGGAGAACCACCAAGAACCTCATCCTCGAGATGAGCGGGGTGGATGTGCACAGCAATCTGCTGGCCTTGGATATCAAGCGGGTGAAGGCTGGGATCGAGGCCCATGCATGGGTCGAATCGGCGGAGATCGCAAGGAACTGGCCCAACCGTTTGACCATTGTTGTCAAGGAGCGGTTGCCGGTGGCCATTGTCAGCCTCGACAACGGGTTGTTCTATCTTGACCAGAATGGCGTAGCCTTTGCCCAGGTGCTGCCGCCCGAGGATATGGACTATCCCCTCATCACCGGGATGAACAGGGAGGAATGGCCGAGGAGCCTCAAGGATTCGCAACTGGGCGCGGCCCTGCAGTTCATCAAATACGCGGGACAGGGGAGTTCCATTCTTCCGAAGCAGAATATCTCGGAACTCCATGTGGACGGGGACGAAAATATCATCCTCTATCTGGTGGACCGGCCTTTTCCCATCCATCTGGGCTCGGGCAATGTGGGGACCAAATATTACTGGCTGACCAAGGTGCTGTACAAGTTGTACAAGAGCAAGGAGTTTGAAAAAGCCGCCTATGTCAGGATGGACTACGGGCGCAACCAGGTGCTGGTGGGATTTGACGAGGCGGGATGAGGTGGTAGCCATCTCTTCCGACCTTCGCGCAGGGGCATGAATGCATGTTCGGCGGGAACGGGCACCGGTCGGCAGCAAAGAAGCAAAGGGTGGAGTGTGATAACCGTCGGCGGCGTGACGTGTTGCGGGATCGATTAAAGGTGAACAAATGGCACATGAAGAACGTGGCGATCTGATTGTCGGGCTGGATATCGGCACCACCAAGATCTGCGTGGTGGTCGGCGAGGTCCGTGACACTCGGATTGATATCATCGGCATTGGCAGGCATCCCTCGGTGGGACTGCGCCGCGGGGTGGTGGTCAATATCGAGAGCACCGTGCATTCGATCCGGCAGGCGGTGGAAGAGGCGGAACGCATGGCCGGCTGCGAGATCGGTTCGGTGTATGTGGGCATTGCAGGCAGCCACATCAAGAGCTTCAACAGCCACGGCCTGATCGCCATCAAGCATAACGAGATAAGGCAGGACGACATCGACCGGGTGGTGGATGCGGCCCGGGCAGTGCCCATCCCGCCGGATCAGGAGGTAATCCATGTGCTGCCGCAGGAGTTCATGGTGGACGGCCAGGCCGATATCCAGGACCCCATCGGCATGACCGGCGTCCGCCTCGAAGCGGATGTGCATATTGTGACCGGTTCGGCAACCGCGGTGCATAACATCGTCAAATGCTGCAACCGCGCCGGGTTGCAGGTGACGGATGTGGTGCTCGAACCCCTGGCCTCGGCAGGCGCCGTCCTGACCCGGGAAGAAATGGAGCTGGGGGTCGGGCTGCTGGACATCGGCGGCGGCACCGCCGATCTGGCGATCTTTGCCGACGGGACCATCAAGCATACTTTTGTTTTGGGATTGGGCGGCCAGAACCTGACCAACGATCTGTCCATCGGGCTGCGCACCCCGCAGAAGGAGGCGGAAAGGCTGAAGGAGGAGTACGGCTGCGCCCTGGCCTCGCTCATCGACAAGGATCAGGTCATCGAGGTTCCCAGCGTGGGGGGCAGAAAAAACCGGAAGCTTTCCCGCAGGGTCATGGGAGAGATCCTCGAACCCCGGGTTGAGGAGATGCTCACCCTCATCAATCAGGAGCTGCTCGATTCCAAGCACAAGGAAATGATCAACGCCGGCATGGTGTTGACCGGCGGTTCGTGCCTGCTGGACAACATGGAAGAGCTGGCGGAACAGATTTTTGACCTGCCGGTCCGCATCGGCCGTCCGGAAAATATCGGCGGGGTAGTGGATGTGGTGGGCACGCCGCAGTGGGCAACCGGCGTTGGCTTGGTTGTCTATGGCATGAAGAATGGGCCGGGGGAAAGATTCAAACGGCCCAAGGGGGGAGTGGTAGGGAGATTTACCGGTCGGATGAAGGACTGGTTTAAGGGGATAGTGTAAACACGCTCATCAGGCGCCAGGCGATGTTGGGAGCAGGTCAATGACCTTGAACAGGGAGAGCAGGATATGACTTTTAAATTCGCGGAAACAGAATCACGGGCAAAGATCAGGGTTTTTGGCGTTGGCGGCGGCGGGGGCAATGCGGTCAACACCATGGTGGACAGCAATATCCTCGGGGTGGAATTCATCGCCGGCAACACCGATATCCAGGATCTGGAAAAATCCAAGGCCGATGTCCGGCTGCAGCTTGGCAAGAATGTCGCCAAGGGGCTTGGGGCCGGCGCCAACCCTGAAAGGGGCCGGGAAGCGGCGGAGGAGTCCATCGACGAAATCAGAAAGCAGTTGAAGGACTGCGACATGGTTTTTGTCACCTGCGGGCTGGGCGGCGGCACCGGCACCGGAGCCGCGCCGGTGGTGGCCAGGATTGCCAAGGAGCTGGGCGCCCTGACCGTGGGTGTCGTGACCAAGCCCTTTGCCTTCGAGGGCAGGGCCCGGATGAAAAACGCCGAGCTCGGCTGGAAGAACCTGAAAGAGCATGTGGACACCATCATCACCATTCCCAATGACCGGCTCATCTCCCTGAGCCAGAAGGGAACCCGTTTCATCGACGGGATGAAGATGGCAGACGATGTCCTGGTTCAGGCGGTCAAAGGCATCACCGACCTGATCAACCTGCCCGGCTACATCAACCCCGACTTTGCCGACGTGCGGGCGATCATGAACGAGATGGGCCAGGCCCTCATGGGCTCCGGCTACGGGGTGGGGGAAAACCGGGCCGTGGAAGCGGTGAACATGGCGATCAACAGCCCGCTTTTGCAGGATATCAGCATCGACGGCGCCAGAGGGGTTTTGGTCAATATCTCCGCCAGCCGCGAGACCCTGACCATGCCCGAGGTGACCGAGGCCACTACCAAGATCTACCAGGAGGTGCACGAGGACGCCAATATCATCCTGGGCGTCATCTTTGACGAGAATCTGGGCGATGAGCTGCAGGTAACCGTTATTGCCACCGGTATCCGCGATACCGTAGAGGAGATCGAGGAGCTGCCGGACAAGGTGCAGCTCATGCCGAAAAAGCGTGAGCCAGCAGCGCAGCCGCTGCCGTTCAGGAAAGGGGAGCAAGGCATGGCTGTCGGCCGCGCCGTGGCCAACGGCATACAGAGATCCTACGCCAACAATATCTTGAACGAGCAGGATTACGATCGTCCGACCTTTTTGCGCAGGAATGAAAGTTAGGAGATTGGAACCGCGAAAGAAACAACGCGGAGACGCAAGGCCGCGACGAAATGTTTGTAAAAATAAAGAGTTGCTCGTGTGGCTGAGCGTTGTTGCAAAGTGGTGCCGTGCTGTTTTTGCATAATCGACTGTGTCATGCAGGAAAACCAAGATAAAGCGGAGCGCAGTGGCTGCCCGCTTTTAACCGCTGCCGGAGTTTTCGCTGCTTTCCGGCAGATTCGATATGGACCCTATGCGCCAGCGCCTGCCTGCATCCGATGATTTTCTTGCCAGCGAAAAAGGGACGCAGCGCAAAAAATGGAAGGGGTTGCTGCCGGTTGCCCTGATCTTTCCAAACCGGTACGGCCTGGGAAATTCCAACCTGGGTTTTCAGCTCGTTTATGCCCTGGTAAACAGCCTGCCCGGCTTTGTCTGCGAGCGGTTTTTTTATCAGGACAACCAGCCCCCGGTTTCCCTGGAATCGGGTCGCCCCCTCCGCGATTTCCCTGTCATCCTCTGCTCCCTCAGCTTTGAACAAGACTTCTTCAATCTGCTGGCCTTGTTTTCGGCCGGCGGCATTGAGCCACTGGCCGAAAGGCGCAGTGCAAACACCTGCAGGTACCGGCCTGGCCAGCCCCTTGTCATCGGCGGTGGCGTTGCCTCCTTTATCAACCCGGAACCCCTGGCCCCCTTTGTGGATCTGTTTGTGGTCGGGGAAGCGGAGCCGATTCTTCCGCAACTCATGGCCCATCTTGCCGAGCACCTGAGCGCGGAAGAGCCGGAAGCGCTGCTCAGGGGCGTCGTCCGGGAGTTCAGCGGCTGTTATGTTCCGCGTTTCTATGCCATGCAATACGGAGAGGACGGCATCCTGACCGGGATTGCGGCTGACCAGGAAACGCCGCCCCGGGTGCGCCGGGTGGTGCTTGAGCAACCCCGGGTGGCCGGGCACTCGAAGCTCTTGAGCCCGGAGGCCGAATTCGCAAACCTGTTCCTCACCGAACTTGGCCGCGGCTGCAGTCGCGGGTGCCGGTTCTGCGCGGCCGGATTCGTGTATCGCCCGCCCCGCCTCTGGCAGGCGGAAAGCATCCTTGCCGCCCTGGCCGAGCGGCCCAAGGAGATACAACGGGTGGGTCTGCTGGGGATGGAGATGGCGCGGGGTGAAGATCTCGCCCGGATTGCCGAGTATCTGTTGCGTGAAGGGTGCACCCTGTCGTTTTCCTCCTTGCGGGCTGATGCGATCAGCAACGAACTCTGCGGTTTGCTTGCGCAAAGCAGGCTGAAAAGCGCGGCCATCGCCCCGGACGGCGGTTCGGAAAGGCTCCGGAGGGTCATCAATAAAGGGATCAGCGAGCAGGATGTGTTGTGTGCGGCCGAGGCCCTGGCTCGGGCCGGGATCAATCATCTCAAGCTCTATTTCATGATCGGCCTGCCAACGGAAACCGAGGACGATCTGGTGGAATTGTTGCACCTGACGGACAAGGTGAGAAAAACCTTGCTCGGGGTAGGGCGGGAGACTGGGCGCATGGGCAACATAACCCTCAGCGTCAACAGTTTTGTGCCCAAAGCCTGGACCCCCTTTCAGTTTCATGGCTTTGCTCCATTGACAACCCTTAAAAACAGCATACAATTCCTGCGCAAGGGTGTGACGGGGATGGCCAATACCCGCCTGGTTGTCGATCAGCCCGGCAATGCTTTTTATCAGGCAGTGCTGGCCCGGGGAGACCGCAGGGTCGGCATGGCGCTGTATGCCATGCTGCAGGGGCGGCAAAACTGGCGGCAAACCATGCAGGGATGCGGCATAGAGCCGGAAGCGTATGCCATGCGCCAGCGCGGCCGCGAGGAAATTTTCCCCTGGGAGATCCTCGACCACGGGATCGACCGGCGCTATCTTTGGGCAGAGTATCAAAAAGCCTTGGAAGAAAAATCAACGATTGCCTGTGACACATCACAGTGCAGGCGATGCGGGGTGTGTCATGGTTGAAGGAAAAAAAACGCAGGACGACGCGGCCAGTATCGCCAGTCTGAAACCGTTCCGGTTGGTCAAGTTTTTTTCCTATACCGGCTTTGCGGTTTTTCTCCTTTTCACCCTGGTCCTTTCCTGGATCATTTCAAATCACGCCAAAAAGGTTCTCCTTGAGCGGAGCGAGGCGTACGCCTTTGTTGTTGCCGAAAACCTCAGCCATCAGGTGTTCCAGCAATTTGTCCTGCCCACGGTGGTGCGTTATGGAAAGATTGCCCTGCGCAAGCCCGAACAGTTTGCCCGGCTTGATGCCGTTGTGCGCAATGCCACGCACGGCATGCGGATTCAGGCGGTTACCATTTTCGATTCCAAGGAAAACATCATCTCCTACAGCACGGTGGCCTCCCGCATCGGCCGCACCGGAGAAGGGGGGATAGAGTACCGCAAGGCCCTGGCGGGCAACAACAATTCCGTTGTCCGTTCCACCGGCACCCTGCTGAACCTGCTTCCCGGCGCGCAGCCCATTTCCTCGCAATTGAGCACCTTCATTCCCTTTCGGCAGTACCAGGCCAACAATCAGAAACGGGACGTGATCATGGGGGTTATCGAGGTTGTCCAGGATCTCTCGGAGGATGTGGTGGCGATAACCAAACTGCAGGGATCCATCATTCTCACCTCCATGCTGATCATGTCGGCGCTGTTTGTGGTGCTCGGGTTTATTGTCGCACGGGCGGACCGGATCATTGAGGCGCGGGCCGAAGAACGTCGCCGTCTTGAGCAGCAACTGCACCAAAGCCAGAGGCTTGCCACCCTCGGCAAGATGGTGGCCTCGGTTTCCCATGAGATTAAGAATCCGCTGGGCATTGTCCGCAGTACCGCGGATATCCTCGGGAAACGCCTCAAGAGCGTGGCACCGGGCAATGAACACCTTGCTGAAATTATCGTGGAGGAAACAGGCAGGCTTGACGGAATCGTGCGCGAATTTCTGGATTTTGCCCGGCCTCAGGAACCGAAAATGGCGCCGGCTTCGGTGAATGAGCTTTTCGATAAGCTGCTCAGATTTATGGAGCCGGAGCTGGAGCAGCGGAACATTGTTCTGAAAACCGCGTTGAGGGAAAATATACCGCGGATTCCCTTGGATCATGGGCTGGTGTACAGAGCCTGTCTCAACATTCTGGTCAACAGTGTGCAGGCAATGCCGGAAGGAGGACAACTTTCGGTGGAAACGAAATATGACAAGGCAACGGGCATGGCGCTGCTGATTGTCGCCGATACCGGGGAGGGGATGTCCCTGGAAAAACAGGAACACATCTTTACCCCGTTTTATACGGATAAAAACCGTGGTACGGGGCTTGGTCTGGCCATCGTCAAAAACATTGTCGACAGCCACCGGGGAACAATCTCGGTGGATAGCAAGGAGGGGGAGGGAACCACCTTTACGATTGCCCTCCCCGCCGGGTGATCACTCTTTCTTTCCCGCTTGTTTTTGCGTGTCGATTTTTTTCTTGAGAAGTTCGTGGTCGCGGCGAAGCGCTTCGTAGGTTTCCATGGCCTGTTTTTCCGCCTCGCCCTGATTTGCCTTGAGCTGCTCAGCCCGTTCCTTGACCTTGTCGGCTTTGATGACCAGATCCTTGGTGCCGAAGATGGAAGAGGCCAGATATTTGCAGGAAAATTTCATGAGGGCGATATCGTCTGTTTTGATTTGTGCAAGGGTTTCCTCATCGACATCGTAGGTCTCCAGAAAGGAGCTGTTGAAAACAAAATCCCTGAATTTATCAAGATCGGTGCTGGCCATGAAAAACATCTTCTGGGCCGGCTCGCTCAAGGTTGCCTGCAGGCCGAACGACTTGCGGCGCATGACGATTTCCATCCATTCGCGGTTCATCTCGTCTGATTCGTCAATCCCCTGGTCAATCCGCCACTCGCGGATGGTTTGCTCCTTCGGCTCTTCGTGTCCCTTGCAATAGGGCTCCTTGACGAGGAAGTAGAATTCCTCCGCCGCTGTTCCCTCGTTGCCGGCCGCGTGAAAGTAAGACATTCCCACCGGATAATAGCGGCAGGTCGTCGGCCTGTACGGATAGATGGTGCAGCCTTCCTCCGTAACAAATGGGCAGCGGCCATTCTCGTCGAGATGGATCTTTACGCCGGGGAGATCCGTCTTCTCGAGGTATACGGGGGTAGTGAAGCGCAGGAGAAATTCATCGGCGGTCAGGTTTAATGGCCGTCTGATGCGCAGAATATCATACGGGGTCAAAATGATATTGATATTGCCGCAGCAATTGGTAAAGCAGGAAACTCCGGGATGGCAGCGAAATTTCAGGGTGCTGTCGGCTGTGAGCTTGGCCGGCATGATATTGCTGGGATTGTTGTCGGAACCGAACAAGGACTTGCTCAAGGGGGCGGATTGCGGCGTCTGTTGTGACTTGCTCATGGTAAGGACCTTCAAGGAATGTATTGTTAAGGCAGAAAAGGCGAGCACATCGAAGAAGTCGGGATGCTGCAAGCATGGAGCCTTGGCTTACGGAAGGGAAATCCCTCCGGTTCTTTCTGCGGTTTCCGCCGGGCATATCGACACAGCGTGACGATGTCCGGGTCGATTTTGGCAACACACTAACCACGGGAACGCTCTCTGTCAAATTCATTTCTTGCGGGGGAAAAAGAGGGGAGGAAAGAATGGGGGATGCATTTTTCAATGTTCCTTGCAAAGAATGCCTGGCCCTCAATCGGTCAGCAAAAGGCTAGGTGCTGGTGAAAACTTCCGGTCGGGAAATAGAAAAACAGGCGCGGAAGAGATCGTTCTTGCGGGCTCCGCGGAGGAGGGTGCGGGCAATGTTTTTTTCTTGACTTTTATCAGGTGAGAAATTATACAGACCAATGTTCTAAAAAATGAGTCGCTCTTCAGTTTTGTGTAAATCGGTGGAAAAAATACGTGAAATTAGCCGGTTGTGTGTGCGGCAGGGTAAAGATCCGGAGGCTTTCCGGAACAGTGCGGTTCGGTAGTCCAGATAGTCAAGAGGGTGAAGGTCTGTCTTCGAAGGCACATGATTCGAGTCGGCATGAGCCAGGGCGGCTGTCCTAAGATATGGTAAACGCGAATTTCGTACAAATCGGAGTTCGGAAAATTCAATCCAAGTGAGGAGGTTAGTGAATGCCAAGTTACGTAGATCCTTCTAAATGTGACGGCTGCAAGGGTGGTGACAAAACTGCCTGCATGTACATCTGCCCCAATGACCTGATGGTCTTGAACAAAGAGGAGATGCGGGCTTACAACCAGGAGCCCGATGCATGCTGGGAGTGTTACTCCTGTGTAAAGATTTGTCCGCAGGGCGCCATTGCCGTTCGTGGCTACAACGACTTCGTACCCATGGGTGGCCAGGTACATCCGATGCGGAGTTCCGATTCCATCATGTGGACCGTTAAGTTCCGTAACGGCAACATGAAGCGTTTCAAGTTCCCCGTGCGGACCACCGCTGAGGGTGCTGCCAATGCATATCCGGCGCTGAAATGCACGAACCTGGACGACGAGTTGCTCTCCACCGAGAAGCAGCTGCCAGCGCCGACCATGCTTGCCAAGTAAGTTTTTTGGATAATCAACTGAATTAATACAATTTCTTAAGGAGATTTACTATGGCGTTACCTAATAAGCCGCTGGGTGAGTTGCCCGCCGTTGCCAACCCTGAGGTTGTCGAGCACGATGTAGACGTTCTGATCATCGGTGGTGGTATGGCCGCATGCGGTACTGCTTTCGAGATCAAAAAATGGGCACCTGCCGACCTGAAGATCAAGCTGGTGGACAAGGCCTCCATGGAGCGTTCCGGCGCTGTTGCCCAGGGTCTTTCCGCAATCAACACCTACATCGGCGACAATAAGATCGAGAACTATGTAAAAATGGTTCGTAACGATCTCATGGGCGTTGTTCGTGAAGATCTGATCTATGATCTGGGTCGTCACGTTGATGATTCCGTACATCTTTTCGAAGAGTGGGGCCTGCCGGTCTGGAAGCTCGATGCCGACGGCAACAACCTCGACGGCGCACAGCCGGCTCCGAAGCTGACCGAAGGCGGCAAGCCGGTTCGTACCGGTAAGTGGCAGATCATGATCAACGGTGAGTCCTACAAGTGCATCGTTGCTGAGCCCGCCAAGACCGCTCTCGGCGACGAGAACATCATGGAGCGCGTATTCATTGTTAAGCTGATCCTTGACAAGAATAAAGCAAACCAGATCGCCGGCGCAGTTGGTTTCTCCACCCGTGAGAATAAGGTTCACGTTTTCCGTTGCAAGACCGCTCTGTGTGCATGCGGCGGCGCAGTAAACATCTTCCGTCCCCGGTCCACCGGCGAGGGTAAGGGCCGCGCCTGGTACCCCGTATGGAATGCTGGTTCCACCTACACCATGTGTGCACAGGTTGGCGCCACTCTGACCATGATGGAAAACCGTTTCACGCCTGCTCGTTTCAAAGACGGCTACGGACCGGTTGGCGCATGGTTTCTTCTCTTCAAGGCCAAAGTACAGAACGGCCTTGGTGAGTTCTACGCCAACAGCGACGCAGTAAAGGGCGAACTCGAGAAGTTCATGCCGTACGGCGCTTCTGCCGTAACCCCGACCTGTCTGCGTAACCACCTGATGCTCAACGAGCTGAAGGCTGGTCGCGGCCCGATCTACATGGCTACCGACGTTGCTCTGAACGCATTCTTGGATGCGAAGAAGGCTGCCGGTCTGGACGAGAAGGACGTTAAGAAATACTGGAAGCACCTCGAGTCCGAGGCCTGGGAAGACTTCCTCGACATGTCCGTTGGTCAGGCTGGTCTCTGGGCCGGTGCGAACATCGAGCCCGAGAAGGTTGGTTCCGAGATCATGCCGACCGAACCGTACATGCTCGGTTCTCACTCCGGTTGTTGCGGCATCTGGACTTCCGGTCCGGATGAGGCTTGGGTCCCGACTGTTGACGGTCCCCGTAGCCATCAGTACAAGTGGGGCTACAACCGCATGACCACCGTTGACGGTCTGTTCACCGCAGGTGACGGCGTTGGCGCATCCGGTCATAAGTTCTCCTCCGGTTCTCATGCCGAGGGTCGTATTGTTGCCAAGCAGATGGTTAAGTTCTGCCGTGACAACGCTTCCTTCAAGCCCGAGCTGCCGAAGTCCGCTCAGGAGTACGCTGACGAAGTTTACGCTCCGGTTAAGCGTTACCTCCAGCACGTTGGCGCTTCCACCGCTGCCGACGTTAACCCCAATTACTGCAAGCCTGCCGGTATCATGATGCGCCTGATGAAGGCCACCGATGAGTACGGCGGCGGTGTTGCTACCTACTACATGACCTCTGGCAAGCTCCTCAACATCTGCCTGGATCTTCTCCGCATGCTGCGCGAAGACGCCGAGCTGATGGCTGCCGGCGACCTGCACGAGTTGATGCGCGCTTGGGAGAACTACCATCGTATTTGGTGTGTAGAGACCCACATCCGTCACATCGAGTTCCGGAAAGAGAGCCGTTACCCCGGCTTCTACTACCGGTCTGACTACCCGACCTGTGACGATGCCAACTGGAAGGCATTTGTTAACTCCACCTTCGACCCTGCAACCCAGGAGTGGAAGTGTGAAAAGGTTAACTGCATCAACATCGTTGAAACCGAGCCGTGGATCTAAGTTCCATCACGCAACTGGTATAACGGTAATTAGAAATCTCCAGGCACCCGAAAGGTGCCTGGAGATTTTTCTATGAGGTGGGCTCTTAAGTTTTTTTGGCTGAGGTGGCCAGACGGGATCAGGGTACTTCTGGCCGGTTGAGCCAAAAAAGCACGTTTTCACACCTAAATAATTTTACTTAAATGGAGGAAGGCATGACAGACGAACGCAGCGCACCCGCAGGTGCTGTACTTGTCGTTGGCGGTGGCATAAGCGGGCTTACGGCCGCCTTGGAAGCCGCGGAAGTCGGAAAAGATGTTTTTCTGATCGAGAGAAATCCGTATCTGGGCGGTCGGGTTGCGCAGTTGAATCAATACTTCCCGAAGCTCTGTCCGCCGAGTTGCGGGCTGGAGATCAATTTTCAGCGCGTCAAAAGCAACCGTCGGGTCAGGGTCTACACCATGACCGAGGTCAAGAGCGTGTCCGGTGGGCCAGGCAACTACCAGGTAACCTTGGAGAGCAAGCCCCGTTTCATCAACAACAACTGCACCGCCTGTGGCGCCTGCGCCGATGCCTGTCCCGATGAGCGTGATAATGATTTTAACTTCGGCATGGACAAGAGCAAGGCAGTGTACAAGCCCCACGACATGGCTTTTCCCATGAAGTATGTTCTAGACAAGAGCGCCTGTAGTGCGGCCGGGTTGCAGGCCGTGAAGGATGCCTGCAAGTATGACGCGGTTGATCTTGATATGGCAGCCAAGGAATTCACCGTCGACGTAAGCGCCATTGTCTGGGCCACGGGCTGGAATCCCTATGATGCCGCCAAGATGACCAATCTTAAGTACGATTCCAGCAACGCCATCATCACCAATATGATGATGGAGCGTCTGGCTGCGCCCAACGGCCCCACCGGTGGAAAGATTCTCCGTCCCGGCGACAACAAGGAGCCCGCAAGCTTTGCCTTTGTACAGTGCGCCGGTTCCCGCGATGAAAACCATCTGGAGTACTGTTCCTATATCTGCTGCATGGCCTCCATGAAGCAGATCAACTACATCCGCGAGCAGTATCCCACCGCCAAGATCACTGTTTTTTACATCGATCTCCGGACTCCCGGCAAGTATGAGAAGTTCCGCGAAAAATTGATGGCCGATGCGAACATCTCCTGGGTGAAGGGCAAGGTTGCCGATATTGTTGCCGAAGCCGACGGCTCCGTGACCCTGGTTGCTGAAAATGCCGTGACCGGTGATAAGGTCAAGGAAACGGTCGATCTGGCCATCCTTGCCACCGGCATGGAGCCTGCGGCCAAGGCCCAGGCTGCGGCGCTTGGACTTTCAGTTGACAGCAATGGATTTATTCTGGCCGATGCGAATGGCGGGATGGTTTCCGCCGGTTGCGCCAAAAAGGCAGCCGACGTCGTAACCTGTGCCCAGAGTGCAACGGCAGCAGCCATGAAAGCTATTCAAGCGTCCAGGAGGTAAGGTAAATGGATAAGAAATACGGTGCATATATCTGCACAGGTTGTGGTATAGGAGATGCCCTCGACGTTGAGGCCCTTTCAAAGGCTGCCAAGAGTCAGGGCATGGAGGCCAAGATCCATGAAGCGCTTTGCAGCGCGACCGGACGTGAGTTGATTGAAAAGGACATCAGCAACGACGGGGTGAACACCATCGTTGTCTGTGCCTGTTCCCCCAGGGTCATGAAGGACGAGTTCAATTTCGGCGACGACAAGTATGTTACCCGCGCCAATTTGCGCGAAGGTGCTGCCTGGTGTGCAGAGGAAGTCTCCGAAAAACGCAGCGCCGAGAAAGTGAAGGAATTCGCCACGGAAAAGGGGCAGGACTATGTGCGCATGGCCTGTGTTCAGGCGAAGAAAGGTGACGTGCCTGATCCGTTCAAGTTGGAGGCCATCAACAAGAAGATCCTGGTCATGGGTGGCGGTATTGCCGGTATGACCGCGGCCATGGAAGCAGCCAAGGCCGGCTATGCGGTTACGGTTATTGAAGCCCAGGATAAGTTGGGTGGCAAGGCGAACGGCTGGCGGAAGCAGTTCCCCACCGCGGCTCCTTGGACCGATCTGGAAGAACCCACGGTTCAGGCCATGGTTGGCGCGGTTCAGGCCGAGCCTGGAATCACCATCAAGACCTCCACTGAGGTTGCCCGTATCGCCGGTGCTCCCGGCGCATACAAGGTAACCCTCAAGGCTGCCGGCACCAAAAGCGAATGGGATGCCCCGAAAAAGGTGGGCGTTGACGAGCAGGACAAAATCTCCAAGGGCGAGATGGAAGATCCCAATGCTGGTCTCCAGCCCTACATGACAGCAGATGAGGCAGCCGAGGATTTCGGCGCGGTTGTTCTGGCTACGGGATGGAATCCGGCGGATGTTTCCGAGTATGCCCATCTCGGCTATGGTACGCTGAAAAACGTGGTCACTAATGCCGAATTTGAAAAACTGGCCAAGACCGGCAAGGTTCCGGCCAATGTCGCCTTTGTTCAGAGCCCGGGCGGCGCTGAGCATGATCAGGATTTCCCCTACTGCAACTCGGTTACCAGCATGGTTGCCCTGAAGCAGGCCCGCTATGTCCGCGAGGACAACGCTGCGGGTAAGGCGTATGTTCTGTATCAGCACATGCGTACCCCCGGCAACATGGAGATGTTTTACAAGGGCGCCCAGAATGACGACGGTATCTTCATGACCAAAGCCACCGTGACCCAGGTTGAAGAAGCCGGCAACGGACTGGCTGTGCACCTGAAAGACACCCTGCTCAACGAGGATATCACCCTGAATGTGGACATGGTTGTTCTGGCCGCGGGCATGGTTCCCACCACCTCCGACAAGCCGACCATCAACCTTGCCTATCGCCAGGGCCCGGGTTTCCTTGATCTGGAGCTGTTCGACGGGTATGCCGATTCGCACTTCATCTGCTTTCCGTACGAAACCCGCCGGACCGGCGTTTATGCCTGCGGCGGCGTGCGCAAGGCCATGAACATGGAAGAGACCATTGACGACGCATGCGGCGCAGCGCTCAAGGCGATTCAGTCCATCGAATCCGCGGATCGCGGCGTGGCTGTGCATCCCCGTTCCAACGACGGCACCTATCCGGAATTCTTCTTCCAGCGCTGCACCCAGTGCAAGCGGTGTACGGAAGAATGTCCCTTTGGCGCCCTTGACGATGATGAGAAGGGAACACCCAAGCCCAACCCCACCCGGTGTCGCCGTTGTGGTACCTGTATGGGTGCATGCCCCGAGCGGATCATCGGCTTCAAGAACTACAACATCGACCAGGTCGGTTCCATGGTCAAATGTATTGAGGTGCCGGACGACGATGAGGACAAGTTGCGCATCATCGTTTTTGCCTGCGAAAACGACGCCTATCCGGCCCTGGACATGGCTGCCATGCGCAAGCTTCCGCAGAACGCCCTGATTCGGGTCGTTTCTGTCCGTTGCCTTGGCTCGGTGAACATGGCCTGGATCAAGGATGCGCTTTCCGCCGGTATGGATGGGGCGCTTCTCCTGGGCTGCAAGTTTGGTGATGACTACCAGTGCCATTTTGTCAAGGGCAGTGAGTTGGCGGACAAACGTATGGCCAATATCGGCGAAACCCTGGGCAGCCTCGGGCTTGAGCCGGAGCGTTGCGCGGTGCGTCAGATTGCCATTAACGAGTACAATACGGTCGATGCAGTCATCAACGAGTTTGTTGAAGCGATCGTCGATCTCGGCCCGAACCCCTTCAAGGGTTTTTAAAGGCCGGTTTGTCAGGGAAAAACCTCGTTCAGCAGGCCAAATTGGCCTGCTGAACGATTGATTTTCAGGAAGGGATGCGCTGCGGCGCATGAGTCATGGGTCAGTGCGAGCTGATATTTTGAGGGAGAAATACTGGAGGCGTATCATGGCTGAAGGAATGAGGGTTGAACCTGATTTAGAGTTTATAAAGTATGTGAAGAATGCCGGCGGAGACACTTTGAAAAAGTGCTATCAATGTGCCACCTGTTCGGTTGTCTGTCCGCTGTCCAGCGATACAAAGCCTTTCCCCAGAAAGGAAATGATCTGGGCCCAGTGGGGCTTGAAGGACAAGCTGGTTGCCGATCCCGATATTATGCTCTGCCATCAGTGTGGCGATTGCACCGCCTATTGTCCGCGCGGCGCCAAGCCCGGTGATGTTCTCGGCGCAATCCGGGCCTATGCCTATACCCACTATGGGTTTCCGTCCGGCCTTGCCAAGCTGGTGAGCAAGGGCAGCAACCTGCCGCTCATTATCGCTCTGCCTGCCTTGGTAATTCTGGCGGTGTGGTGGTTGTCCGGCGGCATGTCCCTGCCCGCGGCCGACGCCATTGATTTCGGCATGTTTTTTGATTCCCGCAAGGATCATCCGACCCTTATCGGCGGCCTGACCCTGAATGTTTTGCTTATTGACGCCATTTTTGTTCCGGCCCTCGGTTTTGCGATTTTTGCTGCCTACAAGGGGGTTTCGAGCATGTGGAACAACATGGCTGCCAATCTGCCGGTGAAGAGCGAGTTCCGCCCTTCCGCCCTGCAGTTTGTCTCCCAGTTCCTGGTGCCCTCGCTCAAGGAAATCCTTGCCCACAAACGGTTCAATGAATGTGGAACGAATCATAACAGGGTCAATGGCCATCTGCCCCTGCTCTTGTCCTTTATCGGATTGTTCATTGTTACAACCTATGGCATGATCCGTAAGGATATCCTTGGTCTGTTCATCGAAGGGATGCATGGTCCGATTCCCCTTGCCGATCCTTTTAAGCTGCTGGCCAATATCAGCGCCATCGCCTTGATTGTCGGGGTGGGGATTCTTTGGATGAACCGCGCTCGCATGGAAGAGGAAAATAATACCACTCCGACATTCTATGATTGGTTTTTGATCGTCAAGATCATGACCGTCGGCATAACCGGTCTTTCCGCGGAATTGACCCGGTTGATCGGGATTCCCGTGTTGGCGTATCTTTTCTACTATATGCATCTTGTCTCTGTCTTGATGCTGTTCTTGTACCTGCCGTATACTAAATTTGCCCACATGGTATACAGGACGTTTGCCATGGCTTTTGAGAAATACCGCGAGAGTGCGTTTGCCAGGAACAGCGAAGACTAAGCAAATCGTAGCACCCAATCAGGCGCTCTTTCTCCATGAGGGAGCGCCTGATTGTTTTCGCCTCTGTGAATGTCTGTGCCGGTTAAAAAATAAGTTGATATTTCGGAATGAAGCGATTAGTATTGCCCGTCTTATCAAGCTGGCGTAGCTCAATTGGTAGAGCAGCTGATTTGTAATCAGCAGGTTGCGGGTTCGAGTCCCATCGCCAGCTCCACTTATGTGAAGCGGGCGATGGTTTGATAGAGCGAGTAAACGGTCGCGCTTGCGCGGCCTTGTGGTTTTTCTGGAGGGGTTCCCGAGTGGCTAAAGGGAACAGACTGTAAATCTGTCGGCAATGCCTTCGGAGGTTCGAATCCTCCCCCCTCCACCATTGAAATCATGGTGGGAAAGCGGCAAAAAAGTAAAGCGGTTGCCGTCATATTCCTGCTTTTTCATCTGGTTGCTGATACGGGAAAGCGGGAATAGCTCAATTGGTAGAGCATCAGCCTTCCAAGCTGAGGGTTGCGGGTTCGAGACCCGTTTCCCGCTCCAAAAGATGGCACAAGATACCTGGCTCAGCGATAGGGTGAGCAAACTGGCTTCTTTTTTTTGTTTGGACTGTTTGGCTGCCCACGTGGCTCAGTAGGTAGAGCACTTCCTTGGTAAGGAAGAGGTCACCGGTTCGAATCCGGTCGTGGGCTCCATTTTGTTGAGTAATTTCAAACATTATTAGGTTGGGAAGTTAAGCGCAACCGTTGAGAAATCCGGGCTGAGGAGGAAAGGACATGGCAAAAGAGAAATTTGAACGCAAGAAACCGCATGTAAATATTGGGACGATCGGCCACATCGACCATGGCAAGACCACCCTGACCTCGGCCATTACCCGGGTATTGGCGACCAAGGGTTTTGCCAAAGCCACCGCGTTTGACCAGATCGACAAGGCACCGGAAGAGAAGGAGCGTGGTATCACCATTGCGACCGCCCATGTGGAATACGAATCCAACAAGCGGCATTATGCCCACGTTGACTGTCCCGGGCATGCGGACTACATCAAGAACATGATCACCGGCGCGGCGCAGATGGACGGCGCCATC